>NZ_JAHKPS010000029.1:0-111017 GCF_018860565.1 Winogradskyella psychrotolerans
GAAGTAGTGCAAAAATTTACATATTTGACCGTTACGGAAAATTATTAAAACAATTGAGTCCAGATGGAAACGGTTGGAACGGAACGTATAATGGTAACGCATTACCAACAAGCGACTATTGGTTTAGAGTAGAATACAACGAACCAATAACTAATGAACGTAAAGAATATAAAGCCCATTTTACCTTGAAACGATAAAAAATTATGAAATTAAAAAAGTATTGTTTAGTAGCATTTATAGCTTTTTTGGCAAATTTTAGTTTTGCCCAAGAGGGAATTCCTATTTATTCGGATTATTTAACGGATAATTATTATTTAATTCACCCCTCTATGGCTGGTGTTGCTAATTGTGCCAAAATAAGGCTAACAGCAAGGCAACAATGGTTTGGTGTTGATGATGCACCAAGTGTTCAAACATTAAGTATGAACGGAAGATTAGGTGATTCTCCTGTTGCGATTGGAGGAATTCTTTTTAATGACGCAAATGGTTACCACTCAACAGTTGGTGGTTATGCAACATTTGCTTATCATTTAATGTTTTCAAGAAATGAGATTGATTTAAATATGTTGTCATTTGGTTTAAGTGCTGGATTTCTTCAGTATAAATTAGATGAAACAAGTTGGTTAGTTCCAGGTGAGCCTTTAGATGATGCTGTTGGGTATATAGTACAAAGTGATACTAACTTTAATATTGACTTCGGTTTTTCTTATCATTTTATAGATTTTTATGCCCATTTTACAGCTAAAAATATTTTAGATAATGAAGGTATTAACTGGAATCGTATAAGTGGTTTCGAATTTAAAAATCTAAGAACTTATTTACTTTCTTCAGGTTACACTTTCAGTAAGTTTGGTAGTGAGTGGAGTTATGAGCCTTCTTTAATGTATATGTATAGAGATGCGACAAAAGAATCATCTATTGATATCAATGCTAAAGTTTATAAAGAAATGGATTTTGGTAAAGTTTGGGGTGGATTATCTTATAGAAGAAGTTTAGATGGTGCAGAATTTCAAGATGGATCTGGTGTTAGTAACCAAAAGCTACAGTACATTACTCCATTTTTAGGAATTGATTATAACAATTTTGTGTTTGCTTATACGTATTCTTATCAAGCAAATACTGTAAACTTTAATACAGGTGGTTTTCATCAATTAACTCTTGGTTTCAATTTTAATTGTAGAAGAGAGAAATATGAATGTAACTGTCCTGCGGTAAATTAATAGTATATTTTTTATATATAAAAAAGGCTCAATGTAAATTGAGCCTTTTTCTTTTTACTTAATTATTCCCATTTATAATTTTTCTTTTCGGCTTGAGTTTTTAATGCTTTTATCATAGCCGTTTCTAAATTGTTTGTAGCATCATTGCTTTGTTGTGTAACATAATTCCGACGTTTTATATTTAATGCAACAATTTGATCTTGAAGTTTGTTACGCTCTTTAGATTTCTTTTCAATAAAGGACTTAATTTCAGATTTAGATTTCCCTTGTAATTCTTTTGGTAGTTGTTTGTTATCTAGCGCTTCATAAGAAAAATCTTTTTCTTTTTCGGCATCTACCAAATCCCAAGAGCTGTTTTTATACAGACGAGAACTTTTACTAACGGTTCTGCTCACTGCATTTGCTTTATTATAGCTTCTTGCATTTGAATCTTGTTCTGCTTGCATTTCCATTTTGGCTCTACCAGCACTTCCATAAGCAATATAGGTTTGATTTAATTTTTCATTGAGTTCTAAAATTTTGTCATCGTAAGGTGAAGCAATATGAACAGTTGCTTCATTATGATTAATTGCCATATAATTTCCATGTGTTAAATCGGCTCCATCTTTCCATTTGGTTGAAATCCCTTGGTTATAATCGCCACAGAAAATAGTATTGACGGTTACATCATTATTGTGTGCGAACTTTGATGCCTCTTTATAACTTACATTTCCTTGTGAATACGGCTCGTTTCCTGCAATGAAAATAAGTTTTAGATCATTATTACTACTTCCCCATTCTAATTGATTGAGCGCAGTTTCAATTACTTTTCCGCAGTACTCATTACCACCATTTGTAGTTAATGAAAATAATGATTTTGAAATTTCATCCAAATCATCACTAAAAGCAATAACTTGTCTTAAATAACCTTCTTCTGCGTTAAGGTTATCGTTGCCGTATTCGTAAAGTGCGATTTTAAGATTAGGACTTTTATCTTCACACTTAGCATAGGATAATTCATTTACAATCTTCCAAAGTTGTGCTTTGGCTTGGTCTATTAAACCATCCATACTATTGCTGGTGTCTAATAATAGAGCGACTTTAATTTCTGGGTTTTTATTTTTTGAAGTTGTTTTAATTACTATTTCAGAGATTGCTAAATCTTGAGTTCTATTTTTTGAATTTGCATTGCAAGCCAAAAGTGATACTAAGCTCACAGCAAGGATTAAAGTTTTAAATGGAGTTTTCATATGTTTTATTTTTTAGTGTTTAGTTCCTTAACATCAATAGTGCCGTTTGGAGAAATTATATAATACTTATGGTCTATTTTTGTTTCTATCTTAGGGGTTTCTTTTTTCTCTTTAGGTTTAGGGGTAAAAACAAGTTTTATATTCATACCTATTTGAACAACAGGTTCTAAAATGGAAGGATTAATAACCACATCGTAATTTTCGTAAGTCAAGGGCTGGTAATAGTATGAGGTTTGTTTTTTTGCTGTTGTAATACCTTTATTTTTATCTAAAGCTTCAACAGAAACGCTATTATAAGCTTGGTAGCTTTGGTAGAAATCCTTTGGGAAATAACAATATTTATCATCTGCAATTGCTATATCATAAGTCGCCATGTCAAAGCCTAAAGCTTGATAATAATTTTTTTTCTCATCAATAAGTTTTAATAATTCATCTTGAAGGTTTTTATAAACCTCCTGAATGTTGTCAATGTAATAATCAACCTTAACTAAATTATAAACTTCGCTTTGCGCACAGGCTTCTAAAATAGATTCAAATTGATTGGTTTTTGTAAATTGAATGTGAATGTTTTGTTGTAATTCAAAGCCTTTAGGAACTTCGGTATATGTTTTACTGAATAATTTTTTTGTGACTTCGACTTCGTAAATAGGAATGAACGAAATGACATCAATAGCTATATTTTTTTGAGTAATGCCTTTAGCATTTAAACGATACTTAATACTGTCTATACGTTCTTTCATTAATTGGTTTGTCTTTTCTGCAGAAGGTCCTATTTGAGAGAGGTTAAAAATGGCAGTATATGTTGTGGCACTAGCATTTTGTAATGCTTTTACATCTACTGTTAATACATTGCTTGGGTAAAGTGTTTGATTTATTTGTTGCTGAACCGTTGGATTGTAGATTTTGGCATTTCCAGAGCTTAAAATATTTTGTCTCGAAATGTCGCTTGTAATTTCATTATAATTCCCTCTGTGTTGTGCAGAAATAGTAATGCTACTTATGAGTAAAAGCACTAATCCTAAATTGATTGTTTTCATGTTTAATATTGTTTTTTGATTTATGGGTAAAGCTCTGTCTAAAAAACAGTGCTAAAAAACAAGAATGCGTAAAGAGGGCTTTTGGCTGAGTAAAACCGACGATTTATTTAGTAGCCTAGGCTTTTTATTAGTGAAAAAGGCCCCACTTCTAAACGGTCCATTTTTTGAAACCAAATAAAGTATGTAAGTTTAGTCCAACAAATAAATTGTGTAAGTGAAAATATCTAGAACATATTGTTTTCTATTATTGTTTTGCCTAGTAGGATTTTTATCCTTTGGACAGCAAAATGAAATAGGCAAAAGAACTAATGAGGCTGTGTTTGCCATTAGAGGCTCAGTCTATGAAAAAAGTTCACATACACCTTATCGTGACGTTGAGATATTAGTGAATGGCGGGAAATACACAAGAACTAATTTTGATGGAACATTTAATGTAATGGCCAAGATTGGTGATGAGTTAATTATTAGCCATAAAGATTTTGAAACCATATATTATACCATAAAGTCCAACGAACGTATTACGATTGAAGTTATAGATTCTAAACAGTCTGGCTTACGTTCTAAGCTTAAAGGGGATTTTAAACGCTTTAATCAAATGATTGATTCTGCAGATGCCTATCTCAAAAAAGATGCAGAAAAGAGTATTAAGTTTATTGGTAATGCCTTAAATGTAGATATTAATACAGAACAAAGTGCAGAAGCGCATGAGTTGTTAGGAGATATATATAGACATTGGAAACAGTTTGATTTGGCAATTTCTGCATATAAAATTAGTCTTCAAAATGCAAAGACATCTTCTGCTCAGTTAAAATTAGCAAAGTCTTATCTAGATAATGATGATTTTACAACAAGTCTTTATACATATAAAACGATGGATCAAAAATCGTTACCTAATTATGATAGGGTAGTTTGGTTTGAAGGTGTTGGTGATGCTTATGTGAAAATTAAGGATTATACTAAAGCTATTACGGCTTACGAAGATGGATTAGAGGTGGCTAACAAACACCTAATAGCACCAAAAGTTACCGACTTAAATTCTAAAATAGCACAGGTTTATAGTGTTCAAGGACAAACGAATAAGGCAAAAAGTTACTTTAGTAATTCTTTAAAATTAGCAGAAAAAGAGAATAAAAAAAGGGCTGTTGAAGAACAAGTGAAAGTGGCCGAATTTAATAGTGATAATGCAGATTATGAAAGTGAAATTGTATTAAGGAAATTGGCTATAGAAGGGATAAAAGACATTGAAAATGATTCTGTTATAAGTAATGAAAGCCCTATTACTTCTCAAAAGCAAAATTATAAAATTGGTAATGCGTATTTGTTAAGTAATGATTTAACTAAAGCTATACCATATTTAGAAAAAAGTAGGGAAGAGGCTGGCGAAAAAGGCGATTTAGATGTAAAATTAGATGCAACTCGTAAGCTATCTGAAGTTAATGCTAGATTAGGAAATACTGAAAAAACGATAGCTTATAATGACGAGTATAAAGATGTTGTAGATGAATTATACGCTAAAAAAATTCAGAAAATTTCCCAAGCAGCGCGTTTTAGCCGAAATATTGCTGAACAACAAAATAGAATAACATCTTTAGAAAGTGATCGCGCCTTATCTAAGAGTACTTACGAGTTAACACAAGAACGAAACAAAAGTCAACAACTTATTATTTATTCGTTAATAGGTGGTTTGGTATTACTTTTAATTACAGGTTTTTTAATGTTTAAATATATAAAGCAACAACGCTTAGCAAATAATTTGTTGGCCTTAAAATCGTTGCGAAGTCAAATGAATCCGCATTTTATTTTTAATGCGTTAAACTCTGTGAATACCTTTATAGCAACAAATGATGAACGTACTGCTAATAAATATTTGTCAGATTTCTCACAATTAATGCGTGCGGTTTTGGAGAATAGTGAAGAGGATTTTATTCCATTGAAAAAAGAAATAGAATTGTTGAATTTATACACCAAATTAGAGCATTTTAGGTTTCAAGATAAATTTGATTATGCTATAGATGTCGATGAAACCATAGATGTTGAAGAATTCCAGATTCCACCAATGCTATTACAACCGTACATCGAAAATGCGGTATGGCATGGCTTGCGCTATAAAAAAGATAAAGGGCATTTGCATATTCATATTCAGCCAAAATCTAAAGACGAAATAACCATCACTATTTCAGATGATGGAATTGGAAGGGAGCGCTCTAAAACTTTGAAAACAGACCATCAGAAAAAGCAAAATTCTAAAGGAATGACTAACATTAAAAAACGTGTTGCCATTTTAAATGAAATGTATAAAGATAAAGTAGATGTAACGATTGCTGATTTTCAAGAATTGGAAGATGCAGGAACAAAAGTAGTTGTAACCTTAAAAAAGGATTAAATGTCACATTGAATACAGTCAAAGTGCATTATTTAATAGAAGTATAATTAAAAAGATTACTGCTTTAGCAGGAAATGAATATGAAATTAAACGCCATAATAGTAGAAGACGAAGAAAATAGTAGATTAATTCTAAGGAATTATTTGACGAAGTATTGTCCTAATATTTCAATCCTAGGTGAAGCTGCTAATGTTGAAGAAGCCTTAGTGTTAATTAGAAATAATGATTTAGACGTAGTGTTCTTAGATGTAGAAATGCCTTATGGTAATGCCTTTGATTTATTAGATAAAGTTGGAGATGTTAATTTTGAAACCATATTTGTAACCGCTTATAACCATTATGCCATAGATGCGTTAAATGCACATGCGTCTTATTATTTAATGAAACCCATTTCTATTGATGAGTTGATAAAGGCTGTAGATTATGTAACAGAAATTAGAACAAAGGAAGATGCATTGCAAGATCAAGTTTTAGTGCCAAAAACGAATGTTGTGAGTGGTAAAATTACCATTCCACAACAAGATGGCTTCGAAGTTATAGAAACTGTAGACATTATGTATTGTAAGGCTGATGATAACTACACCGAAATATATCTAAACAATAATAAGAAGAAACTTGTGAGTAAAACTTTAAAGTATATTGAAGAAAGTCTAAAAGATTCCAATTTTGCTAGAGTTCACAAAAGTTACTTAGTCAACGTCAATGAAATAGTGAAATATGTAAAAGGCAAAGGAGGAAGTGTGGTCTTAAGTAATGGTAAAGAGATTATGGTATCAGCTTCAAAGAAGTCTGATTTGTTGTCTTATTTTAAGTAACCAATCCCTTTGGAAAAAGGAAGCTCATGAATCAAAATATAATCAGGTTTTTAAGGTTTTCGATTGGGCTCAAACTGACAGTGTTTTTAAACCGTTAATTCTACAACCGACCCTTCGTTAGCTCTTACATTAAAAACCGTATTATCTTCAAAAATGAAATATTGTCCTTTAATACCAACTAATTTTCCAGAATAATTTGGAGTTTTACTTAGATTAAGGCTTTTAGGTTTTAAAGGGTATTGTTCTACAGGAAAATGTATGTGTGTTTCAGAATTGTTTTCAATAAAATAGGGTTGTGCTTCTTCAGGTATGTATGGCTTTAATTTTTGTCTCCATGCTAACAAATCTTCATCTTTAATATCATTTTTTAGCATAGTTCGCCAATTGGTCTTATCAGCAACATGATCTTTTAAAGCAACTTCAGTAATGCCTGCTAAATAGCGGTTGGGTACTTCTACAATTTCAACAGCTTCATGAGCGCCTTGGTCAATCCAACGTGTTGGTACTTGACTTTTTCTAGTTACTCCAACTTTTACGTTACTAGAATTGGCTAAATACACAATATGTGGTTGCAATTGCACTTTTTTCTCGTAGTCTAAATCTCTATCTTCTTTGTCTAAATGTGCTGTACTTAATTCTGGTCGCATTATCCAATCTCCTGCAAGTGGTTTGTCAAAAAAGCAAGTTTTACAAAAGCCTTGGCGGTAAATAGGCCTATCTAATCCACAGCTTAAACATTGATGTCCAACAAGTTTTATGTCAATGGTTTTGTTTAATAATTGATTCACGTGAATAAAATCATGTTTAAAGACCAAATAGTATTGAATTGGCTCTAAAAATTCAGTTTGCATTTTTGTGAGGACTCCTGTGTAAACCATAAAAGAATTTTAGTATTTTTAGCATTCATTTATCTCGTAAAGATAGCCAATCTATGCCAATTCCTATTGTAAATTCTATAGCTTCATGGTTTTTGAAAAAACGATTCCATCAAATTGAACTGTTTTTAAAATACCCAAACGAAGTACAGAATGAATTGCTTTTTAGCTTGTTAAAAGTAGCAAAAGACACAGAAATAGGTAGAAAATATGACTTTGATTCTATAAAAACGTATAGAGAATTTAACGAGCGTATACCAATTGTAAATTACGAAGAGTTCCAACCTTTAATAGAACGTTCGCGTAATGGCGAACAAAATATTTTCTGGCCTAGACCTATAAAATGGTTTGCTAAGTCTAGTGGAACGACTAACGCTAAAAGTAAATTTATTCCTGTAAGTCTCGAATCTTTAGAAGATTGCCATTATGCAGCAAGCAAAGATTTATTATGTATGTATTTAAATAATAATGAAGATGCACAGTTGTTTACAGGTAAAAGCTTAAGGTTAGGTGGTAGTAAAGAATTATACAAAGAGAACGGCACTGTATTTGGAGATTTAAGTGCTATTCTTATAGATAATATGCCGTTTTGGGCAGAATTTAGCAGTACACCTAGTAATAGAGTGTCGCTAATGAGCGAGTGGGAGACTAAGATGCAGGCTATAGTTGAAGAAACTATAGAGGAAAATGTAACAAGTCTTGCAGGTGTACCATCTTGGATGCTAGTTTTACTTAATAATGTACTAGATAAAACAGGAAAGGACAGTCTTTTTGATATTTGGCCTAATCTAGAAGTTTACTTTCATGGTGGAGTAAATTTTAATCCTTATGTAGAACAGTACAAGGCTATTTTACCTTCTAATAAATTTAGATATTACGAAATATATAATGCCTCTGAAGGCTTTTTTGCTATTCAAGATCAAAACAGTTCTAGTGATTTATTGTTGATGCTAGATTATGGTATTTTTTATGAGTTTATTCCAATGGACGCCTATGGTACCGAATCACAAATCGTGATTCCGTTGAGTGATGTACAATTAAATACTAATTATGCTGTGGTTATTACAACTAATGCAGGATTGTGGAGATACAAAATTGGAGATACGATTCGATTTGTAAGTCTGAGTCCGCATAGAATTAAAGTGACAGGCAGAACTAAACATCATATCAATGCTTTTGGTGAAGAATTAATTATAGAGAATGCAGAAGAAGCTTTTAAAAGTGTATGCAAACGTACATCGGCAGAAATAGTAGATTATACTGCTGCACCAATTTTTATGGAAGGCAAAGAAAAAGGTGCACATGAGTGGATTATTGAGTTTAAAACTCCGCCTAAAAACATGTCTTATTTTGAAGAGTTATTTGACAATGCTTTAAAAGCTTTAAACTCTGATTATGAGGCTAAGCGTTTTAATAACATGACGTTAAATAAACCAACAATTCATAGTGCAAGACCCAATTTGTTTTATGATTGGTTAAAAGAAAATGATAAACTTGGAGGCCAACATAAGGTCCCTCGATTATCTAATAATAGAGTTTATTTAGAAGAATTATTACATCTCAATACCCAATAAATTGGCTTTGGTGCCCATAAAATAAGCACAACAACGGTTTATCCTGAAAAAAAACACAAAAAAACGGTATAACGAAAATTACTTGTGTTTTACCTAATAATTAAAGCGAACACGCCTTACTTTGAGTGTGGCTTATATCTTAGCTAAAAATTAATGTGCTATTAACTTTTACAATCCCTTAACATATATTGCTAGCAATATTATATTAATCAATCCCGAACTAAAAAAACCACAATTTCAATATTAGAAATTGTGGTTTTTTATTTTAAAAGTAATACTAACTTAAGATACGGCCTTCAACTTCTTTAATGTTGATTTGTTTAATCTATCCTCAGCATAAGCCTTAGTTATGTTTAATTTTGTTTCACCAGAACCAGGCAATTCAAACATTGCTTCAGTTAAGATTTCTTCGCAAAGCGATCTTAAACCACGAGCGCCGAGTTTGTATTCAATAGCTTTTCCTACAATATAATCTAAAGCGCCATCTGTAATGGTAAAATTAACATCATCCATTTCAAACAGTTTTTTGTATTGTTTAATAATGGCATTTTTAGGTTCTGTTAAGATTGCTCTTAAAGTTTTAGCATCTAAAGGATCCATGTAAGTTAATACAGGTAAACGACCAATTATTTCAGGAATTAATCCAAAATCTTTTAAATCCTTAGGTATAATATATTGTAAAATGTTATCCTTATCAACACTTTCTTTATTTATAGAGCTATAACCAATAGCTTGCATGTTTAAACGTTTCGTAATTACACGTTCAATACCATCGAATGCTCCACCAGCAATAAATAAAATGTTTTCGGTATCTACTTCAATAAATTTTTGATCTGGATGCTTACGACCTCCTTTTGGTGGTACATTAACTACAGTACCTTCTAAAAGTTTTAATAAAGCTTGTTGTACGCCTTCTCCAGATACATCTCTAGTAATTGATGGATTATCGCTTTTACGAGCAATCTTATCAATTTCGTCAATAAAAACGATGCCGCGTTGTGCTTTTTCAAGATTGTAATCTGCAGCTTGTAATAAACGTGTTAAAATGCTCTCCACATCTTCACCTACATAACCAGCTTCTGTTAACACTGTTGCATCAACAATTGCAAGAGGTACATTTAGCATTTTAGCAATAGTCTTTGCCATTAATGTTTTTCCAGTACCTGTTTGCCCAACCATTATGATATTACTTTTTTGTATTTCAATATCATCTTCTGTTGGTGCTTGTAATAAACGTTTATAGTGATTATAAACTGCAACAGACATTACACGTTTGGTGTTTTCTTGTCCAATAATATATTCATCTAAAAAGCCCTTAATTTCTTTAGGCTTTCTTAGCATTAATTCTGCACTTAATTCAGAATTACCAGTTTGTTTAGATTCTTCTATTACAATACCATGTGCTTGCTCAATACAACGATCACAGATGTGTGCATCTAAACCTGCAATAAGTAAGCTGGTTTCTGGCTTTTTCCTACCACAAAATGAACATTCTAATTCTTCCTTTGCCATCTTCAATGTTTTTAATTCTTGCTAAAGCAAGAATCTTAAATTTTACGTTTAATTAATTAGTCGAAAGTAGTTATAATTACTTTCGTTCTAAAATTTCATCAATCATTCCGTAGTCTAAAGCTTCTTGAGAACGCATCCAGTAATCTCTATCAGAATCTTTTTCCACTTGTTCAATAGATTTTCCAGAATGTTTAGCAATTACGGCATATAATTCTTCTTTAACTCTAATGGTTTCTTTTAAAGCAATTTGCATATCGCTTAATTGACCTTGAGTTCCGCTACTTACTTGGTGAATCATTACACGAGAATGCTTTAACGCAGAACGTTTTCCTTTTTCTCCAGCACATAATAATACAGCTGCCATTGAAGCCGCAATTCCTGTACATATAGTTGCTACATCTGGTTTTACAAATTGCATTGTGTCATAAATACCTAAGCCTGCATATACAGAACCTCCTGGTGAATTGATATAAATTTGAATATCCTTTGAGGCATCAGTACTTTGTAAAAACAGTAACTGTGCTTGGATTATATTGGCTACTTGGTCGTTAACACCTGTGCCTAAAAATATAATACGATCCATCATTAAACGCGAGAATACATCAAAAACGGCGATGTTCATCTGACGTTCTTCAATAATATTAGGCGTCATGTTAGAAGGGTACATGCTCTCAATAATCTTAGAGTAGTAATTGCTATTAATACCTTGGTCTTTTATTGCAAATTTTTCAAATTCTTTTCCGTAATCCATATGAATTTTAATTCTTTTAATTAATGTTTTTTCAATAAAGCACTGCTACTGTGCTCAGTGTGATATTAGTTTTTTATGAAAAATATATTCCAAAAAAAAGCGTAAAATTTTTACATTTTACGCCTTAAAGATACTAATAATTTTTAGGTTACCGTTTTAACGTTAACCACATTTTAAGGTTTTAAGGCTAAGCCTTAATATTTTTAAAATTAGCTATAGAATTCTTTTACAAAATCATCATAAGTGATGTCTTTGGTTTTAATATTAGCTTCAGTTTTGTATAAGTTTAATAACTTCTGACTCATTAATTGCTCAGACATACGCTTTACTTCGTCTTGGTTTCCTAAGATACGAGCTGCAATGTCTTCTAGTTCTTTATCTGAAGGATTCATTTGACCAAACTGAGCCATCTGACCTTTAATCATTTCCATAGCATAAGACTTTAATTCTTCAAACTGAACTTGTAGCTTGTGCTCTGTGATTAATTTACCTTCAATAAGTTGGTAGCGCATGCTTTTTTCAGACTTTTCGTATTCTTCTTTAGCTTGCTCTTCAGTCATTTCTTCTTCACCTGCAGTTTGCATCCATTTTTGTAAGAAGCTTGCTGGTAAATCGAATTTTGTGTTTTCGATTAAGTTTTCGGTAACATCATTTAGCAATTTCTGATCACCTTGTTGTGCAAATTGCTTTTCTGAATCTTCCTTTATCTTATCTTTTAATTCTGTTACTGATGTTACAACTCCTTTTCCGAATAATTTATCAAATAACTCTTGATCTAAATCTGCTAATTCACGTTCGTTAATTTCAGTGATTGTAAAATTCACATCAATATCTAAACCATGAGCATCATCGTGAGAGACCTTTAAGAAGGTCATTAAATCATGATCATCGTTAAATAATCCTTTTGTTTTTAGTGAAATAACATCGCCAACTTTTGCTCCCATAAATTTCTTAGGATTTGTTTTTCCTTTCAATTTATCTAAAGTAAGCATTGTAGAATTATCGATTTCTTTTTCTTCGTTTGTAAACGTTCCTGTAATTTCAGAATCTTTTGTTACTTCGCTTTGAGAAACAATTTTACCATATTGCTTTTGGATGTTTTCAACTTGATCGTTGATCATCTTGTCATCTGCCACAATATTATAATGCGTTATTGCTTTCTTACTTTTTAGATTTACATCGAATTCTGGTGCTAAACCTAATTCAAATTCAAAAGTAAATGCCTCAGCATCCCAATCTAAATCGTCTTGAGCTTTTGGTAACGGGTTACCTAATACATCTAATTTTTCTTCAACTAAATACTTACCTAGAGCATCTTGTAATAATTTATTTACTTCATCTACTAAAACCGCTTTACCATATTGCTTCTTTACCATTCCCATTGGTACGTGACCTTTTCTAAAACCAGGAATGTTTGCAGACTTACGGTAATCTACTAATATTTTTTCTACTTTATCGCTGTAATCTTCTTTGGCGATATCAACTTTTACAACTGCATTTAATGCGTCGATGTTTTCTCTTGTAATATTCATTTTCTTGAAACTAAAATTGGGCTGCAAAAATACAATATTTTTTACAACCCAACAATAGTTTTAAGCGTTTGTATATCAGCTACTTTTTGTCGTCTTTTAAAAAGGATTGTAGCAATGATTGTAAGATAGATAGCAGAATACTAAATAATATGGCTGTCCAAAAACTTGAGACACTAAATCCGTCTACAAGTTTATCTGCTAATAGAATGATGAGGGCATTGATGACTAATAAAAAAATACCCAAAGTCATAATGGTAATTGGTAAGGTAAGGATAACTAAAAAAGGTTTTACCAGCAAATTAAGAATTGATAAAACTACAGCGACAATAATAGCCCCAACATAACCATCTACATGGACTCCATTGAGTATGTTAGCCAAAACAAAAACAGCTAAGGCGTTTAGTAAAAGTCTAATCAGTAAATTCATAATTTCAATATTTAATTAAGTTTACCTAAGATACAAAATTCATCACAGCTTTGTAAAACTCTTTAGGGTTTTCTGCGTGTAACCAGTGTCCGGCGTTAGAGATTGTTATAATTTTAGAATTTGGAAAATGTCGATGAATTATAGTTTCATCTGCTTCTCCAATATATTCTGAGCGATCACCTCTTAAAAACAACGTGTCTTTTTGAAAGGTTGCATGTATAGGAAGCGCTTCTCCTACCTCAGAAACGTTTGCTTTTAAAACGTCTAAATTAATACGTAAACCTAATTGTCCTTTTTCTACCCAGTATAAATTTTTGAGTAGAAACATACGAGTTCCAACTTCGTGAACATAATTACTTAATGCTTTGTCTGCTTCGCCTCTGGTTTTGAGTTCTGAAAAGTTTAATTGACTTAAGCCTTCTAAAATAGCATCATGATGTACAGGGTAATAACGTGGAGAGATATCAGCGACAATAAGGTTGTTTACTAACTCAGGGTATTTAGTAGCAAAAAGCATTGCTGTTTTTCCACCCATAGAATGGCCTAATAAAACAACCTCTTTTAAGTTGTTGGTTTTGCAATAGGTTTTTAAATCTTCAGCCATTACGTCGTAATCAAATTCTTCAGAATGAAAGCTACGACCATGATTACGCTGGTCTATAAGATGAACTTCAAAATTGGCTTCAGAAAATTGTTTGGCTAGGGTTTTCCAATTGTCACCCATTCCTAAAAATCCGTGTAGAATTATAAATGGTTTTCCTTCTCCTATTATGTTTGAGTGTAAATTCATGTTTTTTGAGTTTGAAGTTTCTTTAAGCGTCGTGTTTTTAGCTTATTTTATTTCAGTTTTTCTAAATACATCCCAATAACATTTTCAATACCTAAGTATAGACTTTCGGCAATTAAAGCGTGTCCAATAGAAACTTCCAGCAAACCCGTTATGTTTTCTTTAAAGAATTTAATATTATCTAAAGATAAATCATGTCCTGCGTTAATACCAAGTTGCATGGTATTTGCTAAACCAGCACATTCCATATAAGGGTTTATGGCGTCTTTGTTTCCTAAGCTATATTGATGAGCAAAAGCTTCAGTGTAAAGTTCTATACGGTCAGTTCCGGTTGCTTTTGCACCTTCTATTTGGTGTAAATCGGGATCTACAAATATGGATGTTCTGATGCCGTTACTTTTAAATTCCTTAATTACTTCAATTAAAAAATCTTTATGTTTTATAGTATCCCAACCTGCATTAGAGGTAATGGCATCTACAGAATCTGGTACCAAGGTAACTTGTGTTGGCTTAATTTTTAATACCATATCTATAAATTTGGGGATAGGATTCCCTTCAATATTATATTCTGTGTAAACTTCTGGTTTCAGGTCGTAGGCATCTTGGTAGCGAATATGTCTTTCATCTGGTCTTGGGTGAATGGTAACACCTTCAGCTCCAAAACGCTGTACGTCTTTTGCAAACTGAACGACATTTGGTACATCACCTCCACGACTATTTCTTAGCGTAGCTATTTTATTTATATTAACACTTAATTTGGTCATTTTATTAGATTTTCTATTACAAAAATACAGAACTCAACCTTACTTTTGGGGTTTAACCGAAAACTTTCAGCTCTGTGATAAAGTATTTTTTTTCTGATTATGGTTTAGTTGCGCGTATAAAAAATGTAAAGTTATAATGTAAAATGGTAATTTTGTAAATTGAAGAAAAAGTAAAGCTAAGCTCTAAAAATGAGCGCAAGCTTTTTGTGGTTATTTTTGATTAATTTGCAACATATTTAATATTGTATAATGGAGCTTCAAGATTTTGTGATAAATGATATAAAACCGTTGAGTATTACTGATAAAGTAAGCGATTTAAAATTGCTTTTTAATCAGTTAACATATTCGCATATTCCTATTCATAAAGATGGTGTGTATATGGGATGTGTTTCAGAAAATGATGCGCATTGTTTTGAAGGTGCTAATTCTATTAGCGACTGTAATTATGCTATAGAAGGTTTTTTTGTTAGGCCAACGACTATTTGGTTAGATGTGCTCGAAGCGTTTGCGCAAAACGATTCTAATATTATGCCCATCTTAGATCAAAACAATAAATATCTTGGTTATTATGAGTTAAATGATATCATTCATTTGTTTAATGAAACACCTTTTTTTGCAGAGCCAGGCGGTATTTTAATTGTTGAAAAAGGAATTAACGATTATTCGTTTAGTGAAATCAGTCAGATTGTAGAGTCTAACAACGCTAAATTACTAGGCGCTTTTATTTCTAAAATGGATAGCGATTTAGTGAGGATAACGGTAAAAATTGGTAACGCTAGTATTAATGATGTTATTCATACGTTTAGACGTTATAGTTATAATATTATTTCAGGTCATGAAGAGGATTCTTATATCGAAAGTTTAAAAGATCGCTCGCAATATCTCGATAAATACCTAAATATGTAATTATGAAGGTAGCAATTTACGGGCAGAATTATGTAAAAGAAACAACTCAAGAAACAGTTCAGCAGCTTTTTAATTTTTTGTTATTAAAACATGCCACTGTTTTTTTTGAAAGTGAATTTTTAACAACTCAAAATACAGCCATTCAGAATAGTTCAGAAGTTAAAACATTTGACGAATTAGATACGAGTTATGATTTATTAATAAGTGTAGGAGGTGATGGTACTATATTAAGAGCTGTAACTTATGTGAGAGATTTAGGTATTCCTATAGTGGGAATTAATACAGGACGTTTGGGTTTTTTAGCAACGATACAAGTTGAAGATATTCAAACAGCCTTATCAGAAATCTTTAATGGTGATTACAAAATTTCTGAACGTTCATTATTAAGTGTCACAACTGACCCAGGACATAATGATGTTGTTAATACAAGTTTTGCACTTAACGAAATTGCATTAAGTCGAAAAAATACAACATCTATGATTACCGTTGAAACACATCTTAACGGTGAATATTTAACCTCATATTGGGCAGATGGACTCATATTATCTACGCCCACAGGTTCTACAGGATATTCTTTAAGTTGTGGCGGGCCAGTAATTGCTCCAGATGCAAATAATTTTGTGTTAACTCCAATAGCACCACATAATTTAAGCGCACGCCCTTTGGTTATTCCAGACAATACAACAGTAACCTTAAAAGTTAGCGGTAGAGAAGATCAGTTTTTAATGTCGTTAGATTCAAGGATTGTAACATTATCTAATACCACAACAGTTACTGTAAAAAAAGCAGATTTTGTTGTGAAAATGGTAGAACTATTAGACGAAGCCTTTTTGGCAACACTCCGAAAAAAGTTGCTTTGGGGAGAAGATCGACGTAACTAAAGCTAAATCATACAATAAATACCTCTTTAAATTGTTAATGAGTAAGACAATTTGCATCAAATTGTTACACACAAATCTTAATTGTTATATTTGCAAACTTTGAAAAATTTATGAGGTATATTTTTCTAATTATTTTAAGTACTTTTATTATTAATAAGGCTGATGCTCAAATCTATGAGGTTGGTATATTTGCTGGTGGAAGTAATTTTATTGGTGATGTTGGTGCAACAGATTATATTTCGCCAAATCAACCTGCTTTTGGTATTGTTGCAAGATGGAATAGAAGTCCAAGGCATTCGTTTAGAGCTTCTTTAATATTTTCAGACTTAAAAGGGGTTGATGGAGAATCTGACGATCCTAGACGAAAACAACGTGGTTATCAGTTTGATACAAGTATATTGGAAATTTCAGCAGGAATGGAATTTACATTTTTAGATTTCGACTTACATTCGAGTGGTATAAAAGGTACTCCATATTTGTATTCGGGTATTTCTCTAGCCAATCATGATAATTATTATTTTACTCCAACAGGAGAGTATACATCAGAAGGCACAAGTAGTTGGGCGGTAGGAATTCCTATGGCTTTGGGATATAAAACAAACATAGCATATCACCTTGTTTTGGCGGCAGAAATTGGTGCACGTTATACTTTTTCGGATGAGTTAGATGGAAGTGTTCCAGATTCTGTAGATAGAGAAGTATTTAGTTTTGGAAATACGAATAACACAGATTGGTATATGTTTACAGGAATTACATTAACTTACACCTTTGGAAGAAGACCATGCTATTGCAATTTTTAAATGAGTTTAAAAGATCAAATAAATAAAGAAAAGTTACCTAAACATGTTGCTATTATTATGGATGGCAACGGTCGTTGGGCAAAACAAAAAGGAATGTTACGCGCTATTGGTCATGAAAATGGGACAAAGTCAGTAAGACAAACCGTAGAAGCAAGTGCAGAGATAGGAATTAAAAACCTAACACTTTATGCTTTTTCTACAGAAAATTGGAACAGACCAAAGTTAGAAGTACAAACCTTAATGAAGCTTTTGGTAAAATCTTTAAAAAAGGAAATTAAAACACTTCAAGATAATAGTATTAAACTTTGTGCAATTGGTTGTTTGAGCGATTTACCTAAAAAAGCGCATCAAGAACTATTAGATGTTATAGAAAAGACAAAGGATAATAAAAATATGACATTAACTTTAGCATTAAGCTATGGTTCTCGTGAAGAAATTGTTAATGTTATTAAAGAATTGTCAGTTAAAGTTAAAAATAATATAATTTCTGCTGAAAGTATTGATGAATCCATTATAAATAAGCATCTTTACACGCAAAATTTACCAGACGTAGACCTGCTTATTCGCACAAGTGGAGAACAACGTATTAGTAATTTTTTGCTTTGGCAAATAGCCTATGCAGAATTATATTTTACAGATATTTTGTGGCCAGATTTTAGAAAAGAAGATCTATATGAGGCACTCATAAATTATCAAAATAGAGAACGAAGATTTGGAAAAACAAGCGAACAACTTACCTAATAAGACAGTATTGAAGTCATTTATTAAATTTATATGTACTGTATTACTATTTACAGTTTCATTTACCAGTAATGCTCAGGTTGAAGAAGGAGAAACCTATTTAATCAAAGAAATAAATGTTACAGGAAACACTAATTTTAGTGCACAAACTATAATTGCTTATTCTAAACTTAGAAAGGATGAAGAGGTACAAGTTGGTGGAGAGAAAATAGCTAATGCTGTTAAAACATTATGGAAATCTAATTTGTTTAGTAGTATAGATATCTATGTTACAAATATAGAAGGCAATACAGCAAACTTAGAAATTCATCTTAGTGATTTACCAGAACTTAAGGATATTACCGTTGAAGGTGTAAGAAAAGGAAAAAAGGAAGAGGTTATTGAAGAGAATAAGCTTAAACCAGGTCTTAAAGTAACAGAAAACCTTATTGCTACAACTAGAAACTACCTTACCAATAAATATAAGAAAAAAGGCTTTTTAAATACTAAAATAAAAATTAGTACGTCACAAGTTATTGACTCTGTAGAGAAAGAGCGTGTTAATATGCGCATTGATATAGACAGAGGCGAAAAAGTAAAAATTAAAACGATTAATTTTGAAGGTAATGAAATAATGGCTGATAAAAAGCTTCGTAGAGCAATGAAAAATACGAAGAAAAAGAATTTTATTCGACTTTTAAAACGTTCAAAATATATTGAAGATAATTTTAGAGAAGATCTTATAAGTGTAGTAGATTACTATAAAGAGAATGGTTATAGAGATGCTAGAATTATATCTGATTCTATTACCTATTTAGATAAGAAAAATATAGCTCTTAATATTAAAGTAGAAGAAGGTGAAAAATACACTTTTGGAAAAATTACTTTTGTAGGGAACACAGTATATACAGATCAATACTTATCTAGTCTTCTTGGAATAAAAGAAGGAGATACATATAATGGAGTAGAGTTAAGAGAACGTATTGCAGACGAAACAAATCCAGATGCTAATGACATAACCAATGCGTATCAGAATTATGGTTATATGTTCTCTACAATAAACCCTGTTGAAGTTAGTGCAGAAGGAAATGTAATAGATATGGAAATCCGTATCTCTGAAGGTAAACCAGCGTATTTTAATAATGTTACTGTAGTTGGTAATGATGTTACAAACGATCATGTAGTTTATAGAGAGTTAAGAACACGTCCTGGTATGCTTTACAGAAAAGCAGATATTATTAGAACCATTAGAGAGCTCGGACAATTAGGGTATTTTGACGCACAACAAATTTCACCAAATGTTAAAAATCCAAACCCTGTAGATGGTACATTAGATATAGAGTATTCTGTTGTAGAGCAAGGATCTAGTCAGATACAGTTACAAGGTGGTTATGGTGGAGGAGGATTCATCGGTACTTTAGGCTTATCGTTTAATAACTTTTCAATAAAGGATATCTTTAAGAAAGACGCTTATAAACCAGTACCAAGAGGTGATGGTCAGAGTTTAGCATTAAGACTTCAAGCAAGTCAGTTTTTTCAAACGTATAGCTTTTCATTTAGTGAACCTTGGTTTGGTGGTAAAAAACCATTTCAAATGTCATCATCGCTTTCGCATTCAAGACAATTTTTATACGATTCGTCAACAGGAAATGCAGATAAAAGTAAACGTTTTAATATAACGGGTTTAACCTTTGGTCTTTCAACAAGATTATCAAAGCCAGATGATTACTTTTTGTTATCACAAGCCATAAGTTATCAGCATTATGACCTTCAGAATTACAACACCGGTTTATTTACTTTTGGAGATGGTACTTCTAATAACTTATCTTATACTATTGGATTAAGTAGAAACAACCTTTATAACGATCCAATTTTCCCAACGGGAGGGTCTAATTTTTCAGTATCAGCTAAGTTTTCATTCCCTTACTCATTAGTTAATGGTGTAGATTATGATGCTTTACAGGATGAAAGAGCAGAACAAAACGAAATAATTAGTGATTATCAATCAAATCCAAACCCTAGCTTACAAGAAACTACTTTATATAATAACGCCGCAGAAAGAATAGGTGAAATTGACCAAGAGCGTTTTAAATGGTTAGAGTTTTATAAAATTAAATTTAAAGCAGATTGGTATCAGGCTTTAACTAAAAAATTAATATTACGACCAAGCGTAGAGTTTGGGTTCCTTGGAGCTTATAATAATGCACGTGGTGTAATTCCTTTCGAGCGTTTCTTTGTTGGTGGTGATGGTTTAGGTAATTTTTCATTAGATGGAAGGGAAGTTGTGCAATTACGTGGTTATCCAAACCAATCGTTATCATCAGAAGATGGAGGTTCAATCTATAATAAATTTTCTTTAGAATTAAGATATCCTATCACTTTAGGTGCACAAGCTAAAATTTATGCATTATCATTTTTAGAAGCAGGTTCATCTGTAAATGACTTTAAAGATTTTGATCCATTTAACCTTCAAAGATCTGCAGGTTTTGGACTACGAATTTTTATGCCAGCCTTTGGTTTACTTGGGATAGACTTTGGTCATGCCTTTGATGAATCTCCATATGGAGCAACAGTCAAAAAATGGGAAACACACTTTATTATTGGGCAGCAATTTTAAGTTTGGCACGATATTTTCTAATAGCTAAACAAGGATTTCATCATGGTGTTAAAATTTTTAAGAATATATTTCGTTAAATTTGATGATTAGTAATACTAAAATGATAACACATTTGGTTTTACAAGTAAAATGTCTCAAAATACAAAAACAAAAATGATGAAATTTAAAGTTCTTTTTTTACTAGCAACAATAAGCCTGTTGAGCTTTACTGCAAATGCCCAGCGTGGAGTAAGAATAGGTTATATAGATACAGAATACATTTTACAAAACGTACCTGAATACCAACAAGCCTCTTCGCAGTTAGATAAAAAGGTGAAAGATTGGAAATCTGAAATAGAAACAAAACTAAGAGCCATAGAACAAAAGAAAACAGAGCTTGATAATGAACGTGTCCTTTTAACTAAAGAATTATACGATGAGCGTTTTGAGGATATTTCTTTTGAAGAAGCTGAAATTTTAGATTATCAACAAAAGCGTTTTGGACCAGATGGAGATTTAATGATTCAAAAGCGTCAGTTAATAGAACCTATACAAGATCAAATTTTTGCAGCAGTACAAGATATCGCAGAAACTGGAAAGTATGATTTTGTATTTGATAAATCAGCAGATGTTGTGATGTTGTATTCTGCAGAACGTTATGATATTAGTGAGCGTGTACTGCAAACAATTACAAGAACATCTAAAAGATCACAAGCTAAAAATAAAAAAGAGCGCAAAGCATTAGAAGATGAAGCGGTTGTGCCAGTTGTAGGAGGAGGAGACAAGGATGCTCGTCAACAAGCATTAGAGGATCGTAAAGCTAAACGTGAAGAAGAATTGGCAGCTAAACGTGCAGAACGTGAGAAAGCAGCCGAGGATAGAAAAAAAGCACAAGAAGCATTACGCGACGCTAAAAAGAAAGAGGCAGAAGAGCGTCGTCAAAAGGCCATAGAGGCAAGAAATAATAAATCTGCTTCTACTTCTGATAAAGCGAAAGCTACAGCAAAAGATTCTACAGCAAGTGCGAGACCAATTGTAAAAACAGATAGTACAAAAGCTAAAGGTGCTGTTAAAAAAGACTCAATAAGCTCTAAAAAACCTAAAACAGCTGCGGAAATAGCAGAAGCACAACGCCTTAATAAAATAAAAGAAAGAGAAGCACGTCAGAAAGCTTTAGCAGATAGAAAAAATAAAATTTTAGAAGAACGTAAAAAAGCACGTGAAGAGCGAGAAAGACAAGTAAAAAGACTAGATTCTATCGCTAAATCCAAGAAAAACGGAGACAACTAGAAGTAAACAATTAATAATTTATAACACACAAATACAATTTAGAAAAATGAAACATTTAAAAACTTTATTATTTGCATCGGTACTTTTTATAGGAGCTACAAGTCTTACAGCTGCTCAAAGTCAAATTGCTCATATTAATAAGCAAGAATTAATTAAAGCGATGCCAGCTTATACTCAAGCACAAATGGATATTGAAAAGATGAGTAAAACTTATGAGACTGAAATTCAAAACTCACTTAAAGAGTTAGACAAAAAATTAAAACAATATACAGCAGAAGAGCCTACAAAGACTAATGAAGAGAACCAAGCACGTATGCAAGAGGTTGAAGGTATCAAGCAGAGTTTAGGAGAATACCAACAACAAGCTCAAAAAAGTTTACAAGAAAAAGAATTTAATCTTTTAAAGCCTATCGTTGAAAAAGCAGACAATGCGATTAAAGCTGTGGCTAAAGCACAAGGATTTCAATATGTTGTAGATTCTGCAATGCTAATTGTAGCAGATGGGAAAGATCTTATGGCAGATGTTAAAAAACAATTAGGAATGTAATCCTAATAAAAAATAAACATTTAGAAAGTCGCTTATTAATAAGCGACTTTTTATTTTTGTATACATGAGTAAAAAAAGCATTGGTATATTTGATTCGGGTATTGGAGGTACATCTATCTTCAAGGAGATTTATACGTTTTTACCAAATGAAAATTACATCTATTTAGCCGATAGTAAAAATGCACCTTACGGGAATAAAACAAGCCAAGACATTCTCAAGCTAAGTATTAAAAATACCGAATATCTTATAAGTAAAGGTTGTAAAATCATTATTGTGGCTTGTAATACTGCTACAACAAATGCCATTTCTTATCTAAGAAAAAACTACAGCATTCCTTTTATTGGTATAGAACCGGCAATAAAGCCAGCAGCTCTAAATACTAAAACTAAGGTCATAGGTATTTTAGCAACAAAAGGAACTTTAAGTAGTCAACTTTTTCACCAAACAACAGATTTATATACCAATGGTATAAAAGTTATTGAGCAAGTCGGTGAAGGTATTGTTCCATTAATAGAATCAGGAAACCTAAACTCTGTAGAAATGCAAATGCTTCTAGAGAGCTATTTAAAGCCTATGTTAGAGCAAAATATTGATTACTTGGTTCTAGGCTGCACACATTATCCGTACCTTATCCCTATGCTCTCTAAAATGCTTCCAGAGCACATAAAAATTATTGATTCGGGTTTGGCGGTAGCAAAACAGACACAAACAATTTTATCGGATAAAAACTTATTAAACAATTCTGAGTTAAATCCAACGATACAGTTATTTTCTAACGGTAATGTGGCAGTTTTAAATTCAATTTTAGATCAACAATTTAATGCGACTTATTTAGATTTTTAGTAAGGTTCTCTTTTTAAAGTATACTAATCTATTATGAAATTACTATTTGTTTATAATGCTAAATCAGGGGCGTTAAATGCATTGTTTGATGCAGGACATAAGCTTTTTAGTCCTTCAACCTATAAATGTAGTTTGTGTGCCTTGACACATGATGCATTTACAGAAAATACAATTTGGAAGAACTTTAGGTCAGAAAATCATTTTAAAATGGAATTTTATCATAAAGATGAGTTTGAAGCAAAATTTCCTAGTGTAAAAATGATGTATCCAACCATTCTTAAGTTAGAAGGTCATGAGCTAACAATGGTTTTAAATCCAGGTGTCTTAAAAGAGATTTCAAATGTTGAAGGCTTAATTGAACGCTTAAAACAAGAGGTTTAATATATATTAGGTGTTCAGCTTTTTAGACGCTCAAAATTACTCCTTAAACCAACTTGAATATTCTACATAGTTATTAGCGATTCTGTCAATTTCACCTGAAATTAATTCTTTGCTAATGTCCTTTACTTTTTTTGCTGGTACTCCAGCATAGATGCTTCCAGATTTTACAATGGTATTTTTAGTTAATACAGCACCTGCAGCGATAATACTATTGCTTTCAACAATACAATCGTCCATAATAATACTTCCCATACCAATAAGTACATTATCTTTTATAGTACAACCATGCACTATGGCATTATGACCTATAGATACATTATTACCAATGGTTGTTGGTGATTTTTTATATGTTGCATGAATCACTGCACCATCTTGTATATTTACCTTGTTGCCCATTTTTATAAAATGTACATCACCTCGAATTACGGCGTTAAACCATACGCTACATTCTTTTCCCATAGAAACTTCTCCAACAATAGTTGCATTTTCTGCTACGTAGCAATCTTTTGGAATTTGTGGATGTTTTCCTTTAACAGGTTTTATAATTGGCATAATTTAGTTTTATATTATAAGTTATAAAGGCTTTAAGATAAAATGAAAAATTAAGATATGCAGGATTTATTGCATAAAAAAAGAGCAGCATTATGCTACTCTTTAATATTATCTTATAGAAATATATATCTATATATCTTCAGCGTCTCTCAAACCTTGAATGTATTCAGCTTTCTGAATCTCTCTTCTTCTTTTTACAGAAGGTTTAGTGAAATAACGAGATTCTCTAAGGTTTTGCATAATTTGCACATTTCTGTGTTTACGCTTGTAACGCTTAAGTGCACGTTCTATATTTTCTCCTTCTTTGATTTCGATTTTAATCATTTATCGATATATTTTTGTTAACTAATTCTTGCAAATGGTCGGCAAATATATGCTAACTATTTGAAAATAAAAAATTAATTCAACGTTTTAGATATTTATTTTTAACCTAGGTATGTTTTTAAGATTTTACTCTTACTTGCATGTCTTAATCTTCTAATACCTTTTTCTCTGATTTGTCTTACACGTTCACGTGTTAAATCGTAAATACTTCCAATTTCTTCAAGGGTCATTGGTGGCTGATCTCCGATTCCAAAATTTAAACGAATCACATCACTTTCCTTTTGAGTTAGTGTTTCTAGAGCACGTTCAACTTCTGTATTTAAAGACTCTTTCATTAAATCTCTATCAGGTCTTGGTGATTCACCAGAACTTACGACATCATATAAACTAAATGTTTCTCCATCTTTTAATGGAGCATCCATTGAGAGGTGACGACCAGAGTTTTTCATAGATTGCTTTACTTCACGAACACTAATATCCAATTCGCGAGCAACTTCTTCTGCATTTGGTGGCCTTTGGTGAAGCTGTTCTAAATGAGAGAAAGCTTTATTAATCTTATTAATTGTGCCAATTTTATTTAATGGTAATCTTACAATACGCGATTGCTCTGCTAATGCTTGTAATATCGCTTGTCTAATCCACCATACAGCATAAGAAATAAATTTAAAACCTCTTGTTTCATCAAAACGCTTTGCGGCTTTTACTAAACCAGCATTACCTTCATTAATTAAATCTGGTAATTTTAAACCTTGATTTTGGTATTGTTTAGCAACTGAAACCACAAACCTAAGATTGGCTGTCGTTAGTTTGTCTAAAGCTGCTTGATCACCTTTTTTAATAAGCTGTGCTAATTCCACTTCTTCATCAGCAGTAATCAACGGAATTTTACTTATATCTTGTAAATATTTATCTAAAGATTTGTCTTCTCTGTTGGTAACCTGCTTGGTGATTTTTAACTGCCTCATATATCCTTTTAAAATTTAGTGAACCTTCAATGTAATCTAATAATTAAGAATTCCAAACAATTAGGTTATTATTAACAGGTTTTAACGAGAAATAGCTATTTTAACCGTTGAACGGTTAATTTTTGGTTGAATCTGTCGCTTTTTTGTTACTTGTTTTTTTCTTTCCGCCTAATAGTCCACCCAAAATATTACCTACTCCTTCTTTAACTTTGTCTTCAGTAGATGACTTTGTTGTATCTTCTTTTGTTGATGTAGAATCGGTTTTTGTAGGCGTTGAGTTTCCTCCTAAAAGGCCACCTAATAAATCTGTAACTTTATCTTTTCCTTTTCCTATTAATTTTTGTTTTTCAATTTCAATTAATTGATTGGTTAAGTTGGTAACGCCAGATGTTAAATCGGTTTTAATATTAGGGCTTGCAAATGTGCCACCAATACTAGCTGTTATTGGAACCGTTAGATTATTGACTTCATTGTCATTAATTTTTCCTATCAAACGATTGACTTCACTTCCTAAATATTTAGCTGGTACTTGTAAAACAGCACTGTAATTCATTGTATTTGAAAAGCTATGAGAACCAGATACTTCAATAGGAATGTCTTTATAATTAATAGTGAATGGTTTTACAGAAACCTGTCCGTTTTCAAAACTTAAATTCGTTTTAATGTCTTTTAAATCTAGTTTGTTAAAATCAATAAAATCTAATTTGCTATCTAAGCTTGTTAGTAAAGGACTGTTGCTTGTATCTACTTTATCTGTTAAAATTTCAGCCAAAGCATTACCAGACATTGTTGATAAATCTGGAGAGAAGCTTTCGTCTAAAAAACCGCTAACATCAATGGTAGAATTTAATTTTCCTTGCAATACATTAGCAATTGGTGCCAAGGCTTTTAGCATTTCTAAATCTTTAAATGATTGTGATATGTCAAAGTTTTGCATGCCTAATTTCATATCAAAACTTGGCTTTGCAGATTTAGTAGATACATTACCAGAAATTCCTAGTTGACCGTTAAAAATATCTGTGGTCATATTTTTTAAATTCGCATTTTGATCTTTAATTAATAGTTGCCCTTTTACGTTTTTTAGATTTAGATTGTCATAAATTACTGTTTTAGCATTGGCTGTAATAGTGCAATCTAAAAATGCAGGAATTTTAAGAGATTCTGTTTCAGAGGTTGTTTTATTAGAGGTTTCACTAGCTGTTTCATCTTCTACCATAAAATCTGAAATGGCAAACGTATTAGAATTAACATTAAAGTTACCTTCTAATTTTTTATCGCTTAAAAGAAAACCTAGTAAATTGGTAATAGTTCCTGTAGCTGAAAAATCACTCTGTCCCGTTAAAGCATCAAAACTATTTAAGCTTACAGTTCCTGGTTTAAACGTTAAATCTGCTTTATTGATTTGTATCGGATTTACAATGTCCTCAGAAGAAAATACAAAATTAGATAACGAAACGCTACCAACATTTTTAATGCGTTGGTAAGCATTTGTTTCAATGGCGTTCATATCAAAAGAAGTGCTGACATTTCCTTTTAAGATACCGCTAAGTTCATTCTCTAATTCAATAGGGTAAGCTTTAGTGATGTTTGCTAAATTTAAAACACCATCTAATTTGGCAGCAACGAACATGTTTTTTGTGAGGTTTTTAATAGAAGCTTCAGATTTAAATACATCTTCATCAATTTGAAAATTCAGTTTATTAATGTTTACAAATGTGTCGTCTACATTACCTGTTGTGTTTTTTACCGAAGCGTTAATCGCAATATTTCGGACGCTTTTTGGAAGATCAGGAAATTTGAATGATGCATTACTGGAATTTAAATTAATATCTAAGGTTGGTATTGTTTCTTCTGAAACTAATCCTTTAATAATTCCGTTTACGGTAAAATTCCCAGTAGTGATTACGTTTTCAATATCCTTAGCATAAGCTTTAGGAATAACAGCTAAAAAATCTTTGAAGGATGCTTCAGGGTTTTTAAACGTAATGTCAATTTGTTGTCCAGCTTCAACCAACTGCACAAAACCATCAAATTCTAAGGGTAAGGCATTGATGTAGGCTTTGTTTTCTTTGAAGGTGTATTTCTGTTGTTCTAAATCTAAATCGATGAGCGCGTCTAGCTTAATGCTATTATTGCTTAAGTATTCAGTGCTGTCCATAGCAAAGGTGACATTAGCTTCTGTGTTTGTGTCTAGTTCCGACTTGCCTCCAGAAAATATACCTGTTCCCTTATGGTTAATTTCTGTAAGGTAAAATGCCATATTAGATGTGTCATCAATATAGGTAAAAGCGCTATTGTTAAGTTCGTAGTTGTTAATATCAAAACTAAAACCGCTTGAAGCTTCGGTGTCTAAAGGTGCCGCTTCTGTTTCACTTTCCTTTACAATGTCATAATTTACAGCACCAGTTTTATTGGTTTTTAAAATAAGGAGTAGCTCGTTGGCTATTATTTCATTAACCTCTAGAGGTTCTTCCGTGCCTTTTAATAATTGCATAACTCCCATTTCAAAAGACAATGATTTTGCTGTAGCTAAGGTTTCTCCTTCAAAAGGAGCGCGGTTGGTGATTTTTAAATTGTCTACACTAATTTCGGCTTTAGGAAAACTACTGATAAGGCTTAGGCTAATATCGTCAAAAGTTAGTTCGGCATTTAAGTTTTCATCAGCATAGTTTTGAACAATGGTATCTATTTTAGACTCTAAGACAAAAGGTATTGCAATAAGAATCGCAATAAAAAGTAGTAAAATGATTCCGACAATTTTGAGGACTTTCTTCATAATTAGTATTTGTAAGTTTTAAATAGCTTCTTTAGTTATATACGCAAAATTCCGTATAAAAGTTGCTAATTTCGGTAAGTTTAAGAAGATTTTAATGTTTTGTTTAGCGGTTATAATAAATTTATTTCCTCATTTACCTTTAGCTTAAAACGCTTTTTGAATAAATAGACGCCTAAATATAAAAAAGGCGTGTCTAATAATGCGATTAACACTTTGAAAATAAATCCGCTAATGAGTAATCCTGGAAAATTTGCCCAATCTATAATGCCAAATGAACAGAGTAAAAACACAATAGTAAAGGTGTCTATAAATTGAGAAAACCATGTCGAGAAATTATTACGTAACCAAAGGTGTTTACCTTTGGTTAATCGTTTCCAAAAATGATAGATTTGAATATCTACAAACTGAGCAAATAAATAGGTCACCATACTAGCAAAAACAGCAAGCGACGTGTTCCCAAAGACTTTGTTAAACATGGTGTCATTAACATAAGACCAATTTGTAGCAGGTACACTTGACGCTGTATAGATAATTAATAAGGAAAATAGTGAAGCAAAAATACCAACCACCACAATGTCGTTAGCACGTTTTTTACCATAAATCTCACTAATTAAATCTGTAATTAAAAATGTAATGGGATAGGGTAAAATACCAACAGAAATCTCAAATAATTTAGAACCAAAAATCTCAACATCAAAAGGATGCCAATAAAAGAATTTTTGAAATATTAGGTTTGAAACGACGAGCGAAGTGATAAAAAGTCCTCCAAGTAAGAAGTAAATACGTTGGGCTAAAAGCTTGTCTTTTAATGACATTAAAAATGGTTAATAAATAGTTTAGGTAAAGCTAAAGTAATAAAATTTGTTTTAGTTATTTTGTTGCTTCGATGAAACCAACCAAAACCATCCATATAGCATTAGGGAGTAACAAAGGCAATAAATTGCAGTATTTGCAATCTGCTATTGATGCTATTTTTGAACGTATTGGTGCGGTTAAAAAGATATCTAAAGTATATAAAACGCCAGCTTTTGGTTTTGATGGTGACGATTTTTTTAATGCCTGTATTACGGTTGAAACAGAATTAAGGCCTAAGAGCGTCTTAAAATTATTACAAGAGATTGAGCTTAAGTTGGGTAGAGCTGCTAAAACTACCAGTGGTTATGAATCTCGCGAAATAGATTTAGATATTCTGTTTTTTGAAGACGAAATTCTTGAAGAAAAAAACTTAATCATTCCGCATCCACAATTACAACATCGTACATTTGTTTTACAGCCACTGCTTGATATCGCTAAAGATTTTAAGCATCCGGTTTTAAATACTTCAATCGAAGCATTATTAGGTCAGTGTGTAGATAATTCAGAGATAGAACACGTTAATATTTGGCTAAAGAATCCAAGGAAAGTTTACACCTTTAATAATTATAATTATTTAGCAATTGAAGGTAATATTGGAGCCGGAAAAACAAGTTTGGCTAATAAAATTTCTAAAGACTTTAATGCTAAACTAATATTAGAGCGTTTTGCTGATAATCCGTTTTTACCAAAATTCTACAAAGAGCCAGAACGTTATGCCTTTACCTTGGAAATGTCTTTTTTGGCAGACCGTTACCAACAAATTAGTGATGATTTATCGCAATTAGATTTGTTTAAGGATTTTATGGTTAGTGATTATGATGTAAATAAGTCGCTTATTTTCTCTAAGGTAACCTTGCCAGAAGATGAATTCCGTTTATATCGTAAACTGTTTTATCAAGTTTACAAAGATATTGCAAAGCCAGATTTGTACGTTTACTTATATCAAAATACCGAACGTTTACAGGCTAATATTAAAAAACGAGGCCGTAACTACGAAAAGGATATCAAAGACGATTATCTAGAAAAAATAAATACAGGTTATCTTGAGTTTTTAAAAAGTCAACCTGATATGAATGTGAAAATCATAGATGTTTCAGATAAGGATTTTGTTAAGCATCGTGCAGATTATTTGTGGTTGTTGGGAGAGATTAATGAGTCTTCTGTAAGCAGTAAGTAGTAGGCAGTTGGTTATGTTGTTCTTAGTTTTGTTTGGTGTGGAACGTCTTATAGTCTATAAAGCGTAGTCTTAATTATACCTTTATTGTTATCTAAAGTAATTTGTGAAAGTTTTTGTGCTTCAACAATTTTCAAATTAAAGGGAGCTTCCAGTAGATTAACACCACTATTTTTTTTAATCCTGATACCTTGTCCTGAAATAATATCTATGTTAGGTGTAAAATTTCCAACGGGTAAGTGTTCTGTCAGAATCAGATATTTATAATGTGAGAGTTTTTTAATGATTTTTTGAATTTCAGTATTAGATAAGTGTTGTAACACCTGTCTTAAAATAACACAGTCGGTTTTTGGTAATTCATCTTTAACAATATTAAGGCAATGAAATTCTAAATTTTCGGCTTTAAATAGGGTTTTGTTTCTTTCAATTAAATTTTCAACGATATCAATTCCAATATACTTTTTAGTATAATTAATGAGTTGCTTTCCAATATTAAAATCACCACAACCTAAATCGCAAACAGTAAGAGAATGGTTATGCGATTTTAAAAACGTAGAAACACTATGAAGGTAAGGTTCAACAATTTTAATGTTATGAGAGCCATCACCTGAGTAAAAATCAAAGTCTTTTCCACCCCAAAGATGCATATCATACACTTGTTGCATCGCATCTTTTGTGGGCCAAGGTGTTTTTCCGCTCTTTTTCATTGTTTGTCATTCCTGCGTAGGCAGGAATCTGTAAGTATTAGTTTAAAGTGGATTCCTGCTTGCGCAGGAATGACAGTGATGTTATATTCTAAGATTTTAATTTCGAAAACACATCCCAAATTACAACACCACAACTCACCGAAATATTTAAGGAGTGCTTGGTGCCATATTGCGGAATTTCAATCACCAGATCACTAGCGTCAACTACGTTTTGGTCAACACCTTTTACTTCATTACCAAATACAAAGGCGTATTTTTCATTAGGTTGAGGTTTAAAATCATTGAGCATCGTTGCGTTTTCGGCTTGTTCAATAGAACAGATGTTTATAGTTTCTGCTTTTAATTTTTCAATAACATCTAGAGTGTGTTCTGCATATGCCCAATCTACAGTTTCAGTACTTCCTAAAGCAGTTTTTCTAATGTCGTTATGCGGAGGCTGTGCGGTGATGCCACAGAGATAAATCTTTTCAATTAAAAAAGCATCACTAGTTCTAAATACCGAACCAATATTGTTAAGACTTCTAATATTATCTAAAATAATAATGATAGGTGTCTTTTCAGCGTTTTTAAATTCTGAAACGTCTAGTCGGTCTAATTCTTCGTTTTTTAGTTTTCTTTTCAACTGTACTTAATTTTTTTAATTAAATTTTGAAACACCCCCTAAAGTCCCCTCAAGGGGACAGTCTCACTGTTGCGGTTAAAAAAATCTGAAAGATATTTTTAACAATTGTCTCCTTGAGGGGTGTTTTTTTATTCTACGAGACCAATAAAGTTTTTAAAACCAGCTAGGTCAATTGGTACGCCGTTATCAACACTTGTAAATAACTTCTAGTTTTTGAGCTTCAATAAACTTCAAAATATAAGTAATTTAGCAAACTTGCAATTCTGAAATAATTCAGTACAAAAGTATAATTTAAAACGCGATTACCATTGGCTAAAAAGGCAAAAAAAGTAACACCATTAATGAAACAGTATAATGCCATCAAGATTAAATATCCTGATGCACTTTTACTGTTTAGAGTAGGCGATTTTTACGAAACTTTTGGTAGTGATGCTGTAAAAGCATCAAAGATTTTAGATATTATTTTAACCAAACGTGGTGCGGGTAGCGAAAGCGAAACAGAATTAGCTGGTTTTCCACATCATTCTTTAAATACGTATTTGCCAAAATTAGTTAAGGCAGGAGAGCGTGTTGCAATTTGTGATCAATTAGAAGACCCAAAACAAACCAAAACTATTGTAAAACGTGGTGTAACAGAATTGGTAACACCTGGTGTGGCTTTTAATGATGATATTCTACATTCGAAGTCTAATAACTTTTTAGCAGCAGTTTATTTTGAAAAACAATGTATAGGTATATCGTTTTTAGATATTTCAACGGGAGAGTTTTTAACCTCTCAAGGTAATGCGGAATACATTGATAAGCTACTTCAGAATTTTAATCCAAGTGAGGTTTTAATTTCAAAGCAAAGTCGAAAAGTATTTTCTGAAACCTTTGGAAACGATTTTCATACCTTTTATTTGGAAGATTGGGTGTTTCAAGCCGATTATGCCAATGAAACATTAACCAAACATTTTAATACGAAGACCTTAAAAGGATTTGGTATTGAAGATTTGTATGAAGGGATTATTGCTTCAGGAGTTGTACTTCATTATTTAAGTGAAACACGTCATAATAAGTTAGAGCATATTGCAACCATTTCTAGAATTGCAACAGATGACTATGTCTGGATGGATAAATTTACCATTAGAAATCTAGAGCTTTATAATTCTACTAATGCCAATGCCGTGACGTTAATCAATATTATTGATAAAACGATTTCGGCAATGGGAGGACGAACCTTAAAACGTTGGTTGGCATTGCCTTTAAAACATGCTGAAAAAATAAAGCAACGCCATGAAGTGGTGAAGTATTTGTTAGAAAATGAAACCGTACTTCAAGATATTCAAGGTCAAATAAAGCATATAGGAGATATTGAACGTCTTATTTCAAAAATAGCAACGACTAAAGTGAGTCCGCGGGAAGTGATTCAGCTTAAAAATTCTTTAGATGCTATTGTGCCTATTAAATCGGTTGCTGAAACTTGTGAGAACGAAGCTTTAAAGGTATTAGGAGATAATTTACATCGCTGCGATTTATTACGTGAAAAAATAAAGGAGACTTTAAACGAAGAGGCACCAGTAAACATTTTAAAAGGAAGTTCAATTGCTGCAGGTTTTTCTGAAGAATTAGATGAGCTGAGAGGTTTATCCCAATCAGGAAAAACCTATTTAGATAATATGCTGAAGCGCGAAAGTGAGCGTACAGGTATTACCTCTTTAAAAATAGCGTCAAACAATGTTTTTGGCTATTATATTGAAGTTAGAAATTCGCATAAAGATAAAGTTCCAGAAGAATGGATTCGTAAGCAAACCTTAGTGAATGCTGAACGTTACATTACAGAAGAACTTAAAGAATACGAGGCAAAGATTTTAGGAGCAGAAGAACGCATCTTGGCTATCGAGCAACAATTATTTGCCGATTTAGTAACGTGGATGCATCAATTTATTATTTCGGTGCAGCAAAATGCGCAACTTATTGGGCAATTAGATTGTTTATGTGGTTTTGCAAGTTTAGCTAAGTCTAATAAATATGTGTACCCACAAATTGATGACAGCTACGATTTAGAAATAAAAGACGGTCGTCATCCAGTTATTGAAAAACAATTGCCAATAGGTGAGCCATATATTGCTAATGATTTATTTTTAGATAGAGCGTCTCAGCAAATCATTATGATTACGGGTCCTAATATGTCGGGTAAATCTGCTATTTTAAGACAAACGGCTTTAATTGTGCTATTGGCGCAGATAGGAAGTTTTGTGCCAGCAGGCGAAGCTAGAATTGGTTTGGTAGATAAAATTTTTACGCGCGTAGGAGCTAGTGATAATATTTCAATGGGAGAATCTACCTTTATGGTAGAAATGAATGAGACGGCTTCTATTCTGAATAATATTTCGGATCGTAGTTTGGTGTTGTTAGATGAAATAGGAAGAGGAACAAGTACCTATGATGGTATTTCTATCGCTTGGGCTATTAGCGAATACTTACATGAGCATCCATCTAAGCCTAAAACACTTTTTGCAACGCATTATCACGAGTTAAATGAAATGACAGAAACGTTTGGTCGCATTAAAAATTTCAACGTTGCCGTAAAAGAATTAGAAGACAATGTGCTTTTTGTTAGAAAATTGGTTGAAGGAGGAAGCGAACATAGTTTTGGAATTCATGTGGCAAAAATGGCCGGAATGCCTCAACAAGTCATTAGACGTGCCAATAAAATTTTATCTAAATTAGAGAAGTCACACTCAAGTGAAGAGCTCACGGATAAGGTAAAAAGTATTAAAGACGATTTGCAATTAAGTTTCTTTAATCTCGATGATCCTCTTTTAGTGGAGATTAAGGATGAAATTTTGCATACAGATATTGATACATTAACACCTGTTGAAGCTTTAATGAAACTCAATGAAATTAAGCGAATGTTGCTAAAGAAAAAGCAAGCGTAAAAAAAAATAAAAAATTTTCAAAAAAGGCTTTGCATTTAGAATTTAAATTTTAAATTTGCATCCGCTTTTGAAGCGAAAAAGTTCATTTAAAAATTGCGAAAGTAGCTCAGGGGTAGAGCATCACCTTGCCAAGGTGGAGGTCGTGGGTTCAAATCCCATCTTTCGCTCTGATGATATAAAAATACCAATTTGATTACAGTCTGTAATCAAGATGCTGAAGTGGTGGAATTGGTAGACACGTTGGACTTAAAATCCAATGTCCATTAGGACGTACGGGTTCAAGTCCCGTCTTCAGTACAGATGAAAAGTCGAAACGAAAGTTTCGACTTTTTTTGTTTAAAAAAATAGCCAAAAACAATCTTGATTTGCCTCTATTGCAAAATAAATTTTGAAAAAGAGTATTTTGGTTATACCTTTTTCTTTTAAAATAGAACTATTTATGACAACACTCAAAGAATTAGCAGCACTTTTAAATATTTCCGTATCTACGGTTTCAAAGGCGTTAAATGATAGTCATGAAATTAGTGAAAAAACAAGAATACGTGTTAAGGAGTTAGCGACTAAACTTAATTATAAGCCCAATAGGATAGCGCAACAACTTAAAAACAATACATCCAAGACTATAGGTGTAATACTTCCAACGGTTACAAATCCTTTTTTTGCTGAAGTTTTGCATGGTATTGAAATGGCAGCTACAAATAATGATTATGATATCATTGTTTGTCTTTCTAATGAAACCTTACATAAAGAAAAACGAAGCTTAGATTTATTAGCTAATGGAAGTGTTGATGGGTTTATTATAGCTGTCGCAAGAGAGAGTCAAGTAAAGGAGCAAACAGATCATATAAAATCTGCAATAAAAAGTAAGCTTCCTGTTTTAATGTTTGATCGGGTGGTTAATAGTATTGAGTGTAATAAGGTAATTGTAGATGATTTTCAATCGGTATATGAAGCTACTAAGCATTTAATAGTTAACGAAAAACGTAAAAACATTCTTTTGGTTAGTAATATTGAAGAACTTAGTGTTGGTCAGCTCAGAATAAGTGGGTACTCAAAAGCTTTAGAGGATTATAAGTTAACACCTAATATTTTAAAGTTAGATAACGCCGTTGATATTGAGGTTGAAAAGAAAATATATGCATATTTAAAGGACAATACATCTATAGATGCTATTCTGTCTATAGATCATATTACTGGGATTGTAGCAATTAATATGGCTAAAAGATTGGGGAAAGAAATTCCAAAAGATTTATCTGTAGTGGGATTTGGTTATGACCACACCCAGTTATTATCAAGCCCTAAAATTTCAATTATTCATCAAAAAGCACATAAAATTGGAGAAATGTCTACTAAGTTGTTAATAGATAGCGTTAAAGATCAAACTCTTAAAACGCAGACTATTGTTGTTCCAAGCGAACTTAAATTAAGCGAGTCTACAAAGTAAATTTCAAAATAAGGCATAAAAAAAGCCTGATTTTTATCAGGCTCTTCTTATGGGTTTAAAAGGATATTAGTTTCCTTTAACTTTATCTGCAGCTTTGTTTACAGCATCAGTACCGGTCTTTTTAGCTTTGTCAACTGCGTTTGCACCAGCTTCTTTAGCACCATCAACGGCATCTTTAGCAGCATCTTTTGCGCTATCTACTGCATTACCTGCGGCATCTGTAGCGTTGTCTACTGCATCACCTGCAGCGTCTGTAGCATCGTTCACGCCATCTTCTATAGCATCACCGGCATCTTCTAAAGCGTCACCAGCATCATCAACAGCATCTTCAATTGCGTCACCAGCATCTTCTAATGCATCTCCTGTAGCGTCAGCAGCGTTTTCTACTGCGTCTTCAGCTTTATCAGCAGTTTCTCTACAAGATGTAAATGACAATCCTAATACAGCAACAAGTGCTAAACTTAATACAACTTTTTTCATTTTAATAGTTTTAGTGTTAATTTATGTTAATGCACGAAAATAGCAATTTAAGCGAATTAATAATATAATTTGCCGATTTTTTCGACGCGCATCTGTGCTATATACGTTTAGATTATTGGTTTTGGACTTTTTTTAGATAAATTTTTACAAATTTGTGTGACAGAACTCTTCCGTTAGTTGATATTTTAATAATTTTTTATTTGTACTTCTTTAAAATAGAATACCTTCAATGTTTTAGAGTTTAAGTCGTCAATAGGAAATGGCAGTTATTGTAAAATCTTTGATTTATAATTGAAACTTTATAATTTTAATGAAAACACAACTTTTTAACCGAATAAAGCTTACTTAATATTGAAATTAAATAAAGATACCGACCTTATATTGTGGGCACAGCTTAAAGATGGTGATATTGATGCTCTAGGAGGTTTGTACGACTTGTTTATTGATGAGTTATTTAGTTATGGTGTGCAATTTTGTGCAGATAAGACTGTCGTAATGGATAGTATTCACGATATGTTTTTAAATCTTTATAAGTACAGAAAAAATTTAGCCAATACAGATCAGGTAAAGTATTATTTATTTAGATCGTTAAAAAATCAAATTATAAGTGCTTTAAAAGGAGAGCTTTTAGATCAGGCTTTTGTGTTTAATGATGATGTGTATATCAATAAATATTCAAACTCTATTGAAGAAGAAATTATAGAAACAGAATTTAATAACGAGCAAACCTATAAATTATCTAAAGCTATAAATTCACTTAGTAAAAAACAACGTAAAGGCTTGTTTCTAAGATTTACAGAAGAACGTGATTACGAAGAGATTGCTCAAATTATGAATGTTTCCGTTCAAACTTCACGAACCTTAGTGTATAGAGCAATTAAAACGCTAAGAAAGAATATGTTAGTTGGGGTGTTTTGTCTTCTTAAAACATTTTTTTAAAATTTTTTATATTTTTTTGTCTATGGATTGTCTATTCTCTACTTATTAAGGTAAAGAAGCTCTAAATATTTATAAAATATTCAATGATAGCTTTAGCCTCAATAAGTCATACAAGAGAATGAAAGATAATAAATCTAATATCAATTTTAGTCAGATTTCTAAGGAAGAGAAATCTAAGTTAAAGCACAGAATAGAACGTTCTGTGTACACATATGCTCAAAAAAGACGTATAAAAAAGTATGCCTTTCGATTTGCAGCTGCGTCAATACTATTGCTAGTTTCTATAGGAATTTTTAATCATCAAAATCAAACGGATTCACCAATTGAAAGTTTCGTTAATTCTTCAACAAGTGATCATCAGACCAATGAAGTACAACTGATATTAAACGACAATAAAAACATTGAAATTACAGATGAAAATTTAGAAATAACCTATTCTAATAATGGTGAAAATGTAGCTATCGGAAAATCAAAATCTGTCAATCAAAAACTTGAAGAATCAAAAGAAATGGTCTTCAATACTCTAATTGTGCCTTATGGAAAACGCTCAGAAATTGTTTTGTCTGACGGCACTAAAGTGTGGATTAACTCTGGTTCTAAATTAATATTTCCTGCAACATTTTTAAAGGGAAATAGAGAGGTATACCTTGAAGGTGAAGCAATTTTTGATGTAACACATAATAAGCATCAACCTTTTATTGTAAAATCAAAAAATCAAGATATTGAAGTTTTAGGAACCGTTTTTAACGTGAGTAATTATGACGATGATGATGCTGTTTTTACCATACTTAAAAGCGGAAGTATAAATCTTCATTATAAGAATACTAATTTGTTGTATTCTCAAAGTGAATTAAAAATTACACCAAATACACTGGCTACCTATCATAAAGAAGCAAAAACGATTCATACTGAAACAGTAGGTGTCGAAACTTATTTTTCTTGGCGAGATGGTGTTTTTATCTTTAAAAATGATGCTTTAAAAACGATAATGAAAAAGCTGTCGCGTTATTACAATGTTGAAATTTCTATCACTGATAAAGACTTAGCGAACCAAACATTTTCGGGATATTTAGATGTGAATCAAGATTTAGAACATGTTATGCAAATCATTAAAGAAGCAGAATCTGCTCAATTCAATTATCAATTAACAACCAATAAAAAACTAATTATTAACTAAAAACCAAACGATTTGAAGTAAAAACCGAACCAAAAAAACTAGAAGATGCGCCAACATCCTCTAGCTAAAAAAATCAATACAACTGTATTAAACAGCAATATTAACCACTAAAACAAAATTATGAATAAAAACGAGAACCTTTATGCTTTGCGAAGCGTAAAATCTTTAAGATACAATTTGGTAAATATTATGAGAGTCTTTCTACTATTAATAACCATTGGTCTGAGTTCTGCTTTTGCAAATACTACAATTGCACAGACAAAAATAGATGTAAACGTAAAGAACGTAACGTTAGAGGAACTATTTAAGGATATACAGAGTAAAAGTGAATTTATATTTTTTTACAAAGACAATGTTCTAAAATATAATGTGACCTTAAATGTGAAAAATGCATCTGTTACTACCATTTTAGATTCAGCACTTAAAGGTACCAATCTTACTTATAAAGTAAACGACAGACAAATAGTTGTTAAGGAAAATCTTAGTAGCTTAGACCAAGGACGTCACATAAAAACAAACCAACAAGAAAAAACCATTACAGGTAAAGTTCTTGACGATACTGGTAATCCTTTAATGGGAGCTACAGTTCAAATCAAAGGCGCAAATATTGGTGTTGCTACAGATTTTGATGGCAATTTTAGCTTAACAGTTCCAGAAAACACAACATCTATTGTGATTTCGTATTTAGGTTTTGCTACTCAAGAAATTGATATTACCGATACAACCACAGTTGAGGTAAAAATGATAGCAGATAGTGCTGCTTTAGATGAGATTGTTATTATTGGCTATGGTTCAGAACAAAAATCATTATTAAGTGATGCCGTGTCTTCTATTAAATCCAGTTCAGTTAAGGATTTACCAATTCCTTCTGTAGATGGTCTTCTTCAAGGTCAGGCAGCAGGTGTACAAGTGCAACAAAATTCAGGAACACCAGGCGGAGAAATGTCAGTAAGAATTCGTGGATTAAGTTCAATTAGTGGCTCTAATCAACCACTTTATATTATTGATGGTATTCCTGTAACTTCAGGAGATTTTGGTCGTATTGGTTATTCTGGTCAAGGGGCAAGTGCGCTTTCAGATTTAAACCCAAGTGATATTGAATCTATAAGTGTTTTAAAAGATGCGTCTGCAACTGCTATATACGGAGCTAGAGGGTCTAATGGTATTGTATTAATTACTACAAAACGTGGTAAGGAACAAAAATCTGTAGTTAGTGTTAATGTATATTCTGGCGTGCAACAAGCATGGAATAAATTAGATATGCTAAACGCTAGAGAATGGATGGAATACAGAAATGATTTGGCTGGAACAACTGTTTTTACTCCAGAAGATATAGCTAATAACACTATAGATACCGATTGGCAAGACGTTATTTTTAGAACAGCTTCTATTAATAGTTATGAAGCTTCTGCAAGAGGAGGTTCCGAAAAAACACAATATTTTATTAGCGGAACATATTTAGAACAGGAAGGCATTTTAATAGGAACAGATTATCAACGTGTTAATGCACGTGTTAATGTCGATCATCAATTGTCAGATAAAGTTAAAATAGGAACAAGTATAGGTTTAACACATGCTAAAACAAATCGCGTTGAGAGCGATCAAACCTTACATGGTCCATTACCTAACGGAATCTCTACACCTGCCATTTATTCGGTTTATAATGAAGATGGTTCTTATAACCAAAGTGGACCTTATTCTAATGCCGTGTCAATTGCAAACGAAGCCATCAATCAAAATTTTTCATACAGAACGAACTCTAATGTGTATTTAGATTGGGATATTATTGAAGATTTAACTTTTACCACAAAATGGGGAGTAGATTTTTTAAATTTTAGAGAACATGCTTATGAATCTACAAAAACAGTTCAAGGAGCAAAGTATAATGGCTTAGGATTTGAAACGTATTCTAATGTATCTAACATTGTATCAAATAACCTTTTAAAATATAAAAAGAAATTTAATAAGCATAAATTAGAAGCTTTGGTTGGTTATTCATTTGAAAAATACCAATACAGATCGTCTTTTATTCGAGGTCAAGATTTTGCCGATGATAATTTAGAATATATTAGTTCGGCAGCAACAATTGTATCCGCTACAGCTAATGCGTCAGACGAAGGTATAAGATCGTATTTAGGGCGATTAAATTATAATTACGATGATAAATATATTGCTTCTATTACAGGTCGTTTTGATACTTCTACAAAATTTGGTGAGAATAACAGAACCGGATTTTTCCCAGCAGCTTCATTAGCGTGGAGAGTAATTCAAGAAGATTTTTTACAAGATCAAGATCTTGTTTCAGATTTAAAATTAAGAGTGAGTTATGGACTTACAGGAAACGATGATATTAGTCCGTTTTTATTTTCAGAGCTATACGGAAACACCTCTTATGACGGTCAGCCAGCAATTTACCCAAGCAATATTCCGAACCCAGATTTAAAATGGGAAAGTACAGCACAATTTAATGTTGGTATTAATGTAGGTTTGTTTGAAGATCGAATTACACTAACAGCCGATTACTACAACAAACAGACCAACGATTTATTATTAAGTAGACCTTTACCATCAAGTTCAGGGTTTTCTTCAATAACCGAAAATGTAGGTAAAGTAGAAAATAAAGGTATTGAGTTATCTATAGCAACACAAAATTTTATTGGAGAAGATTTTACATGGAATACGCAATTCAATATTTCAGGTAACAGAAATAAAGTGTTAGAACTTTATAACAATCAACCAATTGATGATATTGGTCGAGGTGGAAATAGAATTATGGAAGGGCAGCCTATTGGTATTTTCTATAGTTATAAGTCTTTAGGTGTAGATCCTTCAACAGGAGATATTGTTTATGCAGATACTAATTTTGATGGTGAGATTACTTCAGATGACAGAACCATTGTAGGTAATCCGCATCCCGATTTTATTTATGGTATAACCAATACATTCACTTATAAAGGTTTTGATGCTTCAATATTTTTACAAGGATCTTATGGAAACGATGTGTTTAATGGTTCTAGATTATTCTTAGAGTCTTTACAAGGTGGAGATAATCAAGTTGCAGATATAACAAGACGTTGGCAGCAACCAGGTGATATTACTGATATTCCTAGAGCAACAACAGACCCTATTGCATCTGCACAGAACAAACGTGTATCGTCTCGATTTATTGAAGACGGTTCTTATTTAAGAGTAAAAAACGTAACCATTGGATATACATTAGACAAAAGCATTATGGAAAAAACCATGTTTTCAAGCTTTCGAGTGTATTTAAGTGCACAAAACTTATTCACGTTTACCAATTATTCTGGCTTAGATCCAGAAGTGAATTATAGAGGTGATGATAACTCTGTTATAGGAACAGATTTCTTTACCTATCCACAAGCGCAAGTATTCACATTAGGTGTTAATTTAAAATTTTAAATCATGAAGAAGATCATTTATATAACCTTAATTTTAGTTACAGCTTTATCGTGTGAGGTGCTAGAGGTAAAACCTCAAAACTCGGTACCAGCAGAAGATGCCTTTAAAACAAAAGAAGATATAGATAAAGGTATTTTAGGAGCTTATGCGTCGTTTCAAAGTCTAAGTTATTACGGAAGAACGTTTAGTATATTTTCAGATTTAGCTTCAGATAATTTATCGCACCCAATTGATGCTACAGCAACAGAATATGCAGAAGTTGATAACAACAGCATTTTGCCAGAAAATGGATCTGTAGATGGCATTTGGAGTATCGCTTATGATGGCATTAACGTTGCAAACAACGTGATTGATAAAGTCCCATCTATTGCAAACATGACAGAAGAAGAAAAGAATGTCGCTTTAGCCGAATTGTATTTTATTAGAGCTCTAAATCATTTCAATTTATTAAACTATTTTGGAGGAGTTCCTATTAAAGTCACACCAACGGTTGGTACAGGAAATTTAGATGTACCAAGAAATAGTGTAGAAGAGGTCTATAATCAAATTATAAACGATCTTATTTTTGCTTCAGATTACCTACCTCCTGCCACTAATAAAGTAAGAGCATCTAAATATGCAGCAAAAGCCTTATTGGCAAAAGTATATTTATATAAAAAAGATTATCCTCAGGCTAAATCATTAGCTTCAGAAGTTATTGCAGACGGAGGTTATACGCTTTTACCTAATTATAGCGACATTTTCGCTGATGATGAATCGGCAGAGTCTATTTTCGAAATTTCATTTTCACAGTTGGAAAGAAACCGTATTTCAGAATATAATTTTCCAACAGCGCTTAACGGAAGACGAGAAGTAGAGCCATCTCAAGATTTATTAGATGCTTATGAAGCAAATGACGAAAGATTTGATGCCAGTTTAGCTTTTGAAGGAGATCAAGCATATGCCATAAAATACGATGATTTAAGCTTAGGAGCAGATAACTTTATTGTTTTAAGACTAGCAGATATGTATTTGGTAAGAGCAGAAGCAGAAGCCAATTTACCAAGTCCAATAGTTTCAGCAATACAATCGGATATTAACGACATACGATTACGAGCCAATTTACAACCAACATCAGAATCTGGAGTTCCACAATTACAGCGAATCATTGAAAAAGAAAGACGTATAGAGTTTGCTTTTGAAGGGCAACGTTGGTTCGATTTGGTAAGAACAGATCGCGCCATAGCTGTTTTACCAAATGTGACTAGTACAAATCAAACACTTTTTCCAATTCCTACAGACGAAATACAAACTAATAACCATTCTGGAATGGTTCAAAATCCAGGATACTAAAAACTATCGATCATGATTAAAATAAATTTTATGAAAACTAATTTCTTAAGCTACATTTTTATAGCCGTTTTATCGTTTACATTTTTTACTTGTGAAGAAGATGATCCATTACCACCACAATCGCAAGCAGAGTTTACAGCTAGCGCAACCGAAGTTGCCGTTGGTGAAGAAATACAGTTTACCAACAATTCGCAAAATGCTACTGCTTATGCGTGGAGTTTTGGAGATGGTACAACGTCTAATCAAGTTTCGCCTAGAAAATCATACGATACTAGTAATGTCTTTTTAGTAAGTTTAGTATCTACAGGAGCTGGAGGTTCTACAATTTCTAATATGGAAATTACAGTAACACCTGCTGCATCTTTTATGGTTGAAGATGAAGAAAACCTTATAGCAACGATTCCTGTACAATTCACTAACACGTCTATTAGTGCAGATAGTTACTCTTGGTCGTTTGGTGATGCAGATAATTCAACATCTACAGAAGAAAATCCATTGTTTGCATTTCCGTCAGCTGGTACATTTACGGTAAGTTTAACAGCAAGTTCAGCGTATGGTTCGCAAACGGTGACAAAAGAAGTTGTAATTGGCGAAGCTCCAGAAAACCCAGCCGAACTATATTATATGGCAATCGGAGATGAGTATATAAGAAAACTTATTTTAGATGGTCAAGGGACGGTTGAAGATGTGTACAATGCCGTTGGAAAAGGTGGTGTTGGTATGGCTTACGATGCCGTTAATGAAAAATTATACTTCAGTGATTTTGATACAACTCCTTTTGGAAATATATGGAGAATGAATCTTGATGGTTCTGGTATCGAAGCTATTGCATCTAATATTGACGATCCTTACGCCATCGCATTAGATGTTGCAGGAAATAAAATTTATTGGGTAGATGATGCTGGTAATGTGTCCAAAGCAAATTTAGATGGTTCTAGTGCAGAAATTGGATTCTTCTCAATGACAGGAGTGTCTTGGAGAGCAATTTCTTTAGATGTTGAGAATAACAAAATGTACGTGTATGATGCTAACATTGAAGAAATCTACGAAGTTAATTTAGATGGCACAGATCCAAATGTTATTATCACAGGCAATTATGGCTACGCTATTTTAGTAGACACCGTAAACGACAAGATTTATTTTGATGATCAAAATGAAGAATTATTAAAAGTAGCCAATTTAGATGGTACCAATATTCAAACAATTGATGACGGAGGTTCTAGAATCTACGGTATGCAAATCGATCATGAAGCAGGTAAATTATATTGGTCTGGTCGTGATTCTGGGGAATTATACTCTGCTAATTTAGATGGTACAGATAAGGTCGTTTTAAGAACAGGAATTTCAAGTCCTAGAGGAATCGCATTAATAAAATAAAACTTTAAAATGATGAAGAACTTAATTTATATAGTGGCTCTACTGCTTACAGTTGGGATGTTTCAGTCGTGTTCCGATGATGATTATCCTGTGCCACCAGCAAGTACAGTACCTGAGTATAGTTATACCATAGATAACGACGAGTTTGCTCCTGCAACCGTAACGTTTACCAATAATTCTATCGTACCAGAAACCGTAGGTTCTGTAACCTATTATTGGAATTTTGGTGATGGACAATCCACTTCAGAAGAAAATCCAACACATCTATATACAGCGCCAGGAGCTTATAATGTGAATTTAGTTGTTGCAACTTCTGAATCCTTAGAAATAAACGAAATCACAAAAACCATTGTTATCAGAGACCCAAGTGCAACAGGAGTGCCTATTTATTTTACAGATGGAGCTCAAGTTTATGAAGGTTTAATTAATTCGCAAGCACCAATTTTTACACCTTTAAGTGGAGTTGCGGCGCAATCGTCTTATGGGATGGTAATGGATAAAGTAAATCATAAGCTTTATATAAGTGATTATGGAGCAGATAAAATTTACAGATCTAATTTAGATGGTAGCGATTTCGAAGAGTTTAGAGTCGGAGTTGATTCACCAAATGGAATGGCGATTGATTACCAAGACAACCAATTATATTGGGATACTAGCTCCGGAATTCAAAGAGGTAATATTGATGATTCTGATGTGAATCAGGTTGAAGATTTTGTTACAGGACAAACTAATGATCCCGATGGGCTTTCTATAGATTTAGTGAATAGAAAACTGTATTGGATTAACTACAATGGAGGTGTTTGGGTTAAGAATTTAGATGGTACAGGAGAGGCTGAATTAATACCAGCGATAGAAGGAGGAAGTATTTTAGTTGTTGGTGATAAAATTTTCTATGATGAATATGTTGCTTCTGGTGACATTAGATTAAAATCAGCAAATTTAGATGGTACTGGAATTTCAACTTTAGCAGTTAATATTGGTCGCGTTGTTTACGGAATTGGTTACGATGCCAATGACAATAAAATTTATTGGGGAGATCGTGCTACAGATGTCATGATGCGTGCTAATTTAGATGGTTCTAGTCCTGAAGCATGGTTTACACATTCAGCTGATACTAGAGGCATTGTTATAGGAGAATTGGAGTGATATGATGTTAAAAAGAATAGTATTGCTTAGTCTATTTTTAGGGTTTACAATTCAAAGTTGTGCTCAAAATTTAGATGCAAAAGGAAAGTTATTTATCATAGGTGGTGGTTCAAGACCAGCATCTATGGTAGATCGTATTGTTAAAGAATCAGGAATAGATAAAGAAGGCTACGGTATTGTGTTACCAATGTCTAGTTCTATACCAGATTCTTCAGCATATTATGCAACTAATCAATTTTATAAGTTAGGAGTTCATAATGTTTATGGTTTAAATTTTGTTAAAGACGAAGTGTTAACCGTTTCAAAATTAGATTCCATCCGAAACGCAAAATTGATTTATATTTCTGGGGGCGATCAAAATAAATTTATGGATATCGTTCAAGGTACAGAAATTGAAGTTTTAATTCACGAAGCTTATGAAAACGGATCTCTAATTGCTGGTACAAGTGCAGGAGCTGCCGTCATGAGTGAAATGATGATTACAGGAAGCGAGCTTAAACATCCAGATTACTCTTCTACCTTTAGAAATATTGAATCTGAGAATATCGAAATAAAATCAGGATTAGGATTAATAACCAACATTATTGTCGATCAGCATTTTGTAAAACGAAGTCGATATAATCGTTTATTAAGTGCGGTGATTGAATATCCAGAAATAGCCGGAATTGGTATTGATGAATCCACAGCAATTTTAATATCTGGAAAAACGATAGAAGTGGTTGGTGAATCTCAGGTCGTCGTTTTTACAAATCCAGATAAATCAAAAACCACATTTAATGATAAACTTGGAGCTCATGGCCTTATAATGAACTTATATTTGCCAGGAGAAACTTTCAAAATAGATTAAAGTAAGGGTTTCCTAATAGTTCGATTAGTACGTACAAGACATATTAACAACCTTAAGATTTCTTAGAAAGGATTGTCTTTTTGAGAATAAGCGAAGTATAAAATAATGTTTGTGTTCTATAATCTTCACCGTTCAGATTGTCCCCTTGAGGGGACTTTAGGGGTGTTTCTTTTTAGGATCTTGATTAAGAAAAATTAAAGACTATTTAAAACAAATTAAAAATGATTTCAAATATTAAAAATTCACTTTTTATTGCTGTCTTATGCGTTTCGCTTTTAGGTTTTTCTCAAAATAACAGAAAAGAAAAAAGCATAATAAAAGCGGTAGATAAGCATACAGAAAATGCTATTGACTTGATTAAAGAATCAGTCAACATCAATAGCGGCACCATGAATTTTGAAGGTGTAAAAGAAGTGGGAAAACTCTATCAAAAGGAATTAGATAAATTAGGGTTTAAAACCGAATTGACTAATGGTGATGCTTATGGTAGAGCAGGACATTTAATTGCAACAAGAAAAGGAAAAAAAGGCCCAAAATTTTTAATGATAGGTCATTTAGATACTGTTTTTGAATTAGATAGTCCTTTTCAAGACTACACTATGCTTAACGATTCTATCATGAAAGGACCAGGCGTTGCCGATATGAAAGGTGGTGACGTTATCATCATTTTAGCCATGCAAGCTTTACACGATGCTGGACTTTTAGATGATATGTCTATAGAAATTGTAATGACAGGCGACGAAGAAAAGAGTGGGGACCCTTTAGAATTGTCTAAAAAAGCTTTAATCGATGCCGCAAAACGCGCAGATATTGCTTTAGGCTTTGAAAATGGAGATAATAACCCAAAGACAATAGTGGTTTCAAGAAGGGGGTCTGCAGATTGGCAACTCAAAGTAACAGGAAACCCTGCGCATTCTTCTCAAATTTTCACAGAAGAAATTGGAGCAGGAGCCATTTATGAAACGTCTAGGATTTTAAATGAATTTTACGTTCAGTTAGCCAAAGAAAAAGATTTAACCTTCAACCCAGGATTCATTATTGGAGGTACAGCATTACAACCCGATGAAGATGGAACAGGTGGACATGCTTTTGGAAAATCTAATGTAGTATCTCAAGAGGCTATTGTTCGTGGAGACTTAAGAGCCGTGTCATTAGATCAACTGATTAAAGCTAAAGCCACAATGAAAAAGATAGTTTCTGAAAATTACCCAAAAACGAAGGCCGAATTAACATTTTCAGCAGGTGCATATCCACCATTAACCAAAACAGATGGAAATGTGAAGTTGTTAGAATATTATAATACCGTAAGTAAAGATTTAGGTTTTGGATCTGTCACAGCTGTAAATCCAAGAAATGCTGGTGCTGCAGATATTTCGTTTACTTCAGAATATGTAGATATGGCAATTGATGGTTTAGGGCTTACAGGAGGTGGAGACGACCACACAATTAATGAAACCGGAGATTTAAATACGGTAGCAACACAAGCAAAAATAACCGCAGTTTTGATGTACAGGTTAGTGAATTCTAAATTGAAATAGGTATTAGGCATGAGGCATTAAGGATTAGGTTGAAAGCATTCATTTTAAGAAGAATATTAAATAAGAACACATGAAAAAAATTACCCTATTATGTTTGTTGAGTTTACAAATTGGATTTGCTCAAGATTATACAGAATATCATACAGGAAGTAATACAGATGCTATTACTAATCATGAAGCTGGAGTTTGTTTAATGGGTGGAGCAACGGAACAAGAAGATGCTATGATTTGGTTTTTAAATAAAGCAGACGGAGGAGATGTTGTAGTGCTTAGAGCATCAGGAAGCGATGGTTATAACGATTATTTTTATACGGATTTAGCCTCAGATTTAAGTTCGCCAATTAATTCTGTAACCACATTTGTTATCAATAACGTTGCTGGCGCTACAGATTCTTATGTGTTACAAAAAGTAGCTGATGCAGAAGCCATTTGGTTTGCTGGTGGAGATCAATACGATTATGTCAGTTATTTTAAGGATAATGCTATGGAAGATGCACTAAATACCTTTGTGAATACCAAACAAGGAGTCATTGGTGGTACTAGTGCTGGTTTGGCTATTTTAGGAGGTCATTATTTTTCTGCACAATATGGAACCTTGTCTAGTGAAGTCGCTTTAAGTAATCCATACCATCCAAGAGTCGCTATTGGTGAAAATGATTTTTTAGATATACCAAATTTGAATAACCTGATTACAGATTCGCATTACGACAGCCCAGACCGAAGAGCAAGACATAGTGTAATGTTGGCCAGAATTGCAACAGATAATGGTACACGTTCTTTTGGAATAGGCTGTAATGAATATACCGCAGTGTGTGTTGAACCAGATGGTAAAGCGTATGTGTATGGAGAGTATCCTGCTTACGATGAGTATGTTTATTTTTTACAAGCCAATTGTACCACAGATTTTGAGCCAGAAACTTGCGTGTCGGGTTCTCCTTTAACGTGGAATAGAGGAGCAGAAGCCATCAAAGTTTACAAAGTCCCAGGAACAGAAACAGGCGTGAATTATTTTGATCTCTCAGATTGGGAAACAGGCAGTGGAGGAGAATGGAGAAATTGGTCTATAGATAATGGTGTCTTTACATCAGTAGCAGGTACTAACCCACAATGTTCTTTATCTGTTTCAGAATTTGAAATGGCAAAAATTAAAGTGTATCCTAATCCGTTTGTAGATACCATTCAAATAGAATCTGATGTGGTATTAAAATCAGTTCAACTTATTGATATTTTAGGAAAAGCAATTCCCGTAAAATTACAGTCCGATATGACTATTAATGTGACATCATTAAGTTCTGGAATTTATTTTATGCAATTGAAAAGTGATTCTGCTACTCAAGTTGTAAGACTTGTGAAGAAATAGAACGGTTGTATTGATTTTGAAACAATGGACTTATTTAATTCTGAAATAGATGCTAATCTTTTACCATTTGATGGAGAAGTCAATTATTACGGCTCCATAATGACTGTTGAAAAAGCACAAGAATATTACGAAAAATTATTTCAATATATTGATTGGGAGAATGATAAAGCCATCATTTTTGGAAAACTAATTATTACGAAACGAAAAGTAGCGTGGTATGGAGATCAACCATTTAGTTATACCTATTCTAAAACTACAAAATCGGCATTACCTTGGAATAAAGAGCTCTTAGAACTCAAGAAAATGGTAGAAGCCAAAACAGGAGAAACTTTTAATTCATGCTTACTTAATTTGTACCACAGTGGAGAAGAAGGTATGGCTTGGCATAGTGATGGAGAAAAGGATTTAAAAAAGAATGGAGCCATTGCATCTTTAAGTTTTGGTGCAGAACGTCATTTTTTATTTAAACATAAAGCGACTAAGCAAAACGTTTCTGTTCAGTTAGAAAAAGGCAGTTTGTTGGTAATGAAAGGATCTACTCAAACCCATTGGTTACATCGCTTACCTCCAACTAAAAAAGTAAAAACACCAAGGATTAATTTAACGTTTAGAACTATAGAATATTAATTAAGATTCTAAATAAGCCATAATTTTTAAAACAGCGCCAGTATTAGAGTCTATAAAAGATTTAGTAATATTACCTTGCTTTTTTCTCAATACATCATCAGTAATTAAAGCGCTTAAAGAAGCGTTGAAGGCTGAAGAACTCGCTAAACTAGTAACTCCTCCTAAATTAATAAGTTCTTTAGCTTCAGGAAACTTGTTGTAGTTCTTTCCAATAAGAATTGGAATGCCAAAAACAGCAGGTTCTAGTATATTATGCAAACCAGTTGTTCCTGCGCCTCCACCAACATAAGCCATATCTGCATAGCTATAAGCTTTGCTTAAATACCCAATGGTGTCTAAAATAAAGACTTTATAATGGGCTAAATTTTGATGTTCAGTTAATTCTGAATAACAAATGGTTTTTACGTTTAATTGTGATTTTAAAGAAGCCACATAACTAGGCTTTATATTATGTGGAGCAATTACAAACTTTACATCTGCATTAGTATTAGAATTTATGAAATCCATATATAATTTATCATCATCTGGCCAAGAGCTTCCAAAAACCACACATAATTTGTCGTTTTTAAATTCTTCAATAAAAGAAACTGTATTGTCAACTTTTAATTGATTTGAAACCCTATCAAATCGTGTGTCGCCAGAAACAGAAACAGCATTATACCCAATACTATGAAGTAATGTTTTAGAGTTTTCGTCTTGTGTAAAAATATGATTGAACGCAAACAGCGCAGACTTTGCATAACTGCCATGCCATTTAAAAAAAATGTGATCTTTTCTAAATACAGCAGAAATTAAAATCGCTTTTAGGTCACGTTTTTTAATTTCATGTAAAAAATTAGGCCATATTTCATATTTTACAAATAGTGTGTAATCGGGATTTACCAAATCTAAAAAACGTTTGGCATTTGCTTTGGTGTCAAGCGGAAGGTAAACTACAACATCGGCGATTTTTGCGTTTTTTCTAACGTCATAACCAGAAGGCGAAAAGAAAGACAATACGACTTTGTAGTCAGGATGCTTAGCTTTTAAAGCTTCAAAAACAGGTAAGCCTTGTTCATATTCGCCTAAGGACGCACAATGAAACCAAAAGGTTTTGTCTTCTGGAGTAATGGTTTTTTTAAGTCTTGAAAAGGTGTTTTTTCTGCCAATAACTCCCTGTTTCAATTTAGAATTGAATAATGAAGCAATTGTAATAACAAAATTTGCTAAGTAAATTCCTATGGAATAGAGTCCTTTCAAAAAAAAGATTTGTGCTAAAATACATTTCTTTCAATTAAAAGCATTGGCTCAGCCATTACAATTTTGTATTTTCGCTTAGAGCCTTTGGCTTTTTTTATTATACACTAAAATGTAGTCTTTAGAATGAGAAAAATACAAATGGTTGACCTTCAGAGTCAATACGCAAAAATAAAAGATGTTGTAGATCCATCGATAGCAGAAGTGATGGAAAGTGCTGCATTTATCAATGGACCTAAAGTACATCAATTTCAAAAAAATCTTGAAGATTACTTAGGAGTTAGAAATGTTATTCCTTGTGCCAATGGTACAGATGCTTTGCAAATCGCCATGATGGGCTTAGGCTTGCAGCCTGGAGATGAGGTGATAACAGCCGATTTTACGTTCGCAGCCACTGTTGAGGTTATTGCATTATTACAATTAACTCCAGTTTTAGTAGATGTGAATCCCGTAACGTTTAATATTGATGTCGCTGCGATTGAAAAAGCAATTACACCAAAAACTAAGGCTATTGTGCCAGTTCATTTATTTGGACTTCCGGCAGAAATGGATGCCATTATGGAATTAGCGAAAGCACATAACTTATACGTCATTGAAGATAATGCGCAAGCTATTGGAGCAAGTTATACACATAGCGATGGTAGTAAAACCAAAGCAGGAACCATAGGGCATGTAGCTTCTACGTCGTTTTTTCCATCTAAAAACTTAGGTTGTTATGGAGATGGTGGCGCCATTTTTACTAATGATGATGATTTGGCCCATAAAATTAGAGGTATTGTAAATCATGGAATGTACGAACGATATCATCATGATGTGGTTGGTGTAAATTCACGTTTAGATTCTATTCAAGCCGCTGTTTTAGATGCTAAATTACCGCATTTAGATAGCTACAATACAGCTAGACGAAACACAGCAAGAAAATATAATGAAGCTTTTAAAGATCATCCTAATATTGTAACTCCAACAGGGTTAGAGCATGGAGATAGTAGTGATGATCATGTTTTTCATCAATATACACTTAATTTAAAAGGAGTAGATAGAGATGCTCTTGTAGCACACTTACAATCAAAAAATATTCCATGTGGAGTGTATTATCCAATTCCGTTGCACAGACAAAAAGCGTATATGGATGAGCGTTATAACGAATCAGATTTTCCAGTTACCAATGCCTTAATCCAATCTGTGATTTCACTTCCAATGCATACAGAACTTGATGATGAACAAATTGAATGTATCACAAGTACAGTTTTAAATTTTATACAGACAAATAAATAATATGAAGATTTTAGTAACAGGCGGTTTAGGTTTTATTGGGTCGCATACCGTTGTTGAATTACAAAACGAAGGCTACGAAGTCGTAATTATAGATAATTTATCCAATTCTTCAATTGAAGTTTTAGATGGTATCACTGCTATTACGAATAAAAAGCCACATTTTGAAAAATTAGATTTAAGAGTAAAACAAGACGTACAGGACTTTTTTAAACGTCATAATGATGTTGTTGGAGTCATTCACTTTGCCGCAAGTAAAGCGGTTGGAGAAAGTGTCGCTGAACCTTTAATGTATTATGAAAATAATATTACAACTTTGGTTTATATGCTTCAGGAATTAAGTGGTTTAAATACTAAGAATTTTATTTTTAGTTCATCATGTACGGTTTATGGTCAAGCAGATGAATTGCCAATTACTGAAAATGCACCTGTTAAAGTTGCAGAATCTCCTTATGGAAATACAAAACAAATAGGTGAAGAAATTATTAGAGACGTCTGTAAAGTAAATGGAGATGTTAACGCTATTGCTTTACGTTATTTTAATCCTATCGGAGCGCATCCTTCAACAGAAATAGGGGAATTACCTATTGGAGTGCCGCAAAATCTAGTACCTTTTATTACGCAAACGGGAATTGGTATACGAGAACAATTATCTGTTTTTGGAGGAGATTACCCAACGTCAGATGGTACTTGTGTTAGAGATTATATTCACGTGGTAGATTTAGCAAAAGCGCATGTACTGGCTTTACAGCGATTATTGAATCATAAAAACGATTCTAATTTTGAGTTTTTTAACTTAGGAACAGGAAAAGGAAGTACAGTTTTAGAGGCTGTTCAGTCTTTTGAACGCGTTTCTGGGAAATCTTTAAATTATAAAATTGTAGATAGACGCGAAGGAGATGTCATTTCGGCTTATGCTGAAACGTCCAAAGCCAATAAGGTTTTAGGTTGGAAAACCGAATTGACCTTAGACGACGCAATGGATTCTGCTTGGAAATGGGAACAAAAAATAAGAACTAAATAATTATGAAAACTTTACTTGGGATTTTAGTATTGCTCTGTACAGTAACACTTACGGCACAGAACACGTATTTACACTGTGGAAAATTGATAGATACAAAATCAGGTAAAGTACAAAAGAAGAAAACTATTGTTGTTTCTGGCGATAAAATAATTTCGGTTGAAAATGGCTATATAAATCCAACAAGTGCAGAAGATATCACAGTAGATTTAAAGTCTAAAACGGTCATGCCAGGCTTAATAGATATGCATGTTCATATTGAAGGCGAAACGAGTCCAAAAGCCTATCTTAATAAATATACCTTGAATGATGCAGATGTAGCTTTTAATTCTACAAATTATGCGAAAGTCACCTTAATGAGTGGTTTTACAACGGTTAGAGATTTAGGAGGTTCTGGAGTAAATATAGCATTAAGAAATGCCATAAACGCAGGAAAAGTTGTTGGTCCAAGAATTTTTACAGCAGGTAAATCATTAGCAACGACAGGAGGTCATGCCGACCCAACAAACGGATCTAGTAAAAATCTTATGGGTGATCCTGGTCCAAAGGAAGGCGTGGTTAATGGTGTCGAGGATGCGAAGAAAGCAGTAAGACAACGGTATAAAAACGGAGCAGACTTAATTAAAATAACAGCAACAGGCGGTGTTTTGAGTATGGCTAAAAGTGGACAAAATCCACAATTTACTGTCGAAGAAATAAAAGCAATTTGCGAAACAGCCAAAGATTATGGCTTTCATGTAGCTGCACATGCCCATGGAGATGAAGGGATGCAACGTGCCATTTTAGGTGGAGTAAAAACGATTGAGCATGGTACTTTAATGAGTGATGAAACTATGGAGCTTATGAAGAAGCACGATGTTTATTTAGTGCCAACCATTACAGCAGGTAAGTTTGTGTCTGATAAAGCAAAGATTTCGGGTTATTATCCTGAAATTATTGTTCCTAAAGCTTTAAATATTGGACCAAAAATTCAAAATATGTTTGGTAGAGCTTATAAATCAGGTGTGGGAATTGCCTTTGGTACTGATGCTGCTGTATTTTATCATGGTGATAATGCTAAAGAGTTTGGTTATATGGTTGAAGCAGGAATGCCTGCAATTGAAGCGCTTCAAAGTGCAACAGTTACCAATGCTATGTTGTTACAAATGGAAGATAAAATTGGACAAATTAAACCTAATTATTTAGCAGATATTATTGCTGTAAATGACGATCCAATAATTACAATTTCTACTATGGAAAACGTCACTTTTGTAATGAAAAACGGCATTATTTACAAAAAATAGCCCATTTTAAGCGAAATTTTGATTATTGAATGTGTAACCCTTAAGCTACAACGATGCGAATATGTTAATTGTTGTAGTGTCTGATTTTCAATATGATAATATCAAAAGGGGTTAACCCTGTTTTAACATTCATTTCTTGGAGTTGGTCATCAATCTTCGTTGCTTTGCAGTGAATGATAATTGAACAACATGAAATTGATTAGTATTAAAAGAGAGACCAAAACAGAAGGTCGCTTCACAAAAAAAATGGGTGTATTACAAACTAAAGTCACCTACATCAAAAAACAATTTTTAAGTATTCCATACAAAACACTTCACAAATATCGTGAAACTTATTATGGTGAAATTAAAGATTGCGAAGATTGTAAACTAGCGCGTTAAGCAATCTTTTCTTTTTTCTTGTTGTTAAAAACACCACTGAATAGTAGCATTACCATTCCTATGGTAACAGACATATCAGCAACATTAAAGATTCCTGTTTTAAAAACACCGCCTAAATCAATAAAGAAAAAGTCAGTGACTTCACCGAAAACAATTCGGTCAAAGACATTGGCTATACCTCCTCCTGCAATACAGCAAAAGGCAATAAGGCTTAATCTGTCTAATTCTTTAGTTTTTAAAATATAATATATCACATAAGCTAAAACAAGGGTTGGTAAAACTAACAAGAAGATTAACCTAAGCGTAGGATTCATATCACTTCCCATACCTAAAAAAGCTCCTTTGTTTTCTACCCAAATAAGTTGAAAATAATCTTGTATAACATTGATTTGGCCTTTACCTCCTTTAATCATTGTTGTTCTAACAATTACTTTAGAAATTTGATCAATGGCAATATTAAAAGCTATGAGTAATACAATAAATAGTGATCTGTTCAAAGTGATTGGGTTTAGGAGTTAGTTTCAAAAGTAGCTGAAGTCGTTTCTGCTTCTCTATGTATTTTCTTTACTAAGCCTTGTAATACTTTTCCAGGTCCTACTTCTGTAAAATGTGATGCACCATCAGCAACCATTTGCTGTATCGATTGTGTCCAACGAACAGGAGCTGTTAATTGTGAAATTAAATTGGATTTAATTTCATTTTCATCTGTTATAGCAGACGCTGTTACGTTTTGATATATTGGGCAATTAGGTTTACTAAATGTTGTATTCTCTATGGCAGCAGCCAATTCTTCGCGAGCAGGTTCCATTAATGGAGAGTGAAATGCTCCACCAACAGGTAATACCAAAGCACGTCTTGCACCAGCTTCTTTTAATGCCTCACAAGCTTTATTGATGGCTTCTACCTCGCCAGAAATTACTAATTGACCTGGACAATTATAATTTGCAGGAACTACAACTCCTGCTATAGTTTTACAGATGTCTTCAACAACGGTATCTTCTAAACCTAAAACGGCAGCCATAGTGCTTGGTTGCAATTCACAGGCTTTTTGCATGGCTTGTGCACGTTGTGATACTAATTTAAGTCCGTCTTCAAAAGTTAATGCTCCAGCGGCAACTAATGCAGAAAATTCACCAAGAGAATGACCCGCAACCATATCCGGCTTAAAGCTGTCTCCAAGTGTTTTTGCTAAAATTACAGAGTGTAAAAAGATCGCAGGTTGAGTGACTTTAGTTTCTTTTAAATCTTCAACAGAACCTTCAAACATAATGTCTGTAATATTAAAACCAAGTATATCATTGGCTTTTTCAAATAATTCTTGTGCTAAAGGTGAGTTTTCGTAAAGGTCTAATCCCATTCCTGAGAATTGAGCACCTTGACCTGGAAATATATATGCGTTCATTTGTGTTTCAATTTAAGATGCAAAAATAGGAATAATATCTTGAAATTGAATTAAGATTGCGTTGCTGATAGAAACAGGAATAAAGACTGTTTTAACTTCATTAGAACAATTATATCGTATACGTATTCTAAACACAAGCAGCTTCAGCACAACGCTCACCATCCATAGCTGCAGAAATAATACCTCCAGCATAACCACCACCTTCTCCACAAGGAAACAAATTAGCGATTTCAGGATGTTCTAAAGTTTCTGTTCTTGGAATGTTTACAGGTGAAGATGTACGAGATTCTACACCAATAATATTAGCCTCTTCGGTATAGTAGCCTTTCATTTTTTCGCCAAATGCTTTAAAACCTTTGCGTAAAGATCCTCCAATTATTTTGGGTAGTAATGAATGCAATGGTGCCGATTTTAAACCTGGTTGGTAAGAGGTTTCATTTAAACTTGAAGACAATTTGCCTTCTACAAAATCCGTCAACCTTTGAGCAGGTGCCGATTGTCCACGTCCTCCAGCAGTGAAGGCTAAACGTTCTAAATCCTTTTGATATTCGAGTGCTTTTAAAGCTCCAAAATGTTCGTATTTGTAAAGATCTTTATCAGCATTAATTTCTGTGACGATGCCTGAATTGGCAAACTTATTGTTTCGTTTGGAAGGTGACATCCCGTTAACGACAACTTCACCATTGGCTGTGGCTGCAGGAACGATAAATCCACCAGGACACATACAGAAGGAATACACACCTCTGTCATTCACTTGTTGTACCAAACTGTATGAAGCAGCCGGAAGTAACGCGTCGCGTTGCTTACCTTTACAGTGGTATTGAATACCATCAATGATATCTTGCGGATGCTCTACACGCACTCCCATGGCAAATGATTTGGCTTCTAATTTTATCTTCTTATCATTTAACAAATAAAAAATATCCCTTGCAGAATGCCCCGTCGCTAGAATGACTTTTTCAACATCAAGTTCATTGTCATTGTTAAGCTGAATAGCCACAATTTTATTGTTCTTAATCGTGAAATCAGTAACGCGAGTTTCAAAATGAACTTCGCCACCAAACTTGATGATATTCTCTCTTATATTTTGAACCACTTTTGGTAGTTTATTGGTCCCGATATGTGGATGGGCATCAACTAAAATTTGATCTGTTGCTCCGTGATACACTAGGTTTTCAAAGATTCTTCTAACATCTCCACGTTTTAAACTTCTGGTGTACAATTTACCATCAGAATACGTACCAGCACCACCTTCACCAAAACAGTAATTGGAATCTTCGTTTACAAAATGATCTTGGTTAATGGCTTTTAAATCACGTCGACGGTCTTGCACATTTTTACCGCGTTCTAATACAATAGGCTTAAAACCTAATTCTATACAACGCAATGCGGCATACATACCTGCTGGGCCAAAACCTATAATATGAATGGGTTTTGCATTAGAGACATCTTTATAATCAAAATGATAATCTGAAGTTTCTGGTACAGGTTCATTAATGTAAACTTCAACTTTATAGTTGAACATGATATTTCGCTTCCGTGCATCAATCGATTTTCTAAGAATTTTAATTCCTGAAATTTCGGAAGATTTCATTCCCAAATCGTAGGCTGCTTTGTTTAGCAAACCATCGGGTTGTCTTTCTTGCTGTAAATTAATGCGTAATTGTAAGGCTTTTATCATGTTGCAAAATTAAAGAAAAGAAATGTTATCAAAATTTTTAAATAGCACTAAGTTGTAATGTTAGTGTTTCTATATAAACATAAAAAAACCACGCTAAGGAACGTGGTTTTATTTTTATCTCAAATATAGTAGTGTGCTAAGGTTTTGTTTTAGGTTGATCTCTGTTTATTTCGGTGATATCAATTCCTGTTGCTTCTACTCCTAGTAAATGTTTACTAAAGTGATCGGCACGTAACCAAAAAGAATACTCAGTCATATTACCAAAACTATGACGTTGACCTGGCATAAGCATAAAATCGAAACGCTTGTTTGCTTTAATTAATGCGTTTGCCATTCTAATAGTGCCACCAGGATGTACATTATTATCAACGTCTCCAGTAATCAACATTAAGTTTCCTTTTAGATTTTTAGCTAAAGACTGGTTATTGTCAATAAGGTATTTGTATTTTACATTACCATCATCATCCATTTCTTCTTGTACACCATGATGCGTTTCACTCCACCAACTGTTATAAATGTTATTGTCGTGGTTTCCGGCAGAAGAGACTGCCGCTTTAAAGAAATCTGGATACACTAACATGGCTGCGGTAGACATAAAACCACCACCAGAATGACCGTAAATTCCAACTTTATTAATGTCAATAAAATTATGTTTGTCGGCAAGTTGTTCTGCAACGTGTCTCTTATCAGCCAAACCATAATCTCTAAGGTTTCCATAGCCATAGTTGTGATACCATTTAGAACGGTCTGGATGTCCACCACGATTTCCCATAGTGACTACAATAAATCCGACTTGTGCCATACGATCTAAGCGATCCATACGTACAGAAAATGATTTATTTACAGCTTCGGTTTGTGGACCAGGATATACATATTCTAGTAATGGGTATTTTTTAGTCTCATCAAAATCGAAAGGCTTGTACATTACTCCATAAATATCTGTAATACCATCGTCTGCCTTCATTTTAAAGGGTTCTGGAAATTGATAACCTGTAGCCATTAATTGTGATAGGTCGGCTTCTTCTAAATTCATAATAAGTTTTCCGGTATGAGATCTTAATTCTGATTTAGGAACGGTATTTACTCTAGAAAAATTATTTACAAAATAAGCATTTGAGTCTGCCATACTCGTACTCGTATTATAATCACCAGGATTTAAGGCTTGCAGTCCAGAGCCATTTAAGTTAATTTTATAAAGGTGTTCATAATACGGATCTTGGTCTTTTGGAATACCATGAGCTGTAAAATAAAGTGTTCTATTTTTTTCATCAACACCAATAGCGCGTTCTACATGATAAGAGCCTGAGGTCACTTCGTTTTTTAAGTTTCCTTCTGTATCATACAAATAATAGTGTGCCCAACCCGAACGTTCTGCCCAATGTAGCATTTCAGTTTCGTTATTTAGTAAGACTAGCGGACGTGACTCTATATAGGTATTGAAGCGTTCTTCAATTAAAACTTTTGTTTCTCCGGTATTAATATCAGCCACACAGATATCTAGTTTTTTACGATCTCTACTAATTGTGCTATAATAGATTTTACCTTTTTTAGATAAAAGTAATGAAGGTGAAAAATCATCATCGTAACTCGATTTTAATCTTGGCGCACGATACACTTGAATACTTTGTTGTTTAACAGTATCTAATTGGACTTTAATATTACTTTTTGAAGGTATATCGAAGACATGGAGTTCTGTTTTGTAATACTCATCTTCACCAGGCATGTGGTATTTGTAAGTTTCTAAAGTAGGACGCTTATTTGATGTTGTATTAATAACCCACAAATCGTTGATATGTCTAGAATCTGTTCTTTGGAATACAAACTTTTTAGAGTCGTGAGACCAAATACCACGAACATATTTACGTTTGTCTTTATTCTTTAATTTGGTTTCATTGTTTTCTCCACGGCTACTTCCACCAAAATCATAATTTTCTTCCCCATCAGTAGTCCATTGGTTCTCAATTATTGTAGAATCTTTCTCGTTTTTAACCGCTTTGAGAAAATTTTCCTTATCCATCCAATACAAATTGTAATGTTTAGAAAATAAGACTACAGAACTGTCTGGAGCAATGTTTGCCCATTTTTTCCAATCTTCTTTTTTCTTCTTCTTATTATCTAAGACGGTTAAGCCATTGCCACCAAGTTGGTATTCAAAATGGTAAACCTTGTTGACTTTTTTAGGCTTTTTAGCTTTGCCTTTTTTCTTTGTTTTGGTAGAGTCGGTGTCTATGTTGTTTTCAATATCGTTATCGTCGTCGTCGTTATCTTTTGCTTCGTCTACTTTTTCAGTAGATGTTACATAGAAACGTATTGCTGTTTCATTTTTTACAAACTCAAAGTTAAATTTTGGTAAATGTTTAGCATCATAAGGGTCTTTTGTGATTTCAGTGAGCCATTTTGCCATCTTTTCATTGTCAAAAAGTTCTTTTTTACTGCGTTTGTCTGCATCTACAATATAGTATTTAGAGCCTTCAGTTGTTTTGTATTGGTACCAAAATCGATTTCCATTTTTTAACCAATGTGGATTTACAGACGTTGAATGTACCAGTTTTGCTAAATTTGTTGGAGAAAATTTAGCTGCTGCTCTATAGTTAGGTGTTGGTGTTAGATTTTCTTTTTCGTTGTTCTGTGCGGTTATTAAACTACAAGATAAGCTTAATAGGAGTAGGAGTATTAATTTTTGCATGCGTTGTGGTTGGGTTTAAGTTGCGTTAGTTTCTTGATTTGACTAAAATACTAGGAATATTATAAAGGTGATAAATATTTAACATTAGCCTAACGAATTAAACGTGCTATTGCTTTTGTAATGAAGTGATTTTAGTATCTTGAAAAACATAAAAAAATAGATAATTGAGCTGGTTAAAAAAAGACCCTTTACAGATTATTGCATTTCAAAGTTATGGAACAGATTCTCATTTTTATGCTAGAGGTAGAGCATTAGAAGATGAATCAATAGATTTAGAGGCTAACAATACTTGGCAGCTTATCGTGAATTCTTGGAAACGTTTTGGAACTGATGAAATTAAGCATGTAGGTTTAGATTTAAAACTACCTAATAATAACATTTTAAAAGCTACGACAGATAGAAAAGGCTATTTTTGGGTTGAAGCTAATTTAGAAAACTTAAAATCACTTACCAATGATGAGGGTTGGTTGTCTTTTGAATTATCTTATAATGACGTCAATATAAAACGTAGCATACAGAATCAAAATCGATTTCCGGGAGAATTATTAATTCCTTCAAGTAAAGCGAAATTTGGTGTGGCAAGCGATATTGATGATACAATTTTGCATACAGGAGTTGTGTCTTTATTAAAGTGGAGATTAATTTATAATTCTATTTTTAAAAGTGCTAAAAGTAGAATTCCTTTAGAGGGCTCGGTAGAATTTTTTCATAAATTACATCGAGGCTCATCTGGTGATAATGCCAATCCTATTTTTTACGTTAGTCATAGTCCGTGGAATTTATACCGTTATTTAGAACTCTTTCTAAAGCAGAACGATTTTCCAAAAGGACCTATCTTATTGCGTAGCGTTAGCGAGGCTTTAAAGAAAAAGGAATTAGGTGATAAGCCTCAGAAACAAAAAGAGATTTTGAACCTTCTTAAAACGTATCCAGATTTGCCTTTTATTTTAATAGGTGATAGTGGCGAGCATGATCCAGATATTTATATAGAAGTAGCAGAAAAATTCCCAAATAGAATTCTTGCTATTTATCTACGGAGTGTTAAGCACAAAAAGAAAATGTTACGGGTAAGACGCTTGATAGAAACTTATAGCTTAACACCAGTTTTGCTTGTAGAAAATAGTCAACAGGCAATTGAATATGCTAGGGAACACGGATTTATTGTTTAAGGATGTTGTCTATTCTTTTTTTGTTTTTCTGTTGTAATAATGAAGGATATAGATTAAATATTACATTAAAAACAAACAATATTAGAGCAAAGGAGTAAGCTTTATTCCCTATTTGTAAACCTATAATAATAAGTATAAAAATGAAGCCAATAATATGTCCAATTTCGGCATAAACCATTTCATTTCTAATCTGTTTTAGATCTTCACGAGAAGCTCTTTTTTTTAGTTTTATATTTTGATTGAAGATTTTAAAGAAGCTGTTTTTTATAACCCAAGCAAATGCAGATAACCCAAGACTATTATAAATAGTTGCGCTTCTTATAAATTGAAAAGCTGATAATTTTGAATAGAATGTGGTGTTTTTTATAGCATTATTAACTATTAACCCAATCGTCCATGAGACAAAAGTAAATGTAATGGCCTTGAGAAAATAGAGTGTAAGAGTCACCTAAAATAAGCCATTAATCTCAGCATCAATTCTATTAATAATATCACCTAAATCTTCAGGGTTCGCTACAAAATCAAGATTGTCTACATCAATAATCAATAAATTACCTTTATTGTATTTAGAAATCCAAGCTTCGTAGCGCTCGTTTAAGCGACTTAAATAATCTATGCTGATAGTGTTTTCGTAATCGCGACCTCTTTTGTGAATTTGAGCGACCAAATTAGGAATAGAACTGCGTAAGTAAATCAATAAATCAGGCCCTTTTACAAAAGATTCCATTAACTCAAATAGCGAAGAATAGTTTTCAAAATCGCGATTTGTCATTAAGCCCATAGCATGTAAGTTGGGAGCAAAAATATGTGCATCCTCATAAATGGTTCTATCTTGAATGATATCTTTTCCGCTATCGTGAATTTGGTTGACTTGACGAAATCTGCTATTTAAGAAATACACTTGTAGATTAAAGCTCCAACGTTCCATCTGATTGTAAAAATCATCTAAATAAGGATTGTCAACGACATCTTCTAATTGTGCCTCCCATTTAAAATGTTTAGCGAGTAATTTTGTGAGTGTAGTTTTTCCAGCTCCTATATTTCCAGCAACAGCAACATGCATAATCTATTCCGTTTTTAATTGGTATTCTCGTAGTATTTCTTGGTCGTAAATATACACCGTTTCGTTGGTTACCAAAAACTGTTTTATTAACATTTTTGGATGTTGTATAGGCTTAATTTTAGAGCCATTTTTTTCTAAGAAATAAAGTTTTTCAGCCTTCTTTAAAAGCAAATATGCTTTACTAAAAGCTAAACGCTCATATCCTGTATTCTCTATCTTTTGAATTAAACTACCAAAATAATTATAAATGTAAAGAAAGTTCTCCGTAAGCAAATAGCAATAGTTATAGTCGCTTTTTAGGTCTAAAACGATAGACTGAACAGGAACAGTTTTGAGTTTTATCTTATTAGTTTTATAGTCATACAATTCTAAATATTGATAATCCTGATTGAATATCCACAACGAATTATCAAAACCAGAAGAGACAAAAGAGACACTTTTGTATGGGTGAATGGTATTAAAATCTACTTTTGAAATTTCGGCTAAACGATTGTCTAAAATTATAACTGTATTAAAATCTTTATAAAATAGGCTTATTTTTAAAGGGTTAAACGTGTTTGCCGATGTGATTTCTCCAAGTTGGAAATTGGCATAAGTAATGGTGGTATCCTTTGTTTTTTTATTAAATGAATTGTTTTCTGTAGTATAGTAAAGTGTTCCAAAGTTGTCAATGCCAAAAATAGCTTTGGTTTCAATTTTTATAGAATCTTTTAGAGTAGCAGTAATTCGTTGTTGCGTTTTCTCTTGTGAAAAGCAAAATAAACTAAAGAGAAAAAACAAATACACTAATTTTTGCATGATTGTGGGCGAATAAGCTTGAAAAATACAAAAATTGTGTCAGACTTTGTGTCAAGATCTTTTAGGTTTTTAAAACCTGAAAGGTTTAAACTTGGCTGCTAAGCTAAAATCAATCCGTTAATTTATACCCAAACCCACGAACATTAATGATTTGTATACTTTGATCCTTCTTTAGTTTTTTACGCAATTTTGTAATAAAAACATCCATGCTTCTTGTCGTAAAAAAATCATCGGTTCCCCAAAGTTTATTTAATATTAAAGAGCGGTCTAAAACCTGATTTTTGTTTTTTATTAAATGAAATAAAAGATGTGCTTCTCTATGAGTTAATTGAATAGGATTTTCAGACTTGTAAAGAAGTTGTTGTTTGGGGAAATCAAAAGTATAAGTACCTATTTTTAAGACTTTTGTTGTTTTTTGTGTTTTAGACCTGCTTATTAAATTATGAATTCGTACTATAAGTTCTTCTATGCTAAAGGGCTTTTTTAGATAGTCATTTCCTCCAATTGAAAACCCTTCTACAACATCGGCAGTTTGCGATTTTGCTGTTAAAAAAATAATAGGAATATCATCATCAATGGTTCTAATTTCTTTTGCTAAAGTGAAGCCGTCTTTTTTAGGCATCATTACATCTAAAATTAAAATGTCTAGTGCTTCAGATTTGAATTTTTCAAATGCTTTTTCTCCATTATCGCATAAAACGACTTTAAAATCTCGTGTTTCTAGACTTTCTTTAATGATTTGTCCGAGCGCAGCTTCGTCTTCAGCTAATAAAACTTTTATGTGATCAGCCATTTGGAAGTGTGATTTTAAATGTGGTTAAATTTTTATTGAGTTCTAAGGAGATAGACCCATTGTGTTTGTCTATAATAGTTTTAGTGTAATATAAACCAATACCAAATCCTTTTACATCGTGTGTATTCCCTTTTGGAACACGATAGAATTTTTCAAAAATTCGGTCTTTGTTTGCTTTACTTAGAGTATTGCCATTATCTGAAATTAAAAGTTCTATACCTGTTTCTTTTGGAACCAAATCAATAGAAATAATAGCACCTCCATATTTTGTGGCATTGTCTAAAATATTATTTAGAGCATTTTCAAAATGAAATATATCGACATTAATACACAGGTTCTCAACTTTTAAACTGGTATTAAAATCCTTTTCTGGAAATTGAATTTTATAACGATTTACTAAAGTGTTTAGTAATTCTATAATATCAATAGCCTCTTTGTTTAACTCCAAATTGTCACTGTCTAAAGTAGCTGTTTCTAAGAGTTTTTCAACCATAATATTCAATTTGTCTAATTGCTTAGAAGACATATTAATGTAGGCTTTAGTTTTTTCTTTATCGTCAATAACATTAAAACTATTAATACTTTCTAAAGCAACACCAATGGTGGCAATTGGTGTTTTAAACTCGTGCGTAATATTGCTGATAAGATCATTTTTAACTTCGGCGAGTTGCTTTTGGTGTTTAATGATTTTTAATAGATAGAATAAACAACTTATTACAGCTAAAATTAAGAGCGTCGAAATTAAGATACCGCCAAGAATACGATATAAAATTGCTTTGGTGGTGTTGGTAAATAAAATGGTTAAAAAAGTACCTTTTGGTAGAAATCTAGATTTTGTATCTGTTTGAAGGTAATCATCAGACATATGATTAGGGTCTAATTCGGGTATGTATCCGTTTACCTTAAAATAGTCCAAATAGCGTTCGGAGTCTTTATAGTCTAAATAAAAATCGACATTAATATTCTTGCGCTCTAATTCTTTTGCTATTAGACTTTCAACAGCCTTAACATCAAGCGTGTCATTTTTTATTGAAATCATCACTTTAGAGGTCAGAAATTCGGCATTTTTAAATTCGAGATCTTTGGTGTTAATTTTAAGGCTATCTATTTGTAATTTAAATTGATCTGTTGATAAGGGCTTGTGTTTTTTATTATGAGCCTCTGACATTGAATCTGCTTTAAACCCTCTAAAGATAGTTATGCCTTCAATAGTATTTGTATCTAAAGCATCAAGATTTGTAAACTCTTTTTTAGATTCATCAATGGTTTTTAAAATTTTTTCTAGTTCTCCATCTTCTTCAAAAGCATTTTTTTGTTGGTCGCCTTCAAGAATAAAACCAAAAGTAGTACGCTCTGCCAAAGCGGTATAATAATCATCTACCGCTTTATCCAAACTAATCTGTACGTCGTTAATTAGTTGTTGTTTATTGGTTTGGTAGTTTTTATAATTCCAATAGACCTGTATGCCAATGGTAGCCATAATTACGGCAATGATGGTGTATAAAATTAGGCGATACCGTTTATCATTCATGTTTCAAATGTATAAAGTTATTATTAAGTATAGGTTATCGGTTAACACACGTTAACACTAGTTAACCTAAAAAACGAATTGGTGTTGTGATATTTGTAGGGTATTAATTATAAAACCATAAAAAATGAAATTAAAGATTCGCGACTGTTATAGTCTAAAAAAAGTGCTCACTTGTTTAGTGTTATTAGTTTCTGTTGTTGGATTTAGTCAATCTAAAGTTGAAGAAAAATCAGTAAAAATTGATGCGTATAGTATTGAGGTTAGCGTTGATTCTCTTGAAGCGTTAGAGTCTACTTTTAAAGCGGAAGATTTAGATGAGTTATTAGAAATGATGGATAACAATGAAACGTTGAGTTTAACCTTAAACTGTAGCTTTTCAGAGGCTAAGGATAATTTAGAAGGAAACATGACTTATACTATTACAGGAAGGGCAAATGAAAAAACGAAATTTCTAAAGAATATTGAAAAAATGAAAGCTACAGCATTGAAATTTTATAATTTAAAAAACAGAAACTAATGACAACAATTACTAGGATTCTAATTTTGATATTAATAGGGATCGTTTCATCTGTTAGTGCACAAGATTTTCAAGGCATTGCGACTTACAAAACCCATCGTGATTTTGATATTAAAATGGATAGTACCAAAATGAACGATGCAATGCAAAAGCAAATGATGGACATGATGAAGAAGCAGTTTCAGAAAACGTATATTTTGACTTTCGATAAATCGTCATCTTTATATAAACAAGAAGCAGAATTAGATAAGCCACAAGTAGGAGGAGGTATTCAGATGTCTTTTGGCAATAGTGGGTCAGATGTGTTTTATAAAAATATAAAAGATCATAACTATGTAGATCACAAGGAAACAATGGGAAAAAAATTCCTTATTAAAGATACGATCTCTCCCATAGAATGGAAACTAGAATCCGACACCAAACACATAGGAGAGTATATGTGTTTTAAAGCAACATATACCAAGAAGGTGCCTAAAAATAATTTCAATTTTAACAGTAATTCAAATATAGATGATGATACTGAAGAGGAAAAAGAACTAGAAATGGAAGAACGTACAGTTACAGCTTGGTATTCTCCTCAAATTCCTGTAAGTAATGGTCCTGCAAAATACCAAGGTCTTCCGGGTTTAATTTTAGAAATTCACGACGGAAAACTAACGGTAATCTGTAGTAAGATAGTCGTTAATCCTGAAGAAAAAATTAAGATTGAAGCACCTACAAAAGGTAAAGAAGTTTCTCAGAAGGAATACGACGCCATTATGGATAAAAAAACAAAGGAAATGATGGAGCGTTATGCACCCAGAAATGGTAGTAAAAGCGGTGAGGTGATTCAGATAAGTATAGGAGGTTAGTTTTCTTAACACAAGTTTAACAAATCTAGACTTAACTTTTCTTCATCAGTAGAGTCTTATGATAATAAGATTAACAAAAAAACTATTATTGAGTTTTGCTATACCATTAAAGATGAAGAAACTACCGCTTAAAATTGCATTGTTATTAGCTGTGATAATTTCCAGTTCTAATTTATTTGCTCAAGATTTTCAAGGAAAAGCCTATTACATGTCTAAAACAACCATGGATTTAGATCAGTTTGGTGGACAAGACATGAGCGCAGAACGTAAAAAGCAAATTCAAGAACGTATGAAGAGCTTTTTAGAAAAAGAGTTTACATTAACGTTTACTAAATCTGAGTCTATCTATAAAGAAGAAGAAAAGTTAGAAGCACCTGGTAGCGGAGGTCGTAGAGGTTTTGGAGGAAGTCTGACAGGCGGACCAAAATATAAAAATGTTCAAACTAAAGAAATGCTTCAAGATCAAGAATTTTTTGGGAAGCAGTTTTTAGTTAAAGACGAATTAAAAACTATCGAATGGAAAATGGGGACTGAAACCAAAACAATTGGTCAATACACCTGTTTTAAAGCAACTGCGATGGTAGAGCCTACTGGAATTGATTTTCAGAGCTTTAGAAGACCAAGAAATGGAAATCAACGTAAAGAAGGAGAGAAAGGTAAAGATTCTACTGACTCAAATGAGCCTGCAAAACCTAAAACAATAGAGGTTGTAGCATGGTACACTCCTCAAATTCCTGTTAACCAAGGGCCTGATAATTATTGGGGTTTACCAGGTTTAATTTTAGAAGTTAATGCAGACCGTACAACGATTCTTTGTACTAAGATTGTATTAAACCCAACAGATAAGGAAACGATAGAAAAGCCTAAAAAAGGTCAAAAAGTTACGCAAGAAGAATACACTGAAATCACTACAAAAAAGATGGAAGAAATGCGTGAAATGTACGGAGGACGCAACGGTAGAGGTGGCGGAAGAGGACGAAATTAAGCACCAAATATTAAATACCACAATCACAACCAAATTATATGAAAAATATTTTAGCACTACTATTTACTTTAGTAGTAATGAGCTCTTTTGCTCAAATCAAAATGCAAGGCATTGTGAAAGATAGTATTGGAGCTCCTTTAGAGTTAGCCAATATTATAGCTATTAATAAAGATACCAATACATTAGAATCCTATGCTATTACTAATGCTAGTGGAAAATATGTTATTTCGCTAAGTAAGAACGGAAGGTATAGTATTCAAGTGAGTTATATTGGATTAAAGTCCGTTGATGAAACTATTGAAACTAAAGAAGTCGATATCACAAAAGACTTTACAATGCTTACAGATAATATGCTGGATGCTGTTGAGTTGACTTATGAAATGCCAGTAACCATAAAAGGAGATACCTTAATTTATAATGCCGATTCGTTTAAAAGTGGAACAGAGCGAAAGCTTGAAGATGTCTTAAAAAAATTACCTGGTGTAGAAATAACAGCAGAAGGTAAAATTGAAGTAGAAGGAAAAGAAGTTACTAAGCTAATGGTAAACGGAAAGGATTTCTTTGATGGAGATTCAAAATTGGCCACAAAAAATATACCTTCTAATGCTGTAGATAAAATTCAAGTATTACGTAATTATGCTGAGGTAGGGCAATTAAGTGGTGTACAAAATAACCAAGATAACGTTGCTATAAATATTAAACTAAAAGAAGGAAAAGAAAACTTTTGGTTTGGAGATGTTACTGCAGGTGGAGGTGTTGCACCATCTCCTAATGATGAGCTTTATTTAGTGCAGCCTAAGCTATTTTATTACAGCCCTAAATACAGTGTTAATGTTATTGGAGATTTAAATAATACAGGCGAAGTGGCATTAACAGGTAGAGATCTTCGAAACTTTGGTGGTGGTTTTAGAAGACCAAGTTCTAGTAGCGGAACAAGTCTAAATCTTGGAGATAATGGCTTAAGTGGATTAACCAATATAGACGATTCACAAACTGTAGAATCTAAATTAGCAGCAGTTAACTTTAGTTATTCGCCAAATAAAGCTTTAGATCTTAGTGGCTTTATAATTTACAATAGTAGTAGATTACGTACTCGTGAAGAAAGTTTTGTACGTTATACAAATCCCGAATTAGAAATTCCGGATGAAGAAACAATACAGACAGGTAGTGAGGCTACTAACCAAGGTTTAGCAAAATTAAGTGCAGCTTATAAGCCAAATGCAAATAACCAATTAAACTATGATGTTTTAGGTCGAATTTCTAGTGATTCTGAAACTCAAAATGAATTTTCTTCGGTTGTAGGAAATACCTATCAATTAGATGAGGCTAAACCATTTAGTATTAATCAAAATGTAAATTATTATTACACCCTAAATGAGAATAATATTTTTGCTTTTGAAGCGCAACATTTAATAAAAGATGAAGATCCGTTTTACAATGCCATTTTAGTAAACGACCCTACAAATAATAATGCTATAGATCCTAGTGATAGAGATGCTTTTGATAATACAGCTTTGAGTTTAGGACTAGATAGAGATCAGTTAGGTTATGATTTGAATCAAGACCGTCGTATAAAATCAAATCAGCTAGATGCTAAATTAGATTATTACAATATTTTGAATTCAAAAAGTAATATCAATTTAACCTTAGGGACTATTTTAAGTACTCAGAAATTTAACTCTAATATCTTTCAGTTTTTAGATGATGGTTCTTATTTTGATCCAACAGCAAGTTTAACAAACGAGGAAGGAGATGTGTTATTAAATGAAAATGACACTGAGTATAATTTTAGTGATATTTATTTAGGTTTTCATTACCGATTAAAAACAGGTAAGTTTACAATTACTCCAGGGTTTTCTGTGCATGCTTATGGTAACAAAAACACACAGTTTGGTGAAACTTACGAAGACAATTTCTTTAGAATATTACCAGATTTTGAAACACAAATTCAGTTTAAAAAGAGCGAAAGCTTAACCTTTCGTTATAACATGAAAAATGCGTTTACGGATGTTACAAGTTTAGCTGAAGGTTTAGTTTTAAATAACTATAACAGTCTTCAGTATGGTGAACCAGAATTACAAAATTCGTTATCTCATAATTTGAGCTTACGTTACTTTAGTTTTAACCTATTTAATTATACCAATGTTTTTGCAATTCTTAATTATAACAAAAACATAGATCAAATACGTTCATTTACTAATTTTGATAATGTCATTAGAACAAATACATACTTTAATTCAAACTTCGCAGATGAGAGTGTTACAGCTATTGGACGTATACAACGTACATTTGGTAAGTTAAGAGCTAGTATGCGAGTTAATTTTAATTACAGTAAGAATAATCAATTTGTACAAGATGTAAGATCTGTAAATGAAACATTTTCTCAGAGTTATACACCAGAATTGCGTACTAATTTTAGAGAAGCACCAAACGTAAGTTTAAAATATTTATATCGTGTTTCTGATACGAATCAAGGTGATAATGATACACAGTTTATTACAAATGCTCCTTCAGTAGAGTTTGATGCATACTTGTGGAAAGCTTTAACGTTTAGAACTGATTATTCTTATACAAGTCAAAGTAGTAATGTTAGTGATACACAATCCTACCAAACTTGGAACGCTAGTTTAGCTTACCGAAAAGATCAGGATGCTAAATGGGAGTATCAAATTAGAGCAACCAATTTATTGAATATAGATTCTGAAGTAAATAATGGTTCTAGTAACATTTCAGTTTATAGTTCTGAAACGTTTGTTTTACCAAGGTTTGTTACCTTTAGGTTAACTTATACTTTATAAGAACAATTTTAATATAAAAAAGCCTTGCATTCATATTTATTGATTGCAAGGCTTTTTGTTTTTTGAGGTTTTAAGTTAATTAATAATCTCTTAAAACATGCACAACTCCTGAAACAGAATGTGGGTTTCCATCATAGTCTTCATAAGTTCCGCTAAAATTAATATCAATATATTCACCAACAGCTCCAAGAGATGTTAGATTGTAAATGACGTTGTTATTGGTGTTAGACATGCCAAAACACTCTTGAAGATTGAAGCCTGTATCGCTGTTATCATTGGCATCCCAATTGTAATTGTCGTAAGTACCTTCATAAGTGGTATCGTCTAATTTCCCGAACATATAAAAACAGTTGTCGTTACTAGAACCACTTAAAGTTAGAGTTGGTCCATTATAATTAGGTGAGTTAGCATCAAACTGGCTATTTATATTATCTAAAACATAAATTAAATCTCCACCGTCAATACTATATTGAATAAACTCAGTAATCGTGTTACAAGCACTTATGGTTCCAATATTTGTTAATGGCGTGGTAAAGGTATAGCTAATACTGTCTGTTGTTTGAAGGTTGACATAGTCACTCGCTTTTATTTTGAACGTATTATCGTTTTCGCAGCGTAATAGATTAATTTCAAATGTACCATCGTTAACAACATCGGTAAAGGTTTGTCCTCCGTATTTTAATTGTACGTAGCCATCTGTTACAGCATTGTCATCACAAGTATTAAAGTCTCCTGTTACAGTTTCGGCTATAATATCAGGATTGTCAGGTATAGTTATTGAGAGATCAGAGTCTGATGTAAAAGGGCCAATTATTTGCGAGTGTAATGATTCATTTCCACAAAAGTCATAATTATAAATATCTAGCTCTAAAGTTTCTCCACTAGGTACAAAACCACACACTTCTCCATTGTCGTTAATATAACCATTACGAGTGCCAAATGTAGCACTTGTAATACTTACATAGAGATTGTTTAAAACATTATTTTGATCGTCTGTAGCAGTTACACAAAGTGTGACAGCGTTGGCAGGAATATCACAATTCCAAAAGGAAAAATGCGTTACGGTTCCAATATACATATTGCCTTGTAAGGTGGCTTCACCTTCTTCAATCCAATAGCCTTTGGTTTCGTCAAAATACCAAAGTGGAATGGTTGCTGGTGCAATGCTCATTAAACTTGGGGCAACATACATTTTAATTTCAGAGGTAGATCCTTCAGCTAAGTTTAATTCTTCTCCTGAGCTTCCACGTAATTCTACAGCCAACATTCCAAGGGTTTGTAACATACGTTCAGCTCCATCAGAGTTTTGAGCATATAGCATTCCTGGTCGTTGTAAGGCCATATCTTCATCTGCTGGATCTAAATGATGTACAATAACATTTACAGTGCCAGCGTATTCAGACCCATCTTCTTTTATGAAATTTCCATCAAAACTTACAGAGCTTCCGTTGTCAAGTGATACTGTTCCTTCAGAACCACTGTTTACAGTGCCTGTAATATTGGCGTCAAGTAACATAATAGTTACTTTATTAGTGCCATTAGTGGGTACTACATTTCTAGAGCCATGAATATAACCTGATTTTGAAGCCTTGATATAGCCAAAGCGTTTGTGTACTGTCGCATTTTTAATGATAAAAACACCATTGCTGTCAGTCATTGCAGTATCATTACCAATTGTTATTAAAACGCCTTCAATAGGAAGATGGTTTTTGTCGATGACTGTTCCTAAAAAATCTCTCGAAATTTCATTTCCGAAATATTCAGAGAATTCGTCAGGAACAATTTCTTGTTGTTCACCTACCGGATTGCTATCATCTTTTTGACAAGACGTCATTGTAAGTAATGAAAATAAAAATAGAAAAATGAATTTGGGGAATTTGTTCGTACGTTTCATATCGCTTTTTTTTGATTATGCATTTTACTTTTCACTTATAAAACAACTCAATAACTGAAATTCCTACCTGTTTCGATTATTCTAAAAGAAAAACCCTCAGCATTAATTAAAATGTTGAGGGTTGTTTTTGGGTAACACTTTTAAGGGTTATCCTTTGGTAATATCTATTTTTTCGATCACTTTTTCAACCTCACCAGCTTTGTTAGTTAATGATGCTTCAAATGTTTTTAGTGAATTCTCTACTTGAGTTTTAGTTCCTTTAAAAACAATGGTTTTTAATATTTTTTCTCCATCTTTAATCGTTGAGTAATCAACTGTAGCTACGGCTTCAATATCTTCAGAATCAATAGTCATTTCAATAGAAAAGTCTTCTTCAATATTGGCCAAACCTATGTCATTAGCATGACCACCTAAGATAGGGGCAATGACCAAACCGATTAAACAGGTTAATTTAATTAAGATATTCATTGATGGTCCAGAAGTATCTTTAAAAGGATCACCAACAGTATCTCCTGTTACTGCAGCTTTGTGCGCTTCAGAACCTTTAAACGTCATCTCTCCGTTAATTTCAACACCAGCTTCAAAAGATTTCTTAGCGTTATCCCAAGCACCACCGGCATTGTTTTGGAAGATAGCCCATAACACACCAGATACAGTAACACCAGCCATATAACCACCTAACATTTCAGCAATCGCTAAATTATTCATTCCAAAAATCATAGGAACAAAAGCAATTACTAAAGGAAAACCAATAGTTAATAATCCTGGTAACATCATTTCTTTTAAAGAAGCTTGTGTAGAAATAGCTACACATTTATCGTATTCTGGTTGTCCTGTCCCTTCCATAATTCCAGGGATATCTCTAAACTGACGACGCACTTCTTCTACCATTTCCATAGCTGCTTTACCTACAGCATTCATGGCTAAGGCAGAGAATACTACTGGCACCATACCACCAACAAATAACATCGCTAATACAGGTGCTTTAAAGATGTTAATGCCGTCAATACCTGTAAAGGTTACATAGGCAGCAAATAAGGCTAACGATGTTAAAGCTGCAGAAGCAATAGCGAATCCTTTTCCTGTTGCAGCTGTTGTGTTACCAACCGAATCTAAAATATCTGTACGCTCTCTAACGATAGGTTCTTGTTCACTCATTTCAGCAATACCACCTGCGTTATCAGATATTGGTCCAAAGGCATCAATAGCCAATTGCATAGCTGTTGTTGCCATCATCGCAGAAGCAGCTAAAGCTACACCATAGAATCCAGCAAAAGCATATGATGCCCAAATAGCTCCAGCAAATAATAATACGGATGGGAATGTAGAAATCATACCTGTAGCTAAACCCGCAATAATGTTTGTACCTGCTCCTGTGCTTGACTGTTGTACAATATTTAAAATTGGTTTTTTACCTAAACCTGTATAATATTCCGTTACTGAAGAAATCACTGCTCCTACAAATAAACCAACTAAGGTGGCGTAGAATACTCGCATTGAAGAAATGTCTTGTAAGCCTTCTCCAAAGAAGTTCATTTGCATGGTTTCAGGTAACATCCAAGTTACTAAACCAAAACACGATACAGCAACCAGTATAATAGATGTCCAGTTACCTATATTTAAAGCTCCCATAACCTGAGCTTCTTTAGCGTCGTTACTTTTTATTTTTACCAACATTGTACCGATGATTGAAATAATGATTCCTGCACCAGCTATTGCCATTGGTAATAAGATTGGGCCAATACCTCCAAACAGGTCATCAACTGCTCCACCCATATCTTTTATGACATAGTTTCCAAGAACCATTGCCGCCAATACGGTTGCGACATAAGATCCAAATAAATCGGCTCCCATACCAGCAACATCACCAACATTATCACCTACGTTGTCTGCAATAGTTGCAGGATTACGAGGATCATCTTCTGGAATACCAGCTTCAACTTTGCCAACTAAATCGGCACCAACATCTGCAGCTTTAGTATAAATACCACCACCTACTCTTGCGAATAAAGCAATTGATTCAGCACCTAATGAGAAACCTGCAAGTGTTTCTAATACTATGGTCATATCCATTGTATTGGTCCACTCACCTCCCATAAATACATGGAAAAACACGATAAAGAAAACGGTTAAGCCTAAAACGGCTAAACCAGCAACACCAAGTCCCATTACAGTACCACCTCCAAAAGAGATTTTTAATGCGTTTGGTAAACTTGTACGTGCGGCTTGTGTTGTTCTAACATTTGTTTTAGTTGCAATCTTCATGCCTATATTTCCCGCAAAAGCAGAGAATACAGCACCAAAAACAAAAGCAATTACAATTAGCCAATGCGTTGTTGGAACAATGAAAGCGACTAAAGTTAATAAGGCTGCTACAATGACTACAAAAATGGCAAGCAATCTATATTCCGCATTTAAGAACGCCAACGCACCTTCATAGATATGATCTGAAATTTCTTTCATTTTACCATCTCCAGCGTCTTGTTTCATTACCCAAGATTGCTTTATAAGCATGTAAATTAACCCTAAAAGTGCCAAAGCTATTGGCATATAAATCATCATTGACTCCATATTATAATATTTAATTTAATTAGTTATTAGCTAGGTAAATGTAATAAAATGAATCATATTTTTACGAAAAAAGCAATATCAATTAATTGATATTGCTTTTTTAATAGTTTTTAGGTGAAAAACTTTGGATTCCTAAAAAAGAATGTTAAATCGTAAACGTGCGTTTCTTTTTGTGTTCGCTTTCATCATAACGTTGTATACATTCGTGGTAGATTTTTATAGCTTCTGCAGCATCACCCCATCCTCCTGTATCAACTTTTTTCTTTTCTAAATCTTTGTAAACTTTAAAGAAATGTTCAATTTCTTTTAGTCTGTGAGGGTTTAAATCATTGATATCTTTATTGTTACTCCATATAGGGTCTGAAACTGGTACACAAATAATTTTTTCATCTGGTCCTTTTTCATCCGTCATATGGAAAACACCAATTGGTCTCACTTCCATTACGACCATTGGATATGTAGGTTGATGTCCTAAAACTAAAACATCTAAAGGATCACTATCTAAAGCTAAAGTTTCAGGAATGAAGCCATAATCACCTGGATACATCATAGATGAAAAAAGCATGCGATCAAACCTTATCTTGTGTAATGTGAAATCGTATTCATATTTATTACGACTTCCTTTTGGTATTTCAATTAATACATCGAAAGTTAATTCTTCTGATTCTGACATGTTTTAAATTGTATTTGGGAGTTCTATTTTTCTTAGAACCGTTATTATATTCTCTGTTACATATTTAAGCATGGCAAAGATAATATATTGTGCGAGTTAAGCAATTAATTATGTTTGAGTTTAAGTATATAGTGGCCTACTGATTTTTTAGAATGAGTCTAGAGTTTATTCTGGTGATTTTATTTTAGAATAATAACGAATAAATTGAGTACGTTAAATGGAGTGATACTTCTAAACGTATATACTAGAATCTGATGTTTTGTGAAGGGAATAGCTTTAATAAACTAAAGAGGACTTTCCTTCGTCAAATTGTTTCACTAATTTCGTTTCATCTGTAATGTGCAATAGAATTACACGATATTTAAAATAGTTATTCAAGTATGGATTCGAACTTAATTAAAGTTATAAATCAACATAAACAAATTATTAAGGTTTCAATCACTTTAAAGGAAGAATCGCAGCGTTTCACAAAATTGCTGTTTAAGGCGTTTTATGACGGTGATACCGATGCCGAAGACGCTTTACAGAAACTTGAAGTGTTATTTGTATCGATACGTAATATGGCTTGTCCGCATACTAAAAATATGCCTTGCAAACGTTGGAATGATTTTAAAGCTAATATTCCAGATTTATACGCTAGTTTAAAAAAAGATGCTGAAGCGATTTTCAACAATGATCCAGCAGCGCAATCCATAGAAGAAATATATGTAGCCTATCCGGGCTTTTTTGCTATTTCTATTTATAGGATGGCAAGAGTTTTTTATCAATTAAATTTACCACTTATACCAAGATTAATGACCGAGTATGCTCATCGTATTACAGGTATCGATATACATCCTGGTGCTACAATTGGAGAGTCATTTTTTATAGATCATGGTACAGGTGTGGTTATCGGAGAAACTACAGAAATACATAATAATGTTAAGGTATATCAAGGTGTCACCTTAGGAGCATTAACCGTAAAGAAACAACATCAAAATACAAAGCGCCATCCCACGATTGAGGAATATGTTACCATTTATGCTAATGCGACTATTTTAGGAGGTGATACTATTATAGGTGAAAATAGTGTGATTGGTGGTAATACATGGCTAACGGAATCTGTTCCAAAAAAATCTATTGTAACTCACAATCATCAAGTTGAAATTTTTTCGAAAAATAAAAAGTAATTATGAACAAGACCTTAATAGATCAAATTGGAAATACACCTATGGTGAAATCTATAGTACTAAATACAAATCCTAAGGTAAGTTTGTATTTTAAGCTTGAAGGCAATAATCCAGGGGGTAGTGTTAAAGATAGAGCTGCTTATAATATGATTAAAAGCGCTCTCGATTCAAAAAAAATAGATCAATCATCGAAATTAATTGAGGCAACAAGCGGTAACACAGGGATTGCCTTAGCAATGATTGCAAGTATTTATAAGTTGAATATTGAACTAGTAATGCCAGATACAGCGACCAAAGAACGGGTGCAAATGATGCGCGCTTATGGAGCAATAGTGACATTACATCCGGATGGTATAGAAGGTGCTAGAGATTATGCTATTGACAAGGTTGAAAATAACAGTTACTTCTCCTTTAATCAATTTGCTAATGACGATAATTGGAAAGCGCATTACAAAACCACAGGCCCTGAAATTTGGAGAGATACAGAAGGTAGGATTACGCATTTCGTTTCTGCAATGGGAACTACAGGAACTATAATGGGAACTGCTACCTTTTTGAAAGAACAGAATGCAGATCTGAAAATTGTAGGTGTACAACCAACTGATGGTTCTAAAATCCCTGGGATTAGAAAATGGCCAAAAGCCTATTTGCCTAAAATATTTGATGCTTCTAAAGTCGATCAAACGATTGAAGTTAGTAAAGATGAAGCCTTAGCAATGACACGACGATTGGCGAAAGAAGAAGGTATATTTGCAGGAATGAGTAGTGGAGGAGCGACAGCAGCAGCTTTAAAATTAGTAAATGAATTAGAAAGCGGCATTGTGGTTTGTATTATTTGTGATCGCGGCGATAGGTATTTGTCCTCGGACTTATTCGAGTAGATATTAATCTATCTCAATTTATTGTTGACGCTAAGAGATTCTACTGTTTCTAAAAATAGAATCCAAAACTACCTGTAATGCCAAAAGGTCTCGCGTCTGGTCGGTCTAGGTAGTTTCCTCTAAAGTTAAAGTCTAATCTTAAAACTTTAAAAATATTGGCAACACCAAAACTATACTCGTAATAGATTCGTGAATCTGGAGCAACCAATGTAAATTCAACAGGATTGCCAGTAATGCTAAGGTCTCTGTTTTCTTGAGATAATTCACCCCAAACACCTCTTAAACTTAAAATAGCTCTTAAATTATATTTCTTTAAAAATGGAATGCGTGAAAATAGACGTCCATTAAAATTATGCTCTACATGCATTGATGTATATGTGTCTGTAACAAACTCATAGAAGTCAAGTTGAGAAAAGGTATTATAAATTGAAAAATAGGTCTGGTTCCCTGGTACAATATTTAGTAGCGAAAGCGGAACTTCTCCATAAGTTTTACCTGCTTCGATAGATGTTGTTAAACGGCCAAAACCACCAACTTGCCATGGTTGTATATATGAGAATTGTACTTTTGTATAATCAAAATCACTGTTAAACCAACTGCGATCTCCACGACTTACTTGTGCAAATAATCTTGCGAAATTGTCATTTTTTTCTTTTCGTTCAACTCCAAAACCTGTCATTTGGCGTTTTGGGTAAAAGGCTAATGAGAGTCGGCTTTCAAATTGTTTTACCTCAGAAGAAATTCCGGATGATGCTTCTGCATCATTATAATCTAAACTAAAAGTAGGAGAGGCAGAGCTTAATGTACGGAAACTACCATCTAAGCGTATTTCGAAATTTCTAGCAGCTTCAATAGACATTCCGAGATTGGTTAAATTGATATTGGTTAATTTATCATTAGAACCAGTACCAATAACAGAGGAAGATGCTAAGCTTCGACCAAGGACATCTGTAGAGCTTGTTAAACTTGCTCCAATTTGTTCTATGTCGCGCCTGTTTCCGCCAAACAGGGTTAATCGGCTTCGTTTATCTAGCAACCATTTTCCAGAAAGGCCGTATTTAAATTTATCGTCTTTAAAGCCATAAGCCATAAAGCCTTCAACCCTCCACATATCGTTGGGGCCAAAATAAGTTCGTCCTCCTGTTCTTAAGCGTAAACCTTCAACTTCATTATATCCAAAAGTTGAGAAAATAGGACCATAATCAAAATTAATGCTTGGAAATTCTACATAACCAGAAGCAAGAATGCTTCCTAAATTATACAATCGCTTAAACTTCTTCACTGTTTTAAGCGTGTCTAACATTTTGTAAACCCCTTTTTCATCTTTGTTTAAGGCTTCAAGTCTATTGTTTTCCCAAAAATCATCTTCTCTATTATAAACGTCTTTATCATAATCATAGACAACTTTATCATAGAATTTAGGGTCTTCTTTAGGCTGATTAAATTTGTAATTATCGTAAATTGTAGTTCGTTTACCATAAACACCTCTAGATTGTTCCTTTTTATTAAATGCAAAATCGGAAAGAAAATAATCGCGTTTAATAAGAAATAAAGAGTCGCTTAGTACTTCAAACTCTTGTTCTATATAAATTTCTTTTACCCAATTGATATTAGCACTTTTAGATGCTTGAAGGTTTATTTCTTTAATGGCGTAGGTAGAGTCGTTAACCCAAAAGTCGCCTTTAAAAGTCAATTCGTTTTTTCGTCTAGGATAATATATAATGTTGTAGCACCATTTATTATCAATAAATGCACTGTCTGACAATACGTAATTATAGGTTTGGATACCTGTTCTACTTAATGGGCTTACAAAGCTCTTATCAAAAAACTTTAGGTAATTATCATAGACATTATACTCGGAATATAAATCGTCTATAAAGTCTATAATGATTTGGTTGTTGCTAAATCCTGAGTTTTTATTTCCTAATAAATCTTCTCGTTCTTTCTTAAGAATATTATCGCCAGATATTTTTTTAACAGATTCGTTTAAGAAAATAGGCAAATACGTTTTTCCAGTAACGTTTGAAGTATCTACTTCTTCAAAAACAAACTCCATACCTTTAAAGAGTTTACTTTTTATTAAAGCACTATCTATAGTGTTAAGGTCAAATTCAACTTTTTCATACTGGTCGTATTCGTATTGTTTAAATTGACTTAAACCATTTTGTCGTTTACGTTCCCAAATTTTCTTAAGAATTCTAATCGCTGGATTTTCGGAGGCTTTTTTAGATTGTTTTCCGGTAACAATAAGCACCTCGTCTAAAGAGGAAGCTTCTTCTTTTAATATAAATTTTAAATCGTAATTAACACGTTTGGTTAGTGGAATTTCTAAAACTTCAAAACCAATAAAAGACACAATTATGGTTTCCCATGTTTCATCAGATTCTAGATAAAACTTTCCATCTTCATTAGTAATGGTACCTTGTGTAGAACCTTTAAAGAAAATATTAACATAAGGAAGTGCTACGTTGTTTTCATCAAACACGTATCCACTAGCTTTTGTCTGTGAGATTGCAGAAAAAAAGCCTAGAACAAAAAAAAGTGTAAATAATTTTAATTTCATATTAAAAATAAACTTCATCAATAACCATGCTAAACTTTAGGTAGAGGGTTACTAATGAAGTTTTTTAAACGCAGAAAACTGCAATTTATTTGTACATTACTTTTTTTACTGCTTTAATAACATCGTCGCTATTAGGCAACCATTCTGCTAATAAAACAGGAGAGTATGGTGCAGGAGTATCTGCGGTATTTATTTTAACAACTGGAGCATCTAAATAATCAAATGCTTCTGATTGTACTAAGTAAGTGATGTCAGTAGCTACATTTCCAAATGGCCATGCTTCTTCTAAAACAACTAATCTATTGGTTTTCTTCACAGATTTTAAAATGGCCTCTCTATCCATTGGACGAACAGTTCTTAAATCTATAATTTCACAAGAAATACCTTCTTTTTCTAATTCGTCTGCAGCTTTGTAAGCTTCTTTTATGATTTTACCAAAAGATACGATAGTAACATCTGTTCCTTCACGTTTCACATCTGCAACACCAATTGGTATTACATATTCTCCTTCTGGTACTTCGCCTTTATCACCGTACATTTGCTCACTTTCCATAAAAATTACAGGATCGTCATCTCTAATGGCAGCTTTTAATAAACCTTTAGCGTCATATGGATTTGAAGGAACAATAACTTTTAATCCTGGAGTGTTAGCAAACCAGCTTTCAAAAGCTTGAGAGTGCGTTGCTGCTAGTTGACCAGCAGATGCTGTTGGTCCTCTAAATACAATTGGACATTTAAACTGTCCACCAGACATTTGTCTAATTTTGGCCGCATTATTTATAATTTGATCAATTCCAACCAAAGAGAAGTTAAACGTCATATATTCTACAATAGGTCGATTGCCCGTCATTGTAGATCCAATGGCAATACCAGCAAAACCAAGTTCTGCAATAGGTGTATCTATGACGCGTTTAGCACCAAACTCGTCTAACATCCCTTTAGATGCTTTATAAGCACCATTGTATTCCGCTACTTCTTCACCCATAAGATAAACGCTTTCATCTCTGCGCATTTCTTCACTCATGGCCTCGCAAATAGCTTCTCTAAATTGAATTGTCTTCATGCTTTTGTTTTTATTCGAGCTGCAAAAATAATAATTCTAGACTATATAATGACATTAAATTTAAAGTGAACGAATAAAAAAATGAGAAGTTCTATTATTTTTTTTAGTTGAATTTTTTTTCGACTCATTTTTTCAATGAGAGAATTGTGAAATTGTAATAGAATCAGTAAAAAATCTTCAAATTTTTAAAAAATTGATAGTTTATTCGATTAAGATTGTGTTTTTCTAAAATATATTATGCGTGCATAGTAAAATTCAAATTATTATTTTTATCTTCGTACTCAAGAAAAAAGACGTTTAAATAAATCATTTTTATATGAAAATATTAGTATGTATTAGTCATGTACCTGATACAACATCAAAGATTAATTTCACAGAAGGAGATACAAAGTTTGACACTAGTGGTGTTCAGTATGTTATTAATCCTAATGACGAGTTTGGTCTAACACGTGCCATGTGGTTTAAAGAAAAACAAGGAGCAAGTGTAGATGTCGTTAACGTTGGTGGTGCAGAAACAGAGCCAACTTTAAGAAAAGCTTTAGCTATTGGTGCAGACTCGGCAATTAGAGTAAATACAGAGGCTACAGATGGTTATTCAGTAGCAAAACAATTAGCTAAAGTTGTTAATGATGGTGGTTACGATTTAGTAATAGCAGGAAGAGAATCTATTGATTACAATGGTGCTATGGTTCCTGGAATGTTAGCTGGAATAATTGGTGCTAATTTTGTAGCCAATTGTATCAGTTTAGAAGTTGATGGCACTAATGTTAAGGCCGTTAGAGAAATCGATGGCGGTAAGGAAACAGTTAGCACAACTTTACCTTTAGTTATAGGTGGTCAAAAAGGATTAGTTGAAGAAAGTGATCTTCGTATTCCTAATATGAGAGGTATTATGATGGCACGTAAAAAACCTTTAACGGTTGTAGAGCCTGCAGATGCTAATGCAGAAACTAAAGCAGTAAGTTTTGAAAAACCAGCTCCAAAGGGTGCGGTTAAATTGGTTGAAGCCGATAATATAGACGAATTAGTAAACTTACTTCATAACGAAGCTAAGGTAATTTAATAAACTTTAATTATTCCGAAAGGTTACGCTGAGCAGAGTTCAAGTGTTATTTCGGAACCTCTTAAAGTTAAAGGAAATAGTAATAAGTTCCTGAATCAAGTTCAGGATAAATTTTATAAATAAAATTTTATGTCAATTCTAGTATATACAGAGTCCGAAAACGGAAAATTTAAAAAAGCGGCTTTAGAAGTCGTGTCTTATGCTAAAGCTGTTGCAGACCAAATGGGAACTTCAGTTACAGCAGTTGCTGTTAATGCAGACAACGCAGAAACGCTAGGAAATTATGGTGCGTCTAAAGTACTTTCAATAAAAGATGAATCTTTAAATTCATTTAATGCTAAAAAATATGCAGCTGCTATAGAAGGTGCTGCAAAAAACGAAGATGCAAAAGTGGTGGTTATTAGTGCCAGTGCCAACAGCAAATATTTAGCGCCATTGTTAGCTGTAGGTTTAGAAGCAGGTTATGTTTCTAATGTTATTGCAGTACCATCTAGTGTCTCTCCATTTACAGTGAAACATTCCGCGTTTACAAATAAAGCATTTGCCAACACTGAAATAACAACAGATGTGAAAATTGTTGGTTTATCTAATAATTCATTCGGTTTGGTAGAAACGGAAGGTAGTGCTACTGTAGAAGATTTTTCACCATCAATTCCAGAATCAGGTGTTAAAGTTGAGTCTGTAGATAAAGCTACTGATAAAGTAAGTATTGCTGATGCCGAAATTGTAGTTTCAGGAGGTAGAGGATTAAAAGGTCCTGAAAATTGGGGTATGGTTGAAGAACTAGCAGAAGTGTTAGGTGCTGCAACAGCATGTTCTAAACCTGTATCAGATTTAGGTTGGAGACCACATAGCGAGCACGTTGGCCAAACAGGAAAGCCTGTAGCGTCTAATTTGTACATTGCTATAGGTATTTCTGGTGCTATTCAACATTTAGCAGGTATTAACTCTTCAAAAGTAAAAGTGGTAATTAACACCGATCCTGAGGCACCTTTCTTTAAGGCTGCAGATTACGGAGTTGTAGGTGATGCATTTGAAGTGGTACCTAAATTAATTGAAAAATTAAAAGCTTTTAAAGCTGCAAACGCATAATTTTATTACCTTGTAATATTAAATGCCAATTCACAAAAAATTAGATGCGGTATTAATGAGGACTGTTTAAATTTAGATTCTTCTTATTCGCTTGCGTTTTATCGAAAGTATAGAGGAAATTAACCAAATCTGCACAATGCAGTTGGTAAAGTCCAAATTTAAACAGTTCTTTGTGTTTTATAAATTATGAGTTTAGTTCGTTTAAATATCAAAGGCATCTCCTATAGTCAAACCCAGAATGGTGCTTACGCTTTAATACTTAATGAAGTAGATGGTGATCGGAAACTACCAATTGTAATTGGTGCTTTTGAGGCGCAGTCTATTGCTATTGCTTTAGAAAAAGAGATTAGACCTCCGCGTCCACTTACACATGATTTATTTAAAAACTTTGCCGACCGATTTGATATTGTTGTTAAGCAAGTCATTATTCATAAGTTGGTTGATGGTGTGTTTTATTCAAGTTTAATTTGCGAACGCGATAAAATTGAAGAAATTATAGATGCCAGAACGAGCGATGCTATTGCATTAGCCTTACGTTTTCAGGCACCAATTTTTACTTACAAAAATATTTTAGATAAAGCAGGAATCTATCTTAAAGTCAATCCTAAAAAGGAAGACGATGAAGAGCAAGATAGTATTCTTGTTGACGACCTTATTGTTGAAGAAATTGAAGCTGCATCTGCAGAACAAGAAGGTTATAAAAATAAATCTCTCGAAGAACTTAATAATCTCTTAGAAGAGGCGGTTAATAATGAAGATTATGAAATGGCTGCCAAAATAAGAGACGAAATTTCTAAACGCTAACTAACACTTATTACATATGAATCAGTTTTTCAAGGCTTTTCTAGCTATTTTTCTAGGGCTTTCGTCAATAACAGCACAAGAACTTGAAAAAACATGGGAGTCTACAGATTCTGAAAGTATGTATACGACTTTGGAGTTCAACAAAGGAGAATTCAATTTTTCTTCTAATATGGTTGATGACTTACAAGGAGATTATATGTACCAAAATAGTTTGCTGGTACTGTATAAAAACGATTCGTTAAATACCATAGAAAGGTATAAAATTAGAGAACTTACAGATTCCACTTTAGTCTTCTCAGGGAAAGAGATGCAGTTCAATTTTGTGTCTGCTAAAGAAAAAGAAGTAGAGATTGTTGTAACGCCTAGTGTAATTACAAATGAGATTATACCAAATCAAGGCTTTTCTTTTAACAGTTTGTGGAGAGGAATTCTAGGGATGATGACTCTAATTTTTATTGCGTTTTTATTTAGTAGTAATCGTAGAGCTATCAATTGGAAAACTGTAGGTATTGGATTATTGTTTCAATTAATTATTGCTATTGGTGTTTTAAAAATAGATTTTGTAAAAACCGCGTTTGAATTTATAGGACAAGGGTTTATTGCTATCCTTGGGTTTACGCAAGCAGGTAGTGAATTTCTATTTGGAGGGATGTTAGATATTAATTCCTTCGGTTTTATTTTTGCTTTTCAAGTTTTACCAACCATTATATTCTTCTCAGCTTTAACATCGGTATTGTTCTATTTAGGGTTGATTCAGAAAGTCGTAAAAGGTATGGGATGGTTGTTGTCTAAAGTTTTAGGGATTTCTGGTCCAGAAAGCTTAAGTGTTGCAGGTAATATTTTCTTAGGTCAGACGGAAGCTCCATTACTTATTAAGGCGTATTTAGAAAAAATGAATAAGTCTGAAATTCTCCTAGTTATGATTGGTGGAATGGCAACAGTTGCAGGTGCTGTATTAGCGGCTTACATTGGCTTTTTAGGCGGTGAAGATGAAGCTTTACAATTGTTTTATGCCAAGCATTTATTAGCTGCATCGGTTATGGCTGCACCAGGAGCTATTGTGATTTCAAAAATATTATTTCCGCAAACGGAAGAAGTTAATACAGATGTTGCTGTCTCTCAAGAAAAAATTGGTTCTAATATTTTAGAGGCTATTGCCAACGGAACAACTGAAGGACTAAGATTGGCGGTTAATGTAGGTGCGATGCTATTAGTATTCGTTGCCTTTATTGCCATGATAAATGGAATTCTTGGTGGTATTGCCGGTTTTGATGGATTTACAGTTGAATTCCTAAATATAGATTGGCATTTTAGATCTTTAAATGAAATTATAGAAGCTAATACGCCATATAAAAGTTTATCCTTAGAGTTTCTTTTGGGTTACTTATTTGCTCCGTTAATGTGGTTAATTGGTGTGGCATCAGAAGATATGGCACTTATGGGGCAGTTGCTTGGGATTAAATTAGCCGCAAGTGAGTTTATTGGTTACATACAATTAGCAGATTTAAAAAATGCGGCAAATGCAACGCATCTAACGTACGAGAAGTCTATTATTATGGCAACTTATATGCTTTGTGGATTTGCTAATTTTGCTTCTATAGGAATTCAAATAGGTGGTATTGGGTCTTTAGCACCAGGACAGCGTAAGCAATTATCTAAATTTGGAATGAAAGCTTTAATAGGCGGAACGATTGCTTCTTTGATTTCAGCGACAATTGCTGGGATGATAATAGGGTAAATTTATTCCTTTGAAAAAAAGGAATCTTATAATTTATAGTTAATAACTTTTTATATAATAAGAAGCTTCAAGTTACATGATTTGAAGCTTTTTTTTATTTTCGTAAATCATCACACTGAGCACGGTGAAAGTGTAAATTAGCATCAAAAACATAGTTTAATTTAATGAGATTCCTGCGTTAGCAGGACTTACGTATGAAGCAATATCACGATTTAGTAAAGCACGTTTTAACAGAAGGCAACGAAAAAGGCGATAGAACAGGAACAGGTACAACAAGTGTTTTTGGGTATCAAATGCGTTTCGATTTAAGCGAAGGTTTTCCAATGGTTACAACCAAAAAACTGCATTTAAAGTCTATTATATACGAATTGCTTTGGTTCTTAAAAGGGGATACCAATATTAAATATCTCAACGATAATGGAGTAAGAATTTGGAATGAATGGGCTGATAAAAATGGAGATTTAGGACCTGTTTACGGACATCAATGGAGAAATTGGGCAAGTGAAGAAATAGACCAGATTAAAGAAGTTATAACAACTTTAAAAAATAATCCAAACAGCAGAAGAATGTTGGTTTCAGCTTGGAACCCTTCAGTTTTACCAGATACGTCTAAATCATTTTCAGAGAATGTGGCTAATGGTAAGGCGGCTTTACCACCATGTCATGCCTTTTTTCAGTTTTACGTAGCAGATGGGAAATTGTCTTGTCAGCTTTACCAACGTAGTGCAGATATCTTTTTAGGTGTGCCTTTCAATATTGGATCTTACGCTTTGTTTACAATGATGATGGCTCAGGTTTGTGGCTATGAAGCAGGAGATTTTATTCACACTTTTGGTGATGCACATATTTACAATAACCATAAGGAACAGCTAGAATTACAATTGTCTAGAGATATTAGACCATTGCCTAAAATGATTTTAAACCCTGAAATAAAAGATATTTTCGACTTTAAATTTGAAGATTTTACATTGGTCGATTACAATCCGCATCCACATATTAAAGGTAAAGTTGCCGTTTAAATTTTCTCTATGAAATTATTTGTATTTGTTATGGCCTTTCTTTGCAGCTTATCTTTAAGTGCGCAAGAACCAGAGGATGGTACGTATCCTGTTTTTAGAAGTTGCAAACAAGAATTAAGTTTCGAGGAGACTAAAAAGTGTACATCTGATAAAATCATGGATTATATCAAATTGAGCTTTAACTACGAATTAGCAGATAAAGTCTTTCCAACGGATTTAACCACCGAATTCTTTGTAGAATTTACCATTAATAAAAAAGGTAAAACAGAACAAATTAATGTAAAAGCACATCATAAAGCTATTGCTATAGATGTGATTCAGCTGATAAAACGTATGCCTAGATTTAAGGCGCCAGGAACCGTTAAAGGAAAGCCTGTAGATACACGCTTTGCTTGTTTGATGACGGTTAGATTGTTAGGATAAAAGAAAAAGCGTCTCAAACTAAATTGAGACGCTTTTTTTATGTTTTTTATAGAAAAGTCTTATAGATTGATTACGCAATTTTCTTCCCCTGCAAATTCATTATAAGCATAAGAATCAGCCTCGTCGTCATTAATATAAGCTCCATCAATAAGGTATCTGAATTCGTAAGAATTATCACGTGCTAAATTAACAGTGCCTTTAAAGGTTCCGTTTTTTAATTTCTTTAATTTAGTCGCTTTTGTAGTATCCCACTGGTTAAAGCTTCCTACAACTGCTACATTTTTAGCCGCTTCTGCAGGGACAGAAAATGTTACCTTACAAACGGGCTTACTTTTTAAATACTGCTTTTTAATTGCCATAATAATAGATTTAATTACAATACAAAAATATAAAAGAATAGCGCATATAATATTGATTAAGTGCTTAAAAGCTAAAGAATTATCGATTTCATAAAATTGCCATTAATTTTTATTTAGAATGTAAAATATGAACACTTAATTTATTGGATTGTTAGTGTTAAGCGGAATTGCTTGGTGGCTGATTATCAATGATATCGTTTTCGTTAGAAGCTTTTCTTCAAAGTCTTTAATTCACAATATTGATTTACTAAAAAAACAAGTATCTTTATCTTATTAAATTACGATTATGTTTGGTAAGAAAAAACAGGTTTCAACTATAGATAAAGATCAGTTAGAGCTTATAGAAAACGCTCAAAAACGCATAAAACAAAAAAAGCGTTTGTATATTCATTTTGTTGTATTCTTAATTGGTGCTGTCTTTTTAATTGTGGCCAATACTGTTTTAGGTATTAAAAAAGATTTTAAGATTGCAGGTATTGATTGGTTTGTGTATGCTATAATTGCATGGTTCTTTTTATTTATTTACCACTTTGTGAGTGTTTTTATAACCAATAAATTTATGGGTAAGGACTGGGAGAAGCAACAACTAGAAAAGTTAGTTAGCGCACAACAGGTACGTATTGATCAATTGAAGCAGAACTTTCTAAAGGAAGAGACTAAAATAGCGCAGACCCAAGCTTACAACGAAGCTAAAAATTTGCCTAAAGCTCCAGGGAAAAAAAAATCTAGCGAATTAACTATTATTGTTGCTGCAGGAGAAAATAATGCTATCGGAAAAGACAATGATTTAATTTGGCATTTAAGTGACGATCTTAAGCGATTTAAATCCTTAACCAACGGTCATCATATTATTATGGGACGCAAAACGTTTGAAAGTTTTCCAAAACCACTACCTAACAGAACGCATATTGTTATTACACGACAGGAAGATTATAAAGCGCCAAGTGGAGTAATTATAGTCAATTCATTAGAAGATGCTCTTGATGCTGCAAGACTAGACAAACAACCTTTTATTATTGGAGGTGGGGAAATCTATAAACAAGCTATGCCTTTAGTTGATAAAATTGAAATTACACGTGTTCACTCTGAATTTAAAGATGCTGACACTTTTTTTCCTGAGATAGACAAATCTAAATGGCAAGAAGTGAACAGAACGACTCATGAGGTTGACGAGAAGCATGCCTTTGCGTTTTCTTTTATTACCTATTTAAAAGTATAGAAATGTATGTTTATACAACCTAAAACACCCTAACTAAAATAATTAGTTAGGGTGTTTTTGTGAAATTTTATAAAGTCTATTTAGTTTTAAATATCAAAAGCAGCTTTTACTTTATCTACGTAATCTAACTTTTCCCAAGTAAACAATTCTACATCTAAAGTTATAGGTTCTCCATTTGGTTGTTCAAAGGTTTTACTTACAACTTCGTTTGTTCTTCCCATATGTCCATAAGCAGCGGTTTCGCTATACATTGGTTGACGTAGTTTTAGTCGTTCTTCTATTGCTGCTGGTCGCATATCAAAAAGCTGTTCTACTTTTTTAGCAATCTCACCATCTGTTAAGTTAAAAGGGCAAGTGCCGTATGTATCTATAAAAATTCCCATTGGTTCTACAACACCAATAGCATAAGATACTTGCACTAATATTTCTTCACATAATCCAGCTGCAACTAAATTTTTTGCAATATGCCTGGTCGCATACGCTGCACTTCTGTCTACTTTACTTGGGTCTTTTCCAGAGAATGCACCTCCACCATGGGCACCTTTTCCTCCATAAGTATCAACAATAATCTTACGACCTGTTAAGCCTGTATCTCCATGCGGTCCGCCAATAACAAATTTACCAGTTGGATTAATGTGGTAAGTTATATCATCATTAAATAATAATTGGATGTGTTCTGGTAAGTTCGCAACTACTCTTGGAATCAATATTTCAACAATATCTTTTCTAATTTTAGCTAACATTTTATCTTCTGCATCAAAATCATCATGCTGTGTAGAGACTACAATAGAATCTATACGTTGAGGTGTATTGTCATCGCTATATTCAATTGTTACTTGACTTTTAGAATCTGGGCGTAAATAGGTGATATCTTTATTTTCGCGACGTAATTCTGCCAATGCTTTTAAAATTCTATGCGATAAATCTAAGGCCAAAGGCATATAGTTATCGGTTTCGTTTGTTGCGTAGCCAAACATCATTCCTTGGTCGCCAGCGCCTTGTTCTTCTTTGGTTGCTCTATCAACACCGCGATTTATGTCTTCTGATTGTTCGTGTATTGCTGAAAATACTCCACAAGAATTGCCATCAAACATATAGGCACTTTTAGTATAACCTATTTTGTTTATGGTATCTCTTGCAATTTTCTGAACATCTAAATACGTATTCGATTTTACTTCACCTGCAAGCACTACTTGTCCTGTGGTTACTAAGGTTTCGCAAGCGACTTTAGATTCTGGGTCAAAGGCTAAAAAATTATCAATTAAAGCATCACTAATTTGATCTGCTACTTTGTCTGGATGGCCTTCAGAAACACTTTCTGAGGTAAATAAATATGGCATAAATTCCTATGTTTAGGTTATGGTTATTTGCTGAAAAACTTAGATTACAAGTCGCTAGAGAAGTACATAACTTACTGCTTTAGCATTTTTTATTCTGAAATAATTTCAGAATCTGCTCTTTAAAGAACAGGTACTGAAAATGGTTTCAGTACTAGAGGTTGCAATCAGACAAATTTTTCCTCTTAAATTTTAATAAGGCAAAAGTAGAAAAATTAAATGGAATGAAGATTTAATAACGTAATTAAGTTAGATTTCTTGTTTGTAAATTAGAGAATTAATTCTGTGTATAATATTAATTAAGCACAGAAATAGATAACTATTTCTTAGGCTTTAATTAACAAACAAAAAGACTTTTAATGAGATATTTGTACTGTATTATTAAGCCTCAGAAAAGATGAAATTAATTAAAAAGCATAAGTCAGATTTTAAATTTGCAGTGCAAATTGTGTTGCTAACAGTTGTTTCTTTGCTAGCGTCACTTTTTGTGTCATAGTTTAGATTTTAGAATACAATTATTAATTGTATTTATTGATTATTTTTGCTGCTCAATAATAGTCAATGCGGAATTTATTAAGTATAATTTTATTACTCACCTCAGTTGTGCTCTACGCACAAGACGATAAAAAAAATACGTATTTCGATTTCAATTATTTTGGTGGAAACATAGCGCTTCACAACAATGATATTCTTCATTTAATTAAAGGTCACCCAGAAGGTTTTGTTTTTAGTTTTAATAAAAAAACTTACGGAAGCAAAGTTTGGGAGCAACGCTATAATTATCCAGAATACGGTGTATCTTTTATGTATCAAGATTTAAAAAATGATGTATTAGGGAATAATATTGGACTCTACGGACATTACAATTTTTATTTCTTTAAGCGCCATTTAATGTTGCGTATTGCTCAAGGTTTAGTGTATAGTACTAATCCTTACGATAAATATGAAAATCCAAAAAATATTGCGTTTGGATCTGATATTTTGAGTTCAACCTATCTAATGTTTAATTATAAAAAAGACCGCCTTTTTAATGGATTTGGTTTACAAACCGGCGTTACCTTAGTGCATTATTCTAATGCTAATGTAAAGGCACCAAACACAAGTGTTAATACCATTTCGTTTAATCTTGGTTTAACTTACAATTTAGCATCAGAAGATAAAGATTTTATTACTGATAGTGTTGATGATAAATTCACTGAAAAGATAAAATATAATTTAGCTTTTAGGTCTGGTATTAACGAAAGTGACATCATAGGTAGTGGCCAATATTCCTTTTATGTGCTTTCGGCTTATGCAGATAAACGATTAAGCCATTATAGCGCTATTCAGTTGGGTACAGATGTGTTCTTTTCTAATTTTTTGAAAGAACTAATTTATTACCAGTCGGTTGCATATCCAGAATTAAATGTAAACAGAGCTGATGACTATAAACGCGTCGGATTATTTGTAGGGCACGAATTATTTGTCAATAAAATATCTGTTGAAACTCAAGTAGGCTATTATGTGTATTATCCGTTTGATTTTGAAGGGAGAACCTATTTTAGGATTGGTTTAAAGCGCTATTTTGGCAAAACCTTATTTGGAGCCGTTACGCTAAAATCGCATGGTGCAAAAGCTGAAGCTGTTGAGTTTGGTGTAGGAGTAAGGCTGTAAGTTTAATATTTAGTAAAGGCACTTTTTAAAATTTTATAGATACATGAATAAGATAATTTTATACATACTTACGCTTTTTTTATTTTGTGCATGTAATAGCGAAGATGTTAATGATTGTTTTCAAGCTTCAGGTAATATTATACAGCAAGAGGTTGTTGTGTTAGACTTTGAGCGTATTATTGTTAATAGAGATATTGAATTAATAATTAAAGAAGCTCCAGAATATAAAGTGATTATTGAAACAGGGGAACATTTAATTAACGATGTTAAGGTTGAAGTTATTGGAAACCAACTGGTATTAACAGATCATAATTCTTGTAATTATGTAAGAGATTATGGTATCACTAAAATTTATGTTGAAGCACCAAACCTTAAAGAAATAAGAACATCAACCCAATACTCTATTTCTTCAGATGGAGTTTTAAATTACAATACCCTAAACTTGTATTCAGAAGATTTTAATGGAATAAGTGAGTTTGCAGTTGGTGATTTTAGACTTCAAATTAATTCAGAAAGACTAAATATTGAGTCCAATAATCTTTCCTTTTATTATATAAATGGTGTTGTAGAAGATTTGTTTGTGGGCTTTTATTCCGGTTCTGGTCGTTTTGAAGGAGAACACTTATTGGCTCAAAACGTTCATGTTTTTCATCGTAGTAGTAATGATATGGTTGTAAACCCACAACAAAAGCTTACAGGAAATCTTAAAAGTACAGGTAATTTAATTTCTGTAAATGAACCTCCCATTGTAGAAGTTGAGCGGTTTTATACAGGACAGTTGTTGTTTGAATAAACCGTGAATGGTTTTAATACTACAAATCTTATAAATAATTTAGAATACTTATGTGTTTATGCCAAGCGTCATTAAAAACGGTTTTAAACTTTTAGGTTTTAAGAATAAAATATCAATATATAAGAGGTGCTTGTACATTTAGGTAAAGATTAAAAACTGCTATAACAAGCTTTATTACTGCAGGCCTATTTTGTTAGTTCTTGAAACAAGCTTTCTAAACTCGCGTTTTTCTGGTTTAGTTGTAGAATTTTTAAATCATTATCATGTGCAAAATCAAATACATGAGAGCGCATGTCTTCTTTGGTAGAAAAGGTGATTTCGTAAATAAAATCGTGCGTGTTTTTTACAGCATCTACTTTTGGAAGTTTTAAGAGAAACGCATCTTCAACTCTATAATCAAATTCAACAATCACAACCTGCTGTTGGCCATCTCTTAAATCCTTCAAATATTTATCAGCAACAACTTCTCCTTTATTTATAATAATAACACGGTCGCACATAGCTTCAACTTCTTGCATGATATGTGTAGAAAGAAAAATGGTTTTTTCTTTACCAATAGTTCTAATTAAGTTTCTGATATCTACTAATTGATTAGGATCTAAACCTGTTGTTGGCTCATCTAAAATTAAAACGTCCGGATTGTGTAATAATGCATTTGCTAAGCCAACACGTTGTCTATAACCTTTAGAAAGTTGGCCAATTTTTTTGTGTGCTTCAGGAGTTAACCCAGTTAGTTCAATAACTTCATTAATTCTGGACTTAGGAGTGCCATACACATTTGCGTTAAAATTTAAATATTCTTTAACGTATAACTCTGTGTACAACGGATTGTGTTCGGGTAAATAACCAACACTACTTTGCACATTCTTTTTATCGGAAGTTATATCAAAACCATTTACACTAGCAGAACCTTCAGAAGCTTCAATGTACGTGGTTAAGATTTTCATCATGGTCGATTTTCCTGCACCATTAGGACCTAAAAAACCAACAATTTCAGCATCGTTTACTTTAAAAGAAACATTGTTAAGCGCTTTTTGGTTTTTGTATAGTTTTGTAATGTTTTGAACTTCAATAGACATATAGAAAGAAATTTAGTCAAAAATAAGTAATTCAGAATAGTGTATCACAAATATTGATAATTCTTTAAAACTTTAGAATATTTCTCAAAAAAGCATTTCAACAATTTTGATTTGTAAAAATAATAATTACATTAGCATTATAATTATAGATTTCCACAGATGTGGAAAATGAATATGAACATATCTAGAGCATATTATAACTGGTTTTATTTCTTTTTTAGTTAAAGGAACGAGACTGAGTATGTTTTATTTAAAATATAGTTTTAAAAGTCTCGATTTAATCGAGACTTTTTTTGTTTCAGTGTTTTTGAAGTTGAAATAATTCTGGATAAGATTCAGAATTTAAAAGATAAAAAATTTGAAAAAACCAATAGCCATACAAGGAATAAAAGGATCATTTCATCACGAAGTGGCTCAGCAATATTTTAGTGACACTACAGAAGTTGTAGAGTGTATGTCTTTTGACAGTACTGTAGAGCGTCTGTTAAATGCAGATACAGATTTTATTGTAATGGCATTAGAGAATTCTATAGCAGGTTCAATAATTCCTAATTATGCACTTATTGATACTCATAATTTAAGAATAGTCGGTGAGCATTATTTAGATATTCAGCATAATTTATTAGCGTTAAGCAATCAGTCTATAGCAGATATTACAGAGGTACACTCGCACCCAATGGCATTATTGCAATGTAAAGTTTTTTTTAAAAAATACCCGCAGATAAAACTGGTAGAAGCTAAGGATACAGCAGATGTTGCAAAACAGATATCAGAGCAAAATATAAAAGGAATTGCAGCTATTGCAAGCAAAAATGCAGGAAAGTTATATGGTTTAAAGGTTTTGGCAGAAAGTATTCAAACGATAAAACACAACGAAACGCGTTTTGTTATTGTAAAGCGCGATAATGATGAAATAGTGCCAGCTGAAGTTAATAAAGCATCACTAAAATTTGAATTAGATCACAAGCGAGGAAGTTTGGCTGCAATTTTAAATGTGCTGAGCGATTGTAAACTCAACCTTACTAAAATACAATCGTTACCAAAAATTGAAACCCCTTGGAAATATGCTTTTTTTGTTGATGTAAGATTTGAAACATATAAGGACTTTGAAAAAGCTAAATCCATTATAAATTTAATGGCAGAAAATTTTAAAGTGTTGGGAGAATATAAAAATACAAGATGATGATAGAAGTTGCTAAACGTTTACAGAGTGTTCAAGAATACTACTTTTCTAAAAAGTTGAGAGAGGTTGCGCTTTTAAAAGCGCAAGGAAAGCCAATCATAAACTTAGGTATTGGTAGTCCGGATTTAGAGCCACCTTTTAAAGCAACGATGTTGCTTCAAGATAGTTTAATAGATGAGAAAGCACACCAATATCAAAGCTATCAAGGCTTGCCAGAATTGAGAGAAGGAATTTCTAATTTTTATAAAAACCATTATAATGTCAATTTAAGTGCTCAAACAGAAGTATTGCCATTAATGGGGAGTAAGGAAGGGATTATGCATATTTCTATGGCTTTTTTAAACAAAGGAGATAAGGTTTTAGTTCCAAATCCTGGTTACCCAACTTATGCGTCTGTAACTAAATTATTAGAAGCAAAACCTATTTATTACGACTTAAATGAAAAAGATAATTGGTTGCCAGATTTTAGAGCATTAGAGCGTTTAGATTTAAAGCGTGTAAAAATTATGTGGATCAATTATCCGCACATGCCAACAGGTGTGAATGCTACAAATAAGTTTTATGATCGCGTAATTGCCTTTGGAAAACGGCATGATATTTTAATAGTAAATGATAATCCATACAGTTTTATATTAAATGAAAAGCCAATAAGTATTTTAAGATATAAAAATGCAAAAAACGTGTGTTTAGAGTTGAATTCGTTAAGTAAAACGTTTAATATGGCTGGTTGGCGCGTTGGAATGTTAGTTGGTAATTACGATTTTGTAAACGCAGTATTACGCGTAAAAAGCAATATGGATTCAGGAATGTTTTATGGCATTCAAAAAGGAGCAATTGAGGCTTTAAAATGTTCAGACATGTGGTTTAAAAGCTTGAATAGTGTGTATAAAAAACGGAGAGAATTAATCTGGAAATTAGCAGAAAACCTTAATTGTATTTATGATAAAGATGCCACAGGCTTATTTGTTTGGGCAAAATTACCACCTCATATAAAATCTGAAGAATTTACAGATTTGGTTTTAAAAGAACATTCAATTTTTATAACACCAGGAACCGTTTTTGGAAGTAATGGAGAAGGATATGTACGTTTTTCGTTATGTGCTTCTGAAGAAGTTATAGAAGAAGCAATAGCAAGAGTTTAGTAAGTATGAACAATATTTTTATAATAGGAGTTGGATTAATTGGCGGCAGTTTTGCGTTTGATGTAAAAGCTTTACATCCAAAATGTAAGGTTTTTGGTATTGATTCAACTGAAGCACATCTTGAAGAGGCTTTGCAATTAGGAGTTATTGATGAAAAAGCAAATTTTGAAGATTTAAATAAAGCAGATGTCGTAATTATAGCGATTCCTGTAGATGCAACTTTAGAGGTTTTGCCTAAAGTGTTAGATCATATTTCTGAGGATGCCATTGTTTTTGATGTGGGTTCTACTAAAGAAGATATTTGTGATATAGTGAGAAATCACCCTAAGCGCAGAAATTATTTAGCAGCACATCCTATTGCAGGTACAGAACATTCTGGTCCAAAAGCAGCAATTCGTAATTTGTATAAAAACAAGACGAATATTATTTGTGAAGTAGAAGAAACAGCCTTTAAACTTCAAGAAAAAGCATTAAAGTTGTTTTCAGATTTAGGGATGAGAATTCGTTATATGAATCCTAAAGCACACGATAAACATATTGCTTATGTCTCACATTTATCGCATATCAGTGCGTTTATGTTGGGGAAAACAGTGATTGATAAAGAAAGAAATGAACGCGATATCTTTGATATGGCAGGTAGTGGTTTTGCAAGTACAGTGCGTTTAGCAAAGAGTTCACCAGCGATGTGGACACCAATTTTTAAACAAAATAAAACAAATGTTATAGAAACTTTAGACGAGTATATTAATAATCTAAAACATTTTAAACAACTGATGGAACACGATGATTTTGAAGCCGTTTATAACGAAATGGAAAAAACAAATCATATAAAAGACATATTAAACGGAATACAATAGTAATTAAGAATAAAAAGCAAAAATGGAAAATAAGAAAGAAATGAGAACCTGGTTGGATGCTATGAATCTAGATCATCCTTTAGTGATAGCAGGACCATGTAGTGCAGAAACTGAAGAACAAGTATTAAAAATAGCACACGAGCTAAAAGATACAGACGTTAATTACTATAGAGCAGGTATTTGGAAACCAAGAACGCGTCCGGGTAATTTTGAAGGAGTAGGGGCATTAGGCTTAAAATGGTTGCAAAAAGTAAAGGCAGAAACAGGAATGAAAACCTGTACAGAAGTTGCAAATGCAGCACATGTAAAATTAGCTTTAGAGTATGATATCGATTTATTATGGATTGGTGCTCGTTCTACTGTAAGCCCTTTTATAATGCAAGAAATTGCCGATGCCTTACAAGGAACCGATAAAATTGTATTGGTTAAAAATCCAGTAAATCCAGATTTATCATTATGGTTAGGTGGAATTGAACGCTTATATTCTGCGGGAATTAAAAATTTAGGTGCTATACATAGAGGGTTTTCTACATATGAAAAATCTAAATATAGAAATATACCAGAATGGCAATTGGCTATTGAGTTTCAAAATAGATTTCCAGATTTGCCTTTAATTAATGACCCTTCTCATATTACAGGGAATAGAGATATGATTTTAGAGGTTTCTCAAACAGCCTTAGATCTTAATTTTGACGGCTTAATGGTAGAAACACATTTTGATCCTGAAAATGCATGGAGTGATGCTGCACAGCAGGTAACGCCAAGTAGTCTTGTTCAGATAATGAAAGATTTAAAGATTAGAAAAGAATCAGATCCTGAAGCAGAATACAATTCAGAACTTAATAACTTAAGAGCTCAGATAGATGTTGTAGATAATCAGATTATTGATTTGTTAGGCAAACGTATGAAAGTGGCAGATGGTATTGGTTTACTTAAAAAACAAAAGAATGTTGCCGTGTTACAAAACAAGCGATGGAACGAAATTTTAGGTAAAATGGTGTTAGAAGGTGATGAAAAAGGACTAAGCGAAGAATTTATTTTACGCATGTTTAAAGCGATTCACCAAGAATCAATTAACCATCAAGAAAAGATTATAAATAACTAAAACTTAAAGGCTCGCCATTAGCGAGCCTTTTTTATTTGAGTATCCCTGATTAAAGAGATCTCTTAAATGTATAACGGGTAATAAAAATACCTTTGCCATCACCTTTTCCTCCTTCACTTTCAACACCTGTATTGATAAAAGCTAACTCCCAGCCTTCTGCAATCATAGCATTAACTTTAGAAGTCATTACCGCATCGTTAGCAGCAATATTTTGAAAACGGATACCTCCTAAATTATAAAAGTTTAAAAGTTTAGTCTCTTCATAGTCTTTTACTCTTATTTCATCTCTTTTTGACTTGTTTTTTTTATCCTTATCTTTATCGTCAGATCTTGTTGTTGTAAAGTCTTTATAGTCTTTTGTTTCATTAGCAGAAATCATTCTAGAACGTCCAAGTCCATTAGGTACTATAGATTCTATAACAGTTACAACCTTATATTCAACCTGAGCAGTAGGTTTGTTTTCATTAACAAATGAAAACGAAATTAAGCCACCAACTAGTAATCCGATAAATAATAAATTTTTTTTCATAATAAGTAAATTGTTTGATTAAGGTCGCAAAATAATGATTTTTGATATAAAATGTTTTCCTTTGTTATTGTTTAAATTTTCTTAATGACAGGAACAGTATATAAATCTACAGGCAGTTGGTACACTGTAAAAACTCTTAACGGTAAATTCTATGAATGTAGAATTAAAGGCCGTTTTAGGTTGGATGGTATTAAAAGTACTAACCCAATTGCTGTTGGCGATAAAGTAGAATTTGAGCTAGAAACAAAAAATAATACGGAAACAGGAGTTATAAACCGAATTGAAGAACGCAAAAACTATATTGTTAGAAAATCGGTAAACTTATCTAAGCAAACGCATATAATTGCGTCAAATATTGATCTGGTATTTTTATTAGTAACCATAGATAACCCTCCAACGTTTACAACTTTTATTGATCGTTTTTTGGTGACTGCAGAAGCCTATGCTATTAAAACAGTTTTACTTTTTAATAAAATAGATACTTATAACGAAGAAACGTTGTTAGAAGTAAAGTATCTAGCAAGTATATACCGCGCAATTGGTTATGAGTGTATAGGTATTTCTGCAACCACAGGAAAAAACATAGACAAAGTAAAAACTTTAATGAAAGGCAATGTAAGCATGTTTGCTGGTCATTCAGGAGTTGGTAAGTCTACCTTGGTAAATGCTATTGAGCCCTCTTTAGACTTAAAAACAAAAGCCATTTCTACACAACATAGCCAAGGGCAACACACCACAACATTTGCAGAGATGTTCGATTTAAGCTTTGATGCCAAAATAATTGATACACCAGGTATAAAAGGTTTTGGCGTGGTTGATATGGAAAAAGAAGAAGTAGGCGATTATTTCCCTGAGTTTTTTGCATTAAAGCAAAATTGTAAGTTTAATAATTGTATTCACTTAAACGAACCTAAATGTGCTGTTAAAGATGCACTAGAGGCAAATGAAGTTTCTTATTCAAGATATAAAAGTTATGTTCAGATTTTAGAAGGGGAGGATGAGCATTACAGAACTGATAATTGGGATGATGCGCAGTAAGCAATTTTCTTTTATAGTGAGGTATATGTATTAAAAGGAATATCTCTTCAAAATAACAGTAGGTCTAATTTTAAAAAATTCCCATGTTTTTGGGCAATGATATGAAAATAGTAATACAAAGGGTTTCTGAAGCAAGTGTTACCATTAAAAGCAATAAAGTTGCAGAAATAGATAATGGTCTTTTGATTCTGTTAGGTGTTGTAAACGAAGACAGCCAAGAAGATATTAATTGGCTCTGTAATAAAATAACTAATCTTCGTATTTTTCCTGATGAAGACGGAGTGATGAACAAATCATTAAAAGATGCAGAAGGAGATGTAATTTTGGTAAGTCAATTTACACTTCATGCTAGTACAAAAAAAGGAAATAGACCAAGTTATATAAAAGCAGCAAAACCAGATGTTGCTATTCCGTTGTATGAAAGTTTTATAGAAACGCTTCAAAAGACTTTGGGAAAAAGGATACAAACCGGAGACTTTGGCGCAGATATGAAAGTGTACTTAGTTAATGATGGCCCAGTAACTATTATCATGGATTCTAAAAATAAAGAGTGATATCATGGCGTCACTATTTGGTCATGAATTGGTCGCTTATACAACCTCTAAACTTGTAGATTCTAAATGGAGTAGATTACTTTTAATACTGGCAATCAGTTCTACAGTATTACCAGACTTATATACAATTCAAAGACTCTGACGTTAAGTTTACTTATCTTGCACAACAAAATGGAAATTATTTACAATTAAAAGTTCAATTAGATAGCGTTAATATACTTATTTTACCAGAAGATTATAAAGGTTTTAAGGCTTTTTTTACTAAAATTGTAGAGAACCAAGCAGGACAAATTATACGAACTAAAAACTAAATATGAACATTAAAAACGCACAAAAAGAAGTTGACGATTGGATTAATGCACATGGCGTACGTTATTTTAACGAGCTTACTAATATGGCTCAATTAACAGAAGAGGTTGGAGAGGTTGCACGAATTATTGCTAGACGTTATGGTGAGCAAAGTGAAAAAGAAAGTGATAAAGATAAAGATTTAGGCGAAGAACTATCTGATGTTGTGTTTGTTGTACTTTGCTTAGCCAATCAAACAGGTATTGATTTACAAGAAGCTTTCGATAAAAAAATGCATAAGAAAACAAAACGCGATCATAACAGGCATCATAATAACGAGAAATTAAAGTAGTTTTGTCGTATCAACCTATTTTAGAGATGCCTTATGGACATTAATATCCAAAAATCAAAACTTCAAAATCAACAAACGATTCAAATCACAGGATCTAAAAGCGAATCTAACCGATTATTGTTATTACAAGCTTTATATCCTCAGATTAGTATTAAGAACATCTCTAATTCAGATGACTCGGTGTTAATGCAAAAGGCTTTAACTTCAACAGATCAGCTTATAGATATCCATCACGCAGGTACAGCTATGCGATTTCTTACAGCTTATTTCTCTATTCAAAAGGGCAGAGAAGTAACAATAACAGGGTCTAAACGAATGAAAGAACGCCCAATTAAAATATTGGTCGATGCTCTAAAAACCCTTGGTGCAGATATTACATATTTAGAAAATGATGGTTTCCCTCCATTAAAAATAGTTGGGAACACATTAAATAAAAAAGAAGTCGCTTTAGATGCTAATGTCAGTAGTCAATATATTTCTGCACTATTGCTTATTGCGTCTAAATTAGAAAATGGTTTAGAGCTTACTTTAAAAGGTAAAATAACTTCTGTGCCATATATCAATATGACATTGAGTTTATTAAATGAAATAGATGTTAAAACGAGTTTTATTGATAATATCATTTCTGTAAAACCTCAAACATCAGAGATTAAACCATGCACTTTAACAGTAGAGTCAGATTGGTCTTCTGCTTCTTATTTTTATAGTGTTATTGCATTAAGTGATGTTGGTAAAGAACTAACAATAGCATCTTATAAAGAAAAAAGCTTACAAGGAGATTCTGTTTTGGCAGCCATTTATAAAAAGTTTGGAGTTACAACCACTTTTTTAAACGATGCCATAACCCTTCGTAAATCGTCAAGTGTTGAAACAAAAACTATTATCGAATTAGATTTAAGTAATGCACCAGATATAGCACAAACTATAGCTGTTACCGCATTTGGTTTAGGGTTAGAATGTCATATGATAGGTTTACATACGCTAAAAATTAAAGAGACAGATCGTTTAGTCGCACTTAAAACAGAATTAGAAAAATTAGGAGCTCAGGTAGAAATTACAGAAAACGCATTGCATTTAAAAGCTTCAAATAAAATAACAACCAACGTTTCAATCGCAACTTATAACGATCATAGAATGGCTATGGCCTTTGCACCATTAGGATTAAAAACAACATTAGCAATAAAAAATGCAGAGGTGGTAAGTAAATCTTATCCGCAATTTTGGGAAGATTTTAAAACCATAGGATTTAGTATAACATAACGATTCATTAAAAATCTAATCTCAGAATTAAAACCACTAACCATCTGTAAATTTCTGCTTTATGAGTTCAATTAACAGATCTAACATTTTTTTAAGCCACTCAAGGTAAAATAAACACCTATTTACTTGACAAGGCCTATGTTGAGATTGTATATTTGCTAATTCTAAAAAAATAATAAAATACATGAAATTATCACACTTTAGTTTTGACCTTCCAGACGAATTACTAGCCGAGCATCCTGCTGAACACAGAGATGAATCTAGGTTAATGGTATTGAATAGAGAAAAACAAACTATAGAACACAAACTTTTCAAAGACATTATCGATTATTTTGATGAAGGTGATGTGATGATAATGAATGATACTAAAGTTTTTCCAGCACGTTTATACGGTAATAAAGAAAAAACAGGAGCACGTATCGAAGTGTTTTTATTACGCGAATTAAACCAAGACCAACGTCTTTGGGATGTATTAGTAGATCCTGCTCGTAAAATTAGAATTGGTAATAAATTATATTTTGGCGAAGACGAAACTCTTGTTGCTGAGGTTATAGATAATACAACTTCAAGAGGTAGGACTTTACGTTTCCTTTACGACGGGTCTTATATGGACTTTAGAACAAAATTAACGCAGCTTGGTGAAACACCTTTACCAAAATACATTAATAGAGCTGTAGAGCCAGAGGATGAAGAGCGTTATCAAACCATATATGCAAAAAACGAAGGAGCAGTAGCAGCACCAACAGCAGGTTTACATTTCTCTAAACATTTATTAAAACGTTTAGAAATTAAAGGTGTAGAGACAGCAGAAGTGACATTACATGTTGGTTTAGGAACTTTTAACCCTGTTGAGGTAGAGGATTTATCTAAGCACAAAATGGATAGCGAAGAGATTATTATTACAAAACAAGCTGCAGATATAGTAAATAGAGGAATAGAAAATAAAAAACGTGTATGTGCTGTTGGTACAACATCAATGCGTACCGTTGAAAGTTCTGTGTCTTCAAACGGAAGACTTAATGAATTTGAAGGCTGGACCAATAAATTTATTTTCCCACCTTACGATTTTAGTATTGCAAATTGTATGATTACTAATTTTCATACACCAAAATCAACCTTATTAATGATGACATCTGCATTTGCAGGTCATGATTTTATTAAAAAGGCTTATGAAGAAGCAGTAAAAGAAAAGTATAAATTCTATTCTTATGGTGATGCGATGCTTATCATCTAAAATAAGAATATACCCTATATTTAAAAGCCTCTTAGTTGAGGCTTTTTTATTTGTGTAAGAAAACCAAATTCATTTAAGTACTTTTGCATCAAATGGAAGTAAAAAAGAAAGACATACGCGCCTTAACTAAAGAGCAACTTAGAGCATTCTTCGTAAAACAAGGAGATAAACCTTTTAGAGGAAATCAAGTGTACGAATGGTTGTGGCAAAAATCAGCCTATAGTTTTGAAGATATGACCAATATATCTATAGAAACTAGACAAATGCTTGAGGATAATTTTGTTATTAATCATATCAAAGTAGATCAGATGCAACGGAGCTCTGATGGTACTATAAAAAATGCAGTACGATTACATGATGATTTAATTGTAGAATCAGTACTTATCCCAACAGCAACTAGAACCACAGCTTGTGTCTCTTCTCAAGTAGGTTGTAGTCTCGATTGTAGGTTTTGTGCAACAGCGCGATTAAAACGCATGCGAAATCTAAATCCAGATGAAATTTATGATCAAGTTGTTGCTATAGATAATGAAAGTAGATTATATCATAATAGACCTTTAAGTAATATTGTATTTATGGGAATGGGAGAACCTTTAATGAACTACAATAATGTTCTTAAAGCCATTGACAAAATTACTTCATCAGAAGGTTTGGGAATGTCTCCAAAGCGTATTGTGGTTTCAACTTCTGGAGTACCAAAAATGATTAAAAAAATGGCTGATGAAAATGTAAAGTTTAAGTTAGCGGTATCATTACATTCTGCAATAGATGACATACGTACATCTATAATGCCTTTTAATGCTACATTTCCTTTAGCCGATCTAAGAGAAGCGTTGCAATATTGGTATGCCGCAACTAAAAATAGAATTACTTATGAGTATGTCGTTTGGGATGGTATTAATGATAAACGAAAAGATGCTGAAGCATTGGTAGAGTTCTGCAAATTTGCTCCGAGTAAAGTCAACCTTATAGAATATAATCCAATTGACGATGGCGAATTTCAACAAGCCAACTCAAAAGCTATAGATATGTACGTATCCGTGCTAGAAGCTAATAATATTACTGTGACAGTAAGAAGAAGTAGAGGTAAAGATATTGATGCCGCTTGCGGACAATTGGCAAATAAAAGCTAAAACATAATGTGAATTTTTTTAGTTTTAGAAATAAAAAAAAGCGGCAATTGCCGCTTTTTCTTGTAATATTAAAGAGATATAATTAATTACTCTTTAGTAACTCTAAGAGTTTTCGTTTTAGTTCCAGAAGAAATCTTAACTAAGTAAAGACCTTTAGATAATTCTGATAAGTCAATAGATGAATTGTTTATTTCATTTTTAGTGAAATTTGCTACATTTTGACCAAGTAAGTTAAATACAGTTACATTATCAACATCTTGTGATGATTTAATATTTAAAACATCAGAAGTAGGATTAGGATATACATTAAGAGTTTCTAATGAAACTTCTTCTCCAATACTTAAGAATTGATCATCAGTTGTGAAACTCCAAACAGAACTTGTTGTGGTTCCAAAGCAATTGGTAATGTCAATACTCCAAAAATAAGTTGTACTAAGACCTAAACCTGTAATTAATACTCCATTTTCAATACCTTCAATTGCTTGTGACGGTGGATTGGTAGTACCAATATTTAATGTGTAGTTATCACCAGCGTTACCTGCATCGTTCCAGCTAAAATTTAAGCCGCCATCAGCAGTAATACCAATAGCTGTTGCAGCATCAGCAGGCAGAGGAGTTGTTGCTACAGCAGGAGCTGCTGTTTCTGTACACTGAAAAACAGATATATTGTCAATAGACCAAGATATAGACCAATTACCTGTCCATACAAATCTTATTTGTGCATTAGTTACACCTGCTATTTCTGATATATCAAATAATTGAGAACCAGTTATAGTGGTATTAGGTGTACTTCCAATTGCAGTAGCATAAGTTTGAACGTTTACCCATGCACTACCATTGTACACTTCTATCTCACCAAGTCCTCCGAAATTTCCGTTGTAAACAGTGTCAAAAGTAAGTGTCGCTGTAGTTAAAGAAGAAGCGTCAAAGACAGGGCTTGTTAGGGAGGTGTTCTCTGCACCTCCTTCAGAACCATAACCATCACTATCCATAGTAGCATAGTTACCTTCTAAACCACTCTCATAAAGTAAAGTGTTAGGAGCCGTAAATCCTCCAGCTTCACCGCCAGTTTCAATTGTCCATACTTCACCAGATGTTGTTAAATCTTCAATTGTCCAACCTGTCGGTACTGTAAGTCCAGCTTCAAAATCTTCAGACAATACCTCTTGAGCAAACATAAGGTTTGAAGCAAAAAATAATGCCAATAATAAAGTAATTTTTTTCATGTGTTTGTGTTTTTATGATTAATTGCATAAAGTTACAAATATTTGTGAACAGAAAAAGTTAAAATACTATAATTCATTTTTTTTGAATGAAAAGCTAATAGAATTTGTAATTTTACATAGTTAAAGTCTTTAATGAAAATAACCGAACAAATAAAACAACCTATTACTTATGAGATGGACCTTTTTGAACAAAAGTTCCAACTCTCAATGGCAAGTAAAGTAGCGCTTCTTAATCGTATTACACATTATATTGTAAACCGAAAAGGGAAACAAATGCGACCTATGTTTGTGTTCTTGGTTGCTAAAATGATGAACAATGGAGAGGTGAGTGAACGCACTTATAGAGGTGCTTCGGTTATTGAACTAATTCATACTGCAACTTTAGTTCATGATGATGTTGTTGATGACAGTAATAGAAGACGAGGTTTCTTTTCAATTAATGCGCTATGGAAAAATAAAATAGCTGTTCTTATTGGCGATTTTTTATTATCTAAAGGCCTCTTGCTCTCAATAGATAATAATGATTTTGATTTGCTTAAAATTATTTCAGTTGCTGTTCGAGAAATGAGTGAAGGTGAGCTACTTCAAATCGAAAAGGCAAGACAACTCGATATTACTGAAGCTATTTATTATGAAATCATAAGGCAAAAAACAGCGACTTTAATTGCTGCATGTTGTAGTCTTGGAGCCGCTTCAGTAAAACCCAATTCTCCAGAAGTTGAAACCATGCGAAAGTTTGGTGAGTTGATTGGTATGGCATTTCAAATTAAAGATGATTTATTTGATTATGGACAAGAAGCCATAGGTAAACCAACAGGTATAGATATTAAGGAGCAAAAAATGACCTTACCTTTAATATATGTTTTAAATAACTGTACCAAAAAAGAAAAATCTTGGCTTATTAATTCGGTTAAAAATCATAACAAAGATAAACAACGTGTTAAAGATGTTATTGCTTTTGTAAAGGATAATGGTGGTTTAGATTACGCTGTGTCTAAAATGAAAGCATTTCAAGAAGAAGCTCTAAATATTTTAGCAACTTATCCAGAATCACCATACAAAGCATCTCTAAAGCTTATGGTGGATTATGTTATTGATAGAAAAAAATAAGTCACAATTAGCTGTTTGTGAGCTTATTGTGTTTTTATTTGAATTATTTTCACTCTCCAGGCAACCCTTGGCTACAAAATTGCGTCTTTATAAATAGAAAGCAACCTGAAGCGTATTTAGAACTTAAAATTAAACATGAAAGTTATTCAACTTCATAAAAACGAAACAAAACTCATAGAGCGTGCTGCGAAGCAAAATCGAGAAGCGCAACATGTATTGTACGAGTTACATGCTCCAAAAATGCTTAGTGTTTGCAGGTACTATGTAAAGGATGTACATCAGGCAGAAGAAGTTATGTTAAATGGTTTCTTTAAAGTATTTAAGTACTTAAAATCATTTAAAAATAAAGGTAGTTTTGAAGGTTGGGTAAGACGAATAATGGTGCGAGAGGCTATTTCTTATATAAGACAACAAAAGCATATTGAATTTGCTGTAGAGGATGATTATTTAGAGCACGATTCCTCAAACAATATCAATTCAAATATTGAAGTAGCAGAAATACAATTACTTATAGATAGTTTGCCTGAAGGTTACCGAATGGTTTTTGTAATGTATGCTATAGAAGGGTATAAGCATCAGGAAATTGCCGAACTATTAAAAATTTCTGAAGGCACATCAAAGTCGCAATTATTTAAAGCAAGACAAATGCTTCAGAAAAAAATTAAAGAATTAAATAACAACAGTTATGGCTCCAATTAAATTTGAAGAAAATATAAAAGATAAGCTCGAAAAACGAACCTTATCTCCAACGTCAGAGAGTTGGTCTAAATTATCAGATCGGTTAGATGAAGACGAAAAGAAGTCTAAAAAACCAATGTATTGGTGGTTGAGTATTGCAGCGGGATTATTGATTTTGATGGCTATATCAATACCGTTTTTTAACAACAATGAGTCAGAAGTGATTCAGCCTCGAATGGTCGAAGAAGAAGCAATTAAAAAGCATATCCAAAAAGAAACGATACAACCAGAGCAAAAAGAATCTATTGAATTAGCAAATGAAGCACATGAAGTAGAAGATAAGAGTCAAGAAGCTAAAACATCTAAATTAATAGATTATAAAAAAGCAGATAAACTAAATTCAGAAACTAAAACTCAATTGGCGGAGAATCGTGAAGTGTTAGAAAATCCAACTGCAATTACTACAAATAAAAAGGTGAATCAGGAATTGCAAACAGAAATTGATGAGACTATTATCAAAAATGCCATAGCAGAAGCCATGGAAACCTTAAAGTCTGAAAACAATTCGGTTACAGAACAAGAAATCGATTCGTTATTAAAACTCGCAAGTAAAGAATTGTTTAGAGAAAAACTACAAAGAGAAACATCAAAAACAGTTGATGCTACTCAGCTATTAGAAAGTGTTGAAGACGAAATGGGGCAATCTTTTAGAACTAAAGTTTTTGAAGCTTTAAAAGATAGTTACGAATCTGTAAAAACTGCAGTTGCAGATCGTAATAACTAGTAGCTATTTAAAATAAAAGATTCACATATTCACAAATATAAAATAAGAAATAGATGAGGAAATAAGGACTCTCATCAGAAGAATCAAATCAATAAATCATCAATAAATCAAAAAACGAACAGTTATGAAAACAATTACAAGATTGGTAGTGTACTTAGTGCTATCACTAACATTTGCTACAGTTCAAGGGCAGGAAATAAAAAAGGACAGCATACAAAAGTCGGCAAACGAATTAAAAATTAAAACACTTACAAGCCTCAAATCAAAAATAGAAAGTGAGGAACGCGAATTTCTGAAAATAGAAATAACATCAATTAATAAACGTTTAGACGATGGAAAAATAACAGCAGCAGAGGCGGAAGATTTAAAGAAAGAAGCTGCAAAAAAAAGAGCTTTAAATATTGAAAATAGATTAGCGATTATTGATAATAAAATTGCTTTATTAGAACGAAATGATAAGATGGAAGATGCTAGTGGTGATGGTTTTACATTTAGAATCGGTGCCGATGATAACTCTAGTGATAGTTTTATTTATTTTGGAAATCCATCAAAAGATAAACCTAGAAAATACGATAGACGTACATCTACAGATATTGTCTTTGCCTTTGGATTTAATAATGCTTTAATTGACGGTCAAGATTTGGAAGATTCGCCATACAAATTAGGTGGTTCTGGGTTTATAGAATTGGGTTACGCATGGAAAACGCGAATTTTTGATAATACCAACTTCTGGAGATTGAAATATGGTTTTTCTTTACAATGGAATAAGTTAAAGATTAAAGATAATAACTACTTAGTTAATACCGATGGCGACATTTCTTTACAAGAATATCCCATAGATGCCGATAAAATCAAATTTAGAACAACAAACTTGGTGTTCCCGATGCATATAGAATTTGGCCCTTCTAAAAAGATTGAAAAAGAAGATTATTTTAGATATTCAACACACAAAAAACTAAAAATAGGGTTAGGGGGGTATGCCGGTTTAAACTTGGGGAATATGCAAAAGATAAAGTATAAAGAAGATGGTGAACGCGAAAAAGAGAAACAACGTGATCAATTTGAAGTAAGCGAATTTATCTACGGACTAAGCGGATATGTAGCTTTAGGTGATGTCGCTTTATATGTTAAATACGATTTGAATCCATTGTTTAAAAATCAAGTGGTAGACCAAAATAACATATCTGTCGGATTACGATTCGATATGGATTAAATCAATCAATCAATCAA
>NZ_JAHKPS010000029.1:111060-181608 GCF_018860565.1 Winogradskyella psychrotolerans
AATCAATCAATCAATCAATTTTTGAGTGTTAAAAGCCTTGGTCTGAAATAAGATTAAGGTTTTTTTTACCTATAGTTACAAAACGATGGCATTTTTGGTTAAGGTATTTTGGCCTCATCAATAAGCTTGTATAAGTCAAACTTGAGCATCTAAGAATTTAAAATAATATTTTATTTACATTCTTCAACTTGGATACTTACGATTTTCTAAAATGATATTAAGGGTATTAATTATTCATCAAAATTCATACTCTAACTTTTTTTGAAATAAGATAATTATAAAATAAAAACATGCGTCGTTTAAAATTAAATAGTACTTTTGAACAAAATTAGAGCCCCAAAATCTAGTTTTCTTATTTAAACCCTACTTATTATGAAAATAACTTTTCCTATAAAAGTTAGAATCCTTGTATTTTTACTTTTATGCTTCTCCGTGTATTCTATTTCTGCTCAAACCGAAACTATTTATATTGATTTTGGAAGTCTTGGTGCAAACGAAAGTGCTTCACCTTGGAATAATGTCACCAACGATGTTTCTGGTAATATTAGTAATCTTATAAATTCTAACACAGTACAAACAGGAATAGGTTTTTCAATTGTAGACGCTTTTGTTGGGATTAACTCAAGCGGTACTACGTCTCCGGATCCTAGTTTAAATTTTATAGGATCTGCAACAAGCGATAGTTTTTACGGGACGTCTTCCGATGGTGGTTCTTTAACTTTTAATAATCTAGTTGTAGGTAAACAATACACTATTTCAGTATTTGCATCGCGTATAGGAGTGTCTGATAATAGAGAGACGGCATATACAATTGAAGCGCAATCTACACAAACCATTAATTTAGATGCTTCTCAAAATACAAGTAATGTTGCTACAGCTTCTTTCTATCCTAAAGCTGATGGCACAATTATCATAAATGTTTCAACGGGACCAAATAACGATAATACTTCTGGTTTTTTCTATCTAGGAGCAATTAAACTTGAATATAGCGTTGATGTACCTGTATATTCTGATAATGCTTTACTTATAGATTTTGGATCTAGCGCTAATCAAAGTAGCACTCCATGGAATAATTTAACCGATCCATTTATTACAGGAAACGTAAATAATCTAATAAATAAAGGAGGAACTACAACTACAATAGATGTTTCTGTTACCGACAGTTTTAATTATTTTAATGAAGACGGAACAACAGCATCTGGCACTAGTTTAGGTTTGCCGAGCACAGCAACAGCAGATAGCTTTTTTGGAAACACAACCGAATTTATAGAAAAAACAGAACCAACTGGTGCTATAGAGTTTAGTGATCTAAATCCAAATGATGTGTTTAACATCACAATTTACGCGTCGCGATTAGATTACGATATTACAGATAACAGAGAAACACAGTACGTAATTGAGGGTTTAACAACAGAAACGGTATTTTTAGATGTTGCTAATAACCAAAACAATACAGTCTCAACTAATGTAAGTCCTAAGGCAGATGGTACATTAAAAATAACAGCATCTCCAGGTCCAAATAACACCAATACCTATGGGTTTTTCTATTTAGGTGCCATGGTATTAGATTATACACCACAAACGTCATTAACATTAAAGAGCCCAAATGGAGATGAGTTTTGGCAAGTTGGTAAAACACCTGAAATAATGTGGGATTCTACAAGTCTTAGTTCAGACATCGATTTAGAGTATTCTATTGATAATGGTGCGTCATGGAGTGCTATTGCAACCGTGTCTTATACAACAAATAGTTATAGTTGGACGATACCAAACACGCCTTCAGAAAACTGCTTGGTAAGAGCAACATCTGGTTTAATTAGTGATACAAGTGATACTGTTTTTGAGATATCTAGTGATAACACAAGTAGAAATATTGTAGTTATAGGATCTTCAACAGCTGAAGGTATTGGAGCGTCTTCACCTGAATTTGCATGGGTAAACCTATACGCCAAAGCACTTTTTCAAAAAGACACTAGAATAAATGTTATTAATTATGGAAAAGGTGGGTATACAACGTATCATTTGCTACCAACAGGTACTTCAATTCCTAGTGGTGTAGGAGTTACTATAGATACTGAAAGAAATATTACAAAGGCTATTTCAGACCATCCAATTGGTATTATTGTAAATTTACCTTCAAATGATACAGCTAATGGCTATCCGGTTGCAGATCAATTAAATAATTTTGCGACCATATATAATGAAGCTGTGATTAACGCCGTTCCTATTTGGATTACTACAACCCAACCACGATATTTTGCATCTTCAACACAGACACAAGATCAAATTGATGTCAGAGATGGTATAATTTCCACTTATGGAACTTATTCAATTGATTTTTGGACAGATGTTGCAGATACTGATGGTACAATTTTAAGTAATTTAGATTATGGAGATGGAGCTCATTTAAATGATTCAGGTCATAACCTGCTGTTTAGTAAAGTTTTAGGTGAGGATGTTCCAAATGCTGATTGTATTTCTAGTCTTCCTGCAGAATCTTACTTGTATTGCAGTGATGCATGGAAAGATAACAATGTTCCTTCTTTAACGACAGGCACTGTAGATGTATATGTAGGTAAAGGAACATATACTATAAATGAAGATGAAAATGTAGTAGTTAACGATCTTAATGTATCAATTAATGGATCCGTAATAATTAAAGAAGGAGGAAGTATAACCGTAAATGGTAATTTGGTGAACAATGGTAATGTTACGCTCGAATCTATATCTACTAAATATTCTAGCTTAATCGTTGAAGGTGTAAGTACAGGAAGTGTGTCTTACAAGCGTCATGTAAACAACACAACAGGGACAAATTCATCAACTTCAAATAATGATTTAATAAGTGCACCTGTAACTGGACAAACTTTCGGAGATTTTAGAGTTGAAAATTCAAATTTACCTTCTGGAACTATTAATGGTAATCCAGCCTTCTTGTTTGGGACTTATAATCCAGTAGCTGGAAATTATGTCTACTATACACCAAACGAAGATAGTAATGTTTTATCAGAAGGAATTGGTTACGTGTCTGGATCAACCGATGCGTCTGATTTTACATTTATAGGGAATGTAGAAACAAGTTCTATTAATGCTTCTATTGTGTCAGGAGGAGCTAACGATTGGAATCTTATAGGTAATCCATATCCTAGTTATCTAAATGCTCAAGATTTTTTAAATAATATAATAAACTCTGGCTTAATTAACGAAAATGCAATCGGTATTTATGGATATGATGGAGCTGCATCTGATGGTTGGACTATTTTAAATTTAGCTACAACGACTTCTAATACTGTTATAGCCCCAGGACAAGGCTTTTTTGTAAAGGCTGAAGCATCAGGCGATATCGCATTTACACCAAGTATGAGAAGAGTCGGTAACGATGATGATTTTATTTTAGGACGAAACGAAAACCTAATCACCTACCTGAGATTAAAAATTAACGCTTTAGATAAAGAGTATCATACTGATTTTTATTTCAACGATAATGCTAGTCTAGGTTTAGATCCTGGATATGATGCTGAGATTTGGGGTGAAACACCTTCTGATTTTTCTTTATATTCTAATTTATTACAGGATAATACTGGAAGACCAATTGCCTTGCAAACGTTTAATTCAAATGATGTCACTGATCTGGTTATTCCGTTAGGCGTTCATGCTAATGCAAATGAATCTTTAACGTTTAGTATTCTAGAATCAACGCTTCCAAATACGGTTAATTTATACTTAGAAGACACCCTAACTAACGAAATAACATTACTTAATAATTCAGATTATATAATTAATCCATCAGAGCAAATTTCTGGGACAGGTCGTTTTTATTTAAGATTAGAATCTAACCAACTTAATATTTCAGAACAACCTCTAGAAAAATTAATAGTTTATGCGAATAATATGAACAAAACTATTGAAGTGATTGGTCAATTACAAAATCAAACAAGTTTTAAGCTATACGATGTAAATGGAAGAATCATTCTTTCAAATGCTTTAGATAGTACTCAAACCAATCAATTTATTGCCATCGCAGAATTATCTGCTGGTATGTATATTATTGAATTAATAGAATCAGGAACTAGTACGAAACGAGCTAAAAAGTTAATTATTCAGCAATAAACTTTTAGTATTTTAGGATCGTTTCTATCTTAGCTTTCACTTTATCTGTTGAAGGAATCATCGTTTGCTCTAAAGTCGAATTTAAAGGAATTGCTGGCATATTCTCACTACCAATCGTCATTACTGGTGCATCTAAATGTTTAAAGCATTCCTCTTGAATTTTTCCAGATAATGCGCGTGCAAAACTATTGTTTGAAGGTTCTTCTGTCACAACCAAACACTTTCCTGTTTTCTTAACCGATGTCATAATCGTGGCTTCATCTAAAGGAAACAACGTACGTAAATCAATCACTTCTATCTGATCTTGCATCCCTAATTCTTCCGATGCATTCATGGCCCAATGCACTCCCATTCCGTAAGTCACTATGGTTAAAGTCTCTACATTTTCTTGTTTCCAAATTTCTTGTAACACCCATGCTTTACCAAAAGGCAATACATAATCTTCACTTGGCTCAACGGATGTTGCACCTTGCGTTCCTAGCACTTTAGACCAATATAAACCTTTGTGTTCTAAAATGACAACCGGATTAGGATCGTAATAAGCTGCTTTCATCAAGCCTTTTAAATCGGCTCCATTACTTGGATAGGCTATTTTAATACCACGAATATTTGTAATTACAGATTCAACTGAAGATGAATGGTAAGGCCCGCCACTTCCATAAGCACCAATGGGCACTCTAAGAATCATAGAAACCGGCCATTTACCGTTAGATAAATAACAACTTCTACTAACTTCTGTAAATAACTGATTTAAACCAGGCCAAATATAATCGGCAAACTGAACCTCAACAATGGGTTTTAATCCAACAGCAGACATACCAACGGTTGAACCAACAATAAAGGCTTCTTGTATTGGTGTATTGAACACACGATCGTCTCCGAATTTTTGCGCTAAAGTTGCTGCTTCTCTAAAAACACCACCAAGTCTTCCACCAACATCTTGCCCATAGAGTAAACATTCTTTGTGCTTTTTCATCAGTTCTTCTACGGCGAATAAGGCACAATCTACCATGACTACTTTTTCAGCACCTTCCGGCGAACGTGTTCCTTTTTCCTCGGTAATTGGTGTGGGTACAAAATCGTTTGTAAATAAATCCTCAGGTTTTGGGTCTTCGGCTTTTAAAGCTCTTTCAAAATGCTTTTGCACTTCCGCGTAGGCGGAAGTCTCAATCTCACTTACCTCTTCTTCTGAAAATCCAGCATCTAGTAATTGTTGTTTTAAAACCGGATAAGGATCACGAGAACGCGCCTCTTCTAAATCATCGCGATACCATTCCATTCTTACACCAGATGTATGGTGATTTAATAATGGTACTTTGGCGTGCACTAAAAACGGTCTTCGCTCTGTACGAATCGTTTCTATGACTTTTTCTAAGGCGTCGTAGCTTTCTGTAAAATTGGCTCCATCTATTGAGATAGCGTCTAAACCTTTAAATCCTTGTGCATATTCAAAAGCATTTTGCGCTCTCGTTTCTGCTGCATTGGCGCTAATGTCCCAACCATTATCTTGTACTAAATACAAAATTGGCATTTGCTTTAATGCTGCCATTTGAAAAGCTTCTGCTATTTCACCTTCGGTTACTGATGCGTCTCCTAAACTACAAACTGTTATTGGTTTTAGAGCGTTCTCGACTGCGCTCGAACTGACAGGATCAGATTCTAAACTATAATTGTCTAAACCTTGTAATTCTTTATACTGCATTCCCATAGCAACTCCTGTTGCTGGAATGGTTTGCATTCCTGTTGCAGAAGATTGGTGTGGAATTTTTGGTTTATCGTCGTCCTTTAAACTTGGATGCGAATAGTATGTTCTTCCTCCAGAAAACGGGTCGTCTTTTTTAGCTAACAATTGCAACATTAAATCGTAAGGCTCTAAACCAAACGATAATAACATAGCATCATCTCTATAATACGGAAAGGCATAATCTTGAGGTAATAATTGTAAACCTAAAGCGATTTGAATGGCTTCGTGTCCACGAGATGTTGCATGTACGTATTTTGAAACTTGTTTAAAATTAGCTTCGTATAATTCTGCCATAGCTTTTGCTGTGCAGAGTTTTGAAAATCCTTTTTCTAGTGTTTCTTTTTTCATCTTTAGTGACCGCGAAAGCGGTTATCTTTTTTAATGTTTCTTCTTTTATACCCCTGAAGTCCCCTCAAGGGGACAATCCTCTGAATAGTGAACTATTTTCCTCTTGAGGATTATCTAAGAAAAATTATTTTCTTAGAAGATACCGAGTGTAGCTCATTAGGGGTGTTTTGCGTTAGGGATTACTCGTTCATTCTTATTTAATAAATTAGAACTTGTGATTGCTTCGCAGTTGAGGCTTTGTTGAAGTTCTTTTTTGTTTTTCTCAAAAAAAAGCGACTGCCGAAAGCCCGACCCTTGTGGTAACGTCCAAATAACCCTAAGCTAATTCTTTTTCTACTTTAGTCATCCAATTAAATTGGTCGTCTAGCTTGCCTGTTTTAATAGCATTCAAGGTGTCATTAACTTCTAATCCAACCGGACTTTCATCAGAAACATGAATGGTTTCGCCTTCTAATCCAATCTCTTGAATGTACGCTATACCAACGGCTGTTCCTGTTCCGAAAGCTTCTTCTAAAGTCCCGTTTTCTGATGCTGTTTTAATTTCATCGATAGTGATTTTTCGTTCTGTTACATTGTAATTCATAGCACGTAACATCTCTATAACACTGGCTCTTGTGATGCCATGCAACACAGAACCGTCGAGCTCTGGCGTGATAAATTCTCCATTGATTTTGAAGAAAATATTCATGGTACCAACTTCTTGAATGTAGTTATGCTCAGCGGCATCTAACCACAACACTTGATCGTAACCTTTAGCTTTTGCTAATTCTGTTGGACGAATGGCTGCTGCATAATTTCCAGCGGCTTTAGCTTCACCAGTTCCACCTTGTGCTGCTCTAATGAATTGCTTTTCTGCCCATAATTTGATGCGTTTACTAAAAAATGGACCAGCTGGTGATGCCATTATTATAAACTTATAATGGGTTGCTGCACGCATACCAATAAAAGGCTCATCGGCATACATGAATGGTCTTAAATAAAGTGCACTTCCATCGGTTGGCGGAATCCAATTGTGCTCTAAACCGACTAATTCTTTAAGGCCTTCTACAAATAAATCTTCAGGAATATGAGGCATTCCCATTCGGTCTGCACTTTTGTTTAAACGCTTGGCATTTTCTTCTGGTCGAAACAACATTGGTGCACCTTCGGTGTCTTTATAGGCTTTCATCCCTTCAAAAATAGCTTGTCCGTAATGTAAAGCCATTGCAGCTGGATGTGTAGGAATTAATCCTAATGGTTCAATTCTTGGGTTAACCCATTCTCCGTTTTCGTAGTCGCAAATAAACATGTGATCGGTGAATGTGGTGCCTAATGGAATATTGTTGAAGTCTAAGGCATCAACTTTTGATGTTTCTACTTTAGTGATTGAAATGTTAGGTTTCATATTTGTATATTTTTTTAGAATGTTTTAAACATCCCTAAAGTTCTCTTCAAGGGAACAATTCTGAATTTATATTTCTCTATTACTATCAAATTGCTCAAAATAATCAGCAACTCTACGCACAAAACTTCCGCCTAAAAAGCCATCGACTACGCGATGGTCAAAAGACAGCGATAAGTACATCATACTTCTAATAGCAATTTCATCACCTTTTTCTGTGGTGATGACTTCTGGTCTTTTCTTAATGATACCTAATGCTAAAATGGCAACTTCTGGCTGATTGATTATTGGTGTACCCATAACGCTTCCAAAGGTTCCTACATTAGAAATGGTAAAAGTGCTACCTTTTATATCGTCTCCTGCTAGTTTGTTTTCTCTAGCTTTATTGGCGAGTTCGTTGACGTTACTAGCAATCTCTTTTAAGTTTTTAGTGTCTGCGTTTTTTACCACAGGAACGATTAAGTTTCCGCTTGGTAATGCGGTTGCCATACCAATATTAATATCTTCTTTTACAATGATGTTATTTCCATCGACAGAAGCATTAATATTTGGAAAATCTTTAACGGCTTTAGCTACGGCTTCAACAAATAATGGTGTGAAGGTTAAACGTTCTCCATGCTTTTCTTGAAAGGCTACTTTATTGGCATTACGCCAGTTGACCATATTTGTCATATCGGCCTCTACATAAGCCGTAACGTGGGGTGATGTATGTTTGGAATACACCATATGATCTGCAATCATTTGGCGCATTCTGTCCATTTCGATGACTTTTCCTTTGCCTTTATCGAAATTTAATTGCGGAATTCTATAAGCCGTTGGATCTTGCGTTACAGCTTGTGCAAATTTATAAGGTCGTCCGTCTTCTATATACTGAAAGACGTCACTTTTGCGTAATCTGCCTTCATTTCCTGTTGCAGGTATTCGTGCTAATTCTTCAAAGCTAATGTGATGTTCTTTGGCTATGTTTATAATTAATGGCGAAAAGAAAGTGTTAGTATTATTTACCGAAAATGAAGTTGAATTCGAATTGGTAGGCTGCTGAACTGGCTTTGGTCTTTTAGTCTTAGCCTTGTTCTCGACTGCGCTCGAAGGGACAGCTTTAGATTCATTTAGTGTTTTGGATTTCTTCACTTCTTCTGAAAGGTCTAAAATCGCTAGAACTTCTCCTACAGGAACCACATCTTTAGCTTGAAACATGGTTTTTACTAATGTTCCAGATGCTGGTGCAGGTACTTCGTTATCTACTTTATCTGTGGCGACTTCAAGAATAATATCTCCTTCTTCAAATGCATCGCCTTCAGCTATTAACCAATTGATAATAGTCCCTTCAGTAATACTTTCACCCATTTTGGGCATCTTTAATTCAAATATTCCTGCGAAGGCAGGAACCTTTTTATCTTTCATCTCTCAATCTATTAAAGTCTATATTCCAATTATCACTAATATCAACCCAACTTGGATTCATATCTTCAATTAATTTTATTTTCCAATCACGCTTCCACTTTTTCAATCGTTTTTCTCTAACAATTGCTTCTTCCGCTTTACTATATTCTTCAAAATATACTAGTTTATTACAATTATATTTTGATGTAAATGAATCTGGATATATTTTTAATTTGTGTTCTTTCACTCGTTCTTCCAAATTATTTGTAACACCTATATAAATAGTTCCATTAAATTTATTCGACATTATATAGATATACCAAAGACTCAAATTATAAACTAATAAGATTCCTGCATGCGCAGGAAGTTGGTTCCTTCAGTAATACTTTTACCCATTTTGGGCATCTTTAATTCAAAAGTCATCAAGCGAATATAGTTTAGAATTATAAGAATTAAAGATAATATATATCGAATTATACAATTGTTAAAATCTTTTAATTTACTATTAAAAAGGATATTATTCTTTATTTAAATAATACTGCAGATGATTTGTCTTTTAATCGTTAAATTTACCGCTTTAAAACAACTAATTTTCTCATGTCACATACACTCGATAACATAGACACACAACTACTCACTATACTTCAAAAGAATAGCAATCGGACGACTAAGAGTATTGCTGAAGAACTCGGTATGAGCACTTCACCTATATTTGAACGTATTAAAAAATTAGAAAAAGAAGGCTATATTGAAAAATATGTCGCTGTTTTAAACAATAAGAAAATTGGCTTAAAGTTGACTGTTTTTATAGGTATTACCTTGCAAGGGCATACCCGAAGTTATTTGGAAAAGTTTGTAAAGGAAATTAATAACTTCCCGGAAGTTGTTGAATGCCACAGAGTCAGCGGGAATTTTGATTATTTATTGAAACTCGTCGTTGAAGATATTGAAGCTTATGAAACCTTTATCATTTCAAAATTGACGCTACTTCCTTATCTAGGAAATGTACAAAGTTTGATTGCGCTATCGACAAGTAAAGAAACGAATGAGATTGATTTGAGTCAGGTGTTGTAGGTCTGTAAGGTTTTGAAAACCTGACAGGTATTTAATATTGATGATTGAAAATAGGACTTCTCGATACAATTCCGATAAAAATCGGAATCACTCGAAGTGACATCATCTTATTTTTTGAATGTTTCTCGAAGTGTTTTATAAACATCATCCTGCATTTTCATATTCTCAGGCACTTCTCGTAATGGCTCAACGGCTTTTAAACTCTCGTGGCAATCTGCAGGTAATTGCTGATACAATTGCGTCCCTTTAGTTTTCCAAGCGATCATCTCATCACTAACCTGCTTGATGACTTTGGCAGGATTACCAACGACTAAACTTCGCTTTGGAATTTTTGTTTCCGCTTTTACAAATGCCATGGCACCTACTATAGATTCGTCGCCTATTTCGGCATCATCCATAATTACAGTGTTCATTCCTATTAAGCAATTTCTGCCCAAATTCGCACCGTGAATAATGGCACCATGACCAACATGCGCACTTTCTTTAAGTGTGATGGATTTTCCAGGAAACATGTGCACCGTACAATTTTCCTGCACATTAACACCATCTTCTAAAATGATTTGTCCCCAATCGCCACGAATAGCTGCTCCTGGACCAATATAACAATTTTTACCAATGATGACGTTTCCTGTTACTGCCGCTAAGGGGTGCACGAAACTGGATTCGTGAACAACAGGTGTGTAATTTTTGAAACTGTATATCATAAGTTTTGAGCTGTGAGTTATTAGCTGTGAGTTGGATTACTTTTTTAAATTCAGTTTTCTTCTTAAAGAGGAAATCATTTTTCCTATTTCTGTTAACATAGCACGATTTGATTCAAATTCCTCTTTAGAAATATATGCTCTTAAATAAGCTTTTGTATTCCATGTTACGCATTCATGACTACTATCCCAAGCCATTTTTAAATACCTATTAAAATTAGCATCCGTACTTGCCGAACCTTCAGATGTATTTGCTGCTATAGAATCCGCTGCTCGTGAAAATTGAGAAGTTAACCTAAACATTTCTTTTTTTGGAAAAGTTTCTACCAACTTATTAATATCTTCTCCAAAAGTAATTGCTTTCTGATAGACAATTAAATTTTCAAAACTAAAATGATACTTGCTTTCAAATTCCATATTATAATTGTTTTTGAATAAAACTTCTCACAATTCACAATTCACAATTCACAATTCACAACTCATAGCTCAAACCTCATCACTACTTAAACCCTTTTAGTTTTTCTTTTGTGAAATCAGAAAGCACTAATCTACCACTAGTTGCAGCGCGTTCAGCCAAAAGAGCATCCCAATCGTCTGTGCCTTGCCAGAATACTTTTTTCATTTCTAGCATCGCTTCTGTGTTATAGGTACATAAATGTTCTGCGGTTGTTTTTACCGCTTCATCTAATGCTTCTGTGCTTTCATACACTTGCGTGAATAAGCCTTTTTGTTTTGCCCATTCTGCAGGATAAAATGTGTTGGCGTCTATAGCGATTTGTGACATGGCGCTTAATCCCATTTTACGCTCGATTGCTGGTCCGACCACAAATGGTCCAATACCAATATTTAATTCGCTTAACTTGATGGCAGCAAATTTGGTAGCCATACAATAATCGGTTGCAGCTGCTAGTCCAACACCACCACCAACGGTTTTTCCTTGAATGCGACCGATAATAAATTTCGGGCATTTACGCATCGCATTAATCACGTTTGCAAATCCAGAAAAGAAGACTTTCCCTGTTGCTGCGTCGTTAATGTTTATTAGCTCTTCGAAGCTAGCTCCTGCGCAAAAGGTTCTGTCTCCTCCACTTTTAAGAACGACCACTTTAATCGCGTCGTTAGTTCCTGCATCGGTAATGGTTTGTGCTAGTTTGGCTAATACATCTCCTGGTAAGGAATTGTGTGCAGGATGGAAAAACTCGATGTATCCTACTTCGTTTTTTATGTCTAGTTTTACGTATGGTGTGTTCATGTTCTTAGTTTGTCAATGCGCACTTGTTGCGCATTCGTATTAATCTTTGTTCTTATTATATTTAGAAAGCTCCCAATCTAAACTCAAATCCATCCATTCCGGATTCATTTCTGTTATTAGATTTCTCTTCCATTCTTTTTTCCATTTCTTAATAGTCTTTTCTCTTTTGATGGCGATTCGTATATCCGAATGCACTTCAAAATAAACTAATTTTTTAATGTTATAATGCCCAACATGAGTTCCAAAAGTTGCTGCTTTATGTTCACTCATTCGTCGTTCTATATTATTTGTTACACCAACATAAAAGAGGTGATTTCTTTCATGTGTTAAAATGTATGTATAATATTTTTTAGACATTTCGTTTCGATTTAAGCGACTGCAATTTATATTATTGCTAAAATTTAAGCGACTGCGCAATAAATGCGCAGTGACTTTCTATTAATAATTACAGTAATCCGAATTGCTCAAAGTGATGATTCAGGTGTTTTCGTTCTAATAAATACGATTCATATTTATTTAATTCTCCGAAAACTAAATTCTTTAGTTTAGCATCTGGGTTTTCTTTAAAAAACTCTAAATACTTTTCACGTTGTGCTTTAAATTTTTCGATAGCTGTCGCTAAATCTGGATGATTTAGAGGTTCTAAAGTGTCTTTTTCTAATTGTGGAAATTGAGAGTTTTTAGGGAACTTATCATAATTCCATAAACTATTATGCACTTTATCTAAAATCTTTTCTGGTGTTGCAATTTCAAAATCTTGAATCTCTCCAGAAGCAATTTTATAGGTGTATTCTAAATGTTCAACCATGTGTTGCGGAGTCATAATGCCCCATTTTGGTTTCATGTCTTCTTTTAATGCAGAAAGGCATGTGTTGATTTTATCTTCTGTCATTTCAACAAAAACCTCTTGCTTTTTTTGCACCATGGTTAAAACTGTGGCGAATGCTACTTTCTCATCGTTGTTTGCATCAAAAATTTCGGCATACCATTTTACAATGCCACTTGGATGTTCCGCTGAAGCGACATCGCGATCTACTTTTTGCTTACAGGTTAAGCGCACGTAAATGGTATCGTTGTGATATAATGGGCGAAGGAATCTGCATTCTTCTAATCCGTAATTTGCAGACACTGGTCCTTTATTTGGGTATACAAATAATCCTGCAGCTGCTGAAATAATAAAATACCCATGTGCGGTTCTCTTCTCGAAAATACTGCCATCTAATGAGGTGATGTCTGTATGTGCATAGAAGTGATCCCAAGTAAGGTTTGAAAAGTTAATGATGTCTGTGTCAGTGAATGTACGATTGTGGGTTTTCATAGACATTCCTGGTTGGATGTCTTCCCAATGGTATTTAAATGGATGCTGCTCTGCTTCCTTATATTTTGCATTTTGCTGATAAATACCAGTGATTTCCGTCAACGTTGTTGGTGATCCTTGAATGGCAGTACGTTGTAAATAATGCTTAATACCACGCATGCCTCCCATTTCTTCGCCACCTCCAGCTCGACCAGGACCACCATGAACCAAATATGGTAATGGAGAACCATGACCAGTACTTTCTTTGGCCATATCGCGATTAACCACTAAAATACGACCATGATGACTAGCAGCATTAACCACATAATCTTTAGCAATTTTATCGTCATAAGTTGCAATAGAAGACACTAAAGATCCTTTGCCCATCTGCGCTAAAGTAATAGCTTCGTCTAAATTCTTATATGGCATTATGGTGCTTACAGGTCCAAATGCTTCTGTTTCGTGAACGGCTAAATTTGTAAATGGCTGATCTTCACGAAGCAGTATTGGCGCTAAAAACGCACCTTTTTTAGCATCTGCACCAATAGTTTCAATTTTATCTAAATCTCCATAAACAATACTAGCTGTTTTTGCTAATTCTTGTACACGTTCTCTAACTTCGGTAACTTGATCTTTACTTACCAAGGCTCCCATACGCACTTCTTTAAGTCGTGGATCTCCAATGGTAATTTTGTCTAAGGCTTTTCCTAGAGCAGCTTGTACATCATCTATAAGATTTTGAGGTACAATAATTCTACGGATTGCAGTACATTTTTGTCCGCATTTAACCGTCATTTCATTTCGAACTTCCTTTATAAACAAATCGAATTCTGGTGTTCCAGGGACAGCATCTTCACCTAATATTGATGCATTTAATGAATCGGCTTCCATAGTAAAAGGCACTGCTTGATCAATGATACGTTTATGAGATTTTAAAAGTCTTCCTGTCGTAGCAGAACCTGTAAAGGTTACAACATCTTGAGACTCAACAGTGTCTAAAATCGTTCTTGCTGAACCTGTAATCAGTTGTAAAGCGCCTTCTGGTAAAATACCTGAAGCAATAATTTCTCTTACAACTGCTTCTGTTAGAAATGAAGTGTTTGTTGCTGGTTTAACCACAGCAGGAACTCCAGCCATCCAATTGACAGCACATTTTTCTAACATGCCCCAAACAGGAAAGTTAAAGGCATTGATATGAATCGCCACACCTCGTTTTGGCACCATAATATGATGTGCCATAAAGCGTCCACCACGAGACAAGTCGATAGCATCACCTTCTACGTGATACGGTTGGTTTGGAAATAGTTTACGTAATGACGCATTAGCAAAAAGATTTCCAAAACCACCTTCAATATCTATCCAGCTATCTACTTTGGTAGCTCCTGTTCTGTAACTTAATTCGTAAAAACTAGCTTTTCTTTTGGTAAGATATAAAGCTAAGCTTTTTAACATGTTGCCACGTTCTTGAAAAGTCATTTTACGAAGCACTTCACCTCCTTTAGTTCTTCCATATTGAAGAATTTCGGCAAAATCTAAGCCTTCGGTATCTGAAAGTGCAACAACCTCTCCTGTAATGGCGTCGAACATAGGAATTCCTTCGCCTTTACCTTCTAGCCATTGTCCTGTGACGTAATTTTGTAATTTTTTCATCGATACGTTTATTTATCATTTCCTTAAAAACGGAAATCTAATTTATGTCTTTTCGATACGATTTGTTTATTCTTCTCAAACCTCTCGAAGTGACGTTATTTTTTATTCAATTAACTGCGCATGCGTTAGCGATTGCAGCGGCATCCTTTTTTGCCATTAAAAGCAAAAAAGATATAGTGGAAAGCGCGACCCTTGTGGTAACGCCCAAATGATGTTACAAATTCACATTCTCAATAATCGCTGCATAACCTTGCCCAACTCCAATACACATGGTAATTAAGGCATAACGTTTGTTTTGCTCCTGCAACTCCAAAGCGGCAGAATACGCAACTCTTGCGCCTGTTACTCCTAATGGGTGACCAATAGCGATAGCACCTCCATTTGGATTTAATCGCGGATCGTTGTCTGCTAATTCCCAAGCTCTAGTGCATGCTAAGGCTTGCGCAGCGAACGCTTCGTTAAGCTCAATAATATCCATATCATCCATGGTTAATCCTGCTTTTTCTAGCGCTTTGTTTGAAGCTGTTACAGGGCCAATTCCCATGATTCTTGGTTCGACACCAACCACAGCAGAACTTACGATTCGTGCTAATGGTTTTAGATTGTATTGTTGCACAGCTTTTGCTGACGCGATAATGGCTGCTGCTGCGCCATCGTTTAATCCAGAAGAATTTCCCGCAGTAACGCTTCCTCCTTCTTTTTTAAAGGCTGGTCTTAGTTTTCCTAATACTTCTAGAGAGGTTGTTGGTTTTACAAATTCGTCTTTAGAGAAAAGGATGGGGGCTTTTTTGCGCTGTGGAATTTCAACGGTTACAATTTCCTTTGCTAAGCGTCCGTTTTCTTGTGCTTTGGTTGCTTTCTGCTGACTCCAAAGAGCGAACTTATCTTGGTCTTCTCTTGAAATATTATATTTCTCGACAAGATTTTCGGCTGTATTTCCCATACCATCTGTGCCATATAGCTCTTGCATTTTTGGATTGATAAAACGCCATCCGAAGGTTGAATCGTATAGTTTTGAATCACCTCCAAATGCGGTTGATGGTTTTGCCATGACGTATGGTCCGCGTGTCATATTCTCGACGCCTCCAGAAATGAATACATCTCCATCTCCAGCTTTTATAGCACGATTGGCGTGAATAATTGCTGACAATCCTGAGCTACATAACCTGTTGACTGTTTCTCCTGGAACTGTAAATGGTAATCCTGCCAACAATAATGACATTCTTGCTACGTTTCGGTTGTCTTCACCTGCTTGGTTGGCGCAGCCCATGATGACATCATCATACGCTTCCTTTGGGATGTTTGGGTTACGTTTTACGATTTCTTTAATTACTAAGGCTCCTAAATCGTCTGTACGAACAGCAGATAATGTGCCTTTGTAATTTCCTATTGGTGTTCTAATGCCGTCTATAATATATGCTTCTTTCATTTTTGAAATTGATATTGAAATTGATTCTTCTATTTCAAATTAATATTTTTACTCTTATTGTGGATTCCTGCCTACGCAGGAATGACAATTGTTATAAACAATAGATTGTCTTGTTTTAGCGGGAATTGGTTAATCTAACAGTGCAGAGAATGTGTCTCCGTTTCTTATATCACCTGTATTGTAGCCTTTCATAAACCACTCCATACGTTGTTGTGATGTGCCGTGGGTAAAACTATCAGAGTTTACACTTCCTCTAGATCGTTTTTGTATAGCATCGTCACCAACCGCATTGGCAGCGCTTATGGCTTCCTCAATATCTCCTGCTTGTAAATATTTTTTATTGTGATGTGCCCAAACTCCTGCATAGAAATCGGCTTGTAATTCTTGTGCTACCGATAATTTATTGGCTTGAACTTGACCACCTTGTTGTTGTAACTGTCTTACTTTATTAGAGGTCCCAAGAATGGTTTGAATATGATGACCAACTTCGTGCGCTGTGACATAAGCTATTGCAAAATCACCACCTTTAGCGCCGAAACGTGTTTGTAATTCATCAAAAAATGCCAAATCCATATATAGTTTTTGGTCTCCAGGACAGTAAAACGGTCCAGAAGCCGAGGTTGCACTTCCACATGCCGTATTAACAGCATCTGTGAATAATACCATTTTAGGTTCTTTATAATCTCCTAAATTGTAGTCTCTAAATATTTGGTTCCATACATCTTCGGTATCCGCCAAAACAGTTGCCATAAAATCTCCCATTTCTTGTTCTTGGCTGGTCAATTGACGTTGCTCAACTTGTTGTGTTGTTTGACTATTGGCTACTTGCTCTATGATTGGTGCTATTTGTTGTCCGGTTTCACCTCCAAAAAGTTGCAATAAAATTACCACAACAGCAATGACTCCACCGCCTGCAACCACTTTTCCTTTGCTGCTCATGCCGCGTTGGTCCTCGAGATTTCCGCTTTGTCTTCTACCTTTCCATTTCATATTTAATATTTTTAGATCTTTAGACCTTTAGATTTTTATTCCCAGTCTTTCTGAGTTCGATATACAACTCCTTTAAAAAGTGCGACTAATTCCTCACCGCGTTTGACTTCAATAATATTAAAGCCTAATCTGTTTTTTACAGATTCTATTACAGATTCTGCTGTAATATAATCACCTTCGTCTAAAGCTTCAATATGGTTAATGCTTGTTTCAATAGACACGGCATATTTCCCATGGGTGTTTGCTGCAAATCCAAAAGCGGTATCTGCTAATGAATAACTAATTCCGCCATGAGCTTTATTCATGCTGTTTAACATTTCCTTTCTAATGGTCATTCCGACTTTACAGCGTCCGATTTCGCATTCTAGAATTTCTATGCCTAGCCACGTGCTGTAGGCATCTTGACTTAACATTTTATGTGGAATTTTATCACCGATTAAAGGCATTAGATTTTTGGTATTAGGGATTAGTTTTTCGTTCTAAAATTTTCTTCCTTAATGAGGACATCATTTTTGTTAATTCGGAAATTAATTTTCGGTTATTTTCATTCTCTTCAAAGTTAATATACTTTCTCCTATTAGCTTTTGTGCTGCAACTTACACATTCATTAGCACTATGAATTACATGATTTATATGTTTTACAAATTGCGCATCAGATCCTGGATAACCTTCAGCAAGATTTAAGGCAATAGAATCAGCAGCTCTTCTGAATTGCGATGACAAAGCATATAATTCGTGACTAGGAAAGGACTTAACTTGGTCATCAACCACTTCTCCAAAGTCCATAGCCTTTTGATACACTAATAAATCTTCAAATTTAAAATGATAATCACTTTTCATACTAATGCCTAATTCCTGTTTAATTGATACCTCATCTATTAAAAAAAGGTTTGGTTTTCTCTATTCATTTTACGCAACAACGGACTACAACGGTATCTGTCTTCATGATATTCGTTATACAATTCATCCATTTTACTTACACACCAATCTATTCCTTTTTCATCTGCCCAAGCCAATAATCCCTTTGGATAGTTTACGCCTTTGGTCATGGCATTATCGATATCCTCAACGGATGCAATGTTTAAAAATAAGGCATCTGCCGCTTCGTTGATGAGCATGACTAATACACGATCGAAAATTTGATTTTTAAGAAGCATTTCCTCCTCATAGGTTTCAAAAGTTCTTGAATTAGTGTGATTCGTGTTAATTATTTTCCCATTTTCGTCGTAATCATAATACCCTTTTCCAGATTTTCGTCCTAAATAACCTGCTTCTGCAAAGCGTTTTTGAGTAAAGGAAGGCTTATATCTTGGATCAAAATAAAATGCTGTAAAAACGGTTTCGGTTACGGTGTAATTAACATCGTTTCCTATGAAATCCATTAATTCGAATGGCCCCATTCTGAAATTACCTAAAGACTTTAAACTATGATCTATGGTCGCGAAATCTGCTAATCCTTCTTCGTAGATTCGTAATGCTTCTCCGTAAAATGGTCTTGCCACTCTATTGACTATAAATCCTGGTGTGTCTTTAGCTACGGCGACTACTTTCTTCCAATCTTTAATGGTTTGTATGGCTTTTTCAAGAACTTCAGTTGAAGTTTGAATTGCTGGAATAACCTCCACCAATTTCATTAAAGGTGCTGGATTAAAAAAGTGAATCCCTACACAACGTTCTGGTTTATTCAGCGATGCAGCGATTGATGCTATAGATAAACTTGATGTGTTTGATGCAATAATACAATCCTCAGCCACATAGCTTTCTAATTCTGAAAACACTTTTTTCTTGATGTCTAGGTTTTCAATAATAGCTTCAATAGTCAGGTTGGAATCGGCTAAATCTTTTAGGTTATTGACGTAAGCGATGTTTGACTGAATTCTATCTTTTTCAGACGTATCAATTCTTCCTTTCTCAATTAAGCGATTCAGTATTTTTTCTAGTGAAGCTTTTGCTTTATCTAAAGCCACTTGATTGGTATCGTATAATTTTACTTTACATCCCGAAGTTGCTGCAACTTGTGCAATGCCGCTTCCCATGGTACCAGAACCTATAATTCCTATTTTCATTTTTTTTACTTTTATTGTGGATTCCTGCCTACGCAGGAATGACAAAACTGTTTCTTTTTTGATGAGATCCTGAAACCAGTTCAGGTTAACAAATCAACCAAATGGCAGGTTTTTTACATCTACATTTCCGCCAGACAAAATAATGCCTACGTTTTTAGTTGCAAATTCTTCTTTATGTTTTAACACTGCAGCTAAAGCTACAGCACTTGATGGTTCTACAATAATTTTCATGCGTTCCCAAATCAATTGCATTGCCTCAATAATTTCAACCTCTTCAACACGAATAATCTTATCCACATACGTTTGAATAATCGGAAAATTACGATCGCCTAAATGTGTTCTTAGGCCATCGGCAATGGTATTTACCGTGCTGTTATATTCAATTTTCCCTGATTGTTTAGATCGAAACGCATCATCCGCATTTTTGGGTTCTCCTCCAATCACTTTACAGTTGTTTGAAAAATAGTGTGCTGCCAGCGCTGTGCCTGCAATTAATCCTCCGCCACCAACTGGTGTTACAATGACATCTAAATTGGGTTGTTTTTCTAACAACTCCATTGCAGCTGTACTATTTCCGTAAATCACCTCATCTTGATTTGATGGATGTAAAAATGTCGCACCTTTTTCTTCTTTTATGCTATTGGCAGTTGCTTCTCTTGCTTGAGGTGTCGATTCGCATTCTATAATTTCCCCATCGTAAGTTCTAACACCATCTTTTTTGACTTGAGGTGCATTTTCTGGTATTACAATATAAGCTCTAACTCCTAATTTCTGAGCTGCTAATGACACCGCTTGCGCAAAATTACCAGACGAATGTGTCACTACGCCTCGTTGTCTTTCTTCTTCTGAAAGCGATAGAATAGCGTTTGCAGCACCTCGCATTTTAAAGGCTCCCATTTTCTGGAAATTCTCACACTTAAAAAACAGATTACACCCTGCTTTTTCATTCAACAACTGCGATGTTAACACAGGTGTATTGTGAATAAAGGGTTTTATTTGGTTGTGGTTTTGTATGAGAGTTTGTTTTAAATCGTATGGATTGTCCCCTTGAGGGGACTTGAGGGGTGTTTTTAAAGATTTAATTTTTTCTTCTAAAGTCATAGAAACACTAAACATATTATTTTTTACATCCGAATCAGAGAATCTGATAAACTCGACACCTAATTTTTCAAGTTCAAACTGTCTATTTTTATCTTCAAAATATCTGAAACCGTGTGAATCACCATCAATTTCAATAGCTAACATAAGCTCGTGACAATAAAAATCTACTATATAATTTAGCATCGGAACTTGTCTATGAAACTGAACTCCCAAGGCTCTATTTTTAATTGCTTTCCACATTAAAACTTCGGCAAGTGTGCTATTGTTTCTTAGCTCTCTTGCGTATTCTTTTAGTTTTGGATTGTATGGAATAATTTTATTTTTCACTTTTTATTTTAACACCCCTAAGGTCCCCTCAAGGGGACAATACTCAGACGCGTACTATTTTGTCTCTTTTAAAGTTTCTTGACCTTCCAATGAGATCTACATTTTATTTCTATTTTGTTTTAACACCCCTAAAGCTCCCTCAAGGGGACAATATTCGGATGTCTAATTTTAATTCCCTTTGAAATTTGGTTGACGCTTTTCTATAAACGCAGCAACACCTTCTTTGTAATCGTCACTTTGTGCGGCTTCTATTTGTAATTGAGATTCTAAAGCTAATTGCGATTCTAAATCGTTAGTCATGGATTTATTGAACAATTCTTTAATCATACCTAAAGCTTTCGTTGGCATGTTTGCCAGTTTTAACGCTAGTTTGTCAATCGTTTCTTCAAATTCTTCTGTTGGAACACATTTGTAAATCATGCCCATTTTTTCAGCTTCTTCAGCTCCAATTTTATCACCTAGCATCGCTAATGCTAATGCTTTTTGAAATCCGATTAATCTTGGTAAAAAGAACGTGCCAGCACTATCTGGCACTAAACCTATTAGACTAAAGGCTTGAATAAAACTTACTTTTTCGTGAGCAACTACTATATCGCAAGCCAAAGCAATATTTGCACCAGCACCAGCAGCCACTCCGTTAATTGCACCAATAATTGGTTTTCTAATGGAACGTATTCTGGTGATGATTGGGTTATAATGTTCTTCTAATATTTTTTTGAATCCCGGATTTAAATCAGGATCTGTAACTTCTTTTAAATCTTGACCAGCACAGAATGCTTTTCCGTTTCCGGTTAAGACAATAGCTCTAACATCTTTATTTGCTTCGCAAGCATCCAAAGTGTCATGTAGTAAAAATGCCATTTCACGATTAAAACTATTGAATACCTCTGGTCTGTTTAGCGTGATGTATGCTATTTTATTTTCTATTTTTAAAAGTATACTTTTACTCATCTGTTTTTCTTTTATTGTGGATTCCTGCCTTCGCAGGAATGACAAAACTTTTATTTGTTCTCGGTACAAAATTGCAAAAAAGCAATTTCATTCGAACTGACATCAGGTTTCTATTTTAAGCACTTGAAATAATCAAAAGGTTCTTGGCAATCGTCACACTGAAATTGTGCTTTACAAGCTGTGGAACCAAACTGACTTACTAGTCTTGTATTAGTAGAACCACAATTGGTACACTTAACAATTCGCTTTCCATTAAGCAATACATCTTTATCTGCTTCTGCATCTAAAGGTGCTGCTATTCCATAATCTTCTAATGCTTTTCTTCCTCTAGGTGTAATCCAATCGGTTGTCCATGCAGGATGTAAAATCAATTCTATTTTAGACTCGTATCCGGCTTGTTTTAATGCTAATTTTATATCATCGCCAATCACATCCATTGCGGGACAACCACTGTAAGTTGGTGTAATTTTAACATTAACGCTATTGTTTTTTATAACCGCAGAACGCACCACACCCATATCCATTATGGATAATACTGGGATCTCGGGATCTGAAACTTTTTCCAGAATTGGAATTAAGATTTCGTCTATATTTTGTTCTTCTGTTGTCATATTCATTTCCCGTGAAAACGGGAATCTTGTTTTATTTCTTCTCGATACGATTCCAATGAAAAATCGGAATCACTCGAAGTGATATTTTGTATTAATTTATGAGATTAGCTTCGCTGAACCTAATGGTTTATCTGCCTTCTCAGGAATTTGTTACCATTCCATATTAGGGTAGGCGCGTTGCATATACTGAAGCTCTGCTAATAAATATCCCATATGTTCTGTATGAATACCTTCTTTTCCACCTTTTTGGAACCATTTTGATTCTGGTATTTCAAGCGTTGCTTCTTCTAAAATTTCATTCACTCTAGCATAATAAGCGTCTTTTAGTTTAGTAACATCCACACCGATTCCTTCTGCAACCATAGCTTTATCGGCTTCTGTTTGATGAAATAACTCATCAGTGTACGTCCATAAACCATCAATAGCTTCTTGCATTTTTACTTTGCTTTCTTCTGTGCCGTCACCTAAACGCTTTATCCAATCTGAAGAAAAACGTTCGTGATAACTGACTTCTTTAATACATTTATTAGCAATTGCAGACAATGTTAAATCGGTACTTTTTTGTAATTCGCTAAGAAAAGCTAAATGGTACACATCGAATAAAAACTGACGCGCCATAGTGTAGGCAAAGTTTGTGTTTGGTTGTTCTACCAATAGCACATTTTTATAATCGCGCTCTTTTCGAAGCATAGCAATATCATCTTCTGTTCTATCGTCACCTGCTATTTTTGCTGCATATTGAAAATAGCTTCGCACTTGTCCGAATAAATCCAATGAGATATTAGTACAGGCGATGTCTGTTTCTAAACTTGGCCCATGACCTGTTAATTCTCCTAGTCTTTGACCAAGGATTAGGCTGTTGTCTGCTATGCCAAGTATGTAGTTGTATAAGTTTTCGTTTTTCATCTTCAGTGCCCACGAAAGCGGGTATCAATTAATTAAACGTTTTTTTAGTTTCCCACTTTCGTGGGAATTGTAATTAGAGCACAGCTCTAATTACATATGTTTCACCTCGTCTGGCAAATCGTAAAATGTTGGATGACGATACACCTTGTCTTGAGCAGGCTCAAACATTTCACCATTGTGTTCTGGATTTGATGCTGTGATATTTTTAGATTCTACAACCCAAATGCTTACACCTTCGTTTCGTCTAGTGTAGACATCTCTTGCATTTTCTAAAGCCATTTCTGCATCTGCAGCATGAAGGCTTCCGAAATGACGATGCTCTAATCCGTTTTTACTTCTTACGAAGATTTCCCAAAGTGGCCAGTTTTTACTCATTATGAAATTGAATTTGAAGTTGAACTTGAATATGAATCGTTTCAATTTATACTTTATACTATTACTATCTTAAAAACACCCCTAAAGTCCCCTCAAGGGGACAATCCGAGGATTCAAAATCTCAACTATTATATTATTATTTTTTGTCAAGGGACTGCTTTGTCTATAATCTAACAGCAAAGCGGTCTAAATATCTATTGTCTAATTAAACTACTTGTTTCTCTTTTCGTTCTTGTTTCTTTTCAGCGTAAGCCATTGCAGCATCACGAACCCATTCTCCTTCTTCCCATGCATTCACTCTAGCTTTCATTCGTTCTTTATTCATTGGTCCATGACCTTTGACGACTTGCCAAAATTCATCCCAATTAATCTCTCCAAAATCATAGCTTTGGCGTTCCTCGTTCCATTTTAAATCGGGATCAGGAATGGTAAGTCCAATTAATTCTGCTTGAGGAACGGTTTGATCTATAAATTGCTGACGTAAATCGTCATTAGATTTTCGTTTTAATTTCCATTTCATCGATTGCTCTGTATGAATAGATTCTGCATCTGTTGGGCCTAACATCATTAAGCTTGGCCACCACCAACGGTTTAAAGCGTCTTGAGCCATGTCTTTTTGCTCTGGTGTTCCATTGGCTAGTTTTATCATGATCTCGAAACCTTGTCGCTGATGAAAACTTTCTTCTTTACACACACGAATCATGGCACGTGCGTATGGGCCGTATGAGGTATTACAAAGTGGTACTTGATTAATAATGGCTGCACCATCTACCAACCAACCAATGGCTCCCATATCTGCCCAAGTTATGGTTGGGTAATTGAATATGGACGAATATTTTGCTTTTCCGGAATGCAATTGCTCATATAACTCATCGCGAGAAACTCCTAAGGTTTCGCAAGCAGAGTAGAGGTACAAGCCATGACCTGCTTCATCTTGAACTTTAGCTAATAAAGCTACTTTTCGTCTTAACGAAGGTGCTCTTGTGATCCAATTGCCTTCGGGAAGCATCCCTATAATTTCAGAATGCGCATGTTGCGACATTTGTCTAATATGCGTCTTGCGATATTTTTCAGGCATCCAATCTTTAGGTTCGATTTTCTCGTCTCTTGCGATACGTTCTTCGAACTGCTTTTCTAGATTTTTTATTTGTTCTTCACTCATCTTTATAGCTATTAGCTATTGGCTTTTGGCCTTTAGCTCGTTGAACTTTATTTTTTATTAGCTGTGGCCGTTGGCCTTTTGCTGTTGGTGCGTTAAGGAATTTGCTTTATGAGATTCCTGTCTTTGCAGGAATTTTACACATCAAAGTCTACCACTACTTTCTCAGATGTTGGCACGGCTTGACAGCTTAATACCAAATTTTGAGAGACTTCTTTTTCGTCTAAGGCATAGTTAATTTTCATTTCAACAGCCCCTTCAATAACTTCACATTTACAAGTACTGCAAACACCACCTTTACATGCGAAAGGTAAATCGGCTCCTGCACCTAAGGCTGCATCTAAAATATTATCATATTCTTTGGTCATGGTGAAAGCAAATTCTTTTCCTCCATCAACAATAGTGACCTCTATTCCTTCTACATTTTGTTGCGCTAAGCGTTCTGCTCGTTTTATATCTTCATCTGAAAGTCCGGTGACAAACAATTCAAAATGCACGAGTTCTTTTGGTAATCCGGCATTAATGAGGTAAGTACTAACATAATTCACCATTTTTTCTGGACCACACAAAAAGACTTCGCTAGTATCTGGAATATCGATAAACGTTTGCGTTAAAATTCGCATCTTTTCGTCATCAAATCTTCCATTAAACAGTTCTATATCTCTACGTTCTTTGGTTAAGAAGTAATAGATTTCGAACCGTCCAAAATATTTATTTCTAAGCTGCTCTAGTTCTTCTTTAAAGATAATGGATTTTGCGGTTTTATTGACATAAAATAATTTACATGTTGCATTTGGTTCTGCTTCTAAATGCGCTTTTACCATGGACAGTACAGGTGTGATTCCGCTACCTGCTGCAAAAAAGAGATAGTTTTTAGCTTTTGTAGCATTGACGTCTACACCAAAGGTTCCGCTTGGTGACATTACTTCTAACTGGTCACCACGTTTTAATTCATTGTTTATATAGGTAGAGAACTTTCCGCCAGGAATTAACTTTACCGCGACTTTCCATTGACCATCTAATGGGCTTGAACAAAGCGAATACGAACGACGTACGTCTTCTCCGTTAATGTCTGCTTTTAAGGTTAAATGCTGACCTTGCCTAAATTGAAACTCTTTTTTTAATTCTGAGGGTACTTCAAAAGTAATTACAGAAGTGTCTTCTGTCTCCTTATAAATGTCTGCAACTTTTAAGATGTGAAAATCTGCCATATGTTTTTCTTAAACATTTAACTAACACTTGTTAGTTTGTTCAGCAAAGTTATAAAATATATTCTAAACTATTTGTTAATGCCTTTTATCAGTATTTGATTTAGGGTATGAGCTAATTCTTCAGGGTTAATGTCTTCTTTTTTAGGTATCCAGATATAGAGAGAGCGTAATGTTGTTAAAATAGAAAACATCATTACGTCTGGTTTGGTGTCTACGATTTCGCCAGATGCTATTCCTTCTTTGAGAATTGCCCTAAAATCATTTTCGTAATCAATTCTTAATTTTTGGTAATAATTAAGTTTGTCTTCTAAGTGCATCCAATCGTTATTAAGCGATGCCATACCGTAAATATTTTGGCTAGAAATACGCACATGTAGTTCTATAATTTTTTTGAGTTTTTCAATACAACTAGCATCAGAAGATTGAATGGATGTCATCCCTTCTGTAAATTCTTCAGCTAATGAAATTATAATTTTATTTAGGATGTCTTGTTTGGAGTTTATATGGTTATACAGGCTTGCTGCTTTTATACCAATGGCTTTGGCTAAATCTCGCATAGTGACAGCACTATAGCCTTTTTCTTTAAATAGCTTGGCAGCTACTCTGACAATTTCTTCCTGACGTGTTTCTGATTTCATAGACATGTATAAGCACTAAAATAAGAAGATTTTTGAGTTGAACACAGATTAATGTAACTTTGGTTACGCAATGTTCTTAGGAATATTTAGAATTTTGTTCAAAATTAAAATTATGGGATTATTAAATGCTCTATTTGGAAAATCGACGAATAACGTTGCAGACTATATTGAAAAAGGCGCTGTTATTTTAGATGTACGAACTCATAGTGAGTACCAAGGTGGTCATATTAAAAATGCTTTACATATTCCTGTACAGGAATTGGGTAATAGACTTAATGAAGTTAAAAAGTTAAACAAACCTGTGATTGCCTATTGTGCCAGTGGTATGCGTTCTGGTAGTGCCGCGAGTCTATTAAAATCTAAAGGAGTTGATGCTATTAATGGCGGAGGTATAGGTAGTTTAAAACGAAAGTTGGGTTAAGAGCTAGTCTGCTAAAATCTTTTCTAAGTTTTGAAATTGATTTAAGTCTTCTATAGGATTTTCATTGTATTGTAAGGTCCATCCCAAAGAATTAGTGAGAATAAAGAACTTTGAAAGCTCGCTAATTAATCTATTCTGAGCATTAGATTTTAATTCAGAAGCCTCAATTTTTTTCATTAATGATTCTTTAACTGTATTCTTAATGGTATTATAATCTTTGGCATCAAACTGATTTAAAAAATCAGCCTGTACATCGTAATATTCAAAATCGGGATTAATTTTTATTTCCTCTTTAGGAATACTTATAATCTGTAGTGTTTTAGTTGTTTCATCAATATGATATTCTATTTTGCTTAAATCATAAGCTATGCTTACATCGGCATTAACCACAACTAATGCTTTCTTTTCTGCAGACATTAAATCTCCAAAAACTGCTTTAGAATTTTTGTAACTAAAGACCTCTGAAAAATGGCCTTCAGTAACGACTAATTTTCCAACATTTTTAATCTGTTCTTGAATTAAAGCACTATGTGCTTCAATGACAATTTTATCTTCTTTCTTGTCTTCACAATACTTAAAGGTCAATAGAACAATTAATGTTATAACAACACCAAATAAAATTTTTCGCATAGGCTAATTTAATATAATTACAAATTAACACACCAATAATTAGGGATAATTAAATCCTGTTTTTTTGCTTTATAACGAAGATGAAAGTGTATGGTCTAAGAAAAATGCATCATATCTTAAATATATAACCGTTTGGTTTTAAGGATATAACTTAGCTTTTAATTAGAAGAACATTTGTGTTTTGTACATCCTGTTTGAAGAAAGCTCTTTAACTTAAAAGTGATTATTATGACAAAGAATATATGCACGCTACTGATTCTATTCTCGACATTAATTAATTTTAGTCAGAATTCTATACTATTCAAAAATAACAATCCAAAAGCAAAAGCATTAAAGCATGATTTGAATCATGCTAAAGACAGCTTGATTTTGAGTAGTGAAACTAAAATCCTTCAAATTGAGATTTTTAACGAAGATTACGAAAAGTTGGTAAAAGTTGAAGGTTTTGAATCTCAAATTTCCTTAGCAGATATTCCTGAAGGTAAATTTGTGATTGAAGCGAGGTTGGAGGATAAGAACATCGTTATGGGGTTAATGCGATATGACTATGCTGATGAAGGTACTTATTCTAAAACAGCTACAAAGGAAAACATCGCAGAGGGCAAAGGTATGATGTTAGACGAAAGTTTAAATGTCATACGAAAAACACCAAATAAAAGTATTGAGTTCCTTTTAACGGGGTCTAGTGCTAAAAGAAATACAGAGAAAAAGCAAAAATTTTACTGGGTGTTAACTAAAATAAATAGTGAAAGTGGCTCTAGTAAAACGATGAGGTTAGTAAATAAGGACGTTGCTGATAGAATGATTTTAAAACATAAATTAGAACTGAATAGTGTTTCTGGTAAACACAACGAATTAACCGTTTGGGAAGTTTATAATTCAGCTAAATTTATGGAGTATCAGATGTTAAATCCTGATTTTTTCTATTCGTTATATTCTGATTTGTTTAATACAACACCTTATTATATCACCGAAAATACTCTTCAAAATTTATAGGGAGGTTTTTTAGCGTTTTAGAGCTAATTAAATCCCAATTTTTAACTGATAATTTTAGTTAGATTTTAAGAATTTTGAAGCGCCATATGTCAGTTGTAAGTATGCTTTTTTCAGACAAACAACTTTATTTAGTAGTATTTTTCATACAGATTTTGTTGTTGTAAAAATATAAAATGCGCTAAAAAATAGTCTCCCTTTAACCTGTGTTTTCCCCGTTATGTCGAGGATTGGTGCAAGTTGACCAAAAATAAATGTATAATATCTGAATTATAAAGCGCCATAAAATAAAGCGAATATCTTTGTTTTTAATAAGGAATTGTACATATTTGTCTTTTCCATGTGAAAAAAAATTGTTTCCCAAAGCAAAAAAAACCTACTTATTATGAGACTATTATACACGCTTGTATTCTTATTGATGACGTCTGTTATCTATGGTCAAAAATCCACATTATTTCAAAACGTTAATGTAAGAGCAAAAGAACTTAAGCACAAGCTTAATGATTCCGGAGATAGCCTTATCTTTAAATGTGAACGTACTATTTATGAAGTCGTTATTTTTAATGACGATTTTGAACGCGTTATAAAAGTAAGAGAATCTGAAGCTATAATACCTATTGGAGATATACCAGTTGGTAGATATATTGTAGAAGCTTTATTAAGTGATAAGCTAATAGTTATTACTTTATTAAGAAATGAGCCTATAGAGTCGCTTAACGACACTCCTTTAGTTGCAGATAGCTCAGATCTTTTTGGAAGGAAGTTAGTGTCTCCAAAAGCAGCTGTAGCTAGTGCCGAAGCTCCTAAAGCATTGCCTAAAGAAACTGTAACTAAGAAAATAGCAGAAACAAAAACAGAAGTTATAAAAAAGCCTATACAGCCTAAAGAAGAATTGTATGGTAGTGAAAGCAGTATAAAAAAGACTGACTTAGCGGTAGCCGGTAAAAAAGCTCAGCCACAAAAGGCCAAGCAACCTGAAAAGAAAGTTGCTGTAGCAAAGAAAAAGGCACCTAAAAAGAGCAGTTTGTCATTGTTTAGTGCAAAACCAAAGGTGACTAAAAAAGCCCCTGAGATCTCAACACGTGAGATTGATGCAGCCAGAGCAAACAGAGTTGTTAGTACGTATTGGGTTGTTTATAAAATAAATAATGGTCAAAGTTCTGAAAAAATACAGAAAATGAGTGATCAAGATGTTGTTGACAGAATGATTAAGAAGATTGAGATTGACATGAAAACAAAAACAGGTCGATTAAATGAGCTTACAGTTTGGACGGTTTACGATCCTTCTGAGTTTGTGCAACACAAGAAAAAGAATAAAGAAGATTATATGAATATTGCTTCAGAGAGTTTTAATATGGAGCCTTATTATAAAAGGGTAGTAGATGAAGATAAGTCTAGTGATTTATAACAGTACGAGCTCTTAATAATATATAAATAAAAAATCTCAGGTTAATTATAGCCTGAGATTTTTTATTTATACAATTTTAAGTTTAAAAGAAAAAACGCCGTGTTTATTTCTTTTTAAGCTCTAATTTATCAGCAAAATAATCGCAGAAATCTTTCATAGTAGCGGTCATTTTTTCGTCTTGTGTCGCTCTTAAAAATGTATCGCTCATGGTTACTAATGTCTGGTGAAAGAAAAGTTTCATTTCATCTACAGGCATATCTTTTGTCCATAAATCTATTTTTAAAGTTTCTTGAGCATTACTATCCCAAACAGATAACATTATAGCTTTGGCTTCTTCGTTGTCAACACCACCATCTTGGGCAGACCAGTTTAGTTTTTCTGGCACTCTGTTTTCGTCGAGTTCAACGTTTAAGACTATTTTAGATTTTATAATTTCAGACATTACTTTTTGGGTTTAAATTTTGCTTTATTAAATATAACTTGAGGTTCTGTTTGCATTATTTTCATTATATCTTCATCGGTAGTTTCGGCATAAGCTTTTACAATTTGCCAGCCCATATATTGTCCTAAACGTCCTGGAGACTCATTGTCTAATTCTAAATAAAATTTAGAAAAAGGAGCGTCAGCAATAAAGCGATTGGGTAATTTAGGGTCTGTATTGTACAATAATTCTTTTTCAATAAAATAGCTCCATATTGGACTTTCATTGGCTTCGGCCCATTTTATTTGAGCTTCAGTATAACCTATTTTTTCAGCATCTGTTTTAAATGGAATCATAACATCTTTAAAGTACAGTAGCTTTCCAAAGTATATCATTTCATCTAATAAGGTTTTTCTGTTGGTCTGAAATATATATTTTTCGGCATAACCATTAGCGACATCAACTGTAATGAGGTCCTTTCGTAAATTAGCAGCAATATACATTGAGATGTTTTGGTAAAATTCGTGTTCTGCACCTAAATAGTTATCTAAAGCAATAAGTACTAAAGAATCATTAACTATAATTTTATCTCTATATGCTACATCATTGGTTAAGGTAATTACACGAGGAGATGTAAAGGTTTTGTCGTAATATTTTAAATGTTGAAATAACTGTTTTAATTCTTGTTTAGAAGATTTAAAGTCAGGAAAAGTTTTTTGTACTTCGGATAATAACTCACGTTGTAAAGTATCGTTCATTTTATGAACCAATATAGAGTCTGGTATATGTTTAGAAAAGAAAAAAGGATATGCCTTTTTTAGCTTTGGTAGATCCTTAGGTGTAGCTTCAAAAAAAGCTTTGTCAAAACGCTCTACAATAAAATCTATTTTAATATTAGCAATTTCTTTTTCAATCTTAGACTCTTCATTACAAGACATAAGTGTCAGTCCGAGTATACATATAAGGTAGAATTTAATTTGCATTTGATAAAATGTTTTTAATACTAACACGATTGCGTTATTTTTGTTGTGCAAAGGTACACTTCTTTGTTTTAAAAATTCAAAAATTATGCAAACTGAAAAAGTTATAAATCACATTGTAGATTGGTTAAAAGACTATGCTGCAAAAGCAGGGGTTAAAGGTTTTGTTATTGGTATTTCAGGTGGAATAGATTCTGCCGTAACTTCAACGCTCTGTGCAAAAACAGGTTTGGAACTTTTGTGTTTAGAAATGCCTATTCATCAAGCGCCAAGTCACGTTACTAGAGCGCAAGAGCATATTACGCAATTAAAAAAACGCTTTCCTAATGTAAAAGACAAGGTGGTAGATTTAACTCCTGTTTTCGAAGAATTTAAAACAGAAGTAAGTTTAGAAGGAAAGCAATCTACAGTAGATATGGCTTTGGCTAATACAAGAGCACGTTTGCGTATGACAACCCTATATTATCATGCTGGTTTGTATGGCTTGTTGGTTGCTGGTACAGGAAATAAAGTAGAAGACTTTGGAGTTGGTTTTTATACCAAGTATGGAGATGGTGGAGTGGATTTAAGTCCAATTGCAGATTTGTTAAAATCTGAAGTTTATGAAATAGGACGTTTTTTAGACGTGCCAGCTTCTATTATAAAAGCGGCTCCTAGTGATGGCTTATTTGGAGATGCTCGTAGCGATGAAGATCAAATAGGAGCGTCTTATCCCGAGCTAGAATGGGCTATGGAAATGAAAGTCAAAGGAAAAACTGTTGCCGATTTTGAAGGTAGAAACCGTGAAGTATTTGAAATTTTTAATAACTACAATAGCTCAAATAAACATAAAATGGTTGCGATACCAGTTTGTGAAATTCCTAAAATTTTAAGGTAAAAACTGTAGTTTGTCGAATAAATTCTTAAAATTCTTTAATTTTTGGTTATTTTTGTATAACAAATCCACACATAATCATTTAGCCTAGCCGTTGTTATAAATAATTAACACCTAACAAAAAAAAGTCGATTATCATGATAAATATTTTGATTGTTGATAGTCATCCTATCATTAGAACTGGATTAGAACTATTTTTAAACAGTAAGCCAGATTTAAAAGTTATAGGTAGTTTAGGTAGTGGTATTGAAATCTTTGAATTTGTACGTCGCCATAAAGTTGATATTATTATATCTGAAGTCGACTTGCCAGAACTCAATGGTATTACAGCACTTAGGGCGATTAAAAAAGAAAACAAGTCTGTAAATGTTTTAATGTTTAGTCATCAGCCTGAAGAAATCTATGCTATAAGTACGCTTAAAGCAGGAGCATCAGGATACTTAAGTAAAACGGCTAATGTTCAAGATATAGAAACTGCAATCCGAAAAATTAGCGCAGGAGAAACCTCTCTTAGTGAAAAAATGGACAAGCATTTGCGTTATGAGGATACCAGAAAAAGCAGAAGCCGTATGTTTAAAAAACTTTCAACCAGAGAAGTTGAAGTCTTAAAACTGCTTTCTATTGGTCGTAAAAACAAAGAAATTGCACAAGAATTAGATATTAACGAAAAAACAGTTAGTACGTACAAAGCGCGACTTTTCAAAAAGCTTAACGTGACTAATATTGTAGATTTAATTCATCAAGCTAAGCATCACAACTTAACATAGAAGTTTGTTTTTGCTGTTATCCTAATACTTTTCCTAATTTTCTAGATAATAGTCTTTTAAGGCTAACGTAGTCTTTTACATCTTCCATAATAGCACGTAGGTCTGCATTTTTGTTTAAGGTCTCATTTTTATATTCGGCCACTTTTTGGTCAATTAAATGACAACGTAAACTTAAAATGGTTTGGCTTACCAATTGAGGAACAGCATCTGTCTTTTCTTTTGGAACAATTTGATTGCGTTCCCAATCGTGTAAATTATAGCGCTCATCTTCCATTAAAATACTGGTTACGGTACTTGCAGATTCTTGGTCGAGCTGATTGATGAAATTTTTGGTAGAAAAATTTTCGTCTTGATTCAACTTATCAATAATAGCGTAGTAGAGGGCTTTAAATTGTGTATTAGAAAACTGCATTTCATCTTCCTGAAGATCTAAATATATTTTTTCAAATACACGTGCTTCATGTTTGGTAGGTTCTAATACCAACTCTTTAGAGGCTTCGTCTTCCTTTAAAATTAAATCTTCAAATTGTTCTGTACGATCTCCATAAAGCATTAATATTTCTATGATTTTTCGTTCTAATTCAAACTGAACATCTACTTTTTGTTTAGGTTGAGGTTCGTTTTTTACAACTTGAAATGCTTTTTGGTCTTGTTTATATGTTTTATTAGCCTCTTGATGCTCTTTTTTATTGATTTGCGCTAAGGTACTAAATAGCACATTCTCACTAATATCCATGATGCGTGCACATTCTTGAATATAGATTTCGCGTTTAATCTGATCTGGAATTTTAGCAATACTATTTACAATATCACGAATGGTTTCCGCTTTTTTTATCGGGTCATTATTAGCTTCTTTAACTAATAGTGATGCTTTAAACTGAATAAAATCTTTGGCATTCGCTTCAAGATAAGCTGTAAGTTCTTCTAAGGTGTTTGATTTTGAAAAACTATCTGGATCTTCACCATCAGGAAACGTACAAACTTTGACGTTAACTCCTTGTTCTAGAATTAAATCTATACCGCGAATAGATGCTCTAATTCCAGCGGCATCACCATCAAAAAGCACTGTAATGTTATTAGTAAGTCTGTTAATTAAACGAACTTGATCTGCAGATAAAGCTGTTCCTGAAGAAGAGACTACATTCGTAATTCCGGTTTGGTGAAACTGAATCACATCTGTATAGCCTTCAACTAAATAGCAATTGTCTTCTTTGGCAATACTTTGCTTAGCGTGAAACAAACCATATAACACTTTACTTTTATGGTAAATTTCGCTTTCAGGCGAGTTTAAATATTTAGCTGCTTTTTTATCGTTAACTAAAATTCGTCCACCAAAGCCAAGAATACGTCCACTCATACTATGAATAGGAAACATAACTCTGCCTTTAAATCTATCAAAGCGTTTTTCTCCTTTAACAATCGTTAAGCCTGTTTGTTCAAGGAAATTGATATTATAGCCTTTTCCTAAGGCATCGTCTGTAAAGGCTTGCCATTCGTCTAAAGAATAACCTAACTGAAACTTTTTAATGGTGTCTTCTGTAAAACCACGCTCTTTAAAGTAGCTTAAGCCAATAGCCTTGCCTTGGTTGGTGTTATGTAGTACTTTTTGAAAATACGTGTTGGCGTATTCGCTAACCAAATACAAACTTTCTCTAGTATCAGCTTGTGCCTTTTCTGCATCTGTTTGTTCGGTTTCTTCTATTTCAATATTATATTTTTTGGCGAGATATTTTATAGCTTCAGGATAGGTGAAATGCTCGTGTTCCATTAAAAAGGTCACCGCATTTCCGCCTTTTCCACTAGAGAAATCTTTCCAAATTTGCTTTACGGGCGAAACCATAAAGCTCGGAGAACGTTCTTCACTAAAAGGACTAAGGCCTTTAAAATTACTACCTGATTTTTTAAGTTGTACAAAATCACCAATAACCTCTTCTACGCGAGCGGTTTCAAATACTTGTGCTATAGAGTTTTGTGAAATCATGTGTGCTGTGTTCCTGTAAAAGCAGGAGTTTTATTAATGTTTTATGCGCTTTGTGGATTTCTGTCAATACAGAAATATTAAGTTTGTAAATTTAAGATAAAAACAATTTGTATTAAAAATTAATGTCTTAAAGTAATCGTATGATCTAAAATAAAATGCCAAATTTTGGTTTAACTGTTAGACTAAAAGCAGTTGGTTATAGGAATTGGATTTTATAAATCATAGCTGGTTTATTTAAAGTGGCTAAGTATTGGTATGCCTAAAATTAAGCACAAAAAAAACCTATCTAAAAGATAGGTCTTATGCTTAAAAAGATTGTAAGGTATATAATTATATAACTTTTACATTTACTGCGTTTAATCCCTTTTTTCCTTCTGCTAAATCGAATTCTACATTATCGCCTTCTCTAATCTCATCGACTAAACCAGAAATATGTACAAAATGCTCTTTGTTGTTTCCTTCTTCTGTTATGAATCCAAAACCTTTAGAGTCATTAAAAAATTTTACTGTACCAGTACTCATATTAAAATATATTAAATTAAGATGCAAATATAGTTTAAATAGTTGGTAATCAATTATTTTGAGTCTTTTATTTTAAAAAAAAGATAAGTGTCTAAAGATTAGTCTTTAGAGATTCTAAAAAGCATATAAATTAGATGTTATATTCCGAAAGTGGTTTTGTAAATTTTTCTGGATTTTCAGCCAAATGATAACGCGGGTCATCAATAGCTTCAACAATGACATCTTTAAATTTAGGACTGGCTTTATAAAGCAATATTTTACAATCCTCGCTCAGGTGTTTTAGTTTTATAGTTTTGCCTGCAGCTTGATATTTTTCAACCAATGTATAAATAGCTTCAATAGCCGAATGATCCGAAATTCGAGCCTCTACAAAGTCAATTTCTACTATATTAGGATCGTTTTTGATATCAAATTTTTCGTTAAATGAGGTAATACTTCCAAAGAATAATGGGCCCCAAATTTCATAAGTTTTTGTGCCGTCTTCTTTAAAACGTTTACGGGCTCTAATTCTTTTGGCATTTTCCCATGCAAACGATAAGGCCGAAATAATAACACCTACAAATACAGCAATGGCTAAATCAAAAATTACAGTTACCACAGAAACAATAATGAGTACTACAGCATCAGATACAGGAATTTTTTTCATGATTCGGAAACTAGACCAAGCAAAAGTTTCAATAACCATCATAAACATAACACCTACTAAAGCTGCAATTGGTACTTGTTCTATATACTTATCTGCAAAAAGGATAAAAGTAAGTAGCGTTATTGCCATCATTACACCAGATAAACGTCCTCTACCACCAGCATTAATGTTTATAACGGTTTGGCCAATCATACCACAACCACCAGTACCACCAAATATACCACTTAGCATGTTTCCTGCTCCTTGAGCAACACATTCTCTGTTACCATTTCCTCTAGAATCGGTTAGTTCGTCTACAAGATTCATCGTCATGAGTGTTTCTATTAACCCAACAGAAGCTGCTAAAAAGGCATAAGGAGCAATAAATTTTAAGGTGTCTAAGTTAAAGGGTAGGTGACTCCAAAGGTCAAAGAGGTTGAGTTTGCTAGATAATTCATCAAATCCATTGAGGCCAGCTCCGCCACCATCTCTAATAAAGTCTCCAACATTTATAGAATGCAGTCCACTAAAAATAGAAATTAAAGTAACGATAAGAATTGCTGTTAATGCCGCAGGTAATTTTTTTGTGAGTTTAAATTTAGGTAAGCCCCAAATGAGAAGCATAGTTAATAGTACAAGGCCTATCATAATGTATAGCTTTTGACCTTGTAACGTAGATTTAACAACGCCCTTATCTTTTATAGAATAGAAGCCGTTGTTTTTAATATTAAAGACCACTCGTTTTGTTTTAACATCAAAAACCTGATCGTTTGATGCTATAAAAACAGTTTCACCTGTATTAATGTTGATTATATTTTCGCCTTCTATAGAAAATAATTCAGTGTCAGAAATTAAATCTCTTACCTTGTTATCACTAACATTATAAACCAATTCTTTTGATACGGTTTTACGCATGTTTTGTCCAAAAACATCTTTTTTGTTTTCTTTAAACATTCCCAATTGTGCAATAAAAATAACAATGGCTAAACCGTTAACAAATCCCATCATTACAGGGTGTGGAATTAGGCGTACAAACTTTCCAAGCTTAAAAACACCTGCTATAATTTGAATAATTCCCATTAAGACGACGGCTGCTAATAGATAAAAATAGCCCATGTTTTCCACTGGAGTATCAAATAAAAGCCCTTTGGCATGTCCTTCTTGGATCATGTAAACAAAAATAACAGCCACAGCACCTGCAGCTCCTGAGATTAAACCAGGTCTGCCTCCAAAAAGAGCCGAAATAATACCAATTATAAAAGCACCAAAAAGTGCTACAATAGGGCTTATCTGTGCCACAAAAGCAAAAGCGACGACCTCAGGAATCATAGCCAATGAAACGGTTATACCTGCAAGGATGTCATTTTTAGGGTTTTGCGTAATTTTTTTAATGATGTTGCTACCTAGCTTCATAGTTCCTTAAATTAAAAGGCGGCAAAGATAGACTTTTTGAATTTAACAAAAAAAAGCATCGGAAACCGATGCTTTTTTTAATAGGTATGATGCTTATTTTTTTTCTGGTGGAAACTGCGCTAACATTTGAGAGACAAATTCATTAATGCGCGCTTCTTTCTTTTCTACGCTTCTAGTTTCAAGATTTCCTGTTCCAGAACCTTGCCAAATTAATTCTTTCTTATTTGCATCTATAAGGTCAATGTATAAAACACCTTCTGTTGTGGTAGATACTTGGTTGTTGTTCCAGCCAGATCTCCAGCCCCAACCGCCATAACCTCCCCAGCCCCAAGCACCATAGCCCCAAGCATTGTTGTAGATGTCTACACGTTGGTTAGATTTGGTAAATATGCTAACCAGCATATCTGGGGTTTCAGACTTGGTATAGCCTTTTGCCATTAATTCAGACTCAATAGCTCTAAGAATTCGCCTTTTATCAAGATCGTTAATTTCGGCTTTGTCAATTCCGGGTTTAAAAAATGCGAAAGTCTTGTAATTTTCAAAATTTGCTTCTCTGTCATAATCTGTTGCCACTCTTACCGAGCTACAAGATGATAAGACTATTAGTAAAAGAAACATTGGAGTAAGTTTGAGTAGTTTTTTCATAACAGCTTTGTTTTTTTATTACACTTCATTTAATAAATCATCATCTACGAAATTTGGTAAGGTTACTTTTAAGTTTGGTTCCGTTTCCATGGCGCGTTGTATTGCAAATACAGCCCCTTCGTTTCTTGCCCAACTGCGTCTAGAGATACCATTATTAACGTCCCAAAACAGCATTTGTTTTAATCGTTTTGATGCTTCTATACTACCATCAAGAACCATACCAAAACCACCGTTTATAACTTCGCCCCAGCCAACGCCTCCACCATTGTGAATGCTTACCCAAGTGGCTCCTCTAAAACTATCTCCAATAACATTCTGAATGGCCATATCTGCTGTAAAGCGTGAGCCATCGTAAATATTACTAGTTTCCCTGTATGGAGAATCTGTTCCCGAGACATCGTGATGGTCTCTTCCTAAAACAACAGTACCAATGTCTCCATTTTTTATGGCTTGGTTAAATGCTTCGGCTATTTTCATACGACCTTCGGCATCTGCATATAAAATTCGGGCTTGTGAGCCTACAACCAATTTGTTTTCTTGTGCTCCTTTTATCCATTGAATGTTATCAGCCATTTGTTGCTGAATTTCCTCAGGTGAATTCTTTTTGATGTCTTCTAAAACACGACAAGCAATAGCATCTGTTTTGGCTAAATCTTCTGCTTTTCCAGAAGCACATACCCATCTAAAAGGACCAAAACCATAGTCAAAACACATTGGGCCCATAATATCTTGAACGTAGCTTGGGTATTTAAAATCAATACCATTTTTAGCCATAACATTAGCTCCAGCACGAGAAGCTTCTAGTAAAAAGGCATTGCCATAATCAAAGAAATAGGTGCCTTTTGCGGTGTGTTTATTAATAGCATCTGCATGGCGACGTAAGGTGTCTTGAACTTTTTCTTTAAATAATTTGGGTTGGTTCGCCATCATTTCGTTAGCGTCTTCAAAAGAAACATCTACAGGATAGTAGCCACCAGCCCACGGATTGTGTAATGAGGTTTGATCACTTCCTAAGTCGATATGAATATTGGCTTCATCAAATTTTTCCCAAACATCTACCACGTTGCCTAAATACGCTATAGAAATGGTTTCTTTGTCTGCTTTGGCTTTATTAACACGATGAACAAGCGCATCTAAATCGGTAATTTTTTCGTCTATCCAACCTTGGTCTAATCGTACTTGTGTAATTTTTGGGTTCACTTCGGCACAAACCGTAATGCAACCTGCAATATTACCAGCTTTGGGTTGTGCTCCAGACATGCCTCCAAGTCCTGAGGTTACAAAAAGGTTACCTTTAGGTTCTTTTTTTATTTTTCTAAAGCCATTAAGTACCGTAATTGTTGTGCCATGAACAATACCTTGTGGTCCAATATACATATAACTTCCCGCCGTCATTTGTCCGTATTGGGTCACTCCTAAGGCGTTAAATTTTTCCCAGTCGTCGGGTTTAGAATAATTAGGAATCATCATCCCGTTAGTCACTACAACTCTTGGCGCTTCTTTATGTGAAGGAAATAATCCCATAGGATGACCAGAATACATCACTAGAGTTTGTTCGTCATTCATCTCAGCCAAATACTTCATGGTTAATCTGTATTGCGCCCAGTTTGAAAACACTCCTCCATTACCACCATAGGTAATTAATTCGTGCGGATGCTGTGCTACAGCATAATCCAAATTGTTCTGAATCATAAGCATAATCGCTGCGGCCTGTGTTGATTTTGCAGGATATTCCGCTATTGGTCTGGCGTACATTTTGTAGTCTGGCCTTAAGCGATACATATAGATACGACCGTAAGTGTCTAATTCGTTTTTAAACTCTGGCAATAAAGTCTTGTGGTCCTTTTTGTCAAAATAGCGTAAGGCATTTTTTAAAGCCAATTTTTCTTCGGCTTTAGATAATATAGCTTTACGTTTTGGAGCATGATTAATAGCGGCATCAAAAGGTTTGGGTGCTGGTAAAGGGTTAGGAATGCCTTCTAGTATTTGGTCTTTAAATGATAATGTGGTTGTATGCATTACTTTTTTTTTAACGTATTTTTTTCTTTTTTAAGCGGTGACGATGTGTTAAATCCATACGGACAATGTCTGCAACCGCTTTCACAACAATAACCGCGTTTTAAATGGTATTGCTCGGTAAAACAACGGTAGCCCTCTGGTGTAAGGTAGTAGTCTCCGTCTTCAATGGGAACGTATTTTTTCATATCTTAACAAAGATAATGTAATTTGGATTGATTTTTGAAACGAATAAACTATGATATTAATTTCAAAATATATGGTGCCTAAAGGCTATCTTGGAATGACCATATTTCCTTTTATGATTTTAAAGACAAAAACTTTAAAAGGCGATGCTGTACTCATTAATCATGAAAAAATTCACCTTAAACAACAGTTAGAATTACTTATTCTTCCGTTTTTTATAATGTATATTGTTGAATTTTTATGGCGATTAATTCAGTATAAAAACTGGGATGTGGCTTATAGAAATATCTCTTTTGAACGTGAAGCTTATGCCAAAGAAAAAGACCTTGAATATTTAAAAACAAGGCCTTCTTATAATGTTATAAAGTATTTTAAAAAATAATTTTAGCAATACGTTGTTCACCGTTAGTTAACTTCACTTTTAAGAATAAAGTGGTTGTACTAGGCTGAAGCGCATTAATAGTAAACTGCGTTTGGTTAATTGCTGTGTTTTTAAAAAGTGTTCTGCCTAACATATCGTAAACTTCTATAGACTGCATGGTTTCGTTTGCAGCGTTTACAACAATATTGGTATTATCTTTATAAACTTTAACATCATTTACACTTTCAAAATCATCTACACTTAAGTTGTTAGCTCGGTATGTTAAAACCAATCTATCGTTTATAATACCAGTTTCGCTTGTAAATGTATACGGCGCGTTGCTAATATTATGCGTAGTGCCTGTTAAAAGGTCTTTAATATAAATGTCTTGATCGGTGTCTAAAAATAAACCGTCAACGGTATTGATAGCTATGGTTTGAATACCTGCTTCTGTAATATTAAGCCCCAAAGGCACTGTGTCTGCATCTACAAACGGTGTTTGGCGACCTTGAATAAGATAGGCGTCTTCTTCAATCATAGAATAGAAATTTAAGCCTTCGCCTCTAGTGGTTTTGGCATCATACATACGGTCTCTATCATTTGTAGCACCATTAGCATAACCAATTAATGTGGTATTGGTGCTACCAGATGGACTAATATAATCTAACCAAATTCTATGTTTAGTTGCTAGGTCTTCTTCTGCGGCATCGGTATCTGCACTTCTATAAAATTGGTCGTTTCTGTAAGAAGCAGTGTGTCTCATATAATTTTCAAACGTTACACTTTCGGTAGTCGTGCCAGTATCATTCATTAGCACAAAGAAGCCTTGCCCTGCGCCAATAAACTTATGGTCAATGACTACTGGACTTGAAACACCAACAGAATTAATAGCGATATAATCAGCGGTGTTGTAATTATACGTAAAATCATCATAAAATGAATCTGTATTTCCTACGCCAATATCTGTACCGTGCGTCCAGAGGTAAACGTTACCATCGATAGTACTATTACCTGTTAAGAAATCTTCAATACTCAAGGCCGAAGGATACGGATTTCCTATTAGATTCCAATTGTCATCGTCAGATGTAATAGTAAGGATGTCATTTGAGTAGGGGTTATAGGTGTAACCTACTCCTTGATATGTTCCTCTTGTAATAGGTTGAATTATAGTCCCATTATTAGGTGTACCAGAAAATGTTGCAGTAAACGGAGCATCTGTAGAGCCATGACCAGTAGGGCCTTTTACAATATAACCTTTTCCTACATCCATAGCGCCTGTGTCTGCACTTTGCCATTCTCCGAAGTCTCTTGGATCAGAATCTGGTGGAGGTCCAACAGGACGAGTTGCCGTTGGTTCCCATATAAATTTATATCCATTTGGTGTGTTTATTGAAATATCTTCAACATTAAAAGAGTTTACTGGCGAAGACCAATACACATAATCATCCTCGCTTATAGTTGTTGTACGTTGCATAGTAAATGTCCCATTAACCGTATTGGCGACATCCGTATCTTGAAATAAACTCGCACTATCTAACATGGTATATGTTCCGCCTGCTTTAACGTTTATAGCATCTGTAATGGTTAATATAGAATTGGGTTGTTGCGTAAGTGTGGCTCCATTCTCAATAATTAATCTATAACCTTCACCCGCTGTTATGCCATCTATAATAGGACTGAATCCTGCAGCCGTAATAATTACACAAACCGAATCTGTTGGCGCTCCGCTTGGCGACCAGTTTCCTGGAGTGTTCCAATTAGAATCTACATCTCCAGTCCAAGCTTTACCAACATTAAAATCGGCACGAGTTCTTACGTCAGGAGACGATGAGCATGCCGCCCAATAAGAATATACACCAGGTGTGGTTCCTGTTATTTCTCCTTCGGCAACAGGGTCAAAATCTACACCTGTAAAAATAGGTGTACCACCACTTGCGCTAGTGTACCATTCTATGCCACTAGGTACAGAATAAGGGTCTGTTAAGTTACCAGGCCCTGTTATGTTCCATTGGTATGGAGTAGGGCTTGTGGTATTTCCTGTAGCTCTTGTGGTAACTAAAGTATAGGTTATGCCTGTGCTAAGTGTTGCTGTTATGCGGCTATCTACACCAATAGGGCTAGAATCATCATCTCCAGCAATGTATGTCCCTGTGACACAAGATCCAAAGGTAAAAGCACCAGAAGTAATATAACCCATAGGATCAAAAGCTGTGGCGCCATCGTCTGTTTCAAAAACATACACACCTGCCGCATCTACCTGAAATTCAAAAGTATCGTAGTGTTGGCTAGTTGAGCTAAAGGCACTGCCACATGGAGTTCCACTTGTTGTAAACCAGTTGAGCCTGTTTGCTGTAGGATCTGTAGGGTCTAAACTGCTTATAATGGTATGACCAATAATAGCGTTGGAAACACAAGCCGCATCTGCGGTTAATACATCTGAAGGGTCTCCAGGACAAATAGACACATTGGTTGTTGTTGGCGGATTAACAAGCGTATTAAAGGTTGCAGAACCTTGCCATTCGCCTTGTTGGCCCCAAGCCGAACCACAAACCGATCGTACCCAAACATAATAGGTGGTATCTGCAGACAAGCCTGTTAAGTTTACTGAAGTTGTAGCCGAAGTTCCTGTTGGTGTTTGGTTGTATATAATAGGATTTGGATTTTGAGTGATAAAATACTCATAACCATTAGCCGGAGCTGGAGATGCGGGATCCCAAGTTACCGTTGCTGTGGTATAATCTATAGCACTAATAGCAATGTTTGAAGGATTATCTAAACAGTTAATGTCTGAGACAATAAGGCTGTAATCTTTAGACTCTCCATATTGGATATAGCCACATGGTGCTGGATCGGCATTATTGAAATCGGATCTAATACGCATGGTATAGGTGCCAGGCGGAATAGTAGAAGGAATTTGAAAACCAGAAACAAAACTTGGGGTTAAAATTCCTGTGGCAAACACTTTTTCGTTGGGTGAACTTAAAAAATCGCCATCGCCATCCCAATCTACCCAAATATTAAAACCATTGTAGCCTCCGCCACCAAAAATAACGGTAAAATCGACTTCGCCACCAGGAAATTGTTCTACAAAATCTGTGGCAGAATTATTTTCGTAACCTGGTGCAACCCATGCCGGATTTGTATCTGTAATATTAAATGGACTTCCTGGTACAGCGGTTGTGAAATTTTGAATCCAACGTGTTGTCCATGAACCTGATGGCAAACAGTTGGTAACCAAACTAATATTGTCTATAGCTGCAGGTGGTGCAGTAGGAGCACTACCATCATTAGTCCACTCAAAAATTAAAAAACGCGTAACGTTATCTGCATAGCTACTAGGAATGGTAATGGTTTCATTGGTCCAACTGGTAGCTCCTGTATAAGTCCCTAAAAGGATGTTAGTAGCTGAAGCGGTTAAAGCGGAAGCAGGATTGCCTGCATCGGTAGCATCATCCTTTAGCCATACCTTTAAAAGGGTACCGCCTTCTTCTTTCCAATCAAAACTTAGGCTAATGTGGCTTTCTGAAGGATCAAAAGTCACGTCTCTATAAAATTTAGGGGCAAGAAAACTAAAAGTGCCATCACTATAAGCATAAGGAGGTGGTGTGCCGGTTGCAAGGTTTGTAATATAAGCGGCTCTGGCTCCTGTATAGCCTGTGGCTGCGGTGTTTGTTGCCCATTGATTCCAATTGGCATCGAAAGCAAGTGATGGAGTCCAACCATTAGCAGCAAAAGTAGCTCCATCTTCAAAACCACCATCGCCGTTAGGGTCTATAAGTACGGTTTGTGCGCTTATTGCACCATAAGTAGTTAATGCAATAGCAAAAAGTAATTTTTTAAGCATGTATTCTATGTTTTAATGTAGGGTTAAAATAAGATGGTCTATGCTAAGACCTCCTTTGTTTTTTCAACTTGGGTTTCAAAAACTATTTATACATATTAAGCAGGTAAAAAACAGATGTATATTATATTATAAACACCGTAGTGTTACCTTACTGTTAAGGAGTTAAATTAAAGCTATTCTATGTTTTAGGAGGTATATTTCAATATATTATCGATAAAACCTAAAAATTAGCGGATGAAAGTGAGGTTTTTGTAGTGTTTAATTGCGAATAGCTTTGGTTTTTTGTAAAAACGTAGTTTTTTATAAAAAAAATATAGTCGTTTAAGCACTAATTATTAGGGTTGAAGGCATTTTAGGACGGCTTTAATTTAGGCTTAAAAACGGGTAAAAAAGGGCTTAAAAAGGTGCTATAAATTCCTCTAAAAAAAGGACGTAAAAGTTGTAAAAAAATCACTTAAACAAAGCCGCTAAAACGGCTCTAAAAAACAGGTGTAAAAACAGAAAGATCTTAACGGTTGTGATGTTAAGATCTCGGTCTGTTTGTAATGGTATTTTAAGGTTTAGATGATAAGCTTTTTAGATGCTGTTGTGCCATTGGCAAGCGACACTGTTACAATATAGGTCCCACGACTTAAGTTTTGAGTAGGGTAGCTGTAATCTGCTGCTGTGATATTAAGCTTTTTATGTATTAAGCGGCCTGTAATATCGTGCAACTCAAAGGTTTTAATTAAACTTTTAGTCGCCGTGGCTACAATCGCATTAGCTAAGGTTCTAATATCTAAATTGGCATTGGCATCTAGGTCTGTAACACTTAGGCTGTTATCGGTGTTAAATCTTAAGACAAAACGGTCTTCAAAAGTGCCTAAATCTGTAGTAAAACTATACGGACTTGTTCTTAAATCGTGTATAATGTCTAGCACTTTGTCTTCAAGATAAATGCCTTGGTCTGTGGTTTCAAATAGACCATCAACCGTATTAAGTGCAATAGTGTATTGTCCTTGTGTAGGAGTTTGAAATCCTAAAGGAATGGTGTCTGTTTCTTCAAAAGGTAAGGCTTTACCATGAATAGCCAGTTTATTCGTTTTTTCAGGTGTATTGAGTGTAGAATAAAACTGATAGTTAGAATCGTTTAGTAAATGGCCATCATATAATCTATCTATAGCATCTGTGGCACCCGCAGCATAACCTACTAATAGTGATAAAGCGCTGTTGTTGCTGTCAATTAAGTCTAACCAAATACGATGTTTTTGGTTTGTATTGCTGGTGTTGTCTGCGTTTAGATTGGCACTTCTATAGAAGCCATCGTTAGCATAAGTTCCTCTCATGGTATTGTTAAACACTACAGGACTAGGTCTTGGCGATGAGTTAAGAAGTTGTACAAAGAAGCCTTGACCTGCGGCAATATAACCGTTAAAACCAGGAGGTGTAGAGCCTAAGCTGTTGGCACTTAAATAGTCGTTTTCCGAATAGTTGTATTGAAAACCGGTATAAAACGGATCGCCTACAAAAGTACTTGGTGGAGCGGTGTGTCTCCAAAAATAGAGTGTACCATCTATATAAGGGTTTGCGGTTGTAAAATCGGTTAAAGAAATTGCAGAAGGGTATGGGTTTCCTATTAAATTCCAGTTATCATCTTCGGCTGTAGCGGTATTTCCGTTGCCTGGATAATCCATACCGTTGTACACACCTCTAGTGATGTAATGTGTAATTTGTCCGTTGTTTAATTTGCCTTCAAATTGGGCTGTATTGGCAATAGCAGTCCCTTCTAAATCTCTAATGGCATAACCTTTTCCTAGGGTCATGTTGCCTGTAGCATAGCTCCATTCGCCATGTTTGCCTGGGCTGCCATTATCTACGGTTGGCAGCCATTCAAAAATACCATAATTAGGTGTGCTTGGCGATACATCTCCCACATCAAAAGCTTCAACAGGAGTAGACCAATAGACAAAATCAAAATTGGTTAATCCGTTAACTTCACGTTGCACTTTGGCAGTACCTACATTTTGGTTGGTAGCCACATCAGTAATTTGTATAAGGCTGGCGCTGTCTTTAAGTTCGTAATCGGCATTAGTATCTATGGTAATTTTATCTTCAATAGTTAAAGACGAATTAGGTTGTTGTATGAGTGTGGCACCATCTTCAATTTCCATATTAAAACCAATTCCATCTACCACACCAGTAATAACAGGGTTGTTAGCGGTAACAGGAATCACAATACAGTCTGTAATCACAGGGACACCAGCAGGAGTCCAGTTGTTAGGGTTATTCCAATCAGAGCTTTCAGAACCATCCCAAACTTTATCTCCTATTAAGGTAATTGTAGCTGTATCAATTTCTACGATTGAAGAACCAGAACAAAGGTCGTAAGTTACTTCAGAGTAGTAGGTTGTGGTTTCTGTTGGAGTTACGGTAATGATACCATCGTTATTAGGATCGTTAATTTCATTGGCAGGTGAGATAGCATCTTTGTACCATTTAAGTGTTGTAATAGAAGGGCCAGCAGGTACAAATCTCCAAGCTTCGTCAAAAGCGGTCCAGTTAGCATCTCTTGCATTTCTATTTGGTGCTACTACAGCAGTAGAGCCGTTGGCTTGTAGTCCAATAGTGGCGTTACCATCGTTCCATGCATTTAACGTTCTTTTTTCTTTAACATAGACTTCAATAATGTTAGTATCTTCATAGAATACAATCATTCCGGTATATAACAAAGAATTATCATCGTACATTGGTACATCGCTCCAGGCCGCAACTAAAGCTCTACAGCCTGTATCTAGAGTAATTAATTGGTAGCCTATTTCGCCGCCTACACTAGGATCTACATCGTGATGCACACCATGTATTGAAGGGCCATAAAAGTAACCTGATGCATTTTGGTAAGTAGGTATATTGTTTAAGGTTCTCCAGCCGGTAGGACCGTTTGCTAAGCTGCTATTAAAAGAGATGACACCATTAGAGCCAATAACACAAGAATCGTAGGTAGTGCCAAAGAAACAAAAATCGAAAGGTAAATCTATTTCTGGCGACCATACATCGTCATCGTTAACACTCACCGGATTTTCTAGACAGCTAAATTGAAACGGAGGAGCATAAGGAATAGATTCTACATTGTAAGTAGAGGTATCTCCTAAGTCTAGATAAGTGGCTTCTAATGTTGTGGTGTTGTTTCCTACCGAGCAATTAATAGGATCTGGATCTGCGCCAGATAATCCTAGTCCACCTGCATTTACAGAAGGACAAGCCAAGGATGTTGTGCCAACACCATCAGAAGGAGTACAGGTAACAATGTCTAATACGGTTAGTGTATAGTCTTCGGCTTCTCCTATAAAACTGCTAGAACACCAATAGGGGTTGCCGGTATTCCAATCTATAACAATTCTCATTTGGTAGTCGCCAGGAGTTGTGCTTTCAGGAATGGTAAAACTGCTATTTATAGGATCGTAGTATCCATAATTAAAAACGGTTTCTCCGGCATCGTTAAAATCACCATCATTATTAAAATCGACCCATACTCCAACGCCAAAACCATCATAGCTCCAAGAGCCATCTTCAAAATTACCATAAAAATTGACTGCAGAGCCACGATATTGACTTACAGATAAGTTGGTAAAATTGCCGTAACCATTGGCAGAATACCCAGAATTATTGTTGGTAATATTAGTGACACCTCCTGAGGTTGAAAAATCATCTATGTAAAACGATGAATTTGTGCCGTTAGGAATACAATAATTTAAAGTGGTCTCATTACCGTTAAGCGGTGAGCTGTTTAAATAATTTGGGCCACCTGAACATAATGCATTATATGAAAACACATACACATAGTAAGTGGTGTTATTGTTTAATCCTGTTAGTGTAAAAGTGGTGTCTGTATTATCGCTTACAACTGTATGGTCGCCATAGGTTGCGCCTACAGTATAAGTAGCGCCGTCTGCTACGGGCGGAGTGACGCCTGTGGTGTTGTAGACCACTAAATAGCCATCTGGCGAACTTGTTGCAGGAGTAAAACTAATGTCCATAGAGGTATCTAAAACATTGCTAAATGTAAGGTTAGTAGGTTGGTTAGCAGGTTGTGCACATGGTGTAGAATTTACGCCGGTGATGGTAACATCGTCGAAAAAATTCCAATCATTGTTGTCGCTACTTGTTCCTCTAAATCTAAATCTAGAATTAGCAGTGAACACATAGGTAGCGCCATCAGTTATGGTTCTGCTAAAACTATGCTCTGCATAAACTCCTTGAGTGAAAAAATCTGTACCTCGCCTAAAATGCTTAATAGTTGTCCAATTAGAGCCGTTGTAATATTGAAGTCTAAAACCTTTGTTATTATTAATATTGATAGATTTATGACAAAATGAAATGGTGACTTCAGAATATGAAGTTAAATCTATGGCTGGTGACATCATAATATTGTTAGAGCCGTCATCGTCTTTTGAGTAAATGCTTCTGTTAGCATTACAGCCCCAACCATAATAGGTTCCGGAATCATTATTTCCATTGCCATTTGAGGCGTTACTAGTCCAGCCTTGTAAGCCCGATTCAAAATCGTAAGTTACGGGTAATTGGGCCGTAGCAAAATGACTTGTTAAAAGCGCTATTGCAAAAAAGACAACGCTTAATGTTTTGTAATTACTTATTCTAAAATTAATAAGTAATTGAGATAACTGAGAACGAAAATTATTGTTCATAATTAGTAGGTTTTAGCATTAAGAATACCGTTTAATTGATATTAATAATTGGCTTCATCTAGGGTTAAATAGGACTAATTTATTTTAAATCTGAGGACAAGTGTAGGAAAAAAAAAGGATAAAAAATAATTTTTTACCGATAAAACGATTAAAAACACCGATTATCTGCATATTTAAGAGGTTTTCCTACAATTTTTTAAAAAAACTAAAATTAAAATGAGTTGCCTATTTTTGTAAAAAAAAGATTTGGAAGTGCCATCCGTTAGCCATCAAGATATTAGGTTTAAAAATTTGTTAATAACTATAAAGCGTGAAGATTTAATTCATCCTTTTATTTCGGGAAATAAGTACCGTAAGTTGATCTATAATATTGATGAAGCTAAAAGGATAAATGCAACTTCTTTATTAACCTTTGGTGGTGCGTTTTCAAATCATATTGCCGCTGTTGCCTATGCGGGAAAACTATATGGGTTTAAAACGGTTGGTGTTATAAGAGGAGAGGAGTTAGCTTTAAAAACGCCATTAAATCCCACCTTACAATTTGCTAAAACCTGTGGGATGCATTTAGAATTTGTTTCTAGAACTCACTATAGGCAGAAAAATGATGACGATTTTATTGATGGATTAAAACGTAGGTTTGGAAACTTCTACCTTTTACCAGAAGGAGGTACTAATGCTTTAGCGGTTAAAGGTTGTGAAGACATTTTACAAGCTACAGATCATGTGTACGATTATATTTGTTGTGCGGTAGGAACAGGAGGTACAATTTCGGGACTCATAAACGCATCGCAGCCTCATCAGAAAATATTAGGTTTTCCGGCGTTAAAAGGTGATTTTTTACAACAAGATATTCGTAAATTTGCAAATCAAGATAATTGGGAACTGATAACAGCATATCATTTTGGTGGCTATGGTAAAATAAAGCCGGAATTAATTGCGTTTATTAATCAGTTTAAGAAAGCTTATGATATTCCGTTAGATCCTATTTATACTGGTAAAATGCTATTTGGTATATTTGATTTAATTGATAAAGGGTTTTTTCAAAAAGAGTCAAAAATATTAGCCATTCATACCGGAGGTTTACAAGGTATACCTGGTGTTAATCAAATATTGAAGCGAAAAAACCAGCCCCTAATAGAGCTATGAAAATGAAAGAAACCTATAAAACAATACTAGCAAGCACATGAAGTTTAGATATATAATTGTATTAATTGTAGTGTCTGCAATGAGTTGTGGTCCTAAAAAAGGTATTGTTACCAAACGAAAAAATGATAGGACTCATAAAACGGTTGTTGGTAAAAATGAGAAACCTAAGCCTAAAAAACGAACCGAAGTTCCTAGTACAACAACCCATAAAGCACCAAGTACTGTAGATGCTTATATTGCTATTTATGCAACGATTGCTAAAGACAATATGCGACACCATAACATACCAGCTAGTATTACACTTGCGCAAGGTATTTTAGAATCTGGTGTAGGTAGAGGGCGTTTGGCTGTAGAGGCAAACAATCACTTTGGTATAAAATGCCATGGATGGAAGGGAGCCAAAATTTACCATGATGATGACCGTTCACAAGAATGTTTTAGAAAATATACCAAGGCAGAAATGTCTTATGAAGATCATTCTAAATTTTTAACAGGCCGAAGTCGTTATGCGAGCTTGTTTAAATTACGACCAAACGATTATAAAGGTTGGGCAAAAGGACTAAGGGCTGCAGGTTATGCTACAGATAGAAAATATCCTCAAAAACTAATCAGTTTAATAGAGCGTTACCAGCTGCATCAATATGATGATGAGGTGCTTAGTGGTGCAACGACTGCTCAGACCAAACGAAAATCTACAACAATTATTGAAGGTAGGAAGACGTCTGTTATAAAAAAGCATACTGTTACAAAAGGAGATACCTTGTATTCGCTTTCAAGACTTTATAAAACTACTGTTGAGGCTATAAAGTCTCAAAATAAATTAAAATCAAATGACCTAACTATTGGTCAAGAACTTATTATTCCTAATTAAGTTATGTTATATCAAAGAAGTAGCGCTTTGTTTAAAGAAGCGCAAGAGGTGATTCCGGGAGGAGTAAATTCACCCGTTAGAGCTTTTAATGCTGTTGGTGGTACACCAATTTTTGCAAAATCTGCTAAAGGTGCTTATGTTTATGATGAAGATGGCAACCGTTTTATCGATTATATTAATTCTTGGGGACCAATGTTGCTTGGTCATGCATTTCCACCAGTTGTTGATGCTGTTATAGAAAAGACAAAATTGGGAACATCTTTTGGAATGCCTACAGCTATTGAAACAGAAATAGCAGAATTAGCTGTATCTATGGTGCCAAATATTGATAAAATTCGTTTTGTGAATTCTGGTACAGAAGCTTGTATGAGCGCTATAAGATTAGCAAGAGGATTTACTAAAAAAGATAAAATTATAAAGTTTGCGGGGTGTTATCATGGTCATAGTGATTCATTTTTAATAGCAGCAGGTAGTGGAGCTGTTACTTTTGGGACACCAAATAGTCCGGGAGTAACTCAAGGCACGGCAAAAGATACCTTGTTAGCGCGGTATAATGATCTTGAAAACGTAAAGGAACTTGTTGAAGCTAATACCAATGAAATTGCAGCTATTATAATAGAGCCTGTTGCGGGTAATATGGGGTGTATTCCTCCTGTAGATGGATTTTTAGAAGGCTTAAGACATCTATGCGATGCGCATCATATCTTATTAATTTTTGATGAGGTAATGACTGGTTTTAGATTGGCTAAAGGTGGAGTGCAAGAGCTAAAAGGTATTAAAGCCGATATTGTGTGTTTTGGTAAAGTTGTTGGAGGCGGCTTGCCTGTTGGAGCATTTGCGGCACGGAATGAAATTATGAATTACTTAGCGCCATTAGGTCCCGTATATCAGGCAGGTACGCTAAGTGGAAATCCATTAGCTATGGCTGCCGGATTAGCAATGCTTAAAGCCGTTAATGCAGATACAGGCTTGATGAATAGGTTAGAAGAAAAAACGAAATATCTTCATAATGGTATTGCTGATGCTTTAAATAAAAATGGAGTAGCACATACTATAAATAGCATTGGCTCTATGATTTCTGTTCACTTTGCAGAAGGAGCTGTGGTAGATTTTGATTCGGCTGCCAAAGGAAACAATGAGACGTTTAAAACGTTCTTCCACGGCATGCTAAATGCGGGCATTTATATTGCACCAAGTGCTTTTGAAACTTGGTTTATTACAGATGCTTTAACCTATGAAGATTTAAATGCAACCATTGCAGCTGTAGAACAAGTTGCTAAAACATTGTAATAAAAAGACTGTATCTTATAGTGGCATTTAGCTTATAAGATACAGTCTCTTAAATTTTGATGAGTTTAATGGAGTCCAAATGAATGTCTTCTACAATTTGGTTTGTAAATTTAAAATGTCCTCTCGTTGTTATTAATCTAAAACGATACGATTTTAATTGGCTTAATGTATTTAAAAATAGCCATTTAGATTTTAACAATCTTGGTTTTTGAGATTTTAAACTTAAATCAAAGATGTGTTTACGGCCTTCTTTTTCTGCGACAATATCTGGTGTAACTTCAATTGTACTTCCCCTTTTTAAATACGACTTTGGGGTTTCATAACCTTCAATATCGGCCTTGATATTAGAATAGCCTAAATTTTGCAGATAGGAAATGGACTGATTTAACTCATTTGCGTACTTCTCTTTGTCTTGTGTTATCATAACCTATAGTATACCAAATTTTATTGAGATACCCTAATTATTTTGGTTAAAACTTTGAAAAGCATGTTGTTAGGTTAAGAATGACCTGCCACCTACCACCTAAGACCTAAGTCTAAATCCTAACCTGTCCATTTCCATACACGTAATATTTATTCGTTACCAATTGGTTTAAGCCCAAAGGTCCTCTGTGGTGTAGTTTGTCTGTACTAATAGCGAGTTCTGCGCCAACACCCATTTGTCCACCATCTGTAAATCTGGTAGAGGCATTATGATATACTGCAGCACTATCAACATTGTGCATAAATTCCATGGCCTCGTCTGTGTGTTCTGTAATAATAGCAGCCGAATGTTTTCCAGAATAGGTGTTAATAAGATCAATAGCTTCTTCTAAAGTATCTACCTCTCCGATGAGAAGTTTTAGAGCTAGAAATTCTTCGTGCCAAATTTCATTGTTCGAAACCGTTTCTTTTTGAGGTAAAATGCTTGAGACCTTATCATCGACTAGAATTTCAACATGATGTTGTTCTAATTTTTCTTGAAGCATTTTTAGTTTGGTTTCGTATTCTGGAAGGTTTTTATTGATTAATACTTTGTCTAAAGCATTACAGCCCGAAATTTTATCTGTTTTAGCATTAATAATCACATTTACAGCTTTGCTCCAATCGGCATGTTCAGAAACATACAAGAAGTTATTGCCGCGTCCACTAACTAAAACGGCGCAAGTGGCATGTGTTTTTACAAAATTGATTAAACGCTCACCACCACGAGGAACAATTAAATCTAAGGGTTCGGTTGGGTTTTTAAGAAATTCTTGGGTTTCTTCACGTTTTAAATGCAATAGCTTAATCCATTCTTTAGACAAGCCATTTTCTTCTAAAGCTTGGTGCCAGCATTTTTCTAAAATAAGATTGCTGTTTAGGGCTTCTTTACCACCTTTTAATAAAATTTTATTATTGGCTTTAAAGGCTAAAACTGCTGCTTCAATAGTAACGTCTGGTCGCGATTCGTAAATAATAAGGATGGTACCAAAAGGAGCTGTAGTGTTTACTATATTTAAACCGTTTTTTAGTGTACGATTAGATAGTTCTTGTCCAACAGGATCTTCCTGATTCATAACGGCTTCAACCGCAGTAATCATTTCATCTACCTTTTTATCATTTACAATTAAACGCTCATAAAGGGCTTGGTCTTCTTTTTGAAAAGCCTCTAAATCCTTTTTATTGGCTTCGATAATGGCATGTCTTTCGTGTCCTAAAATCCTTATCATTGATTTGAGGACTTTGTTTTTTATACGTGTTTGTAATAGTTTCATTTTCTAAATTTTTATAATTGAGGGGTTTCTTTTAAGCACTAATAAATTTTGTGCCTACTGCTTTATTATTAATAATATCTATGATTACATTTTCGCGTTTACCATTGGCGATGTAAGTAGGTATGTCTTTATTTGCAGTGCCTTTGGCTATTTTTAATTTTGAGGCCATTCCGCCACGGCCTTCACCTTCTTTTTTATCAGAAGCCTGAACATATTGTTCGACATTCTGATTGGTTTTAACTTCATGTAATCTAATAGAATCTTCGTCGTCTGGATGTCCTGTGTAGAGTCCGTCTGTATCGGACAAAATGATTAATCGGTCGGCATCTAAAAGTTCGGCAACTAAACTTGCGAGTTCGTCATTGTCTGAAAACATAGACATGGTTAAGGATACGGCATCGTCTTCGTTGGCAATAGGAATGACGCCTTCGGACAATAAGCCTTCATAACAGTTAATCATATTTTGCCTGTGTTTTCCAGCATCAAAATCGCGTTTTGTGGCTAAAATTTGAGCACAATGCATGCCGTAATCATGGAAAATGCTATAATAATGACGCATCATTCTTGGTTGGCCAACAGCAGAATAGACTTGTCTTCTTACCGATTTATCCTTGATATCAGTGTCGCCCAAAACTTCCATACCTGCAATTGCAGAGCCTGAGGAGACTAAAATAACCATGATATCTTCTTCGTATAAAACGGCAATTTGCCTTACCAATTCTCTAAGTACTGGTCCTAATATTCTATTGTCTTTGTTTGTTAATACGTTGGTGCCTACTTTGACGACCACACGTTTTATATTGTTATTCATATGTTATTTGTCTTTGCCTAATTCTACAGCACGATCAAATGCTGCATAGGCTGCATCTTGTATTAATTGTTTTACATTATTGTCTTCCATAGAATCAATGGCTGCTTGAGTTGTGCCTCCTTTTGAAGCGACTTTAGCTATCCATGATTTTGGCGATATATTGTTTTGATTGAAGAGTTCTATGGCTCCTTCAAACGTACTGCTTACTAAGACTTTGGAATCGTAATCCGAAAAGCCCATTTTTAAAGCTGCTTCTAACATGGATTGCATAAAATAGAACACATAAGCAGGGCCGCTTCCTGAAATTCCTGTAGAGGCGTCAATAAACTTTTCCGTGTTAACATGAATGGATGTTCCTGTAGTGTCTAAAAGATTTCTTACCATGATTAGTTCTACTTTAGAAACGTCTGTAGATTCGGTGTAAGATGTGACGCCTTTGCCAACTTGTGCAGGTAAATTAGGCATGGTTCTAATGACTTTTTTTACGTCTAATTTTTGCTGAATGGTTTCAATAGTGACTCCTGCCATTAAGGACACAAAGATTTGACTGTGATTTATCATGGGTTTCATTTTTTCAAATAAACCATCACTGTGATACGGTTTTACAGCAATAAAGACAATATCTGCTTTTGGTAAGCAATCCTCTAGATTGTCAAAAACGTTAAATCTTGAATCTTGGCGTAAGGTTTCTATTTTTTTTGGATCGGTATCATATATTCTCAGTTTATGCTTATTAAGTAATGGCGATTCTGCCATACCTTCAGAATATGTTAAACCCATATTACCAGCTCCAATTACTAATACTTTCATTTTTTATTAAATTAATTCACCTTAATTACCACAAGGACTGTACGGAAGTGCCAAAATGAAAGATTGATTTTAAGAATTATGGAATCTTAAAATATTTGTGTTAATCATTGAGAAACTGTAAACTTATGAGAGGTATACTTGTGGAAATGAAAATCTTAAAATTTTACTAAACCTATAAAACTGACAGCCTGTCGGTGACAAATTGAGTGATTTGTATAAAAAAAACCTATCAAGTTTTATGTTGATAGGTTTATATAGGTGGTGTAAAACGTTTTTTACTTCTGTTAGGCTCAACCACGTGTTAACCAACCTCTTCTATTTGCTGTTGCAATAGCATAAGGTGTAATCCAGAATAAAGCAAAGGTGAATAAAATGCTATACGAGTAAGCCCAAAATCCTTGCGTGGTTTTATATTGGCTAGTAAAAAATAGTACAGAAAAAGTTGAAACCACTAAAATACTAACTAGGGTAGAGCCTAAAAATAATAAGGGATGTACTAAAACGAAGAACAGCATAGAGATTAATAAAGGATAGCTCATAAGTATTTTTACAAATTGGCTAATAAATAAAATCCGTGTAGCAGATTTTCCTTTGGCTCTAAAGTTTGTAAATACATATTTAGCCATTTCTAGGTTTTCTCTAACATTACTTCGTCCCCAACGGATAAACATTTTATATAGGCCTATATATTCTTCAGGAACGTTAGTGTAGGCCACTGCATTTTTCTGAAACAAAACGTGTTTACCTTGTTTTAAAATCATATTGGTCATCGCTCTGTCTTCTCCAATGTCTGATGGTTGTCCCATAAACGTTTGATTGATCCACTGTGGTAAACAGTTATGCACAGCAGTGCTTCTGTAAGCCGCTAAGGCTCCAGGAGTACAGAGTACAGAATTTAAGTTGCTTTCTGCAGAACGCACAAATTCAAAACTTAAAACAAAGCTAACATCTAGCATTTTAGGTAACATTTCCTTTTTGTTGTTTAAAACTCTAATATTACCAGCAACAGCTCCACAATTTTCGTCTTTAATAAAAGGGCTGACTAAATTTCTCAGTGTGTCTTCAGTAACGATAGAATCGCTATCTACGGTAACATATACATCACCTGTTCCTAAATTAAATCCGCGGTAAAGTGCATGACGTTTCCCTTGGTTTTTGGGTTGTTGGTATATTTCTAAACGGTCTCCTAATTTTTTTTTAGCATCTAGCATCCAATTCCAAGTGTCATCTTTACTGCCATCGTCAATAGCTATAATTTGTAATTTGTGTTTTGGGTAGTTGCTATTGTCTAAACTTATTAAAGTATCATACACTTGTTTACCTTCATTATAAGCAGGAACAATTACCGTAACGGTTGGTAATTCTTTGTCTGAAACAGAGGCAATAGGTTTGTATTTGTAATAATTAAAGGCCTTATAAATAAAAAATAAGGCTTTAAAGGCTAAGAGGGTAGTGGCTAAGATTATAAATGTATATCCAATAGTGGTACTCATTTTATCGGCGTTGAATTGTTCAAAGTCGCCATAAAAAACAGATAAAAAATAGATGCCTAAAAGCATGAGTAAAAATGTACTAAAAAGGACAATTTTGTTATTAGTGTTTTCTGTTTTTGATTTGCTGTTGAGAAACAGGTTGAAATTTTTGGATAGTTTTTTAGTAGTGCTTTTTGACGTTGATATTATTGTTTTTGAGAAGGTGTCTTTTGAAGCCATATATCTTGTTTTGTTGATGAGATGATTAAAACAGATGTACGTTTAATATTACAGTTTAGATTTTTTTTGAGTTTTATTTAACATTACAACTAAAACTGTTGGCTTAAGCAATTACTTATGTAAGTCTAACAATAATAGGGTTAATCAATAGGTGTAAGTCCTTGAGCACTAATGGTTCCGGATAAATACTCTCCTTCGTCGTCCCAATTTTCAAGGTACACATTGTTAAATGTTATTTCTACGGTATTTGTTTCAGGGCTTATATAATTTACTGTAAAGGACCCCAAATCTACGTTATAAGCCCATGCGTCGTCATATTCATCATAATTAACTGATGTATCTGGATCATAAGAAACCGACACCAAACCGTCTTCTAATTGATAGGTCATGCCTGTATGCATACCATCACCTAACACTCCGACAGAAACTCTTGGTCCAGTTGCGTAAACTCCAGTCATTCCGATTGAAACATAATACCTTTCGACTCTTACTTGACATGCTGGATACCTATCAGTATCACAAGTAAAGCTTTCGGGGAAATTTAGACTAGAACTAATAAATGAATTGTCTATTGCTCTAAACTTTGCACTAATATTAGAACTTTCTTCATCATAAATATAAAAGTATGCGGAGTTTCCAGGAGGCGAATGAGGAGATTTGCTGCCTAATTCCCATTCAAAAAATTCATAATTTAAATTAGGAACTGCGGTACATAAAAGCGAATCTCCAAAGCAGTAAGCTTCATCTCTATAATTAATTACACCAGTACCTAAAGGGAATACAGATGTTGTAATTGTAAGAGGGGTTTCACAATTGGGATTTCCATTATTAGTATTTTTACTACAACTACATAGCAAGAAAACGTAACTCATTATTGCGATAAAAAATATTTTAATTTTCATAATTGTGGCTTTACAATTCATAGTATTTAAAATTAAATAAGCAAAATAGTTACTCCTATACCTGATAATGGGTATTTTATAGTCTAATGATAAACAAGCCTAGTTGATTATACTATCGCATTTGGTATTTCTGAAATAATCAAAATAGAGCGCATAAAAAAACCTGTCAGGCTTAAAAACTTGACAGGTTTAATTGATATAAAAAGAAATTAGAAATTAATTTTCTTTCTTATCTTCTCTAGGTTTGCGATCATCACGTCTGTTATCACGTCCACGATTATCTCTTCCTCTGTTATTATCACGTCCACCAGAACGTTTATCATCTCTTGGTGGTCTTGCTACATAACCTTCAGGTTTTGGTAAGATTGCCTTACGAGATACTTTTTCTTTACGAGTTCTAGAATCGATACCGAAGTATTTAACATCAAAAACATCTCCCATGTTTACCACATCAGATACATTTTCTGTACGTTCCCAAGCTAATTCAGATACGTGTAATAATACTTCGTTTCCTGGTGCAGCTGTATATTCTACTACAGCACCAAAATCTAACATCTTAATTACTTTTACTTCGTAAATGCTACCAACTTCAGGCTTAAATAAAATAGCATCAATTTTTGCCATTACAGCATCGATACCTTTTTTACCAACTCCTAAAATTTCAACAATACCTTCTTCAGTCACTGGGTCTTCGTTAATAACGATAGTTGTCTCAGTTTCTTTTTGCATTTCCTGAATTACTTTTCCACCAAGACCAATTAAAGCTCCAATGAATTCATTAGGAATACGTCTTGTTACCATTGTAGGCGCATGTTCTTTAACATTTGCGTTTGGTGTAGCAATGGTATCGGTTAATTTTTCTAAGATATGTAAACGACCATTACGAGCTTGTTTTAGTGCATTTACAAGAATTTCGTAAGACAGACCTTTTACTTTAATGTCCATTTGACAAGCTGTAATACCATCTGCAGTACCTGTTACTTTAAAATCCATATCACCAAGGTGATCTTCATCTCCTAAGATATCAGATAATACAGCGTATTTTCCAGAATCGGCATCAGAAATTAATCCCATAGCAATACCAGAAACAGGTTTTGTCATTTGTACACCAGCATCCATTAATGCCATTGTACCAGCACAAACAGTTGCCATAGAAGAAGAACCGTTAGATTCTAAAACTTCAGATACTATTCTTACAGTGTAAGGACTCTCGTCTGGCACCATACCTTTTAACGCACGTTGTGCTAAGTTACCATGTCCAACTTCTCTACGAGACGTTCCACGAATAGGTCTTGCTTCACCTGTACAAAACGGAGGGAAGTTATAGTGTAAATAGAAACGCTCTTCACCTTCTTGAGAAGGCATATCTATTTGGTTTGCATCTCTAGAAGTACCTAAAGTTACTGTAGCTAATGCTTGCGTTTCACCACGTGTAAAGATTGCAGAACCATGTGTTGATGGTAAGTAATCTACCTCACACCATATTGGTCTGATTTCGTCAGTCTTACGACCATCTAAACGTAACCCTTCGTCTAGGGTTAAATCTCTAATAGCCGCTTTTTCTGCTTTGCGGTAATACTCAGATACTAAACCACCATAATCTGCTAATTCTTCTTCAGAAAATGTAGCTATAATATCTTCTTTTATTTGTTGAAAAGCAGCACTTCTTTCGTGTTTAGAAGAACCAGCTTTTGCAATAGCATATACTTTATCGTATGCCATGTCATGTACTTTCTTCTCTAAATCTTTGTCTTCTCTTTCTGGTTCGTATTCACGAGTTGCTTTCTTTCCAAAGGCTTCTGCTAATCTTACTTGAGCAGCACATTGTACTTTAATTGCTTCGTGAGCAAACTTAATAGCATCTGCCATTTCTTCTTCAGAAATTTCATCCATTTCACCTTCTACCATCATTACAGAATCTGCAGAAGCTCCAATCATCATATCGATGTCAGACGCTTCTAGTTGCTCAAATGTTGGGTTAATGATGAATTCTCCATTAACACGACCAACTCTAGCTTCAGAAATTGGGCATTCAAATGGGAAATCTGATAATTGAATAGCTGCCGAAGCTGCTAAACCTGCCATTGCATCTGGCATTACTTCTGGATCATGAGACATTAATTGAATCATTACCTGAGTTTCAGAATGGTAATCTTTTGGGAATAACGGACGTAAAACACGATCCACTAAACGCATGGTTAATACTTCTCCATCACTAGGTCTTGCTTCTCTTTTAAAGAAACCACCTGGATAACGGCCTGCAGCAGCAAATTTTTCTCTGTAATCTACCGTTAATGGCAAAAAGTTAACATCTTTTTGCTCGTAGTTGGAAACAACTGTACATAATAACATACATTTTCCTGATTGAACAACAACAGAACCATGTGCCTGTTTTGCTAATTTTCCAGTTTCGATAGAAATTTCTCTACCATCACCAAGGTCAATGACCTCTTTAAATACCTTTGGAATCATAAATTTTTTAATTCTAATTCTAACGCATTATTGCTCGTTAGAATAATGTTAAACAATGGTCGTTGTGTTGTTGTGTAGTAGTTGTTGTATGACCAATGAAAAACTGTTAGTCCTGAAGTCGATTCAAGATCTAGCTTCTTCAATTTTGGTTTTTATACTCGTCCAAAACCGAGTTGTTATATAACAAAAAACCACGCTGTTAGGCGTGGTCTTTTTATTGAGATTATTTTCTTAATCCTAATTCTTTTACTATCGCACGATATCTTAAAATATCTTTCTTAGTTAAGTAATCTAATAAAGCACGACGCTTACCTACTAACTTTACTAATGAACGCTCAGTATTAAAATCTTTACGATTGTTTTTTAAGTGCTCAGTTAAGTAATTGATTCTGTAAGTGAATAAGGCAATTTGCCCTTCTGCAGAACCTGTGTCTTTTTCGTTTTTGCCATGTTTTTTAAAAATGGCTTCTTTTTCTTTTGGGTCTAAATACATTCTAATATTATTGTAAATGATTGTTATGTACACGAAAGCTTCTCTTTCGAGCGGCAAATATACTATTTTTTTGTGATTTGGTATTTTTTTCGTAACTTTTTGATGTTGAAATTACGATTAGAAATAATTTAAGTCAACAAACCCTTATTAACTGATAGCTTTCATATGGTTTAATCCTTATTAAATATAATGTATGAAAGTTTCAAATCATCTACAGGATTCTTCTAATGCGCACGATGTTTTAGAGCGTATATTTAATAATACTTATAATGGTATTGCTATCGTAAGCTTAGATGGAAATTGGTTAAAGGTTAACGAGAGTATCTGCGATATTTTTGGATATACAAGATGGGAGCTTTTTAATATGGACATTAACAATATTGTCTATGCTCAAGATCTTGGTGTACACGAGCATAAATACGAAAAACTTATAAATGGTAAAATTGATAAGTATCGTGTAAAACAACGCTATTTTCATAAAGACGGTTCCATTATTTGGTTGTTAATCTATGTGTCCTTGGTTTATTTTAAGGAAGGACGTGCACACATGATTTGGCAATTTACAGATATTACTAAGAGGCAAAAAAATCAAGATAAGCTAAAATTGATGCTTAGTGTTGCCGAAGAACAAAATGATAGGTTGCGATCTTTTGCTAATATTGTGACTCATAATCTAAGATCGCACTCTGGTAATTTATCCGTTCTTACCAATTTTTTAGAGGAAGATTTTTCTGTTTTAAACCAAAATGAGAATTTTCAATTATTAAAACAAGCTGTTGAGAATTTACAGGAAACCGTTGCTCATTTAACTCAAGTAGCAAAAATTAAAGAAATTGATGCTTCTAAAATGCAGGTTCTTAATTTATATGATTATGCCGAAAAAGCGACTTATAATATTATTGCTTTAGCTCAAAATGCAGAAGCCATAATTTATAACGAAATTGATGAAGATGTTTGTGTAAAAGGCATTCCAGCCTATCTTGATAGTATAATTCTAAACTTTCTTACAAATGCTATTAAGTACAAATCTGAAAAAAGACATCCAATTATAGAATTAAGCTCTCGAATTGAAGCCGATGCTGTGGTATTGGTAATTAAGGATAATGGACTTGGGATAGATTTAAATAAGTTTGGAGATCGGCTTTTTGAGATGTATAAAACGTTTCACAATAATGAAGACGCCATTGGCATTGGTCTTTTTCTTACTAAAAATCATATTGAATCTTTAGGCGGCAAAGTAGAAGTGCAGAGTGAAGTAGACGTGGGAACTGAGTTTTCTATATTTTTTAAGAAAGCTTAATACGGAAACACGTTAATTATTAAAACAAAAAAAAAGAGGTTGATTACACCTCTTTTTGTTTTTTTATGATCGTATTGGTTGATTTTTTATTAAATCGATATACAAATTCACTTTTGATTTTAAATCTTTACGATGGGTTATAAAATCTAAAAAGCCATGTTCTAATAAAAATTCTGAAGTTTGAAATCCTTCAGGTAATTCTTTACCCGTTGTATCTCTTACAATTCTAGGACCTGCAAAACCAATTAATGCTCCCGGTTCTGAGATATTAATATCTCCTAACATTGCAAACGAAGCTGTTGTACCTCCAGTTGTAGGATCTGTACATAATGAAATATAAGGAATGCCAGCATCTGCGAGCTGTGCAAGTTTAACAGATGTTTTTGCTAATTGCATCAGAGATAAAGCAGCTTCCATCATACGTGCTCCACCAGATTTACTAATAATCATTAAAGGAGTTTTCTTTTTTAAGGCATAATCTGCAGCTCTGGCAATTTTTTCACCTACCACAGACCCCATAGAACCACCAATAAAGCTAAAGTCCATACAAGCAATAACTAAATCGTTGCCTTTAGATTTACCAACAGCAGTACGTACTGCGTCTTTTAGGTTTGTTTTAGCTTGAGCCGCTTTTAAACGGTCTGGATATTTCTTAGTGTCTTCAAATTTTAAAGGATCTTTAGAAGTTAAGTTCGCGTCTAATTCCTTGAATTTATTATCATCAAACAAAATTTGAAAATACTCATTACTTCCAATTCTTACGTGGTAGCCATCTTCTGGACTTACATAAAAATTTTGTTCTAGTTCTTTGGTGTCTATTATTTTTCCAGTAGGAGATTTATACCAAAGTCCTTTGGGAGTATCTTTTTTTTCCTCTGTTGAGGTTTGAATGCCTTTATCTTTTCTTTTAAACCAAGCCATATTAAGGTTACAATTTTAATCCTTAGATTATACTAAGGATAGGTTTACGATTTTGATTTTAATAATCCGTAATCGCTACTTTTAATTCGTTATAATTTGCAAATGCAAAGTGTACAAAATTACTATTTTATTAAATATAACTCAAAAATAGGAATAGCTATCTCAAAAAATGAAATTATATATAAATAAAAAACCCGCTAAAACTCTGATTTTAAGTTCTGACGGGTTTTAAAAGTTGTTGAAAAAAATTATAATGTGTCTACATTATTTAAATCTTCGAATGCTTTTTTAAGTCTTGCAACAAAAGCTTCTTCACCTTTACGAAGCCAAACACGAGGGTCGTAATACTTTTTGTTAGGAAGGTCATCTCCGTCTGGATTACCAATTTGTGTTTGCAAGTAGTCTTTTTTATCTTGAATATAATCTCTTACACCACTCATAAAGGCATATTGCATATCTGTATCGATATTCATTTTTATAACTCCATAGCTAATACCTTCTCTGATTTCTTCAACTGTAGAACCAGATCCGCCATGAAAGACAAAATCGATATGGTTATGACCAACACCGTATTTTTTTGAAATATAATCTTGAGAATTCTTTAAGATTTTTGGAGTTAATTTTACGTTACCAGGTTTGTAAACACCGTGAACATTACCAAAAGCAGCAGCAATAGTAAATTGATCGCTTATTTTACTTAGCTCTTCATATGCGTAAGCAACTTCTTCAGGTTGTGTGTATAGTTTAGAATCATCAACATCTGTATTATCAACACCATCTTCTTCTCCGCCTGTAATACCCAATTCAATTTCTAAAGTCATACCCATTTTGCTCATACGCGATAGGTATTGTTTACAGATTTCGATATTTTCTTCAATTGGTTCTTCAGACAAATCAATCATGTGAGAACTGTAAAGTGGTTTTCCTGTTTCTTTAAAATGTTGCTCACTAGCATCTAATAAACCATCAATCCAAGGTAATAATTTTTTAGCGCAATGGTCTGTATGTAAAATTACAGGTACGCCATAAGCTTTGGCCATTTGGTGCACATGTTTTGCTCCAGCAATAGAACCTGCAATGGCAGCTTTTTGGTTGTCGTTGCTTAAACCTTTACCAGCATTAAAAACGCCTCCACCATTAGAAAATTGAATAATGACTGGTGCATTTAATGCTTTTGCAGTTTCTAAAACACCATTTATAGAACTAGACCCAATAACATTTACTGCAGGTAAGGCAAAGCCTTTTTCCTTAGCTAGTTTAAAAATATTTTGAACGTCTCTTCCGGTTGCAACTCCAGGTTTAATATTATGACTCATAATTTTATAATTGAAAAAGTTTAGATATCAAAAATACATAATTTTGAGTATTTATTAGACGAGAATTGCCATAAATAACCGAAAACGTTATCGTTTTTAATGCGGTTTGAGTTTTTCTAAAAAAGAATGATTAAATCTTATAATGAAAAACTTCAAAAGGATTTTTATTAAAATTTAGAAAGGATAGTTAATACCAATGTTGTAAACTGCATTTCTAAAGTTATAAGATTTAAACCAGCGATTGCCTTCATCATTAGAAGGGTCGTAAGTTTTAAAACCAATATCAAAACGCAGCACAAAGAAGTCAAAATCGTAACGCAAACCAAAGCCTGAGCCTATTGCAATATTTTTTAAAGAATCGAAACTGGTTAAGGTGGCTGCGTCTTCTTCTACGTTATCTAAAACATTCCAAATATTACCAGCATCTATAAACACAGCACCTCTAAATGCGCCAAATAAACTAAAGCGTTGTTCTGCACTTAAATGAAGTTTAAAGTTGGCTTCGTTAAATTCGTTTGTAGATTTAGATCCTCCAGGTCCTAAATTATATGCTGTCCATGCTCTATTGTCGTTAGGACCTCCTGCAAAAAAACTTTTTGAAAAAGGAATACTATTAGAATTGCCATAAGGAATAGCAATACCTGCATAACCACGAAAGGCTAATACATTTTTTCTGCCTAAATCTACATATTTTACATAGTCTATATCTGTTTTTATGTATTGCGAAAATGCCACTCCAAAAATTTCGTAATTATCGGCATCGTTTTTAGGTGATCCTAAAATACTAGAAATATTAGATAGTAAATTACCAGCTAATTCAATTCGCCATTTAAAAACAGAGAAATCGTTATCAAAAATGTTTTTACGCTTGTCTTTTTTATAATTAAAACTTGTAGAAAAAATAAGGTTGTTTTCTGTGAGTCGCTCTTTGCGTTCTTCGATGTTGTTTACGGTTAAATAGTCATCATCATTTGATGTTAAGCTTGTATTGCCAGCCAAAACCTCATTGATGAAGACATCTGCAGGTTCGTACCTGTTTGTTGTTGATGTTTCATCGTACAAACTGCTGTCATTACCTATATATCCTATGTCTTGAGCAATAGAATTTAAGCGTCCAAAAGAATTTTGGTAGACTCCAAAGTAGTTACTTGTATTTAAGTTTTTTACAAAATTTACATTAAACAATTCTAAGGTATTAGTGACAGTATTAGATGGAGACCAATTGTAACTAAACATACCAGAAAGCGTTTGTTTATCTAAACCTATATTTTGCTGGCTCGTAGCTGAAACATTTATAATGGTATTTGGAGACGTATACTTAGGGATGATTTTGTCTGTATTAAAAGGACTAAATAATCGTGGTATTGTTAGACGAATATTACCACCAAATTCATTAATGTCAAAAAAAGCAGCTTCAGGATCATTTCTGTTTTTTGAAGCTCCAATAGCTGCAATTCCAGAGATTTCTAAAGTTTCTGCACCTTTAAAAATATTCCTAATTTTTAAACCTGTGCTAAAAGAGAAGCCTATGGTTTGTATGTTACTTTGATTAATTTCAGGATCAAAACTTAAAGCGTATTTTTTCTTAGGTTCTAAAAAAATATTGGCTGTTAATGTTGTGTCTTCTTCGTTTTCAATATATTCTATGTTTGGGTATCTAAACATTTGTAAATCGTTGAGGTAACGCGACGTTCTACTTCGTGCTAAATCACTATAAATGTCGCCTTTATTAATAAAAACAGCATCAGTTAGTGCTTTGGGTCTAAACCTTAATTTTTCTTTACTGTAGAGGTTAAAGTCTTTGTATGTTGTTGTGTCTACTATAGGTTTAAAGCGGTTATTAAAATTATCATCTGTAAAAATATTAACCTCTTTTATTTTGTAAATTTTAAAAGGTGTAGTGGTTGTAGAATCATCACCTCTAATGGTTCTGTTGGCTATGATTAAATCGGTATGGACTTTATGATTGGTCTTAATTGTATCCATTTCAAAACGGATATAATCTTGTCCAAAATAATAAAAACCAGCATTTCTCAAATAACTGTTAATACGTTCGCGTTCGTTCTCATAATTTTGTTCGTCGTATTGTTCTCCTTTTTTTAGTAATGTTGTTTTACTAAATTTATTGTAGAGCGAATCAATAGCAGGACTACTTATAAAAGGTTTTAGCGAATCTAAAATATAAGGCTTATGTTTTGTGACTTTGTAAGTTACTTGGGCAAGTTTATTACTATCTTTTTCTACCTCGTAAGTTATTTCGTTGTTAAACCACCCTTTACTATAGTAATACTTTCTAAGATTGCTAACAGTTTTAATGGTTTTGTTTTCATCATAAATTACAGGAGCTTCACCCGTGCGTTTTAACCAAGCATTAAAATTGCGTTTAGATTCAATAAGATTATCAAATTGCTTTTTGGAGAGAAGTGCGGTTTTTCGTTTTACTTTAGACGAGTCACTTAAAATATTAGCATTGATTATAGAATCTATGTTAGGTCTGGCGAGATTGTAGATATAGAGTTTTAAAGGAAACCCAAAAAACTTTCGCATACCAGAATTGGTACGTTGTGTAATGATATTGTTAATGCGTTCATTATTTATTTTATCTCCATCCTCTAAGATGGTATTACTTGTTATAAGATGTTCGTCTGCTTTAACACGTTTTACAACGTTACAAGAACTTAGTAATATAATACATAGCCAAAGCAATACATTGCGGTGTCGCACATTGTAATTGGTAATTGGTATTAAAGTGAAATCTTGTAAACTCAATTGAGATATCTTAATTTTAAATGACGTGTTAATGAAACAAAAATAATACCATTTCTTGTTATGAAATAGCAATCACTTTAATTTAGAAATCAAACAACACTAAAAAAGAATTATTAATTAGTATTAAGGGTTTCGTCTAACAAATGTAAAGACATTTTAAAGAACTCATGTTCACTTTTTTTATTTAAACTAAAAATGATGCTTTTGTTTTTAGAAGAATTCTTTTTTATACTTCGTACTAGTGTTACAAAGTCATAAAAAGATGAAATATGAGAGCAAAATGATTATTTTGCAACAAATCAGAAAAAGTTACGATGAGTTCAGCGTTATCAAAGAATCAAATAAAGTTCATAAAGGGGTTAAGTCAAAAAAAGAACAGGCAACTAGAACGGTTGTTTATAGTTGAAGGTATAAAAGGGATTTCAGAATTTCTAAAATCTGATTTTAAGTTGAAAAGTTTATTTACGACAAAATCCATTTTTGAGGCTCCGAAAGATTTAGTTTTTGAAATTTCAGAAGTTGAATTAAAAAAAATTTCAGCATTAAAAAATCCTAATACAGCCTTAGCTGTTTTCGAAATTCCAAACCAAGAATCAACACAAGAAAAGGGGTTAATTGTCGCTTTAGATGATGTAAGAGATCCAGGTAATTTAGGAACAATAATTAGGCTTTGCGACTGGTATGGTGTTAAAGACTTGGTCTGTAGTTATAATACTGTAGATTGCTACAATCCTAAAGTTGTACAAGCTACAATGGGCTCTTTGACGCGGGTAAATGTGAAATATGTGAACTTAAACGACTATTTAACATCTTGTAAGACTACTGTTTTTGGTACTTTTTTAGAAGGAGAAAATATCTACACTGCAGATTTACCTACTAAAGGTATAATTGTATTAGGGAATGAGGCCAACGGCATTTCAGAATCCATTGAAGCCGAGGTGTCAAGGAAAGTAACAATTCCTCAATTTGGTCATATTAAAGCAACAGAAAGTTTAAATGTGGCCAATGCCACAGCAATACTATTAAGCGAATTTAGGAGACGTACTATTGAAACGTAAAATTAATAAAAATACCTCTAGTTTGCATTTTAGAAATATTACCTGTCCACGGACTGTTTGGATCTACATCTTTAACGATTTCATCATTCATAGCAAAAACACCACGAATTGAAGGGGTGAATTTAAAATAGAGTAGGTAAAGGTCTATACCAAAACCAAGTTCATAGAAAAATGTGTTTTTTGTCATTCTAAATTCTCCAGAACTATTGTCGTTTGGGTTGTCTTGATTACTAGACAGGTTTAAAGCGGTAGAAATCCCTCCAATAATAAAGGGTTTAAAATTGTTAATACGTTTGGTAGATACTTTTAATAATAGTGGAATGTGAACGTAAGTAGATTTGACTTCTCTTAGCAAATCAGAATCATTAAACTCCATGCCTTCAAAATAACTTTCGTCATAACGCAAATTCCTAGTGGTAAAGAAAACACCAGGTTCTAATCTTAAATTTAAATAATCATTAATTCTCATGTCTCCAATAAGTCCTAAATGAAAACCAAAAGACTTATCAACCAGAATATCTTCTAAGTTTTCATTATAATCAAAATTAAAGTCATACTGATTAAAACCAATGAAATATCCCCAAGACAAAAACTTTTGATCAATATTGTCTGGATTATTAGCCACCTTTTCTTTGGTAAAAAGTTGAGCAGTAACGTTTTGACACGTTAATAAAAATAGTACTAGATATATTATTTTCCTCATATTATGCTTTAGATGCTGAGTAGATTGTCGCTACTCCCATAGTTTGTGGTTTGTGTTCCACATTAATAAACCCAATTTTTGATAAAATATTGTTTAAAGCTTCTCCATAAGGGAAAACAGAGGCCGATTCACTGAGGTAACTATAGGCTACTTTATCTTTAGAAAATAATTTTCCTATAGTTGGCATAATTAATTTACAATGGAAGTTGTAGCCTGCTTTATAAATAGGGTTAGTAGGTACTGAAGTTTCCAAAATAACGAAAATACCATTGGGTTTTAAGACTCTTAAAATTTCTGCTAGTCCTTTTTCTAAGTGTTCAAAATTACGAACTCCAAATGCTACAGTAATAGCATCAAAAGTGTTGTCTTCAAAAGGCAAATCTTCAGAATCTCCAATAACCATCGAGATTACGTTATCTAATTGCTTTGCTTTAATTTTTTTGCGTCCAACTTCTAACATGCCATCGCTAATATCTAATCCAATGATCTCTTTAGCATTTGTTGTTGTTAAACTAATCGCTAAATCGCCTGTTCCTGTAGCAATATCAAGAATGTTTTCAGGATTATTTTTAGCCACTAATTCTACAACTTTGTTTCTCCATTTTACATCAACACCAAAAGAGATGACACGGTTTAAGCCATCGTATTCTTTAGATATTGTATCGAACATTTTAGTAACCTGAACCTTTTTGGTTTGGTCACTATCTTTATATGGATTTATTTTTTTGGTCATTAAAAATTTTTTGCAAATATACTAAGAAGTTA
>NZ_JAHKPS010000029.1:181651-295259 GCF_018860565.1 Winogradskyella psychrotolerans
TAACTTCTTAGTATATTTGTACGCTTATTTCAATGAAGTAAAATGAAACGAGCATGTTCAAAATGAGATCTGCCCAAGGTATGATTAATTGCGAGCCGCATGTGACTTTTTAAAAACAATAAATGTAAACACATGAAAATAATTATTGCAGGTGCAGGAGAAGTTGGATTTCATTTGGCAAAATTGTTGTCTTACGAGTCGCAAGAAATCACCTTAATTGATACCAAAAAAGATAGTCTGAGTTACGCTGCTGAGCACTTGGATATTAGAACTATTAAAGGTGATGCTACGTCTATTGCGGTTTTAAGAGATGCGCGTATAGATACTGCCGCTTTATTTATAGCTGTAACATCCTCGGAAACCACAAATATTACAGCATCTGTTTTGGCAAAGCAGTTGGGTGCGAAACGGACAATAGCTCGTATTTCAAATACCGAATTTATAGATAATAAAGAAACGGTTGGATTTTCTAAATTTGGGATTGATGAATTAATTTCACCAGAATCTTTGGCTGCTTCTGAAATAGGATTACTTTTAAATCAGTATGGTTTTAATGATACCTATGAGTTTGAAAACGGAGCATTAACCATGTTGGGGTTACGTTTGTCTCGAACAGCAACCTTTGTTGACAAAACAGTAAAAGAAGCTGCAGAAATCTATCCGGAATTAAATTTTATCCCTATTGCAATTCAACGATTGGGAACGCAATATACTATAATACCTCGTGGTGATACTATTTTTAAAGAAGGCGATAAAGTTGTTTTTATGACTTCTAAAAGTGGTGATGAGGAATTATTTAAATTATCAGGAAAAGTTAAAGTTACGATTAAAAATGTTATGGTTCTTGGAGGAAGTCAAATAGGTTTTCAAACGGCTAAAGATTTGTGTTCGAGTAAGTTTAATGTAAAACTGGTAGAAAGTAGAAGAGGTAAAGCTGAAGAATTAGCAGAAGATATACCAAGTGCTTTAGTTATTTGCGGTGATGGCAGAAATGTGGACATTTTAGATGAAGAAAATATTTCAGATATGGATGCCTTTATTGCTGTTACGGGTAATTCTGAAACCAATATTATGTCGTGCCTTTTAGCAAAGTCTAAAGGTGTAAAGAAAACTATAGCCTTGGTTGAAAATATGGATTACTATCAATTATCGCAATCTATTGGGATTGATACTTTAATTAATAAAAAATTATTAGCTGCAAATAATATCTTTAGATACATTAGAAAAGGAGAAGTGGTTGCTATGACCAAGTTAACTAACATGAATGCAGAACTTTTAGAGTTTGTGGTTAAGGAAAAATCTAAAATTACGAATAAGGTTATTAAAGATGTAAAATTTCCAAAATCCGCGATCATTGGTGGTGTAATTAGAGATGGAAAAGGATCAATTCCATTAGGAAGTTTCAAAATTCAACCTGGTGACCGTGTTGTAGTTTGTTGTTTGCCTCGGTCTATTTCTGAAGTAGAACGTTTTTTTTCTTAATAAGAGCATGTCTAGAATAAAACTTAATTATAAGATTATTTTCCATTTCCTAGGGTTGCTATTACTGTTTAATGGTGGTTTTATGCTTATCGCAACGTTGATAAGTTTTATTTATAAAGATGGTGTTACGTTTCAATTGTTTTTAGCAGGTGTTACAACATTTTTAATTGGTGTTTTGGCAATGTTTAGAACAAAAAACCATCGTAAGGAAATGAATAAGCGCGAAGGTTATATCGTCGTTGCCTTCGGTTGGATTGTGATGTCAATAACCGGCGCCTTGCCTTATATTGCTACAGACGCTATTCCTTCGTTCACAGATGCTTTTTTTGAAACCATGTCTGGCTATACAACTACAGGTGCTAGTATTTTAAATGATATTGAAATAGTACCAGAAGGTGTTTTGTTTTGGAGAAGTATGACCCATTGGATAGGCGGTATGGGGATTATTGTTTTAGCGATTGCGATATTGCCTTTGCTTGGTGTTGGGGGCATGCAATTATTTACAGCTGAAGCTCCGGGACCGAGTGCAGATAAATTGCACCCAAGAATAACAGATACGGCTAAACGATTATGGCTTATTTACGTTGGTTATACCGTGGCAGAAACATTACTATTGCAACTTGCAGGTATGTCTTTTTTTGACGCTGTAAATCATGCATTGAGTACATTATCTACAGGCGGTTTTTCTACTAAAAATGCTAGTGTTGCTTATTGGAATGATAATCCGTTAATACAGTATATTATTATATTCTTTATGTTTTTGGCTGGTACTAATTTTGTATTAAGTTACTATCTTTTTAAAGGTAAAGTCTCTAAAATTTTAAAAGATGAAGAATTTAAACTCTATTTTAAATTTATTATCATTTTTACTCTAATTGCGGCCGTTTTAATCTATTTTAAAGCAGATGTGTCTCAGTCCACCATATCGCACCCAATGGTTTTAGGAGAAGCAGAAAGTGCATTAAGACATGCTTTGTTTCAGGTGTTGACAGTGATTACAACAACAGGTTTTGTAAGTGCAGATTATACTATGTGGACTCCATTTTTGACTGTATTCTTTTTTGGAATGATGTTTTTAGGCGGTTCTGCGGGAAGTACTTCTGGTGGTGTAAAAGTAATGCGTCAATTAATTTTAATTAAAAATAGTTTTTTAGAATTTAAGCGTGCTTTACATCCTAATGCTATTATTCCTGTGCGTTATAATGGTAAATCGGTTTCTAAAGATATTGTATTCAATGTTCTTGGTTTCTTTATTCTTTACATGTTGTCCTTTATTGTAGGGGCTTTAGTGTTTTCAATGTTTCAAATGGATTTTACTTCTGCCATAGGACTTTCGGCCTCTAGTTTAGGAAACGTAGGGCCAGCATTGGGTGAGTTTGGACCTGTAAATAATTATGCTGCTTTACCGCCTTTAGGAAAATGGTGGGCTTCTTTTTTAATGCTTATTGGTAGATTAGAATTATTTACAGTTTTGATATTGTTAACTCCTTTTTTCTGGCGTAATCGATAAATTAAATAGGATGGTTGTAAATAAAATTAAATTATTAGTGGCAGTATTTATAATTCTAGGATCGGTTTTGCTTTTTCTAAATGATTTAGAATTTAATCCATTCATCCTACTTCTTAAAATGATAGGTTTAGGACTTTTTATTTATACGTTGGTTAAAGAAAATCAATAATTCTATTCTTTTTTTTTACTATTTTAAAATTGAGCTAGCCTATATTCTCATTAATAATTCTGTGATATTAGAGGGTTTGGTGTTGTAATGCTGTGACCTCTAGATTGTAACATTTTAAATGTTAATACGTCATATTTGTATAACCAAACAAACATCAATCATGGAATTATCATTAAACTCATCATTAGAATTTGTACCAGAACCCATTGCGGTATCTCATTTTACAACACGTGGCTTATTAAATTCAAATTACAAATCTGTAGTAAAACAAAACTTTAAAACTTTAGAGTCAAAATCAGTATTTGCAATTAGACAACGTACAAAGCGTATTCAAAGTCACATGGTAAATTATACAGCTGTTATTTTAAAACTATCTGTCTTTGCTATTGCGCTCATCGCTTTGTTTTAATAAAATAAAGCCTTAACAGCTCTTTTTTAACTGACCTAATAGACTTGTTTTTTGTGTCTTTTATCTCTACAATCGCATATTACATTAGGTATTGATGCAATTTGTTCTCGCTTATTTTTTTAATTTAAAACCTTACTGCTATGCCATCTAATTCAATGAATGTTATTAATTACAATAGGAATCAGTTGCCTAAGCGGGAGAAGTTCAAAAACTTACTTGGTGGTTATAAGCGTAGCCGTAAAACGGAATATAATTTACCTAAAGCGTCAACAAAACAATTAAAAGAAATTGGCAAGCGCTTAAAAGAAGAGCGAAAAGTTAGAATGCTAAAAGTAATATTGTTTACTATTATTTTGTTTGTTTTTCTTTTAATAGGCTTTATATATTTAACAGATGTATTAGTTAATTAAAAAAGTAACATAATTTGTGTTTCTAATTATTTTAATAAATTTTAAATTGCATTGCCTACTTAGAATTGTTAGATTTTATAGTTGTTTATTGTGATAATGACAGAGTTTAGATTCGTTTTTTGAGATTTAATTAATAATTTGTATTTTATCTGAAATATTTAAATCAACAATTATGAGATTAAAAAAAACAGAAGGTGCAAAAACGAATACGAAGCGTTCTAATAAGTCTCATTTAGCAACAAAAGGCTTATTGAATTCCAGATACAAACGCGTTGTAAAATATAATTTAAAAAAGGCGTGTAATAAATCGATATTTGGTGTTAGGAGGCGTTCTAAATTTCCAAAACTGTGTAAGACAAGCCATACAACTTCAATGGCCTTAAAAATAGCGGTGTTTGCATGTGTAGCTCTTGTGGCTTGTGTATAAAGTGTAGTTTAATACTATAGTTCTTTAAAGCTAAAGTTCTGTATAAAAAAATAAGTTGCAACAGTAACGTTACAACTTATTTATATCTATTATAATATGTTTTATTTAGCTTAAAGCAGACTTAATACGCTTAATAGCTTCTTTGATATTGTCTTGAGAAGCGGCATAAGAAATTCTTATACAATCAGGGTTTCCAAAAGCTTCACCTGTAACAGTTGCCACTAAAGCTTCTTCTAATAAAAACAGAGAGAAGTCAGAAGCGTTGTTTATTGTTTTTCCTTTAATGGTTTTTCCAAAGTATGATGATACATTTGGAAAGACATAAAAGGCGCCTTCTGGTTCATTTGTTTTAAATCCTTCTATTTCACTTAATAAATCAAGTATAAGTTTACGTCTTTCCTTGAATTCATCAACCATATACTTTATACGAGATGGATCTGCTTCTAGAGCTGTAATTACAGCGCGTTGAGCAATACAATTAGCTCCACTAGTAATTTGGCCTTGCATTTTGTTACAAGCTCTAGCAATCCAATCTGGAGCTCCTATATAACCAATTCTCCAACCTGTCATAGCAAAGGCTTTAGAAACCCCATTTACAGTCACAGTTCTATCGTACATATCATCAAATTCAGCCATACTAAAATGACCTCCTTTAAAATTAATATGTTCGTAGATTTCGTCTGAAACGACATAGATATGAGGATGTTTTTTTAGAACATCTGCTAACGTTCTCAATTCTTCTTTACTATATACAGAACCACTTGGGTTACAAGGTGAGCTGTACCAAATCATTTTGGTTTTTGGAGTAATGGCAGCTTCTAACTGTTCAGCTGTCATTTTAAAATCATTATCAATTGAGGTTTGAACTTCCACAGGAACTCCATCACTCAATTTTACAATATCACTGTAGCTTACCCAATAAGGACAAGGTAAAATAACTTCATCACCAGGATTAATCATTACAGCAGCGACATTTGCAAGTGCTTGTTTAGCTCCAGTAGACACTACAATTTGCGGTAATGAATAGTTGAGGTTATTATCGCGTTTAAATTTGGTGATAATAGCTTCTTTCAATTCTACATAACCATCAACAGGTGTGTAGCTATTATAATTTTGGTTAATAGCTTCAATCGCAGCCTCTTTAATAAAATCGGGAGTGTTAAAGTCGGGTTCTCCCAAACTTAGTCCAATAATGTCTTTTCCTTCTGCACGTAATTCTCTGGCTTTTGCAGCCATAGCTAACGTAGCTGATGTCGCTAGGTTGTTAATTCTATCTGATAGTTGGTTCATCATTGTAATTATTCGTTGTTTTTAATCTGCGAAGTGACTTAAGCCATACTTGGCTTTTTACCTAATTCTTTTAATTGCTGATAATGCTCCGAAATAGCTGTCCAAATAGAATTGTATTCGTTATAAGGTAAACTAAATTCATGAGCAGTTTCTCTTACTATTTTTGCAATATTTTTGTAATGCACATGGCTAATATTTGAGAATAAATGATGTTCTACTTGTCTGTTTAAGCCACCAGTGTAAAACTCTACAATCCAACTTTTAGGTGAGAAATTAGAGGTTGTGAATAATTGATGAATAGCCCAAGTATTTTTCATATTTCCATCTTGGTCTGGTAAAGGCATTTCTGTATTTGGCATTACATGTGCTAATTGAAAAATAACACTTAGAATAATTCCAGCTGTATAATGCATAATTAGAAATCCAATTAAAACTTGCCACCATGCATAACCTAAAACTAAAGGTAATACCACCCAAATAGAGTAGTATAATATTTTACCAATAATTAACTTTGTCCATTGTGTTGCAGGATTAGGAAATTCACCATAAGATAACTTTCTTTTAAGGTATTGGTAGGTTTGTTTAAAATCGGTGGTAATAGCCCAGTTAACCGTTAATAAACCGTATAATAAAAAGGCATAATATTTTTGATATTGATGAATTTTTAACCATTTAGAATGTTTAGAAAAACGAATAATTCGTCCTGCATCAATGTCTTCATCATGTCCTTGGATATTTGTATAAGTGTGGTGTAAAACGTTGTGTTGTACTTTCCAGTTATAGTCGTTACCAGCTAGTATATGTATGCTGCTTCCCATAAGTTTGTTTACCCATTTTTTACTAGAAAATGAGCCATGGTTTGCGTCGTGCATAACATTCATGCCTACACCTGCCATTCCAATACCAATAACCATCATGCATATAATCTGTAGCCATGCTGGTAGATCAACTGTCAACAATACAACTAAAGGGCCAAGTAATAAAGCAAACATTATTATTGCTTTTATGTAGAGTTTCCAGTTGCCTGTTTTTTTAATATTATTTTCTTTGAAGTAGTTGTTAACGCGTTTGTTTAGGGTTTTAAAGAACTTAGCAGAGTCTGTTCTAGAGAATTTTACGGTTTGTTGTGCCATTAGAATATAAATTATTTATTGTTATAACGTAAGGGATTTTAATTCATTATAACAATACAAAGATAGTTAATAAATAAAAAGCAACCATTATTGAAGAATGTTAAATTGTAAATCTTAAAAAGAATTACTTTTGCAGAAAGACAACTTATGGAATTGATTCTAAAATATTTCCCCAATTTAACGGAAAACCAAGTTCAACAATTTGAAGCTTTAGAGCACTTGTACAAAGAATGGAACAGTAAGATAAACGTAATTTCACGCAAGGATATAGATGAATTGTATCTGAGACATGTGTTACATTCATTAGGGATTGCAAAGGTCATAAATTTTGTTCCAGGTTCTTCTATTTTAGATGTTGGTACAGGTGGCGGGTTTCCTGGTGTGCCTTTGGCTATTTTATTTCCAGAAAGCCAATTTCATTTGGTAGATAGTATTAATAAAAAATTAAAAGTAATTAATGCTGTTTGCGAAGCAATAGAACTTACCAATGTAAAAACAACGCATAGTAGAGTAGAAGCTATTGATGAACACTTCGATTTTATTGTGAGTAGAGCTGTTACTACAATGCCAGAGTTTACTACTTGGGTAAAGGGTAAAATTGCAAAAAACCAAAAAAATGAATTAAAAAATGGAATCCTATATCTTAAAGGTGGTGATTTAACGGAAGAATTAAAACAGTACAAAACGGTAAAGGCCTTCTTGTTATCAGACTATTTTAAAGAACCATTTTTTGAAACTAAAAAAGTTATTCATTTACCTTTAAAGTATAAAGTCTAACCAGATTAGTTGTTTTCAGTAATATTAAAACCCCTGAAAACAGTAGGGTTTTAAATCTGTATGTTTCGGAAATTTACAACCTGAAAATAAAAGCGTGTTTACGTTTTTAGAATTTCAGGCTTACCTAATTATTGATTTTAAATTTATACTACAATGATTTTTATAAAAAAACGCATTAAGACCTGCCTAGTGCTGGTTTTTGTCGGAATGTTTTTTCTGCCTTCAAAAATAAGTGCACAGCAAGACACTATTTATTACAATATAGCTTGGAAAGAAACGGTAAAAGATAGTGCAGCTTTTTTTCGTCCACCAGTTAAAAAGGAAGGCAGTTTATTTCGTATTAAAGATTATTATGCTTCTGGGCAGCTTCAAATGAATGGTTTGTCTAAAGATTCTGAAAGAACTATTTGGCATGGTAAAGTAAGTTGGTATAATGAAGATGGAGAAATTTATCAAGTGGCTAACTATAAAAACAATAAGTTAGAAGGAGAGTTTATAACCTTTTTAAATAAAAAGAAATTAGTTGCGAAATATAAGAAAGGTTATGTTTTAGAAGGTGCTACAAATAGAGAACAAGGAAGCAATGGCTATTTTATGCAAATTGAAAATGATACTATAAAAGAGGTTATTTATAACAACGATCTTAATGGTATTCGTTACGAAAATTATAGCGTGGTTAAAGGCGCTAGATTTTTATCAAAATACTATGATGAAAACGGTAAACTAATAGGGCAGCTTGAAACTTTGAAAAACGGTTACACTAAAGGCGTAGAAGTGTTTTATTATTACGAACCTATGCGTGTGAAACAAATTAGATATTATCCTTATGAACGTTTACTTGGTGAAACTTTTTTCTACGAAAATGGTCAAATAAGAACAAAATTTGAATTATCTCCCGAATATAAAAGTACTTATTACACAGAAGATGGTACTCTATTAGGAAGCATTACCTATACTATTGAAAACGATTATCTAAAACCAGAGAATGGTACAGTATATAATTTTTCGTATGGTTATAAGGATACAAAAGCTAATGAGGTAATTTCTGTAAAAACGTATAAGGACGGAAAATTACAGAAAGACGAACAGCGTTATAATGATGGTACAGTTAAATCTTTAACCACTTATAAGGATGCTATAAGAGAATTGCAAATCAGTTACAATGAAAAGGGAGAAGAAGTTGCTCGTATGGTCTATGATAACTATTATCCATTAACGGGCACTGAAATCTCAGCAAATAAAGAAGTTACTTATCTTGATGGAGAGCTCGTTAAAGAGATTCATTTTTATAATAGAACTGATATCGTGTTTAGTGAAAAGACGCAAGACAAAGAAAGGTATTACGATAAGCAGGGCAAAATTATGGGTGTTTTAGAAATTGAGTATCAAAATAAATATGCAAAACCTATAAATGGTAAAAGGTATTATGTGGGCTATGATACAGATATTTCTAGTATTGAAACATATGTAAATGGCTTTGTTAAGGAGCGAACAGTGTTTATCTCAAAATTCATGGGAGAAAATGAAAAAGTAGATTTTAAACGAACAGAGTATTTAGAAGATAATGGATATAATAAAATAAGGGAAGTTGTGTATTACAGTAATGGTTCTAAGCAGAGCGATACTGAATTTAAGGGCTATGACAAAGTTCATGGTAAATTCTATAATGATAACAATGAACAGATTGGTACTTATGATTATGTGACTAAAAATGGGACGTTATATGAGTTTTTTCCAGAGTCAAACATTATTCGCCTAATGAAAGAAGAAGTTAATGGAGAGATCGTAAAGTTAACTCGATATGATTATGGACCCTATAGAAAATATGGAAATATAGAACCTGTATTAATGGAAGAGATTGACGTTGCTTGTTGCTCAAAATCATATAAAAAAAATGGTGATGTTTTTGCAGAGGCAGTTTATAAAGATGGAAAACCTTGGGAAGGTACTGTATATGATGCGGCACTTAGAACTAAAGTAACAATTAAAGAAGGTAAGGCAAATGGTGTATATAATATATTTGATTATAATCAAGAAACTATTTTAGAAGTTGGTCAGATTATAAATGGTAAAAAGGAAGGTGTTGTAGAAAAATATGATTACAGTGGACAATTACAATCTAAAGAGACCTATTTAAATAATAAGTTGCATGGAGAAACGATCTATTATGATAGCGAAGGAAAGCAAACTTCAAGTTTAATTTATAAAGATGGTAAGCCTTTCGAGGGAGTCAAAGTAATTGCCTCAGGTTATAACAAAAAACCAACTGAGGAAAGTTATTATAATGGTTTGGTGACTCAGCGTGTTATATATGATGAAAAAGGAAAGCGGGTGTCTCAATACAAAGATGGTAAAGAAATGCAAACTATAGCTTATTATAAAGATTCAGACAAAAAGCGATTAAGCTATACTGTAGATGGATATTATATCAATGGTGAAGTCATTCGTTATGATATAAATGGAAAAGTAGAGCACAAAGCTGTATTTAAAAATAATGAGTTAGAGTCTGGTGTCGTTTATCTCACGTCTCGAGATTTATACGATAAACGTATTGCTTATATTATTTTTAATAAACAACAAGACAAACTAACGGTTACAATGAAGACTAGTGAAGATGAAGTCGTGTTCTTTGCAGAAGAAAGGTTAGAACAGGGGTATACAAGTAAGTATATTAATAAGTTAAATTTATACATTTATAATTTAACACCTGAATCTTTGTATTAATGGTGTTACCAAAGAGAAAATCATAAAAAAACCGTCTGAAATATATCTCAAACGGTTTTTTTATGATTATAATAGTAAGTTATTGCTTGACTATTTTTTTAATGATACTATTGCCTTCTTCGTTAGTAAAACGAATAATGTAAGGCTGTGCAGATAAATCTGAAATATCAATAGTGTTGTCACCAGAAACGATGTTAACTTGTTTTATGTTTTTTCCTAATAAATCATAAAAATCAGCAGTTAAATTTTCATTAGAGTTTACATTAAGTTCATTCTTCGTATTTGTAGGATAAACATCTAGAGTCGCTAATGAAGATTCATTAATACTTAAACTTGGGTCAAAATTATAGATTACACTTAATGGTGTGCCTATTTCCATGCCACTAGCATTAAATGCTTGAAATCTAAGCGTCCAGCTCATAGGCGTTGTAGTTGTAGGTGGATTTTGATTCCAAAAATTATTACCAGCACTATTGGTTGCTCCAGGGGCAATCATAGCTGCTGTATTTGGGTAACCACTATATAAAGTAACATTATTTAAGCATACACCAGCAAAGCATAACTGAAACAATGAGCCATCGGTTCCTACAAGATTGTCAACAAAAATTCTCATATATATGTTTTCGGTAGAAGTATTTGTGACTTTAAATTTCCAGTTACAAGGGTCAGAATAACCACAACCTGCTTCAGAAAAACTGATAGTTTGTCCATCGGTGACAATACTGTCGTCACTTTTGTCTCTAACTTCAAATTGTGCGTTTGCAGAGAATGCGGCTAAAACTAAGCCCAAAAAAAGTAATGTTTTTTTCATAGTATTTTGATTTGTTAATATTGAAGATATCTTTTCAAAGATAGTTTTTTTGTGTTTAATAAAAAAGGGAAGTCTTTTTTGAAGAGCTTCCCTTAATGTTATAGTAGTATACTGTATATTATTTGCTTACTACAAATTTTGAACTGTATGAAGCATTTCCATCATTAATGTTCATGATGTAATGTCCAGCGTTTAACTGAGATACAGGTAACTCTATGTTTTGAGTTCCAAATAAACCTTCGTAGTTATTGTTGATAACGGTTCTTCCTAACATATCAGTTACAGTAATGTTATAATTACCATTTCCATTTTGGAAAGCAATATTAAGTGTATCTGTTGCAGGATTAGGGTACAATTTAATTGAATCTATTCCTGATACTTTTTCAATACTTAATGCTTGCGCAACAGTACTTTGTTTTGCGCTTACAATAGAGCCGTCGGTTCCATCAATTAATAGCACAACAATATTCATATTGTTAACATCACTTGTAGAAGGAACTGTATAGTTAAAATCATAAGATACATTTTCACCAGTATTAATAACTGCTGGTACAGAGTTTTCTTGTCCATTAAATCCTCCTAATAATGCTCTACCAACGTGGTTGTAAACCATTTGAGTATCAGGAACAGGATCTGCTAAATTTTCATAGCCACCCATTGGTCCTTCTGATCCGCCAGAGTAGTAATTTACTTGGTTATATCCCCAACCAGTACCACCTGTACCTGTAACACCATCTTCGGTAATTATAACACCTAATCTATAATTAGCAGCACTAAAAGAAGTGTAAAATACAGCTTGAGCAGAAATGGTTAAAGTATTACCAGATTGAATAGCGCTAGATGATAAATCTACAGGAACAATTTCATTAATCTGAATATCATAACCTTCTTGTAAAGAAGCTTGTCCTGGATCTACACCTACTAATTTTCTATCAAGACCAGAGTTAGGCCATCCAGAACCAATAGTGTTAACTAAATTAGTGTCATATTCTGCTACCGACATTGGATCTGCATTATGAACAGCTATTGCCACAACCGTATTTGGATAAGTTGTAGACATATAATCTAATCCAACAGTACCTCTAGGACACCATCCACACCAAGTACCAGTAGATTCCTCTATAAGTACAGTTTTTGTACCAGATTGAGTCATGGTATTAAATTTAGTGTTTTTTGAATTAACTAAAGGACTAGGGTTGGTAGCATTATTAATTTCTGTTATTGTAACATTAATATCTTTTTCTTCAGCAGTTGGATAGTTAACCATCGTTGGATGATCTATTGTTGCTGTAGCATTTGCTGCAATGTTTGTATTGATAGTAGAGATATGATCTGTAGTACCATCATTCCAGTTAATTTCTAACGAAGTAATAGGGTTTGTACCTATATTTTTAACATTAACTGATAATTGATTGTCAACAGAAACTAAAGAGTATCTGTTTAGGTTTAGAGATTGTAAGACCACGTCCGTTGGAGTAGGAATGGTTCTAACAGAAACGTCATCAATATTTAATCTGAATTGGTCAGTAGTATTGTGATGTCTAAAAGCTACATATATAGTTTGACCAGCAAAAGAAGATACATCTAAATCTCTCTCAACATACGCTCCTGTAGCTCCAATAACTTCATTGAAAGTCGTTGTAGATGCGCCTAACGTTGCAATATCTGAAGCTGTTGCTACATAAACTGTGTAATTTTCGTTAGCCCAATCTTGATCTTGTCCATAAGCTTTCCATTGTAATAAAACAGAACCACTTGCTCCTGTTAAATCGATAGCTTTTGAAACCATCCAGTTATCAGGAAATAATGCTTCTCCTGCAGGAGGTGTAGGGATCCAAGATGCCGATGTGGCGTGTTCTTCTTGTACTCCGTCATCTAAATCAGCTGAATACCAACCATTGTTATCTCCATCAGCGTCGGTTAATGTCCAGTTGTCCATGTTTCCTGATGAAAAATCATCATAGAAGTAAGTTTGTGCTGTAGTAAATTGCAAGAAAGCAAAACTAAGCAAAGTTAAGAGCGTAATTTTTTTAATCATGTTTTTAAGTATTAGTTAATATTTGAGAATAAAAGAGCTTGAAGATACTTAAATAGCTAATTTTTGCAAAAAATTAACATAAAAAAAACGGTATTTATAAATAAACACCGTCTAAGTACTATTATCTCGGATAAAATTAAAAAGCAACAGTTAAGTTGGCGCTAAGTCCTGTGTTTGAAGGTACAAATCTACATACACCACCAATACATATTAGACCACCACGTTGTCTTCCATAGTTAATGCCTAATCTCGTATTGCCTTTGCTATAACTTCCTCCAACACTATAATAATGTATTTTGTCTACTCCGCCGTAATTATAGTTGTCTGCTACATAAAGTGCCAAACGCGTAGAAAAATTATATTCAACAACTCCGGCTGCCCAATTTTTGCGATCGTCTTCGCTCCATAGGTGTTGTACTACAAAACGTGCTGCTTTTCCGTTGTCAAATCGTCTTGTAGCTTCAATAACACCAATATTTGCAAGGATAGATTTTTTTCCAAGTGGACCTCCTTCAACAATGGCTTTGTCTACTATTACATTTTGATAGGTTAACACAGAACTCCAGTTTTTAGACCATTTCTTTTTAATTTCAAGATTAAAATCTCTGAACAGTTGGTGACCTTTGCCAATAAATTTGGCTTTGTACCATCGGTTTTCAATATTATATTCGGCATCTAAACCTCCCCAATAAGAGAAGTTCATCGCTAGTTTTGTTCCGTATTTTCCGCCTAAAGATGTGCCTTTTTTAAAAGAGTAAAATAAATCGAATTGTGTGCCGACTTCTCCAGAGCGTTGGTCAAAAGATTCAATAATTAGTCTTGGTTGCGGATTGTAAACGTAAAGATTTGTTAATAAATAATCTTGCTGTTTGGTAAGTCCAGGTACATAGTTTACAACCTGTTGGTTGTAAATATTACCTTCGGCAAAGCGGTCTGAATAAAAGCTAAAGTTTTCTAAACGTCTAAACGTAGCATTTATTCCTAATCCTTTTTTTGCATATCCTGCGTTAACTTGTAAAGCTGTCCCATCATAAAGTTTGTTGGATGAAATCTGTTCTTCATTTACAATAACATCTGGATCTTTTACAATGGCTTCAACACCAGCATAAAAGTTGTCGATAATAAAATCTAAACGTCCACCATAAGCTCCAACTGTAGTGGGAAGTGCTTCGTTTCCATTAGTATCTTGATACCTGTCAACATAACTAGCACCTAGTTGTATATCTACAGATTCTATATTTAAAGCTCCGCTTAGACTTAAATCGGCATCTATACCTTGAATAGTACCTGCAGATTCTTCAAAACCATAACGTTGTTTTCCAAAAACAGCTTTAAGGCTTAAGTCTTTAGTTGCATTAAATTTTATGTTCAATCCTTTTATAGCATTATTTAGTCCTAATTGTCTGTCTTCCCATGAACGCAATATTAATCCACTACCAAATTGCTCGTAAAAATAGCCTGCGGTAATATCTAAATTTTCGTCTTTATAATTAAAATAATAAGTTGCTATATCGTTTTGATTATCATAGATAGGGCTATAACCAAGTAATCCAGATGGTAAGTATGATTCGTATTGAGCACCAGCAGTAAATTTACCAAGATTGTAATTCATTAAAACGTAATTGTTAGCTCTAAATTGGTCTTCTGGTGCCACAAAATTTAAGCCTTTATCTGTTTGAAGCCATTGTGAATTAGATTCTAATCCACCGTAAAATGAACCGTTTTCTTGAGCATTTATAAGGTAGAGATTTGACAATAGTGTAACTAGAATAACTATTTTTTTCATTATAATATGGTTGTTAGCGGTAAGTTAGTCTTGGGTTTTATTATTTAGAAAATTCTTTAATTTTTTCGTACAGTTCTAGTTCTGCACCAGGACTGTAGCCAGAGTGTTTATAAACAATCTTATTGTCTTTTACTAAAATTGTAAGCGGAATACTTGAAGCATTTAGTGCACGCTTTAAATCATTATTCGTATCTAATAAAACGGTGTAATCCCAACCTTTACCATTTACCATTGATTTTACACGCTTTACAGTTCTACTATCATCTACTGATACAGCTAGAAGTTCTACATTGGTTTCTTCTTGCCATTCGTCGTAGATATCATTAATGGCATCCAATTCTTTTAAACAAGGTACACACCAGGTTGCCCAAAGGGAAATAATGGTAATGCCATCTTTATTAGTGGCATCTTTTAACACTATGGTTTTACCGTCAATAGAGGTTAAGTCTACACTAGGAAGGTCGTTTTGAGCCATAGCGTTTAGACTAAATAGACTTAAGCAAAAAATAAAAATTAGTTTTTTCATGTATTTATAATTTGTCGTTTTTAACTAGTACATGCTGTTTGTTATAATATATTCCAGAAGGAGATAATACATTTAACAAGCTTGTATAGTAATAATTTTGAAATTGTGTTTCACAATATTAGTTAAATTATTTTCAAATGTAGTGATGTACTAAAAATTAATTATTTTAGCAAAAAACAATATAATTGCTATGATTTCAAAAAAAATGCCAAAGTTCTTTTTATTGCTAATTGTTTTAGTAAGTGTCGCATGTAGTAAAACGGAAGATAATGTACCTTTAAACACTCCAACCACTCAAATTGTTGTAGATAAGTTGGTGCGTAAAGCGTCATTAATTAATCAAGAGATTCCTTTTACAATTACAAGTGATTCTGAGGCGGGAGAAATTACCGACTTGGTGTTTTATGTAAATGGTGAGCCTATTGAAGGGACGTCATTCTCTTCTGATACTATTGGAGATTTTGAAGTGTATGCTGTTTATATGCAGGATGGAGTAGAAGTTACTACTAATACAGAAACATTTAGTGTTATCATACCCAAAAGAAAAGTTGTTGTAGAAGATTACACTGGTACATGGTGTGGCTTTTGTCCGAGAGTTGCAGGTGCAATTTATTCATTAAGTGAAGAAACAGATGATATTACGGTTGTTGCCATACATGAAACAAATAACAATTTTCCTGAACCAATGCATTTTGGACAAATACAACTGTTAAAAGATGCTTTTGGTGTCGATGGTTTACCTGCAGCGAGATTAAATAGAACTGAAGATTGGGCAATACCACACCCAAATAGTGCTGTTACTAGTATGGCTGGTTTAGATACTAATTTAGCAATAGCAATAAACTCTGAGGTTGAAGAAGGCGAGTTACAAGTTCAAGTCAATGTGGTTTATGAAGAAGGCTCAGTTCAAGGAGATAAATTGGTAGTTTATTTATTAGAAGATGGTATTATAAGTGATCAATTTAATTATTATAATGATGATGCTACAAGTCCTTTTTATAATATGGGAGATATAATCCCAGATTTTGAACATAACGAGGTCTTAAGAAACTCTTTATCCAGTCTTTTGGGAGATGCAATTCCTGTAACAGCCGAATTAACTGAGCATATTTGGTCAAATACAATGACGCTTCCTTCAAATTATGTTGAGGAAAATTTGAGTATTGTTGCTATGGTTGTTAGCGCTGATAACACGGCTAAAAATTCACAGCATGCACATGTTGGAGAAGATAAGTCTTATGAATAATTTCTTTTGCTGAATTTCTGTAAGAAAAAACCTGAACACTAATTTTAGCGTTCAGGTTTTTTTTTTTTTTTTTATTTATGCCTAGTATTTAGTGTGCTATTTATTTACTATAAATTTTGTTGTAAATATTGAATTATTTTCGCCAATTATATTGAGAATATAAAATCCAGAAGCTATATCTAAAGGTATTATTGTGCTGTTATCTAATTTTAAATTGGAGTTGTATACAGTTTTTCCTGTTAAATCTGTTATACTAATGTTTGCGTTAGTACTGCTGTTAGACTTTAATATTAATTCATTTTTTACTGGATTTTTCTCTAATTGAAAAGCAAACAATTCATGGTTAGAAATGTGTAATGGCGGATTTAATATTTCTTCTAAAGCAAAATTTACATTTTCTTGTGTTAGTAAAACATGAGGTTCGCTTTCTTCTGGTAAATATATGTTTGCAAATGGCGACGTTGTTAAGTCTATTGTGGCATGCCAATCAATTTCGTTATTAGGAAATTCTAAAGCCAATGCACTAACTGAAGGGATAAAATTAAACTTATCAATATTAAGTGCATTTATAAAGTCGCCTCCAATTCCTCCACCAGATCCTATGGTTTCTGTTATTCCGCCTAAATCAAATAAGCCTCCTGGTGCAGCATCAATACCATCCGAATATGAAAACGCTTCGCTTTCTGCAACAGAATCATCAATTTCAACACTAAATAATTGGATGGAAATACTACTTGTCGTATTTGTAATTCCCGCAGCAGGAGTGAAGTTTATACCTATGATAATATCTGCTGTAAATGTGCCAATAGGCATAGCTATACTTGTGTTTATTACGGAGTAATCATTTGTAACAGTTGGCCCAGAATTTCCTATTGCAAAGTAAGGGGTATTATTACCACTACCATTAATTATAGAAACATTACGAACATCTTCAGGAAATCCAGAAGGAGTTAATGCATTAATTGAAATTTCAAATATGTCTCTAAACGGGTGAGCCGTTGGTAATTTTAATGTAGGATCAAAGGTTACTAAATCTGTTCCTAACAAATGGGCATCTAAGTGGTCTGTTAGTAATTGTTTGGCTGCAGCCGATTTTAATAAGCCATTAATTAAAGGTTGTACTTCTGTAACCGGATTAGTGTTGTTAAAGGCTAAAAAGTTTAATTGGTGTTGTAAGCCAATTGGTACATTTGCTCCATGGTGAGGAGAATCAAAAGAGATGTAAAGTCTTGTGTCTGCATTTAGTGAATTTGCCTCCATGTAGTTTAAGGCATAACGTGAAATTACACCTCCCATACTTGGTCCAATAATGACATTTTGCTCAGGATTGTTGGCTGCTTTGTCGGTATTAATCATATCTATTAATTCAACCAAAACCATGGCATTACGTTCCATAAAATCAGCTCCTCCATCAATAATTTCGTTATCAGCAGTTCTTGTGTAAGTTGGGAAATTTAGAACTATGACATCAAAACCTTCGGCTCTAACTAAATCTGCTAAATTTTGGGTTCCGGATGTTCCAATAAAGTCTAATGAATTATATAAATCAATAATGCCTCTTGTATCTCCTGGGTCAAAGCCATCAACAAGAAAAATGGGTTTGTCTAAAATATTATCTGCACTTAAGAATATTTCATATTCACCTTCGCCAGGATAGTTTGTGGTTTCTCCATAAACAGATAAATTTGGAGTTATACTAGATGTAATTGTGTTTTGTGCTGTTAGAAAAAAAGGTAAAGAGAGTAAGATAAAAAGGTAATTTTTTTTCATGGCTTTGGAGTTATTGTTCCTCAATGTTTAAAAGTTAATCTTGCATTTAGTGTTTTTGTGCTAATAAAGTTTTGAGGCTGCTTATGGTATGTTCTAATTAATTGTGTTTGTACAAGATACAAAGTTTAGCTAGGATTCAAGATTTTTTTTTCAATCAACTTTCTATAAGACACAAAAAAAATCCCTAAAAGCAAAAGCGCTTTTAAGGATTTAGTATTTAAAAGATTGTAAAGCCTTAGCCTAAGAAAGGATATTTGTAATCTACAGGAGTTACAAAAGTTTCTTTTATTAATCTTGGAGACACCCAACGCATTAAGTTTTGTGCGCTACCAGCTTTATCGTTTGTTCCAGATGCTCTTGCGCCACCAAATGGTTGTTGACCAACAACTGCTCCAGTTGGCTTGTCATTAATATAGAAGTTACCAGCTGCATTTTGTAAGGCTTTTGTAGCTTCTTCTATAGCATAACGACAGGTTGCTAAAATAGCACCAGTTAAGGCGTATTCGCTAGTTTCATCAACTAATTTTAAGGTTTCAGTAAATTGATCTTCTTCATATACGTAAATGGTTATTATTGGGCCAAATAACTCAGTACACATCGTGTCGTATTTTGGGTTAGTGGTAACAATAACCGTAGGCTCTATAAAATAACCTTTAGATTTGTCATATCCTCCACCTACTATTATTTCTGCATCACTAGCAGATTTTGCTTCGTCAATGTATCTTGCTAATTTATCAAAAGACCCTTCGTTAATTACAGCAGTTACAAAATTACTCATGTCTTCAGGAGAACCTTGTTTAAAAGATTTAACGTCTTCTATTACAAACTTCTTAACATCGTCCCATAAATTATTAGGAATGTATGCTCTAGATGCTGCACTACATTTTTGACCTTGAAATTCAAAAGCACCACGAGAAATTGCAGTAGCTACTTGCTTTGCAACAGCAGTTTTGTGAGCTACAATAAAATCTTTACCACCAGTTTCTCCAACAATTCTTGGGTACGTTTTATAGTTTGCAATATTGTTACCGATTTGTTTCCAAAGGTTTTGAAATACTGGAGTAGAGCCTGTGTAATGTAAACCAGAGAAATCTGGACTAGCCATAACGGTATCTGTAATCATTCCTGGATTACCAAAAACGACATTGATAACACCAGCAGGAACACCAGCTTCCTTAAAGACGTCCATAATTACTTTTGCAGAATATATTTGGTTGTTACTTGGTTTCCAAACGACAACATTACCCATTAAAGCCATACATGCTGGCAAATTACCTGCAATAGCTGTAAAGTTAAATGGAGTTACAGCATAGGTGAAACCTTCAAGAGGTCTGTATTCTACTCTGTTCCAAGCATCGCTTGTGCTTTCTGGTTGTTCCATATAAATGTCAGTCATAAACTGAACATTAAAACGTAAGAAATCAATCAGCTCACATGCAGCATCAATTTCTGCTTGATGAATGGTTTTAGATTGTGCAATCATAGTTGCAGCATTAATTTTAGCTCTATAAGGACCAGCGATTAATTCTGCCGCTTTTAAGAAAATACCAGCACGTTGTTCCCATGGTAATTGAGACCATGATTTACGTGCTTTTAAGGCTGTTGAAATAGCTTCTTCAACATGTTGTTTTTCTGCTAAATGATATTCGCCTACGATATGTTGATGATCGTGTGGAGGAGACATTGTTCTGGTGTTTCCAGTTTTGACATCTTTTCCATTTATGTACATAGGAACTTCAACCTTTGAGTTATACATAGATTTGTAAGCTTCAGCAACAGCTTTGCGTTCTGCTGAACCAGGTGCGTAAGCCATAACAGGTTCGTTAACTGCTACAGGTACATTAAAGAATCCTTTTCCCATAATATATTTTGTTTTTTAGTTTGAATTTTTAAAGTGCAAATGTACAATTTTTATAAGAAATTATTTCTTTGAAACGTTATAGTTGTATGAAGCTTAGAATTATACTTTCAAAGGGTTAGCTTAAAAAAAATAGCAATATTGTCTTGTGTAAAAACGTAGCGCAAATTGTATTGTGCAATGTAATATGTGCTGAGTCTTAGATAGCTATAGTTAATAAGCTTTAATCTGAAGCTAAATTAAGGCACTATAAATGTTTAGTAGTGCTTTTGTTTTAAGAGAGGAGTCTAGTTAAGGGCAAATGGAGCACTTAATTTAAAAGAAGGAATATAAACTTTAAACTTATTTGCTTTTGTAAAATTGACCATATTATAATGACCTTGCATAGCACCAAAGGGTGAGGTTAAAAGGCATCCAGAGTTATAAGTGTGGGATTCACCTGGTTTTAGAACAGGTTTTTTTCCAATGACTCCTTCTCCTTCTATAATCTCTTCATTATTTAAAGCATCTAAGATTGACCAATGTCTAGAGTTTAATTGAACAGAATCTTTGCTTTGATTTTCAATAGTTACTTTATAGCCAAATGCAAAGTGCACTTTATAGTTTTTATAAAAAGTGCCTTCAAAATTGGTTTCTACAGAAATTTTAATCCCGCTTGTAACTTGTTGTACCATGTGTATTTAATAATTATTCTATGCTAAAATAACATAATTTTTGAATGAAGCATTATAATTCGGTTGAGTGGTTGTAATTTTTAACAGTTCTATAATATTAACTGGATTCAAATTAGGAAACATCATATATGACTTAGTATTTTTTGTTTTATGCTATTTTTAATTTGTAATATCTACTGAGCTAGCTTCACCAAAGCCTATAAGTCTATCGTAACGGGCTCCGAGATCTTTATAGTAAACAAGGACTTTATAATTGTTTTCGGTTTCCCAAAAATTTCCACTAATAGCACCTTCGTCTAATTCGCCAGTTTCTTTATCTACAGCTACAAATTTGTAATTATAAAAACCTTGTTTTAGCAATAATGTAGCTTCGTAGCGTTTGCTTTCAGAATTGTATAGCATTTGAGTTAATGGTTCTATGGTGAAATAATTGAAATTTCCATAAATATGTATGTTTTTATCTTTTAATTCTTCGTGTAATAATGAAAAATGAATCATAACATAATCTGCTTCAACATCAGGGTTATCTCTATCTATAACTGTGACTAGAAAGTTTCCATTAATATCAGGATTGTAGGTGTATGGTCTGTTTTTTCTAGAGATATTAGTATATAAATAGTTGTGATAAATATCTTCTAAGTCTATATGCTGAATGCCAACGTTTGCAGCTCTAACATCTTTATTTTCAAAAAATAAATATTCATTTCCACCAAAGAATGCAGATTCGGTGTCGTAGCGATAAATAAGTTCGTTACCTAGTGTGTATTGTGGCTTTAAATCTGAAATGGCTGTATTAAGGTTGTTATTTTGAATGACTAATGTTTTAACGGTTTCTAAAGGGTTATTTAAATTTAGACCATTAGTGGTGATAACCATGTCTACAGATTGTTTTTCGGCAATAACTTTTACGTCTCTAGAACGTTTAACTTTTACACCAACATTGGCTATATTTTCATAAACCATAAATTTTCTGCTGAACATTAATTCATCATAATCATCATAGATTGAAATCATATAATTACCACTTTTTAATAACGCACGTGTCTGTGAGTTTGGTATTGCTAAGTTGTAATGAGAGTATATCTGATAGGTGTTAAATGAGTTTTCGTAACTTAAAATCCTTTGGTTGTCTAATCCTCTTAGATATTCCGACTTTACTAATCCAGAAGGAGTCCAGTCAAAATTAAAATGCTCTATAACGTAGTAAAAGTCTTCTTCGTCTCCGGTTAAAGCATCAAATTCTAGTAGTAGAGATTCACCGAGTTTTAAAACGGGCAATTGGCCTTGTGTGGTGTTGCTTTTAAAAGTAATGGTCTTTATAAAATCAGGTGGATTGAGTTCTTTAGCTACTTGAGAGAGTAGGATTGTAGGAAATAGTATAAGTACAAAAAGGTTAAGAATGTGTTTTTTCATTTTATTTGAAATCTGAGCGTATAAAGATAATCAAAATCTATACCTTAAATCGCATATGTTATTTATAATGATTACAAATAAAAAAGTTGCTTCAAATTGCTCCATAATTAAGCATTAATTCGTAAATTTGCACGGATTTTTAGATAACTAATCTTTAAGAGATATGTCAAAAGACATCAAAATAAAAAAAGGCTTGGACATAAAGCTTATCGGTGAAGCCGAGAAAGCAACAGAAAATGCTATTATTAGTAATTTCTACTCCATTAGACCTGAAGACTTCCATAGTATTATTCCAAAATTAATAGCAAAAGAAGGCACACGTGTAAAAGCTGGTGAGACTTTGTTTTATAATAAGGATGAAGAAGCTATGAAATTCGTTTCACCTGTGTCTGGTGAGGTTACAGAGGTGCAACGTGGACCAAGACGTCGTATAGACGCTATTAAAATTACAGCAGACAAAGAGCAAACTTATGTTGATCATGGTAAATTTGATCTAGCTTCTGATGCTGAAAAAACTAAAGCTCATTTGTTAGCTTCAGGTTGTTGGGCTTTTATAAAACAACGTCCTTATGATGTTGTTGCAAAAGCAGATAGCACACCAAAAGCTATTTTTATTTCTGGCTATGCTAGTGCACCTTTGGCAGCAGATTTAGATTATACTTTAACAGGGAAAGAAGCTGAGTTACAAGCTGCTGTTACTGCATTATCTAAGCTAACAAAGGGTAGTGTTCATATTTCAGTAGGTAAAAATTCAAATTCACCTTTAGCAAATTTACAAAACGTTGTAGTTCATAAAGTTTCTGGGCCTCATCCATCAGGTAATGTAGGTACTTTAATTAATAAGGTAGATCCTATTAATAAAGGAGAAACGGTTTGGACAGTTAATGCGCAAGACTTAGTAATAATAGGAGAACTATTATTAACAGGTAAGTTTAATGCAGAGCGTATTGTTGCTTTAGCAGGTTCTTCAGTTAAAAAACCAAGATATTTTAGAACTAAAATAGGTTCTGAAATTGCGACTATGGTTTATGATAATGGTGTTGAAAGAGATAGTAACGACCGTATAATTTCTGGAAATGTATTAACTGGTAAACAAGTAATGCCAGATGGTAATTTAGATTATTATAGTAATATAATTACTGTGATACCAGAAGGGGATGATTATGAGTTATTTGGATGGAATAAGCCCGTTTTTAATAAAATTTCTACATCAAGAGCGTTAACTTTTTCGTGGTTAAACCCTAAGAAAAAATACGATTTAAATACCAATACAAACGGTGAGCATAGAGCATTTGTTGTAACAGGATCATACGAAGAAGTATTTCCTTTAGACATTTACCCAATGCAGATTTTAAAGGCTTGTATGTATCAAGATTTAGATGAAATGGAAGCTTTAGGAATGTACGAAGTTGCACCTGAAGATTTTGCCTTAACAGAATTTGTGTGTGTGTCAAAACAACCACACCAAAAAATTATAAGAGAAGGATTAGACTTAATGCTAAAAGAGATAGGATAATGGGTTTAAAACAAAATTTACATAATTTTAGAGAGAAGAATAAAGATAAAAAATGGTTGCCAGCATTTTCGGCAATACATACATTCTTATTCTTGCCTAATGAGACCACTCATAACGGAACTCATATTAAAGCAGCCGATGATTTAAAAAGAACAATGAACACTGTTATTATGGCAATGGTTCCTTGTTTAATATTTGGTATGTTTAATGCTGGATACCAGCATTACTTAGCTTTTGGAGAAATTCAACAAGCAACAGGTGGTTTTTTAAGTTCAGAGTTTTGGACTTTAGATAACTTCTTAGTTGGTTTTTGGAAAGTAATTCCATTAGTAATTGTTTCTTACGTAGTAGGTTTAGCAATAGAGATTTTATTCGCTATTAAAAATAATCACGAAGTTGAAGAAGGGTATTTAGTTACGGGTATGTTAGTCCCATTAATTGTACCAATTGATACGCCTCTCTGGATGTTAGCTGTAGCAGTTGCCTTTGGTGTTGTTATAGGTAAAGAAGTTTTTGGTGGAACAGGAATGAATATTCTGAATCCTGCATTAACCATTCGTGCATTCTTATTCTTCGCATATCCAACATGGATGTCAGGAGATAAAGTATGGGTACACGGAGCTGTAGAACAAGATCAATTAATTGCAGCTGGACAAAATGTAGATGCTATTTCTGGTGAAACAATCTTAGGTAGTTTAGCACAAGGAAAATCTGTCGCTTATGATGTCATGGACATGTTTTACGGATTAATACCTGGTTCAGTAGGTGAAACATCTACACTATTAATATTATTAGGTGCATTATTCTTAATCTTTACTAAAATTGGAAGTTGGAGAATTATGTTATCATCTGTAATAGGTGCATTAGTAATGGGTTTAATCTTCAACGGAGTTGTAAGCTCAGGTTGGATTACAGAGTCTAGTAAATTCTACGGTTTAATGAGTACAGAATTTTGGCATCACTTACTTATTGGTGGTTTTGCTTTTGGTACTGTATTTATGGCAACCGATCCTGTTACGGCATCACAAACAACAAAAGGAAAATGGATATATGGTTTCTTAGTAGGATTTATTTCTATTATGATACGTGTATTCAACCCAGCATATCCAGAAGGTGTTATGTTAGCAATTCTATTAATGAATGTGTTTGCACCAACAATTGACCATTATGTGGTTCAAGGAAATGTAAAGAAAAGAATGAAACGTTTAAAAGCTAAAGTTGCATAACGATGGAAAATAGAACAGATAAAAATTCATATACTATAATTTTTGCCATAGCAATGGTATTAGTGGTAGGTTCTTTATTAGCATTTACAGCAGCTTCTTTAAAACCTACAATCGCAGAAAATGAACGTATGGAAAAGCAGCAGAATATTCTGTATGCTATGGGAGTTAATGATAACGATGAAGGTAGTGCTAATTTTATTTCAACAGATAAAGTTGGTGATGAGTTTTCAAAATACATTAAAAAACAATTAGTAATTGAAAATGGAATTGCATCAGAAAATGACCAAGCATATTTAATTGATGTAAAAAAGGAACAAACCAAAGCAAAATCTGGTGAGGCAAGAAGATTACCTTTATTTATAGGTGAAAAGGATGGTAAAACATTTTATATCGCACCAATAAGAGGTAAAGGACTTTGGGATGCTATTTGGGCTTATGTCGCAATGGATGAAAACATGGTTGTTCAAGGAGCTTATTTTGATCATAAAGGTGAAACACCTGGTTTAGGAGCAAATATTAAGCAACGTTTCTTTATGGATGACTTTATTGGAGAACATTTATTAGATGCTTCAGGTAATTTTAAAGGAATTACAGTCGCAAAAGGTAATGCCGATCCTAAAAATTTAGATAAAACAGATAACGAGGTTGATGCTATTGCAGGTGCTACAATTACTGGTGATGGTGTTACAGCAATGATCAAAAAAGATTTGAAGCTTTACTGGCCTTATTTTAAAACTTTAAAAAAATAATTTATGGGACTTTTATCAAAAAAAGACGCCAATTTAATATTAGATCCATTAGCAGATAATAACCCAATTACAATCCAAGTACTTGGTATCTGTTCTGCTTTAGCAATTACAGCCGAGCTTAAAGCCTCTATTGTAATGGCCGTTTCTGTATTATTTGTTTTAGGAATAGGAAACGTAGTCATTTCTTTAATGAGAAATATTATTCCTTCAAAAATTAGAATTATTGTACAACTTGTTGTTGTTGCAGCTTTAGTAATTATAGTGGATCAAGTTTTAAAGGCTTATGCTTATGAACTAAGTAAAACACTTTCAGTTTTTGTTGGATTAATCATTACAAACTGTATTATCATGGGACGTTTTGAAGCATTTGCTTTAGGAAATGGTCCATGGAGGTCATTTTTAGACGGTATAGGTAATGCTGCGGGTTATGGTTTAATACTTATAATCGTTGGATTCTTTAGAGAACTTTTAGGGTCTGGAACTTTATTAGGATTTAAAGTTTTAGGTGATCCAATTGAAAAAACAGGATTGTATGCAATTGGTTATGAAAATAACGGTTTTATGTTATTATCTCCAATGGCATTAATCGTTGTAGGAATTATTATTTGGATACAACGTAGTAGAAACAAAGCATTAATAGAAGACTAAAAATAGTCTGCAGTAAATGTCTAGACTAAGGATTTAAAACTGCAAACTGAAGACTTAAAAATATGGAACATATAGAATTATTTTTCAAATCGATATTTATAGATAACATGGTATTTGCAACATTCTTAGGAATGTGTTCTTACTTAGCTGTATCTAAAAAGGTGTCAACAGCTGTTGGTCTTGGTGCTGCTGTAATATTTGTATTAGCTATTACAGTACCATTAAACTGGTTGTTAGATCAGTATTTATTACAACCTGGTGCATTATCTTGGTTAGGTGAAGAATATGCGAGCTACGATTTAAGCTTCTTATCTTTTATTATGTTTATTGCAACAATTGCTACCATGGTACAATTAGTTGAAATCATAGTAGAGAAATTTTCGCCATCATTATATAACTCGTTAGGTATATTTTTACCTTTAATTGCTGTAAACTGCGCCATTTTAGGTGGTTCATTATTTATGCAATCTAGAGAAATAGCAACCTTAGGCTTAGCCTTAAATTATGGTATTGGTTCTGGTATTGGATGGTTCTTAGCAATTTTAGCAATAGCAGCTATTAGAGAAAAAATTAGATATAGTAATGTACCACCAGCTTTAAGAGGTTTAGGTATTACATTTATTATAACAGGTTTAATGGCCATTGGGTTTATGAGTTTTGGTGGTATGTTAACAGGAGGAGATGAAGAAGCACCTGCAGAAGATAAGTCTGCTGCAATTGAAGTAATAAAAGAAGATATTAATAAAGAAGCTCAACTTAAGTCTGACTTAAATGTAGCTGAAAATACAAACGAGTAATTGATTAGTATGATGATATTAGCCGCAAGTACAATCGGAACTATAGTCGCAACAGTAGCTGCCTTTTTATTGGTAACTCTATTGTTAGTAGCACTATTATTATTTGTAAAACAAAAGTTATCACCTTCAGGACCTGTAAAGATTTTGATCAATGGTGAACGTGAAATAGAAGTGAGTTCAGGAGGTACTTTATTAAGTACTTTAGGTGCTGAAAAAATATTTTTACCATCTGCTTGTGGTGGAGGTGGAACTTGTATTCAGTGTGAGTGTCATGTTTTATCTGGTGGAGGTGAAGCATTACCAACAGAAACCCCTCACTTTTCTAGAAAAGAATTAGCTGAAGGAGCGCGTTTATCTTGCCAAGTAAAAGTAAAGCAGGATATGGAAATTACGATTCCTGAAGAAGTATTTGGTATCAAGAAATGGGAAGCAACAGTAGTTTCAAACTATAATGTTGCAACATTCATTAAGGAGTTTGTAGTTGAGATTCCTGAGGATATGAATTACAAAGCTGGTGGATATATTCAAATTGAAATCCCTGAATGTGAAGTTAAGTATGCAGATATGGATATTACTGCACACCCAGAAGATCATCCAGGTGAACCAGATAAATTTAAAGCAGATTGGGAAAAGTTTGGTCTATGGCCTTTAGTAATGAAAAACGAAGAGCTAGTTGAACGTGCCTATTCTATGGCTTCTTACCCTGCAGAAGGAAGAAGAATTATGCTTAACGTTCGTGTTGCAACTCCTCCTTTCGATCGTGCAAAAGGTGGCTGGATGGATGTTAATCCTGGTGTTGCTTCATCTTATATTTTTAATCAAAAAGTTGGTGATAAAGTAACAATCTCTGGACCTTACGGTGAGTTCTTTATCAACGAGTCAGATTCAGAAATGTTATACGTTGGTGGTGGTGCAGGTATGGCTCCAATGCGATCACACTTATACCAATTATTTAGAACATTAAAAACAGGTCGTAAAGTAACATATTGGTACGGAGGACGTTCTAAAGCAGAACTATTCTATATCCATTATTTTAGAGCATTAGAAAAAGATTTTCCAAACTTTAAGTTCTATTTAGCATTATCAGAGCCATTAGAAAGTGATAATTGGAAAGTTAAAAAAGATATTAATGACGAAGAAGGTGACGGATTTGTAGGTTTCATTCATAATTGTGTAATAGAAAACTACTTAAATCATCATGAAGCACCAGAAGATATTGAATTATATTTCTGTGGACCACCATTAATGAATCAAGCGGTTCAGAAAATGGGAGAGGATTTTGGAATCCCTGATGAGCATATTAGATTTGATGACTTTGGAGGTTAATCTAAAGTTAGTATCATATAAAAAAGCCAACTCAAAATGAGTTGGCTTTTTTTATTTTTATAATGTTATGTTTATACTAATTCCGTATTGAGCTTATTACTGTTATAATTAAATAACACAGAACAATCCATAACATCATTTATCTTATCTAATCTACATAGTTCGGTAACAACATTGCATAAACCATTAAATAAAATAGTTTCGTTGATGTAACGAGGTCTGTATAAACGCTTCTGTTCAGATAAATGATATCCACATCCCATAAGGAAAGCATTTTCAATTTGTAATAATTCAATAGCTAAATAGCCATTAAATCGCTGACCTAAATTTTGATGCACTAAGCCTATGTAATTCAATTTGGTTGAGCCATGGATGTCTGTTAATTGTTTCCAGCTATCTTTGTTATCTAGAATATTACCAACTGCACATTGCTTAAAATCGTCAGGATTTAAAGTCTTATGATGAAATGCTAGATATAATTTATTAATTGCATTTTCAAAACGAACAGAGGTTTTCATAGCGCAATGATTTTTTGTTTTAAAATAAAAAGATACAAAAAAATGAAATGACTTTGAAAACGTAATGATTTCTATTCGTTAGAAGCTTTTATTTATACTCCATTATCAAATAAACAGAGGTTGTTTCTCCAATGTTTAAAACCTCATGTGAAGTTATAGAATCTTTACTGAATGTATAACCCGTTGGAACATTTACTTCTCGAGTCCCTGTATGATCTGTAATTCTAAATTTACCTCCTACTAAGGTATAGCCAACATGTGGATTGTGATAGTGTTTTTCATGTCCAACACCGGGTTCAAACGTGCATTTAAGGACTCTAAGTTCTTTATTATCTTCTAACACCTCGCAGACAGCATTGCCTTTCCAACCAGCTTCTAAAGGGTCTGGTAATGGATTTTTGTTTTTACAGTTGGAAAGACCGATGGCAATAAGGAAAGCGAGTTTAAAAACATTTTTGTTTTTCATTTAGTTGATTTGCAAGCAATATAGGAATTTCATTAGGATTAGCTATTGCTGTTTTCAGCTTATGAGATAGCATATTTATTATAATATATTCTTTTTTAATGTCATAATCAAGTTTGTAATACGTTTATGAGATCTTGCGATTTTTGTTGTCCTTCTTCTAAAGTTCTGCATTGGCTTCTTTCCAATTGTTGAGTTGTAATGCAATCAATATACCCATCACTACAAGGATAATTTCACCTATAGCATAGAGCAAATACTTTGAAACGCTATGATCTTTAATCCTATTTTGGCGGTTTTTCGGAAAAATTTTATCCTATGAAATTATAAGTCTCTATTAGTTTCGGCAATGATTCTAGCCATGGTATGTTCAAGATTTTCAAGTGACAGTATATAATTTTTTATATCCCAAGCTTGATTATCCATCACATTTTCAAATTCAATATCTTGGAACATTTTGTAATTGGAATGTTTGAGTTTTGATTTTTTATTCCACTCCAAAATCCCATAGTTATCTATGTTTTTTAAGGAGGCATGCTTTGTGAGATATGTTAACACAATGGATTGATTAATTTCATCCAATGTATTATAATTTTCTTCGTTTTTTTCTAAATTGCTAGACCATTCAAAAAATTGCAGTCGCAATGAATCTGAAGAAATTAAATTAAGCTTACCAGATGAAATGACATCTAGAACTACTGATTGACTTGGCTTATAACTCCAATAATTGATGGATTGTGCTAAGAGACTATCGAGATTGAATTTGTTTAGGACCTCTTCGGGCTCTCCTACTAAATCGATAAGGACTCTTGTATCAGATAAAATGGTTTTGTGGTGTTTAATATACTCCTGAACACTTATTATGTTCTTTTTAAATTCCAAGTTTAGGTTTTTTATGATTGTTTGCTCCTCTTTTTTATTGGCTAATTCTTGGTTCCAATTATTAATTTGAAGCGCAATTAAAATACCAATCACCACAAGGATGATTTCGCCAATGGCGTAGAGTAAATATTTTGAAGCTCTATGTTCTCTAATCATATTTTGACGTAGTTTTCTGAAGAATTTTATCATAATTTAATTAGTTATGATTTTCTAATCTTTAAAAACTTACCATAAGTTAATTGCCTCCAAAGCCATTCTAATGGACCATATTTAAAATAATTGAGATATAAGGTGCTAAATACAACCTGAAGCAGAAAATAGGCGATAGCACTAAGTGTTATCATGGTAAATCCCATTTTACCAGCCCATCCGAAACCAATACCATAAAAAAAGGTGAGGCCAAAAACAGTGTGTAAGATATAATTAGTGAAAGCCATTTTTCCAGCGGGAGCAAGCCACATCAATAGCTTGGGTTTTTTTCTAAAAAGTAATGCAATTAATGCCGCATAACCTAATGCGGTTGGTACAGTGCCCAAAGCATAGCTTAGCGTGTTAAGAAAGCTGTTGATTTGATTTTGTTCCCCTAAAAATAGAAGGTACGCTCTCCAGCCGCTCATAGGTAAACCAATAAGTAAACCGTAAAGCGCTATTTTTTTTAGAAGATTTACATTTTGTAAAAGATTTTCATTCAGTATTTTACGTCCAGCCCAAAGACCGATAAGAAAAATTCCAAAAACTTTAAAAATACGACCTTCTTCGAGGATCATTGACAAGCGTATCCATGAATTGCCAAGGTTCATTTTAAAAAAAGCAGACCAGTCTTTATTGGTTAATTCAAATTCCACATCATTCCAAAGTTTACCATCCCACTCTACTTGAGGGAAGCCGTAGTTTTGCCATGAATCTATACTTTTTTGATGAAAAACATCAGGGTAATTTATGCCGAAATAAGAAATAATGAACCAATTTAAAATAGGTAGCAGGATGAGAATGGTGGCAAACATTAATAATTTCTTATTTGAAACGTTGATGAATGGAATTATAGCAAAGCCCAAAAGCGCATAGAGTGTTAAGATATCACCGAGCCAAAATCCTATTAAATGAATTAAACCAAAAACCATTAACCAGAACATACGTTTAGCAAAAAATGGAGCAAAAGGCTTGCTTTGACTACTTAGTTTATGGTATTGTACAAAGCAGCCAATACCGAAGAGTAGGGAAAAAATAGAATAGAATTTACCATCAATTAACATAAAGGAGATAAATCCCAAAATCCCATCAGAAGGACATACAAAAGCAGGATCCCTATAACTTTCTGAGAAAAAGAAAAGTCCTGAAAAATAAACGATGTTAGCCATAAAAATGCACTGTATGGCAATGCCGCGAAGGACATCTAAAAAATGAATACGCTGGTTTTGTTGTATAGGAATAGTATGGTTTTGGTTGGTAGTTTCTATCATAGTTTATCTTTTTCCAATTATTTGTTCTCAGTTGTTTTTCTGATGGTTTATCCATTGATTTACATTGTCTTCTAGCACGTTTAAAGGAATCGTTCCACTACCTAACACAACATCATGAAATGCTCTGATGTCAAACTGATCTTTTAGGATGTCTTCCGACTTTTTTCTAAGTTCTTTTATTTTTAGTTCGCCAATTTTGTAAGCTAGAGCTTGTCCAGGCCAAGCAATATACCTATCAACTTCAACCGAAATGTCGTTTTCGTTTTTACCAGAATTCTCTTTAAAATAGTCGATAGCTTCTTGTCTTGTCCACCCAAAGGCATGGATGCCGGTATCAACTACCAATCTCATGGCACGCCACATTTCATAAGTCAATTGCCCGTATTTAGAATACATATCTTGATACATGCCGAGTTCTGGACCCAGACTTTCAGAATACAGTCCCCAACCTTCAATAAATGCCGTAAACCCAAGCATGGTTCTAAACTCTGGAACATTTTCTAGTTCTTGAGCAAGTGAAATCTGTAAGTGATGACCAGGAACCGCTTCATGAATAGTTAAGGCTTCCATTTCCCATTTAGGTCTCGATTCTAGTTTATAAGTATTCGCATAGAAATAGCCAGCTACACCAGATTGCAGAGAACCTGGATTATAATACGCCGTTGTAGTCGCTTGCTCTGAATAAGCTGGCACTTTTTTTACACCATACGGAAGTCTTGGTAGTTTCCCAAAAAGTTGGGGCAAGACAGGATCTATTTTTTTGCAAATATCACGATAAGCCGAAAGCAATTCCTCAGGCGTGTCAAAATAAAACTGAGGGTCTTCTTTTAGAAAAGTATTAAATGCATTTAAGTCGCCTTTGAAGCCTGTGTCTGATTTCACCTTTTCCATCTCAACCAATATTCTTGCTACTTCTGATAGGCCGATATCGTGGATTTCCTGAGCGGTCTTATTTGTGGTGGTATGAAACTTTATTTGCGCATTGTACCATGCCGTTCCATTGGGTAATTCACTTAGTCCATAGCTTTCTCTAGTGTTTGGTAAATAGGTGTCGGTCATGAAAACTTTGAACTTATCAAAAGCTGGGTTAACACTTTTGGTAATGATAGTTTTAGCCTTCTCTTTTAAGGCATCATGTCCATCTAAGTTGATAAATGGTGTGTAAAAAATGCTTTCTTCAGGAGTTTCAGCTATCATGCTTTTTAATTGTTCGGGAACTTGCACAACTGTAGTTCGTGGCATCACAATTCCTTTTTCTATGCCTTCTGACAAGGTTATTTCAATGTTTTTTAAAAGTTCTGAAATACCCTCAATTCTTGCTATAATATCTTCCAATGCCTTTGGCGAATTCGTTGGCATCATTTGAATAATTGCAGGTATGTACGAATGAATGCCCTGAATTTGGTCTATTATTAAATATTGTTCTGGAAACTGGCTATTTAAAGCATATTGGTCGCCAACAGAGCGATTAAAGATGCTGAAGTTGACTTTATCTTCTTCCGTTAAATTTTCAAGATTAAACCAGTCTTTAGAGTCGTTAAAAATCTTTAATACGGCTAAGTTTTTATTTGTGGCTTCAGGTGAAACATCATCCCATAAATGGTTGTATCCCGGTTTTCCAAAAAAAGTAGCCATTACAGGCGATGTTTCTAATTGACTTTCGGTATAGACTTCGAATAGCAGCTTTAAACGTTTACTTTCGCTACTAAAATTTTTACTATCCTTAATGTAGCTTAGTTTTTCAGTAATATTACCATTAGGTAATTTTGTGTTTTGGGCGTGTCCTTGCTTAACAGTTATAAGACATAAAGCTAAGCTTAGAATTAATAAGATGTTCTTCATGATTTTTTCATTTTGTAATTGATTTAAAATTATTTGAATTACACTTTCTCAGCATCTGCCAACTTCTTAGTATCTGCATATTGCTGAAACTGAATTATTTTTCCGTCTTTAAGTGTGTAATGATGCGCTACTTGTACAGAATAACTTTCATCATTTTTAGAGACAATTTCGTAGCGCAAAGTAGCCAATACTTGATTATTACTCATCTCATGTAGATTTACATCTTTTACTGCGAATGATTTATACAAAGGGCCAATTCGTGCAAATACACCATTTAAGACAGCTTGTGGACCAATGTATGGATTACCATCAGCCAAGGAATTTCCTTCAGCTTCGTTCCATACAATTTTTTCATCCATTAAACCAAGTACGGTTGGAATGTCTCCTTTTGCAAACGCTTGGTAAAGACTATCGATTACTATTAAATTAATGGTAGCGGTTTTTGTGTCTTGTGCAAATCCATTTAAATTAATGGCAATAAGGAACATTGTGGCTAATATTCGTTTCATAGTTTTCATGTGTAATGGTTTATTAATTATTATTTTGATTTATGCACTTCCAATTCAATCTCTATCATAAATTCTGGTACTGCTAGTTCTGTTACACCAAGCCAAGAACCAGTAGGGAATTGGGTTTTGTAAATTTCAGTTCTGTAGGCTGCGGCTTCTAAAAATTTGGGCATATCCGTTGTAAAGACATCTTCTTTCACTACATCATCAAATGTGCATCCATAATGTTTTAAGATTTTTTCTAAATCAGCATAGCAATTTTTCATTTGTTGTGCCAAATCGCCAACCGCTGTTGGGTTGCCTTCATCATCCATACTTACAGCTCCAGAAATTTTAATAGAATTGCCGATTTTTACAGCATGCGAATAGCCATAGGCTTTTTCAACTTCGGGTCTTAGTAAGAAGTATTCGGGTGTTTCGTTTACTTCATTGTGTGCAATGGTTTCCGTTTTTTCTTTTGTGATTTCTGTGGTGACTTTTTCTTCACAATTAAAAAATGATGCTGAAACAATAAATAATAGTAGACTTGTAAATAATTTTGATCTGTTCATTTTGATTAGTGTTTATTGGTTATTTCTTTTTTATCTTTTTTCCTTGTATAAAAACTTCGGCAATAAATAAGGGTATCGCCCAACAGGCCCAACTCATTAAAACTTGAACTTCTTCCCATGTTCCAATATCAAATGACCTTATAATATCGTATACAAATCTGAATGTGACGAAAGCTAGCGTAATGACGTAACTTCTAATCATCCACTCTTTATGTAGGTCTATTTTTCGGTTCTTTATAGAAATAAATGCCATTATGGAAGACGTTGACCACGCAACGCCAAGCATAAATAAACCAACGGCATATGGTAAATTAACATCGGAAGTAACCGCCATATACATACCAGATATTCCTGATAAAACAGTAGACATCATATAAACACGGCCTAATTGCCTATGGATTTTGAGATATTTATTTCGAATTTTTGGCATAAATTGAAAAGGCCCAATTATAGTTGCGATTATCCCCAAAACAATATGTGGAAATACCCAATACATTCTCGGGAAGTAATACGAGCCGTAAACTGCTTCAGTTGGGATTAGCATGGGGAATGCTGTAGTAATTACGTAGTAAATCGTTATTATTCCTGTTAGTATTGCCAGAACTTTTAACGTATATCTATGTAATGCATTTTTATTGTTAGATGAATCCATTATTTATTAGAATCAGTAATTAATAGCTATTGGCAAGATATAAGGTTAAACCAAGGTTATCAATCACATCTTAATGTGAAATTTAGTGCTAACATTTTGTATATTTGAGACTTAGCTATTAATTAAACCATTATTTTGAATTCCTTTAAAACACTGAGCACTTTTGTTCTGCAAATGAGCTTACTCTTTGTATGCTATAGTGTGTATGCTCAAAATCCATCCCAAATTGATGTGCTTACTACAGATGATGGCTTGCCCTTTAGATCCATTACTTGTATGGCTCAGGATAAAAATCAAATGATGTGGTTTGGTACGGAAGTCGGCTTAATACGATATGATGGTAATAATTTTAAGGTCTATAATTCTGATAGAACTAATCCTTTTTATATTGAAAATGAGCAAATTGGAGATAATATAGAAATTGATGACACAGCTAATATATTATGGTTTTTTGCGAATTTAAAATTGTATAATTTAGATTTAACCACAGATAAAGTTACTGCATTTAATGGTTCTCACGGTATCAAAGGAGACGTTGTAAATTTACTTAGAACTGAAGATGGTAGTATTTGGATAAAGACAGAAGACTATCTCACAGCAAACAAAGGTGAAGCCAAACATTATCTTCAAAAATTGATTAACGACAAATTTGAAGTTAAGGCCACAGTATCAAGAATTCAAAGTGGTAACAGTACGTTAACTAAAGACAGAAAAGGACACATTATACTAAATTTAGATCAAGGTTCTTTTAAGTTTAATGCCAATGGTGAACTGTTAGACACCTACAAATTATCGACTTTTAATTGGCAAGGGAATATCTCTAATTTTACGCTTTCATATTTTGATAAAAATAATAAACAGTACTTTTTTTCTCAAAAAGAATTTGGGATTTTTACTTTAAGTGAGGATGGTTTAAGTTCAAAACACATACTTAATAACGGTGTACTATTTTACCAAGGCATACAAGACGATGAAGATCAGATTTGGTTTTCTGGTGATACGGATCTATTTCGCATGGACACAAATGGGGTTTTTAAGGATTATACACAACAGTTGAGGTCTACATTAGAATATTCAAAAATCAATATGCTTTTTATTGATGCTAACAAACTACTTTGGGTCGCAACAGACAATGGTTTATTTAAAATACGTATAGAAGATGGGCTGTTTACAAGCGTATTCGCATCTAAGAACCAGGGATGGGGAAATACAATGCGTGGTATTTTTGAAGATGCCAATGGAACTATCTATGTTAAATCTGAAAGTCAAAACAAAATTCTATTCAAAACTATTGCGGGTAAAATTGACACACTACATCTAAATCTTGAAAAAAACGCTTTAGAGATTTCGCAATATGTGTCCATTTTTTATGCGCTGGATGAAAATAAAAAAAATGCATTCACTTTAGGTCTGGGCTTAATGAAAATTAATCTAGAAACTGGAGCAACTAAGATTTATGATGAGTTTAAATCTAGCATAGACTTAAGGAGTCAAAATCCAATAATAAAACTCAGAAATGGAAAATTATTATTTGGACAGAGTTTGTCGCAACTTATATTATTTGATCCTGAAACTGAAGCGTATAGTATGCTATTTGAAAATAAGAATATAGAAAATGATTTTGCTGATTTTAGATTCTTTAAAGAAAGTAAAACAGATGATGTTATATGGATTGGTACACGCAGTGATGGCTTGCTAAAAGTTAATATGAATGGAGGTGTTGAAACCCAGTTTTCTAAAGACACTAATCCGAGAATTTCACGAAATTATATTCTGGCTGTTGATGAAGATTTAGAAGGGAATATATGGATTGGCACCTATGGTGGTGGTCTAAATTACTTATCAGCAGATGGAAAAACGATAAAAACTTTTACTAAAAATAATGGTTTGCCAGATAATAATGTTGTTGGTTTTTTATTTGACGATAATCAAAATATGTGGATTAGTACTTACAATGGTTTATGCTATTTTAACCCAACCACAGAAGTGTTTCAGAATTTTTATGCTGAAGATGGACTCACACATTTTGAATTTAACTATTCGTCGTTCTATAAAGATAGTAATGGGAATTTTTACTTTGGCGGCATGAACGGATTGAATAAGTTTAAACCAAACGAAGTTCTAAAGCAATCTGAGACACCAAATATGCGATTTACAGAGTTTTCAGGTTATAATAGCAAAACTAAAACTGATTTTAAAACTGATTTTAATCAAACTAAATTATCAACTTTAGAAATTTCACCTTACGATCAATATTTTGAGGTCAACTGGACAATGCCAAGCTATTTTCAAAATAATAAAAATACATATAGCACAAAATTAGAAGGTTTTGAAAATCGTTGGTTTTATCATGGAAATAGTTCTTCAATCCGATATAACAAATTGCCGGCAGGAGATTACGTATTAAACGTAAAAGGTAAAGATTCAAGAGGAAATGAAAGTCCTTCAATTTTGTCCATACCGATTACAGTTAAACAAATATTTTATAAAAAATGGTGGTTTATAGCATTGGCGATATTAGCAGTTATAGCTATCATGTATTCCATTTTTAGGTATCGATTTAAACAGGCTATGGCCATGGAACGCCTTCGGACTAAAATATCTAGTGATTTACACGACGATGTTGGGTCACTGTTGTCTGGTTTAGCCATGCAAACCGAACTTATGGAAATTAATGCCAGTGAAGCCGATAAATTGAAACTTCAAAAGATTGCAGGAATTAGCAGAAATGCGATTTCACAGATGCGAGATCTGGTATGGAGTATTGATAGTAGGCGTGAAACGGTTAACGATTTAATTGAACGTATGCATGAGTTGGCGGAAGAATTATTGTTGCCAAAAGACATCACATTTCAAATTGTTAGCTCAAGTATTAGAAATCCTAATAGACGTTTAATAGCACAGACTAAGCAGGATTTATTTTTAATATATAAAGAAGCCATCACCAATATTTTAAGACATTCTGATGCGACACATGTAAAAATAGCTTTAACTAATACGTTCAAGGGGTGTGAGTTTACCATTAAAGACAATGGCAGTAAAAAGGAGAGTTACAAGTCAACCGGTTTAGGCTTATCTAATATGGTAATGCGAGCAGAAAAGTTAAAAGGAGATATAGTATTTAAAAGAGAAAATGGATTTTGCGTTGAATTACATTTACCTTTTAATATGTGATTTTTTTACATTATTATAACTGCAGAATTGAAATCATAGTATAATTTTTATTTAAGTAGATTGTCCCCTTGAGGGGACTTTAGGGGTGTTTTTTAAAATATATCAAAAGGGAAACTATATAGAATATCTAATAATCTGTAAAAGTAAAATCACATGATAATGTGATTGTAGAGTATTTCTAAAATCATAACTTTACTAATGAAGAATTATCACATGTATAGCTTTTAAAATAGTGATAACATATAAGACTTTCGCCAATAAAAAATGAGTACAATTAATTTGGGAATTATAGAAGATGATGCGTTAATTCAGGAAAGCCTGAACGACTTTTTTGATACCCAATTTGAGATTGATTGTGTGCAAATATCGTCTTCGGTTGAAGATTTTTTAAAGGCTATTAAATCACTTGAAACTTTGCCAGAGATAATTCTTTTGGATATTAACCTATTAGGTATGTCTGGTATTAAGGGGATTCCATTACTATTAAACGAACTTCCAAAAGTTGACATTATTATGCTGACGACTTTTGAAGATAATGATAGTATTTATAAAGCATTATGTGCAGGAGCCTGTTCGTATTTATCAAAGAAAACACCACTTAAAAAAATAAAGGAAGCAATAGAAGTAGTGAGTAAAGGTGGTTCTTATATGTCGCCGTCCATTGCGAGAAAAATAGTGAATACCTTCGCGCCAAAACAACATCAAAGCAATTTGTTAACGCCAAGACAAAAAGACATTGTGGCTGGTATTGTAGATGGAAAAAGCTACAAAATGATTGCCAATGATTTATTTGTTTCCATCGATACGGTTCGTACACACATTAAGAACATCTACAAAACGTTAGAAATTAATAGTAAAGCCGAATTGATTCGAAAATCTTACGATAACGAACTATAATTCAGTCTTCAACATACGAAAATTAAAAACTTTAGCGTTAGTTTAAATATGAAAAAAGTTCTACTCGCTATTTTAATCTTAACATCACTTGCCGTTTTAGCGTTTCAGTTTAGACCAGTAAAAAAAGTGGTTAGTATCGTTAAATCAAGTATTGAAACACCAAGTCTTATTAATAAAGATAGTTTAACGATTGCATCTAGAGTTAATATTCCTGAAGGTTATATACGGGTCAATTATACCAAAGGAAGTTTTGAAGCGTATCTCAGGAATTACAAATTAAAAGCCTTTGGAAGTAAAATCATTAATTACGATGACACCAACTATTTCTGGCAAGGCGGCCATATTGGTGTTTTAGAGGTTCCTGTACCTAAAAATGGACTACAACAATGTGCAGATGCACTTATTAGAATACGAAGTGAATACCTATGGGACAACAATAGAAAAAACGAAATAGGTTTTAATTTTACATCTGGGCATTATTGTTCTTGGACCAAATATGCTGAAGGGTATAGACCAAAAATTAACGGGAATAAAGTCACGTTTTATAAAACGGCAAGGGCCAATACTTCAAAAGACAACTTCTATAAATATTTGAATTTAATTTATATGTACTCTGGGACATTATCGTTGTACAATGAGTTAGAAACCGTTAAAGCGAAAGATTTAAAAATTGGTGATATGCTTATTAAAGGAGGTTCACCTGGCCATATCGTTATGATTGCAGACGAAGTTATAAATGAGAATGGTGAAAAGTTATTTTTATTGTTTCAAGGTAATACTCCAGCCCAAAGTGTACATTTGGTTAAAAATCTACAAGCGCCTTCGATTTCTCCGTGGTACAAGTTGGAAGACGACGTGATGATTCAGGTGTCAAATTATACATTTGTGAGCTCAAAATATGTGCGTTTTAAATAACAAGTTTGTATTTTTGTATCATGAGTAAACCATTAACACCGCAAGAAATTCATAATCTCGCCATGAACCATGTTGGTAAAGACCTGGAGGCGCGTGGTTTTGAGTTTGTAGCTATTAATTCTAAGTTAAAACGTCATCCACAATTTGTGTGTATTGATAAGAATAGTCAATATTACTTTGTGGTAGTCCGTGCCGTGATTTTACCAGATAACCCTAATAATTATGATGTAGTTTGGATGGAAACCTTCAAGAAACATGCTTTTGAAAAGGATGCTAAAGTGTTATATGCAGGTGTAGGGTTAGGAAATCCTGACGGTGAAGATTTACCCATTTATCTTAACGAAGAGTATCTCATAGAATACAACGGCATTCAAGTTATAGAAATGAATTTAAATTGACCAATTCCTGCGAAAGCAGGAATCTCATTAATAAAACACCAAGATTTTAGTTTTTAATATGAATAAAATTTTACTTTCCTTTAGCCTTGTATTACTTTTTTTTTCCTGTCAACACGAACCAAAAAACATCAAATTATCAGGTCCGGTTTATGGAACGTCGTATAGTGTTCAATACCATTCGGAACATGATGTGAACTACCAAAAACAGTTCGATAGCCTTTTTGACGTGGTGAACCAATCCATGTCAACCTATATTCCAGATTCTAAAATATCTAGATTAAACAAAGGTGAAGCTATCGTGGTAGATGAACATTTTAAACGCGTTTTTCAGAAGGCAAAAGAAATTTATAGAGCTACAGAAGGAGCATTTGACCCTACCATAGGATCGGTTGTGAATGCATGGGACTTTGGGCCAGGAGGTAAGATAGTGAATATTGATAGCACAACCATAGATAGTTTAATGCGCTCTGTTGGTTATAACCGTATGGGATTGAGAGCGTATAAGGTGGTTAAAAGCTCAAAGTCGTTTTTAGACTTTAATGCCATTGCAAAAGGGTATGGTGTAGATGTTATTGGTGAATTTTTAGAAAGCAGAAATATTAAAGATTATTTAGTTGAAATAGGAGGTGAAATAAGAGCAAGAGGCATTAATCTTGAAAAACAATCAACTTGGAAAGTGGGTATTGATGATCCTAATTTTGAAGGTGAACAGTCCTATTCTAAAGTAATTCCTTTGCAAGATGAAGCGATGGCTACGTCGGGAACATACCGCAAATTTAAAGTTGATGAAAACGGAAATCGCTATGCTCATATCATCGATACCAAAACAGGCTATCCTTCAAAAACAAATATCCTTAGTGTATCTGTAATTGCTGAGGATTGCATGACCGCAGATGCGTATGCGACGGCCTTTCAGGCTATGGGAATCGAAAAAGTAACTGAGTTTTTATACAGACATTCAGAGTTAAAAGCGTTTATTATTTTTGAGAATGATAAGAATGAGTTTGAAACTTTGACGTTAAATAACTTTCCTGACTAGAAAAATCGACATTCAGCAGTTAAAAACCCACTTTTAAAAGCTAATAGGCTTTCAGTTTGTAATTTGTTGTAGTTTTAGCTACAATATTATGATGCTGAAGAAAATTCTCTTTTTTATATTATTTCAATTGTGCTTATGTTATTCGCAAGCACAAGAGCCTGTATCTGTACACCTCACTGAAAAAGATGGATTGCCCGACAAAGAATTCTATAATATTATTGAAGATCGTAAAGGATTTATTTGGTTAGCTGCAGATAAAGGGCTTTTTAGATATGATGGAAAAGTATTTAAAAACTACAGCAATCGAGAAAAACGAGGCTTATCTGTTTTTGAACCTGTAGAAGATCAATTAGGGCGTATTTGGTGTAGTAATATTTCCGGACAATTCTTTTATGTAGAGGATGATCAACTTATGACGTTTATAGATCTCGGAAAAGAACTTAATGGAGAGCTTTCAGATTTTGTAGTCACAACAGAGCACCTTATTGTTTTTACCAAATACAGGATTTATTATGTCGACTTATTAAGTAAGAAAGTCACCACACCATATGAGACTACCCTTGCTTTTGGCGCACCTTTTGAGTATAATAATGACATTTTTTTTGGGTCGTTCGTTAACCTATGTAAACTAAGCAAAGGTTATAAAAAAGAAAACCTTTTTGAGTTCGAATTACCAAAACCTAAAAAGAACGGCGAATATAATGTCAATCAAAAATCAAAGCTCTTTAAGTTAGGATCTATGTTATTCTTTATAAGGGAACACAACGAAAAAAATCGTTTTTTTAAGCTCGATTTAGATAAGACTCAATATGCTGAAATCCATGATTTCGAGCTGCTTGCCAATCAGCGACATCTCTCGTATTTTGAAAATAATGGACAGTTATGGGTTGCTACACAAAATGGTGTTTTAGTGTATTCGTATGAAAATGAGGTATTCAAATTAGAAAAGCAGTTTTTACAGCGGTATCATGTTACCAAAATTATAAAAGATAAAGATGATAATTTTTGGTTTACAACACTTAATAATGGTGTGTTTGTAATACCTAATATTCATATAGAGCAATTAAATATATCGGAAGGAAATAGAAATATAAGTAATTTAGAAAAGATAGATAATAACACTTTGTTTTTTGGCACTAATAGAGGAGATGTTGGTTTTTATGATGTCATAAATCATACAGAAGATATTATAGATTTGCCATCAACAGCGCGAGTTTCAGCCATAAAACACCATGCAAAAGAACAGTTAACTTTTATAAGTAAAGATGATGATGGCTTTTTATTAGATAATAAAACAAAACAAGTTAATGTTTTTAATAATTTTCATGGAGCAAAGAGTTTGTCTATTATAAATAATGAAAACCTATTGTTTGCAAACTATGCCGATGTGCGCTTATTAGATAGTAATAATTTCAATAAAAAAGGTCAGGATATTTCTTCAAATAAAAGGACATTTACCTCATTTTATGATTCAGAATACAAAAGCACTTATATTGGTTTTATAGACGATTTAGTAATTTACGACTGTGATTGGAAGCCTAAACATATCAGGAATAATGACCAATCTATTTTTGCAATTTCACTTACCAAAACTAAAAATGGAATGGTTTGGGTCGCCACATTTAAAGATGGGATTTATGGTATAGCGCATGATAAAGTGGTGTCTCATTTTACAACCGAAAATGGTTTAGTCTCTAACCGTATTGAAAACATCAAGGCAGATGGCAATACATTATGGATAGCTACAGATAAAGGGATTCAATTGTTAGAGGTAGAAACCAAAAAAATAAAAACCTTAACGAAGAGAGATGGTATCGTGTCGTATGATATTTCTGGTATAGAAATTTTAGATAATACGGTTGTTTTTTCTTCTAATTTAGGGTTGTTTAGAATTGACAAAGAGGAAGTATTTAAAACACCAATACAGCATAACGTTTATTTTAGTCAAATAGAAATTAATGAAGAAGCCACAGAAGTAAGACCTAATTATGACCTTGATTACGATCAAAATACAATTAACATTGAATTTAATGTGAATGGGTTCCAATTTAATCAGAAGGGAACATATAGCTATCGCTTATTAGGATTAAATACCGATTGGGTGTCAACAGAAACAGGAATTAATTCCGTTAAATACAATAGCTTACCTGCCGGAAACTACACCTTTCAAGTAAAACCTGTACTTGATTTTGAAAGTAGCGATACCACAATAAAAGAACTTAAATTTTCTATTGAAAGACCATTTTGGAAAACATGGTGGTTTTTTTCAGGCTTGTCATTTTTAGTATTAGGATCGACGGTTTTATACTACCGAAGAAAAATAAAACAAAAGGAACAACAACGGCAATTAGAAATAAAGCAACTGTCCTTAGACAATGAATTGATTAATTTGAAATTAGAAAATTTACGGTCTCAAATGAATCCGCATTTCATATTTAATGCGCTTAATTCCATTCAAGAATATATTGTGTTGAATCAAAAAATATTAGCAAGTATATACTTGGGTAAATTTGCAGATCTAATTAGAACATACCTAAACCACAGCACCAAAGGATGTATTACGCTTCAAGAAGAAATTGATTGCCTTGACATGTATTTAGAATTAGAGAAATTACGTTTCGAAGATAAATTAGAGTATGCTATTAATAGTTCTGGGAGTTTAACTACTGGAGAAATTTATATTCCAACAATGCTCATTCAGCCTTACGTAGAAAATGCACTAAAGCATGGTTTATTACATCGCAAGACAGACCGTGTTTTGAAAATTGATTTTTTTATTAATGACAAAACAAAAACAGTCAAATGCGTCATTGTAGATAATGGTGTTGGTAGAGATAAGGCAGAAGCGTTTAAAGCCCGAAAAAACAAAAAGCATAAATCCTTCGCTACAAAAGCCACTCAAGACCGATTGGCATTATTAAATTATGGTAAACAAAAGCAAGTCGGAGTCACTGTAATAGATTTGTTTGAAGGTGACCAACCATCAGGAACACAAGTAGAAATTAATATTCCTTTTACAACCTAAACCTAGAATTATGAACGTAGTAATTATAGATGATGAGCCAAAGGCTAGAAAATTACTAGAAATTTTAATAAAAGAAAACTGCTCTAAAATTACATCTATTTTTACGGCTGAAGATTTAATAAGTGGTGTAGACATTATTAAAAAAGAGCAACCACAAATTGTGTTTTTAGATATTGAAATGCCAGAGCATTCGGGTTTAGAAATCTTTGATTTTATTGATAGTGCAACTTCAAATTTTGAAATCATTTTCACAACAGCATATAGCGAGTATGCCATTAAAGCCTTTGAACTTTCAGCTGTAGATTATTTATTAAAACCATTGCGAGCAGATAAATTAGTTGACGCTATTGAAAAAGCGATAGCTAATATTGGGAAATCTCATATCAATTTAAAATTAGAAGAACTTCAGAAAAGTCTAAAATCTTCTAACTTCAAAAAAATAGGACTTCCTGTTGCAGATGGTATAAAGTTTATCAATTTTGAAGATATTATTCTTTTAAAAGCCGATGGCATGTACACTAAAGTAAGTGTTTATAATGCTTCAGAATTATTAATAAGTAAGCCGCTTAAACATTTTGAAACCTTACTAGAGTCTATTCCTACGTTCTATAGACCACACCGTTCTTACCTTATTAATCTAAAGTACATTCAAGAATACTGCAAAAAAGATGGTGGTTATATTATAATGGACAATAATGAAAGCGTCTCTATATCAAAAGATAAGAAAGATGAGTTTTTAACCATTGTGCAGAATATAGGTTAGCGTTTTTTAGAAGTTGAAACGTACATTTCAGAAATCGACATGGTTTTATAATCCCTTCATAATAGATATTTGGTTCATTAACAACAATTAAAACCAAATTTATTATGAAAAAAATTACATGTTTTCACGGACAGTTAAACCATAAAGGTCTCATGTGTAAAACAAGATTGCTTTTAATACTACTTTTTGTAAGTAGTTTATCCTTTGCTCAAGTTCCTACAGATGCTGTTGCAAAATATACGTTTAATGGTGGAAGTTTAATAAACGTAGCAGATGCAGGAAATGGCGATTTATCTGGAGCAGCACCGACATTAAGACCAGATCGCTTTGGTGGAGTAGATAATGCTATTAGAGCAAATGCAGTTACTAGAAATGGGTATACGCTTACAGGTTATAATGATGAAATTAGTATTAGTTTTTGGATTGCAGGTTCTGCACCTACAGGAACGGCTCAAGAAATTTTTGATATTCGCGAATCAAACGGATCAGGGGATGGAATTTCTATGACAACGACTACAAGTAATACGCTAGTAGCCAATTTTATAAATGGAAACACATCACATCAGTCTTCTCAATCCAACTTTTCATCTGTTTTTGAAGGCGGTTGGCATCATATCGTTTTTACCACAAAACGAGATGCTACAGGTATAGCTTTTGATAATAGTATTTATATTGATGGTACTTTGCATACAACACTTTCTAATGGAGTAGATTCAAATATTAATCAACCTTTTTTAAATAATAATGCAACATTTAGAATTTCACCAAATGATTATTATGGAAACATTGATGATATAGAAATTTTTAATAGAGCGTTAACGGCTACAGAAGTTCAAGATATTTATACACATATACCTGAAGCGGATATATTTTATGTAGATACAAGTGCAACGGGTAATAATGATGGTACTTCTTGGGCAGATGCTTTTACAGATTTACATAGTGCTTTAGCTATTACAGATTTAAGTGACCAAGTTTGGGTTGCTAAAGGTACTTATAAGCCACACGCTTCTGATAGAAATGAAAGCTTTGTAGTAAACACCAATCTTTATGGTGGTTTTGCTGGTACAGAAGCTACTTTATCAGAAAGAGATATGAGCTTAATCCATACTGCAAATGAAACGATATTAAGCGGAGACTTGTTAGGAGATGATAGTGCAGCGGTAGATTTTAACGACCCTACAAGAGATGATAATAGTACGCACGTTGTAGAAATTACGACAAATAATTTAACGGTAGATGGTGTTACCATAAAAGATGGTAATGCAGATGCGACATCTGGTGATGATCGTTTTGGTGGTGGACTTTTTAAAGCAGTTACTGTTGCTAATTTTACTATAAAAAACAGTGTCATTAAAAATAATGTAGCATTTTCAGGAGCTGGTTTATCGCTAACAACTACAACCTCAGAGTCTAATATGATTGTAGATGCTTGTGTTATAGAAAATAATTTAGCTAATGCAGCTTCAGGTATCGACTATCATCGTTCTGGTTCTGTAGGAACAATGAATATTACGGTAACAAATACTTTGTTTAGATCTAATATCACAGATAATGATGCCGTAAAAAACAGAAATGGTGTTGGTGCAGCTGCCTTGCGTTTGAGGGCTTATTTTACTAGCGTTACGCTTAATGCAGATGTAGTAAATAATACATTTGTTAATAATATTAGTGCCGGTAGTGGTGGTGGAGATTATCCTGTAGTAGAAATATCAAGAAATAATGGAGAGTGGGGAACTATTACCGTTGCTAATAATATATTTTGGGCTAACACAGATAACACAGCTACACTAGCAAAAGCTATTGGTAGAACAGCTACAAATTCTACGAGATTTGGTAATACAAGTGCTAGTAGAATTGTAAAGAATAACACGGATGAAGATGGACTGTCGTTAATAACAGGTACTACAGCAACAAGTTCTACAGATCCTAATTTAGATGCAGATTTTAAATTAACCGCTGGTTCTACGTCTATTGATACTGGTGATAATAGTTTAATCCCAGCAGGAATTACTACAGATTTATTATTTAACAATCGTATTTTTAATACAACAGTAGATCGTGGTGCTTATGAGTTCGATCCGTCTTTAGGAATTAATGATGTGGGGTTACATGAAAACGGCATCAAATTATACCCTAATCCAACCACTTCAATTTTAAATATTGAAATGATTCAAAGCTTAAAACAAGTATCAATTTATTCTGTTTTAGGAACTGAAGTTTTAAGAACTCAAAAAGAAACTATTGATGTTTCAGGGTTATCAAACGGAATATTCTTAATTAAAATTGAAGATGAAAACGGAAACGTTTCTACTAAACGTTTTGTAAAAAAATAAACGTGCTATTAATCATTTGAAGAAAGTTGGACTAATTAATTTTAGTTCAACTTTTTTTTTGAAAATATTTAAAGGCTATAACGCATTTATCAACACCAACAACCAACCCATTACCAACAACAATCCTCCAATAGGCGACACAGGTCCTAAGAATCGAAGTTTTTTGCCTTTAGCATCAGATAAAATCAATCCATAAATACTAAAGGAGAATAATACAATGCCGATTGTGAAACACCAATAGGTTGCTGAGGTGATATCTTTGGCATTAAAACCTAAAGCTAATAATACAATGGCGTGATACAGTTGATATCTTACACCAACTTCAAAACTGTGCAATTGCTCTGTAGATAAAATTTTCTTTAAGGCATGAGCACCGAAAGCTCCAAAGATCACGGCTAGCATTCCGAATATAGCGCCTGTTGCAATTATAAGGTGTTGCGTCATTTTAGTAATGGTTTTATTTATAAACTACAGGAATAATTTCACCCTTAGCCAAACAGTATTTTTCAATATCTTTTTCTGAAAGTTGAGCCGTATAATCTACCTCTTCAACTTTAAAACCTATAGAACGAAGCTTATCGAAATAATCTCTACCATACACACGAACATGGTCATATTGGCCAAAAATCTTGGCACGTTCATCTTTATCTGTAATCGAGTCATCTTCAAAAGTCACCTCACGATTTAAATCTTGTGGAATCTGAAAAATACCATAACCACCAGGTTTCATCACACGAAATAATTCTAGCATGGCTTTAGTATCATCTGGGATGTGTTCTAATACATGATTACATAGAATAACATCATAACTATTATCTTCAAAAGGCAAATCACAAATATCTGCTTTGACATCCGCAATAGGTGATAATAAATCGGTCGTTGTATACGTTAAGTTTTTAAGGCTTCTAAAACGTTTTAAAAAACATTGTTCCGGCGCAAAATGTAGAACGCTTTTTTCTGCAGTAAAGAAATCCGTTTCATCTTTTAAGTATAACCACAACAAACGGTGACGTTCTAAGCTTAATGTGGAAGGCGATAATACATTATTTCTTTGCGTCCCGTAGCCATAAGGTAAAAACGTTTTAAAACTTTTACCGTCAATTGGATCTGTGTATTTATCGCCTTTTAAAAATAGAGCTATTACAGGACGAACCAAATAGCTTAATCTTATGAGTAAAGGTCTTGGAATAAGATTGAGACAAAATTTAAAAAGCGATTTCATTTTTAAAGTACTAATGTCTTCTGTCTAAAAGCATCTTCTTCATTAGAAGTAATTCCTAAAGCTTCATGGACATATCCAAAAGTTGAAAGTATTTCTGGTTTCCCATCTATAATAGCAACATCGTGTTCAAAATGCACACTTGGTTTTCCATCTTGAGTCACAATCGTCCAACCATCACTCAATTGTTTGACTTTATGCGTACCTAAATTTATCATTGGTTCAATGGCAACAACCATACCTTCAATAAACTTTTTACCACGACCACGTTTTCCGTAGTTTGGCATTTCAGGATCTTCATGCATTTTTCTGCCTAAACCATGTCCTACTAATTCTCTAACGACACCATAACCTTCCGCTTCCGTAAATTGTTGAATTGCAAAACCTACATCACCAACGCGATTGCCAATTTTTAATTGTTCGATACCTTTATAAAGTGATTCTTTGGTAATTTGAATGAGTTTTTTAGTCGCTTCAGCAACATCGCCAACTTCAAAAGTATAAGCATGGTCTCCATAAAAACCATTCATAAAAGAGCCACAATCTATAGATACAATATCTCCATCTTTTAGTGGTATATCTGTTGGTAAACCATGAACTACAGCTTCGTTAACACTACATAATAATGTAGAAGGGCAGTCGTAAAGGCCTTTAAAACCAGGCAAAGCACCATGGTCTCTAATAAACTCTTCTGCAATTGCATCTAAGTGGTTGGTGGTAACACCTTCTTTAACTTCTTTAGCCAACATACCTAAAGTTTTAGATACGATGAGCGCACTTTGACGCATTAATTCAATTTCTTCTGCCGTTTTTACTATAATCATGATTCAAAATATTGAGCGGCAAAGATAGGTAATTATAACAATTCTAAAATATTTTTAAAACATGATAAATGACAGTTTCTAAATAAACTTTCTATTATATGTTTGCAATATAAAATTGAACAGCCATGTATAAAACCGTTACCGCAGAAGAAGCTTTAAAAGTTGTAAAATCTAATGATCGTGTATATATTCAAGCAGCCGCAGCAGCTCCTCAGGCACTTGTGAAAGCATTGTCTGCAAGACATGAAGAGTTACGAAATGTAGAAGTATGCCATTTGCATACCGAGGGAGAGGCACCTTATGCAGATCCTAAGTTAAAAGACAGCTTTCACGTTAACTCTTTTTTTATTGGAAAAAATGTAAGACATACTTTAAAAGCAGGTAATGGTTCTTACACTCCTGTTTTTTTAAGTGAACTGCCAAGACTTTTTCAGCAACACATTTTAAATTTAGATGTCGTTTTAATTCAAGTTTCTGTTCCAGATCGTCATGGATATTGCTCATTGGGTGTTTCTGTTGAAGCCTCTTTAGCAGCAATAGATAATGCAAAATGTGTTATTGCACAAGTAAATCCACAAATGCCTAGAACACATGGAGCAGGAATTATTCATATGACTGAAATTGATTATTTTGTTGAGTCAGACGAAGCACTTCCTGTGCATCATATGGCAGAACCTAACGCTATTGAAAGTAAGATTGGAGATTATGTGGCTGGCTTAGTTGAAGATAGAAGTACATTGCAAATGGGTATTGGTTCTATTCCAAACGCCGTATTAACACGTTTAACAAATCATAAAGATTTAGGTTTACATACCGAAATGTTTTCAGATGGTGTTATTGATTTAATCTTAAATGATGTTATAAACGGGAATTATAAAAAGATTAATCGTGGACGTTCATTAGCAACGTTTTTAATAGGCTCTAAACGCTTATATGATTATGTAGATGATAATCCGTTTGTAGAAATGCGTGCATCAAATTATACTAACAATGCAGCATATATTAAACAAAATCCAAAAATGGTTGCTATAAATTCTGCGATAGAAGTAGATGTTACAGGTCAAGTTTGTGCAGATTCCATAGGTGCGAGTATGTATTCTGGTGTTGGAGGACAAATGGATTTTATACGAGGTGCTTCGTTAAGTCAAGGAGGTAAGGCTATTATTGCGCTGCCATCAGTAACTAAAAATGGAATAAGCAGGATTGTACCAGTATTAAAACCAGGAGCAGGAGTGGTAACAACAAGAGCACATGTACATTATGTAGTAACAGAATATGGTATTGCCAATTTATTTGGTAAAACGATTAAAAATAGAGTAAAAGCTTTAGTAGATATTGCTCACCCTGATCATAGAGAAGCAATAGATAGAGCTTATTTTGAGATGATAAAATAAGAAGTAAGCTTTAAAATTTCCACCATTTTTTTGAGGATGCAGGAATTTTTGGTTCTTCGTTGGTAATAAGTTGATACACTTCTCCCCAACCAAGAATACCACCAATGTTTCTATCGTCAATAAATAGGTCTGCGTGAATTTTACGGCTTCTGCTGTAATCGTATTTTTCTTCAGGAAAGCTAGCGTTTACAGCATAGAACTCAATGCCATTTTCTTTGCAGAACTCAACAGCTTCATCAAGTTTAGCACCACATCTGTAAGTCCAAAGAATTAATCGATGCCCATCTTCTTGGAGTCGTTTTAAGGTTTCAAAAGCAAAAATGCGCGTTTTTCCTATTTTAGGATAAGCATCTTCCACTATTGTACCATCAAAATCAACGGCTATAATTAATCTATTTTGAAAATTCATGCTACTTAATCAAATGAAAGGCAAAGTTACAATAATAAGCGTTTTAAACAAGACTTTCTTGTGTCATCGCTGTGGGTTGAGGTAAGCCTATTAGCTTTAAAATAGTGGGTGCCACATCTCCCAAAATACCATCTTTTATGGTTTTTAAATCTTTGTCTATTAAAATGATAGGGACAGGGTTTGTGGTGTGAGCTGTATTTGGTGTGCCGTCAGGATTTATCATTGTCTCGCAATTGCCATGATCTGCAATTAATATAGTGGTGTAATCGTTTTCTAATGCTGTATTTACCACATTTTTAACGCATTCGTCAACCGCTTCACATGCTTTTATGGCTGCTTTCATAACTCCTGTATGACCAACCATATCTCCATTGGCAAAGTTTAAACACACAAAGTCAACATCTCCTTTTTTGAGTTCAGGAATTAACGCATCGGTTAGTTCATAAGCACTCATTTCTGGTTTTAAATCGTAAGTAGCTACTTTAGGTGAGTTTCTTAAAATTCTAGTTTCTCCTTCAAATGGTTGTTCTTGTCCTCCTGAAAAGAAAAATGTAACATGAGGGTATTTTTCAGTTTCAGCAATTCTAATTTGTTTTTTATTGTGCTTTTCTAATACTTCACCTAATGTTTCAGAGAGGTTATCTTTATTAAAAACTACTTTTATGCCTTCAAAACTATCATCATAGTTAGTCATGGTAACATAATATAGATTCAATTTGTGCATGTTATACTCATGAAAATCCTTTTGAGATAAGGCTTCTGTTAATTGACGTCCACGATCTGTTCTAAAATTAAAAAAGATAACGACATCATCGTCTTTAATAGTTGTTACAGGTTGGTTGTTTTTATCTGTTACAATTAAAGGTTTTATAAATTCGTCTGTAATATCGTTTTCATAATTACTTTGAATAGATTTTAAAACATTTTGAGTTTTTGTGCCTTCTCCATTAACTAAGCCATCATAAGCCAGTTTTACACGTTCCCATCGTTTGTCTCTATCCATGGCGTAATAGCGGCCTGTAACGGTTGCTAATTTTCCTGAGGTTTTATGGAGGTGTTCTTCTAATTCTGTAATAAAGCCATAACCCGATTTTGGGTCCACATCTCTACCATCAGTAAAAGCATGAACAAAGACGTTTTCTAGGCCATAATCGTTAGTGGCATCAAGTAGTCCAAATAGGTGATTGATATGAGAATGCACTCCTCCGTCACTTACTAAACCTAATAAATGAACATTTTTATTATTGGTTTTCGCATATTCGAAAGCCGATTTTAAAACAGGTTCTTCACGAAGTGTTTTATTTTTAACCGCTAAATTAATTTTTACTAAGTCCTGATATACAATTCGTCCTGCACCTAAATTCATGTGCCCAACTTCACTATTTCCCATTTGCCCTTCAGGTAAACCAACATGAAGTCCATCAGTTCTTAAACTTGCACTAGGATACTTGGTATAAAGTGAATCTATAAATGGTGTTTGTGCATTGTCTATAGCTGAAACTTTAGGATCGGGTGATTTTCCCCAACCATCTAAAATCATTAAAATAACTTTTTTGTTCATGTGTAACTGTTTTGAGTATCAAAGATAATACATACAGCACTACAACATATCCGTAGTTTAAAAAAAATTAAGATGTTAACCTTATTTTAAGTTTTTATAATGAGTAGGTAAGGGAGTGTTTGTGTTTTGTGATGATGTTAACATATTTATTTCCAAAGCGTTAAAAAAATGTTATAAAATGTTTTTTAGTGTAACAGTTTGGGTAATCTGTCGTCTCTTTAGTATAATCAAAAACAAATCAATTAAATTTAAAATCTTTCATCATGAAAAAATCAGTAGTAGTTTTGGCCTTAGCATTAGGCTTTTCAGTTAGTAATTTAAATGCAACAAACAATGTTTTAGCTTCAGACACAAATGAAGTTATTGTAAAACCCGTTGAAGTTAGTCCGTTATGCAAGGCTGTTGTCACAGGCAATATTGAAGAAGTAAAACGATTATTAAATAATGGAGTTGATGTTAATGCCAAATCTAATGGGATGATGCCAATTCATTATGCGGCAAAATACAATCGAGTAGAAATTATAAAGACGTTAATTACGGCAGGTTCTGAAATTCATAAACCATGTTCTAATGGTTATACAGCTTTAAAACATGCACAAAAAACAAAGGCCGTTGATGCAGAACTATTTTTAAAGCGTTTTAAAAACAAAAATGTCTAGGAGTAGACAATTATTTGAGTTAGTTAGTTGAAAATAGCGTCTTTAAGACGCTATTTTGTATTAATAACAATAGCTGCTAGTTTTATAATTAAGTATTTCTAAAAAGTCAGCCAAAGTTGTTAGCGCTACCAAAGTTTGATGCAAAAATTATTTAAAAATCATAGGTTTTATTTAAATAGATATAATTTTGAGTGTCAGATTAAGGATTAATAACCGTTTAAAAAAGATATACTTTTAGGTATACAATAAGAAGGTATGAAATATGAGTTTAAAATAATTTCAAATAAAAAGATAGACCAAATAATTCCTTTAGTTTATGAGCTTAACAATGCTAAAATAAGTATGGATGTGCTTAAATCTCGATTTAATGAAATAAAACAACAAAATTACCAATGCGCAGGCGTATTTGTTGAAAATGATTTAATTGCTATTACAGGTTTATGGTTTAGTACACGTCATTATATTGGAAAATCTGTAGAGTTGGATCATGTTTATATAAAACCGGAGTACAGAAATAATGGTTTAGGGAAACAATTTATGGGGTGGATTAATAACTATGTTAGAGAACAAGGGTGTAATTCTATGGAGTTAAACACTTATGTTCAAAATTATGCATCGCATAAGTTTTATTACAATGAAGGCTATGAAATTTTAGGCTATCATTTTTTGAAAAAAATCTAAACTTATTTTAAAAAATCTAAGTTTGAATTTGTTTCTATTTCATACGGCGCTTTTCCATATTCAAAAATTCTGGCATTTAAGGGGCCTTTTAAAGTGAGTTTGTTTGCTTCTACAGAAATCCAACTGCCTTCTCGTAAGCCAATAACAGGTTGTGTGTTAAAAGCATGAAATTCTTTAATTCGAGTTTCCCTAGTTTCTCCCATATGAGTACTACCTTCAATAGGGTCTAAATAATGCGGATTAATATTAAAAGGAACTAAGCCTAGAGTTTTAAAACTTGGTGGATACATAATAGGCATATCATTAGTGGTATGCATTGTTAAACCACAAATATTACTTCCGGCACTGGTGCCCAAATAAGGGGTACCTTTTTTAATGGCATTCTGTATCGCTAATAAAATGTTGTTTTTATAAAGTTGCGATACCAAAACAAAGGTATTACCACCTCCAACAAAAATACCTTGAGCATTTTGTATGGCTTCTTGTGTGTTTTCAAATTCATGCAATCCTTTTATGGTTTTACCTATCGCTTTAAAAGCTTTAGAAGCTATTTCGGTATAGTCGTCATGAGAAATGCCTCCTGGTCGTGCATAAGGAATGAATAGGATTTCATTTGCAGATTTGAAATGAATTTTTAGTTCGTCTAATAAATATTCTAAATAACCACTACCATGAATGGTAGATGTGCTAGCAATTATAATTGATTTCAAAATTTAATTCTTTTTGTGTTAAAATATGGATTCTTTACGTGAATGAAAAATTATAATATTAAATTAATAGGTATAAAATCATTTAACAAAAGTTTGACCTCCTTTTTTATGCTATTACAATTATTAAACCGAACTTTATTAATCTTAAATTAAAGGATATGAAAAAAATTGTACTTATAATATTTAGCTTCTTTACTATAACGGTATTTAGTCAAGATGTAAAAAGAATACCTATAAATGGTAAGATCATTGTCGCTTCTGAAGATAAGGAAGGAGTAACAGTTTTTAATTCCTCCTCTAATAAAGGTACTATTACAGATAAAGACGGTTATTTTCAAATTAATGTAGCTTTAAATGACGTTATTCAATTTGGGGCATTGCAGTTTAAGGATTTTACGGTTTCAATTACAGATAAAGTTATTAGCTCTAAACGTTTAACAGTTATCCTTGTAGAAGAGGTTAATAAATTAGATGAAGTGGTAATTCTACCTTTTGATCTTACTGGAAATTTAAATGCCGATTTAGAAAATGTAAGAACATATAATGTAAGCTTAGACGATGTGTATTTTGGTTTAGATAATATTGAAGATTTTGAATTTTCAGCCGATTATAAAACTAAAGCTGATAACCTAGCCTTTAACGAGTATAATCCGCAAATGGTGAATATGGTGAATTTAGTTAATGTCGCAGGTTTTTTAATTAAACAAGTGGTTAATTTTGATACCGTTAAATTTAAATCAGAAAAAGAAAAGCAATTAGTTAAAAAAACGCCTTTTAAACAAGCATTAGATACATATAGTATTAATTATATACATACCAATTTTAATATCCCATTAGATCAAATTGAAGCATTTACAGATTATGTAGAAAAAGAAGGTGTTGACGAAAATTTATTTGAAAAAGATAAGGAGTTACAATTGTTAGAGCATATTTCTCAACTGAGTAAGTCGTTCCTAAAAGATATCAGTGAAAAGGAGTAAAACATTTTTTTTTATTGCTATATTTTTTATCCTAAGCGTTGTAAATGCTCAGCGAAAAGATATAAAAGGACAACTCATAGCAGCAGATGAAGTTGAAGGTCTTCATATACTCAATAAAACAGCTGCAAAATATACCATATCTAATGACGATGGAAGCTTTCTAATACCAGCAAAAGTTTTAGATACATTAATAGTTTCAGGAGTAAAGTATCAAAATCAAGAGATTGTTATTAGCACTTCGATTATGGAATTAGGGCAGTTAAATGTAAGACTTATTGAAAAAATAAACGAACTAAACGAAGTTGTTGTAGGTAAGATTTTAACAGGCAGCTTAGAATCTGATTTAGAAAACTCAGATGCAGAACCTGATATTAATTTCTATGATTTGGGTATTCCAGGGTTTGTAGGTAAGCCACTCACGCAAAATGAACGAAAATTGTTTGATGCAGATGGAGGTGACATGGTTGGATTAGTAGGTGGTATTTATGGAGGTGGTCCAAGTGTAAATCTCAATAAATTATTAAACACCATTAGTGGCAGAACTAAAAAACTAAAAGCTATTGTAGAATTAGATACCAGAGATGCTTGTTTACAGCGTTTAAAAAGTAGTTATGAATCTTTTCTTTTTAAAAACGATAGTTTAGCCAAAAATTTAAGAGTAGAGTATTTTCAGTTTTGTCAAGAAGACGATGAGTTTTTATTATTATGCAATAAAAACGATGATTTAAAACTGCTTGATTTTTTACAAGAAAAACTAAAAGCTTACAAGAATAATAGAGAATCCGTTACTAAAGATTAACTTTGGAATACGTTTTGGATTCATCAAAAAAAAGTATTCATATAAACATGAAATTAATCCCTTTTATACGCGCTTTAATACTATTCTCATTATTTATTTCTAGTAGTAAAAATCACGACTATTACGTTAGTGTTACAGAAATTAAATATGTTAAAGAGCAAAAATCGCTTCAAATTATAAGTCAGATTTTTATTGATGATTTTGAAACATTGCTACGAAAACGATACGATGAAAACATTGTCTTAGCACCAGATAACGATATTAAAAATATCGAAAAATACATGCAACGGTATATTGAGGATAAATTAAAAATTAAGATTAATGGTAATGCTGTAAACTTCAATTTTATAGGAAAAGAATATAAAGAAGATATTACATATTGTTATCTCGAAATAGAAAATATTTCAGATATAAAATCAATAGAAGTTACTAATTCTCTTTTGTTTGATGTATTACCAGATCAACAAAATATTGTTAGGCTTAAACTTTTTAATGAAAATAAAAGCTTTCTCTTGCTTCCAGATAATGATAAATGCGTGTTAAACTTTAATTAAAAATCTGTTAAAATCATCTTAAAATAGGTATTTTGGGCATTACTAATTAACAACATTAACAATTTAATATGAAACGAGCATGCTAGTAAGTTTTGTCATTTATTAGAATGATTATAAACGAACGGTATGTGACATAAAAACAACAACAAAAAAAACATATGAAAATTTTCAAGTATTTCTTATGCGCAATGTTTTTTACATCTTTTAGTATCCATGCTCAAGATGAAATTAAATCAGAGCGTCAACAAGGTCACACCAATCAAAATAAATTCAAACAATTGTATGATGAATTTGCTACGCCCAATATGTTTAGGACAGGTTCTGGTGCTCCAGGTCCAGCATATTACCAGCAACAAGCAGATTATAAAATGGACATTGAAATAGATGATGTAAATGCTAAATTGTATGGTGACGAGATTATTACATACACTAATAATTCGCCAGATGAGTTATCATACCTTTGGGTGCAATTGGACCAAAATATGCGTGCAAAAGATTCTAAAACTCCACTAATTAATAGTTCTGGAATTGGCCCAGCAACTACATCGTCTAGGGCTGTTAAATCGTATTTAAAAGATAGTTTTGATGGAGGTTTCAATATAGAACATGTAAAAGATACTAAAGGCAAAGACTTACCATACATGATTAATCGTACAATGATGCGTGTAGAACTTCCAAAAGCACTGAAAACGGGAGAGCAATTTTCATTTAATATAAAATGGTGGTACAATATTAACGATCATGTTAAAGATGGTGGACGTTCTGGTTACGAGTATTTCGAAGAAAACGACAACCGTATTTATGTTATGGCTCAGTTTTATCCACGTATGGCAGTTTATAATGATGTAGAAGGATGGCAAAATTCGCAATTTTGGGGACGTGATGAGTTTGCATTACCATTTGGAAATTTTGATGTAAACATTACGGTGCCAGCAGATCATATTTTAGACGGTACAGGGTATTTAGTAAATAGAGAAGAGGTATTTACTAAAGCTATGATGAAGCGTTATAATAAAGCAAAAAAATCTTACGACAAACCTGTAATGATTGTAACACAAGCTGAAGCTGAAGTCACAGAAAAATCTAAAAGTAAAGATAAAAAAACGTGGAAACTATCTGCTCAGATGGTTCGTGATTTTGGTTTTGCAACATCAAGAAAATTTTTATGGGATATGATGGCTGTTAAATTAGAGACTAAAGATGTTATGGCTGTATCTCTATATTCTAAAGAAGGTAATCCTTTGTGGGAACAATGGTCTACAAAATCTGTAGCAAGTACGTTAAAAACATACTCTCGTATGACTTTTGATTATCCATACCATAAAGCTATTTCTGTACATGCACCAATGGGAATGGAATATCCAATGATATGTTACAACTTTGGTCGTCCAGATAAAGATGGTAATTATTCTGATAGAACCAAATACGGAATGATTAGCGTTATTATACATGAAGTAGGACATAACTTTTTCCCAATGATTGTAAACAGTGATGAGCGTCAATGGACATGGATGGATGAAGGTTTAAATACATTTAGTCAGTATGTAGCAGAACAAGATTTTGCAGAATGGTATCCTGATGCATTATCTCCAAACGATAAAACCTACCCTTCTAGACGTGGACCTGCTAAAAATATCGTAAGATATATGGGAGGTAACCAAGATTATATTGCACCAATTATGACTAAAGGTTTAAATACCTATCAATTTGGAAATAACGCTTATGGAAAACCAGCGACAGCATTAAATATATTACGTGAAACTGTTATGGGACGTGAATTATTTGATTATTCTTTTAAAGAATATGCAAACCGTTGGAAATTTAAGCACCCAACTCCAGAAGATTTTTTCCGTACCATGGAAGATGCTTCGGCAGTAGACTTAGATTGGTTTTGGAGAGGTTGGTTTTATACAACAGATTACACAGACATAGGAATTAAAGAGGTTAAGAAGTTCGCCGTTACTAATAATCCAAATGAGAATGGTAAAAAGCTAGCAGAACGTTATAATATGAATCCAAACAGTTTAGTATATTTTATAGAAGAAGGTGCTGAAGGTTATGATGATGCAATGAAAGCTAAAACATCTATCGAAGATTTACCTACGGTAAAAGAGTATATCATGGATAATTTTACACCTGAAGAGCAAAAGGCATTAAAAAAGGCACCTAAATATTTCTACCAAGTTACTTTTGATAAGCCAGGCGGATTGGTAATGCCACTTATTGTAGAGTACACTTATGGTGATGGTACTAAAGAAAGAATAACCTATCCTGCACAAGTATGGAGACTCAATGATAAAGAAGTGAGTAAAGCCATTGCTAGTGAAAAGGAAATAGTTTCTATAGTTGTAGATCCCGACTTAGAAACAGCAGATGTAGATACCTCTAATAATTCTTGGCCAAAAGAAGTTAAGGCAAGTGATTTTGATAAATTTAAGAATAAATCAAAGGATTAAATCCAATATTTTAAAAACGGAAAGCCGACTTTTTATTAAGTCGGCTTTTTTATTTTCAATTTGAAGTATAATATTTGATAAACTCAGTTTATATTTGCAGTGTGATACAACAATTAACATTATTATTCATAGGAGGTACCGAAATAGTCTTTGTACTATTTATTGTGGTATTAGTATTTGGTGCAGATAAATTACCAGAAATTGCTAGAGGCCTAGGTAAAGGTATGCGCCAACTTAAAGATGCTACTAATGATATTAAGCAAGAGGTAGCTAAAAGCGCTAAAGAGAATAATATCATTGATTCTGATACTACAAAAGAGATTCAAGAAGAAATAAACAAAGTAAAAGATGATCTGAAAGACTTCACTGGATCATTAAAACGCGATCGTTAATTTTTGAGACCATCGTTTACTTTGTAATTATTTAAATGCCATTAAAAAAGTTTATAACCTAAAATAACACTTAAGGCACTATGATCTGCAGTTGTGTGTAATTTCTTAGAAATAATTTCTCTAGGAAAAGCAAATCGTCCTTCAATACTATATTTATCATTAGAGATAAAACCTATACCTAGAGCTAAAGAAGCCCTTGAATTTATATCAAAATTTGGGTGATCCTCATAGGTAATAGTGCCTGAAAATGGGATGTCAACTAATGCAGATAGGTTAAAAAATAAAGCTGAGTTATCGTTAATAAAGCTATAATACCTTATTCCATAAGGAATTTCTAAAGAAGAGTAATCTATACTTACTTTATCTTCTCGTAATATTGAAGATGTCGTATTTAATTGAATAGTTTTTGAGCTGCTAAAACTTCTGTACGAAGGTTCTACAATCAAAGACCATTAGTGTCATCTAATTTTTTTCTTCTACTAATAGTTAAACCATCTCTAATGGGAAGTAAAACTGTTTCTATGCGATTATCATTTTTAAGAAGGGTATTATAATCTAAAACAGCTTTAGTGGACTTATCTTTTTCATTTAACGGTTCTACAACTTTTCCATGCCATAATACATTGTCTGAAAGAATAATACCTCCTGGATTCAATTTGTCTATAATTAAATGGAAATAATTTGAATAGTTTGGCTTATCAGCATCAATAAAAATAAGGTCAAACGTTTGATCTAAACTTGGAATAATGTCCAAAGCATTTCCAGTGTGTTGAATAATTTGTTTTCCAAAATCAGATTGGTCAAAATATTTTCGCTGAAAATCAACTAATTCTTCGTTAACATCTATAGTGTGAAGCTCCCCATTTTTATCCAAACCTTCAGCTAAGCACAATGTAGAATACCCCGTAAATGTACCTAATTCTAAAATAGATTTAGGCCCAATGAGCTTAGAGATCATACTTAGTACTCTGCCTTGGTAAGGTCCGCTAAGCATAATGGGTTGTAATACTTTTTGATACGTTTCTCTAGTCAGTTGTTGTAGTAGTTTAGGTTCTTGTTCAGAATGATCAACTACATATTTGTCTAAGTTTTCAGGCAAGAAATGCATACATGATAATTTTAATTATAGGAATAAGGTCTAGGAAACTGCTAGGATAAAATTCTATTAACTAATTTCTGTTTTGCGGCTTCATCATCTCCACATAACCACTGAATCACATTGTCTTCCCAAATGGCATCACCTTCGGTCTCTGTAATTATCTCGCGCTCTATAGCTAAATCTATGATTTTTCCAGGGTAAGAAGACTGCTTTTCGCTTTCCATTTCTCCAAGTGGATAAGGATCATCTAATCCCATTAAGACTTGTTTAGAGCCTTGATTTCTAATTAATAGTTCTAGGCCACCTGTGTCGTGTACCAGTGTATCAAAGAATATGTTTTTATGACCAACGGCTTTTCTAGGATGGCTTTTGCCTTCAAATAAATCTGGACGACCATCAAAACCTTGAATTCGTCTTCCTAAGTTAATTTGTGCCAATTGTCCTCCATGTGCAAAGCAAGTTCGCATATTAGGATATTTGTCTTGGTACCCATTTAAAGTTAAGAAATGATACGCATCAGCACATTGTGCTAACATCCAAATTAAGTGAAATCTCCAAGACGTATTTTCAAGTTTTATGAATTTTTCACCATCGTAAGGATGAATTTCTACGGCAAGATTATATTTGTTTGCTAACTCAAAAATAGGCTCGTTCTCCTCATCAAAAATACAGCGCCAGGTTCCAATCGTATCCATGTAATGAGTTGGTAAACATAGAAGTTGAAGTCCTAAAACCTCTACACAACGCTCAATTTCCCAGCAAGCTCCTCTAACAAATCCTGGGTGAACAACAAATCCACAGGTAAATTTACTTGGATGATTGTGTTGAATTTTGGCATTAAAATCATTCTGAAAACGTAAGGCTTGTTTCATCTCCTCAACACGAAGCCCATTTCCATAAAGTTGCGATAGGTTTAAAACAACAGCATGGTCAATATTAAAACGTTCCATCCATGCTAATTTTTCATTTAGGAAAAAACTAGAATCCGTAATTGGACGGTTCCAATCTTTTTGAAGCATGAATTTTCGGTCTTTATCTACCCAAAAAATACCTTTGTCTTGCATAAACTGAGGTATTTCCTCTGGATAAGGAAGTAAATGTGAGTGGCCGTTTATTCTAAGTTTACGTTTGTTTGTCATATGTCATGCTGAGCGCAGTTGAAGCATCTCGTTTTGTTATTCCTGCGAAAGCAGGAATCTTATTAATTGGAATTCAACTTATTATTGAACCCTTTAGTTAGTTCTGTTTTATGAATTTAGAGTTTTTCCTTTTCGGAAAATCAACCGACCTTTAATTATCGATTTTCACCTTTTCTGGTGGTTCCATAATCTCACCGCAATTCGGACATTTACGTTTGTCCTTGTCTCCATAATAGTTATCAAAAATCTTAGGCATATCGGTTTCAATATTTTCAACAGTGAAATCTTCTTCATATAGTTTTGTGGTACAATTTTCACAGAACCAAAGTAATGCGTCTTGAACACCTTTGTCTCTTGGATATTCAATAACCAACCCAACCGTATGAGCTCCACGTTGCGGAGAATGTGGAACTTTTGGTGGTAAAAGAAATATTTCACCTTCTCTAATATGAATGTCTTTAGGTTCACCATCTTCAATGATTTTTAAAACCATATCTCCTTCAATTTGATGAAAAAATTCTGGCGTCTCATTATAGTGGTAGTCTTTTCTACTGTTAGGTCCACCAACAACCATCACAATAAAATCACCATCTTTCCATACCACTTTGTTACCAACAGGTGGTTTTAATAAATGACGGTTTTCATCTATCCATGCTTTGAAATTAATGGGAGGATATATTTTACTCATGGCTATGTTGTTTTTTGTCATTCCTGCGTAGGCAGGAATCTATGTTATTATTGCTTTTATTTTTGGATTCCTGCGTTCGCAGGAATGACAAGTCATAAAGTTACAAAGATTTTGTTCTTCCGCCATCAACTGGAAGATTAATTCCGTTAATATAAGCAGCGCGTTCACTTGCTAAAAAGGTAATAGCATCAGCCAATTCTTCGGGTTTTGCAAAACGTTTGGCTGGTACAGCACTTTTCATAGCATTGGCCGCTTCTTCTTCTGTATTTCCTGTTTTAGCAGATTTGTTTTTTATGATTTCAGCTAAACGTTCTGTTCCTGTAGCGCCAGGTAAAACGTTATTCACTGTAATACCAAATTGCCCTAATTCATTGGCTAAGGTTTTACTCCAGTTAGCCACTGCACCACGAATGGTGTTACTAACACCTAAACCATCTAAAGGTTGTTTTACAGAGGTTGAAATCACATTGATGATACGACCATAACCTTCACTTTTCATAAACGGAACAACCGTTTGAACTAATACATGATTACATTTTAAATGTTGCGTAAAAGCGGATTCAAATTCGTCTACCTCTGCTGAAAAAACAGGACCTCCTTTTGGACCTCCAGTATTATTGACTAAAACATGAAACCCATGATGTTTAGAAACATAGTCTGAAACTTTGGCTTTCAATTCCGTAGGATTCGAAAAATCAGCGACAATATAATCGTGAGGTCTTTGTTGCGGTAATTCGGCTAATGTAGCTTTTAATTTGTTTTCGTTTCTAGCAATTAGGGTTACTTGAACACCTTCTGCCGCTAAAGCTAGTGCTGTTGCTTTTCCTATTCCTGCTGTGCTTCCGCAAACTAATGCGTATTTGTTGTTTAATTGTAAATCCATAACATTTCCTGCGAAGGCAGGAATCTTTTTATTGTAATACTAAAATATAATCAGTACTATCTATAATTAATAATTTCGTTTCAATTTATGAGATTCTCACTTTCGTGGGAACTAGTATTTTATACAAACATTCTTGGCTTCCGTAAAAAATCGTAAGGCTTCAAATCCACCCTCACGTCCAACGCCAGAAGCTTTTACTCCTCCAAAAGGAGTTCTTAAATCGCGCATCATCCAGGTATTTACCCAAACAATTCCTGCTTGCAGTTGGTGACTTAATTTCATGGTGCGTTTTAAATCGTTAGTCCATAGTGTCGCTGAAAGTCCGTATTTCACTTTGTTGGCCATTTCTAAAACTTCGTCTTCAGTATTGAATGGCATAATGGTGACGACAGGTCCAAAAATTTCTTCTTGGTTCACTCTGCAGTCGTCATTAGGAACTTCGATAACCGTTGGTTCTAAATAATAACCGTTTTCATAACCTTTAACGGTAATTTCATTCCCGCCACACAATACGTTTCCATTTTCATTTTTAGCGATTTTAATATAGTCTTTTACTTTCTCTAAATGAGGCTTAGATACTAAAGCACCAATATTAGTGTCTTCGTTTGATGGATGCCCAACTTTTAACGCTTTTACTTTAGCTACAAAATCAGTTTTAAATTTTTCATAAATAGAGGCTTCTACAAAAATGCGACTGCCACATAAACAGATTTGCCCTTGATTAGCAAACGATGAGCGAACCGTTGTATTCAGCATGTCTTCATAATCACAATCTGCAAAAATGATATTTGGATTTTTTCCTCCTAATTCTAAAGATAATTTTTTAAATAGTGGTGCGGCAATGCTCGCAATATGTGCTCCTGTTGCTGTACCTCCTGTAAAACTAATGGCTTTAATATCTTGATGTTCAATTATGGCTTGTCCTGTTGAACCTCCAAGTCCATGCACAATATTTAATACACCTTTTGGCAAACCTGCTTCATTACAAATTTCGCCTAATAAATAAGCGGTCATTGGCGTGACTTCACTTGGTTTGGCAACCACACAATTTCCGGCAGCAAGCGCTGGTGCAATTTTCCAAGTAAACAAGTAGAGTGGAAGGTTCCAAGGTGAAATACAGCCCACAACACCAATGGGTTGACGTAAGGTGTAATTTATGGCTTGTTGTCCTACGGATTCATGACTTTCACTTGCAAATTGTGTAATCGCATTTCCAAAGAATCTAAAGTTACTTGCTGCTCTTGGGATATCAACCGCTTTTGCTAAACTTATTGGTTTCCCGTTATCTTTACTTTCTGCTTCTGCAAAACGGTCTAAGTTGGCTTCTAGTAATTCTGAAATTTTAATTAAGATTCTGCTACGTTCTTCTAGAGTGGTTTGCGACCAACTTGGAAATGCAGATTTTGCTGCATTGTATGCGCTTTCTACATCCTCTTTTGATGAGTTTGGTATTTGTCCGTAAACTTGCCCATTAGAAGGATTGTAGTTGTCTATCCAGTTATTGTTGATTGGATTGTGAAAGTTACCGTTTATGTAGTTTTTGATGTTCATGTGGTTTCAGATAAAAAAACCAAGATAATAGAGTCAAGATTTATAAGTCTACGATTCTTGGTTCTAGGTTCTTTAATCTTTTTTCTTATAAGCCATAACCTTTATCTCAACCACCAAATCTGGATGAGGTAATTGATGCACCGCAACTGTAGTTCTAGTTGGTCCTGTTTCTTTTTCGAAGAATTCTGCGTAAGCTTTGTTATAATCGGCAAAGTCATTCATGTTGACTAAAAATGAGGTAACATCTACCACATCTTTTAAGCTCGCCCCAACTTTTTGAAGATTCTTATCTATGTTTTTTAAGACTTCTTGAGTTTGTGTATAGGCATTTAAGCGTTTTGTTCCCATCTCGTCTATAATATCAACTCCAGCAATGGTGTTATCTGGTAGACGAGAGCTTGTGCCTGAAACGAAAATAAAATCGCCAACTTGCTTTACATGTGGATAGGCTCCTCTTGGTGTTACTATTTTCTCGCTCATAATTTTGTTTTAATTACTTCTGTTATTTTATTTTCAATTAATCATTAATCACTAATCATTAATCAATGCAATCCCGCAATCCGATCATCTTCTAAAATAGCTTCAGTTTCTGCTTTTACTTTATCTAAAATGTCTTTTAAATCATCTTCAGTTGATATAATTTTATCAGTTAACATATTCAATATAGCCTTGTCTTGTGCTCGTCCTCTTAACATTGCTTCATTGTATCCAATGTCTTCGTTAAAGGTAACCAAACTATATTTTGATGAATAGGCACTAGGAAATTCTTTTTCTAAAGCCATTTCAATTTTTCGTTTTTCTTGAAAAATAGGATTGGCAACATGACCTTTCATTTCATGGAAATTGTCAATGGCTAAATCGGCAATGGCATCTGTGTCTTTCTTTCTGTTTTTCTCGTAAGCTTCAAACGTAGCTTCCCAATTATCTAGATTTTGATCTAGTACTTTATCAAATTCAACCACATCTTCAAATGAGGCATTCATACCTTGACCATAAAAAGGAACTATAGCATGTGCTGAATCTCCCATTAATAAGGTGTTGCCTTTATAATGCCAAGGGGAACATTTTACGGTTCCTAAAGCTGCTGTTGGATTTTCGAAAAAATCATCCACCAAATTCGGCATGATTTCTAAAGCATCTGGGAATTCTTTTTGGAAGAATTCTGTGACGACTTCTGGTGTGGTTAAATTATTAAAATTGTATTCTCCTTCGCTGTAACTTAAAAATAAAGTGACTGTAAAACTACCGTCTAAATTTGGTAAAGCGATAAGCATAAAGCTACTTCTTGGCCAAATGTGTAACGCATTTTTATAGGTTTTGTAACCACCATCTTCTTTTGGTAAAAAGGTTAATTCCTTATAACCGTGACTTAAATACTCTTGCGAAAAACTGAATAGGAATTTATGACTTAAATAATAGCTTTTTCGTAATGCGGATCCAGCTCCATCTGTGGCGATAATACAATCTGCATCTTCAATAAACTCTTCTTTAGAATTGTAATCTTGGAATAAGGCTGTGGTTTTTTCGAAATCTACAGAATTACATTTCTTGTTGAAATGAATGGTGACATTATCATGCTTTTCGGCTTCGGTTAAAAGTAAACCATTGAGTTCCCCTCTAGAAATGGAATTGATATATTCATAATCTCTTCCACTGTAATTAGATAAAAACGTATTGCCTTCTTTGTCGTGAATCATTCTTCCGTTCATAGGAATGCACAATGCTTTCACTTTATCTTCAATACCAACGAGTTTCATGGCTTTGTTTCCACGGTCCGAAAATGCTAAATTGATGGAACGACCTGCAGAAATATCTGTAGTTCTTAGGTCTGGACGCATTTCGTAAACAGTGACGTTGTAGCCTCTTTGCCCTAGTCTTAATGCTAATAGGCTTCCGCAGAGTCCTGCGCCTATGATTAGTATGTTTTGTTGTTTGTTACTCATAAGTTTTTTTCAATCTGAACTTGTATCAGAATTTTTTTAGTTCTGTTCATTTTGTCTTGATACAAAACGAACCAAAAAATCACAATCAATCTGAGGAAATCCCTTCGGAACATTCGCTTTCAAAGTTTCATGCTTGAAGCTTCGCTTCGCAGTTCCACTTTTTCGCTCTTTATTTCTGCAGATTGATGTTCAATTTTTCAAATTGATTTAGGATTTGAATATTTAATTATTTGTTTTATTCATTCCAATTGTTTTTCTAGTTGTGCTAAATGCTCAATATTTCCTTCATCTTCTCAACCATCAAATAAACATCTTCAAATGAATTATACAATGGCACTGGTGCGCATCTAATGACATCTGGTTCTCTCCAATCGCTAATGACTCCGGCTTCGGTTAATTTATCGTGTAATGATTTATCAGCGTTTAAAACTTGAATAGATAACTGACAACCACGTTCATTAGGATTTTCTGGTGTGATAATTCTTATGGTATCTTCTCCTAAGCCTTTCAGTAAATACTCGAAATAACCCGTTAGTTTTTTCGATTTTTCAATCAGTTTTTCAATACCAACTTCATTAAACATATCTAAAGACGCTTTAATGGCGGCCATTGATAAAATAGGTGGGTTACTTAATTGCCAGCCTTCGGCTCCAGGTAATACATCAAACTCATGGCGCATATTAAAACGTGTGTCTTTGTTGTGGCTCCACCAACCTGTAAATCGGTTGAGGTCTTTGTCGTAAGCATGACGCTCATGGACAAAACAACCCGACAAACTTCCTGGTCCAGAATTCATGTACTTGTAAGTACACCAAACGGCAAAATCGGCTCCAGAATTATGTAAGTCTAAATTAACGTTTCCGGCACCATGTGCACAATCAAAACCGACTTTACAATCATAACTGTGTCCTAAGTCTGTAATACGCTTAAAGTCGAAAAACTGACCAGTGTAATAATTGACACCACCAATCATTATTAATGCAATCTCGTTACCGTGTGTTTTTAAAATAGCTTCTAAGTCGTCATAATTTAGTAATTCTTCACCCTCTCTTGGTTGCCAGAGAATTAAACCTTCTTTATCATCGTAACCATGATGGCGTAATTGCGATTCTACAGCATATTTATCTGAAGGAAAGGCGTCACTTTCAATAAGTATTTTATAACGTTCTTTGGTTGGTTTGTAAAAAGACGCCATCATAAAATGCAGATTTGCCGTTAAAGAGTTCATAGTGACCACTTCAATTGGTTTTGCGCCAACTAATTTTGCTGTGGCTTCTGTTAGGAATTCATGATATGGTAACCAAGGGTTTTTGGCATCTGTATGACCTTCTACACCTAGATTTGCCCAATCTTCTAGTTCTTGATTGATATAAGACTTTGTAGATTTGGGTTGAAGTCCCAAAGAGTTGCCACAGAGGTAAATAAGTTCATTTCCGTGTTTGTCTTTTGGAATATGAAATTGAGTTCTATAATGAGATAATTCGTCTAATTTGTCTTGCGCCTTAGCATAATCAAGACTGGGGTTGTAGTTGGACAATTTGAAAGGTTTTTCGGTTTGTAACAAAAATAGCATAATTATATTAAATTTCCGTTAATCGATTAATTCAGAAAGTGTCATAAGAATTAAAAAGAATTAAATAGTTTTACGCACATTTTTTCGGCTAAATAAATAGCGAATAATAATTTTGTATATGCTAAAAAAACTTTGGTTGTCCTATCGCCAATGGTATATTGAGTATAGTGGTTTTTCTAATCAAAAAGAAAAAGAAGACTTAACCTATTTTAGAGATAAACTGTTTGTCTCTATTTTAATATTAACCCTTGCCTTAAGTTTAATATCTTATATTCCTAGTGCAGGAATGGCTATTGCATTAGATAAAGACTTTGTTTTTGTAATAGATACTGTAGCTGTTTTGGTTATGCTGTTTTTACTTTTTAATAAACGAATGCATCTAACAACAAAGAAAACCATTTTTTCCATCAATTTGTTTTTGTTGTCTTTTGCTTTAATTATAGATCTAGGGCTTAATGGTAATGGAACTATTTTGCTTTTTATGCTTAGCATTCTAATAACACTTTATAGTGGAAAAAAAGCAGGTGTTAATTCTGTTGTAGTATCTGCGGTGTTTTATGCTATTGTATTGATTGTTGATTATGTTAAGTGGGTAGATATTCGGTTTTTTTCAGAGTCACCAATAGAAATATTATTTGTTGTCTTTATTAATAATGTACTTTTTGGACTGCTTACAGTTCTTTCAGTTTCGTTTTTAGTCGATCGTTTACACAATGCATTATTAAAAGAAAATCAATTACAAGATGAACTTCTTGAAAAGCATAAAAATGTAATTATTGCAAAAGAGCGTGCAGAAGAGTCCGATCAGTTAAAATCTGCATTTTTAACCAATATGAGTCACGAAATTAGAACACCAATGTATGGTATTTTGGGTAGTGCTGAACTTTTAAAAGCTTACCACAAGCAAGATGAAGAATACCAAGAATATGTTAAGGTGATAGAAGGGAGTGGTAATGAGTTATTAGATGTAATTACAGATATTTTAAATATATCTAAGATTGAAACAGGTCTAATGGCTGTTAGAAAATCGTTGTTTAATGTGAACGAGTGTATTCGGTCTATTTATGAGTTGTTCTTGCCAGAAGCAGAAATGAAAAATGTTGAGTTTACATTAAATAATTTTATTCCTGAAAGTAAGAGTCTAATAAATTCAGATAACGATAAGCTTACAGCAGTATTAAAGCATTTAATAGAGAATGCTGTAAAATACACTTCTAAAGGAGATAGAATTTATATTAGTTGTAGTTTGGATAGTTCTGCGTCTCAATTAGAATTTTTTATAAAAGATACAGGTGTTGGTATTCCTGATGATAAAAAAGAGACTATTTTTAATCCTTTTTATCAGGTTGATGTCGGTAATAAAAATGCTCTTCATGGCTCTGGTATTGGCTTATCTATATCTAAAGCCTATATAGAAATGTTAGGAGGAAACTTAATTTTAGAAAGTGAAACAGGAATAGGAACCTCTTTTAGATTTAATGTCGCTATTGATTTGCAAAGCGTTTAAGTCTGTTTCTTCTTATATGTCTCAAGAAAAAAGCACTTCAATATAAAAAAATGAAGTGCTTTTAATATATATAGACGCCCTAAGGCGGAAAATGTAAGCTATGTATTTTAAGTTAAAACTTAGAACACGAATCTTACATTATAGATTACAAAAATACAGCCTTATTTCTGATCATCCAAAGTGATACTGACATCTGTGAAATACAAATTCCAATTGCCACCTTCTTGTTTGTGATCTGTCGCTATTTTAATGCCATTGTAATTTTTGTAATTTTCAAAAGTTGTAGTTAGTGAAGGTTCTGCTGAATTACCTTTTCTGTAAACCCACTCTCTTATTATAAATTGTTCATCATAAAAAATATCATAAGCATCGCCTGGTGTGTAACCGCCTTCGTTAGAATAGGTAAGGGTTATCTTATTTAATTCGGTTTTGCTAATTGGAGCTTGTGCTTTTGTGGGTTCAGAAATTGTAGCAGAAGTGTCCCATACCAATTGAAAAGGAACCAAAAGCCAGAATTTATCATTAATAAAGCCTCTATCATTGGCTATTTGTATACTGTCCATATGCTTTCTAGAATATCGTTGTTCTCCATGTAAAGATTCAAAAAGTACTTCGTCCGTTTTAGGATACCAAGACCAAGACCGTCCTTTTCCTTCTCTGCTGTCGGTATCTACTTGAAAGGTGAATTTTATTTCAGAGACATTCTTCCAATGTTCAAAACCATGGGCGTTTGCAATTTTTTTAGCTATGGATAATTCTTGAGTGTCGGTTTTTAAGCTTGTTTGTTGTGGATCAGATTTACAGTTCAAAACAAGTAGTAAACAGATGAGACCTAGATTTAATGACTTCATATTAAAAAAGATATAGTAAATTACACGCTAAATTAATCAACCATGAAAGACGATACTAATTATTTTGAAGTGAATAAGGCTACCTGGAATAAAAAAGTAGCCATACATGCTCAAAGTGAAATGTATAATATGGACGCTTTTAAAGCGGGAAAAACATCATTAATGCCTTATGAGTTAAAGGCGTTGGGTGACGTAAACGGGAAGTCGTTATTGCATTTGCAGTGTCATTTTGGTCAAGATACATTGAGTTGGAGTCGGATGGGAGCAAAGTGTACTGGTGTAGATTTGAGTAATGAAGGTGTGAAATTAGCGAAGGAATTAAATACCGAATTACAACTCGATGCAGAATTTGTATGCTGCAATGTTTTAGAGACTTCTAAACATATTTCTGAAACTTTTGATATTGTATTTACCAGTTACGGAACTATTGGTTGGTTGCCAGATTTAAAGCCTTGGGCTAAAATGATTGCTGAACGCTTAAACGTTGGAGGAACATTTTACATTGTAGAATTTCATCCTATTGCATGGATGTTTGATTATGTAGATGGGCAACCAAAAATGATATATCATTACAGTCAAGATGAAGTGATTTATGACGAATATGAAGGGACTTATGCTAATCAGGATTCAAAAATGGTCAGTAAAGAGTATGGTTGGAATCATGGCTTAAGCGAAGTTGTTAACGCGCTTATTGAAGCCGGTTTACAAATTGACTATCTTAATGAATATGACGAAAGTCCTTATGACGTGTTTCCAGATTTAATAAAAACAGAATCCGAAATGTATAAGATGAAGCATCAATTATTTCCTATGATTTTTGAGTTGAAGGCCACAAAAATCTAGTGGTTTTTTTATGACGCAACGCAGCAGAAATTGAGTGTTAACTCGTTTTTAAGCTAAATGTAAACACTCACTTACCGATTAATAAATTTTAATTTGAATACAATAAAACGTCTAATCTTTCTACTTAGTATCAATTTTTGTGCAGCTCAAAGCATTAATGGAGTTGTAAAAGATTCTTTAACAGGTGAAGCTATAGCGTATGCAAATATTCTTTTAAAGAACGGGAAAGGAACCTACTCAGATGAATTAGGAAGCTTTAAGTTGAAGGTGAAAAATGTTCATACAGATACTTTAAAAGTTTCAACAATAGGGTATGAGTCTCAATTTATACCTGTCAATTTGTTTAAAGATGATTTGATTTATAACGTTTTATTAGCGCCAAAAACAGAAGGTTTAGATGAGGTTCTTATTTCTAGTAAAAAATTAAAATATGGTAAAAGGGAAATTTTAGGTGAACAGCGTGAGGGTAATCAGAGTGTGACGTCTTTAATTGGTTATGAAACGGCTGTTTTAATCGAGAACCCTGAAAACAAAACAGGAAAAGTAAATGGGGTTTACATCAGCCTAAAAAAGAGAAATGATGCCGAATATATAGCCACTTTTAATGTGAAATTTTATCAGTTTGATTCTATTGCTAATGCACCAGGAGAATTATTGTATAATAAAAATATATACGTTCAACCTAAAAATAAAAAATATAAATTATGGGTTAATGTTGAAGATTTAGGCATTCCCTTTCCTGAAAATGGAATGTGTGTAGGTGTAGAAATGGTTAATACACATGGTAAAGTAAAAAAGTACGCTTATTTTGGTCCCATGTATAGGTATACATTTACAGAGGATAAGACGTTGCAGACTTGGTCTAATTACCATAACTCAGGCTGGAGGCGTGGAGCTATTGATTATAAAAATCCGAAACGCACTAAAGTGGGATTTTTAAATCCCATGATAGGGGTTGAAGTGGAGTATCTTTTAGAGTAATTTTTTTTTATAATTGTTTAAGACCTGTCAGATTTTTAAAACCTGACAGATCTTTTTATTTAATGGTTTTTATTCTCCTTCAATAACTCAGGGAATTTAGCTTTGAATTTATTTAATCTCGGAATAGAAACATTTCTTATATAGCCTTGATTAGGATGTAAGCGTTCATAGTTTTGGTGGTAATCTTCGGCAATCCAAAATTTTTGGAATGGATAAACTTCAGCAGCTATAGTGGCATCTAATTCTTTGGCTAATGCTGCTTTTTTATCTTCTATGATTTGCTTTTGTTCATCGTTTTGATAAAAGATAATAGAGCGGTATTGCGAGCCATGATCTGGTCCTTGGCCATTAACTTGAGTAGGATTCTGAGAACCAAAATACACATCTACTAAAGTTGCAAAACTTACGACTTCAGGATCATAAATAATTTCTACAGCTTCTGCGTGGCCGGTTCTACCCGTATTGCTTGCTTCATAAGTTGGGTTTTTAGTATATCCACCAGCATATCCTGAAATAGATTCTTCAACGCCTTTTACACTCTCAAAAATCGCTTCTACACACCAAAAGCAACCACTTGCAAAATAAGCTTTTGCTTTACCGTCTTTTAACGGCACCACTACGGGTTCTGCGTCGATTACAGCTTGTTGCTTTGGGTTTGTTTGTGCTTGGTTGTGACAACTGAACACTAAGGCTATAGTTAAAATACTTAGTAACTTTTTCATGCTTTAATTTTCTTTAATTAAGTAGTCGTAGAAAATTGCAAATCCTTATTATAAAATTATATTAAATAAAAAAAAGCCTTTGCGTTGGCAAAGGCTTAGATACATGATGTGTTTAATGTTTATTTACTAAGTTTAGCAAATAATTTATTCATTTTTACTTTTTCTTCTTCAGCTAGTGCAGCATCAACTAAGATACGTCCACTATGCTCGTCAGTAATTACTTTCTTACGAGAAGCAATTTCTACTTGTACTTGTGGAGGAATAGTAAAGAAAGAACCTCCAGATGCTCCACGCTCAATAGCAACAACAGCTAAACCATTTTTAACGTTGTTTCTAATTCTAAGGTATGCTTTAACAAGACGCTCATCAATTTTCTTTTGAAAATCTAATGATTTGTTGATAAGTGCTTCTTCTTCTTTTTCTGTTTCTTTTAAAATTTCGTTTAGTTCACCTTTTTTGTGTTTAAGGTGCGCATTACGATCTTTTAAACGGTCTTTAGTTTCAGAAATGACTACTTTTTTCTGCTCTATCTGAGCTTTAAATTCTTTGATGTGCTTTTCAGCTAATTGAATTTCTAATTCTTGAAATTCAACCTCTTTTGTCAATGAGTTGTATTCTCTGTTATTTCTAACATTTTTTTGTTGCTCACTGTATTTTGTGATTAAAGATTTTGCTTCTTCAATTAAGTTTTTCTTTCCTTTAATCTCATCGTCAATAATAGCAAGACTATCATTTAACTTTTCCAATCTTAAGTTAAGCCCTTCAACTTCGTCTTCTAAATCTCTAACTTCTAAAGGAAGCTCACCTCTGACATTTCTTATTTCGTCTACTCTAGAGTCAATTAATTGTAAATCATATAGTGCTCTTAATCGCTCTTCAACAGAAACTTCAGCTTTTTTTGCCATAATTATAAATACTTTATCGGATTTGTATTTTTCTTTGATAAAATGATTGCAAAATTAGTGATTTTTTTCGAGAGATAGTCTACTAAAAACGATTTTGTGAACTGTTCGCTTTCATAATGTCCAATATCTGCTAAAACTATAGCGTTTTCTGCACTAAAAAAGTCGTGATATTTTAGGTCTGCTGTAATCAAAAGGTCAGCGTTTGCAGCTTTTGCGGCGCTTATGGCAAAACTTCCGGAACCTCCTAAAACGGCGATTCGTTTAATAGGTTTATTTAGCGATTTTGAATGTCTAATACACTCTGTTTGCATTCTAGTTTTAATAAAATTGAGGCATTCTTCGGTTTTCATGGCGTTTTCGAGCTCTCCAATCATGCCTATTCCAATATGCTGATTGTTGTTTTCTAAGGTTGAAATCTCGTAAGCCACTTCTTCATATGGATGCGTTTCAAATAAAGTCTTTAAAATTTTAGATTCTAAATGCTTTTTGAACGTCACGGAAATTGCAGTTTCTTTTTCGGTATGTAATTTTCCTTTTTCACCAATTACCGGATTAGAATCTTCATTTCCTAAATAAGTTCCTTCACCTTTCATATTAAAACTACAAGATTCGTAATTACCAATGTTTCCTGCGCCAGCTTTAAATAAAGCAGTTCTTAGAGATTCTGCATTTGCCTTTGGAACATAAGTTTGTAATTTTTTTATTGTACCAGATTGTGGAATTAATATTTTTTTGTTTTTTAAACCTAATTGATCACAAATAATAGAATTAACACCTTCAATTGCATTATCTAAAGCCGTATGAATTGAAAAAATTGCAATTTTATGCTGAATAGCTTTAATAACAACACGCTCTACGTATGTTTTGCCTGTTAATTTTTTTAAACCTGAAAATATGATAGGATGGAAGCTTACAATAAGATTACAATTGTTTTCAATAGCTTCATCTACAACAGTCTCTAGTGTGTCTAGTGTGACTAAGATGCCAGAAACAGTTTCATTTTTATCACCTACTAAAAGTCCAACATTATCAAAATCTTCAGCATAAGCTAAAGGTGCTAAATCGTGCAAGTGATTAATTACGTCTTGTATAATCATAAGTGTATATTTGTTTCAAAAATAATATAATTTAGTACTCGTGAAACATCATTCCTCCATTTTGCCTTTAAAACACTATGGTTATTGTGATGTTCCATGTGACAGAAATATGCTATAATTAAAAACACATGAAGATTATCCGCATCATATTGTTTCCTATTGTACCCATTTATTATGTCATTACTTGGTTGCGTAATTGGCTGTACGATTCTGGTTTTAAAACCTCTAAGTCGTATGATTTCCCTGTGATTTGTGTTGGTAATCTTAGTACAGGTGGAACAGGGAAAACACCAATGATAGAATATTTAATTAGACTTCTTAAGGACAATAAAGAGCTTGCTACATTAAGTAGAGGTTATAAACGTAAAACAGACGGTTTTGTTTTAGCAGATAAATATGCGAGTGCAGATACTATAGGAGATGAGCCTTTTCAGTTTTATAGAAAGTTTAGTAATGTAACCGTTGCTGTTGACGCTGACCGACAAAATGGAATTGCAGAACTTAGAACTTTAAACTCGCTACCGGAAGTTATTTTGTTAGATGATGCTTTTCAGCATAGAAAAGTAAAAGCGGGATGTAATATTCTACTAACGGCTTATAATAATCTTTATTATAAAGATATTGTTTTGCCTACAGGAAACTTGCGTGAGCCAAGATCTGGAGCAAAAAGGGCCGATTTAATTGTTGTTACAAAATGTAAGAAGGATCTTTCTGAAGCTGAAAAACAGAAGATTACTTCTAAGTTGAAATTAAAAAACCATCAAAAACTATTTTTTAGTTATGTGGATTATGCGACCGATGTGATTTCAGAATATGAAGTGTTAGAGTTAGTAAAGCTTCCAAAATTCACCTTAGTTACAGGCATTGCTAATGCAAAACCATTGGTAGATTTCTTAGTTGAAAAAGGGTTAGAGTTTGATCACATGGAATTTAGCGATCACTATAGTTTTAAAGTTTCAGATATTGAAACCTTAGCTTCAAAATCGTTAATTATTACAACGGAAAAGGACTATGTGCGTTTGTCCGGTTATGAAGAGTTAAAAAGTAAATTGTATTATTTGCCTATTCAAATAAAAATAGATAATTCAGAACAGTTTAATGCTGCAGTTAGTGCGTTTGTTAGTTAAAAAAACTAGATATAATTTTTTCACCGGAAAGAGCAGCATGTAATTTGTCTTCAAAATCCTCTTGTTTAAAAGGTTTAGAAATAATATCATCAAAACCAGCTTCGCCAAATTCGTGCATTTTGTCTTCTAACGTTACTGCTGTTAGGGCAAAAATGGTGAGTTCTTTATCAAAAGTTCTAATGATTTTTGTGGCTTCTAATCCACTAATTCCTGGCATATGAATATCCATTAAAACGACATCGTATGCTACTTCTTTTACTTGCTCTACTGCAGCTTCACCATTATCAACCACATCACAGTACAGATTCATCTTGTTGAGAATCTTTTTAGTAATCATTTGATTAATCTTGTTGTCTTCTACAATTAGAATTTTAACGTTACTTAAATCCAAACTTTCCATCTTATTAACTTTTTTAACTTCTTCTACTTGAGGTTTTTCGGCGTTTTTGTCATACTCTAAAGGAATCTCAAAGACGAATGTAGAACCTTTACCAAGTTCACTCTTTAAGTAAATTTTTCCTTTTAGAATTTGAATTAATCCTTTTACAATAGATAAACCTAGACCAGTACCTCCGTACTTTCTGTTAATTTGTACAGAGCCTTGAGAGAAGCTGTCAAACATTTGGTCTTGTTTTTCTTTTGTAATACCAATACCATTATCTTCAATTTCAAAGCGAAGATTGTACACGTTGTCTTTGACATCAGTTTTGTACGTTCTCACCCAGATGTCTCCATCTTTTGTGAATTTAATAGCATTACCAAGTAGGTTAATTAAGATTTGGGAAATCTTTAGTTGGTCACCAATAAATGATTCTGGTAGCCCTTCTTCATAGTCAAAATGTATTGTCGTATCTTGATCGTTAGCCGAATTGCTAAGAGCAGATATAACGTTTTCTAATTTATTTTTAAGATTAAAATTTTCAGGATCTAACTCTACTTTATTGGCTTCAATTTTATTAATTTGAAGAATATCGTTGATAAAGGTTAGTAGGTAATCTCCAGAGAATTTTAAAGATTTTAAATGTGGTATTTGGTGTTCTTTAGGATCTTCGTCCAATAGCATATTCGTAAGTCCTGTAACGGCATATAACGGAGTACGTAACTCATGAGTTACAGTAGATAAGAAGTTAGCTTTTGTTTTAGAAGCTAGTTCTGCTTTCTCTTTGGCAACAATAAGCTCATCATTCTTTTTATGAAGCATAGTGTTGGTATTGAGTCTTATATTGTTGTTTTTATACAGAGATAACGTTAATAGCGACAAAATGGTTATTAAGGCAATACTTAAAATTGTTGTGATTTTAGAAAAGGCAGTTTCGGCACTAACTTCGTCTATTTGTGCTTTTAATTGTGCGTTTTCAGCATCTTTATAATTATTAATATATTGGCTAGATATTCCTGGTGCTAAGTTTGCTCGTTTTACATTTAATATAGAATCGGATAGTTGAATATGTTTTTTGATATAACTATGGGAATTTTTATAATCTCCATTTTTTTCATGAATAGCACTCAGAGTAAGGAAAGCCTCATTTACATTTTCTATGATTTTTTGTGATTGGGCAATGGCTAAACCTTCTTCGGTTTGAGATAATGCCATCTTGAGATTATTTAGCTCACTATAAATTTTTCCACTCTGAATTAAAGCACTGCTAAGGCGACGTTTTTGATCGTGTTTCTTGGCTATAAGTATGGTTTTCTCTAATTCTGATTTTGCTTCTTCGTACCGTTTTTGAGCAATATAGATTTTTGCTTCATTGAGTGTGACCTCTGAAATATAAGCTTCTAAGCCTTCTTGTTCAAATAGGTTTTTTGCAGAATTGTAATATTCTAAAGCTTTTTTGTATTCTTCTTGTGTGCTGTGAATTACACCTTTTATATTATAAGTAACAGCAAGGTTACCATAATCATTATTTTCACGTTGAATTTGAATGGCTTTGTTAAGCGAAATTTTAGCTTGTGATTCCTCATTAACTAAAAATTGAACTTTTGCTATTTTGGTATGAATTGTACCTTGGTTAGACTTATCGTCAATTTTTTCTGCAATTACAAGTGCCTTGTTTAGATTATCTTTAGCATTGTAATAGTCGCCACGATTACTCTCAAGTTTAGCTTGCTCTAAGTGGTTCTGAAGCTTTAATGCTAGCATGTCTTTATCTTCATCGCTATCTTGTTGCGCGAAAATAAGACTACAAAAACATGCTAGAAATACAAATATGTAATATTTGATTAGGGACATTCAGCTCACTTTAATTCAAGCAAATATAATTATTTATTCGATAAAAGTGGTTATTTATCGGTTAAATTGCAAATTAAATCTAAAATTCTTGAACTATATCCTGTTTCATTATCGTACCAGCCTACTATTTTTACCATGTTACCGATTACTGAAGTCATTTGCGAATCGAAGATGCAAGAGTGTGGATTTCCAACAATATCAATAGATACAATTGGGTCTTCAGTATATTCAAGGATGCCTTTTAGCTGATAATCAGCTGCATTTTTAAATATTTCGTTAACTTTTGAGATAGATGTTGGTTTTTCAACATTTATGGTAATATCTGTTAACGAGCCATTTGCAACTGGTACTCTAATACCACATCCACCAATGACATCAGACAAGTCTGGGAAAATTTTTGTTAGTGCTTTAGCGGCTCCAGTTGTGGTTGGTACTATAGATTGTCCTGCTGCTCTAGCTCGTCTTAGATCTTTGTGCGGTTGATCGTGTAAACTTTGGTCTGTAGTATATGAGTGAATTGTAGTAATATAAGCTTGCTTTATACCAAGATGCTCTTTTATTAGAGCAATCATTGGAGCGGCATTATTTGTAGTACAAGATGCGTTTGATATAATTGTTTCAGAACCTGTTAATGTGTTATCATTAACACCTAAAACAATTGTTTTAATATCATCTTCTAATGCCGGAACTGATAGAATAACTCTTTTTGCGCCATTTTGTATATGGTGCTCTAGTTCTGTTTTTGTTTTGAATTTCCCTGTAGATTCAATAACAAAATCTGGTTGAACTTTAGACCAATCTAATGTTTTAGGATGCGATTCTCTATATAAAGGGATTGAAATATTATTTACAATAATATGGTGTTCATCAAAAGAAATCGTGTCTTTTAATACGCCATGAATACTATCGTACTTTAATAAGTGACTTAAGGTTTTAGAATCGGCTAAATCATTAATAGCAACAATTTGTATTTCTGGATGCTCTAAGGCTAATCTAAATACGCGGCGGCCAATTCTGCCAAAGCCGTTAATGGCTATCGTAATCATTAATTAATATGTTTTTGAGCTTTGTATGATGATCTTACTAAAGCACTACTTTCTACATGTCTAAAGCCTAAATCTAAACCAATAGCTTTATATTCATCAAACTGATCTGGATTGATAAACTGTTTTACAGGTAAATGCTTTTTACTTGGTTGGAGGTATTGACCAATAGTAACAACATCTACATCGTTAGCTCTTAAATCGTGAAGGGTTTGTATCACTTCTTCACGTTCTTCACCTAGGCCTAACATAATTCCGGATTTGGTTCTACGTTGCCCTTGGGCTTTTAAATATTTTAAAACTCCTAAACTTCTGTCGTATTGCGCTTGTATTCTTACATCACGAGTTAGGCGTCTTACAGTTTCAATATTATGAGACACAACTTCTGGTGCTACATCTATGATACGATCGATATGTTTTTCAATACCTTGAAAATCTGGAATTAATGTTTCTAATGTTGTTTCAGGATTCATGCGTCTAACTGCTTTTACAGTTTCTGCCCACATAATACTTCCCATATCTTTAAGGTCATCCCTGTCTACACTTGTTAAAACGGCATGTTTAATTTGCATTAACTTTATAGAACGTGCTACTTTTTCTGGTTCGTCCCAATCAACCGTTTCTGGTCGGCCTGTTTTTACACCACAAAAACCACAAGAACGTGTACATACATTTCCTAAAATCATAAATGTAGCTGTGCCCTCTCCCCAACATTCGCCCATGTTTGGGCAACTTCCAGACGTACAAATGGTATTTAATTTGTACTTATCTACTAAGGTTCTTAATTCTGTGTATTTTTTGCCAGTTGGTAATTTAACTCTAAGCCATTTTGGTTTACGTTCAGGTAAAATGTTTGAAGCAATTTTGGTTTCCATGCAATTCTCAATTTCAAGACGCAAAGATACGAAGTAAATAATAAAAAAGTTTAGAGTAATGAAGCGGACTTAATACGGTGTAAAAATTATTTGTTGTTTAAATCCTGAAGGCATTCAATTTTTTAAAGGAAGGCAATATTAAGATTTTGTAATAATTGCAGCCAATAGTTTTTTTGCACGCAGCAGTTTAACTTTTACATTATTTATAGGATCATTTAGTTCTTCAGAAATTTCTTTGTAACTCAGTTCCTGAAAGTACCTTAAGTTAATGACTTCTTGGTAATGTGGTTTTAGTTTCTTAATGTCCTTTAGAAGGTTTGCAAGATTCTGCTCTGTAATAATTTTATCTTCAGGTGTTGGTGAATCATCGACAATATCAAAATATTGGTTATCGTCGTCTTTAGATGTATTTCTGATTGATTGCTTTTGTTTTCTAATTAAATCGATATGAATATTTTTCGAGATAGTGAGAAGCCAAGTCTTAAATTTATAGTCTTCATTATAGGTGCCAATCTTGTCAAAAGCCTTAGAGAATGTCTGTATGGTTATGTCTTCTGCATCATTTTCGTTCATGGTGCGTTTAAGTTGAAAAGCATAGACATCATTCCAATACGAGTCTAGGAGAAAATTAAATGCAATTTGATTATTATTTTTTGCTTTGTTTATAGCTTCTTTTACTTCCAATGTTTAGGCTTAGATATCAGATTAGTTATAAAGATACTTAATTGTGTAGTAATAAGAAATAATTCTAAAAAAGGAGCAAGGATAATAAGGTCTGTTTCTTCAAATTTTTTAGCTGTAAATCCAAAACTTAACCACTGTACTACAAGTCGTAAGCTAATTAAAGCAATAATCCATTGCCAAGAAAATCCTAAAATTATAAGTGAAATTCCTAGAGTCCAGAATAATAATTGAGTAATATAAAATACACCTAATAATAATTGATGCTTCAATTTGTAAAAATTTGCGGTGCTAATATGTCTTCTTTTTTGAAGAATCCACGCCTTTAATGTTGTCTTAGGTTCAGAAATTGTAAAACTTTCTTTACTGAAACAGATGGCTGTATTCGTGGTGTTTGCGACTTCATTTATAAATAAGTCGTCATCACCGGATTTAATAGACATGTGATTGTTAAACCCACAATTATTAAAGAATAAATCTTTTCTATACGCCATGTTGCGGCCCACTCCCATATAAGGTAAGCTCATTTCGGCATAAGAAAAGTATTGTAAAGCAGTCATTACGGTTTCAAAACGGATAAGTTTATTTAAAAAAGAAAATTTCTTTTTAGCATAAGCACCATAACCTAATACAATAGATTTTTGGTTAGAAAAACCACTGCTCATATGTGCTAGCCAATGTTTAGAATTTGGTATGCAATCCGCGTCAGTAAAAACTAAAAAATCATGTTTAGAGGCTTTTATACCTAAAGTGAGTGCGTATTTTTTATTTCCCCAGAATGCTTCATTTATTTTTACATCAACAAGTTTAATATTGTTGTTTTTGGCTTCAAAATCTTTCATGATTTCTAATGAATTGTCAAACGAACTATCGTTAACTAAGACAATTTCGAAATCTGAATAGGCTTGGTTTAATATTAAGGGAATATTTTTCTTTAAATTTTCGGCTTCGTTTTTAGCACATATTATTACAGATATTGGAATGTGCTTTTTTAGTCGTGTTTCAGCATGCTTAACACCAAAAGTGAAAAGAAAACTAAGATAATATATAATTTGAATACTAACAACTGCAATAAATGCATAAAATAGTATTGAGGGAAGTGTCATTAAGTCTTAAGAATGTTGAGGTTCGTTACAGTCTTTGTATTCGTCTGGTGTTTTCCCACAAAAACCACAAGCTTCCCCGTTTTTGTTAAGCATGGGGTTTTGGCTCGCGCAAGTACCCGCAAATTTACCGTCTTTTTTTGCCCATATTTTTATAGCGATTCCTGCTACTGCTAAAGCTAATAATCCTAATGTAATTAGTAATAGTTTCATTTGTCTTTTATTGTATTTAGATGGTCAGATTATCAATCCATAATTTAATTTCAGTGAATAATGGAGTTTTTAACTACGGATGCTGCACCTAATTGCTTAAATTTAATGCAAAGATAATGCTTTTACATTTATTTTTGCTCAATTCTTTTGTGACTTAACTTATTGATGCTGTGTCTTATTACTAATAAAACAATTATTACTAACTAAATTAATTTAAGAATTATGAAAAAATTATTCGCAGAGTTCTTCGGAACATTTTGGCTTGTATTTGGTGGTTGTGGTAGTGCAATTTTTGCTGCTGGATTTCCTGAACTAGGAATTGGATTTGTAGGTGTTGCCTTAGCATTTGGTCTTACTGTATTAACTATGGCTTACGCTGTTGGACACATTTCGGGAGGTCATTTTAATCCTGCTGTTTCTATTGGACTTTGGGCTGGTGGAAAATTTGAAGCTAAAGATTTATTAGGTTATATTGTTGCTCAAGTAGTTGGTGCTGTAGCAGCAGCCAGTGTATTGTATCTTATTGTTTCTGGCAAAGCAGGTTTTGATGGAGTAGGAGGTTTTGCCGCTAATGGATATGATGCGTTATCACCTGATGGTTATAGTATGATGTCTGCTTTAATTGCAGAAGTTGTGCTAACGGCTTTTTTCTTAATTGTCATTTTAGGGAGTACAAATTTTAGAGCACCAAAAGGGTTTGCTCCTATTGCTATTGGTTTAGCTTTAACTTTAATTCACTTAATTAGTATTCCTATTACAAATACATCGGTAAATCCAGCAAGATCTTTAAGTCAAGCTATATTTGCTGATGGGGCTTATTTATCTCAAGTTTGGTTGTTTTGGGTAGCTCCAATAGTAGGCGCTATTATTGGTGGGATTATTCACAAAACAGTTTTCGAAAAGGAGTAGGTTATTTTTAATAAAACAAAAAGAGGCGCAATTTTTATTGCGCCTCTTTTAATTTATATAAAGTTGTTCTGCTTATTTATCTTTTAAAGAAATCTCAGCAACTTCAGTGTCGTTTTCGTTGGCATTATTGCCTTTAGTACCAATTTTAATGCTGAGTGCTAAGGCATCTTCCATATATGGAATCTGTTTTAATCTGCGATCAGATTCATCTAAAATACCTAGGTTAACCATTCGGTCTTGTAATTCCGCCCAAATTTGATATTGTTGTTCTTCTGGTAATTGAGGAAGAGTAATAACATCAATCATAGAGGTTTTTTCAACCGGATTAATATAGGCTACAGTTTTTAAGTTTTTAGCACGTTCGTTACCATTAATAACATACTTCCTAGCGTCAGGATTGTTTAGTTTTAGTAACTCTCTAGATAATTGGTCTAATTTAGAATTGTTACTTTCTATATCACTTCGTAAATCAAAAATTTCTTCAACTACAATATTGTTTTCCTGATTTAATTGTATGTTTTTTTGATACAGTATAAATGATGTTACAGCGAATAAAATGGCGGCGGCACTAGCAGCAATGCTGTACCAAGGTGTTCTTCTATTTTGCGCCAAGTGAATCACTTTAGTATCATTAGTGTCTTCTATAGTATCTAATAGGTTTGATAGTATGTGATTAGGTGCTTCTACAGCGCCAGCTTTTGCTACAATCTCTAAATTATCTTGAAGTTCTTCGTAAGCTTGGGCTGCTTCAGGATAATTTGAAATAAAGTGTTCAACGTCTTTAGATTCTTCTATAGACGTGTCTCCAACCAAATACTTATTAAGCAGGTTAGAATTTAAAAAGTTGTGTAATTTTGTTTCCATGATCAAATAATTTATGGATTATAAACTTTCTTCAGTTCACGCAATCCTATTTTTAATCTAGATTTAATAGTGCCAAGTGGAATATCTAATTCGTCACTAGCTTCTTGTTGTGTCATTCCTTGAAAAAACAAAGCATCTAACACAATTTGATATTTTTCTTCTAGTCTACCAACATGTTCTTTAATGTCCATGACATCTTGATTAAAATTTGTTGTTGGTAGAATATATACGTTTGAAGTTTCAATTTGGACTTCTTTATGAAAACGATTATTAAAACTTCTTAGTTTATCTATGGCTGTATTTCTTGCAATTCGGAATAACCAAGTAAAGAGTTTTGCTTTAGAGGCATCATATTTTGAAGCGTTTTTCCAAACCTTTACGAAGGTTTCTTGTAAGGCATCTTGTGCGACCTCTTCGTTAATTGTAATTTTTAAAATCACACCATACAGACTGTTCGAATAGTTTTCGTAAAGTAAGTTTAAAGCGCGTTTATCCCCTTTTTGAAGATAATCTATTATTTTTTGCTCTGTAGGTGTTATGCTCAAAATGTTAAAATATTGATTTTCTGAATTTTAAAAGATCTAAATTTAAATTATAAACGTAAATATAATTAAATACACCTTATAGAGGTGCTCACAATATAGTATTAGAATAATTTCACCTCCTTAAAGGGTTGATTAATAGCATTTTTTTAAATTATTCTAAATTCAAAAGTCTTAATTCTTAATTGGGACTTTTGTCTTATATGATATTTACTTCTGTTTCTATACTAATATTAAATAATCGTTGTATTGTACTCTGTATTAATTGAGCTAACTCTAATATATCTTTCCCTGCGGCGTTGCCATAATTAACTAATACCAAAGCTTGTTTATTGTGTACACCATAATCTTTAAAACGTTTGCCTTTAAAGCCTGCTTTTTCAATAAGCCATCCAGCGGGTACTTTTACAGCTGTATCTGATATTTTGTATGATGGTATGTCTGGGAAATTCTGTTCTAATTTAATAAAATCTTCTGTTGAGATTATTGGGTTTTTAAAGAAACTACCACTATTACCAATTTCTTTTGGATCCGGCAATTTGCTTTGCCTAATGGCTATTACGGCATTTGAAATGTCCTGAATTGTTGGGGATTTAATACCGTTAGCTTCTAATTCGTTTCTAATTACGCCATAATCTGTGTGTAATTGATGATTTGTTTTAGTAAGCTCTAAATTAACGCTGGTAATAATATATTGTCCTTTTAAGTCTTGCTTAAATATAGACTCTCTATATCCAAAATTACAATCGGATTTGTTGAATGTTTTTAATGACTGATCCTTTATATTCATAGCTTCACAACTCACAAAAACATCTTTTAATTCAACTCCGTAGGCACCAATATTCTGAATTGGAGCAGTACCAATATTTCCAGGAATTAATGACAAATTTTCAATTCCTCCGTAATTGTGTTGTAAGCACCAGAGTACAAAATTATGCCAATTTTCGCCAGCCATTGCTTTAACAATAACGGTGTTTTCTGTTTCACTTACAACTTCAATACCTTTTAAATTAATGTGAAGCACCAAGGCTTCAATGTCTTTTGTTAGCAACATATTACTGCCTCCACCTAAAATAAATAAGGGGTTATAGTGGTGATCTTTTAAAACAATACTAAGGTCTTTAATAGAATTTATATTGCAAAAAGATTGTGCTTTAGCTTCAATGCCAAAAGTGTTAAACGGTTTTAATGAAGTATTGTTAATGATAGTCATTAGTCTTTATATACTTTTAAGGCTTCTTCTAAAATTTTGACAGAGATTCTTAAACTATCTTCATTTAAAACATAAGCAATACGAATTTGGTTTAATCCAACGCCAGGTGTAGAGTAAAAGCCTGCAGCAGGCGCAACCATAACTGTATTGTTATTGTAATCAAAAGATTCTAATAACCATTTAGCAAAATCATCTGAGTTTTTTACAGGCAACTCAGCAATGCAGTAAAATGCTCCGTTTGGTTTAGCAACTTTAACACCTTCTATTTTTTCTAATTCACCAATTAGTATATCTCTACGTTTTACGTATTCTTCTTTTACATCATCAAAATAACTTTGTGGTGTGTCTAATGCAGCTTCACTAGCTATTTGTGCTAAAGTTGGTGGACTTAACCTTGCTTGAGCAAATTTTAAAGCGGTTCTTATAAATTCTTTGTTTTTAGAAACTAAGTAGCCAATACGTGCACCACACATACTATAACGTTTAGAAACAGAATCAATAATAATAGCATGCTCTTCTAAACCAGGTTCTTGTAAAATAGAATAATGTTCAATGCCATCGTAAACAAATTCTCTATAAACTTCATCGGCAATTAAAAATAAATCGTGCTTCTTTACAATAGTTGCAAGTTGTTTTATTTCTTCTTTAGAATATAAGTAACCAGTTGGATTTCCTGGGTTACAAATTAAAATGGCTTTAGTTTTAGGTGTAATTAACTTCTCAAATTCTTCTATAGGAGGTAAGGCAAAATTGTTTTCAATTTTAGAAATTACAGGGACAACATTAACACCTGAAGCTGTAGAGAAACCATTGTAATTAGCATAAAAAGGTTCAGGGATTATAATCTCATCATCAACGTCCATAATACTACCAAAAGCAAATAAAAGTGCTTCACTTCCTCCTGTGGTAACGATAATGTCGTTATGACTAACGTGTATATCATTTCTTTTGTAGTATTCAGCAATTTTCATTCTATAGTTTTCAGAACCTTCAGAACGCGAATAAGCTAAAATATCTAATGAATGCGTTTTTACAGCATCTAATGCTATTGTAGGTGTTTTTATATCTGGCTGACCTATGTTAAGATAATAGACAGTTTTTCCTTGTTTATGAGCAGCTTCTGCATATGGTACCAATTTTCTAATTGGCGATTCTGGCATGTTGATGCCTTTATTCGAAATTGTTGGCATTTTGATATTGGTTTTAAATTGCTAAGTTCTGAAAAATATTAGTGTTAATATGTAAAAAAAACATAAAAAAAATGAGCTCTCAATTTGAGAGCTCATTGTAAATTTTATTATGATTGGCGCTTATTGCTCAATCATACTCTTGCTTTTCTTTTCTAATACGCTAGTTTTGTTAGAATCAACAACTAAACCTTTAATTTTTAAGGCTACTGTTGGAGTTTCAGCATTAGAAAAAACAGTTATAGTTTTTCTAATTGGATTAACTCTTTTAGTGTCGTATTTTACTTCTATTTCGCCCGTTTCACCTGGCATAATAGGTCCTTTAGGTTTTTTAGGTACTGTACAACCGCAAGTAGATTTCACATTAGAAATTACCAAAGGTGCGTTACCTGTATTTGTGAATTCAAAAACTCTTACTCCATCAGCTCCTTTTTCAATGGTACCATAATCGATTACAGTCGATTTAAATTCGATTTTTGCTACCTTTTCTTGAGCGAAAGAACCAAAGCTCATTAGTCCTACAAATAAAATTGCTATTAAATTTTTCATCATTTTAATTTTAAAATTGATTAGTCAAAGCTAGTTACTTTTTAATTCCTAGCAAAATTTATTAGACGTAATACATTTCATTTAACAGAAATTATGGTTTCTAATGCCATATTATTACACTAATAATTTTTCGAAAAAGGAATTATAAGTACTTTTGTCTGTTATATTACAAAAACAATACCAAACATGGAAATTCCTTCTAAATATAATGCGTCGTCAGTAGAAAATAAATGGTACGATTACTGGATGCAACACAATTACTTTCATTCTAAACCAGATGAAAGAGAGCCTTATACCATAGTTATTCCTCCGCCTAATGTAACAGGAGTGTTACACATGGGACATATGTTGAATAATACCATTCAAGATGTCTTAATTCGTCGTGCACGTTTATTGGGTAAAAATGCCTGTTGGGTACCTGGTACAGATCATGCCTCAATAGCCACTGAAGCTAAAGTTGTAGCTAAACTTAAAGAGCAAGGTATAGATAAAAATGATTTAACTAGAGAAGAGTTTTTAGTACATGCTTGGGAATGGACCGAAGAATATGGAGGTGTTATTTTAGACCAACTGAAGAAACTTGGATGTTCTTGTGATTGGGATCGTACAAAATTTACTATGGATGACGATATGTCGGAAGCTGTAATTAAGGTCTTTGTTGACTTATATAATAAAGGTCTTATTTATAGAGGGTATCGCATGGTAAATTGGGATCCGGAAGCAAAAACAACCTTGTCTGATGAAGAAGTCATTCATGTTGAAAAACAGGGATTACTTTATTATTTAGAATATAAAGTTGAAGGTAGTGATGAAAAATTAACCATCGCAACCACACGACCAGAAACGATTTTTGGTGATACGGCTATTTGTATTAACCCAAATGATGAGCGTTTTACACATTTAAAAGGTAAGAAAGCGATTGTTCCTATTTGTGGACGTGTTATTCCTATTATAGAAGATGAGTATGTGGATGTTGAATTTGGTACAGGATGTTTAAAAGTAACTCCTGCTCATGATGAAAATGATAAAGTATTAGGAGATAAGCATCAATTAGAAGTTATCGATATTTTTAATGCCGACGCTAGTTTAAATAGCTTTGGGATGCATTACGAAGGTCAAGATCGTTTTGTTGTTAGAAAAGCCATTACAAAAGAATTGGAAGAGGCTGGTGTTTTAGTGAAAACTGAAAACCACATCAATAAAGTAGGAACATCAGAACGTACAAAAGCGGTTATAGAGCCAAGGTTGAGTGATCAATGGTTTTTAAAGATGGAAGATTTAGCACAACCTGCTATTGATGCCGTTTTAAAAACAGGAGAAGTGAAATTGTTTCCAAAGAAATTTGAAAACACCTATCGCCATTGGATGGAGAATATTCGCGATTGGAACATTTCGCGTCAATTACTTTGGGGACAACAAATTCCTGCCTATTTCTATGGAGATGGAAAAGAGGATTTTGTGGTTGCAGAATCTATAGAAGAAGCCGTAGAGCTAGCGAGAGTAAAAACTTCAAACGCTGCACTTCAAGCTTCAGATTTAACACAAGATACAGATGCTTTAGATACTTGGTTTAGTTCTTGGCTTTGGCCAATGAGTGTGTTTGATGGGATTAGAAATCCTGAAAACGAAGAAATAAAATATTATTACCCAACAAATGATTTGGTAACTGGGCCAGATATTCTATTTTTCTGGGTAGCCCGGATGATTATTGCTGGTTATGAATATAAAGATGAAAAACCTTTTGAGAATGTTTATTTAACTGGATTAGTTAGAGATAAACAACGACGTAAAATGTCGAAGTCTTTAGGAAATTCACCTGATGCTTTAAAACTTATTGAAGAATACACTGCCGATGGAGTTAGAGTAGGATTACTGTTAAGTTCTGCAGCAGGAAACGATTTAATGTTTGATGAAACCTTATGTCAGCAAGGAAAAGGTTTTGGAAATAAAATATGGAATGCATTTCAATTAACCAATCTATGGGAAGTTGCAGATATAGCACAACCTAACTCTAGTAAAATAGCTTTAGAATGGTATGAAGCTAAATTTCAATCTGTATTAGTAGAGATAGAAGATCACTTTAGTAAATACAGATTAAGTGATGCTTTAATGTCTATTTATAAATTGATTTATGATGATTTTTGTGGATGGATGTTAGAGATGGTAAAACCAGCATATCAGCAACCAATAGATAGAACGACCTATGAAAAAGTGATGTCTATTTTTGAAGATAACTTAAAAATAGTTCATCCATTTATGCCGTTTTTAACTGAGGATATCTGGCATTATATTAAAGAACGTTCACCAGAAGAAGCTTTAATCATTTCAAAGTGGCCAGAAGCAAAGCCAATTAATGAAGCTTTGATTTCTGAATTTGAATTTGCATCTGAAGTGATTTCTGGATTAAGAAACATCAGAAAGCAAAAGAATATTGCGTTTAAAGATGCTATTGGTTTTTCTGTCGTTAATAATGAAAATGTAAAACCTACGTTTGATGAAGTAATCTCAAAATTAGGAAACCTTGAAAGCTTTGAATATGTAACAGAAGCTGTTGAAGGAGCATTAACATACAGAGTAAAATCTAATGAGTACTTTATTCCTATGGAAGGAAGTATTGATGTTGAAGCTGAAATTAAAAAGTTAACCGAAGAATTAAACTATACAGAAGGCTTCCTTAAATCTGTTCAAAAGAAATTATCTAATGAGCGATTTGTTGCTGGAGCGCCAGAACAGGTGGTAGCTTCTGAGAAAAAGAAAGAAGCAGATGCTTTAGCTAAGATAGAAACGATAAAAGCGAGTTTAGCGAGTTTAAAATAGAGCTTATCACTTAAGATATTGTAAAAAAAAGACTGCTGATAAAGCGGTCTTTTTTTATTTACCACTCATTAATTTTATTACTATCTAACTTTATAAAAATAAACAGTAAAATAGTAAAGCCCCAAAGTCCTGAACCTCCATAACTAAAAAAGGGTAGGGGAATACCAACGGTTGGTATTAAGCCCATTACCATACCTATATTAATGGTGAAATGTACAAATAGAATAGAAGCAACACCATAGCCATACACACGGCTGAATTGTGATTTTTGGCCTTCAGCTAAATACAAAATTCTAATAATAAGGAGTACAAATATGAGGACAACAAAACTTGTTCCTAAAAAGCCCCATTCTTCACCTACAGTACTAAAAATATAATCGGTATGTTGTTCTGGTACAAATTTGCCTGTAGTTCTGGTGCCTTGTAAGAAGCCTTTACCTGAAATGCCACCTGAACTTATCGCTTGTTCAGATTGAATAAGATTATAGGCTTCGGCTTTTTTCATGCGTTCTAATTTCGCTGGATCTTTTTCTAATCGTAACCAAAGACTAATTCTATTTTGTTGGTGAACTTTTAATCCATGCTGATAGAACAGTTTTACTCCATAAGAAAAACTAATACAGACCAGAAGTGCAACAATATATTGCAATATAGAACCGCGTTTTTTCTTGCTAAAAAAGTAAATGCTAGCAATAACCAATATGGTTACAATTGCAGTTATTAAAATGCCAAACTTTAGGGATAAAACAGCAAGTAGTATTAGAGATAAAGCGATAATTAAATAGACTTGTTGTAGGCCTTCACGATAAAAAACAAAGAAAAAAGCTAAATAAACGATAGTACTACCAGCATCATTTTGAAGTAAAATTAGTAATGCTGGAATAAAAATAATGGCCGTAACCCTTAATTGATCTTTTAAGGTCTGCATATTTGTTTGCAGGTCACTAATATACTTAGCAACAGCGAGCGCAGTGGCGAATTTAGCAAATTCACTAGGTTGTATGGTCATGCTGCCAATACCATACCAAGAACGTGCACCATTAACGTCTTTACCAAAAATAAACAAACCTATTAGAGCTAATATGGCGACCAGATATATGAGGCTGGCAAACTGTTCATAGAATTTGGCTTCAAATGAAAGAATTAAAACAATAAGAAGGAATGTTAAGCCAATAAAAACGAGGTGTTTACCGTAAAGTTGACTCGTGTCAAAATAACTTGTAATTTCTCCTTCATGAGATGCAGATAAAATATTAAGATACCCAAAACCTAGTAATAATAAAAATAGGATAATCGTAATCCAATCAAATTTAAAACGTCTTTGGTTTTCTCTCAGCATGCGTTATTATAATTTTACGTTGCTTTGATTTGGATTTTCAATAGCATAGTTGTCGATGACTTGGAGGGTGGTCTCTCCATTTATTTTAAATGGTTCTCCAGAATATGGTTTTTTATATTCATTTTCTAAACTATGGGTTAAAATCCATTTTTCCAAGTCGGTTCGTGTAATATGACCTTTAATATATTTTTCTATCATTAAACTTGCCATTCGTCCGGCAAAACGACCTCCCCAATATCCGTTTTCAACAAAAACAGCAATCGCAATCTTTGGATTGTCTTTAGGTGCAAACGCGACAAAAATAGAGTGGTCGGTAAGTTGTGTTTTGACTCCATCTATTTTTATGAAGTTTTCAGCAGTACCTGTTTTTCCACAAATATCAATACCAGGAACTCTTATGTGTTTTGCTGTACCCTCGTTATAAACATCAAACATCCCTTGTACTATAGGCTCAAAATGTTCTTTATCAATAGTGGTGTATTTTGGAGTTCTATATTTAATATCTATGGTGTCGCCTTCAATGTCTTTTATAATATGTGGAGTGTAGTAATATCCACGATTACCAATAGCTGCAGCCATATTAGCCAACTGAATTGGCGTGGCTTCAACTTCTCCCTGACCAATGGCGTTAGAAACGATATAGGTTGAACCCCAACGATTATCACCATATGCCTTGTCATAATAATCTCCATCAGGAATTCGACCAGGTTGGCCTACGGATAAATCGTTATTTAAAAAGTTACCTAGCCCAAAACTCTTTGCGTGTTTTGCCCAAATATTCATCCCATCTCCAGCGTCATCATATTTATCTACGATACGACGATATACATTCACAAAATAAGCATTACAAGATTGTGCAATACCAGAGTTCATAGAAACTGGGCTTTTGTGATGGTGGCAACCTGTTAAACGTCGATTACCATAATAGTAACCCATTCGACAAGGAAATGTTTCATTAACGGAAACCACACCTTCTTGTAGCCCTATAAGAGCATTGATTACTTTAAACGGCGAACCAGGAGCATATTGAGCCTGTAACCCCCTATCAAAAGTGGGCATGTTAATCGTATCTCTAAATAATCGACTAAAATTTTTATTACGTTCTCTTCCTACAAGCAAATTAGGATTGTAACTTGGACCTGTAACCATAGCTAATATTTCACCGCTTTGAGGATCTATAGCGACTATACCACCACGTTTGTTTTTCATTAATAACTCGCCATAAGCTTGTAGTTCTGAGTCTATGGTTATTGTAATATCCTTTCCGGGTTGAGGTAAAGTATCTAATGCTCCTTCTTTAAAAGGACCAATATTTTTATTAAAACGATCTTTTTGAATAAACTTTATACCTTTTACTCCTCGTAGTACTTCTTCGTACGTTTTTTCAACACCTTGCTTACCAATAAGGTCACCCAAAACGTAATAAGGTTGATTTTTTATGGTTTGACGATTTACTTCACCTAGATCGCCTAATACATTAGCACCAATATTGGTTTGATATGAACGGAGTGATCGTTTTTGAATATAAAAGCCTTCAAATTTTCGCATTTTTTCTTGAAGTACAGCGTAATCTTTCTTTGACAGTTGTTGTACAAAAGGTGAAGATAATCTTGGCGAGTAATTAGTGGCCCTTTTTAGCTTTTTATCGTATTCTTCTCGTGTTATTTTTAATAATTCGCAGAATTCATTTAGTTCTAATGAGTCTAAAGGCTTAACTTCTCTAGGAATCACCATTACATCGTAAGAAGGTTGATTGGCAACTAAAAGTTTTCCGTTTCTGTCATAGACATAACCACGTTTAGGGTAATTGTATTCTTTTCTAATGGCAGTGTCTTCAAAAATATTGTAAGCAGAACTATTGTAAACTTGAAGGTAAAACAAGCGCGCAATAAAAACAAGACCAACAAGAATTACAGTGGTTAGTAATAATAATTTTCTCATTTTTTGTTTCGGCTAAATAAAATTATAATCAATACGCTTAGTATTATAGTGAAAATACTAGAAAATAACGTTTTTTGTAAGATTAAAAGTATATTGGAAATGTTAAAAATTTCTAATGAGAACAATATTAAATGATGAATTAGAGTACCTAATGAAATATAGGATATTAAGCTGCCCATGTCTGTGTTGCTAAACTTTATACTTTGGTGTTCGTATAACATACCAAACGCACTTTTTAAAAGTATAGGTCTTACATAGGCTAAACTTACAGCAGCAGCTGCATGTACTCCACCAGAATCTGAAAACATGTCTACAAACATACCTAGTAAAAAACTCACTAGTAAAAGAACAAGACGTTCTTCCCTTATTGGAAATAGGAAAATGAAAATAATATAGATATATGGGTTAATATATCCCAAAAAGTTAATTTGATTACATATCACAACCTGAGCTAATAATAGTAAAATAAACCTAGCGATATTTATGCCTGTAACATTATTCATCACTACTATTTTCTAAATTTAAGATTTCGTTACGGTCTAAGTTTTCTAAAATATAAACGGTGCCAATATTGGTCATGTCGTTAAACAATTTTACTTGTATTGTGTAGGTGTCGCCACTAATATCACTTTCAAAACTAGAAATGGTACCAATACCAATACCTTTTGGGAAGATTGAAGATTGTCCACCTGTTTGAATTGTATCTCCAATTTTTACAGGTGCAAATTGAGAAACATCTTCTAGTTGAGCATAGATAGGAGATTCTCCATTCCATGTTAAAGAACCAATATGGTTTGTAGATTTTAACTTCGCATTAATTCTACTTCTTGTGTTTAGAATAGATAAAGCTCTTGAGTAATTATTTGATGTATTATCAATAATACCAATGATTCCTTTAGAGGTAATTACGCCAAAATCTTCTTTAATACTATCATTTCTTCCTTTGTTTAATGTGAGGTAATTATTGGTAGAGGAATAACTGTTCTTATACACATCTGCAATAGTGACTCTGTATATTGATTTAGAATATGTTGTGTCAATAAATGAAGAGTCGGTTGTTGTATTTCTATTAAATAGTTGTTCTCTTAAGCGTTTGTTTTCTTCCGAAAGAATATCATTTTCAGTTTTTAAGTTGAAATATTTGTCAACAGAATTGATGGTGCTATAAACTCCTCCTGTTAATCCATTGGCTGAGTTTATGAATTTACTCCTATGATAAGAATGCGATTGAATGGTTAAAGCTAAGGCAATACTAAAAAGTAATAAAAACAACAGAAAGGTTTTGTTTCTTATAACAAAATTTAAAATTTGCTGCATTATTTACTTTTTATTTAATCAATACGCTTTTGTATTTAGGTAAGTTTTTAAGCACAATACCTGTACCTCTTACTACTGCTCTTAAAGGGTCTTCTGCAATATAAACGGGTAAATCTGTTTTTTGGGACAAACGTTTATCGAGACCTCTTAACATAGATCCTCCACCTGCTAAATAAATTCCAGTATTGTAAATATCTGCAGCTAATTCTGGAGGTGTTTGAGATAAGGTTTCCATGACAGAGTCTTCAATACGTAAAATAGATTTATCTAAAGCTTTTGCAATTTCACGAAATGAAATCTGAACTTGTTTCGGTTTCCCTGTTAACAAATCACGACCTTGTACACTCATATCTTCTGGTGGCAACTCTAAATCTTCAGTAGCTGCGCCAATTTGAATTTTAATTTTTTCGGCCGTTCTATCTCCAACATATAAGTTATGTTGCGTTCTCATGTAATAAATAATGTCGTTTGTAAATACATCACCTGCAACTTTTACAGATTTATCACAAACAATACCGCCAAGAGCAATAACTGCGATTTCAGTGGTACCTCCACCTATATCAACAATCATATTTCCTTTAGGTTGCATAATATCTACACCAATACCAATGGCAGCAGCCATTGGTTCATGTATTAAATAAACTTCTTTTCCATTAACACGCTCACATGACTCTTTTACAGCTCGCATTTCTACTTCGGTAATACCAGAAGGAATACAAACTACCATACGTAATGCTGGGTTAAAAAACTTTTTCTTTAATGCAGGAATATTTTTAATAAACAAACTTATCATTTGTTCTGAAGCATCAAAATCGGCAATTACACCATCTTTCAATGGACGAATTGTTTTGATATTTTCATGCGTTTTTCCTTGCATCATGTTGGCTTCCTTACCAACTGCTATTATTTTTCCGCTTATGCGGTCTCTTGCTACTATAGATGGATTGTCAACAACAACTTTGTCATTGTGGATTATCAATGTATTTGCGGTTCCTAAATCTATGGCTATTTCTTCCGTTAGGAAATCAAAAAATCCCATGTGCTATTCTTAATTATTTGGGTTATTTGTATCTTATTCTTAAGACTATCTGTAAAAGTAGTAAAATATACGTTATTTATATGTTTAAAGATGTTTATTGCTAAACTTTTTTTATTTTTTCTTTTACTTTACCAATAAAACAAATTAGAAGAGGGCTTTGATAAAAAAAAAGAACCCAAAATTAAGATGGTTTGTATCTCTATTTTGGGTTCTCTATATGACGTTTTTTAATGTTTAAAATGACGTGTACCTGTCATTACCATAGCAACATTGTTTTCATTACAATAGTCAATACTTAATTGGTCTTTTATAGAACCACCTGGTTGAATTACAGCGGTAATACCAGCATTGTTTGCAATTTCTACGCAATCTGGGAATGGGAAAAAGGCATCACTTGCCATTACGGCTCCTTTTAAATCAAAATTAAAAGATTGTGCTTTGTGAATGGCTTGGTTTAAGGCGTCAACACGACTTGTTTGTCCTGTGCCACTAGCGCATAGTTGTTTGTTTTTGGCCAAAACAATTGTGTTAGATTTAGTGTGCTTACAAATTTTTGAAGCAAATATTAAATCGTCTAATTCATTTGAAGTCGCTGTTGTTTTTGTAACTGGTTTTAAACCTTCAAGTGTATCTGTTATATTATTTCTATCTTGAACTAAGATACCATTTAAACAACTTCTTACATTGGTTTGTGGCATCTCTATATCTTTCAAGATTAAAAGGATTCTGTTTTTCTTACCTTTTAGAATTTCTAAAGCTTCATCAGAAAACGATGGTGCAATGACAACTTCGCAAAATAATTTGTGAATTTCTTCAGCAGTAGCAATATCAATTTCAGTATTACTAATTAATACACCGCCAAAAGCAGAAACAGGATCACCAGCTAAGGCATCTAAATAAGCTTGGTGTAAGGTGTCGCGTTGTGCTAAACCGCAAGCATTATTGTGTTTTAAAACGGCAAAGGTTGGTGCATCGTTTTTAAATTCTAACATTAAATTTACAGCTGCATCAACATCTAAAAGATTGTTATAGCTTAATTCTTTACCATGTAGTTTTGTGAAAATTTCATCAAAATCGCCAAAGAAAAACCCTTTTTGGTGTGGATTCTCGCCATATCGTAAAACTTTACCTTTATTTTCTGAAATTTTTAAAGATGGAATTTCATGATTTTGGTTGAAGTAATTAAAAATAGCTGAGTCATAATGAGAAGACACATTAAATGCTTTTGCAGCAAATTGTTTTCTGTCTTCCTCAGATGTTTCTCCATTTTTAGTTTCTAATAAGTCTAAAAACTCTGCATAATCGTCTACTGAAGACACGCAAGTAACATCAGCGTAATTTTTAGCAGCAGCTCTAATTAAAGAAATACCTCCAATATCAATTTTTTCAATAATATCTTGATTGCTTGCTCCAGAAGCAACTGTTTTTTCGAAAGGATATAAATCTACGATGACAACGTCGATTTGTGGAATATCAAATTCTTTTAATTCGGCAACATCTCCGTCGTGGTTTTGGCGATTTAAAATACCTCCAAAAACTTTAGGATGTAAAGTTTTTACACGTCCGCCAAGAATTGAAGGGTAAGATGTTACATCTTCTACTGGTACAACGTCAATTCCTAAATCTTTAATGAATTTTTCTGTGCCTCCTGTAGAGTAAATGGTTACGTTTAAGTCGTTTAGTTTTTTAACGATTGGTTCTAATCCATCTTTACTAAATACAGAAATTAGTGCCGATGAAATGGTTTTGTTGTTCATAATGTTGTGTTGTGTTTTAGATGCGGCAAAAATACGTATATTCACAAATAAAAGCTTGATGCAAAATGTAGTTTCTTTAAGTTTTTTGTAACAATAAATTGTTGAAAACGTCCTATCTTTAAAATATTGAATTTATTGTCCTTTTTTAGCTTTGGTTAAAATGCTAAAAATCACTTAAATTTTTTATAAAACAACCCTTGCATGCTGGTCTATTTACGTTTACTAAAAGAGAGTTTTTCATTTGCGCTAAATGCGCTTCGCACAAATAAACTCAGAACATTTTTGTCACTTTTAGGTGTTACGGTTGGTATTTTTTCTATCATCGCTGTTTTGGCAGCGGTTGATTCTTTAGATAAAACTATTCAAGGTCAATTAAGTTCTTTAGATAGTAATACCATGTATTTGGCTAATATGCCTTTTGGTCCAACAGATGTACCGCGTTGGCAAAGAGAAACTTTTGATGAGGTATCTTATAATGAATACAAAAGCATAAAATCTTCTGTAGCTGATGCAGAACATGTGGCTTTGCAACTCTTTGTAAAACGCGAAAATATTAGATACGAATCGGAATTGGTAAGTAGTGTGAATACTGTTGTTGTATCTCATGAATTTATTGATATTCAGGTTATGGAATTTGAAAAAGGACGTTTTTTTAGTGAGTCTGAATCTAATTCTGGACGACCAGTTGTGGTTATCGGATCTGAAATTGCAAAATCACTTTTTGGTGAACTCGAACCAATTGGTAAAAAAGTACGTCTTTATGGTCAGAAATTTACGGTTATTGGAGTCGTTAAAAAAGAAGGCTCGGGTCTGTTTGGAGACAGTAATGATGTTTCAATATTTCTTCCAACGAATTATGTGAGAAATCGATACGGAGATAATAATCCGTTTATGAAGTATATTGTTGTAATTAAGCCTAAAAAAGATGCAGATATCGAAGGTTTAAAAGCAGAAGTTGTTCAGTTGATGCGAAATAAAAGAGGTTTAAAGCCAGATGAAATAGATACCTTTTTTATTAGTGTTATTTCTGGACTGCAAGATGTTATTGATACTATTATAGGCAGTTTAAATTTAATAGGTTGGGTAATTAGTGGGTTTTCGCTTTTAGTTGGCGGTTTTGGTATTGCAAATATTATGTTTGTGAGTGTTAAAGAACGTACCAATCTTATTGGAATACAGAAATCGTTAGGAGCTAAGAACAAATTTATATTGTTTCAGTTTTTATTTGAAGCTGTGATTTTGGCTGTAGTAGGTGGGTTAGTAGGTCTTTTTTTAGTATGGATAGGAACTCTAATTGGAAGTTATTACGCTGAAGATTTTGAATTTGTACTTTCTCCTCAGAATATGGCTCTTGGATTTTTTATATCTTCAATAATTGGTTTAATTTCAGGAGTGGTTCCTGCACTAACAGCATCAAGGTTAGATCCAGTGGAAGCTATACGTACAGGAATGTAGAATTTAGTTTTTATTTTAATAAAGAAGCCACCTCTTTACAAACAAATTCTAAAAACCGTTCATCGGCTTCTGTAAAAGGGTCTGGAGTATTAGAGTCAATATCTATTTGTCCAATATTTTCTCCATTTATAAAAATAGGAATAACTATTTCAGCCTTTACGGTTATGCTACAGGCAATGTAATTATCTTGAGCTGTTACATCTGGTACCACAAAATTCTGATTGCTAATAGCGACTTGTCCGCAGATACCTTTTCCAAATGGAATAATAGTATGGTCAGTAGGAGCACCAACATAAGGTCCTAGTTTTAATTCGTCTTTATCTCCATTTTTAAAGTAGAAACCAACCCAGTTATAATAACTTATATTTGCTTCAAGAGTTTCGCAAATTTTAAGTAAACGTTGGTCAATAGTGCAATCGTCTTGTGTAACAATTGATTTTATTTTAGGTTTTAAGTCTTGTAAATTCATAGCTGTGAAAAACTTTTGCCAAAAGTATTTAAAATGCGCTATTTTGAATTACTGTTTTCATAAATTTAACATCAAACTAATATACTTAACATTTGAGGACACTTTTAGTGAAATATAAACTTGTTATACGCTTTATAATCACGTTTTTAGCTGTTTATGGGGTTTTGACTGTTGGCTATAATTTATATTTAAATGTATCTGATGGTTCAAAGTTTTACCCAGATTATTTAACTCATTTAGTAGCTGAGCAAACAAATGCGCTGTTAAATGGCTTAGGTTATGAGTCTAATATTATGCCTCACCCAAATGAGTCGTCAGTAAAAATCATCATTAACGGAACATATGTAGCGCGTGTAATAGAAGGTTGCAATGCTGTTAGTATTATCATTTTGTTTTTGTCTTTTATAGTAGCTTTTGCAGGTAAATTTAAAACCACACTTATTTATTGCTTTGCAGGAAGTATTATTATTTATGCTTTTAATTTAATTAGAATTGTAATCCTTTCAATAGGTCTTTATCATTATCCTTGGCGAAGAGAAATTTTACACACTGTTATTTTTCCTATGTTAATTTACGGCACTGTTTTTTTGCTTTGGATGGTTTGGGTAAACAGATTTTCTAAACATATAAAGACCAATGCATAAAATTGTTACTTATTTTTTAATTGGAATACTACTAATGTTGTTAGTCTTAATAAGGGCTTATGAAAACGTACTATTTTACGATCCGTATCTAACCTTTTTTAAAAATGACTATTTGTATATAGATAGTCCAAGACGAGAAATTGCAAAATTGGTTTTAAATACAACGTTTCGGTTTGTGTTAAATACACTCATTTCTTTAGGGATTTTATATCTTATATTTAAAGACAGGAGTATTATTAAGTTTTCTGCGTTAATCTATTTTGTAGCTTATGTATTATTGCTTATTCCGTTTTTGTATTTTGTAGTAAATCCTAAACAAGAAGATTATTATCTCTTTTTTAATATTAGGAGGTTTTTAATACAGCCAATACTTTTAATTTTACTCTTTCCAGCCTTTTATTACTATAAGCTAAATCGTTAATAGTTTTATAATTTTACTTTATCAATTCAATAATTTTGTAGCTTTGCATTGTGAAATTTTCATACACACATAAAGCCTTTTCTATAGCGTTATCAGTATTGGTTTTGTTTTCTACATTATCATTAACTATTGATAAACACTTTTGTGGTGATGTTTTAGTCGACGTTGCCATTTTTTCTGAAAGTGAAAAATGTGGAATGGACATTTCTAAAATGGAAGCAACAGATATGGTTAAAAAAAGCTGTTGTAAAAATGAAATTGACGTCATTGAAGGCCTTTCTGATTTAACGTTCAATTCATTTGAAGATTTTGATGTAATTAAACAGCAAGTATTATTTGCTTACAGCTATTCTTACATCAATCTTTTCGAAGGTTTGCCCAACTTGGTCATTCCTCATAGTAATTACTTACCGCCAACATTAGTTAAAGACATTCATCTCTTAGATGAAGTCTACCTCATTTGATTCCGTTATAGCCCTTCGTTAAAAAGGAAGCACATAATTGTGTGCTATTGTTATACCCGAAATTCAAACAAATGAAAAAATATTTATTTATAAAATTTATGTTCTTGTCACTTATGCTTTCTGCGCAAGAGCAATTAAAAGGAGTTGTTTTAGAAACAAGCAGCGGAAAAGAAATGCCATTACCAGGCGCCAATGTGTATTGGTTAAGCTCATCAGTTGGAGCAATTACAAATGAAGATGGTACGTTCACGTTACCTTATAAATTCTCTTATAATAAATTGGTTGTTAGTTATGTTGGCTTTAAATCTGACACTATAACCATAAGTGAAAATAAGTATATAAGACATATACTTCAAGCGAGTGACGAGTTAGATGCTGTAGAAATTACATCTCGTAAACAAGCCACTCGAAAATCCTATTTACAAGCAGCAAATACCTTTACAGTTACAAGTGCAGAATTGTTAAAAGCAGCCTGTTGTAACTTAGCAGAAAGCTTTGAAACCAATCCCTCAATAGATGTGAATTTTGCCGATGCTATTTCAGGTTCAAAACAAATTAAAATGTTGGGTTTAAACTCACCTTATATTTTAATTGCAACAGAAAATATTCCTGCTATAAGAGGCGCATCTCAAGCTTATGGTTTAAGTTTTATTCCAGGTACTTGGGTAGAAAGTATTCAGATAACTAAAGGTACAGGTAGTGTGGTTAATGGGTTTGAAAGTATTGCTGGTCAAATTAATGCCGAAATGGTAAAACCTACAACTGATGATAAATTATTTGTAAACCTTTATGGAGCTTCAAGTGAGCGTTTAGAACTAAATACGCATATAAATACTAAAGTTTCAGATAAGTGGAGTACAGGTTTGTATGTGCATGGAAATACACATCAGGAAAAGCATGATGTTAATGACGATGGCTTTTTAGATATGCCAATGTACAATCAGATTAACGTTATGAACCGTTGGCAATACACCAATCCAGAAAAAGGCGTGGTTAGCTTTATTAATCTGAGATATCTTAATGACGAAAAGCAAGCAGGACAAGTAGACTTTGACCCGCAACGTGATAAGGGTACAACTAATTATTGGGGAAGTGAGATTGATACTGAACGCTTTGAGATTACTACAAAATTAGGCTATGTAAACCCAGAAATTCCGTATCAAAGTCTCGGATTTCAAACAGCATTTAGTCACCATCAACAAGATTCCTATTTTGGGTTAAACCAGTATGATATTAAACATAATAGTTTTTATTCTAACTTGGTTTATAATTCTATTATTTCAGACTCCAGACACAAAATTAAAACAGGAGTAAGTTTTACTTACGATCATTATAATGAGCTTGTAAACAATCATAATAACGCGCTTCTAAATAATACAACCTATAAACGAACAGAGAATTCTGTGGGTGGTTTTTTTGAATATGCTTTTGATAACTTAGATAAATTATCATTAACAGCAGGAATGCGTGTAGACCAACATAATAGACTTGGTTTTTTTGTGACACCGCGTTTGCATGTGCGATATACACCTTGGGAGAAATCAGCATTGCGTGCATCTATAGGAAGAGGAAAACGAAGTGCTAATATTTTTGCAGAAAACCAAAATATATTTTCAAGTTCAAGACAGATTAATATTTTAAATTCAGAAGGGAAAATTTACGGATTAGATCCGGAAATTGCTTGGAATTATGGTATTAGTTATTTGCAAGGTTTCAACTTATTTGATAGAAAAGCCGATGTAACTTTCGATTTTTATAGAACCGATTTTCAAAATCAAGTCGTTGTAGATTGGGAGAATCCTTATGAAGTCAATTTTTATAATTTAGAAGGAGATAGCTATGCAAATAGTTTTCAATTTGAATTTAACTATAATGCTTTTGAACATTTTGATGTTAGAATGGCTTATAAGTATTATGATATACAAACAGATTATATCTCTGGTAAATTAGAAAAGCCATTAGTGCCAAAACACCGTTTGTTTGCTAATGCATCGTACGAAACAGAAATAAAGAATAATGGACAATGGAAATTTGATGCGACATACAATTGGTTAAGCGGTCAGCGTTTTCCGAGTACGGATTTAAGTGCATTACAGTTTCAGTTAGCAGATGAAACACCAACAGTTGGAACTTTAAATCTGCAAGTTACAAAAGTGTTTTCTCCAAAATTTGAAGTATATTTAGGTGGAGAAAACGTGACTAATGTACGTCAAGATAATCCCGTAGTTAGTGCCGATAATCCGTTTGGTTCAAATTTTGATAGTAATTTTGTATATGGCCCAATTTACGGTAGCATGTACTACGCCGGATTGCGATTTCGTATAAAATAATTAGTTCTTGTAAAAGCAAGAATCCATAAATAGAAATTAAATTAAAACAAATAAGTTTCTGCTTTTTGCAGGAATAACTAAAAACAAATTAAGATGAAAAAAGTAATTTTAATGTTTACATTATTAGTAACAACCATAGCTTTTGCACAAGACAAAAACAAAAAAGCAAGCATTGAAGTTGATGGTGTTTGTGGTATGTGTAAAGAACGCATAGAAAAAGCAGCAATTAGAACCAAAGGTGTGAAATCTGCCGTTTGGAGTGTAGATACACATGAGTTAAAACTGATTTTTGATGAGCGCAAAACAGATTTAAAAACGATTTCTAAAAAGGTTGCTTCAGTAGGTCATGATACTAAAGAAATTAAAGCTACTGAAGAAGAATATAACTCAATACATCCATGTTGTAAATATAGAGATGAAGAGGTTAGAAAAGATCATGAACCAAAGGAAGAGGAGAAGAACAATTAATTTGGATTCCAGAATAAAAAAAGACATAATATGTTTTAGCCTGAATTTATATTCAGGCTTTTTTTATGGTTTTATGATACAGAACTTAATTATAGTTTACTATTAATTTGACGTTTTAAAAGTTTTAAGCGAACTTCGTTAAGATCTAGTATTCGTTTTAAACAAATTTAATATCAGCAAGTTGGGATTGGGTTTTAAAATAAGCAGTAAGAAAATACCAGTATTTTTAGTCTTTTAAATATGAAAAAATGTGTCTTTCCAATCTTAATAGTTGTTTTATTATTCGCTTTAAATAGTTGTAATAAAAATGATGAAACTACAGAACCAATATTAACAGATATTTCTATAACATCATCTGAAAGTTTAATTGCTTGGGCAAACAATGATGATTTGATGCAAAAACTAGACAATGCATTATATTATAATTACGGAAATGCGCTTGAGAGTGAAACTGAAAAACAACAAATTTTTAATGCAGATACAACTCAGGTAATTGCAACAATAGATTTTAAAATAGGATTTCAAAATACTTACAACGACTTAAATCCAAATAATAATTTAGTAACAATTCAACTGATAAAGAATGTTGAAAACCCAAGTCCGCAAGGAGTAGAACTAAAAGCTGACGGACCCGGAAATACCTACGATTTAATTACTTCAATATTAGCACCTGGTTATAATCCAATAGAAGTGCCAGATTGTAATCATCCAGAATTTGGGGACCATATTGATGAGCTTTTTGATAGTGAGTTAAACACAAATGTTTTTCGGTTTTATATGCATGCTTCTCCAGACAACGACCGTTGTATCAATTTTGATAGACAACGAAATGAGATAAAAACGTATGACCAATCTCCAGATAATTTATTAGGAGTAGACAACGAAAAAGTTGTTTACAAATGGAAATTCAAATTAAAATCAGGATTCCAAACGTCTCCAAATTTTACGCATTTACACCAGTTAAAATCTGTAGGAGGATCTTTGGCTAGCATGCCAATGTATACTTTAACAGCGCGAAAAGGAAATCCGGATAAACTAGAATTACGCTATGCCGAAACAGATGACCAAAATACCCTTGCAGAAACAGATTTAGCACCTTTTGTAGATACTTGGTTAGAGGTTACCGAAATCATAAAATATGGTACATCAGGAACCTATGAAATTGAAATAAAAAAAGTGAGTGATAATACAATTTTGTTTGCCTATTCAAATATTTCAATTATAAATTGGAGAGCTGGAGCAACTTTTGTACGACCAAAATGGGGCATTTACAGGAGTTTATTAAATGCGCAGGATCTTAGAGATGAAGAGGTGTTATTTGCCGATTTTAGTATTACAGAAATAGACGAGTAATTTTGCTGGTTTTGTAATAGGAACCAGAGTTTAAAGACCTCGTGGTATGTGTTTGTTTCTTTAGTTTAGGTTGGTAGCAATTTCTGTAATAAGAATAATGGATTAGATTTAAAAATCTAATGAATTTATTCCAAAACAAAAGCCTTTGATATAAATCAAAGGCTTTTAAATTTATAACTGTAGTTTAACTTTGTTCACTAACAGTTTTATACATTAGGTATCGATGTTTTTTATTACATCATTCCTGGCATTCCGCCTCCACCCATTGGTGGCATAGCAGGTGCGTCTTCTTTAATATCTACTAAAGCACACTCAGTAGTTAAGATCATACCAGCTACAGAAGCTGCATTTTCTAAAGCGATACGTGTAACTTTCTTAGGATCGATGATACCAGCTTTAAGCATGTCTACGTAAGTTTCAGTTTTAGCATCGTAACCAAAATCCTTCTTACCTTCTAATACTTTATTGATAACAACAGAACCTTCTCCACCTGCATTTTCTACAATAGTACGTAAAGGTGCTTCAATAGCTTTATTTACGATTTGTACACCTGTTGTTTCGTCTAGGTTATCTGTTGTGATTTTCTCTAAAGTTTTCTTAGCTCTTACTAAAGCAACTCCACCACCAGCAACGATACCTTCTTCAACAGCAGCTCTTGTTGCGTGTAAAGCATCATCAACGCGGTCTTTCTTTTCTTTCATTTCTACTTCAGAAGCAGCACCAACATAAAGTACAGCAACACCACCAGCTAACTTAGCTAAACGTTCTTGAAGTTTTTCTTTATCGTAATCAGATGTTGTTGTTTCTATTTGAGCTTTTATTTGGTTGACACGTGCTTTAATATCAGCCGCTTTACCTTCACCATTAACAATTGTTGTGTTATCTTTATCAATCGTTACTGTTTCAGCAGTACCAAGCATAGAAAGATCTGCGTTCTCTAAAGAGAAACCTCTTTCTTCAGAAATAACAACACCACCTGTTAAGATTGCGATGTCTTCTAACATGGCTTTACGTCTGTCACCAAAGCCAGGTGCTTTTACAGCAGCAATCTTCAATCCACCACGTAGTTTGTTTACAACTAAAGTTGCTAATGCTTGTCCTTCAACATCTTCTGCGATGATTAATAATGGACGACCAGATTGTGCAACGGGTTCTAATATTGGAAGAATTTCTTGTAAGTTAGAAATTTTCTTATCAAATAATAAAATGTATGGATTTTCTAAATCGGCAATCATTTTATCAGCATCTGTAACGAAGTAAGGTGATAAATAACCTCTGTCAAACTGCATACCTTCAACAACGTCAACGTAAGTTTCCATTCCTTTGGCTTCTTCAACAGTAATAACACCTTCTTTACCAACTTTTCCGAAAGCTTTAGCGATTAAATCACCAATAGTATCATCGTTGTTAGCAGAAATTGCAGCGACTTGCTTAATCTTGTCAGAATCGCTACCTACTTTTTTAGATTGCTTATCTAAATCTTTAACGAGTGCTTCAACAGCTTTGTCTATACCTCGTTTTAAATCCATTGGGTTTGCACCTGCGGCAACGTTTTTAAGTCCTTCTTTTACAATAGCTTGAGCCAATACAGTTGCCGTAGTTGTTCCATCACCAGCTAAATCGTTGGTTTTAGAAGCTACTTCTTTTACCATTTGAGCTCCCATGTTTTCAAGCTCGTCTTCAAGCTCAATTTCTTTTGCTACAGAAACACCATCCTTAGTCACCTGTGGTGCACCAAATGATTTTCCAATAATGACGTTACGGCCTTTTGGTCCTAACGTTACTTTAACTGCATTTGCTAGAGCATCTACACCGCGTTTTAATCCGTCGCGTGCTTCAATATCAAATTTAATATTTTTTGCCATTTTTTTTGTTTTTGCTTTTAACTGTTAGTTGTTGGCTACCAGCTAAATTGTTAATTTACAACTGTTTTATTTGTTAATACGCTAAAGGCTAAATACGCCCAAAGCCAAATACTTTTTAGATTATTGCTAAGATGTCGCTTTCACGCATCATTAAGTAATCTTTACCTTCTAGTTTAAGTTCAGTTCCACCGTATTTTCCATAAAGTACAGTATCACCAACCTTAACTGTTAGTGGTTCGTCTTTTTTTCCATTTCCAACGGCTACAACTGTTCCTTTTTGTGGTTTTTCTTTTGCGTTATCTGGAATAATAATTCCTGAAGCTGTTTTAGTTTCAGCTTCCTTAGGTTCAATTAGAACACGGTCTGCTAAAGGTTTAATGTTTAAACTCATTTTGTTGTATATTTTTTAGTTGTTTAATTAATAAATTACGCTTTAGCGTAGTTCGAAAATTATGCCAAGACAGAAAGTCTGACAAAGTTTCAGATATAAAAAAAGCCAGCTGAATGAGCTGGCTTAGTGTTGTTTTATAATGAGAGTTTAGTTAACCTCCTATTGAATCGTTTGTTGTAGCTGAATTGTTAGTTGGAGCTGGTGTTGAAATTGGCATTTCTGTTGATTCATTAGTATCTAAAGCTTTAGATTCTGTACTTCCGCCAGAACCAATTGTAAGATTAGATGCTAAGATTAAAACAATTAATGCTGTTGCTAAAAACCAAGTACTCTTATCTAAAAAATCACCAGTTTTTTGAACTCCTCCCATTTGCTGTGTGCCACCACCACCAAAAGATGATGATAATCCACCTCCTTTAGGGTTTTGTACCATAATGACTACGACAAGTAGAAACGCAACGATTACTATTAGTATTAAAAATATTGTAAATGCACTCATTTTATATTGTATTATTATCTTTTAGTTCTTTTACCAATTTTATTTGGTGTGCAAAGAAACTACTTTTTTCTGGATATTTCAAACTTAAAATCTTGTAAGATTGAATTGCCTTATCGTAGTTTTTTTGTTCTAAATAAATTCGTGCCAAAGTTTCAGTCATTAAACTGTCTGAAATAGGATTGTCATTGTTGACTAGCTTTGGTTTTGGAGCATTGCTAGAAACAGGTTTAATCTTTGGGTTTTCACTAATAAATTTATCTATAATTGCAAGTTTGTCTTGCAATGGTGTAGCTGGTTCTTGCTCTAAATCTTCCTTTTTAGATTCTGTTTTAGGTTCAATTTTTGTTTCAGTTTCATCTCGTACAATTGGTTTGAAACTTGTGATTTTTAACCATTCTGTAAATGAATGGTTTTCAGATTTATCAAAATCTAAAGGTTTACCAATATTAAGTTGCTCTTCGGCTGTAATGTTTTTTACATCTACCGAGATAATAGAGTCTTCTAATTTTAAAGATTGCGGTTCTGTTTTAGGTTCGGGCATAGGTTTTGCCTCGAATAAACCAGGGTCTAAAACTCCTTCAGTTGCTTTAATATGTTCTTTTAAAGCGTCGTCTATAGTTACACTTTTGTTAACAGAGATGTCATCTATTTCATTAACTTCTATAGATTTTAGATGCTCTATGTTTTGTTTAATATGTTCAGATATTTCATTCTGATTAAAAACCTCAGAAGTAATGTAGTCAAATAATACACTACGATCTGTAGTGTGTGCGGCCGTAACTTTTAACGCATTATTGTATTTGTAGCTTTCCTTTTGTTTTAAACCTTTAAGGTAAAGTGCTTTTAAGGGTTGGAAATAAGGATATTGCTTAATGGCAGAAGCTAATACTTCGGTTTGAGATGCTGTTATAGCTTCTGGGTGTTGTAATAAATATGTGAGTTCTTGAAGCTGCATGTTTTACCAATCTGCTAATGAATCGTTAAGAATATCTTGTGTGAGACGTTCTAAAATCTCTTCATGTGCTGTATCTTTTATGCTTCCTGTAAGTTGATCGTTGGCTGGGTAATCATAAAAGAAAGAAAAGCGTTTTTCAAAATCCTTTTCTTCATTCTTTGTGTTGATGTAACGCACATTTACACTTATAGTTAATCTGTTTTGCGCAGCTGTATTTTCTGCAGTTGCTGTCATTGGCGAAATACGGTATTCTGTAATTTCCCCTTCATAAATAACTTCGCCTCCTGTAGTTACTAAATTGGCACTTGTTTGGTTAACGATGAGGTCTTCGAGCGTGTTTTTAAATAATTGATCTAGACCTGGTTCTACTAAATCGGCATTATTTTGAAAGAAATTTACCTGAAATGTTTCAGGTGTTTCTGTAATACCAGTAAATGAATAGTTGACTTTACATCCAAAAGTTGTAAGACAAATCGTTAATATAAAAATGTATTTTAAAATTTTCAATTAATAAATATTTGGTTATTCATAGTTATAAAAGCGTAAATATAGCCTTCATTTACTTATGTCTAAATTATTTTTATTGATTTGATGGCACATTTATCACAACTAGTTCTCTAATAACGCAAGTTTAGTTATGAATGTTTTACAAACTTATCTTAAAGATCAAATTGTTTAATTTTTCTATATAACGTACGCTCACTGATGCCTAGTTCAGCAGCAGCTAGTTTACGTTTACCACTGTGACGTTCTAAAGATTTCTTAATTAATTCTAATTCTTTGTCATGTAAAGATAAAGTTTCTTCTTCTTCTATTTCTTCTGCAAAATGATATTTGTCTTCTACATCAGAAACTATAGATTCGTTCGTTTCTGTGCGCTGTGGTATAGATAAAACTTCTAAATCTTCAACAGCAGCATCAAAAGCTTCGTCTTTATCGTCTCCGTAAATTTTTTGAATTAGATGCTCGTTGTCTTTTTGAACCTCAGATACACTTCCTTTTTTCATGAGTTCCATGGTGAGTTTTTTAAGATCGTTTAGATCACCCTTCATGTCAAATAAGACTTTATATAAAATCTCTCTTTCACTACTAAAATCACTTTCAGATTTAGAACTGTTTACTACAGCTGGTAAATTACTACCTGTATCTGGTAAATAATTCTGAATTGTGACACCATTTATAGTTCTGTGCTGTTCTAAAACAGACACTTGTTCTGCAACATTTCGTAATTGACGAATGTTACCATTCCAGCGGTATTTAATGAGTAAGTTAACGGCGTCGTCTGTTAGCTTTACCGTTGGCATTTTATATTTTAGAGCAAAGTCACTAGCAAACTTTCTAAATAACAGATGAATATCTTCTTTACGCTCTCTAAGTGGAGGTAAATTGATTTCAATAGTACTTAATCTGTAATATAAATCTTCTCTGAATTTTTCTTTTTTAATGGCTTCAAACATGTTAACGTTTGTCGCAGCTACAATTCTTACATCTGTTTTTTGAACCTTACTAGACCCTACTTTTATAAACTCGCCATTTTCTAAAACACGTAGTAAACGTACCTGAGTTGTTAATGGTAACTCTCCAACTTCATCTAAAAAAATAGTACCTCCATTAGCAACTTCAAAATATCCAGAACGTGTTGCTGTTGCTCCTGTAAAAGCACCTTTTTCGTGCCCAAACAGTTCACTGTCAATAGTGCCTTCTGGTATTGCTCCACAGTTTACGGCAATGTATTTGCCGTGTTTTCTGTGTGATAATTGATGAATAATTTTGGGAATACTTTCTTTTCCAACACCACTTTCTCCTGTGACTAATACCGAAATATCAGTAGGAGCAACTTGTATTGCTTTTTCGATAGAACGATTGAGTTTAGGGTCGTTTCCTATAATGCCGAAACGTTGTTTTATGGCTTGAATAGATTCCATATTAAATGATCACAATGTTGAGATTCTCTTTTTTAATTATTTATAAGGTTAATTTACGTAAGTAAATCTTTCGTTGATGGTTGCTGATAATTCTGGGCTAGAATTAAAATCCATATCACGTTTTGTAATTCTACCTGCGCTATTATATTCTAAATCAAAAGTGGCGCTCTCTCCATTAAAAGTTGCTGCATTCCAGTTGTTGGTAGAAAGAAATTGAGCTATTTGTGGACCAATTTCATCAGAATACTCATCGCGTAAAAATGATAGAAGGTAGTTATCTTCATAAACCACTTTTAGAGGATTTATATTATTGTCAAACTGATATGTTGTATTGCTTTGTGTTTCTCCTGTTGTTGTACTGCTTGTAATATTACCAGCTGTATTGTAAGATATTGTTTCGGTTTGAATAGACACATCACCATCAAACGATTCTTTTTTAATTACACGGTCTGAACTATCTACTGTGAATACAGTAGAAATTGTAGAGCCTACTTTAGTTCTTGTGATGGTGTTACCATCGTAGGTGAAATTATAATTGTAATCGTCAAAATCATCTTCGTAATAGTCATAAGTAATATTAGATACAACTCCATTCGTATAGGTAATTATATATTCATTTGTAGTTACACCTGCAGAGTTTACAGAGATATCACTAATAATTTGTCCAGAACCATTACGGGTAATTTGTTGGTTTTCGGTTACAAATGGACTTCCGCTTAAAGATACCTGATTAACAGCTGAAGCAATTTTGTTGTTGCTAATACTAAAGTCTGATTTAGTGTTGGTTTGAACAGGAGTACCAAAAAAGTCAAAGCTAAGTTCTGTGTCTAACTCATATAATGATAGCGTTAAGTCTCCGCTTTCACTACCATTGTTTCCACCACCTCCGTTGCTGCCGCTGCCTTGAGTGTATGCAGGATCTAAAGGTTCAACGTCACAAGCTGTAATTACAGTAAGGGTGAGTAATAATAAGATTAGTTTTTTCATTGATGTTTTAATTTTTTTAATTCTCATAGCCATGAGAACCTAGTTGGACTTAATAGTTTTTTTTTTTTTTTTTT
>NZ_JAHKPS010000029.1:295410-360277 GCF_018860565.1 Winogradskyella psychrotolerans
TTTTTTTTTTTTTTTTTTGAATCAACTACGAATAGCATAATTTTCACCATTCTTCAGTTATACTTTTGCCGTTAGTAATACGTATAAGTTAGTGTATTTATTACTTCACCTGTTGCTACATTTGTTATGGTTGCAGATATAGGATAATCATCATCGTTGTAAACATAATTATAGGCTAATGTATTTCCTTGATTATCGGTTTTACTTAACACATTGTTTGGTGACATGTCTACGGTGTTATGGTCATCCATAAAATAGAGTGCTAAATTGTAGCCGTCCATAGATTCTGCTATCGGATTTTTTTTATCGTCATACGTATAGGTGTTGCTGTAATCAACTTCAATGCCATAATTTATTGAGGTATGACTTCCAATGATATTGAAGTTGTTATCATATTCATAATCTGTTAAATTTTGTACGGAGTTCGCATTATTTATTAAGGTGACTTTTTTTTGCGTTACATACTTTAATTGATCTGAACTAAATGTCCATTGAATATTTAAATCATCTTCTTCTATATCTGAATCCATTTGGTCATTGTAGTTGAGGATGTTATTGTTAATTACAACGTTAGAATCCGTACTATAACCGAATGTTATATAATGATAATTAGAAATACTTTCATCAGTGTAAGTGAGATTTATAAACGCCTCTTCAGTACCATAAGTGTGGTAAGAACTGTTAAGTTTATTATCGTTTGAGTATTCAAATTCAGATAAAATATAATTATACTCAGGAAGGGCATTAGTATCTGTAATGGAAACTAATCTTCCGTTTAAATCAAAATAAAAATTACGCTCATTATTTTCTCTAATATCAGTAATGTGTTTAATAATTAATGTGTTAGATGGTTCTGTTTCTTGGCTGTCATCAGAACTACAGGAAAACATAGAGGCAAATAGGATAATGTAAAAAGTGTATTTCATAATTAATTATTTTTAGAATATCCAATAGCTTTACCTATTAGAGTTGCGCTTGTGCAATCTGTAATTAATACATTTACTAAATCTCCTACTTTGTAATGTTCTTTAGGAAAAACAGCTACGGTGTTATCAGAAGTTCTTCCAGACCATTGAGAATCCGATTTTTTAGATGCTTTTTCTATTAAAACTTCAACTGTTTTATTAAGGTGATTTCGAGTGTTAATTTCACTATACTTGCGTTCTAAAGCTATAATTTCACTTAAACGACGTTTTTTTGTTGCTTCAGGAACATCATCTTCCATTTTGCGTCCAGCTAAAGTTCCTGGCCGTTCAGAATAAGTGAACATATAACCAAAGTTATATTTTACATATTCCATTAGCGATAAGGTGTCTTGATGGTCTTCTTCAGTTTCTGTAGGGAAACCAGCAATTAAATCAACACTTATTGAACATTCAGGAATTATACGTTTAATATTATCGATAAGCTCAAAATATTCTTCACGCGTATGTAAACGATTCATTTCTTTTAAAATACGATTACTTCCACTTTGTACAGGTAAATGAATGTGTTTACAGATATTATCGTATTTGGCCATTGTTTCTATAACATCTAATGTGAAATCCTGAGGATTAGATGTTGAAAAACGAATACGCATTTTAGGCTGTGCTTTAGCACATAGCTCTAATAGCTTGGCAAAATTTACGGCTGTTGCTTTTTGAAACTCAGAGGCTTTTTCAAAATCTTTCTTCAAACCGCCTCCATACCATAAATAACTGTCAACGTTTTGTCCTAACAGTGTTATCTCCTTAAAGCCTTTAGACCATAGGTCGTTAACTTCTTCAATAATACTTTGTGGATCTCTACTGCGCTCTCTTCCTCGAGTGAAGGGAACAACACAAAACGTACACATGTTATCACAACCACGAGTAATAGAGACAAAAGCTGTTACTCCGTTGCTATTTAATCGTACAGGAGAAATGTCGCCATATGTTTCCTCTTTAGAAAGGATAACATTAATGGCGTCTCTACCTTCATCAACTTCGGCAAGAAGGTTTGGTAAGTCTTTATAAGCATCAGGACCTACAACTAAATCTACAATTTTTTCTTCGTCTAAAAATTTGGTTTTTAAACGTTCTGCCATACAGCCTAACACTCCAACTTTCATTTTTGGGTTTAGTCGTTTTATAGCATTGTACTGTTGTAATCGTTTTCTAACGGTTTGTTCGGCTTTATCTCTAATAGAACAGGTGTTTACCAAAACAAGATCTGCTTCTTCAAGAGTTTGTGTCGTGTTAAAACCCTGTTCAGAAAGAATAGACGCTACAATTTCGCTATCACTAAAATTCATGGCACAACCATAACTCTCTATAAATAGTTTGCGTTGGTTACCGTCTTTTTTATCCAAGATTAAGGCCTCACCTTGTTTATTTTCGTCTATAATTTTTTCCATATTTATTTTCCTCGAAACTCGAAAGCGGAAAGCTAAATTCTATTTCTATCTCATCTCAATAAGGATGCAAAGATAATATTATTTTATAGATTGTGACAAAGTGGCAGTTATAATTTAGTTAAGATTTATTTTAAGCCATAGTATTGTGTCTGTGTTTAAAAGGTTTGTTAAGATAATAGTTGAATATCTCTTAAAAATAGCTTTAGTTTGAAAAACTAACTCAGACTGCCTTAAAAAATGAACACCACAGATATTAAAAACCGAATAGTAAACGCAAAAGCATTAGACTTTGGTGCTATTTTTAATCAATCTATAGAATTGTTTAAAAAGGTTTGGGTACAAGGATTGGTTACATTATTACTAAATTTAGTTTTGGCTATACCTGTAATAATGGTTGTTTATATTCCTTTGTTATTTTTTGGTTTTATGAATGCGCTTACATTTGAGAATGGTTATGATACTCATGATTCAACAAGTATGGGTGTTGTTTTTGGGCTTGTATTTATTGTAGTTTATATTTTTTTAATTGTAGCAATGAGTTCTATAGCGTTTGGTCTTAAAGCTGCTTTTTATAGAATTTGCAAACTGAAAGATTTAGAACAAATAGGTAAAGAAGATTATTTTTATTTCTTCAAAAAACCTTACTTAAGTAAAACAATTAAATTAGGTGCCTCATTTGCAGGTATTGCTATTTTGGCGACTATGTTATGTGTGCTTCCTTTAATATATGTTATTATTCCTTTGTCTTTTAGTGTGGTTGTATATGCTTTTAATCCAGAATTGTCTGTTTTAGAAATTATTACATTGTCTTTTGAACTTGGTAATAAAAAGTGGTTGATTTCATTTGGTCTTATTTTTATGACAGGAGTTTTGGCATGGATCGTTGGTTTTCTAATGTGTGGATTTGGAGTGTATGTCACTAAATCATTTAGTCATTTGCCTGCCTATTTAATATATAAAGACGTTATTGGTTTTGATGATGAAAGCGATCAAATGAGACGAATTGAGCAATTATCTACATTTTAACGCAACCTTTGAAGGTGTTTTACATCTACAAAGAAATCGATCTTATGAAATTCAGGAAAATTTTAATGCTGTCGTTGTTGTGTTTGTTAGTAATGAATATGCAATGTAATGAAGATGATAATGTGGTTGTGCCTTGTGGTTTAGAAGTTGTAATAGATGCTGTTGCGTACCAAGCTGCAGAGTCACATGCAATAGATAGTGCTATTATTAATGACGACTGCTTGGCTCTTATTGTTTCAGGTAGTGGTTGTGATGCCAGCACTTGGCTTATGTCTTTAATAGATTCGGGAAATGTGGCAGAGTCGTTTCCTAATCAACGCTATTTAAAATTAACACTTCATAATAATGAAGATTGTTTAGCCGTCTTCAATAAAGAAGAAAATTTTGATTTAACAGCGCTTAGAATTGAAGGGACAAATGAAGTATTACTAAATATTGAAGGGTTAGAAGAATCAATTTTATATTCATATTAATTAAGACTTATAAATATTTATAAACACTAGAAGCCTTACAATTTGTAAGGCTTTTTCTGTACTTAATAATAAATAAATCACGATAAAACGCATCGTATTTACGACCAAATTAGGATTGTATCTTAATTTTCATATACATTTGTAAACGCAAAAAATTAAGAATGTCGAAGAATCTAGTTATTGTTGAGTCACCAGCTAAGGCTAAAACCATAGAGAAATTTTTAGGAAAAGATTATAAAGTAGAGTCCAGTTTTGGACACATTGCAGATTTGCCATCTAAGGAGTTAGGGGTAGATGTAGAAGGAGATTTTATGCCTAAGTATCAGGTTTCTAAAGACAAAAAAGATGTTGTTAAGAAATTAAAAGAATTAGCAAAGAAAGCAGATGTTGTTTGGCTAGCAAGTGATGAGGATCGAGAAGGGGAAGCAATTGCGTGGCATTTAGCTGAAACATTAAAATTAGATAAAGATAAAACGAAACGTATCGTTTTTCACGAGATTACAAAAAGTGCAATAAACAAAGCCATTGAAAATCCAAGGAGTATTGATTATAACTTAGTGGATGCACAACAAGCAAGACGTGTTTTAGATCGTATTGTAGGTTATGAATTATCTCCTGTATTATGGCGAAAAGTAAAAGGTGGCCTGTCTGCAGGTAGAGTACAATCGGTTTCAGTACGCTTAATTGTAGAACGCGAACGCGATGTGCAAGCTTTTGAACCTAAAGCTTCGTATAGAGTAGATGCAGAATTTACAAACGAAGACGGAAATTCTTTTAAAGCCAAATTGCCTAAGAATTTCGATTCTGAAAAAGAGGCGTTAGATTTTCTTAATAATAATTTAGGCGCGACTTATCAGGTTTCAGATTTACAAAAGAAACCAGCAAAGAAATCACCTGCTGCACCGTTTACAACGTCAACACTCCAACAAGAAGCGTCACGTAAATTAGGATTTTCTGTGAGTAGAACGATGCAAAATGCACAACGTTTGTACGAAGCAGGTCTTATTACTTATATGAGAACAGATAGTGTTAATTTATCTGATGAAGCTAAAAAAGGAGCAGAGAACGAAATTATTTCGGCTTACGGTTCAGAATTTAGTAATCCAAAAAATTATAAAGGAAAATCTAAAGGAGCACAAGAAGCTCACGAAGCGATTAGACCTACAGATTTTTCAAACCATACTGTTAATGCCGAGCGCGACCAAGCAAGATTATATGATTTAATATGGAAACGTGCTATTGCTTCGCAAATGAGTGATGCAAGGCTAGAGCGTACGAATCTTAAAATTCAAATTAATTCAAAAAATAAGATAGACGAACAATTCACAGCCAATGGTGAAATCATAACATTTGAAGGATTCCTTAAAGTCTATTTAGAAGGAACAGATGATGAAGATACTGAGCAAGATGGTATTTTACCAGATTTAAAAGTTGGTGAAGCACTTCAAAATAAATATATCACAGCAACCGAACGTTTTACGAGACCTCCTGCAAGATTTACTGAAGCTTCATTAGTAAAGCGATTAGAAGAATTAGGTATTGGTCGTCCGTCAACGTATGCACCAACCATTTCTACTATTCAAAATAGAAACTATATTGAAAAAGGAACGCATGAAGGAGATGAAAGAGCTTATAAGCAATTGGTTTTTGAAGATCAAAAGATAAAAGATAATACACTGTCAGAGCAAACAGGTTCTAATAAAGGTAAATTGGTGCCAACAGATATTGGTATGATTGTTACCGATTTTTTAGTCAATCATTTTGAAAGCATATTAGATTACAACTTTACTGCTAAAGTAGAAGATAAGTTTGATGATATTGCGGAAGGAAAAGAAGATTGGAGAGAAATGATGAAAGATTTCTATAAAGGCTTTCATCCACAGGTTGAAGATGTGCAAGAAAATGCAGAACGTGAATCAGGAGAACGTATTTTGGGTACAGATCCAAAGACTGGTCGTCAAGTTAGCGTGCGTCTAGGTAAGTTTGGGCCAATGGTGCAAGTTGGTACCATGGACGATGAAGATAAGCCTAAGTTTGCAAGCTTATCTCCAGACCAACAGCTTAATTCTATTACCTATGAAGAGGCTATGGATTTATTTAAACTTCCAAAAGCTTTAGGTCACTATAAAGATGAAGAAGTCGAAGTTAATAATGGACGTTTTGGACCTTACGTAAGATTTGGTAAAAAGTTTGTCTCATTGCCTAAAGGAGTTGATCCTTTAAGTGTAGAGATGGATGAAGCACTAATATATATAAAGGAGAAAGAATTAGCAGATGCTCCCATATATATGTATAAAGATATGGAAGTTACCAAAGGTAAAGGGCGTTTTGGACCATTTATCAAATGGAACAACATGTTTATTAATGTAAATAAAAAATACGATTGGGATAATTTATCTGAAGAAGATATCGTTACTTTGATTGAAGAAAAAATTCAGAAAGAAATTGATAAGGTTATCCATAATTGGGAAGATGCTGGTGTAAGAATAGAGAAGGCAAGATGGGGAAGACACAACATTATAAAAGGCAAACAAAAAGTTGAGTTAGCCAAAACGGTTGATGTGAGTAAAATGACTTTAGAGAAAGCACAAGAAATTCTCGAAAAAAACGCACCTAAAAAGAAGGCGACAAAAAAGAAAGCCACTAAGAAAACAGCAACAAAAAAGAAAGCTACAACTAAAAAGAAATAATTGAATATGAATTTTAATTTCCTCACGCCTGTATCAGATGCGGTTTTAGCTCATAATGAACTAACAGCGCAACAAGCGCTAGGGAAAAAAATTAAAGTACATTCTCGTCAAAACGGAATACCAGATTTAGAAAACGTTCAAATGGCAATCATTGGCGTTCAGGAGAATAGAAATGACGTTAATTACATGGGAGCTCATGTAAATTTTGATTCTATCCGTAAAACGTTCTACTCTTTATTTCCTGGTAATTGGCATACAACACTAGCTGATTTAGGAGATATAGAACCAGGTGAGACAGTTGAAGATACATATTTTGCTATTCGAACAGCAATATCTGTTTTAGTAGAGAAGGGAGTGATTCCTATTGTGTTAGGAGGAAGTCAAGATTTAACTTACGCTAATTATCGTGCTTACGATTCACTGTTACCAATGGTAAATATTGTAAGTGTGGATACGAATTTCGATTTAGGAGATGCTAACCTTCCGATTAAGAATAATAGTTATGTGGGAAAAGTCATTGTAGAAGAGCCATATAATCTGTTTAATTATTCAACAATAGGGTATCAAACATATTTTAACTCCCAAGAAGAAATAGATCTCATAGAAAAGTTATACTTTGAGGCCTACCGTTTAGGTGAAATTTCTGGAGATATAAATAAAGTTGAGCCTTTAATGCGAGATGCACATATCGTATCTGTCGATTTAAAGTCGATTAGAGCTGCTGAGGTTAGCGATAATCAAAAATATTCTCCTAATGGATTTTCAGGAAAAGAGATTTGTGCTATCAGTAGATATGCAGGCATAAGTAATAAAGTATCGTCCTTTGGTATTTATGAATACAATGGATCTAAGAATGATAGTGCAACATCAATGCTCGTCGCTCAAATGATATGGTATTTTATTGAAGGAGTTAATTGCCGAGTTAAAGATGATCAGTTTAATAACGAAAATCATTACCAAAAGTATAATGTGTTGGTAGAGGATGACGAATTGATTTTTTATAAAAGCTTAAAAACAGGACGTTGGTGGATTGAAATACCTTTTTTACCAAATGTTAATAATAAATTAAAAAAGCATACGTTATTACCATGCATGCATTCCGATTATGTGCACGCAACTCAAGGTGAAATACCTGAGCGTTGGTATAAAGCTTATAGGAAGAATAGCTTCTAAAGCGAACACTTAATCGAATTTTAACATTTTTTTAATCGACGAAATGCTTATTTTAAGGGTGAAATGCAAAAAAAACAAAAAAAAAGTTGTTTATTCGGAAATATATAAATATGTTTACGACCTCAAAAATAATAAGGACTAATTTAACCTAGAGTTACTATGAATATTAAGAAGTTTATTTTACTAACAGCAGTACTAGTTATGGTCGCCAGTTGTAATTCCGGAGATCGAGGACAATTGGTAGGTGTTAAGGGTAAGAAATGGCATCCAGAAAAGCCCTATGGGATGACGTTAGTACCTGGCGGAGCTTTTATTATGGGTAAGTCAGATGATGATTTAGCTGGCGTACAAGATGCTCCAACTAAAACAGCAACTGTTCGTGCGTTCTATATGGACGAGACTGAAATTACAAATAGCGAGTATCGTCAATTTGTAGAATGGGTAAGAGATTCTACACTAAGATTAAAATTAGCTGAAATGGCTGACTTAGAAGGAAAAACACCAGGAAATGGAGATATTGGAGAGTTTGCTTATGTCGATTCAGATCCAAATAACCTGAATGCTTATGAAAGCTATATGGTGAATACCTATGGAAACGAGCAAAGAAAAATTAATCGTGATGTAGAATTGTATTTTGATACTGATGATTATCCAGATGAATTGTATGCCGAAGTCATGGATGGTATGTATTTACCATTAGAAGAATCATATAACGGTCAACGTACCTGGGATGTAAAGCAATTTAAATTTCAGTATACCTATATGGAAATAGCTAAAGCGGCTAAGAATAGAGGATTAAAACGTTCTGAAGTTATAGTTCAGCAAGAAGTTGAAATTTATCCAGATACAACGGCTTGGATTAGAGATTTCGCTTATTCTTATAACGAACCAATGCATAATGATTATTTCTGGCATGATGCTTATGGAGCATATCCTGTTGTAGGTGTGTCTTGGAAACAAGCACAGGCTTTTTGTCAATGGAGAACTTTATATCACAATGCAGACAGAAAGAAAAGAGGAAAGCATGCTGTAAATAAATACAGACTACCATCTGAAGCAGAATGGGAATATGCAGCACGTGGAGGTTTACAAGGTGCAACTTATCCTTGGGGTGGACCTTATACTAAAAACGATAGAGGTTGTTTCATGGCTAACTTCAAACCATTACGTGGAGATTACGCGGCAGATCAAGCATTGTATACTGTAGAAGCGGATGCTTATGATCCTAATGATTTCAACTTATATAATATGGCAGGTAACGTTTCAGAATGGGTAAACGGTTCTTATGATCCTGCATCGTATGAATATTCGTCAACAATTAATCCTAATGTAAATGATCCTAACAATGCTCGTAAAGTAGTAAGAGGGGGGTCTTGGAAAGATGTTGCCTATTTCTTGCAAGTAAGTTCAAGAGATTATGAATATGCAGATTCTGCAAGAAGCTATATCGGATTTAGAACAGTTCAAGATTATATGGGAACTGAGGTCACTAAAAACGCAGCTACAAACTAAAAATTAAACTTAACTTAAACCTAATATTAATCCTAAATGAGTCCTAATTAACCAAGCTCATTTGAAAACAAAAATTTAAAATCATGGCACAAAAGAAATTATCAACAATGAATATGGTCTATGGACTAGGAGCTGCAATTGTAATTATTGGAGCATTATTCAAAATCCAACACTGGCCTTATGGATCCCTTATTCTTACCCTGGGTATGATTGTTGAAGCAATAGTATTTACAATCTCTGCTTTTGAGAAGCAAGGAGATGACTTAGATTGGTCTTTAGTATATCCTGAATTAGCTGGTGGACAATCATTAGGTAAAAAGAAGAAAGCAATAGAAGAGCCTAAAGATGCAGAAGGTTTATTATCTAAGAAATTAGATAATTTATTAAAAGAAGCTAAAATCGATGGTGCGCTTATGGCAAGCTTAGGTGATAGCATCAAAAACTTTGAAGGTGCTGCAAAAGGAATTTCTCCTACAGTAGACTCAATGGCAGCTCAAAAGAAATATAGCGAAGAAATGTCATTAGCTGCTGCTCAAATGGAGTCTTTAAACAGTCTTTATAAATTACAAGTTGAAAGCGCTAACAGACAAGCTGCTATCAATGAAGAAGCTGTAGAAAATGCGACTAAATTAAAAGAGCAAATGCAATCATTAGCATCTAACCTTTCATCTTTAAATGGTGTATATGGAGGTATGTTAACTGCAATGAACAAGAACTAATTGGTTTTTATAATCATATTAATTAATAATTAAAAAACTAGTTAGAAATGGCAGGAGGAAAACAGTCCGCAAGGCAAAAAATGATTAACTTAATGTATTTGGTATTTATTGCCATGATCGCAATGACCATGTCAAAAGAAGTACTATCTGCATTTGGGTTAATGAATACTAAATTTGATAATGCTAATGAGTTAGCGGCAGCTTCAAATGAAGGTATCTTAGATCAGTTAGAAAAAAAGGCTGAAGAAAAACCAGAAGATTTTGCAGTTGTAGCGAGTAAAGCACAACAAATTAGTAAAGTATCTGATGCATTTTACAAATTTATCGAAACTGTAAAGGAAGAAGATATTGTAAAAAAAGGGGGATACGAAAGAGAAGAGAACGGTGAATTACCTTACGAAGAAATGGATAAGGGAGATAAGCTTGATGAATTATGGTTCACAGGTGACCGTTACACTAAGAGAGGTGATGAAATCGTAGCAGCAATAGAAAAGTATAAATCTGATATTAAAGAAATTGTAGGCGACGATGTAAAATGGTCTAAAGTAATTGAAAGCTTTGAAAAGCGTTTCAGCTTAGAGCCAATCGTTGATAGTGAAGGAGCAAAGAAAAAATGGTTAGATTATCATTTTCAAGGGTTCCCAGCTATTGCTTCTTACACGAAGTTAACAGCAATGCAAAATGATATTAAAGCGACAGAAACTAATATGTACAACGGTTTCTTAGGAAACTTAGTAACAGAAGCAGTATCATTAAAGAACTATAAAGCTATCGTTTTAGCTGATAAGTCTGCATTCTTTGCAGGTGAGAAGTTCCAAGGTAGAGTTGTGTTAGGTAAATACGCTAATGTAACACCAACGAAATTAAATGTGCAAGGTCAAGAAATTGATTTAACAAATGCTATTGATTCTACAGGTGCAGCAAAATTAGACTTTAACGTAGGTAATGTTGGTGAGCATCAAGTAGAAGGTCAATTTACCTTTATTGAAGATGGTAAGCCATTAGATATTCCAATTATTGGTAACTATGTGGTTGTTCCAAGACCAAATTCTGCAACAATTTCTGCAGATAAGATGAACGTTGTTTATCGTGGTGTTGCTAACCCAATGACAATATCTTTTGCGGGTGTACCAGATAATAAAGTAAGTGCTAGCGGAGCAGGTTTATCTAAAGGTTCTGGTACTGGTAAATATGTAATGAATCCAGGAACAGGTAGAGAAGTAACCATTAATGTTTCTGCTACTTTAGACGATGGTTCTAAGGCTAGCGACAAGAAGACATTTAGAATTAAAGATATACCTAAACCTACAGGTACAATTTCTGGTAAAGATGGTATTGCAAAATTACCTAAGCGTAACATAGAAATTGGAACAGTTGGTGCTAAATTGGATGATTTCGTATTCGATTTACCAATTAGTGTAACATCGTTTAAAATAAAAGTTCCTGGACAACCTACAGTATTGGTTGCTGGTACTAAAATGAATAGCCAAGCAAAATCAGCTATTAATAGAGCTCGTAAAGGTGATGTAATAACTATTTTTGAGATTAAAGCTAAGATTACAGGTAATTCTAGTTATAACTTAAAAGGTGTTTCTCCTGTAGCGGTTGAAGTAACAAACTAATCAATAGTTGATTGTGATAATTAACGTTATCATTTGATAAGAAAATCCCAAATTATAATAAAAGATAAGATGAATTTAAAAAGCTTTTTATGTATAGGATTAGGTGTTTTAGCCGCAAACAGTATGTTTGCTCAAGCTAATATCCTAAATGCAAAAATACCAGAAGAAGTTGGTATGAAAACTGAAGCGCAGTTACTTCTAGATAACGACAAGCCTTTAGAGTATGGATATGTTGGTGATAGAGATATCTTATTTTCTAAAATGACTTGGGAAAAGATAGTTTTAGATGAACGTGCTAATTTCCCTTTATACTTTCCTACTGAAAGCAATTTAGGAGACGATAGAAAATCATTATATATGGTGTTAATGGAAAACATCAATAATGGTACTATACCAAAGGTGTACGCCGATTCATATTTTACTGAAGAACGTACTATGGAAGATTTAGCGCCTTCATTAAAAAAGGAAGAAATTCAAGATGAAGGAATCGAATGGATGAATCAAGAAGGTGTTTCTGATACCTCTCTTGTACCTGAAGAGTATGTTATTCGTCGTGAGATAGGACCTGCAGATATTAATTCTTATCTCGTTAAAGGACTTTGGTACTTTGATAAGCGTCAAGGTGAATTAAAATATCGTATCTTAGGTATTGCACCTGCAGCACCAGATGTTAACTTTATTGATTCTGATGATGAAGCTAATAAAGAACCAATTGGTTTATTTTGGATCTTTTATCCTGAATTAAGAGATATTCTTCATGAGGCTAAGGCTTTCAATAATAAGAATAGTGCTGTACCACTTTCATTTGATCACATATTAAATAGCAGACGTTTTAGTTCAGTTATTTATAAAGAAGAAAATGTTTATGGTGATAGAGAAGTAAAAGATTACGTTGCAGAAAATGCATTAATGCAGCTTTTAGAATCAGAACGTATCAAAGATAAGATTAGAAACTTTGAACAAGATATGTGGAGTTACTAGTTAACTTAACATAAAATAATATAAACGCTCACTTTTTAAGTGAGCGTTTTTTTTTGCAATCAATATTTTATCTGTCTTCCTAAGGCTTTTAGAGTCTATATTTATTTACTTTTGCTGTAATGAAAGACGTAGATTATATCATTGTAGGATGCGGATTGGCAAGCATCTCTTTTTGTGAAGAATTAAGAGCCAATAACAAAACATTTATTGTTTTTGACGATGATTCTCAGCAATCATCTATAGTAGCGGCAGGATTATATAACCCGGTTATCTTGAAACGATTCTCTGAAGTTTGGATGGCTAAAGAACAACTCGCATTAGCATTGCCTTTATATGCTAAAATTGAAAATGAACTGAATATAAAAGTAGATTATAAACTTCGTATATTAAGACGATTTACTTCCATTGAAGAGCAGAATAAATGGTTTACGGCATCAGACAAGCCTTCTTTAGAACCTTACCTTTCGCTTCAGCTTATTAAAAATAATAATTCTGAAATTGATGCTCCTTATGGCTTTGGTGAAGTCTTACATGCAGGTCGTTTAGATACAGAAATGCTTATAACGAGTTACAAAAAACTTCTTAGAGAAGCTAATTGCCTAGAAGAACAATCGTTTATTTATGATAACATTCAATTTAATAATGAATCTATTGTATACGAAAATGTAAAGGCAAAGCAAATTGTATTTGCAGAAGGCTTTGGTATAAAACAAAACCCATATTTCAGTACAATTCCGCTTACAGGTTCTAAAGGGGAAATACTTACTATTAAAGCACCCGATTTAAAAAATGATTACGCTATAAAAGCTTCGGTATTTATCATTCCTTTAGGCAATGATTTGTATAACGTAGGCTCTACATATAATAATCTTGATAAAACGAATAGACCAACAGCCTTAGCTAAAGAAGAATTAACTTCAAAATTAAAGACATTTATTACATGTGATTTTAAAGTTGTTAATCATATTGCAGGAGTAAGACCTACTGTAAAAGATAGACGACCATTGGTTGGTAGACATCCAAAACACAATAATATTTATGTGTTAAATGGCTTAGGAACAAGAGGAGTTATGATTGCGCCTTATGTGGCAGGTAAATTATTTCGATTTATAGAAAACGATGAAAAGTTAGATGACGCTATTAATATTAAGCGTTTTGAGTAATTAATGTTGTTTTGATTCTGTAGTCGATTTTTTTACCAATTCTTTGTCGTAACTCATAAAAAGATTAATCCAGATATTACGAGAGAGACGCATAATTACAGGCATAAATGCAATTAGTGTAACAACAATAGCTATAAAAGCAATCGTTAAAGAAAATCCTAATATATTATAACTAATAATAAATGCTGCTACGGCAAAAGCAATACCAACAGCATAGCTTACATACATTGAGCCATAGAAAAAAGAGGGCTCTATTTGATATTTAGTCTTACAATGCGAGCAAGTTTCTCGCATTTTTATAACTTCCGAAAGCACATAAGGGTTTTTATTCTGGTACATGGATTCTTGGTGACATTTTGGACATACACCAAAAAGAATACTATAAAGTTTCATTCCTTTTCTAATCATAACTAAAACCTTTACTTTTGCGTTTTCTAAGACAATGCTAAGATAAAATAATATAACTGAAGCATTGTAACAATTGTAACTCAAAATCGCAATTGTATTATTCAAAAAACTTATGCTAAATATCCATAATCTTTCTATATCATTTCAAGGAGAATACCTTTTTGAAGAAATTACATTTAAACTCGGTCTTGGAGATCGTATTGGTTTAATTGGTAAAAATGGAGCAGGTAAATCTACTATGCTTCGAATTTTGTCAAAAGAACAAGAAGCTGATTCTGGTCAAATTGCAGCAGATAAGGATATGAAAATCGGGTTTTTAAAGCAAGATATTGACTTCGATTTAGGTAAAACAGTATTAGAAGAATCCTATCAAGCATTTAAAGAGATTAAAAAATGTGAAGCGCAGCTTGAAGAAATTAACACGCAATTAGCTGAGCGCACAGATTACGAAAGTGAATCCTATCATCAATTAATGGTTGATTTGAATGATGTTCAGCATCAATACGAAATTTTAGGAGGTTACAATTACCAAGGAGAGACAGAGAAAATTCTTCAAGGATTAGGTTTTAAACGTGAAGATTTTAATAAACTAACAGATACATTCTCCGGTGGTTGGAGAATGCGAATTGAATTAGCAAAACTTCTACTTCAAAATAATGACTTATTACTTTTAGATGAGCCTACTAACCACTTGGATATTGAGTCTATTATTTGGTTAGAAAACTTTTTAAAAGGTTATAGTGGTGCTGTAGTCATTGTATCTCACGATAAAATGTTTTTAGACAATGTTACCAATCGTACCATTGAAATTTCATTAGGTAGAATCTACGATTACAATAAGCCTTACACCAAATTTTTAGCTTTGCGTAAGGAAATGAAGGTTCAGCAATTAGCAGCTCAAAAAAATCAAGAGAAGAAGATTGAACAAACCGAAAAGCTTATTGAAAAGTTTAGAGCTAAAGCATCTAAGGCGACAATGGCGCAATCGCTGATTAAAAAATTAGATAAGATTGATCGTATTGAAGTTGATGAAGATGATAACAGTGTAATGTCCTTAAATTTTCCAGTTTCTATTACACCAGGAAAAGTGGTTGTAGAATTAGAAAATGTGTCTAAACGTTATGGCGATTTACAAGTATTGCATAATGTAAATTTAGCAGTGCCACGTGATATTAAAACCGCATTTGTTGGGCAAAATGGACAAGGGAAATCAACTTTAGCAAAAATTATTGTTGGAGAACTTGAACACGAAGGTAAACTAACTTTAGGGCATAACGTTCAAATTGGTTATTTCGCACAAAATCAAGCAGAGTATTTAGACGGAAATAAAACGGTTTTAGACACCATGATTGATGCGGCAAATGAAACCAATAGAAGTAAAGTTAGAGATATTTTAGGGTCTTTCTTGTTTAGAGGAGAAGAAGCAGAAAAATATGTAAGAGTCCTTTCTGGTGGAGAGCGAAATCGCTTGGCTTTAGCTAAGCTATTATTGCAGCCACTAAATGTGCTTATTATGGATGAGCCTACGAATCACTTAGATATTAAATCTAAAAACGTATTAAAAGAAGCGTTGACAAAGTTTGAAGGCACCTTAATATTAGTCTCCCACGATAGAGATTTTCTTCAAGGTTTGACGGATACTGTTTACGAATTTAAAGATCAAAATATAAAAGAATATCTAGGCGATATTGATTTTTATTTAGAACAACGTAATCTTGAAAACTTAAGAGAAGCTGAAAAGAGAACTGTAGTAGAAGACAAACCAAAGGAAAGCAATAAGAAAAGTTACGAAGATCAGAAAAAATTAAAATCGTTAAATAATAGGTTGAGCAATATTGAATCTAAAATCAATCAGCTAGAAAAAGATATTAAAGCTGATGATGTAAAATTGGCAACAGATTATGATAATACAGCTTCAGATCCTAAATTTTTTGATGAATATCAAGCAAAGAAAAAGGCTTTAGAGAAATTAATGAGCGACTGGGAAGCGGTTCAGTTTGAGCTCGATGAGATTTCTAGTTAATAATTAAGATTTTTTTAACGGCTTCACTTAGCTATAAAGTTAGCTTTGTAAATTATTGACGACCAACGAGCTTATGTTAAGAAAAATTATTTTATCCGTTTTAGGAGTTGCATTAATAATAGGTGCAATTATTTATGCTAATTATCTTATAGATAACAAACACAAACCAAAACCTGTTATACCTAAAGTGGTTAAAACGGTTCTTGTAGACACTGTTAAAAATACAACAGTACCTATTGTGATTACAGCGAATGGAAATCTTACTGCTTTGCAACGTGTTGAGTTGTATTCTGAAGTTCAAGGATTATTTAAAATAGGTTCAAAGCTTTTTAAACCAGGTCAGAAATTCAATAAAGGAGAAACATTAATTCGTATAGATGCCTCAGAATACTACGCGAGTGTTCAATCTGCTAAAAGTACTTTATATAATAGTATTGCTGCTATAATGCCAGATTTGCGTTTAGATTTTTCAGATGTATTTCAAAAATGGCAAACGTATTTAAATAGCTTTGATTTAAATAAAACAACACCAAAACTTCCAGAAATCTCTAACGAAAAAGAAAATTACTTTATAACAGGTAGAGGTATTGTGAGTGCGTATTATAATGTTAAAAACCTAGAACAGCGTTTAACAAAATACAGAATTACAGCACCATTTTCAGGGATATTAACCGAAGCCTTAGTTACTGAAGGTACCTTAGTGCGAAATGGCCAGAAATTAGGAGAATTTATTAACCCTTCAGTTTACGAAATGGAAGTGGCTATTAGTAAATCTTTTGCCGATGTTTTAAAAGAAGGCGAAGACGTTACACTTACCAGTTTAGATAATAGTAAAACTTATAAAGGTAAAGTTTCTAGAGTTAATGGAAGTATAGATGCAACTACACAAACTATAACGGCTTATATCGAAGTTAAACATTCAGACCTTAAAGAAGGTATGTATCTTGAAGCAAATTTGAATGCTGAAAAGGTTGAGAATGCTATAGAAATTGACAGAAACTTGTTGTTAGATAGTCAAGAAATATATGTGGTTAACGATAGTTTACTTGATGTAATAGCAGTGAAACCAGTACACTTTTCTAATGCAAAAGTTATTTTAAAGGATGTGCCAAATGGGACTATAATTTTAAGAAAACCTGTGCCTGGTGCTTATGCCGGAATGCATGTTAAAGCAGCAAAAGGCAATACTGTAACTTCTGATTCTATTCAATAATGAGAAAATTAATTGAATATTTTATAAGGTATCATGTTGCAGTAAATATTTTTATTATAGCATTTATTGTCTTTGGTACTATTGGCGCTTTATCTTTAAAATCGTCATTCTTTCCGCTTACAGAGTCTAAAATTATCAATATTAATATTGCTTACCCCGGTGCTTCGCCTCAAGAAATTGAAGAAGGCATTGTACTTCAAATTGAGGATAACCTAAAAGGACTTAAAGGGGTTGATTGCGTAACGTCAACATCGCGTGAAAATAGTGGAAGTATTACGGTAGAAATTGAAAAAGGAGAGAGTTTAGACTTTATGCTTCTTGAAGTGAAGAATGCAGTAGACCGTGTACCATCGTTTCCAACGGGTATGGAGCCGTTAGTAGTTTCTAAGCAAGAAGCAGTGCGAGAAACGATTTCTTTTGCAATTAGTGGAAAAGACATTCCTTTAGTAACACTCAATCAATTAGCACGCCAAGTAGAAACAGATTTACGAGCAATTGATGGTATTTCTCAAATTGAAATCTCAGGATTTCCCGAGGAAGAAATTGAAATAGCCGTTAATGAACTCGATTTATTAGCTTATAACCTTACGTTTAATGAGGTGGCAGCAGCTGTCACTAATGCCAATATTTTAGTTACTGGTGGTAATGTAAAAACGGTTGCAGAGGAGTATTTAATCAGAGCGAATAACAAACAATATTACGGTAGCGAGCTCTCTAATATTATTGTAAGAGCGTCTTCGGACGGAAAAGTAATTCGTTTAAAAGACATTGCGGTCATTAGAGATCGTTTTTCTGAAACACCAAATGCGACCTATTTTAATCAAGAGTTGGCTGTTAACATTTCGATTACAAGTACTAATAATGAAGATTTAATTACATCAGCAGATAAAATAAATGCCTATATAGAAGAGTACAATCAAAAGTATACTAATATAAGGTTAGATGTGGTTCGAGATTTATCTGTGACCTTAAAACAAAGAACCCAATTATTAGCGGAAAATGCTATTGTTGGTATGATTCTGGTTTTAGTGTTTTTATCGATATTTCTAAATACACGTTTGGCATTATGGGTGGCTTTTGGTCTGCCTATTTCATTTTTAGGGATGTTTATATTTGCCGCTCAATTTGACGTCACTATTAATGTATTGTCGCTTTTTGGAATGATTATCGTTATTGGTATTTTGGTGGATGATGGTATTGTAATTGCTGAGAACATCTATCAGCATTACGAAAAAGGAAAAAGTCCAATTCAAGCGGCTATCGATGGTACTATGGAAGTTATTCCGCCTGTGGTATCTGCAATTATTACGACGCTTTTAGCCTTTTCTTTGTTTTTCTTTTTAGATAGTAGAATCGGTGAGTTTTTTAGTGAAGTTGCCGTTATTGTAATCTTAACATTAGTGGTGTCTTTAGTAGAAGCGCTAATTATCTTACCAGCTCACTTAGCACATTCTAAAGCGCTAAGAGCTCAGAAGGTTGATGAAAATCCTTCAAAAATAAAACAGTTTTTCTCATTTATGAGAGCTATTAATAACGGTGGAGATCGGCTAATGTCTTTTTTACGAGATAGGGTGTATACACCTATTTTAAATCGTGTGTTAAAATTTAAATTATTCTCATTAGGTGTTTTTGTTGCTTTGCTAGTATTAACACTTGGGTCGCTTGGTGGAGGTGTGATAGGTGTTACGATGTTTCCGAGAGTCGCTAGTGATGCTGCCAATATAGAACTAGTAATGCCTGCAGGAACGAATGTAAAAATTACTGATTCTATTATTTCTATGATAGAAGAGAAAGCATTTATTGTAAATGAAGAACTAACAGAGAAATTTCTTAAAGGTACTGGTAAACAATTATTTGAAAATACGATAGTAGAAATTAGTAGTAGTTCTAGTGCGAGATTAAGAATTAATTTATTACCAGGAGAAGAACGTCCAGACGACATAAAATCAGATTTAGTTACTAATAGATTAGAAGAATTAGTAGGCCCTGTAATAGGTACAGAACGATTAATTTATGGTTCAGGAGGAAACTTTGGTGGTAGTCCTGTATCAGTTTCTTTATTAAGTAATAATATTGAAGAATTAAAAGCGTCCAAATTAGAGCTTAAAAAGTATCTGGAATCAAATCCATTACTTAAGGATATTGGTGATAATGATCCTGCTGGTATAAAGGAAATCCGATTAGAGTTAAAAGAAAGTGCCTATTTATTGGGACTTGATTTAAGAACCGTAATGGCTCAGGTGCGTTCAGGATTTTTTGGTGCGCAAGCACAGCGTTTTCAGCGTGGACAAGATGAAATTAAAGTTTGGGTGCGTTACGATAGAGAAAATAGAAGTTCTATTAACGATTTAGACGCTATGCGTATTGTAACACCAACAGGCGAACGTGTAACATTAAAAGATATTGCAAGTTACAGTATTGCTAGAGGTGATGTTGCTATAAATCACCTTGAAGGTAAACGAGAAATACAAGTGTATGCAGATCTAAAAGATCCGAGTACAAGTGCCACAGATATCATGGATGATATTAAAACTGTTTTTATACCACAGTTACAATCTAAGCATCCAACTATAAATGCTTCTTATGAGGGACAGAATAGAGAAAAAGATAAATTAGTTGGTTCTTTAGGTGTAGCAGGTCCTATTATTTTAATATTAATTTATATCACGATTGCATTTACATTTAGAAGTTACTCACAACCGTTTTTACTTCTTTTATTAATTCCGTTTAGTTTAACAGCTGTAGCTTGGGGACATTGGTTGTTAGATTTTCAAGTTAATATTTTATCCCTTTTAGGGATTATAGCTTTAATTGGTATTATGGTGAATGATGGTTTAGTTTTAATAGGTAAATTCAATAGCAATCTTAGAGAAGGTATGGCTTTTGACTTGGCATTGTCTGAAGCAGGGAAGTCACGGTTTAGAGCTATTTTCTTAACTTCATTAACAACTATTGCTGGTTTAGCACCATTGTTATTAGAGAAAAGTAGACAAGCACAATTTTTAAAGCCTATGGCTATTTCTATTTCTTTCGGAATTGCGTATGCAACGGTTTTAACCTTATTGGTTTTGCCATTATTTTTATCATTTAGCAATAGTATTAAACAAGGAGGTAAATGGTTAGCTACAGGAAATAAGGTGACTAAAGAAGAAGTAGAACGTGCTATAAAAGAACAAAATGAAGCAAATGAACATTAAAAATATACTTGCATTTCTGTTTTTTGCTTACTGTATTGGTTTGCAAGCACAAGAAGTTTTAACTAAAGAGCAGGCCGTTTCTTTAGCTTTAGAAAATAATTATGGTGTAAAAATTGCTAAAAATGCAGTTGCAGTTGCAGAGAATAATACCAATATTCTTAATACAGGTTTTTTGCCTACACTTACAGGTAATGCAGGTGCAAACTATAATTTAGACAATACTGAAGCCGAATTTTCTGATGGTAGGCCAGATGCCGTTTTAAATGGTGCAGAAAGTTCTAATTATAATGCCAGTTTGAGTTTGAATTACACCCTTTTTGATGGTTTAGGCAGACGTTATAATTATAAACGGTTAAAAGAGCAATATCAATTGTCAGAACTACAAGCTAGAGAGACTATAGAAACAACTATACTTCAACTATTTTCAGTGTATTATAATGTGGCTCAGCTTTCAGATAATCTAAATGCATTAGAAGAAACTTTGAATAATACTAAAGATAGATTAATAAGAGCAGAATATCAGTTTGAATACGGTCAGAGTACCAAGTTAGAGGTGTTAAATGCAGAGGTGGATATTAACACAGATAGTATTAATATTATTAATATCAAACAAGATTTAAAAATTGCTAAGCGTGATTTAAAATTAGTTTTGGGAGATGTTTATTCCAATGATTTTAATGTTGAAACAGACGTTGAGTTTGCGCTTCAATTTCATAAAGATAGTTTATTTGAAAAAGCAAAGTCTCGAAATATAGCATTGCTTCAAACAGAAAAAAATATTTTAATTAGTCAACTTGATATTAGTTCTGGTAAATCTGCTTATCTACCAACAGTTGGGTTGTCGGGAACTTATGGCTGGAACAAAAATAATAATAATGCAGTGGCACTTTTAGCGGTTTCTACAAACACAGGTTTGTCTGCGGGTTTAAATTTAAGTTGGAATCTGTTTGATGGAGGGGCAACCATAACACGTGTAAAAAACGCTAAGATAAATCTTGAAACCCAAAAGCTTCAAAAAGAAAATATTTTACTTAATATAGAACGAGACTTCAATAATGCTTGGGATAATTACCAGAATAAGCTTAAAATTTATAATATTCAAGAAAAGAATATTGTAACGGCTCAAAATAACTTTGATCGTACACAAGAAAAATTCAAAATAGGACAAGTTAATTCTATTGAATTTAGACAAGCACAAGTAAATTTACTTAATGCCGAATTAAGTCGAAATCAGGCAAAATTTGCTGCCAAATTATCTGAGTTAGAGGTGCTACAAATTAGTGGAGAATTATTGAATATTCAGTTTTAAATTGAAATACAATGCATGAACATTTTTTTCAATGTCCTTATTGTTGGGAGCAAATTTCAATGCTAATCGATGTCTCTCAAAAGCATCAAAAATATATTGAAGATTGTGAAATTTGTTGTAACCCAATCCAAGTTTCAGTTGTTGTTGAAAGACAGGATATTATAAGTTTTTTAGCTGAAAATATAGAACAGTGAAAATAGTTATAGTGCACGTTTTTAGGAGTTTATGTATTTTGAACATGTAGTTCATCGAAAAAAGTTGCAGTTTGTAGTCATAGTTACTATATTCGTACTGTTATTGTGTCCCTCCACAAAAAACTCTACTAGCCATGAAGACACTAAAAATAACACTATTATTCTGCTTAATATCAGTACTCTCGTATGCCAATGTTTCTCAGGATCAAAAAACAGCATTGGTAGATTTATATACTGCAACCAATGGTGATTCTTGGAATCATTCATGGGATTTAAAACAACCCGTTTCAAAATGGTACGGACTTACTTTAGAAGGCGATAATGTTGTTGGAATAAACTTAAGTTTTAATAACTTAATAGGAAATCTTCCAGAGTCAATTTCAAACTTAACACATTTAAAAGTTCTTAATTTATCATTCAATAAATTAGAAGGAGAATTACCAGTAACTATAGTAAACATGATTAGTTTAGAAGAGTTAAAGTTATTCTCAAATAAATTTAATGGTGCTATACCTTCAGATATAGGAGCTTTAACTAATTTAAAATCTTTAGAACTATTTAATAATGATTTTTTTGGAGAGATTCCGTCATCTATAGGAAATCTAACTAAATTAGAAAGCTTAATTTTAAGTAGTAATTTACTTATGGGTAGATTACCTAGCACCATATCTAAGTTAAAATCTTTAAAAGTATTAAGTGTTTTTGATAATAATCTATTAGGAACAATTCCAAAGTCAATAGGTGAATTAACCCAATTAGAAGAATTGGTACTATCAAATAATGGATTTTATGGAAACCTGCCAGGAGTATTAGTAGAATTAAAAAGCTTGAAAACTTTATTATTAAGTAACAATAAATTTGAAGGTAATTATGCTGTTTTAAAAGAGAAATTACCAAACATTGTAGATTTTGATTTAGACGAATCAAATTTAAATGAAGGAGTCTTGGCGACTTTAGATGACGAAGAAAACGATGATGATTAATCATTATCAGGATTAAAATAATAGCGCTCAAAATAAATTTGAGCGTTTTTTTTTGTTTAGTCTTTCATAGTTTAAAAAAAGTATTATCTTTGCAGTCCTAAAATGATTGAGTCGGCATTATGAACCGAAAGTTAAAAGCTAAGAAAATCATTTTAAGATTAAATCGCGGGATAGAGCAGTAGGTAGCTCGTCGGGCTCATAACCCGAAGGTCACTGGTTCGAGTCCAGTTCCCGCTACTAAGTAGAATTGCTTAAAACAGACGGTTTAGTTCACGCTAAGCCGTTTTTTTTATGTCTAATTTGAACAGAATTCTTACATTTGAACACGAAAGTGAACACGATTTAGAACACAATCTCCCATTGAAGAATTTATTTTCCATACCAAAAATTTATACAGGCAAAGGTGATTTGAGCAAACGCTGGTATGTCTATTTTTCTTATCGCAATCCTAAAACAGGAAAATTGCAACGTATGCAAAATGTTTATGGAAAAGCGAATAAATATACCACTAAAGAAGATCGTCTTTTTGTATTAACGGTATATAAACGAACCTTACTCAAACTACTAAAAGAAGGATTTAATCCCTTTGAAGATAATACAGCCTTGTTAGCCAAACGAAAAGGCGATTTTAAACCATCTAAGGCATCACAATATTCAGGAGTTGATACTACTAAAGAAAAGGAAGCGAGTGTGCCTATTATGTCTATAAAGGAAGCCTTTGACTTTGGATTAAAGCTCAAAGAAAAGTTATTAAGCAAAACCACTAAGCGAGCCTATGAGAATAGAATCAAGAATTTTTTAAAATGGGTTGAAGATGTGCATCCAGAAATAAGCACGATAGATAAAGTTGATAGAAAACTTGTTACACAGTTTTTAAACCATGTACTTGTAAATACAAGTGCGCGAAACCGCAACAATTTTAGAGTTGATTTAAGTAGCTTAATACAAGTTTTGGAAGATAATGATATCGTGGCTACGAATTTCATGAAACGGATTCCAGTATTAAAAAGCATACCACAACGAAATAAAACGTATAGTAATGAAAAGCAAGAAGAAATCTATACATTTCTTGAAAAACAAGATGCCTTGTTACTGTTGTACATTAAATTTATCTCTTATAATTTTTTGAGACCTATCGAAGTTTGTCGATTAAAAGTAGGTGATATTGACCTAAAAAATAAGTTAATAAAGTTTAAAGCTAAAAACAGTCCTTTAAAAACAAAAATTATTCCAGATTTACTAATTAATGATTTGCCTGATCTATCTAAAATGGACAAGTCGTTATGTTTATTTACCCCAGAGCAGATAGGAGGCAAGTGGGAAACCGATGTAGATAATAAACGAGATTACTTTTCTAAGCGTTTTAAAAAAGTGGTTAAAGATCCTTTTGGACTTGGTAAAGATTATGGTTTATATAGTTTCAGACATACCTATATTACAAAACTGTACCGCGCTTTGGTAAAAGGTTCTTCACCGTTTGAAGCTAAAAGTAAACTTATGTTAATCACAGGTCATTCATCGATGTCAGCCCTTCAAAAATATCTTAGAGATATTGACGCGGAGTTACCCGAAGATTATTCAGAACACATAAAATAGAGCTATGGAGCTGGACAAATTATTTACCGAGCTATGGAAGAATCTATATAAATCTTTTGTGTTTTATATACCATCACGATTGTTGCCAGATTTAGAGCATAACAAGGCCTTAAATACAGTTGTTTTAATTGATAGCAAAGGGTTTGATAGCGAATTATTAAATGATGAGTCCTCTCATTATCAGATATTGGGTAAAGCGATGATTTTAAATGATAACATCTTTAAGCTTATCGATCAAAGTGAACGCTTACCAAAGCATAAGTTTGATTTTTTTTTAGAGAAGTATTTAGAACATGTACGGGGGATAAAACAAATAGTACACACAAACAAATAATAAAAAGGTTCAAAAAAGGTCGGTTTTAAAAGGGGTTCGAGCGTTTTTATCTATTTTTGGTATAAAAAACAAAATGTACAAAAGTATAATTTGTCCATCATTGCTCTATCATTAATTTAAAAGCAAATATAGCCATTATAAACATAACTATCATTATTAGCCTTAAATAGCGTTATAACTACTATTTAAGGCTTTTTTAATGCGTCCATATAAGGTTTAAATTAGTTTAATTTAAGTCAGCAGATCAAAACTATAAAAATAAACAAAAATCAATAGGATGGACAATAGGATGGACAATAGGATGGACAAAAACACAAATCAAATAATGTTTTATACTTGTTATAAATGACAGAAAAAAGGGTAAAACGACAAAATTATAGTTTAAGGCATAGGGATAATGCATGTAAAAAATAATAACACACAAACGTATATGTTTGATTTACTGCGATTTAACACGTAATCATTTGCTTTTATGCTTAAATAACGATGTATGTTTTGTTTAATGCATTGAATTAATTCGAATGCTAGCCTTTATGAGAGCCATAGCTCTTACCTTTTTTAACTTGACATCTTTAGGTTGATGATGCTGGTTTTGAGAAACCAATTTAATATAGTCGTCACCTTTATCAGATTTCTGCACATACTTCACGCTAACATACTCTTCACCAGCAACCTCTACGGATACGAGGTACATTTCTCCCCAGAAGACATCATTTTGAAAGTCTTGTATTTTTTTATAGGCCACAATATCACCACTCTTTAATAACGGATACATACTATCTCCAGTTACATATAGTGCACCATCACATTTAGGTAGGTTCGGAATACTAATGGTATCAATAGGCCTTTGATCTGAATTGTTTTGAAATAAATTAACCAAACCTGCTGTTGCTTCAATATTATACAAAGGAATAGACTGCTCTTCGTAGTTTTTGTCAGTCCTTAGTTTATATACAGTTGTGTTTTCGTTTAACTGTTTGTTATTCGGGCTGTTCTTCATCTGTAAGTCTAAATCATCGTTAAAAACCGTGTTTAAATCAAAGTCTTTTGCTATTAAAAAATCAATATACTTATTTGGTATAAATTTTTTATTACCAGATTCTAATAACGAAACATCCTTCTGAGTAACGCCCACAGCCTTTGCAAACTGGGACTGATTAAGCCTCAGGCGCTCTCTACTTTGCTTTATTTTTTCAAACGATTTCATCTGCAATATTCAAAAAAGGTATAATTTTATTTTGTATTATACTTTTTTGGTATATATTTGTTTAAATATTTGAACCAAATGTACACAAAAAAATTTATAGCCCTCACTGTAGATCAAATAAAACGAGTAAATGCTAGTGCTCTAGCTAAAACTTTCGATTGTTCATCTTCATACGTATCTAGAATTCTAAAATCTACAGAATTGCCTTCTAATGAAAAGGCACAAAAAATATTAAAAGCAGCTAAAGAGATAGTTGATCATTACGAATCTATTAATTCATAATACAATCATTATGTACGAAAACTATTTAAATACTATAGGTATTGATCAAGAGGTTTTTTACGAACACTTGTCAATTCTAAGTTATGACAATTTCCAGAAATGGGTGCAACGCGGTAAACTAAAGCGTATTCGTACTAAAGGTCGTGGCCGCACTGGTCTAATAGACTTCGCCTCAATTCCAGAAGACCTAAAGAATCTTATAATTAGAACCTTTGGTAATCCTTATCTTAAAGATGATCGCCAAACCTTCACTAACCAACTTACTACAGATCATGCTGCTATCGAATTTTATAAACAATACCAATACGAAGATGGCAGAGGCATAGCCAATAACAAGCAAGCCCAATATATCTGCGAAGCCGAAATACTAAACCTATACAACGAAATCATTTCAAACTACGAGGTTAAAGTACAAGAGCAACGCAGAAAATCGAACAAAGGCAGCCTGAAAAAGAAACTCTCAAGCATCATTAACGATCTTAAATCAGAATGCTACCCTAACACACAAACCAAACGCTATCCTCATAAGCTACCTTCTAACGTGCGTGCGCTAGACAGAAAAGCAGCAGGTTACAGCGAAGAGGGCTACGACTTCCTAGTTCACAAAAACGCAGGAAACAAAGCCGCTCAAAAAATCAAAGGCGACGTAGCTAAGTGGCTATTAGCGCAATATTCAATGCCAAATAAAATAGTGGTACCAGTACTACACTCTTTATACAACCGTGAAGCTCAAATAAAAGGATGGCCAGAGCTTTCTGAGTCTGCCATCTACAAATGGTTATACGAGCCACAGCAGGAAAAAGTATGGTTAGTCTCTAGAGACATTACAGCCTACAAAAACAAATACGGCCATAAACTAGTAAGAGACAAAGAGCAATGGTTCCCTAATGCATACTGGGCAATTGATGGCTCTAAAATTGACTGGATGCACTATTACGACAACCAACTTGGTGCAGCAGCTAAATTTAAAATAGATCCTGTAATAGATGTCTATTCCGAAAAGATCATAGGCTGGTCTTTCTCAGAAACTGAAAACCACATAGACCATTTTAATGCCGTTAAAATGGCGTTTAACACCGCGCAATCAAGACCGTATTTATTTACATACGATGGCCAGTCTGGACACACTTCAAAACGTATGCAAGAACTATACGGCAAAATGGTAGCCAAAAAAGGTGGTGCACACTACAGACACGCAGCATACGAGCACAGCTCACCTGTAGAAGGCATCTTTAACAGACTACAACAGCAAGTGGTAAACTACTGGTGGTTCTCAGATAAACAATCTGTAACTGTCAGAATGGAAAAGAATAAGCCAAATATGGACTTCATTCTAGATAATAAAGACAAACTACCAACCCAAGACAAACTATTAAAAGCATGGGAGCTTTGTGTAGAAGAATGGAACGCCGCTAAGCACCCTAAATACAACAAATCTCGTAACGAGGTGTACGCAGAGGAGCAACTAATGAAAGAAGAGGTTAACTACCTAGACATGATAGATATGTTCTGGGTGTACACACCAGACACTGTTACTTATAAAGCAGATGGTATAAAAGTGCAAATCGCAAACGAAAAATACCACTTCGAGGTGTACAACGTCAATAACGAAATAGATCTAAGATTCCGTGAGCGTTGGGTAAACAAAAAATTCTTTGTTAAGTACGATCCAGACAACCTAGACAACTACGTGTCGCTTTATCTAAAATTACCAAATGGCGATAAGCAATTTGTAGCAGATGCACAGCCAGTACGTAAGCAACAGCAAGTACCAATCTTAATGCAACCAGGCGATAAAGAGCAATGGCAAAAAGATTATCAAGTACGTAAAGTCGAAGAAACCGCTGCTAAAAAGCAAATAGAACAAATCCAAAGAGAAACTGGTATCACACCAGAGCAATTAATAGCAGATCAAGAACTAAAAATAAAGTTCGGTGGCAAACTACCAAAGCAACAACGCAGCGATGTAGAAGCCGACTCTTTTTATCACAGAATGTAATAACCCTTTAATCCATTAAAGTATGAAAGCAGAATTTAAACTACAAGTAGCAAACGAGCTCACAGCACTTTGCCAAGCATCAAGCCAAGCGCACATGGCTAAATTACTAGAAGTCTCAACAGCAATAGTAAGTCAAGTCATTAATAATAACTGGAAGCTTATCAGTAACGAAATGTGGCGCATTATTCAAAAACGCCTATTTATAGATTTCGAGTGGAAAACAGTGGCTATTAATAACTTCAAACTGGTAACACATTTTTTAAACACAGCAAAAAGCCAAGGTATAAGTGTTGCGATTTCAGATACTGCAGGTAAATCTAAAAGCGAAACTTTCAAATACTTCTGGAAGCAAAACATAAACAACACCATATATGTGCAATGTAAAACTAGCTGGACGAAAAAGACATACCTAAAGGCATTACTTACTGCAGCAGGACAAGAAAATTATGGTAAAACCGAAGAGCTGCTAAACCGTTTCATTAAACACCTCATGTCGTTGGAACATCCAATGGTAATACTAGACCAGGCAGATAAGCTAAAAGATCCACAATTAGACCTCTTTATGGACTTCTACAACGATTTAAACGGACACTGTGGCTTTATGATCTCTGGAGTAAAAGCCTTAGAAAAACGAATATTAAAAGGTGTACAGCACAAAAGAGTGGGTTACGAAGAGTTTTATAGCCGTATAGGTCGCAAGTTCATAGAGCTAGACCACATCACATTAAACGATGTAACGCTTATATGTAGAGCTAACGGTGTTGAAGACGAAGCCGAAATAACCTACATATACAACAATTGCGAGGACGATTTAAGACGTGTAAGACGAGACATAGACATATATAAACTAAAACAAACAGCATAACACATTTTAAAATCCCTCAAAATTGGCAAAATTAAGAAAAGCAATATCAGTAGATCAGCTGCTTTCTACCAAGTTCATTGAAATACCTCTAACAGGTCGGTTTAGAGAATTATTAGGAAGACCAGAGGAAGGTGGTACCATCTTCATCAAAGGAAAATCTGGTCACGGTAAAACAACCTTTATCCTGCAGCTCTGCAAAGAGTTTTCAAAATTTGGCAAAGTCCTTTACAACTCACTAGAGGAAGGAGCCCGAAAATCTATGCAAGAGGCAGTATTAGAGCAAAACCTTACCAAAGACGAAGCCAAGCGCATCAACTTTCTGCACAGAGAACCAATGCCAGAAATGAGAAGGCGACTTAAAAAGTCTAGAGGTTTGCGATTTGTAGTCATAGATTCTGTGCAATACGCATTTATGACAGCCAAAGACTATAAAGAAATGCAAGCCGAAAACCCTAAAATAAAATTCATCATTAACAGTCATGTACTCGGCAAAAATGCAGTAGGCTCGTTAGCCAGATACATTGAGTATGATGCCGATCAGAAAATAGACGTCGAAGGCTTCAAAGCATTTTCCAGAAGCCGAGCATCTAGAGGTAAACTAACAACACCTTATGTCATTTGGCACGAAGGAGCTGAAAATTATTGGAACGATTTAAAACTTTAAAACAATGAAAAATCCATTGACACAATTACTACAATGCACCACGCATCAAATAGAAATGCTAATGTTTACACATTACATGTACTGGTGTGAAATACACTGCACCAACGACGACGAGCTACAGTTACTCTTAGCCAACACCATGCTCTTTAATTGGTGGTATAAGGAATATTATAAGCTACAGCAAAACTTCGTCAATATAGCAGAACCATTTAACTCAGTAGCCTCAAAACGAGAAATGGAAAACCTCTATAAAGCCGAAACCATTAAAATAAGAGACATATACCCTAAGCCCTTATTAACGCTGGTAAAAAAACAAAAACAACACATTATAGGTAACGCTCAATTTAACTAATACCATGACTAAAGGCACTTACATAAATCACCTGTTAAACATCCTCGCTTACGATAGCATTATAGAACTACTAAGCATCGCAGAGCGTTATTGGTTGCATAGAGAGATTATCACTAATTACGGTACCATCACCACAGAAGCGCGTGTAAGTAAAACGCCAGAAGGTAGCATTCTAAGAGTTAGCGAGAAAATAATAGACAGAAACTGGCAACGCCCAGAGCTACGTTACAACAGCTTTAGAGAATTAGAAGAGTATAAAGATTATCACTGGCAACCATTTAACATCCTAGACCATGTGTAGCATTTATCATATAGAAGTCATAGATCCAATAACAATAAAACCAAAAAGCATGTCAACAATAGCATTTCACGCCCTCTCAGAATGTCTCATAAATCTATTTCCAAACACAAAACCAAAAATCTTAACAGATCCCGATGGTAATATAGAAGAGGCAAAAGTATTTGTTACCGAAAAAATAACATATACCGATTGCGAATCACTGCTAAAAATAGCAGCAGACCACGAGTTAGACTTCGCCATAAAGTCAACAGGAGCAACACACGGAATACTAGTAAAATTTAATAAATAATAGGAACAATGAGTATTAAGCAGAAAAACGTTCAACAACTCGGATTTGAAATAGCTGTTTTATTAGCTAACGTAGGAGTCACTGACTTTGAAATGAGTGTAAAAGAAGAAAAAGTAAATGTTGTATTCAATGAAGACGAAGTGCTCTTAGAGCAAATTGAAAATGTAACTGAAGATATAAAATTAATAACAGAACAACTTTAAAACAAATCCAATGAACACACAAACAGAAACATTAGACCTCTCAAAACTATCAGCTAAAGACTTAAAAGCCGAGTTAGACCGCAGAGAAAAAGCCGAAAAAGTAAAAGCAGCCAAAGAGCGTACAGACTACGAGGCAGACAATGAGCATTTTTTAATGCAAACTGTTGGCAAATTCCAACAATTAAAGTCAGAGTTAAAACAACTAAAATACTACACCATTAAAGAAGCAAACAAGCTGTACCACCGCATGTATGCTATTAACGAAAAAGAAGCACCAGAGGTTAACACCTTCTCGCGTATCAATAAAGCGCAAACCATTAAAATCACGGTAGACCGCCAGGACAAAATGAAGTTTACAGACGAAGCTTCAGTACACATCAACGCCATTAAAGACATCTTTAAATCAAAGTTTGAAGACCGTAACAAAGGCATGTACAAAATTATGGATGGTCTGCTCATTAAAGGCTCTAAAGGGGAGTATGATCCTAAGCTACTAGCCAAAGCACGCAGACAAGTAAGAGAACTTGGCTACGAAGATCTAATTGTTGAGTTCGATAAGTTAGACGAATGCCAAATTGTAGAAGGCACGTCACTTTACTGTAGAGCTTACATTAAAAACGATGCTGGCAAATGGGAAGATGTATCACTTAATTTTTCAAGTCTTTAATCATGGCCATACACATCCAACAAACCAAAGACAACGAAGTGCTAGTAAACAATAAACTAGTTCAAAAGGACATGAACGACAACTGGGTAGAGAAAATAGAACTCACCACAAACGAGCGTAAAGCATTTTATAACCACATTAACGCAAATAACCTCAAGGATGTAACCGATAACAAAAAGCCGTAGTCGCGGTTGATGCGGTCTGCATGTAACTACTACACGTCCTAGAGGGCCATGATAGTTGGTAATTATATAGCGTGTAGTAAATTATAAAGCGGAGGTTACACTAAGCCATAAGCCGTAAATGCAGACAAAGACACAACAGGCTGGTTTTTAAAACTAGTGAACGAGATTTTTTACCAGCCTGTTTTTAATTCTAAAACCCCAAACCTATGTCACAATTTCACCTCTCATTAATTCTAGCTGCAGTTATGGTTATAAGCATGCTGCTTATAGGCTACAAACTATTAAAGCATAAGTAAAATGACACAATCCACATCACAACAACGTAGAGACCTCTACAAGCTATTTGGCTATTGCAAAGATGCCGAGACCATGCACGTACAACACATTACCAATGGTAAATTCAAAACAGCCAAAGATCTTACAATTGCACAAGCCAATGCATTAAAAAAGAAACTGGTTACCAATTGGGCTTATTTTAATAAAGACAACCAACAACACAAGTATATTCTAAGTCTTATGCTGCAATTAGGTTGGTCAAATATTCATCCAACATGCGGAGAAGTCGCAGATATGTATCGTCTTTCCAGTTTTCTAAAATCTAAACGCTCACCAGTACCAAAACCACTGCAAGAAATGACACCTGCAGAAACAAGCAAACTAATAAGCTGCTTAGAATCAATGGTAACTAAATCGTATAGTAAGCCATGACACAGACAATTATAATAATAGCGTTACTTCTATTTTTTACAGGTATAGCAATCATTGGCTTTATAGCGCATTTCTGTTTCGATGATACAGATGCAGATCTCTACTGGGAAGATAACTACAGCACCATAGATTGCCCACACCTACACATTACAGATGTTGTAGAAGAGGCATTTGCCAACTACGAGCTTATTGGTACCTATTGTATGGACTGTGGCGAACGAGTAAGCCAACGCCAAGACGGATTTTAAAAACAAACCACTTAATTTTTAAGTTATGATAATTCCAAAGATTGAAATAAAAATCACTGCCAATGAACTCAAAGAAGCCTATGCAGCACTAGATTATGAAATGCCAAACATTCCATACACAGGCGAAAAAGCACAAACCATGAAATCGTACTACAGCTTGTTAGAAGCAGTACGTATAAAACTGGCTAAAAAAGTACTATCTCACAAAGACAAGCAAAAACCATTTAAGCTGTCTCTGCATTTTTTTGAAGCCAACTGTATTCACAAAACAATGTTAGTAATAGAGCTATCACATTATGCTCAGAACTTCTTTAATAAACTAGATCAAAAAATAGTATAGCATGCAAGCATTAACAACATACACAGTAACAGGAACCAACACCAATATTGTATGGGTTTTTAAATACCATTTAAACGGCCTTTTAGCAGAGTTTAAACTACTAGAAGGCGAGCTAGACGATAAGCAAGTAAGATGGCTCTTTATCCTTGGTAAATTTCCATACAGAGAAGACCAAATAAAAGGCTGGAAAGCCATTAAGAACTTTAAAATAGAAATAGGTGAGCCAGATCTAAGCTTCGAGATGTTTTACAACGCCTACAATCACAAAATAAAGAAAATAGACACTCAGAAGTTCTGGGAAAACATGTCCATTAAAGACAAAAAAGCAGCTATCCAGTACATACCAACCTACAACAAGTACCTACAACGCAAACATGTAGAAAAAGCAAATCCGCATCGCTATCTCAACAAACGCTATTGGGAAGATAACCATGCTAGTATTCATTAATTATGGCAACAAAAGGAAAATATAATAAAATCATCTTTTCACCAGAAGACATTGCCTATTTAAAAGCCAATTTTAAAACAAAGACCAACAGGCAAATTTCAGATGCACTAGGTTTAAAAATGACAAGAGTAAGAACCAAAGCCTACGAGCTTGGTTTAAAACGTATGGAATTACAACGTTGGACACCAGAGCAGGTGCAATTTCTTAAAGACAACTATAAAACCATTGGTGATACCGAACTAGCAGAAATATTTACTACTAAATGGGAAAAGCCTAAAGGATGGACTAAAAAGCATATTGAAAAAAAGAGACGTTACCTAAAGCTAAAGCGTACAAAAACCGAACTGCAAAACATACACAATCGTAATGTGAAGAAAGGTAGGTTTAGTATGTGTGCAGCTCACATGTGGAAAACTATAGGTCAAGCACCAATCGGTGAAATAAGAATATGGCACACTGAGCATAATACACCATTTCTGGTAATTAAACAAAAAAACGGATTTGTGCATTATAACCGATGGTTATGGAAAAAGCACAAAGGCAGCATACCAAAAAACATGAATGTTGTAGTAAAAGAGAACGCAGACCGCACTAATTACGCTATCAAAGATTTAGAGCTTTTAACTAACGCTCAATTAGCCTTAAGAAACTCAAAAAACCGAGTACCACCAGAATTTAAAGAAACACAAAAACTATTAAAAGAATTAAATAAAATCATTAATAAATCCAAAAGAAAATGAATACAGAACACCAAATACAGTTAGAAGCTTTAGTTAACAACACTTACAACTACAAAGGAAAAACACTCAATATCAAATCATTTAAACAAGTTAGTGGTACATACGTTATATTAACCTCTGGCCAAACGCTAACCTGCTATCCTTCAGAATTAGAATCACTAATCAAGCAATTAGTGTTGGTAGAGTCATATCAAGCAGTAGCACCACCATCGCAAACAGGTAAGGTTCCAGAAGTCCCTGTGCAATTCACTTATCAAAAATCTAATACGCACATAAAGTTAGAAAACGCATTGTCTACAGTATTAGACGAAGTGCAAAAAGAAGAAAAAGCCATTCCTAAAGCCAAAGCCCTCTGTGAAATTGCTAATGCAATGATAAATGTCGAAAAACAACAATTAGCCTTCTTAAAAGCTACAAAGCAGATATAATGGCAGCACCAGACACCTTAAAAACAGCTTCAGAGATAGCCGCAATCTTAGTTAATGCTAACTGCTCATGGAAAGAAGCACAAGATATCGTAAAGAGTATAAACTACGAGTTTAAAAAGCAAACCATTATTCCTTTAGTAAAAAAAGGATTAAACGACTGGAATATCTCTCAAAAAACAGGAATAGCTCCAGCCTCAGTTGGCTATATAACCACTGAGTATTGGAAACAAAAACAACAGAACAAATGAGCCAATCCAAAAAACAATCCTTCACAGAAGCTCTAAGTAATACAGCTGTAGGCTTTATAGTAAGTTACATCAGTACCTTTTTAATATTTCCTGCAGTAGGTTTTGAAAGTAGTCCTGGTAAAAATCTTATCATCACCATTTACTTCACCATAGTAAGCATATTACGAGGTTATGTAATCCGTAGATGGTTTAATAACAAAGATGTGGAACCAAAAGACGAGTATGTAAAAAAAACAGATGGTACACTAATCGAAAGGTATTGTTATGACTGTGAAATAGAAATGCCAATTAAATGTGATGGAATAATAACATACTGTAGTAATTGCGGTTTAAAACATTAATACATGAAAAATACAACCCACATAATTAAGGAAGTAAATCGAGATTACAAACCTAAAAAAACTAGGCTACAAAAACGCAAAGAATTAAGAGCTAAAACAAAATCTAAAAAAAACAAAAAGCGATAATCATGACACTAAGATTTAGCAATTATCTACAACGGTTTGGCTATGAAATCGTTTTAATGTTTTATAGCCTTTGTTATATATCTGGCACTTAAATACACAAAATATTATGATACACACGACAATTGGATTATACGCAAACGGTAGCTTTAAAATTAATGGCGTGCTACCTGAACACTTAACAGACCATATACAATACAATTTAGATATGCGACCAGGTCGTAGCTTCTTTGTAGATGGCAAATGCAAAAACAAAGGATACCATACTGACCAAGAAATAAAGGAATTTGAAGAAAGGATTAAAAACGACATTAAATTTAAAGCGGTTAAATGCACAGCACCTTACGTTTAAGTGCTTGTATATAACACCAAGCTATGAAGCTGTTGTGAGGCACGAGCAATAGTTTATAGCGACTGTTGTAAATAGTTGTTTTTTAATACTTCACAACGGATAATTAACCTTATGCCGTTATTAAAGCATATCATATCAATAAATTTTATATATTTGCTAACGAGAACACGAAACAAGAGCAATCTTGATTCAATTTTATTAACGATAGCGAAAGCCACACCAAGGTTCACCCCATGAAAAGCGGGTAATCCGATTCTTGTAATCGTGTTCTCAAACCTAAAGTGTGGCTTTTGTGTATAATAACTTTTCGATATGAGAACAGAAAAGAACGCTGGCAAGCTTAATATGCAAGTTACAGAAGGTTTGGCTGTAGCAGTCTATCCAAACCATGAACATGAGTTTTTATTACCTACTAAAGAAGTCGCTTTGGGTTATGGTTCAAGTGCGTATTCAATAAGAATGGCAAAAAAAAGACATTCAGATGAATTGATTGAGGGAAAACATTTTTTGAGCAACGTAACAATTTGTCACGGTGCCTCAAAAGGTTCATCAAGAGCGACAATGTGGACCAAAAGAGGTATTGTTCGTTTAGGCTTTTTTATAAAAAGTGAGCGTGCTAAACTATTTAGAGATTGGGCAGAGGATTTAATTATTAAAGTAGACGAACATAAAGATTTGTTTGGCCAAATTGCGTCTACACCACCAAAATTACCTCAAAAACGTAATCATAACCGTTTAACGCAGGCAAGACTTGTAGATTTAATGGCAGATGTAGTGCGTATAGAAAACGCAGACCTTCGTCTTAGTATCACTAAAAAACTAGGACTATGAAACCAACAAATTATTACCACAGTAAAGCTGCACTTACAAAAGCAGCGCAATTACATAGTGCAATAAGTAGTAAACATTGGTTTATACGCACTAAGCTACCATGTAACCACGATGTATTTGCTAATAAAAAAGCAGTATTGCTATTAGAAGGCAATACCTTAGTACAACGCTTGGTGCAGTGCAACACATGTAACCAATATTATAAGGAAGGAGGCTCTAATGGATAATTACAGAAACCCAATTGGCTTTAAGGTTACAGACAATAAACTAAGCCCAGAAAGCACCACGCAGAAAGCCAATCAAGAACTTCGTAATGATGCTAAAACTATGGCGCTCTTAAAAATTGCAGGTCTTATAGATAAGAAAATGAATGAGATGTCTACAGGTGGTTTAAAGCATCAAGAATTCTCTAAGTATTATTCTACCGATATTTTGCAACAGCTCAACAAAGTTTATATAAAACATTACGAGCCTATTTAATTATTTTGTAAGTTTAATTTTTAAAAATCAATATATTATGAAAAAACTATTATTAATTGCCTTGTTATTTGCATTTTCATGTTCCGGTAAATCTGCATCTAATGTAGAAGTAGGAATGTCACCAGAAAAAGTTATTGAAGTAGCTGGTGAGCCCAAAAACAAAAGTAAGATGTTTGGTGCCGAAATGTATTTCTATGAAGACCATGTTATTGTTATAGAAAAAGACAAGGTTAAATCTATAAAAACAATGGAAGAGTATGGCAAAGCCCTCGAAAATTTATAGTGAACTTAAAAAGCCTCTTAATTGAGGCTTTTTTGTGTTAAAACTGCTTTTGGAAAAATAAGAAATTTCTATTTTCTTTGTACTATGGCTGTTAAACCTAGAACAAACGAATTTTACGAAGCAATAAGATCTGAGCACGAGCGTCTCATTAATGTAAAAGAGTATGGCGTTCAAAAGTTCTCAGACCATTGGATTAAACAAAAACTAGCCTCTAAGTTTTTTAGAGAAGTTAGAACCATTGAAGATGTAATATTTTATAGAGTATAAAATTCTAAAATAAATAATGGGAATCGTAAAATACACTAACACCAGACAATTCAGCATTACCCAAGCATTAAAGGATGGATGGGGAAAAGAATTTAAAGAGCATGACGAATTTATTGGTTTGAAATTGCAAGATCGTAAAAAACCAAAACATATAGTTACCATTGAAAAAACGGACTGGTATATGGGCATCTTTAGAGTCCATTTTAGTGAAGGCGGTTGGCTTTGCTTTGATCATGCTGTAGAACAATTTAAATGTATTTAAAAGCCTCGTAATTGAGGCTTTTTTCTAATCCAATAAATAAGGCTGTTCAGACTTCTCAATCTTAATCTCATCTAACTCATGCTCATCATAATCTTTAGTAGCTGAGTAATCCATTAACTGACAAGTGTAAGTCATACGATACAAATTACCTGCATTACCAGTGTCCATTGGTGCAAAGCCTGTGCGTCTCATACTACTAAAGTTTTCACCTGCAGAACCATGAAACACACTATTTATCACATCCATTAAATCGATAAATACTAAGGCACTTTCTTGGTTAAAACTATCCTTATACGTATCTGCAAATGTTTCGTAAAAGAGGTAAACATCAACCTGCAGGTTTACATTTTGCACCTTTTGGCCAACATCATTAGTCTGCAATGTTCGGTAACTTAAAAAAGCTGCAGGTGTTGGAAATGGGTGTTCGGTTTCTAAAAAATTAACCTGGTTATGCCACAAATCTATCCACTCTATAGCATCGGTTTTTGCGCTAATCATGTTAGCATGTTCTAAGTATAAGTCTTTCCAGTTTTGCATGGTTTAAATGGTATTTTAAAGCTGTTTAAATCGTGTTATAATTTCATTACTCACATGGTCGTTCCATTGTTTATCAAACATATCGGACTCACCCATAAATTGGCGTTTAGTCATTTTATAATTAATTCTTCTTAAGTGTGCTTTTATTTCAACAGATTTACCTTTTCCCATAAAATTCCTGTTGATGTATTTTTCAACTCTTGCAGTTGCATTCACAGAAAGTCCTTCATTATGCACAGCGGCATAAGGTGATTCAGCTGTAAAAACAACTTGCTCAAGAGAACTGCTTTCTACTCCAATAGAATTAAACATACTATTTGAAATTATTAGCAATAAATATTGCAAAGGATGTTTTCGTGGTTCCCAAGCTTCAAACGTAGAACCGTGCCAACCTTGGTCATAAAAATTCTGATGTATAAAGTCCATACCTTGTATTTCGGCATCCTTTTGCAGTTTCCGCTTTAAGACTTCAGCCATTCCAAGAAAATCTGGTGTTTTATTTATTTTACTCATTAGTTACGCTTTATACGTTCTACTTGCTTTCTGTCTTTAGAAATTACAATCACTTCTGTAATGCTCGGATAGGCTTTTTTGTCTTCTAAAGCTTTGTTAACTTCGGTCACCACTTTGGTAATGCTGTTTTTATTATCAATTAAATCTATAATAACAATGGCTACTCCTTGTTTTTCTGCAGTAGTAAATGTGTCTTTAAAATCTAGCTTAAAACGTGTAACACGTTCTGCTGTTTTCTTACCAATGAGATAAGTGCTTTTAGTGTCTTTAGGTAAAATGGTAGCATCAATCTTAGGTTGAATTTTTAAGGTCATACCCTTGTCTGCTAATGTCTTGGCAACCGTGTAATTGCTATATAGCGTTTCTGCCTCTGCAAAATCACTTACAAATACTTTACCACCACTTTTACTATTGTACTTGGCTTTACCGTAATTAGATTGCAGTTTAAAACTCTCAAAAGCAACTTTTACAGCTTTTTCGTCACGCTTTGGCATTATATAATATGGATGAGAATTTTCGTTAAATACAGATCCTGTTTTACCGACATTAATGCTAAAGTCAGGTTTCATAAAGTCTGTATTAGGTGTGAAGCTAGATGCAGGACTGTCTGTTTGTACAACATAGCAACGACATCTCCAGTCGTTAGGTGGGTAAATTCTATCCCAAATCTTATCGTCTATTGCAGCAACAAATCCATCAAGGTCTTTGTGATCATCTCTTACGTGCTCATCGCCTACAGTTTTATATCTTAGATTAGGATATCGGTCTTTATTACGCTGAAACTGCTGCCACTTAGCTGCCATTTGTGCCGATGCTTTTGCGGTTTGATATTCTGCCTGCAGGTAATTGACGTTGTACGTCGGATGCTTATCTAATACCAACTTTTTAAAGTCGTTAAAACTGCGCTCTTTGCCATCTTTATCGGTTAAATAGGTGTTGAACTTTTGAAGCTCTTGATACGTCTTAGCTGCAGAAAAACGGTAAATGTTTTGTTTGAGTTGCTGTACGGTTTTGGTATTAGCAGCATCAAACTTGGTAAACCTTGCGCCATAACCTTCAGAAATGCCTTTATTAAGTTCTTTGTAAGTGGTGGTTAATAGTTCCTGGTCTAAATCGGTTGGCTTTAGTTGTCCAGAATGCAGCTCTTTTGCCACACGCTCTATTACTTTGTTCCAGGCGTTTAAACTTACAGCATTAAGCTCTATGTTTTCATGGCCACAACAGTTAGAGTTATAATGCGCTGCTAGATGGTTTACACCACTTTTTTTAGACTTTTTTTTTTAGTAGGTGGTGCTGGTGGATTTTCCATTGTTGGTACACCTGTTGTCTTCACACCTGTAATTGGTAAGCCTGTACGGTTTTCGAGCTCTTTAATATCAAACTCGTAGTATTGGCTTAGGTCTTTTATGGTGTCTAAAAGTTCTTTTAAGGTTAAAGATTCTGTATCATCCCATTCAAATCGTAAGCGTTCTAGAGGTGCATATACAGGACTCAATTTAACAAGCCTTGGTATAAGCTGATCGTTTATAATAACCTTTACAAAAAACTTATCTAGTTTGTGCTTAGTTGCTAAAATTTCGGCATGCACATTTGCAGCACCTGTATAACTCTTCTCATCTGTGGTACCAGTAGCACCATTTACACGTTTAGAAAGCTCTGAGTTGTAACGATCAATAAGCTTGTCAAAAATGTCCACATTACCACCGCTAGAGTCTTTTCCAACTTCAAAGGTTTCCTGTCCTCTACCAACCATAAAGTTGTTAGATTTAAAGTTGAGTAAAGCCTCATAGAGTTGATCCATACGGACTTGATCTTCTCTATCTGTTATGGCAAATATTGGTGGTATGCCGTATTTTTCAATATAATCTAACCAAGAGCCAAAGCCTAGTTTTTTACCTAACACCAAAGGTGCTAATTGTGCTAGTAAACCTAAGAAATCATCTTTACCAATCTGTATGTAATTGTCGGCAAAAGCACCTTCTTTGTAGCTCCAGCCTTCTGTACCACCTTCCTCTTTGGTTATGATGCCTTTAGAAGGTATAATGTAACCCATTGGTATCTCTTCAATGTCTTTAAGATACAGCTCTTCGTCTAGCTCATAAAGCTCAATGACTTTAGTACCTTCCCATTTAGAATTCATACACATGCCAATGAAATCGATAAACCACATGGCTTCTAATAACTGCTTAGCCTCTTCATCTTCATTACCAGACTCATCTACTAATCGAAATGGTGCACCTTGTACAGGCTCGGTTCTGTTTTCAAACAAAGCCACTAAATGACTGTCTAGCTTTAAGTTTTTGTAAAGCCTATCTAGTAGCATGCGATTTGGATCGTCTGGATCTGTAGCCAGTTGTATGGCTTGCTTCCAATCTTTTAAACTTTTGGCAGCCATAGTTTCGGCTTCTCTGGTGATTTTACCAGAAGCATAATTGTTGCCTGCTTTTGTAGCTGCTACAACTCTTAATGTGCTCTCGTTTGTATTATTAAATACGTATTTTGAGACTAAATTATGTAATGGCTTAGGTAATTTCATTAGATGTAAAAGTCTTTATTAGTGTTATTGCCAAACATTGGCTTAAGTGTAGAGTTGCCATCTTCATCGGTTGGATAAGGCAAATCGAGAGATACCTTACCTGCGTTAATTTTCTCAAGCTGACTCATAGCCCAATCAAAATCGGTTTTTAAATCCGTTGGTACTTTACGCGCTGCGTTTCTACCAATGATTTTATACATGGTAAGTTTTACAATGATTTCTGCTAAGAACTCATCGCGTATAGGTTCGGTTTCATCAAAGATTAAAGCCACATCATAACGGCCTTTAAGTAGCGTTTTAGTAATGCCAATAGCAATCAGTTCTGACCGATCTATAACACCAGGATCATCTGCTGTGCTTTCGTCTATAAAACGTTGGTAGCTATCTGTTTTTAAATCATCTGCATTTATATAAATCATATACGCTCGTTTTTAGGTCGCATTTTGCCTTGTCTGTAATTAAGGCCGTCATTCTGCGTGTTATAAGGCTCTAGCAATGCAATACCCGTTTGCTGTGTGTCTGGGTAATCGTCATTTGTTTTATAATTTGGCTCAATAGATAAGAGCTGTGCAATACCTACTTGAGTATCGTTGTGACTCTTTAGCTTTTCGTTGTAGAAAATCCGGCCATTTTGGTAGTAAGGATGCAAGGTTAGAATCCTGTCCATCTTCTTAATCTTTGGCACTTGTATTTTAAGGATATTGAGCTTAATGCCATATTGGCGTTCGGTTTCGCGTATAACACGCTCTACTTCATCATTCCAAAACTGGGCTTCAAAACGCCAATGAACTACAACGGTTTTAGGCAGTCGCTTCTGAAAATCGCACATATAAGACACTGCAGTAACCATTTTGCAGCGTTTAACAAAAGTGTCTATGACCCAAAAGTTCTTATCGTGAAGGCCTTTGACATCAATGGCGTTATAATCTGATGTCGCACTACCTGCATAAGCCACATCCCAAGTACCAATGATAATTTTAAACTGGTTGAGCTTTGGCATTTTGCCGTATTGTATATGCTCTGGTTTAAAGTAATACCCTTCTACCTGTGGATTTTGTAAATACTCTGCTTCGAGTGCAAGTGTACCAATGTCTTTTTCTAACTCACGGTAATAGTTATCGTGGTATTTTTGATGCCATGTTGGTTTGTAGGTAACAGGATCATAAGCTTTAATATGATTTACAACCCATTCTGGATGCTTCTCTTGCAGTTTGGTCTGTATCATTACAGGCGCAAAACGGTTATTGGCATACACAAAGCGTCTAATATCTCCATCCATTGTTGGTATAAGATCGCGCTCAATCCACTTTACATATTCATCCTGTCGTTTCGGATTCTTAATGAGTTCTTTAGTCTCTAAATCATCGACAACAATATAATCTGGTCTTCGAGATTTTACACGCAAACCACGCACAGACTGCCCTGCACCAAGAGCTTTTGCAACAAAGCCACTTTTGGTAATAAAGAAACCTTTCTCCCATTGGCCGTGACCGTGTTGCTCACCAAAATCGTGTATAATTTTTGGGTTGCCTTCAAACTCGGCACGTAAATCTTCTAGCAGTTCTGAAGCTCTGTCTTTAGATACCGTTACCAGAACCATATAATGTGCCTGGTCATTTATCCATAGCCAAAACGGAATAAGAATATCATCCATTACCGACTTACCAAATCCACGAGGCATCTCATCAAACTTCTTTATAGTCGGATTTTTCATAGTTTGCTTGGCTGCCTTTAAATGGCAATCAGCAGGCTCAGAAGTCGCATAATGCGGAAAGTATTCCTTACACATATAGGCATAATCCTTCTTAGCACGTTCTATTCTAGCTTTTTGTTCTGCCTTGGTTTCAAAGGCATTCACTTCACCAGAACTGCGAGCAAACTCTAAACGCTTTCTATAGCGTTCTAATGCTATTTTATCCTTCCTGTTCAACGCGGTTTAAATCTGGATTTGTGGTTAACTTATAAGTGATCTTGTTTTGCCTAAAATTGAAATACAAGTTTTTTATAAAGAATTGCTTTTTGCAAATTTTAGGGGCATCCTTTTTTCGGCTGACTTGGCTAAACTCAAAAGGCTGGCCTACAACATAACCTGTACCTTTTCTTATAAAATAAGAGCCTAGTTCTAAATAATACTGCTCTTTTGGTGCGCCTTGTTTTATAAGGCTTACTAATCTTTTAAAATTCATCTTATCCTAATTGTATAGATACTTTAGTTATGTGCTGCTCTTGAAAATCTAAACTTTGTAAGTAAAGCTCTGGATGCGAACCTTGCATGTCTTTAAACACTTCATCCATTACATGCAGGTAATTAGAGAGTGATACGGTGTGCTCTTTATCAAAGTTTTCTAAGGTTTTATTCCACTTAGAAATGGCATCATCGTAACCCACTAATTCTTTACGCAGGTCAGAGATCATGTCTTTGGTTAAAGCTACCATGTCCATATCTTTTTGGTCTTGGTACTGTTTTAACTCTACTTTAAGCTCGTTTAAACGTGTACGTGTCGCAGAACGGTCTTCGGTAATGCCATCAATAACATTCTTAATGTTGTCTATGCGCTGGTCTTTAGAGTTGTGTTTAGCGTCTCTCTGCGCTTTCCACCCATATTTCTCTACCCAGTCGCCAAAGGTTTTCTCGGTAACATTTACCAATCTTGCACACTCTTTAGCGGTTTTGCCCTGCTCTACATAAAGCACTCTACCAGCCGCACGTTCTCGTTTCTTAGCCATATTTACTACTTAATTACACAGCAAATATCATAAGGATTGCCATCTAAAAGAATTTGCAATACGGAATCCGTATCTAAAACCACGTAAAAACGTAGGAAATACCTACAGATTCCGTATGTGCTTTTTTTTAAGCCTTAAAGAGCTTGCATTTTTGTGCTTTCAAAACGAACCAAATAAACAGGTTAAGGTGAAGTACAAACAACTTATAGCATTTAGCGAAAACAAAAAAGAAGTAGGTAGCATTTCTGCAGCCATAGATAATGGTACAGCCTATTTTAAAATTGTTGGACGTATCTGGTCGTGGTCTGCTGAAGATGGTAGCAAACTAAGAACACAAATAGATGAAGCTATTAAAGCAGGAATTAAAAACGCAATTATAGAAGGTAGTTCTGAAGGTGGTTCTGTATTTGCTACTAACGATCTGTTAGCCTTGTTTCAGCAATTTGATGATGTTAAGATAAAAGTTCATGCGCTTATGGCATCGGCTTTTACTTATCTAACGAGTCATTTTCACACAACTATTAAAAAGAACACCCAAGGTATGATTCACATGCCAATGCTTGGTGCTCGTGGCAATGTAAAAGAGATTAAAAGCTCGTTAAAATTAGCTGAAAACATCACAAAAGATTACAAAAAAGCCTACGCCAAAAAGACTGGTAAAACCGAAGACAAAATAGAAGCTTTATGGGCAGATGGAGACTACTGGATGGATGCCGACGAGTTACTAGCTGAAGGTTTCGTAGATGCCATTGAAGGCGAAGTGGAAGCCTTTACAGATTTTGATGTAGATGCACTAGCCGCATGTGGTGCACCTATAATACCAGAAGCAAAGAAAACACAAAAACCGAACACAAAAACAAAAACGAACATAATGGACAGAGAAGAGTTAATTGCCTTTTTAGGCTTAGATGCTAATGCAACTGATGATCAGATTGCAGAGGCAAAATCTGCAATGAAAATTGATGCTTTAAAAAAGCGTGAGTTAGATGCACAAGCAGCAGCTGGTAAAAAAACACCAGAAGCTGGAGCTGAAGATGAAGAGGTTACTGCTGAAGCTAAAACCTTAGTCGAAGCTGCTTTAAAAGCAAAGAAAATTACAGCTAAAGAAGTAGCGGCTTATGAGAAGTTAGCAACTGCTGATTTTGATTCTGCAAAGATTGCTTTAGATGCTATGGTAGCAAAACCAAAACTAAGTAGAGAATTAGATCCTCAAGGAAAAGGTGATAAATCAGTAGGACACGCATCTTGGACTTTTGATGATTACCTAGAAAAAGATCCTGATGCATTAGAAGCTTTATTGGCTGAAGACCCAGAAGCTTATGCAGAATTAGAAGCTGCTAGATAAATACAAATTTACTGATAAGAAGAAATCCCAAATCTATTATCATAACCACTTATAAACACACAAACAACAAAAACAAAAACAACGATGAAAAACTTTTTTAAATGCTTACTTGCAATCTTAATGATTGCTGTAGTTACAACTGTAGGGCATGCCTTTGGCGCATCTACTGGCGAAACTGTATCAATGGCAGTTACAACCGTAGCCTTACCTATAAAGAATGAACTTGCCGAACGTGAAATGATTAAACAATTACGTCACGAGCATACGTGGGTTTCAGAAATTAGATCTAAGCAAAGCTGGGTTAATAACGATGTTATTAAGATACCTAAGCGAGGTGCAGCACCAAAGGTCTTAATTGATAACACCAACTACCCTATTGTGTCTAATAACAGAGATGATAGTCATGTCATTGTAGCCTTGCATAAGTTTGATACTGAGAACACCACTGTTACCGATGACGAATTGTACGCTTTGCCTTATGAGAAAGTATCTGATGTGCAAATGCAGCACAGAGAGACTTTAGAGGATGAGACGATGGAATATGGTCTTTGGGGATTAGCACCACAAGAAAATGAAGAAGCCGAAAACCAGTTTGTATTAGAATCTACTGGAGACAATGATGGTACTGGTCGTTTAAAACTACAAACTAAAGATCTTAGAACTTTACAAGCTAAGATGAATAAAAAAGGCATCAGCAAAAAAGGTAGAATTTTAATTCTTTGTGATGATCATGTGAGTGACTTACTAGAAGAGGATAGAAAATTTTATACGCAATACCATAACCAAACTAATGGTGTGGTAAGCAACATGTACTACGGGTTTAAAATCTATGAAGATTCAACAACACCAGAGTATGATGATACTACTTTAGAGAAGATCGCTTATGGTAGTGCTACAACTGGACGTAAGAGTTCTGTAGTATTTCATAAAGGTTCTACGGCAAAAGCTGCAGGTACAGTAAAACGTTATGCTAAAGATGCAAAGGACAATCCAGAAATGAGAGAAAACACAGTAGGTTTTAGACTACACCACATCATCGTGGCGTACGGAATTGAAGGATCTGCTGCAATCATCTCTGGAAAAGCCTAATAAACTATAAATACAGCCTAAGCATAGGTTTAGGCTGTCTTTTAAAATCCCATTACATGTCAACGCTTAAATATTTAGTCATTCATTGTACCGACACACCAGAAGGTAGAGAGGTCACAAAAGCAGACATAGAACGCTGGCATATTAAAGAGCGTGGATGGTCTAGAGTTGGTTATTCTGACATGATACATATAGATGGCTGCTTAGAAAATCTAATCGCTTTTAACCAAGATAATACTGTAGATAACTGGGAAATATCTAACGGTGCAAAAGGCTTTAACGGTGTTGCAAGACATGTGGTGTATGTTGGTGGTTGTGATAAAAACTTCAACCCAAAAGACACCAGAACACCAGAGCAAATAAATGCTTTAGAAGTGTATGTAAGGTACATGATCTTAAGGCATCCAGATATAAAAGTTGTAGGACATAACGAGCTATCGAGCAAAGCATGTCCAAGCTTTAATGTAGGCGATTGGCTTAGAAGTCTATGTATTCCTTGTAAACATATTGGAAGATGAATTTTAGAAACCTAGCAGAAAACTTAATCATTGTACTTATTTCAGTATCAGTAGGTGGTTATGTTGGGTACACAGCGTCTACAGCTTCTAATAAGCAAACCATAGAATTACTAAGACCAACCATTGAGGAAGCCATCCGTAAGGAAACCACTTCAATTAGTAATGAGTTTAAAACCGAGATTAAAAAGCTAAAAAACCGAAAAGGCGAGCTTACTCTCGATGTTAAACCAATTATAGAAAATCAAATTGAGCAACACGGAGACACTATCACCGTAACGCCAAAAAAAGAATCAAAAGACCGACCAGGCTTTTTTAAGCGACTGTTTGGTAAAAAACAAAACTAAATCCATAAGCGATGAGCAAAATATTAAGCAAGTCTCAGCTTCAAGAGAAAGCAGACAAATTATTTAAGGATTACCCAGAGGCAACAGAAGGATTTGTAACCAATGATGGTAATGCCTTTTTAGACCAGAATCGTGCAGATCTTCATGCTAAGTCTAATGATAAATTAAAGGTTATCACATTTGAAAATGAAGGTTTAGGTGAAGCTACTCCAGAAACAGAAAAGGTAGACCCTATTAAACCAGCATCTGCAGATCAGTTAATTGAATTAGCTAAAACAGCAACTATTGATGTAGCTACTATCAATTTAGATATTGAAAAAGAAGGCAAAGCTCGTAAAACAGTAATTGCAGCTTTTGAAGCTAGAATTGAAGAACTAAACACTGCAGGATAATGAGTTTTAGAGGTGTAACTATAAATAAATTAAACGGTGGTTTAGGGCGTAGAAACGCTACTGACGACAATAAGGCTATCCTTATTGTAGGGATGCCATTAACAGGCACAACAGCCGCCGTGAACACAGCATACAAATTGTTGCAAACCACCGATGCTGAGGCGTTAGGTGTAGATGCTGCTTTTGATGCTAACGAAAATGTACTGGTACATCATACTATAGATCGTTTCTTTGGTATATGCCCAGATGGTGAATTGCATTTAATTCCTGTAGCAGTAGATCAAGCACCAACAGCAATTGTGGCCGCTGAAGATCTTATTGCTGCTGTACGTGACATTCCAGAAGCTAATGTTATTGGCATTATGCATCATAATGTAGAAGTACCAGATCTTGATGGACATGTCAATAAGGTTCAAGAGTTTGTAGATGCTTTTGCTGTGGAAAACAGATACATAGATGCTGTTATTTTAGAAGGTATAGGTGAAGCAGACACTTTAACTCCAGTTGCTAATTATCCAGACTTAAGAGCACAAGATGCGCCTAACGTCTCGGTAAGCATTGCACAAGATCCTGCAGTTGCGTCTCAAGCTGCAGCGTATGCAAAATATGCTGATGTTGGTACAGTGTTAGGTGGTGTTTGTGTAAGACAGGTTAACGAAAATTTAGGCTCTGTTGATATTTTAAACAAGCCATCTAGTGCAAAAGGAAGAGAAGACTATCCATTAAGCCTTGCAGGTACAGGTACATGGGCATCCGCTAACCTATCTGATGGTAGAGACTTTAGCCAATTATCTAAAGCAGATCAGAAATCGTTAACCGATTCTGGTTATATCTATGCTGGAAGCTTCAACGGTTATGGTGGTGTGTTTTTTAACAGCTCACCTACTTGTGTAGAGAAAGCCGATGATTTTGCCTACATAGAAAATAACCGTGTGTGGAACAAAGCCGTGCGTTATATACGCCAAACGCTTATACCACGCGTTAGAGGTGTTGTAAAGAAAGATCCACAAACTGGCTTTATTAGATCTTCTACTATTGCCGACTGGAATTCTCGTCTAAACAAAGCTTTAGAGGTAATGATTGCCGACAACGAGATTTCTGGATTTGATTTTTACATCAATCCAGCGCAAACATTGAGTGAGGATGATCCGCTTTTAATAAAAGGTCAGATCGTTGTAGATGGTATTGTCTTTGAGTTTGAAGTAGATTTAGGTTTAACCGATAAATTATAGACATGACGACAGATACAACAATAATTAACAAGTTTGGCACAATGACAGGATGGAACGACATCACTGTTAATTTGCTATCCAGAGACGTAGAAGGTATTCTTAAGATTGCTTACGATGACACCGTACAAAAGGAAAATGTACCTGGTGCAGGTATGTACCCTGTTGGCCGTTCTAAAGGTAACTATGAGGCTAATGCTTCAATAACACTATATAAAGAAGAGGCAGACGCTATTAAAGCGGCATTAGCAACTGGTAGTCGTTTGCAAGACATTTTGCCATTTGATATTAATGTGCAATACCAGAAAGTTGATGGTTCTATTGTAAAAGATCGCATCAGAAATTGTGAGTTTACAAACGATGGTGTAGATGTTAGTAATGGTGATGGTACCATCTCTACAGAATTTACATTAATTGTCTCTCATATTGAGTGGAATGTAATCTAAGCCCATGGACAAAGTATATACAACATTTGCAGATATTACACCAGAGCTTAACGCACAATGGGAAGCTAAATATGGTAAGCATCGCATCATAGATTTAGAGATTGAAGTCGATGGCCATACGTACAACTACGTACTTCGCAAACCAGATAGAGCTGTGTTAGAAGCTATGGGCAAACATGCTGTGGCTAAAAACGTTGAGCTCACCAACAAATCACTGATTAAAAACTGTGTTTTGGGTGGTGATATGGAAGCTCTAGATAAAGATGGCTCTGTGTACGTGGAAGTATTAGAGCAGCTTCAGAAACTTAAATCAGAAGCCAAGAGTACCATAAAAAAGCGTTAGACCTCTTCAAGCTTGAGGTTGATGAAGAGGACAGCAGCCAATTTATAACTAAAGTCAATGCGCTTTTACGTAGCCATTATAAGTTAGATCCAGAAAGCCTAAGTGATGAGGACTGGTCTAAGTATTATCAAGAATATAGCTACGTAAAAGCGATTGAATATAAGAACCTCGCAGCTATCATTGAGGTAGCAAGTAAAAAATCATTGATTGATGTAACCAATCAAATTTTCAAAAGCATTAATGGCAACTAACACAAAGACATCATGGATTTTAGAGCTGATAGATAAGGTCACAGCTCCTATGAAAAGCGTTGATAAAAACGCTAAGTCTTTTGATGCGACCATTAGAAAAGTTACAGCTTCACTAGATGGCATGGATGACACGGCAAAAGCAGCAGCCAACCAAGCCTTAAAGAGCTTTAATGATTTAGGCTCTGAAATTGCCCAGGAACAAAAGAAAATTGATAGTCTAAAAAAACGCCTTCACGATTTAGGCGATGCCATAGATCCTTTGCTAAAGGCAAAGCTAGATTTTGATATAAAAGCTGGTGAAACTAAAGTAAGACGCTATAAAGAGCAACTTGTAGAAGTACAACACGAGCTAGAAGAAATTGAAAAAGCACCAGACCCAGCAAAGTTAAAAGCTAACTGGGGTGCTGCTGTTGTAATAGCCAACCAAACCGTTGAGTTAGTCAATAAAGCGATTAGTGGTATGGCTTTTACAACGCAGATAGAAGATTTGCGTGTTAACATACAGCGTATGTCTAATACCAGTGGCAAAGCTTTAGATGATCTTACGTCTAAAGCTTATAAACTTGGACAGGTCTTTAATGAGTCTCCAGATGAAATTGCTAAGGCTGCTAATGCTATGACAAAATTAGTTGGTGGTACCTATGAAGAAAATATGGCTCTTATTGAAGCTGGATTTGAAAAAGGTGCTAACATCAATGGCGATTTTATAGACCAATTAAAAGAATATCCAACGTTTATAAACCAATTAGGTTTATCTCAATCTCAAGCTATTGCCCTAATGGCACAAGCAGGTAAGGATGGTATTTTTAGTGATAAGGCGATGGATTCCATAAAGGAAGCTGATCTCTCACTTAGAGAAATAGGTCAACCACAAATAGATGCTTTAAAAGGTATTGGTTTAGCAGCTGAAGATTTAGCTGGTAAAACCACCTTTGAAGCGGTGCGTATGATTAGCGAATCAATGGAAGGTGCAAGCACACAAGCCAAGCAGTTAGTTTTAGCGGATATTTTTAAGGGTGCAGGCGAAGACGCTGGGATGGCATGGATTGAAGGTTTAGGTAGTATCGATTTAGATATTAATAAAATACCATCTATTGAGCAGGCCAACGCAGGTATTAAAGGTTGGTTAGCCGATTTACAGACAAGTTTTAGCAATACGTTTGGCTCAATAGCCTCTGGTGTTGTAGAGTTGTCTCCAGTTGTTACTGGTGTGGCTTCAATGATTCCTATTATATCTCAACTCACAAAAGTAAGTTGGTTGCAAACTGCAGCAACGCAAGCAACCACAGCAGCACAATGGTTGTGGAATGCTGCACTTACAGCAAATCCTATTGGTATTGTTATTGTAGGCGTTGCAGCCTTAGTTGGTGCAATAGTCTGGCTTACTACTTCTGTTGAAGGTTGGGGTGAAGCCTGGACACATACATGGAATGGTGCAAAGCTGTTATTTCAAGCATTTGTGGCCACAGCACAAGCCAATTTTAATTTAATGATACAAGGCATCATGTTAGGTATCAATAAAATTAAATTAGGCTGGTACGAGTTTAAAGAAGCTATGGGCATAGGTGATAGTACCGAAAATCAGAAAATGATTGATGGTATTAATGCCGATACCGAAGCGCGTAAACAATCTATCATCGATGGCTATAAAAAAGCTGCAGGTTTAGCCTTAGAAGCTACAGGCGAGTTTGTAAAAGGTGCAGGATCTCTTAAGTTAAAAGAAGACGAAGAAACCGAGAGCGAAGATTTAGGTGCTATGGCTTCACCTGGTAATTATGCCAGCACTTTAGATGGTAAAACCAACGCTAATACTGGTGGCTCTAAAACAGGTGGTTTGCAAGGCTCTGCAAAAGGCATTGCTAAGAGTGTTACCATGACGTTAAATATTACCAACAACTTTAGTGTTGCAGATGCTGCAGCTTCTAAAATAGATAAAATTGCCGATATGGTCACAGGCAAAATTAACGACCGCTTAAGAGATGCTATGTTATCCGTATGAGTACTTATAAGCCAGACATATCGCAACTATTTAATGCCGCTTTTGGGTTTATCCCGATTACGTATAAGCCACAAATAGGTTTACAGCCCGTGGGTAAAGCCGTGTATGCTTCTGTACCAACAGAAGAGTATGAAGCGGCAAAGAAAATGAGTTGGATGGGAACGCCAATCATGTTTCCTGTGTCTTTCATTTCATCTGGCAACAAGTATTTACAATACAATGGTCGCGGTGAACTTGTAGAGGTAGAGGATTTAGCAGATTTTGATTTACCACCAACCACTGTTGTAGATTTTAGACGCGCTAAGAATGTTACTAAAACTAATGTATTAGGTAGTAATGGTACCGTTAAAGAAATTTACGGTTTTGATGATTGGCAAATTAGAATTAGAGGCCTGTGTTTAGATACGCCAACAGTTAAGGCCTACGACCTGCAAAGTGAGTTATTAAAGTGGGATAATTTGGCAGATGCTATAGAGGTTCAAGGTGATTTGTTTGTGGATAAAGACATTTATAGAATTACCATTGAAGAGATAAATTTTACACAGCCACAAGGCAGACATAATGTAATTCCTTTTGAAATTACAGCCAGTAGTGATCAACCTATAGAACTCGCTTCAATATGACTTTAGCAATGAATGCTCTCATAACATTTGAAGCTTACAAGGGAAGCAAAGAGCTTGTTATTAAAATTGTTAATTCAATTGAGGTAGAGAGCAGCTTTAAATTGTTAACAGATAAAGCAACGATACGTTTACCTAGAAATATAAAAATACAAGGTCAAAATGTATATGACAATGTGAAAACAATTTTTAGACGTGGCCGTCCTGTAAAGATTGAGTTTGGTTATAACCAGGAATATATTACCGAGTTTGAAGGTTATGTAACACAGGTATCTGCTAACATTCCTATTGAGATTCATTGTGAAGATGAAATGTGGAACTTAAAGCAATTACCAGTAAATGTAAGTTACAGATCTGTGCAGCTCAAAACCTTACTAAATGAAATTGCACCAGGTTATGATGTAGATGCTTTAGAAGGTGTAACGCTTGGTGGTGTTAGGTTTAGTAAAACCAATGTTGCAGAGGTATTAAACGAACTGCGAAAAGAGCCTTACAAGCTCTTTAGTTACATGAAAGGTAAGCAGCTAGTTTGTGGTAAGTACTATGCAGATGATACCGAAACGGAAACCTTAAAGTTTCACTTAGAACGAAATGCGGTGAGTAATGATCTTAATTACAGAAGTGCTGAAGACATCTTATTACGATTAAAAGGCATTTCGGTACTGTCTAACGGTTCTAAGATTGAAGCGATAATTGGCGATGAAGGTGGTGATGATTTTCAGCTCACGTATTACAACATTGAATTAAAAGCCGAGCTAGAACGCTTAATGCAAAAAGATTATGAGTTAAGAAAGCGTGGTGGTTTTGATGGCAGTTTTACAAGTTTTGGCATTCCATCCGTTAGGCATGGTCTCAAAGTAGCCTTAGAAAGCTCGCTTTATCCAGAGCGTTCTGGTATCTATTATGTAGAAGCTGTAAAAAAGCGTTTTGAAAACGCAAGTATAAGACAAGAGATAACATTAGGTGGTGCTGTAGCATGAAAAGTAAAGGAAGAGAAATAGAAGCTTTTGGTGGTTTGTTAGAAAACCTAATGAAAGGTAATGCTAAGATACAAACGCATTACGCTTATGTTACTGATGTAGATTGGGAAGCCAAGACAGCAACGGTTAAAGGTTTGCTAGACGATTTAGAGTTTTATGATGTGCTTTTAGGTTTGGGATCTTCTTTTATAAAGCCATCTATTGACAGTAAATGTCTCATTGGTGTCATTCTAAATAACGACGCGCAAACCTTTTTAATTTCAGCTGAAGAAATAGAGGCTTTTGAAATGGTTGATAAAACAGGATTTAAATGCCATTTAAACAACGGTAAACTCACATTAAACGGTGAGAGTTTTCAAGGTTTGGTAAAAGCACCAGAGCTGAAGACACAGCTAGATAAAAACACTTTGATTTTACAAAAAATACAAGAGATTTTTAACAGCTGGACACCAGTACCAAATGATGGTGGTGCAGCATTAAAAACATTAGTAACAGCATTTACGAGTTTGCCAAGAGCAGATTTAAGCAACATAAAAAACGACACTATTAAGCATGGTAACGGCAACTGATATAGTATTAGATGATAACGATGATATCACTTTTGTAAACGGTGATTTTGCTGTAGGTGAAAGCTTAACACAAGAGGTCTCTTTAATACTTAGAGCCAGTCAAGGTGAGTGGAAAAGCGATCCTTTAATTGGTGCCAACCTTATACAGTTAATTAACAGCAATGTTGATGATACAAAATTAAAGACTAGAGTAAAGTTGCATTTGCAACGTGATGGTAAAGATTATAATGCTATTAAAGATTTTATAAATCTAAAACGAGTAACACAATGATTATACAAAACCAGAGCGTATTAGACTTGTCTATTCAAGAGTTTGGTAATATAGAAGGCCTTATGGCTTTAGCTATAGTTAATGATTATAGTATTACTCAAGATTTAGTACCAGGAACAAATTTTGAAGTGCCAGATTATGATACTGACACGCCAGATATACAACGCTATTATAGCACAAGAGATAAACATCCTGCCACAGCATTACAAGCATTTATATATAACACCTTATTTGCTGAAGGTTTATTTGCTAACGGATTATTTGATTAGACATGAATCAGAACGACATTAGAGATTTTAACAACGAGACTTACACTGTACCAGAAGGTGCAGCCATTGTAAAAGAATTAAATGATAGAACCAAGCATGATGAAGATGGTTATAACTCCATGGCCGAGATTGGCAGTAAAGTAAAACAGCTCTACGAATATGAAAGCAGAACTGTAGAGCAACCTTACTATGCCAACGAAGCTGCAATGATAGCCGATCAAGGCAGCCAAACGGAAGGTTTAATCTATAGATATAATGCTCCAGAGATTTCGCATTTTGTTTATCTCGGCACTACTACTGGCACTATTGCAGATTATGATCCTATATCTCAAGAAGAAATTGATGCATTTTTAAATTCAGCCAATTTCCAAATAAAAGAATTAAAGTCTAAAGTAATAGACGAAAATGTAGACATACCAGCAGGAGAAATTAATGATTTTGCAGACACTTCATTTGTTATAGAAGTTGATAACGACATTGTAAATGCTATTTATTATGACCAAGGCTATTCTGCTTTATTAGCCAAGTACAGAGAATTGAAGCATAACGGAGAGCGTATATTTCTTAATATGTATAACAGTTCTCAAAATAAGAGTGTTGTAGCAGAGGTAGATAGTTATGAGATGGTGTTAAATAATACTATTTGTAAAGCTAATTTAGTAGCTACAGGCAACTTTGCTATTAATGAAGCAGACATGAATGTGACAGATGTGTTTCATTTGTTTTTACCTTATGTTGGTGGTTATGAAAGTGGTGGACCTAACACAATATCTGTAGCATCAGAAATAACAGAAAATACAACAATATCAGGTGCACAAAAAGGCTTAAATAGCTTGTATCCAATTAATAGCAGCTCAGATGTAAAAATTACTGTAAATAAAGGAACGTACGTTATAGGTGATGTTATAAATTTTAAAAGACGTGGTTCTGGTGAAGTAGCCTTTCATAGAGGTGAAAATGTGCGATTAGAAGGATATAGAAGTTTAGATAATATACACCGTTTGCAGCATAAAGGAAATTTAGCCTCTGTTGTATTTGATCGTTTAGATGGAGATGTATTAGTTGGAACAGTTATAGGCGATATAAGCAAAGGTTATACAGGTCCTGTAACAACTTCATTTTACGGTAATTTGAGAGAAGATGAAGTAGGAAAAAGCGTGACTGTAATAGGAATGGGATTTAGCGAGAATATACTTATTTCGGTTAGTGAAAATGCTATTTTGAATTCATGGACATTCGTAAGCGATACGGAAATAACATTAAACTTAGATGCTGTTGGCGATGAAGGTGATACTTTTGATATTCTTTATGATAACGGTGATTTAAGTACAGATACAGTAACTATAATAGGTAGCTTAGATGTGCCTACAGCTAACATAAAAAGATATTTCAAATTTAACTCCAACACTACAGATGCTGCAGGAGTTGAAAATGGAACAGCGACAAATGTAACTTACGGAACTGGTAAGGTAAACAACTGCATTGAGTTAACTGGAAATCAAAGTTATGTTATATTACCAAATCATACTGATCTTAATTTCGGAAATGGAACTACAGATTCTCCTTTTTCTTTTGATTTTTGGGTTAAAAGAAAAATAGGTACAGGTCGTTTTCTTTTGTCTAAAAGACTTTCAGGCCCATCAGGGCATCAGTATCAAATACGTACAGATAATAGTGGTAAATTGATAGTAGAACTATTTGATGACAGCACGGGAGGTCAAATATCTGTTACAACGGTACCAACTTTGAACCAAGACGAGTGGCTACATATAGCAATAACTTATGACGGACAATCTTTAGCTTCTGGAATATTAGTATACATAAACGGGGTATCAGTAAGTGTTACTACAAGTAGTCAGGGAAGCTATGTGGCAATGGAAGCATTTTCAGGAGACTTAGCTCTTGGAACACAGTCGTGGAACTTAACTACGTCAAGTTCTTGGGATGGCGATTTTGACGAGTTTAGAGTGTGGAATATAGCTTTAACACTTGGTCAAATTCAAAGCATACTTGATTTAAATAATAACGGAACAGAATTGTTATGATGTTAAATAGTATCATGTCTCAAGGACACAGTTTCTCTGGATTAAAATTTCCTCCCTTGGTAGAGGTTATTTCTAAAGACAATATAATGCAAGGTTTTGACACTGTGTATTGGTTTATGCCTTACAAGTCGTCAGATTTTCCTGAGATTATTTGTGATAAGAACTACTTTTTTATATACTCGACTGACCATCATAACGGCGATGGTGGTATTTTTTGGGGTAAAGGAAACAATTTAGATTGTTCCGACTTTGTCGAAGTTGGTAAAATCATAGACGGATACCAAGCCGAAACTCCACATTTATATAGATTTCCGAACGAGACTAGAACAATAGCATTGTACTACCATACATCAGAGGCTAACCCTTTAAATGTGCATGTGGGTCAAGAAACTAATGTTATGACTACGAGCGGAGGTGTCTTAAATGAAAATATATGGACTCATGAACAAAACCCTTTAGGTTATGAAGCTCTAGATCATCATTTAGGTTATTTTAAATTTTGGAATATTGACGGCATATTGCAGGGTATGCATTTAAAGAGAGGTGCACCGACAGAGTTAAATGAGTTTCTTCTGTGGCAAAGATCTGTTTATAATGGGTCGGGTTATGGATTTACCAGAAGCAATATATATGATTCAGAGGGTGATTATTTATCTGTTGTAAATAGAGCTTTAAAACCTACATATGGAACATTTTTCAAAAGAGGGTTTACTATATACTATCTAGGTACAACGTCTTACGATTATGTAGGAGCGCCCGAACCAAACAAACAACTTGTTTTATTAGAGTGCAATTCTGACTTAAGCATAATAAAAGAGATACAATTAGTAAATCCTACAATGACAGGAAATGCTGGACATTATCAAATTTATATAGAAGGAGATTATGCTCATTGCTATATGCAAAGTTTAGGTGCTGTACATTACTCAAAAATAGATATATCAGAGCTTTAAAACCTTAAATAGATATAATAATAATAATAATAATAATAATAACAATGAAAAATAACAAAATAGATGTAAACGCAAACCAGTGGGCAATGGCTAGACACGCTAATATCGCTCAATTTATAAATGTAGTCGTGGTTTTAACCTTCTACTTTAATGAGGTTAACCTACTATATGGATTACTATTTGTAATTCTAGGATATTCTTTTTTTGAGTTCGCTCAAAAGAAATGGTTTGAAGGTAAAAACAATTTTATGCGCCAATTTCTAACGGTATTTGCGAGTATCATTAGTTACGGTATATACGCAGGAATAATAACAGTAATTACAAAGGTATAGAGCTATGAAAAAACTATTCACAATTTTAGCCATAGCGTTATGCTTAACAACGCAAGCACAAAACAACAAACCAGACGAGTTAGTTAATTTAGCTTTAACAGAAGATGCAAACGTAACAGGAAGTGTTTCAGAAGGTCGTGGTTTACCTGCAGATATCTTGTATGATCCTGCAACGCAGAATTACGCAGTAACTTCTAAACACTCGGAATACGGTGTAAAATGGGGTGAAAAAACAGATTTGTTTTTTTGGAAGGTATCGTGGAAAAGCCCTAAAACTATCAATTATATAACTGTTGGCGGTGCTTACGGAAACCAGCCACAAGCAGATGCATCTTGGCAAATTTCATACATAAAAGCCGATAAAAAAACAGTCATTGAAAGCGGTGTTGGCGATTGGCTTGATGCAGGAATCTTTGAAAAAAAGTTAGTAAAACCAATAGTAGCAGATGAGTTAATTGTAGAAGTCATCAACTCAAAATCTATACATCTAAGAGCACGAGGTGGTGTTAATGATTTTTTAGATGATTCAAGCACGAGTCCTAAAGCAACATTAATTCAGTATTTGCCAGTAGAAAATCAAGAGCCAGCCGTAAGCACGTTAGCCCATGGAAAGTATCAACTGTTTAAAGACAATGAATTAATTTTTCAGCATGTTAATGCTGTAAAAGTTTTAGATTCTGCAGATAACACCAAGGCTATGTTTAAAGAGGCAGAAGTTATAGTAAAGCAGCCAGACATCGAATACCTAATAGGTAAAGGAGGTAACACTATTGCAAGCATAAGAGCTACTACATTTAAAAACAAATTACCATTACTGGTTAATGAGATGACTAATCTAATATCAGAATATCATTTTGGTTCAGAGATACCTTGTGACTCCGAAAATTCGTTATACGTTATTTCAGACGAGCCTTTCGATTTTAGAGACCATCCGTTAAACTTATATAATGTGGTGTGGTTTTTTAAAAATGGATTGCTTAATAATGGCAAACCAATAACAGAAGTCGAGGCTTTATCTAAAGGTTTAATCTTGAGTCATTGTGATAATTTTCAATTAATAGTAGGGAGATGAAACTGCCAGAAAAAAACACGAAAATTGCACGGTATGCTAATAAGATTTCGATGTTGTTTTTCAATAGAAATTTTAGGACAAAGCCGAAAGCCGAAAGCATTTTAAATTTTGCTAAGACTTATCCATCGGAATCTCACATTTTACGATTTCTAAGTGATGTGTCTGAGCAAGTAAAGTATATCAATTAAAACGGCTGCATTTAGGCAGTTAGAGCGTCTAATTGTTTAGTAGGGGGTGTGGCCGTTTATTTTAATAATAACTATAAAATTAATAATCGTATGAGTTTCGTAGAGAAATATAAGAGAGGTTTGGCAATTATAGCAGGTACATTGTTCTTATTTATAGCATTGTATTTGCCAGCTAGATATGCGCTAGGTTTAACAGAAAGAGAGGATGTGTGGACATCTATTAATTGGATATTTTTAGGCTTGGCTCTTATTTTTCTATGGGGAGAGGTAGCGAAGCTCGCACAAATGGTTCAGAATTTCATTAAAAAGAAAACAGAGTAATGACGCATAAATATTTAGACATCCTGTTGACATTTCTTTTTACCTTATTTCTTAACATAACGCCTGCTTCGTTTTTTAGCATTTTAGCGTCATTTGTAGTAATAGTTAGAGGTGTTTATTTGATAATTAAGGATGTTACCAATGATTTTGATGGTAATTACAAAGCTTGGTTAAAATTTATAATAACACGTAAACGCGATGAGTAGAAGTATAAACGAGATACAAGATGAAATGCTTAATGCTGTGTCGGATGCAGATGAGCTATCTACATTAGAGGTGCTTACAGATGCTGAGGAAACCCAACTGCAAAATAGCTTAACTAGCACCAGTAAGGTTTCAATATGGCGTTTATATCTGTGGGTAGTGGCATTTGGGCAGTGGGTACAAGAGCAGCTCTTAGATGCGCTTTATAATAAAATTTCAACATTGATTTCTGAGAACACCTACGGTACCAAGCTGTGGTACACTAAGATGGCATTGCAGTATCAGCATGGTTATAATTTGCCAGAGACTGGTATTTATCCTACACCTGTAACATCTGCCGAAATACAGGCTGTAAATGCCTCTAAAATAGTTGCTAAAGTCTCTATACAACGTGTGGTGCTTAACGGTGTTGGTTCTTTGCGTATAAAAGTGGCAAAGTCTAATAACGGTGTTTTATCTGCATTTACAGAACCAGAGCTGGCAGGTTTTCAAACGTATATAGATCTTAAAGATACAGCAGGCGTTTACAAGGTTGCTACAACAGGAAATGGTGATGATTTAAAGGTGAGTTACAAAATCTATTATAACGGTCTTATTTTAGATAATGAAGGCAAACGTTTAGATGGCACAAATGACACACCAGTGCAAGATGCTGTTAAAGCATTTTTAGCTAGCAGTGAGTTTGATGGTCGTTTAGATGTTAATGCTTTAACTGATGCTTTGCAACAGGTAGAAGGTGTGGTATCGCCACATAAAGTATTAGTGGCTTCAAAATTTGGCGATTTTGAATATAACTCTACGAGCAATATTGCAGGTGTGGTTACTGATTTTAGACAACCAGATTCTGGTTATTTTGTGTTAGACGAAATTAACAGCGAATTTGAATTTGTAGAGAGCTATGAGTAATTATTTGAACGTTGACATAGAGAAATTAATAAAGCTGAGTCTGCCTATAGATTTGCGTAAGCCTAAAACAATTGCGTTTCTCAATGCTTTGTTTGCACCTATAAAGGCAAATTATGCGCGGTTTACAGCATTTAAAGAGTCGGTATTTTACATTGTAAGTCATAATAGTTCTATAGTACTGCTGCAGAAAATGCTGAATGATAAGTTTGATCCTTCAGCACGAAGGATCTATATAAGTAACATACAGCGAACAGATATCAATAGATTTTATTACTGGAATGAAAATAAAGAGTTTGGATTTTATGGTGAAGGCGATGTGCAGAAAGGATTTTATTATGCGTTTCAAAACGAAGCTCAGAGTCCTGATTATATAGTTCATATTCCGATAGAATATCAGCCAAACACTGAACTAGAATTAGATAAATACTTAGTGAAAGTACGCTCTGAAATAAATAGATACAATCACTACTCTAAATCATACATAATAGAATGGATAAACTAATAATTTCGAGCACTGGTGTTCCTGGTGCAATAGAATTGCTAGAGTTTTTGGAATCTGCATCTCACGATCAGATAAATGCTTTAGTTAAAGCAATAGGTAATAATGTTATTTTCGATGGTATAGAAGATGATAATGGTCAAACCAGCGCAGGATGGCTTATATATAACAATGAAATTTTACCATTTAAAGCCTCTGCAACTGACGAAACTGTAGTTATTAAGCAAATTATAACTACAGCTGCTTATGATGATACGCAGACTGGTAGTTTTGATCAGATACAGCCAATTTGGAAAAAGAGACATTGTGAGTTTGGCGATCCTGGTGATGCAGATATTGTTGCTTCATTTTCTTTTGATACATTAACTAGAGTTAGAACCTTGCAGGTCTTAAATGGCCTGCTCACACAAGCTACTGAAGAAAAGCTGGGTTTAGTTGAAATAGCTACACAGGCAGAGGCTAATACCAATGACAATGATACACATGCTATAACACCTAAGAAGCTAAATGAAAGAAAAGCAACTGCAGACAGACGTGGTGTTATTGAATTAGCTAATCTTAGCGAGATACAGTTAGGAAATGATGAAGAGCGAGCGTTAACTATAAAACTGCTAAGAGATGCAGGATATAGAGTTACAAAGGTGACTTACGGAAGTGCTGTGACAGAGAATAGAGATGGTGGTGAGCTACAGAATGATTATACGAAGAATTTTAAGGACATCTACCCACCTACAGGATACACCATGGCAAACTTAGTCGGTTTTGAAGCTAGTATCGCGGAAATTTACTTTAGCGGAAATGTGGATGACAATGACATTCTATGGTGTAATTATGATGTTTTATCAGATAAAATAAGAGTGATTTGTAATAACCGAGAGAACGATGGAAACTCGAAAATTAACTATATAGCGATATGGCAAAAATAAAATATGCAGAGATAAATGATTCTAATTTGATAATTGGGGTTCATTCAGATGATATACCTGCTGCATTACTACCAACAGGTTACAGCACAGTAAGATTAGATGATGATATTGAAGATCCTAGTGGATTGGTTGGCCAAACGGTAGACAAAATCACCGAGCCTAAAAGTAAGCGTGAGGTTTTGAATGAGTTGAGTGAATCGGATTCCTTGAGACTTCAATTAAAGCAGTTATCTATTGAGCTTGATTTGCAGAATAGAATGGGCGAAGATACAACTGCTACACAGGCAGATTTCGATGCTTTAAAATTGCAGTACGAGAGTTTATAAAAACCTCGACTTTGCTGTCGTAGTTTCTCAGGCATACGACGAACAATAAAGGTGCCAATACACCAAGCCGAGGAAGTATATTCCTTGCTTAAATGGTGTATTGGCACCTTTATTTTACCTGAGAAATACAAAGATATATGAATTTAAAAACACCTACAAGCTATTATGGTGGTAAGCAGAATTTAGTAAGCACTATAATACCACTAATTCCTAAACACACAACTTATACCGAAACCTTTGTCGGAGGAGGTGCTATATTTTGGGCGAAACCTAAGAGTGAGGTTGAAGTTATCAATGACTACAACCGTGAGCTTATCAATTTTTATGAGTGCGTCCAGAATGATTTTGTAGAACTTGAGAAAATGGTTAGGATTAGTTTGCATAGTAGATCCTTACATAGTGATGCATCAGTAATATACAACAATCCACATATGTTTAGCCGCTTAAAACGAGCTTGGGCTGTTTGGGTGCTGGCAGCACAAAGCTTTAGTTCTATGCTTGATGGCTCATTTGGTTATGATAAACTGAGAGGTACAACTAGCCAGAAGATATCTAATAAGCGTAGGGATTTTACAGTTGATTTATCTATCCGTATGCAAAATGTACAAGTAGAGAATACTGATGCTTTACGAGTTATCCGCTCAAGGGATTATAAAGATGCTTTTCATTATTGCGATCCACCGTATTTTAATAGCGATTGTGGGCATTATGATGGATATAGTCGTGAAGACTTCGAAGATCTCTTAAAAACGCTCTCAAAAGTTGAAGGTAAGTTTTTAATGAGTAGTTATCCTAGTGATATACTTACCGAATATACTACGAGTAATGGGTGGTATGTTAAGAAGTTAGAGCAAACAGTTAGTGTTGCTAATGGTACTGGTAAGCCTGCTAAAAAGAAAATTGAAGTATTGACAGCTAATTATGATTTAAGCAATCCTCACGACAACTTAAAGTTGTTTTAAATAGTGTTTAAACTGGATTTTAATGTACAATTTGATTTAAATTTGTGTACAATTTGATTTCACGATTATACATGTCAATTTTGTATTATATGTATCGAATTGGATGGAAAATAATATAGAAATTGATATATCTGATTTAAGGGAAGAAACCAAAAAATCATTTAAATCACAGACCCAAGTTTTTTTAAAACATGTAGAAGATTTAAAATCACATATAATACTACCAAATAAATCATTAGAAAAGCAAAAGGTCAATGTTCTAAAATTTATAGAAAACGATTTAACGGATATAAAGAACGTTCTAAATTTAAATTCAGTAAAACCGAATGACTCTGTAGAGAATGTGGCAACTAAAACGTCAATAAAAAACAAAAATAAATTGCCTTTAATAACCGAAGAAGATGCTGAAGACTTTCTTTTAGAAACGGTCTTTCAGATTAGGAAAGGTTATATAAAAAAATGATATCCTTACTTTATATTATAAAAAATAATATTGAAAAAATTGAAACAGTGTATTGTAGATAAAGTCAGTAAGAAAATTAGAATATTAAGTTTTTTTATTCCTTTTTAGGTCTTTTGTTAATGTTGTTTTTTAGAAGAACAATTGGAAATTGTATTACTGTTTAAAATTGTTTATTAGAACGAACCTCTGTTGCTTCTTTTCAATAGTCTAAATAAAGCCATAAGGTTTAATTTTTTTTAATATGTTTTTTAGTGTGGTTGAAGAAATAGATAGCTATTACTAAATAAAACCTCTGCTGTATTATTATTGTGGAGGCGACGTTTTAGTCCCTATTTGTTTAAGAATAAAAACAATTTTAGTTCTTTATTATTTTATTTAGCGTAAAACAAACGTTTGTTTTACGCTAAATAAAATATTTTAGAGTATTATGAGGATTGATTAACCAAATTTCAATAAATCCATTACCTTTTTTATAGGATTGATTAAATTAATATGGAATCTATGAATTCAGGTTTTGTATAGGATTCTTAGTTAAAAAGATTCTCAATACTGTTTGATCATTTTGTGATTATTATACACGTCTTAAGTT
>NZ_JAHKPS010000007.1 GCF_018860565.1 Winogradskyella psychrotolerans
TTTCAGGTGTGCCAGAAAGACTATCAAATAAATTAACCGTACTTGTAGCGTCACATAAATTAAGTGTTCCGTCATTCCCTGCATTAGGTGCTTGTAAAATAGAAACAGTAACTGTTGCCGTAGCATCAGGACAAGTAACTGTTCCGCTAGAAACAGTATAGGTATAGGTGTCAGCAGCATCAACCATTGGGTCAAACATTCCTGTTCCACTAGCAAGTGCAGGGGACCAAGTACCACCAATATCAGGCGTACCACCTAAACTGTCAAATAAGTCTACGGCAGTATCTGTACTACAAAGTTCTAAAGTACCATCAGTTCCAGCATCATTTACATCAGATAAAGAAACAGTGACAGTTGCAGAATTAGTTCCACATGAATTGTTTAAAGTATATGTATAAACACCTTCAGGATCTGTATTAGGGTCAAATATTCCGGTTCCGCTAGTTAGTGCAGGGGACCAAGTACCACCAGTTTCAGGTGTGCCAGAAAGGCCATCAAATAAATTAACCGTACTTGTAGCGTCACATAAATTAAGTGTTCCGTTATTTCCAGCATTAGGTGCTTGTAAAACAGTAACCGTTATTGTAGCCGAGTCATCAGGACATAAATTAGTGCTATTGGAAACGGTGTATGTGTATATGTCGGCAGCATCTACCATAGGATCAAACATTCCAGTGCCACTTGCTAAGGCAGGTGTCCATGTTCCTCCTACATCAGGTGTTCCTCCTAAGCTATCAAATAAATCCACAGGACCATCATTAAAACAAAGTTCTACAATGCTATCATTTCCTGCATTATTAGCATCTGTAACCGAAACTGTAATAGAAGCAGAACTGTTGCCACATGCAGGTGAACTTATAGTGTAGGTGTATATACCTTCAGGATCAGTATTAGGGTCAAAAACTCCAGTTCCACTTGTTAGTGTTGGAGACCATGTACCACCTGATTGTGGTGTGCCAGAAAGATTATTAAATAAATCTACTGAATTTGCTAGGCTACATATGTTTAAGGAATTATCCTCTCCAGCGTCTGGAGATATTTCAATTGATACTTCAACAATAGCATCATCGCCAGAACAAGGCCCTGAACTAGGCGTTGTATAGGTGTATATGCCTGCAGAGTCAATTAAAGGGTCCAAAATTCCTGTTCCACTATTAAGTGATGGAGTCCAAACTCCTCCAGTATCTGGAGAACCTCCTAGACTATCAAAAAGATCAATAGTGCCATCATTGGTACAAGCCGTAACAGAACCATCTATACCTGCATTTTGAAAAGGCACAACAGTTATTAAAACTGTAGCAGTAGCATCTGCGCAAGGGCCTGTTCCAGGGACAGTGTACATATAATCACCTACTGCATCAACCAAAGGATCAAAGATATTTGTTCCACTAGCTAGGGCAGGAGACCAAGTTCCACCTACATCTGGTGTTCCTCCTAAGTTGTCAAATAAATTAATAGTTCCATCATTGCTACAAATATTTATTGTAGTGTCTATACCAGCATCTGGTGCTGTTTCTATAGAAACTTCAACTGTAGCAGTGTCATCTGAGCAAGGTCCTGTGCTAGAAGTTGTATATGTATAGGTACCAGCGACATCTATTGTTGGGTCAAAAACCCCAGTTCCGCTATTAAGTGTTGGAGTCCAAACGCCTCCAACTTCAGGGCTACCGCCTAAACTATCGAAAAGGTCAACTGTACCTCCATTACTACAAATGTTTATGGAGCCATCTAAGCCTGCATTTTGAAATGGAGTTATTGAAATTGTTACTGTTGCAGTTGCATCAGCACAAGGATCTGTTCCTGTAACTGTATATGTGTATGTGCCAATAGGATCAACTAAAGGGTCAAAAAGGCCTGTTCCGCTAGAAAGTGAAGGTGTCCATGTACCTCCAATTTCAGGAGTACCTTCAAGAGTATCGAACAAGTCAATTATTCCATTGTTACTACAAAGATTTATTGTAGCATTTTCACCGGCATCTGGCTCTTGAATAATTATAACATTAACTTCCGCAGTAACATCTGTACATGGCGGTGTACCGGCCAAGGTATAGGTGTAAACACCTGGATTATCTACTGAAGGATCAAAAACACCAGTGTTACTAGCTAGTGCAGGCGACCAAGTTCCGCCAACTTGAGGAGTACCTCCAAGACTATCAAATAAATCTACTGTTGCTAAATCATTACTGCAAATTGTGAGTGTAGCATTGCTACCTGCAATTGGTAATGGAACTACAGATACAGTAATTGTTGCCGATTCGTTTGGACAAGGATCGTTTCCTGTAAAAGAATAGGTATAAATACCTGCAGTATCAATTAATGGATCAAAAATGCTTGTTCCGCTATTTAATGCAGGAGTCCAAACTCCGCCGAGGTCAGGAGTGCCACCAAGGCTATCAAATAAATCTATAGTACCAATATTATCACAAATGTCAATAGTTCCATTTTCACCGGCATTTTTATAGGGTGTTACTGAAACATTCACTGTTGCTGTTGCATCAGCACATGGACCTGTTCCACTTACAGTATAGGTGTATAAGCCATCTGAGTCTGTCGCTGGATCAAAAACACCTGTTCCACTTGTTAGTGCAGGCGACCAAGTGCCTCCAACTTCAGGTGTGCTACCTATTATAGAAAATAAATCAATAGGTGCATCATTACTACATAAATCTATTGTTCCATTTGTACCTGCATTTGGTTCAGGAGTTATAGAAACTGTAACTGTAGCAGATTCATTAGGGCAGCTATTATTGGAGTTAACAGTATATGTATACTCACCAACAGGATCAACATTAGGGTCGAAAATACCTGACCCGCTATTTAAAGTTGGTGTCCAAGTACCTCCTGTATCAGGAGAGCCTTGTAATGATGAAAATAAGTCGAATGTAGAATTTAAATCATTATCACAAATTTCTAAAATACCATCCTCGCCAGGATCAGGACCTGTAACTAAAATTGTAGTAACAGCTAACCTACCTGCACTTTCACATGGAGGATCTATTGTTGTTCCATAATATGTTTGTCCATTTAATAATGGAGTATTTAAAGGTAATGGTAAAGCTGAAAATATTGATATGTACCAATTATTGTTGCCACTAGCTACTAAATCCCCTACAGTTGGAGTAGAGGTTGGAGAAACACAAAATTCTTGAATCATATCTCCTGTAGGCATGGAAGTAGAGCCAACCTTAACCAAAACTGTTAGCCTAGATGTTCTACAGCTTCCGTCAGGGCTTGCTTGATCTGCATAATACAATGTATCATCAATTAGTATGGTTGAGTCATCTAAAGGTAAACCTCCAGAAGGTGTTAAATACCATTGAACATCATTACCAGTGGCGATTAAGCTACTAACAGTAGCCATTGTAGGATCGTCTATACAAACTCCTTGGAAATTATTACCTACAGGTGGTCCGTATATAGTGATATCTACACGAGCTCTTGATCCACATGAGCCTGTACTATCATCTGCATAATAATCCTCACCATTTATTAGACTTTCAGTATTTGATAATGGAATGGTTGAGTCAGCGGTTTCGTACCAAACAACACCACCACCATTGTCTATGGCTTGTAAATCTCCGACCAATAGAGATTGAACGTCACATAAAACTTGTGAACTATTTGTTACTGTTGGACATTGTGCATTAACATAAGTTAATCCAGAGGTAATTGATATTAATAGAAATGTTACATATATATAATAACACTTAAGACTTTGCTGCTTGGCTTTCATTAAAAAAATTTAGAATAATTACTTTTGTTGAAATCGATGCCATGGATTAAGAACAGCAAGTTCAAAATATAATCGTTGTCTTGCTAATTTGTAAGATTAAGGGGGAAACAAATATATGTAAATAGCACCTACTTAACAAAATTAAAATATAACAGTTTTATAGTTTTTTTATTTATTTAATCAAATACATTATTCAAGTTCAGTTATGCCTTCATCAGAGAGGTATTGCATTATGCGAATACCACCAGAATTAGAATAGCTATCATCTGTTGTTTTTTGATAATCGAATTTAAAGTGAGGGTGTTCAGAAACGATAGTACTTACAGTATCTTCAAAAGAAGCACTTTGAGAAAGTCTTAGTAATATATCTAGAGTAACATCAAAGCCTAGTTCTGATTCTCTTGATGGCTGTGATCCAAAGACATCCTCGTAATTGCTTCTGAAGTCATTGACACCTTTTTTGTTTCTAGGATCTGTAACTGTTGGAAATATGAGTTTTAAAACGCGATATCTCATATCGGAAACTTCATTTTGATTAGGCAATAATGAAGATTTAAGCATTACAATTTGAATATTGTAGTCAGATAGTTTGCTCATTAATGCTGTTGTAGAGTTAATGAAAACAATAGTTTTTTCACTATCTAGGACTATATAATTGAGTTTGGTTTTACTTAGTGTGTTTTCTAATGCATTAGATTCAAAAAAACCTGCTTTGTCAACTTTTAAGAATTTAGCATCAGGAATCGTAGTTAAGATTACATCTTTATTTCTAGCCTCATCAAGATCACTAACAACAACGACATGAGCATTCTGTTTTGCGAGGTAGTTTAATGTTTTTGTTTTTTGTAAATCTTCAGAAGGAATTGACTGATAGACTTTAACACTGTCTTTAGGGCTGATGTTAGATTCTATGTCAATAATAGACATATTTTCATTAGAATTAATACTAGGATAATTTGAAGAATTATCTAAAAATGGCACTAACATTGCATTTTTCTTATGTGGACTTTCAATTGTTAATTGAGATTTTGCAATGTTCTTTTTAATTAATGTGACATCAAAATTTAGATTTAAAGTTTTTGCAGAATCTATAGCGATCTGTGCACCTTGGAAAAAATCTATATATTTTTGAAGATCAGCATTTAGGTTAATCAATTTATCTCTTAGTTCTGGTGAACTCAATTCTTCACTAGAAAAAGGAGTATAAAAATAAATACCACTTGCAGTTTCTGTAACTAAGTTGTCTAATAAAGCTTCATTTTTATTAATAGCTACTGCTTCTGCTGAATTTTGGGGAGCTGTAACTGTTGTATTTTGAGGAGTTGTAATTGTTGCGTTTTGCACAACATTTACAGGCATTTTTATGATATCACCAGTGTTTACAGAAGTAAGTAATTTAGGGTTTAAAGTTGTAAAAGCATCAATTGTCATGCCTGCTTTTTTGGCTAAGCCGTAAAGGGTTTCTTTAGGTTGTATAATGTAGTCTTTATAGCCGTCTTCTGAAATTGTAGCTTCTATTTCTGTAGCAGTGCTTTCGGTATTGTTAGCTATTTCTTCTTGGGTGTTAGAAACAGTATTGTCAATATTCAGTCTATGGCCAGCCATTAACATATCTATAATATGCGGATTTTTATTTTCAAGTTCTGCAATAGTCATATTAAAACGCTTTGCTAATTGAAATTTTGTATCTCCTGGTTTTACTAAATATTCGCCATCGATGATGATTTCAGAATTCTTATCAGGAATGATTAACGTTTGTCCTATCTGTAAAAATTCAGATAAACGACCAGAGTTTGCAGCTTCTAATTGAGCCACACTTATTCCGTTTTCTCTAGCAATTCCCCATAATGTTTCACCCTTAACTACAATATGTTCTCCTTCTGCAGCAACACGTTCTTCTTCTTTAATGGATTTATCTAAATTAATGATATGACCAGCTTGAAGCATTCTTACAATATGAGGGTTTTGCTGTTCTAACATCGCAATACTAACACCAAAACGTCTCGAAAGACCAGATTTTGTATCTCCGCGTTTTACTTCGTAATTGCTAATTTGTGTGTCGTTAATAATTGTATTACTTGCTGAAGAAACAGTTGTATTGTTAGAATTAGGGATTTTTAAAGTATTGCCTGCATAAATAACATCTTTAGAACCAGGATTAAGTTCAAAAATAGCATTGATACTAACTCCATATTTTCTAGAAATCATATAAACACTTTCACCCTTTTGAATAGCATGTTCAATGTGTTTTTCTTGAGCCATTGCAAATTCAAAGCTTAAAAATAAAACTAAGATAAGCGTAAAATATCTCCCCATTCTTTTTAGAAATTTAATTAGAATATGTCGTAATTGATACAGGTTTTCAAGTACATTATATTTTGTGTTAAACCAACAATAGGTGTGCAAGAAAAGGGCTGTTTCTTGAAAATTTTTGTTCGTTATTTTTTGTGTGAAAATTACTTCTCAACACGCGCAATAAAATTACTAAAAAATTACGTTTAATGTCTTAAATAAATACTTGTTATCAACAGGATGTTAACAATGTTTTTTTGTTTAATTTTTTAGGTTATTTTTAAGATCAAATAGTTTTAATATTAATGAACGAAAAGTCTATAATCGTAAGTCATAACTAGTAAGTATATAGTATCTTTGTAGCCTTAAATAAAAATCAATGAGCAATATAGTAGCTGTAGTAGGTCGTCCTAATGTAGGGAAATCGACATTTTTTAACCGTCTAATAAAAAGACGTGAAGCTATTGTTGATGCTGTTAGTGGTGTCACAAGAGATCGTCATTACGGTAAAACAGATTGGAATGGTAAAGAATTTTCTTTGATTGATACAGGTGGATATGTCGTTGGAAGTGATGACGTTTTTGAAGCCGAAATAGATAAGCAAGTAGAATTAGCTATAGAGGAAGCAGACGCCATTATTTTTATGGTTGATGTTGAATCTGGTGTTACTGGTATGGATGAAGATGTAGCTCAATTATTAAGAAAAGTTAAGAAACCTGTTTTTTTAGTTGTTAATAAGGTTGATAATAATAAGCGTTTAGAAGATGCTGTTGAATTTTATTCACTTGGTTTAGGTGAATATTTTGCTATTGCAAGTATTAATGGCAGTGGAACAGGAGATTTATTAGATGCTGTAGTTGAAGCGTTACCAGAAAAAGTAGAGGTAGAGGAAGATGAATTGCCGCGCTTTGCTGTGGTTGGAAGACCAAACGCTGGAAAATCGTCATTCATTAATGCATTAATTGGTGAGGAGCGTTATATTGTTACTGATATTGCAGGGACCACACGAGATTCGATAGATACAAAATACAATCGTTTTGGATTTGAATTTAATTTGGTTGATACGGCAGGTATACGTCGTAAATCTAAAGTGAAAGAAGATTTAGAGTTTTATTCTGTTATGCGAAGCGTAAGAGCAATAGAACATTGTGATGTTTGTTTAGTTGTTTTAGATGCAACGCGTGGATTTGATGGTCAAGTTCAAAATATTTTTTGGTTAGCAGAACGCAATAGAAAAGGTATTGTTATTCTCGTTAATAAATGGGATTTAGTAGAGAAAAATACTAAAACAGCAAAAGAGTTTGAGCAGCATATTAGAAAAGAAATTGCCCCGTTTACAGATGTGCCAATTGTTTTTATTTCGGTATTAAACAAGCAACGTATTTTTAAGGCTATTGAAACTGCGGTTGAGGTTTATAAAAATAGAACTAAACGTATTAAAACAAGTGTACTTAACGAAGCGTTGTTGCCTATAATAGAGCATCAGCCACCTCCAGCTTACAAAGGTAAGTTTGTTAAAATAAAGTACATTATGCAGTTGCCAACTCCGCAACCTCAATTTGCATTTTTCTGTAATTTACCGCAATACGTTAAGGATCCGTATAGACGATTTTTGGAAAATAAATTAAGAGAACAGTTCGATTTTAATGGTGTTCCAGTAAGTGTTTATATGAGAAAAAAATAATAGCTTTAATTTTTTTTATGAAAAAAATTAAAAGCTTCATTTTGCTCTTATGCTTTTGGATCTGTCATTTCTATGGATTTTCACAAAACCTTCCTCCTGAAATAATTGTTTCAGGCGGACAGGTATATTGTCCTCAATCACAAGTGCCCATAGTGACTTCTGTCTCTATTACTGATCCCAATCCTGAAGATACAGCATTATCTGAAATTTTTGTACAAATCGCAGAAGGATATCAAAACGGTCAAGATACTTTAGAACTTATGGGAAGCAATCCTAGTATTACATCAAGTTGGAATGCTACAGAAGGACTTTTAACATTAACCGGACCAGCTACTTTTGATGAGTTTAATAATGCTATTGAAAATGTGGTTTTTCAAACCACTCAAGTTGTATTTACTCAAGACCGACAGTTTTCAATCAACTTAGGAGATGCGAATTACTTACCTAGTACAGGGCACTATTATTTTTATGTTGCGGATTCTGGTGTTACTTGGACGGAAGCAAGAGATGCAGCAGCACAACAAACTTATTATGGATTACAAGGTTATTTGGCCACATTAACATCGCAAGAAGAATCACAATTGGCAGGTGAGCAAAGTGCAGGAACGGGGTGGATTGGAGGATCTGATGCCGAAACTGAAGGTGTCTGGAAATGGGTAACAGGACCAGAGGCAGGTACCGTATTTTGGGAAGGTAATGTTAATGGAAGTGCGCCTAATGGTGCCTTTTCGTTTTGGAACACTAATGAACCTAATAATGTGGGTAATGAAGATTATGCTCATATCACAGATCCGTCTATTGGTATTTTAGGAGCTTGGAATGATTTAGAAAATACAGGAGACTTAAATGTTAATAGCGCTTATCACCCTCAGGGTTATATTGTCGAATACGGAGGTTTGCCAAATGAACCAGAAATTAATTTATCAGCAAGCACAACGCTTATAATGCCTAGAGTTTTAGATAATGATATTACAGTTTGTGCTGCCAATACTTTTATCTTAATGGCTGAGGCATCAACCACTGGTGTGTTGTGGTTTGAAACTTCAACTTCTACCACTCCAATTCACACAGGATTAAGTTATGATGTTAATATAACAACGACAACAACCTATTGGTTGTTACCTGTTGTAAATGCTTGTCTAACCAATGTAGTAAGATATCCTTTAACGGTAACTATTAGTGAGATACCAAGTGTTAATAATATGACTATTAGCCAATGTGAAGATGCTATAATGGACGGAATTTCTAATTTTAACCTTAATGAATATCGTGATGTCATAGTTAATGGTAGTTTAGATAATCTTGAAGTTCATTTTTTTGAAACCATGGCCTTGTCCATTCCAATAAATACTGACGATTATACCAATCTATATAATAATCAGACGGTGTATGCTCAAGTTACTAATACCTTAACAGGTTGTGTAGCTATTGCAGAGCTGCTTTTGTCTGTAAATACATATGCCGTAAATAGTGCTGCAATATCAGTTTGCGATAATCTAGATGAGACAGGTTTGGTGAGCTTTGATTTATCATTGGCCGAAAGTCAAATTTTGAATACAGAGAGTGCTGATATTACAATTTTAGGTTACTACGCAACTCATAACGATGCCTTGCTTCAAGCGAATCAACTAACAACGAACTATACCAATACACAAGCATATAACCAAACGATTTTTGCAAGATTAGAACAAAATGGTAGTTGTTATAGTATTGCGGAAGTTAACTTAAGTGTAGAGCGTTTGCCAAGTCTTCTTGAAGATGAGACGGTGTTTTATTGTACAAATACATTTCCGGATACTATTTCACTGACTGCTGGTGTTGTTGGTGATATTCCTAACAATTATTATTACAATTGGTCTACAGGAGAAACAACGATTAACATTGCGATTAATGAGCCCGGAAGTTACACTGTAGAAGTTACCAAGCCCTTTGGCTGTTCTAATACTAGAACTATTACGGTTTTACCTTCAAATACTGCAACTTTTGAAATTATTGATGTTACCGATTTGTCAGGGAACAATACTATTTCTGTTAGCGTTTCAGGAGATGGGGATTATATGTATGCTTTAGATAGTGAAAATGGCCCATATCAAGATTCTAATAGTTTTGAAAATGTGGCCTCAGGAATTCATACTGTATATGTTAAAGACCTCAAAGCCAATTGCGGAATTGTATCAACAGATATTTCTGTTTTAGGATTTCCAAAATTCTTTACACCAAATGGAGATACTGTAAATGATACCTGGCAGATTAAAGGATTCTCTTCAGAATTTGAAATTATGGCTCGCGTAGATATTTTTAATCGGTATGGGAAACGAGTTGGTACATTAAATAGAAATCAACCAAAATGGGAGGGGACTTATAATGGAAAATTATTACCTACGGATGATTATTGGTTTGTGGCAGAGTTTGCAGATGGCAGAATTATTAAAGGTCATTTGACGCTGAAACGGTAATTTTATCAAAATTTTAAGAAATTTCATACGATTTCTAACTTTCTTGCGTTTTTAAATCGGCTAACCATCAATCAACCAATCAATCACATGAAAAAACTTAGTTTAGTTTTTGCAATTTTACTTGCACTACAATCATTTTCTCAAGAAAAATCATTCGAAATTACAGGAACACTAAAAGCAGAAGATACAGAGTTGCCTTTAGAGTCTGCAACAGTTTATTTAGAACGTGTAAAAGACAGTTCGGTAGTGACTTATACAATTACAGATAAAAATGGGAAATTTAAAATTGAAAATTCAACCTACGATAAAAGTTTAAATTTTTACGTGTCTTATGTAGGTTACAAAACGTATTTTAAGGAAATCGTAATAGATAAAGACAAGATAGATTTAGGGACAATAGTAATGCCTTTAGATAATCAGTTAGGTGAAGTACTAATAAAGTCTACAGCTCCGATAACGATTAAAAAAGACACCTTAGAGTTTAATGTAAAATCGTTTAAAACAAAAAAAGACGCCAACGTTGAAGATTTATTAAAGCAATTACCAGGAGTAGAAGTTGATGAAGAAGGTAACATTACAGTTAATGGTAAAAGTGTCAATAAAATTTTGGTGAATGGCAAGCCCTTTTTTGGTGACGATCCAACTATTACAACTAAGAATTTAACTAAGGATATAATTGAAAAAATTCAGGTTGTAGATACAAAGACAAAATCGGAAGCCTTTACGGGAGAAGAAGGTGATAAAGAAAATAAAACCATAAATCTTACCATTAAAGAAGAAAACAATAAGGGAGTTTTTGGGCGTGTCTCTACAGGAGCAGGAACCGATGAGCGTTATGAGCTTGCTGGTATGATAAACTTATTTGATAATGATAGGCGTATAAGTGTGCTTGCAGGAGGTAATAATACTAACACACCAGGTTTTAGTTTTGGCGAGATTTCTAAAATGTTTGGTCGTGGAGGCGGTGTTTCGTTTAGTAGTAATGGTTCTTTTACTTTAGGTGGTCGATCTTTTGGCGGAGGAGAAGGGATTACAACGTCAGAAAATGCAGGGGTTAATTATGCCGATATTATAGGTGAAAAAACAGATGTGTCTGCCGATTATTTTTTCTCTTCAAGTAATTCTGAAAATGAAACGTCATCTGAGCGCGAAACTATTTTATCGGATTCACGGTTTTTTACCAATTCAAATTCTAAATCTGATAACGATACCGATAATCATTCTTTTAATTTGGAATTTGAAATTGAAACAGATTCTACTTTTCAGATTAATATAGAACCTTCGTTTGGATATTCAACATCGCGAACGAGATATCGTAGTTATGAAGAAACCTTAGATGAAGATTTATTACTAACCAATCAATCTAATGTGAATTCCAATGTAGAGAGTGCAGTAAGACGATTTTCGAATCAAATTTCTGTGACTAAGCGTTTGGGGAACAAAGGTGCTTTTATTAAAGCCGAATTAGAAACGAGTATCAATCAACAAGATAGTGATGATTATTTAGATTCAAATACAGAAGTTTTTGGTAGTAATCCAGAAAACATAGTCAGAAATCAATTTACGGATGGTGAAAAAAATAGTTATGGTATTTCTACAGAATTATCCTATAGATTACCAATAATAACTAAAAAGTTTTTCTTGAATTTAGAATATAAATATGTTAGAGATAAAGATAAAAATAGAGAAAGTACCTTCGATTTTAATGATGGAACACAGAGTTTTACGGATTTTAATACAGATTTAAGTACGGATTTTCAATACACAGATTATAGAAGTATTCCATCAGTTGGATTATCGTATAGAGGTGAAAAATTGTCTACAAGTTTTAATTTAGGTTACAACATGAGAACCTTAAAAAATGAAGATTTATTAAGACCGCAATTTAATGTCGAACGCGATTTTGAAAACATAGAAGCTAATTCTTATATCAGCTATACGTTTAGTCCAAAATCTTCTATTTATATAAATTATTGGTTAGAAAATGAACCTCCAGGATTAAGACAACTTCAAGCATTTGAAGATGTATCAAATCCGCTACAGACAGTAATTGGTAATCCTAATTTAGAACCTTCAAATAGACATAGTTTTTATGTTGGTTATAATGGATTTGATTGGCAAAAGCGTACAGGGTTTTATGTGGGTATTAATGCGAGTGTTTCAGATAATCAAGTAGTATCTAAAACGATTGTAGATCCGGAAACGCTTAAGCGAACAACGACGTATGTAAACGTTGACGGTAATTATAATATTGGTGCTTGGGCAAATTATAATAAAGATTTTAAGATTGATACCTTAAGAACTATTAAACTAAAGTTTAGAGCGAGTTATAATTCTTCAAAAACACTTAATTTTAATAATGATGTAAAATACGCAAGTACGTCTGATAGGATATCACCTAGACTTGGTATAGATTTTATATGGGATAAAGTTTTAGAGTTTAAGCCATATTACCAGATCAGTTATACTAATACGGCCTATGATATTGAGGCGTTTGACGATAGGCAATTTACAAGTCATAATGCAGGAGTAAGAACAGCTACTTTTTTACCTAAAAACTTTGAGTGGAGAAATGATGTGAACTTTAATTATAATCCTAATGTGGCAGATGGTTTTCAGAAAAGTGCTTGGTTTTGGAACTCAACATTAGCCTATAGTATGTTTAAAGATAAAGCCATTATAACATTAAAGGTGTACGATTTGTTAAATCAAAACACTAATGCAAGACGTATAGCCACTCAAGATTATATTGAAGATAGACAGAGTACTGTTTTAAGGCAGTATTTTATGCTAAGCTTAAGTTACAAGTTTAATAGTTTAGGAAGCAAAGGAGAAACAAGAGGTAACGATATGATCTATTTTGATTAATCCCAAAGCATAATTAAAGAGTCTAGAGCTTTAGTGACGCCATCATAATAATTACGTGTTCTAAATTCCGGAATCATAATATTGTCAATTATAACTTTACAGTCGTAATCAGAAATGGTTTGTTCTGTGCCAGATCCTGTTGAAATGGCAACTTTTCTATCGTAATTAGAAATTGTTATGAGTAAACCATTGTTCTTTTCTTTTGTACCAACTCCCCATTTTTGACCAACTTCAGTTCCAAATTTCTGAATGTTTGTAGTATTAGGTAAGGAGTCTATGGTAAGAATAGCAATTTGATTTGTGGTGCGTTTTTCGTACCCAATGATTTTATAAGTTAAAGAGTCGCTTTCAACGTTTGAAAATAAATTGGCTAAATCTACAACTCGTTTTTGAGATGCGTTTAATGGAATATACGATGGTATCGTTTCAACATCAGCCTGCTTTTCTTTACAATTAAAAAACAAAAAGAAGACAAGTGTAATTTGAAAGGCAAATTTGAATCGCATAAATAAATTTTTGAATAGAAAAAAAATACTGATTACTGCAACTAAAAACCGTGGCTAAATTTACCAGCCACCAGAAGCACCTCCGCCTCCAAAGCTTCCGCCTCCAAAGCCTCCACCAAAACCACCTCCGCCAAAGCTTCCACCTCCAGAGTTGCCACCAAAGCCTCCAAATCCGCCAGACGATGAACCTTTAGAATAGCTACCACGTCCCATATTGCTTAAAATAATGGCTTCTAATAAGCTTCTGCTATCTGAGTGGTTCCCTCCATTGCCACCACTTCCGCCACCACGACTTTTGGAAATTGCTATGATAAATATTACAAAAATGATGAATAGAAAAAAGAGGACTTCAAAAGGGAATTCATTTTCTGTTTGTCTTGTGCCTTTATATTCGCCAGTCATCACTTCAAAAATGACGTCAGTAGCACGGTTTAATCCGCCGTAATAATCATTTTTTTTAAAGTAAGGAATAATATCATTATTTATAATGCGCTTACTTAAAGCATCTGTAAGTAAATGCTCAACACCTTTACCTGTACTAATGTTTATTTTTCGATCGTTTCTTGCTAAAAGAATAAAAATACCATTGTCCTTGTCTGCTTGTCCAATTCCCCATTTTTCACCCCATTGTGCGCCTAAATAATTGATATATTCACCATTGGTTGAACCAATAATAGCAATAACAATTTGCGTTGAGGTAGAGTCAGAATAGCGTATTAGTTTTTGTTCTAAACTGTTTTTTTCTGATGCCGATAATAAATTAATATCATCATCGTAAACACTAGTTTGAAATTTAGGTTTTTCAGGAATATTATATTGTGCTAGTCCTATTAGTGGGCTAGTTAAAAGTAGTAGCACTAAAACCTTAAATGCTATGTGTTTGATGTTTTGCATTATCCTTTTGAGATTGTATTGTCCAGCTCGTTTTTATCGTTATGATCCCAGGGGAAATGTTGCGACAATGCTTTTCCTGCTTCTCTAACGCCATCAATTATACCTTGCTTAAAGTTTCCTGATTTAAATTGAGTCGCAATTTTATCACGTGTAGAATTCCAAAAATTTGCACCTACAATATTGTTTATGCCTTGGTCTCCAAAAATGACAAATGATTTATTATCTACGGCAACATAGATGAGCACACCATTTCGTTGGGCAGTATTATCCATTTTTAAAAAATGGAAAACCTCTAAAGCATGCTCGTAGACATCACTGTCACATTTCTGTTCTATATGCACTCGGATTTCACCAGAAGTATCACATTCAGCAATTCTAATCGCTTCAACAATTTCCGCTTCTTCGTTAGAAGTAAGGAACTGTTCAATATTTGGCATAATTAAATTTTATTTAAAGTCGAAATCAACATCTGGTGCATTTTCACTTCCAGCATCTGCTTTATATCTAGGCATTTCTTCAAAACCAAACCAACCAGCTAATACCGATCCTGGGAATTTTGAAGTATGTATGTCATAAATATTTACTTTTTCGTTGTAGCGATCTCTAGCGATATTAATTCGGTTTTCAGTGCCTTCTAGTTGACTTTGAAGCTCTAAGAAATTTTGATTCGCTTTTAATTCAGGATAACGCTCCACAGACACTAATAATTTTGATAATGCTCCACTTAAGCCACTTTGCGCTTGTTGAAATTGTGCCATGTTATCAGCTGTTAAATTGCTTGCATCAATTGTTGTTGACGTTGCTTTTGCTCTAGCTTCAATTACAGCTGTTAAAGTTGATTTTTCAAAATCAGCCGCTCCTTGTACTGTTTTAACTAAGTTACCTATAAGGTCATTTCGTCTTTGGTAAGAACTTTCAACATTAGACCAGGCTGTTTTAGCATTAGCTTCATATTCTACAGCAGTATTATTAAACCCTACAGCCCATTGATAAATTGCAAACGCTAATAGTGCAATAATAATAACTGGAATTAGCCATTTTTTCATAATAGTTTAGTTTTAAAGTTGTGTTTTAATTTTGTTAAGTTGTGCTTTTATGCTTTCGAGTTTTTCGATAATTTCAAATTTCTCTAAAGCTTGTTTTTTTTCTTCTTTAAGATGTGTTTTTGCACCTTCAAGTGTAAAGCCTCTTTCTTTTACTAAATGGTAAATAAACTTGAGGTTTTTAATATCTTCAGGAGTAAATTTACGGTTGCCTTTTGCGTTTTTTTTCGGTTTTAAAACATCAAATTCTTTTTCCCAAAAACGAATTAGAGAAGCATTTACTTTAAAGGCCTTGGCAACTTCGCCAATACCGTAATAACGTTTTTCTGGTAAGTCTATATGCATCTTAATCGAGAGATTGGTTTTCTAATGAAGCTTTTTTCAGCAGTATATCGTATTCTTCGGCAGATAAGTTACCATAATAAAAATTGATAGGATTTATACGTTCCCCATCTTTAAAAATTTCATAGTGTAAATGTGGTGCTTCAGAACGCCCTGTACTTCCAACATAGCCAATTAAATCGCCACGTTTTACACGTTGATTTACTTTAACATTGTATTTGTATAAGTGCGCATACAAGGAAACATAGCCATAGCCATGATCTATTCGTATGTGGTTACCATAACCTGTAGAGGCATTATCAGCACGTTTTACAACACCGTCACCAGAGGCATAAATAGGAGTGCCACGTGGTGCTGTAAAATCCATGCCAAAATGGAATTTTCTAACCTTGGTAAATGGATCGGTTCTGTAGCCATATCCAGAAGCCATACGTGTCATGTTTTCATTACTTATAGGTTGAATTGCAGGTATAGCCTCTAAAAATTTTTCTTTGTCTTCTGCCAGTTTTGCAATTTCATCTAAGGATTTGGATTGTACAACGATTGCCTTTTCTAAAATATCCATTCGCTTATTGCTTTCTGCAATTAATTGCGAATTGTTATAACCTTCATATTTTTTATAACGGTTAATGCCTCCAAATCCTGCTCTACGTTGTTCTGTAGGTATGGGGTTGGCTTCAAAATAGAGTCTGTAAATGGCATTATCGCGCTCTTCTACATTTTCTAAAGCAGCTATAGCATCGTCCATACGTTTGTTAATTAACTCGTATTGCAGTTCCATGTTTTGTAACTCTCTTGCTAACTGTCGTTCTTTAGGAGATTCAATATATTGACTTGCAATAAAAAATGCTAGAAACCCAAAAAGAGCAGCAGCAGTTAAAAACACTGAAGCGTATTTTATAGTGGTAGCTTTTTTCCGCTTTATTTTACGGTAAGAAAGCGTTTCAGAATCATAATAATATTTTACTTTAGCCATGTTTGAATTTATGCTATTTTTGCAGCTAATAAGCACATAAAGCAAGCATCTTATATTAGCGTAACGTTCAAACCTACAAAAATAATATTACATTGTATTTTATTGTGAATATTTTGTAGGTTCACAAACACCAAAATTTAAAATAAAAAATTGGTGAGTAAAGATAAAAAAATGTTTTGCATTTGTACTAATTTAATAAAGCAAGCTCTAATTTTTATATATGAAGTCTCAAGATATACGATCTAAATTTTTAAATTTCTTTGAAGGAAAACAACACCTTGTCGTTCCTTCTGCACCAATGGTATTAAAGGAAGATCCAACTTTAATGTTTGTGAATGCTGGTATGGTACCTTTTAAAGAATACTTTTTAGGGAATACTGAACCGAAGAAAAATAGGATTACAGATTCTCAAAAATGTTTGCGTGTTTCTGGTAAACATAATGATTTGGAAGAAGTTGGTTACGATACCTATCATCATACATTGTTTGAAATGTTGGGTAATTGGAGTTTTGGTGATTACTTTAAAAAAGAAGCCATTGCTTGGGCTTGGGAGTTGCTAACTGAAGTTTATGGTATTGATAAAGACATACTTTATGTTACTGTTTTTGAGGGTAGTGATGACGCTGATAAGCTTAAAATGGACACGGAAGCTTACGATATTTGGAAGCAATATATTTCTGAAGACCGAATTCTAAAAGGTAATAAGAAAGACAATTTTTGGGAAATGGGAGACCAAGGACCTTGTGGGCCTTGTAGTGAAATCCATGTAGACATTAGATCTGCTGAAGAAAAAGCAAAGGTGGATGGAAAGACTTTAATAAACATGGATCATCCACATGTGGTTGAAGTATGGAATTTGGTTTTTATGGAATACAACCGAAAAGCAAATGGTGAGTTAGAGGTGTTGCCAAATAAGCATATAGATACAGGAATGGGGTTTGAACGTTTGTGTATGGTATTGCAAGGTGTGCAATCTAATTATGATACGGATGTTTTTACACCAATTATTAGAGAGGTTGAGGCTATTACAAATAAAGACTATAATAAGAATGAAGAGGTTGATGTTGCTATTCGTGTTATTTCAGACCATGTAAGAGCTGTTGCCTTTTCTATAGCAGATGGACAATTACCAAGTAATACAGGTGCTGGCTATGTTATTCGTAGAATTTTACGAAGAGCTGTACGTTATGGTTTTACATTTTTAGATAAAAAGGAACCTTTTATATATCGTTTAGTAGATGTGCTGAGCAAAAAAATGGGAGATGCATTTCCAGAATTGCGAGCACAAAAAGTATTAATTGAAAATGTAATTAAAGAAGAAGAAGCCTCTTTTTTAAGAACATTAGATCAAGGTTTAGTATTGCTTAATCGTATAGTTGAAGAAACAAAAGGTGATACCGTTTCTGGTGAAAAAGCTTTTGAATTGTATGATACTTACGGTTTTCCTATTGATTTGACAGCTTTAATTCTATCCGAAAAGGATTTGAAATTAGACGAAAAAGGGTTTAATGAAGAACTGCAAAAGCAAAAAGACAGATCACGATCTGCTAGTGAAACATCTACTGAAGATTGGACGATTTTATTTGAAGACGACGTACAAGAATTTATAGGTTATGATGCTTTAGAAGCCAATGTAAAAATTGCTAGATACCGAAAAGTAACCTCTAAAAAAGATGGAGAAATGTATCAGTTAGTTTTCAATTTAACACCATTTTATCCTGAAGGAGGTGGGCAAGTTGGAGACAAAGGCGTGTTACAAGATGTGCATGGAGATGTGGTTTATATCGTAGATACAAAAAAAGAGAATAATGTTATTATTCATTTGTGTAAAAACTTACCAAAGCATATAAACGAAAACTTTAAAGCTGTTGTAAGTAGTGAGCACAGAGCATTGTCGTCTAGTAATCATACAGCAACACATTTATTACATCAGGCTTTAAGAGCTATTTTAGGAGAGCATGTAGAGCAAAAAGGCTCTTTGGTAAAACCAAAATCATTACGTTTTGACTTTTCTCATTTTTCAAAAGTAACACCAGAGCAACTACAAGAAATAGAAGATTTTGTAAATGCCAGAATTGAAGGTAAATTACCTTTAGAAGAACAACGTAATATCCCAATGGAAAAAGCGCTTGAAGAAGGAGCTATGGCATTATTTGGTGAAAAATATGGAGATACGGTGAGAACGATTCGTTTTGGAAAGTCAATGGAATTATGTGGCGGAATTCATGTGAAAAACACGTCTGATATTTGGCATTTTAAAATTGTGTCTGAAGGCGCAGTTGCGGCAGGAATACGACGCATTGAAGCCATTACAAATAAAGCCGTTAGAGATTATTTTTCTGAGAATAATACAGCATACCTTGAAATGAAAGGCATGCTAAATAATGCTAAAGAACCTGTAAAAGCATTAGAAAATCTTCAACATGAAAATAATGATTTAAAAAAGCAAATTGAAGTACTATTAAAAGATAAAGCCAAAAATATTAAAGGTGAATTAAAAAACGAATTAACCGAAATTAATGGAATTCAGTTTTTAGCTAAAAAACTGGATTTAGATGCTTCTGGTATAAAAGATGTTTGTTTTGAATTGGGAAGTCAGTTTGAAAATTTATTCTTGTTATTTGGAGCAGAAAATGATGGAAAGGCAATTTTGTCTTGTTATATCTCTAAGGAATTAGTGGCAAGTAAAGGTTTAAATGCTGGTACAATTGTTAGAGAATTAGGTAAACATATCCAAGGTGGAGGTGGAGGACAGCCGTTCTTTGCAACTGCTGGTGGTAAAAATCCTGATGGGATTACAGCTGCTCTGGAGGCTGCTAAGGTATATTTAGTGTAAAAAATATTTCTCGCAAAGACACAGAGGCGCAAAGAAAATAAGGAATTGTATTTATTGATAGGAGTGAGATTTTGCGTCTTAGTGACTTTGCGTGAGCATATAAAGTCAAAAAGTATTTCGGGAGAAGACTGTCTGGCGTAATTAAAAAAAGTTATATTGAGTTCATGTAAATCTTTGCGTCTCTGCGGTTTTGCGAGAAAATGTATATAGAATGACTGAAAACGATATATATAGAATTATAGTCGATGTTTGTTACCACATTCATGTTGAACTTGGTCCAGGTTTATTAGAATCTATTTATGAAGAAATTTTATATCAGGAATAAAAAAATGAAGGTTTTAAGGTTGATCGACAAAAACCTTTTCCTGTAACTTGGAGAGGAACGCAGTTAGATTTAAATTATAGAACCGATTTAATAGTTGAGAATAAAGTTATTATAGAGGTTAAATCTGTTCAAGAAATTCATCCTGTTCATCCAAGCAATTATTAACATACTTGAAACTTTCAGGAATAAAGTTAGGCTTATTGATTAATTTTAATAGTCCATTAATTAAGTCAGGTATAACGAGAATAGTTAACAATTTATAGGTTATGCGTTCAGAAAAATCTTTGCGACTCTGCGCCTTTGCGAGAAAAATATGAATCTACTAACAAAAATACCACTAAAACCACAGCAGCATCATCAATTAGATTACAACTCTAAGATTATGCTGTTTGGCTCATGCTTTTCAGAGAATATAGGTGAGACGTTTAACTATTATAAGTTTCAAACTACAGTTAATCCTTTCGGAATATTATTTCATCCTTTAGCAATTGAAAACCTCATAACTAAGGCAATTAATAAGGATTATTACTCTAAAGAAGATTTAGAGTTTCACAATGAGCAGTGGTGTTGCTTAGAGGTACATTCAAAGTTAAGTACAACTTCAAGTGCTGCGTTATTAGAGGTTTTAAATAGACAAATTGAAAAGGCACACAATGATTTGCTTAACGCAAGTCATATTATAATTACTTTAGGAACAAGTTGGGTGTATAGACATATTGCTTCTGATAAAATCGTAGCCAATTGCCATAAAATTCCACAAAAACAATTTTTAAAAGAACTACTTTCTGTAGCTCAAATAACGGAGTCTCTAGAGGCTATTTTTAGCTTGGTAAAAAGTGTTAATCCTAATATTACATTTCTTTTTACCGTGTCTCCCGTTAGGCATATTAAAGATGGTTTTATTGAAAATACGCGTAGTAAATCACATTTGTTAGCGGCAATCCATCAGGTTATAGAACCTAGAGCGCAACGTTATTATTTTCCTTCTTATGAAATTATGATGGATGAATTACGAGATTATCGTTTCTATAATTCAGATATGCTTCATCCAAATGAGGTGGCGATAAATTATATTTGGGAAAAATTTAAAACAGTTTGGTTAACTGAAGATGCATTAAAAGTTTTAGAAACCGTTGCCGCTATTCAAGCTAAAAAAGCACATCGTCCCTTTAATCCAAATTCTGATGCACATCAAGCTTTTCTTTCAAAACTTCAATTAGAAATTGAGAATTTGCACAAGCAATTTCCTCATATTTCATTTTAATATATCATTAGCTTAAAACGACAGTTTTCTTAAATATACGCAATTCGTCGTATGGTTTGGCTTTGTCTTATTGTGCAAATTTGTCTCATTATTAACCAATAAATTAATTCACAATGAGAAAATTAAACCAAATCATGTTACTTTTAATGACAGTTTTATTAGTAACATTCACATCATGTTCTAAAGATGACGATGGAGGAAGTGGAGGAAATGCTCCTTCTGGAACTTTAGTTGCCAAAGTAGATGGTACAAATTATGAGTCAATGGAAATCTCTTCTTCTGCTACTGTTGCAAACAATCCTTCTGGTCAAAGTCTTATTATCATAGCCTCAAATAGCGATGGTAACGCCTTTTCATTTACAATTTTTGGCTACGATGGTGTGGGAACATATAATTTTGATGGTTCTATTAGTACAGGTGTTAATGTGGCATCTTACTCTGAAACAGAAGTAGATTTAAATAACCCTGTAAATTCTGTTACTGAAATGTGGCAGGCTCCATACGAGAATCTATCTGTTGGTTCTATTAGTATTTCTGAAGAAACGGATACTAAAATAATTGGAACTTTTGAGTTTGATTGTAAAAATGTAGGAGGCGATCAATCTATAAAAAATATTACGGATGGTTCGTTTAACCTAAGTAAACAAATCAATTAAGATTTCTAATATGAAAAAACGACGTAACCACATAAGTCATCTAGTTTGGGTTGCTTTAGTCTTTTTATTGCAGCCAATATATGGACAGCAAAATGTAGAACCAGAACAGCGCTATGAGTTGGATGCTAAAATCAATGAAATGACACTGACAATTGGAGGTGTTTTAGTAGTGGCGACTAATGATGGTCTTATAGGTATAAAACCTACTGAAGATAAGCCTGTTTTTACGTTTAATAATTTTGGAAGATTAAAACCAGAAGAAACAGAATTTATTCCAGGTTCACCTTACGTCATAGTTTCTCAAGGTGCTGGATCTAAATTGGCTGGTATTGCTAAAACAAAACGTGCAGTTATAGATTATGTTAGAGGCCGTGTTATTTTCAATTCGGAAGACGATAAATGGAATCAAGTCTATACCTGCAATGTCATTTTACCGCAGAACAAACTAATAATTAGTGGTATTCAAAAAGTGGGAGATAAATTTGAAAAGATGACTCCCAAAGTAGCCGTTTACGATTTATCAATTTCTAGTTTAGATTATAGTTTCTTTTTAGATAAACCAGGGCGCGTAGGAGTCGCAAAAGATTTTAGTGTAACCGGAACACCACTTCTGTTAAAAGAGTTTTTAATTATTCCAACCGCACAAGGTTTAATTGCCAAATCACATGATGGAAAGGAATTATGGACCACTAAAATAAAAAATGTGAGTAAGATGATAGCTGATGCTTCTGAAAACGAAATTTATGGTTTTGAGGCCGTTAATTCGGGAAAAAACACTCGAATTCATAAAATTGATAAAAATGGTAAAGCTTTATGGCAAGACGATAGAAAAATAAAAGGTAAGATATCTAAATTTGAAATTTTACCTCAAGGGTTAGCTGTAGTGAGCAATAAGAGCAGTGGAGGAGATACAAGTGTATTTGCAACTAAAGATGAATCTGTAATTGCTTTTTTAAGTGCAACTTCGGGTGAAGATCTGTGGGAAAAGGCACCTAAGACCAAAGGCTATGTGCAGCATTTTTATGTTATGGAAGATGGTATTTTATTCGGAATTCAATCTGGAGGAATTAATAAAATTTCGTTCGATGGTAAACCACTATTTAAAAAACCGTTAAAAACAGGAGAAAATATCTTAACCATGGCGCATTCGCCTCAAGGCCTAATATATATTACTAGTGAGGATGCTAATATTGTAAATTTAGATACTGGTGAATCGGTATGGGAAAAACCATTAAAATATAAAAACTCTGTTTCGGTTGCTTCTACTTTTGATGCTGGAAATAACCGCTATTTAATAGCGGCAGCTAATGAAATTTACGCTATTGATGCTAATTCTGGAGATGTATCAGAATTGGCAAAAGTAAAGTTTGAAGAAAAAGAGACCGCAACTACACTTGGTATGCGTGGAGAAAATATCTTTTTAGCAGCCTCTCAGAACATGATGCTTTTAGACAAAGAAGGCAATGAACTATATCACAGTTATTATAAATCACCAGGAAAAAGTGGTTTTATGAAAGTCGTAGGCGGTGTGGTTGCAGCAGCATCTTTAGTCGCTACAGCTTCTACTTCATTAGCTGCAGGTGCTAATAATAGAGGTATTGGTGCCAATAATTTACGTAATTATAATGATTATGGTAAGGAAGCTAAACGTGCCTCAGAGATGTTTGCTTCTATTAGTGACGCATCTTTTAAAATGATGTCTGAGCGTTTTAAAGCTTCTTCCGCTACCGAAAATGCACAGTTTATTTTAACCAAAATAGACAAAAACGTTGGTTTGGTAAAAGTGAACAAGGATTCAGGAGAAGTGGTAACGGAAATCGTGCTAAATAATAAAAAGCCAGAATATAAGGTGGATGATTATGGTGGCTATTTGTTTTATAAAGCTTCTGATAAATCTATTCATACATATAATTTAAAATAATCAAAAACAGATATATGTATAGCAGATTAAGCGTAATGAAAAATTACGCTTAATCTTTTTATCAATTTGATTTATCGAAAAGAAAATTAGTTTCATGGTAATTAATATTACCTTTAACTAACACAGTATTAATTAAGATACTACAATGATATTTTAAATAGCGACAATATCGCGGATAGACTCTACTATATGAATAAAATTATAGGACTTTTTATTTTCGGCTTCTTTTCAAGTATTTTATGCGCTCAAAATTTAGACAGCTTATTAGTAGTAGCAAAAAATACATCTAATGATTCTGTTAAAATTAGAATGTATAATAAAATAGGCTTCGGCTATATTTTTAATGACTCAAAAAAAGCCATCCAAGTTATTAAAGAAGGTAAGCAGCTAGCGGAGGCTTCAAACTTTCAATTCGGATTAACAGAACTTACCAATACTCATGGCATTTATATGGATGTTATGGGAAAAACCGATTCTGCTAAATATTATTTTGAAAAAGCGCTAAAATTAAGTCATCAATATGGTTTTAAAACTATTGAAAACATGTGCCTCAATAACCTTGGTATGTTTAATTGGAACAGAGGTAACTATGATAATGCCTTAGACTACTTTTTTCAGTCCTTAAAAAAAGTGGATGATCTAAAAAATGAGCGCTCGTCTGCGACCCCATTAAATAATATCGGTCTTATTTACCAAGAGATGAACCTTAGTGAAAAGGCATTGGAATATCATAAAAAAGCATTAGTGGTTCGTGAAAAATATAACTTAGAGAACGACCAAATAGCCTCATTAAATAATATTGGTATCAATTTAAAAGACTTGGGTAGAGTAGATGAAGCTATTACTATATATAAGAAAGGTTTAGATTTAGCTAAACGTAAAAACAATTTACTTGATTATTATAGGATTTTAGACAATTTGGCAAATGCCTATAATACAAAAGGAAATATTAAATTGGCTTTAAAAACGTATTTGGCTGCTTTAGAAAGACCAGAGAACTACAATGCAGATGAGAAAAGGTTGGTGTCAAATTATAATAATATTGCAACTCTATATAACGAAACTGATGCTCCAAAACAGGCCCTAAAATATCTCAATAAAGGGTTGGCCTTAGTGGACAAGTATCCAGAAATTGAACTAATTGCGGCTGACCTTTATTTAACAAGTGCAGAAAGTCATTATATGCTCAATGATTTTGAAACCGCAAGAGCACATAAAATTAAATTTATCCGCTTAAAAGATTCGATCTTTTCGGAAACTAATGCCGAAAAAATTGCGGATTTAGAAATTAAATACGAAACGGAGAAAAAAGAAACAGAGTTACTATTGCATCGTGCAAAAATTGCGGAAAGTGACCTTGTCATTCAAAGACGAAACTACCAAATACTTGGACTTATAGGTTTGGCCATCGTATTAAGTGTTTTAGGATATTTCATTTATAATCAGCAAAAGTTAAAGAACAAACAACTTCAAAAAGAAAACGAATTAAAAAGTGCTTTAATAAAAATTGAAACACAGAATAAGCTACAAGAACAACGTTTAAGAATTAGTAGAGATTTACACGATAATATTGGTGCTCAACTTACTTTTATAATTTCGTCTATAGATAATTTGAAATATGCATTTAAAATTAAAGACGAAAAATTAACGGCAAAGCTTGATACCATTAATGACTTTGCGTCTAGTACAATTTATGAGCTTAGAGACACAATTTGGGCCATGAATAAAAGCGAAATTACATTTGAAGATTTAGAAATCAGAATTTCAAATTTTATAGAAAAAGCCAATCTAGCAGCACAAAATATAACGTTTCAATTTAATGTAGATAGAACAATTAATAATGCTACTGTTTTTACTTCAGTAGAAGGCATGAATATTTATAGAATAACACAAGAAGCCATACACAATACCTTAAAATATGCAGAAGCATCTCATATTAACGTAGAAATATATGAGGTTAATAACCATATCAGAGTTTTGATAAAAGATGATGGAAAAGGATTTGATATAACCCATACAGTCTTAGGCAATGGGCTTAGAAATATGAAAAAACGTGCTCATGATCTTGGAGGAAATTTGAGTATAGAGTCTGCGCCGGATGAAGGTACATCGATTACGCTTTTTCTCTAATTAAGAATAAACTGTTTACCTTTTTTATTAATGAATGATATTAAACCTATGAAAATAAAAATTGCTATAGTAGATGATAATACGTTTCTAATAAAAGCGGTAGAAGAGAAGCTGTCCTTCTTTGAAGATTTAGAAGTGAAATTTAGTGCCATAAATGGCGCTGATGCTTTAGAGAGATTAGAGAATAATCATAATCTCGATTTAATCTTGATGGATATAGAAATGCCAATAATGAATGGTATTGAAGCTACTGAAAAAGTAAAGCAAAAATATCCACACGTTAAAATTATAATGCTTACTGTTTTTGATAATGACGAGAATATTTTTAACGCCATAAAAGCAGGTGCCGATGGGTATTTACTAAAAGAAATTAATGCTGGTGATTTACATTCAGGGATCCTAGAAACCTTAAATGGTGGAGCTGCAATGAATCCATCAATTGCACTAAAAACCTTAAAATTATTGCGAAACCCGTTTGTTGCAGAAGATAAGAAAGCTATAGAAACTATAAAGTTAACAGACCGTGAAGTCGATGTTTTAGAACAATTGAGCAAGGGGTTGAGCTACAATGCCATTGCGGATAATCTTATACTTTCTACAGGAACAATTAGAAAACATATTGAGCATATCTACAGAAAATTACAAGTGCACAATAAACTCGAAGCGGTTCAAAAAGCGAGACGGAATAATCTTATTTAGTAGGTTTAAAACTTTATGAGAAGGTTGAGTTTGTCTAAATGTTAATAATGATAGGAAAAATAGTACTACATTCGTAATCTAAAAAAACAAACATGAAAAAACTAATTTTTATTTTTTGCGCCTTTGGCTTAACATTTAACTCGTGTTCAAGCGATGATTCTACTGATGATACTGGAGATCCAGATACTGTTTTGTTGAAATCAACTACTGAAACTTATGAAGATGGCGTTTTTGTAACTAATTATACCTATTCTGATAATAAGTTAGTTGGTATCTCTTATTCTGGTGGAGACAATGAAGTTTTTAACTATACCAATAATCTTTTAACTTCTATTAAAGAATATATAGATGGTGAATTAGATACGGAAATAGAATTAGAATACGATAGTAATAATCGTTTAGTTACTGAGACTTACATGTATGATTTTGGTCCTGGAGAGGTTAATACCTATACTTATAACGCTGATGGTACTGTTACTATGCTTGAAGCTGGAGTGAACACGTATATATATACCTACGATACCCTAGGTAACCGTATTGAAGAGGAGGATGTTAATGGAAATCAAGACTATGTTTATACTTATGATACTAAGAATAACCCTTTTAAAAACATTCATCAAAGTGAAGTTTTTGAATTAATGGGACACAGTACTTATAAAAATAATGTGCTAACATACGTTAATACTAGTGGAGTATCATCTGATATTTCTGATGCATATACCAGCTCATATTCTTATAATAATGCAGATTACCCAACAAGTAGTACTATTACATATGTACCAGGTACAGATTATGAAGAAGATATTTTTGTAGAATTGTCGTACTATTAATAGAATAGATAAATTTTAAAAATAAAAAAACTCAAATCTTATAGGTTTGAGTTTTTTTATGCGATAAGGCTTTTTTAGTTAATTTAAAATTTGACTCACTACTCTAAAAAGTATTGAAGTAGGTGCAATTATTAAGCTTATAATGAAGATATATTTTCCGTGTGTTCTATCACTCTCAGCATAGGAATAAACTTTTTGACCGTTTGGTAAGGTCTTTTTAGATGTCCACAAAAAATAACCTATTATTAATCCTAAAAAACCACCTAAAAGCATAAAAAAGTAACCCGCAATAATCCAAAGTTTTTGGTTTCCTTCAGGTTTTGCTAATTGTTTTAATCGTTCCTCTTTTAAAGAATTGAGTAAATCTTTATCTATAGATTTTCCTCTTTGTATTAATATTTTTTGGGCAAGTGTATAGTCAAAGGCATTCCATTCATCAGATTTTAATAAAATCTCATAAAGCTCTTTGTTTGTAAAATCAAATAAGTAATAATTTTTATCAATGTTTTCAATTAAATCTTCTGCATCTTTTTCGAGAAGAAGTTCCGCTTTTTTAAAGTCCGTTTGTTTAATTCTAACTTCAATTTCGTTTTGTAAAGTATTTCCAGAGAAGGTAACATCAACAGGTGGCACATTGTCACCAAGAACGGTTTCAATACCATTGTTGTTTAGTAATGTTTTTAGTTCTGTAGCCTGTTCTAAACTTGGGAATTTTCTAAATATAGAGTAATCGTCTTCCATTTATAATAGATTTGTGACATTGGTTATGATAAAATTCAATTTACTTATCATCAACTCTAACACTATCTGGAACTAAAACGGTATAGTCACCATTATTTCTAATAACATCTCTTACAATAGAAGATGAAATAAAAGATGTTCGAGCAGCTGTTAATAAAAATACGGTTTCAATTTTTGATAATTTTCTATTGGTATGTGCTATGGCTTTTTCAAATTCAAAATCAGCAGGATTCCTTAAACCTCTTAAGATAAATTGTGCATCAATGTCTTTACAGAAATCGATAGTTAAGCCTTTGTAGGTTACCACTTTTACTTTAGGTTCGTTTTTAAATGTTTCTTCTATAAAAGCTTTTCGTTCTTCTAAAGAGAACATATATTTTTTTTCAGCATTGATACCAATAGCCACAACCACTTCGTCAAAAAGTTTAATGCCACGCATTATAATATCGTAGTGACCGTTTGTTATGGGATCAAATGACCCAGGAAATAGTGCTCTTTTCATTGACTAATTTTTGTTTTTTCCACAGAATAGGAAAACGTATTAATTTCAAATATAACTATTAATTTTTCAAGGCTTCTTCAATAGCATTGCTAAACAAATCTTGTAAACTTATTCCAGCTTCGGCGGCTTGTTGAGGTAAAATACTTTCCTTAGTTAAACCTGGAACTGTGTTTACTTCTAGTAAATAAGGCTCATTATTTTTAGCGATAAATTCACTTCGTGAAAAACCTTTCATTCCAAGGATTTCATATATTTTTTTTGCTTCTGTTCTCACTTTGGTTGCGTAATCTTCAGAAATTCGAGCTGGAGTAATTTCTTGTGATTTTCCTTCGTATTTAGCTTCGTAATCAAAGAAATCATTTTCAGAGATGATTTCTGTAATTGGTAAAACAAGCGTTTCGCCTTTATAAGAGATGACACCAACAGAAACTTCGACACCATCTAAAAACTGTTCGATTATAATTTCATTGTCTTCTTTAAAAGAATTGTCTATTGCAGCTTGTAAATCTTCTTTTTTATAGACTTTAGATATTCCAAAACTGCTTCCAGCTTTATTTGCTTTTACAAAACACGGTAAGCCTACTTTGGCAATAATGGCATCTTCATCTACTACATCTCCAAGATTAAGAGGGTAACTCTCAGCGGTTTTAATACCATAAGGTTTTAAGGTGGCTAGTAAATCACGTTTGTTAAAAGTCAGCGCAGCTTGGTACATACTACAACTAGTTTGGGGTAGATTTAGCAATTCAAAGTAGGCTTGCATAAATCCATCTTCGCCAGGAGACCCATGAATGGCATTAAAAACGCAATCAAAAGTTATTGTAGTTTCATTTACTAATACCGAAAAATTGTTTTTGTCTATTAAGAATTCTTCTTCCATATCATTAACAAAAACCCATTTGTCTTTAAAAATATGAATGCGATAAGCATTATATTTTTCTTTGTCTAACGTGTTGTAAACCACGTTGCCACTTTTAAGGGAGATCTTATATTCACTAGAATAACCGCCCATTATAATTGCAATATTTTTCTTCATCTTTAACGCCCACAAAAGCGGGTATCTTTTAAGTTTAAAAAGCCATAGCGTAAAAGTATCATTTATTTTTAATAATCTATATTCAGAAATGATACGTATTTTATTAGTACAACGTTATTATACCATTAGAATTTCTTAATTTTGCCAACAATTATTTGCTTATGAGTTTTGTGAAGTTTCTTACCAGTAAAGTGTTTTTTAAACAATTGGCATTAGCCATTGTTGCTGTAGTCGTATTATGTTTTATTGTGCTAAAATGGCTAAACATATCTACCAATCATGGAGAATTTGTAATTGTACCAGATTTAAAAGGTAAATCTTTAGAAACGGTAGGGATTGAGCTTAAGGATCATGATTTAGCAATGGAAATACAAGATTCTGCGAATTATAATCCTAAATATCCTAAGTATTCTGTAATTGAACAAAACCCAATAGCAGGATCAAAGGTTAAGGAAAATCGAAAAATTTATTTAATACTAAACCCTTCTGGTTATAGAAAAGTACAAGTGCCAAACATCTTAAAACGTACTTTTAGACAAGCTAAACCTCAATTAGAAGCCTTAGAATTTAAGGTAGGTGAGATTACATATATAGACAATATCGGAAAGGATGTAGTTTTAGGTATGAGGCATAATGGCGAAACTCTAAAATCAGGAACACTTTTACCACTAACATCTACAATAGATTTGGTTTTAGGTAACGGTAAGCGCAATTAAGATATGGCTAATATTCCTGATATTTCAGACGAAGAACAAAACGAATTATATGAACATCACGCGTTTAGAGTTGTTGCTGGTCAACAACCACTACGAATCGATAAATACTTAATGAATTTTATTGAAAACGCCACGCGTAATAAAATTCAAGCGGCTGCAAAAGATGGTAGCATCTTTGTAAATGATGTTCCTGTAAAATCTAATTACAAGGTAAAACCCAATGATTATATTACCGTTAAATTTGAGCACCCACCTCATGAGAATCTTTTAATTGCTGAAGATCTTCCTATAGATGTGGTGTACGAAGATGATGACTTGCTAGTTGTTAATAAACCAGCAGGTATGGTAGTGCATCCAGGACATGGTAATTATTCAGGGACTTTAATAAATGGACTTATTTTTCATTTCGAAAACCTACCAAATAACTCAAGTGAGAGACCAGGTTTGGTTCATAGAATAGATAAAGATACTAGTGGTTTATTAGTGGTGGCAAAGACCGAACATGCCATGGCACACCTTTCAAATCAGTTTGCTAAAAAAACAAGTGAGCGCGAGTATGTTGCTCTTGTTTGGGGAAACATGGAAGAAGATGAAGGCACTATTGAAGGTAACATTGGTCGCCACCCAAAAAATAGATTACAAAACACGGTATTTTTAGATGATGAAGAAGCACAAGGTAAACCAGCTGTAACACATTATAAAGTGATAGAGCGTTTAGGTTATGTTACTTTAGTGAGTTGTAAGCTTGAAACTGGTCGTACACACCAAATCCGTGTGCATATGAAGCATATTGGCCATACGCTTTTTAATGACGAACGTTATGGTGGAGAACGCATCTTAAAAGGTACAACATTTACAAAATACAAGCAGTTTGTAGATAATTGTTTTAAGATCTTACCACGACAAGCCTTGCATGCCAAAACGTTAGGTTTTGTTCATCCAACGACAGGTGAGTTTATGAGGTTTGAATCTAAAATTCCTGAAGATATTGCGAAATGTGTAGAAAAATGGAGGCATTACGCTAAGCACATGGATTAATATCTTAACCAAAATTTTAAATAGACTTTCGTTATATCACTATCAAGATTAGTTCTCACTAATATTTGAAACTCTTTTATTTCCATTGTACTTTTACATTAGAAAGAAAAAAAATGTTTAACCTTTAATGATACTCTTACTCTTGTAAGTGTTGATTTAAATTAAAGAGACACCCATTTTCACGGGCACGAGTTATGAAACTAGTACTATCACCAGCAAAATCTTTAGATTACGAAACCAAATTGCCAACAACAAAATCAAGTCAGGGTCTTTTCTTAGGTGACGCAGAGCGTTTAAATAAGGTATTAAAAAAGAAATCGGCTAAGAGCTTATCTCAACTGATGCATATCTCAGATAATTTGGGGCAACTGAATTACGAGCGTAATCAAGAATGGAAATTACCCTTTACAAAAGATAATGCAAGACAAGCAATCTATGCATTCAGTGGTGATGTATATCGAGGATTAGATGCTTATTCTATAGACTCTAGTAAACTTGATAAGGTTGAAGACACTGTTCGGATTTTATCAGGATTATATGGTGTTTTAAAGCCCTTCGATTTAATTCAGCCTTACCGATTGGAAATGGGAACAAAAATGCCAGTTGGTAAAAACAAAAACCTTTATGAATTTTGGCAGAAGAAAGTGACGAAAGCTTTAAACGAAGAGCTAGAGGATGATGAGCTCTTTCTTAACTTGGCAAGTAACGAGTATTTTAAAGCGATAGATACCAAAGCTTTAAAAGTGCCTGTTGTAAATGTAGCCTTCAAAGAGTTTAAAAACGATAAATATAAAATCATAGCCATCTTTGCAAAATTAGCTAGAGGATTAATGACGAGATATATTATTGATACGGATGCAAAAACCATTGATGATATTAAAGGTTTTAATTATGAAAACTATGGTTTTAGCGAAACATTATCTTCAGAGAATGAATTGGTGTTTACAAGATAAATAAATCCGTAGTGCCTTAAACTCAATATATGTATTACTTACTTATAGTTGTTCAGGTGTATTGTTTATATCACGTCTATAAAAACAATAAACCTTTTTACTGGTATTTTCTCATCTTTTTTATTCCTGCCATTGGATCTTTGATTTATATCGTGACTCAGATGTTTAACAAAAGTGATGCAGAAAAAATTCAAGAGGAAATCACAACGGTTCTTAATCCGACTAAAAAAATAAAAGATTTAGAAAAGAAGCTTGAATTTGTTGATACCTACACTAACAGAATTGAATTAGCTGATGCTTATTTTATAAATGGAGATATTCCTAATGCGATTATCAATTATAAGAAAACGCTAGAAGATACAGTTCAAGATGATTTGTATGCAAGGCAGAATTTGATATTGTGTTATTTTCAACTTAAGGATTATGCAGGTGTAATTGAGCAGGCAGAACGGATAAAAGAAAAATCAGAATTTAAAGGTTCAAAACAACAATTCTGTTATGGTTTAGCTTTAAATGCACTAGGAAGAACGGATGAAGCCGAAGCCCAATTAATACAAATAGACAGGCCATACTCAAATTATGCAGAACGTTTAGCGCTGGCTAAATTTTATTTAGAAAACAATAGGACGTCAGAAGGGAAGGAGCTATTAGAAGAAATCGCAACAGAATCTAAACGTTTAACAAAACCCAACAGAAAACTTTACGGCGCAACCATTGCTGAGGTTGAACGTATGTTGTCTGCATTATAAGGTTTTATTTTAAAATCTAAACCAACGATTTATAATACTCACTAAGGTCGTTTTATTCAATCTTCAGTTCCCCAAGGAGCATCTGGTGTTTCAATAGTTTTAGTTAAATCAAAACGCACTGTAAATAAACGATCAGTACCTAAACGACGTAAGTTATAGGTTAGACTTGTTTCGTCTATGGTAAACCACCAAATGTTGGTTGAGGCCGCCGGTAATATTTTTGCCGTATGAGCATCGGCAGGAAACATTTGTAAATTGGCTAAACCTTGATTAGCACTTGTGCCGCCATATTGGGTTAAATCTTCTTCCGATCCGTCTTCATGTCTATGATCGTGCTTTAATCGTATTATTTTTTCGTCATTCATATGTAACACCCAAGTACGCGATTTGTTGTCACCTACAAAGAATGGAATTCTAATATCATTAGTATCACAAGAACGCACATGCATGACTAATTTTTCACCTGTAAAGCCATCACCTGCTTTTCCACCTTCAATAATTTCGCCTTCGTAAGCATTACCACAATGTGCTTTGAGTTGTTCCCAAAACTTCTCTGAACTCGTTTGTTCTTGTGCAAAAAGGTGTAGTGGTAATACAAGTAAAAAAAAGAGTAGTGCTTTCATAGTTGAATTTTGTTAATGTGCGTTTCTCTAACAGCTAATATACATGAATTCTTGAAGTTAAATAATTTCTAAAACCATGACGGATTGATAGAGTATCTCATAGTTTAGTAGATCTTAAACTTGAAAAAGAGCACTTAACAAGCTTTATATATTTTCATTTAGGTTAAAGAATGGCGAGAATAAGTTAATCTTATGCGTTATAAGTCTTAAATTAGAGAAAAATTAAACCATGAAAAAGACGCTTCAAATAGGAAATATAATAGCTTTACTTATAACGATATTCATCAATTATCTTTCTAATACAGGAACCTTAAATAATACCACTATTGGTGAAGTTTCCAATAGTTATAGGTCTTTATTTACACCTGCAGGTTATACGTTTGCCATTTGGGGAGTTATTTATTTACTGCTGATAGGTTTTGTTATTTATCAAGGGCGCGGTTTGTTTAAAGACGTTAAAAATGACGATGTTGTCCTAAAAACGGGTTGGTGGTTTATACTCTCATGTTTATTTAATTCGCTTTGGATATTTGCTTGGATCTATGAATATACAGGAGTGTCTTGTATTTTTATTTTCTTATTACTGTTTTCATTATTAAAAATTGTACTCAACAACAGAATGGAATTAGACGATGAGCCCTTACCCATTATTGCTTTTGTTTGGTGGCCTTTTGTGATCTATTCGGGTTGGGTAACCGTGGCTAGTATTGCTAATGTTTCAACGTATTTAGTGAAAATTGATTGGGGTGGTATAGGGCTGTCTGATTTGACTTGGGCTATTATACTCATCGCTATTGCCGTGTTTATAAATGTCATAATTACCTGGAAACGTAATATGAGAGAGTTTGCACTTGTAGGAGCTTGGGCCTTAATTGGTATAGGAAATGCTAATAAATTAAACAACGAAACACTAATGTATATTGCCTTTATAAGTGCGGCTATATTAATAATAAGCAGTTCGATACATGGTTTTAAAAACCGCGATACCAGTCCGCTAGTAAAGCTTAAAGAAGGAAAGAATTCATAGTATTTAGAAGATTATAGGCATTTTTTTAGAGTCAGGCATAAAATAGCTGTAACTTCGCGCAAAATTAAAGGAGTGACCTAAATAAATAGAGTTTGCTTCATAAACACTATTTATGTCATTTAAATCATTGGGGCTATCTGAGCCTTTACTTCAAGCTATCCAGAAAAAAGGATACGAAACACCTTCGCCAATTCAAGCAAAAGCCATTCCTCCTGTATTAGAAGGAAAGGACGTTTTAGCATCAGCACAAACCGGAACAGGAAAAACAGCAGGTTTTACATTGCCGTTGCTTCACCTATTATCTAATGGTTCTCAGCAAAGGCACAGACCAATTAGAGCTTTAATATTAACTCCAACACGTGAGCTAGCAGCGCAAGTTTATGCCAATGTTAAAGAGTACAGTGAGTTTTTAAATATTAGAAGTACGGTTATTTTTGGTGGAGTCAATCAGAAACCACAAGTTAATAAATTGAGTCAAGGAGTCGATGTTTTGGTGGCAACACCAGGACGTTTAATCGATTTAGAAAACCAAGGTCTGTTATCTTTAAGCAAAGTAGAAATATTTGTTTTAGATGAAGCTGATCGTATGTTAGATATGGGCTTTTTACGCGATATAGAGCGCGTTATGAAGTTGATTCCAGCAAAACGTCAAAACCTTATGTTTTCGGCAACCTTTTCTAAAGATATTAAGAAATTAGCGTATTCTATTTTAAATAATCCTGTTCAAGTTGAAGCCACACCAGAAAACACAGCTGTAGAGGTTATACAGCAAAAAGTCTATCGTGTGGCGAAAGGAAAAAAAACAGGACTGATTATAAAGTTAATTTCTGAAGGAAACTGGAAACAAGTTTTAGTGTTTACAAGAACTAAACATGGAGCCAATAAACTTTGTAAAAAGATGATTAGCCAAGGCATTACAGCCGCAGCGATTCATGGAAATAAAAGTCAAGGAGCAAGAACCAAGGCATTAGCGGGATTTAAAAATGGGGCTGTTAGAGTTTTAGTCGCTACAGATATTGCGGCAAGAGGTTTAGATATACCTTTGTTGCCACATGTTATTAATTTTGAATTGCCTAATATTTCCGAAGATTACGTGCATAGAATTGGTAGAACAGGTAGAGCAGGAGCCAGTGGAGAAGCGATTTCTTTAGTAAGTGCAGATGAAACAACGTATTTGCGCGGTATTGAGAAGTTGATTGCGATGAAGATTGAAGTTGAAATCCTTGAAGGTTTTGAGCCAGACCCTAATGCTTCAACAGAACCAATTAAACCAGGTCAGAATAGAAACCAAGGTCGTCGTAAGAATTCTAATAATAGAAATTCAGGAAAGTCTAATAATAGAAATTCAGACCGAAACAAAAGCAGAAGCCGCAATCGTAATAATGATAGTAGACCTTAAGTAATGACTTCAGCATTAAAAGATAAAATCATAGCGGTTTGCGATATAAAGATTGCGCAAAAAGGGACCAATGTGGGTATTTCATTCTATGCATTTTTTAAAAATAAAAATGATAATCCAGAGTTATTAATGGAAGCTGCAACGTGGTGGATTCAAACGCACCAATTAGATCATTTTGAAAAAGCGGTTAAGATAAAGGCTCTGATTAAAGATATATAATAGAAGTAACTCCTATCTTTTACTATCACAATAGTATTGATAAAATTGTACATTTGTTGTCATTCCTGCGTAGGCAGGAATCCATTTTAATTATAAATAATATTAGATTCCTGCTTTTGCAGGAATGACAGAATTATGTCAACGCAACCTAATAATCCACTTCACGGAATAAAATTAGAACAGATCATAGTAGAACTGCAAGCACATTATGGCTGGGAATACATGGGCTATCAAATTAATATTCGCTGTTTTACGGATAATCCTTCAGTAAAATCGAGTTTAAAGTTTTTAAGACGTACACCTTGGGCAAGAACCAAGGTAGAAAATATGTATTTGGACTATTTAAAAAAGAATAAAAAATAATTCTTCTATATATTAAAGTTAAAATGGTAGCATCAAACCTTAGATTTTAGGTAATGTTTTACCTTTTTTCTTATCGAGATAATGTCGTAATACACCACCTTTAACATTGTTTACATCAAACTCAACGATAAAAGCATTTTCGTCTATTTCTTCAATAATACGATGCATTTTTTTGATGTCTATACGATTAATAATGGTGTGAATAATATCAAAATCCTGCTGAGGTCCATTGCTTCCAAATCCTTTAGAGCCTTTATAGGTGGTTAGGCCTACTCCCAATTCAATCATAATGGCATGCTTAATTGCGGCATAGTCATTAGACACAATAGTGACACCAATAAAATCCTCAAAACCTTCAATAGTCATGTCTGTGACTTTTGCTGTAATAATATAGGTTAAGATAGAATAGAGCGCAACTTCAACAGAGACGACATAGGCCGTAATACTAAATAATACAACATTAAAAAGCAGTATAACTTGACCGATACTAAATCCAAAACGGTCATTGAGATAGATTCCTAAAATTTCTGACCCATCTAAAACGGATCCATTTCTAATCGCAATACCAATTCCTGCTCCTAAACATAAGCCTCCAAAGATGGAAATTAGTAGTTTGTCTTCTGTAATTGTTCCATAATTTCCAAAATGAATTAATGAAGCAAAGGCGAGAATACTAAGAATAGACTTTATAACAATACGTTTAGAAACGGTATAATAGCCTAGAATTAAAAATGGTAAACTAAATATAACTAGCAACAATGAAATATCTACACCAATAAGTCTGTTAGCCAATAGGGCAATGCCAGTAACTCCTCCGTCCATAAATCCGTTAGGAAGTAAAAATGCTTTCAATCCAATGCTGGCTAATCCTATACCTATTGCAATCTGACCATATTCTGATAAAAAATTGTGTGTTTTTGAGTGTTTCAAGTTTTGTTTTTATTTGAGGAAAAGTTACAAAACCAAAATCATTTATTTATCAATTAGACAAAAAAAATCCTCTAGAATATCTAGAGGTTTTTTTGTAAGCTTTAAAATCTTTTTTTCTTTTTAATAGGGTTATCCTTTTTTTTCAACCTTTTTTTTAGGTCTATGTACCTGGTTTTCTATTCTTTTAGGTTTTTGAGTTTGTTCGTAAAAGATTTTAAATTCGGCTCTATCTAATGTTTCATTTGCGTCAGTGTCTGCACTAGCAAAAAGTTTTTCAACTGTTATTTTTTCTGTAGATTCTTTTTCATAGCGCACTTTGAACTCTTCAAGGTTAATCTTGTCATCCGTATTGGTGTCAAGATAATTAAACATTTTTACTGATCTATCTTTCTTTGTATTAAGCTTTTCTTGAGCACTTACCAATGAAAATGAAGCAATGGTAATAATAAAAAAACCTATTTTTAATGTTTTAGTAATCATTGTATTACGATTTAGGTATTGTTTAAAATTTAGACCAATATAAGCGAAAAAGTTTAATCTCCATAAAATTATTTGATTTGTCGTAATCCTTCATAAACAATAATGCTTACGGCATTTGCTAAATTTAGACTTCTAATGGATTTACTGTATAGCGGAATTTTAAATAATTGAGTGTCATATTTTTTGACTAATGGTTTTGGTAATCCAACAGATTCTTTTCCAAAAACCAAAAATAGATCATCTGTAAAGTTAATATCCCAATGGGATTTTGTGCCATGACTGGATAAAAACACCATTTTAGCATCTTTATTTTTTAAGAAGAAGTCTTCGGTGTTATCATAATATATAACTTCTAAATGTTGCCAATAATCGAGTCCTGCACGTTTTAAACGTTTGTCATCAATTTCAAATCCAAATGGTTTTACTAAATGTAGTTTTGAGCCTGAAGCTAAGGCTAAACGACCAATATTACCAGTGTTATTTGGTATTTCAGGTTCTATGAGTACGATGTTAAGCGGCATTTTTTCGTGTTAGTTTAATAAGAATTAATCGTATTAATAATACAAAAGGAAAGCCGTGGAAGACCACATCAAACCAATCTTTTAAAGCCATTCCGTTTGCTCCTCCTGCAATCCATCGTATTTTACCTAAAAGATGTGGTTCAGGAAAAAATGGAGCTAAGCCTAAGGTTAAGCAAAGTAAGAGTATTATTTTCCAGTCGTTGAGCAATTTCATATTATAAGATTGAGCTTACAAAATCATCAATAGTATCTATTCCGTTTTCAGTTAAATGTTTGATAAAAGCACTACCAATAATAGCACCTTTTCCATATGCTGTAGCTTGTTTAAAGGTTTTATTATTTGAAATGCCAAAACCTACAATTTGAGGGTTTTTTAATTTCATGTCTGCAATACGTTTAAAATAATTGGTTTGCTCCTCACCGAAACCAGAATTACTTCCTGTTACACTTGCAGAACTTACCATATAAATAAAACCGTTAGATACAGAATCGATATAACGAATGCGTTCATCTGATGTTTGTGGTGTAATTAAAAACACGTTTATTAGACCATACTTTTCAAAAGTTGATTTGTATTCTGAATGATAGACATCGACAGGTAAATCAGGAATTATGAGTCCGTCAATTCCAACCTCTTGGCATTTTTTGCAAAAGGCTTCAACACCATACTGTAACATCGGATTAAAGTAACCCATTATAATTAACGGAATAGAAACCGTTTTTCTAATGTCTTTAAGTTGTTCAAATAACAATGCGCTAGTCATTCCATTTTTTAAAGCTTCCGTAGAACTGGCTTGTATGGTTGGGCCATCTGCTAATGGATCACTAAATGGTAATCCTATTTCCAACATATCTACACCACTTTTTTCGAGATTTTCAATAATAGTAACCGTGTCATTAGTGTTAGGATAACCTGCTGTAAAATAGATTGACAATAGTTTTTTGTCTTCTTTTAGTTTTTCGTTTATTCTGTTCAAAATAGATATGTTGTCTTAATTGTATTTTGGAAATTTTACTGTAAAAATATAACTTAAAAACGAAAGTTTACTATTATGTAATTAGCTTATTTTTTTCTTTTACAGCACTTGAATGTTCGATATTTGTAATTGATTTTAGTTTTTTAAACTAAAAATAACATTGGCACAATAATTGAATTTTTACTTTTATGAAGTATTCTATAAGCTTATTATTAATATTTATTTCAGCAATTTCATTCGCTCAAAAAGAGTTTCATGTTTTTCCTGTAAATGGCAGTACAACTGTCGGGACACCAAATGGTAATGGTAGTATTGAGCGCCCATGGGATTTACAAACAGCATTGTCTCAATCTTCAGAAAAGGTTAATGGAGGTGATGTTATATGGATTCATGAAGGTATATATACAGGTCGTTATAGAAGCGTATTAGAATCTACAAAAACTAATAAAAAGATTATAGTTTCTGCTTTTAAGAACGATAAGGTTATTCTCAATGGAAATACAGAAGGCAAAGTAAATTATGTTTTACAGGTTAATGGTAGTCATGTGATTTACAAAAATTTTGAAGTCACATATTTAGGAGATTTTTCGCGTTTAGACTCTGATGCAGATTTTAAAGCTGCAGTTGGGATTAATCATCAAAAAGGTGAAGACTGTATGTTTCAAAACTTAATTATACACAATATACCAGGTTCAGGAATTGGGTCGTGGAAAGCGACAGGAGGTACAGTAATTGAAAATTGTATGATTTACAACAACGGTTATCAAGGTAAAAGAGGTCATGGAGTTGGTATCTATATTCAAAATCAAAGTGATAAAATCAGACAGATAAATAATAATATTATTTTTAATAATTACTATAAAGGTATTGAGGTTTGGTCAGCGACTTCAGGCTCTAAATTAGAGTTTGTGAAGTATGTTAATCTCACTAACAACATCATTTTTAATAATGGTTCTCCTGCAGGAAAGCATGTAGATAATGTTATTATAGCATCCAAAGATGCAGAAGGGATTAACGTAGCCAAGCACATTAACGTATTAAATAATGTCCTTTATCATAATGTAGACTTTAACGATAGCAAAAATTATGGTTATGGTACATCTTTAGCTTTAGGTTTTAATGCTAATGCACCCGTTGAAGATGTTTCGGTTCAAAATAATATTATTATCGGAAAAAATAATGCCTTAAATATATTGCATACAAAGTCTCTAGTTTTTAAAAACAACATTATTTACACTGGTTATATTCATTTTAATTCTTCAGTATTATTAGCTTTAAATAATAATGGGTTACAAATGGATAATAATTCATACTATACAAGATCACTCAAAGGGTTTAGAATTTTGAAGCAGCAAGATTATAATATTAAAGCTTGGCAAAATGAATTTAAAATTGAATCTAAAAGTGAATTAAAACAACTCAAAGATTTTAAAACAACTCCTGTTATAAAAGTGTATAAACTTAATAATGATGGGACAGAATTTAATATTGCTATTTTAAATAAAAATGGAACGGCTGTTCAAGTCAATTTTAATGAATTTGAAATTGAAGAAGGCTCAACTTTCAAAATATATGATATAGAAAACAGAACTGTTGTTATTACATCTGGTGAAATCTCAAAAAATTTAAAAATAGAATTCCCATTGGCATTAACAAGATTTGAAAAACCATTACACAACAATACAGCTACAAAATCTGCTAATAATTTTGGAGTCTTTAGAATTGAATTTGAGCAACCAAAAAAAGAAAGTTTATTTAAACGTTTATTCGGATGGTTGTTTTAAGAACTAAAAACTATTTTTTAATAACTCCGTTTATAATTATAAACAAATTCTATCGTTATAGATTTGGTATTGAATTATATTTGAACCGAAATTAAATCATCAATTAAACACATAACTAAATGATGTTATTCAAAAAACAGTTAATCATCGTTTTTCTAGTTTTTTCTTCAGTAGTAATGGCACAAAAATCTGCCATTTATACCAGCGATTTACAAGACTATCAAAAGGCTTTGGCTTTATATAATAATAAGCAATATAAGGCTGCTCAGTCTTTGTTTGACGATGTTAAAGATGAAACAAACGACGTTACCATACAATCCGATTGTGCGTATTATATCGCTAATTGTGCTGTGCGTTTAAATCAGAAAAATGCAGACGATTTAATTACAGCGTTTGTTGAAGAGTATCCAACAAGTACCAAAAGAAATACGGCTTTTTTAGATGTTGCCGACTATTATTTTGATAATGGGAAATATGCTTATTCTCGTAAATGGTATGAGAAAGTAGATGAAAGAAGTATTGCGCGATCAGAAAAAGAACGTTACAATTTTAATTACGGCTATTCTTTGTATTCTACTAAAGATGAAAAGCAAGCAACCAAATATTTAAATAGAGTTGTAAATTCTGAAGAATACGGTTCGCAAGCTAAATATTATATTGGTTTCTTGGCGTATCAAGGAGATGATTACGATACGGCAAATGAGTATTTTGACCAAGTTAGTGATAACGAAAAGTACAAAGAAAAGTTATCGTATTATCAAGCCGATTTAAATTTTAAACTAGGAAAGTTTGAAAAGGCAATAGAACTTGCCCAAGAACAATTACCAAAGAGTAATGCAGCAGAAAAATCTGAATTATCAAAAATCATTGGCGAGAGTTATTTTAATCTTGAAAAATATGCTGAAGCCATACCATACTTAAAAGCATACAAAGGCAAAAACAGAAAGTGGAACAATACAGATTATTACCAATTAGGTTATGCGTATTACAAACAAAACGATTACAACAGTGCCATTTCAGAATTCAATAAAATTATTGGAGGAGATAATTCTGTAGCACAAAATGCGTATTACCATTTAGGAGAAAGTTGTATTAATTTAGATAAAAAACAAGAAGCTTTAAACGCTTTTAGAAATGCGTCACAAATGGATTTTGATTTAAAAATTCAGGAAGATGCTTGGTTAAATTACGCAAAAATTAGTTACGAAATAGGAAACCCATACCAATCCGTACCACAAGTATTAACAGGGTATTTAAAGCAATATCCTAATTCAGGTTTTAAAAATGAAGTTGAAACTTTATTAATTGATTCATATATCACCTCTAAAAACTACAAGGAAGCTCTAGAATTGTTAAAGGGTAAAAATAGTTTTGAGCATAAAGCCGCTTACCAAAAAGTAGCTTTTTTTAGAGCCGTAGAATTGTATAACGAAAACAAATACAACGACGCTTTAAACTTATTTAAGAGTTCTTTAAAAGAACCAAGAGATCCTGTTTTTGTAGCAAAAGCAACATTTTGGAAAGCAGAAACAGAATATAATCTAACCAATTATAACGATGCTTTAATTGACTTCAAACAATTTAATGGGTTTAGCGAGTCTTCAAATTTACCAGAAAACGAAAATCTTAATTACAATTTAGCATACACATATTTTAAGCTTAAAGATTATAATAATGCATCTAACTATTTTGAGAAATTTATAGCTCAACCAAAAAATGACAACTTACGTCAAAACGATGCCTATTTAAGATTAGCAGATGGCTATTTTGTTTCTAGTAACTACAAAGATGCTATTGATGCTTACAATAAAGCGATTCAAATAAATGAGATTGAAACGGATTATGCAGCCTTTCAAAAAGCAATGAGCCAAGGATATTTAGGTAAAGGTTCAGCTAAAATTTCAGAGTTAAAATCGTTTATAGACGATTATCCAAAATCAGCTTTACGTGACGATGCCATGTATGAGTTGGCAAATTCTTATGTAAAATCCAACGAGTCGGATAAAGCGATGCAAATGTATGACCGTTTAAATTCAGAATACAAAACAAGTGCGTTTACATCAAAAGCCTTATTACGTCAAGGTTTGGTGTATTATAACGGAAATGATAACAATCGTGCATTAACGAAATTTAAAAAAGTAGCAACAGATTTTCCTGGCTCAGGAGAAGCGGTTCAAGCGGTTTCTACAGTACGATTAATTTATATCGATTTAGGTCGTGTAGATGAGTACGCAAATTGGGTAAGAACTTTAGATTATGTTCAGGTTACTGATGTGGATTTAGATAATGCTACTTATTTAGCAGCAGAGAAACCATATCTAGATAACGAAACCGATAAAGCTATTCGTCAGTTTAATAAATACTTGAACGAGTTTCCAAAGGGACTTCACAATCAAAAAGCACATTTCTATTTAGCACAATTGTATTATAAAAAAGAGTTGTTTGATAATGCACAACCACATTATAAAGCTGTTGTAGACGCCTCAAAATCGGAATACACAGAACAAGCAACGGTTAAGCTTTGTGAGATTTATTTGAGCAAATCTAATTGGGAACAAGCTATTCTTGAGTTAAAAGATTTAGAGCTAGAAGCAGACTATCCTCAGAATGTGGTTTACGCGCAATCTAACTTAATGAATGCCTATTATCAAACTGAAGATTACGTTAAAGCAGAAAGCTATGCTGAAAAAGTTTTAAGCAATTTAAAACTAGACAACAAAGTTAAGAGTGATGCCAAATTAATTATTGCACGTTCAGCCATTAAAACAGGAAACGAAGCTAAAGCAAAAACAGCTTATGCCGAAGTTGAAAAATTAGCAACCGGAAGCGTCGCTGCAGAAGCCTTATTCTATAATGGGTATTTTAAAAATAAAGAAGGTCAGTACGAAGCCTCAAACACTGTTATTCAACAATTGGCAAAGGATTACGGTAGTTATAAATTGTATAGCGCCAAAGGCTTGGTGGTTATGGCAAAGAACTTTTACGCTTTAGGAGATGCATTTCAGGCTACTTATATTTTAGAAAGTGTAATTAGTAATTTTCCGGATTTTACAGATGTAGTTACTGAAGCACAAGCAGAATTGAATAAAATAAAAGCAGAGGAAGCGAAGACGAATTCATCCGTTGAAACTGATGACAACTAAAATAATTAGATACATCAAATCAAAACACATAAAATGAAAATCAAGTTTTTAATTTTTATAATAACCATAGCAAGCAGTTGGACATTTGTTGTTGCTCAAGAACGCACAAAAGATACTATTGGTGACCAAACGGTTAACGTTATAAAACCATATACTCCTACAATATCAGATGCCTTTAAAATTAAAGATAATCCAAAATTAGGAGACTCAAATACAGTTAAGAAAAAAGAAATAAAATACAACATTTTTTCTATTCCTGTAGCTTCAACGTTTACACCTGCAAAAGGAAAGGCAGCAACAGTTGATAGAGCAAAAGCAGTAAAATTATACGATAATTACGCATCACTAGGCGTAGGAACATACACAACCATTTTGGGAGAAGTGTATTTGAATCATGAGCTGAGTAAAGACGAAAATGTTGGTGGTTATTTTAGTCATCATTCCTCACAAGGAGGTATTGATAAATTGTTATTAGATGATAATTTTTCAAAGACTAAATTGAATGCACATTATTCTAAAAATTTAAGAGACTTTACTTGGAAAGTAGATGGAGGTATCGATTTACAAACGTATAATTGGTATGGTTTGCCACAACAATATTATGGACAAACGACAGCAGATACTATAAATCCAAAGCATAGTTTTCATAGCTTTAATGTTGGCGGTAAAATTAATTTTGATGATGCCATTGTTAAAGATGCAAGTGTTCGCTTTAGACGCTTTGGTGATGATCAAGATTCAGGAGAAAATCGTTTTATGGCAGAAACCAGTTTTGATGTACCTGTACGAGATGCTTATATAGATACTGAGGTGTTTGTAGATTATTTAGGAGGAAGTTTTGATACTGATTATACCAGATCTGGCGAAATTAATTACGGTAATTTTATGTTTGGTGTTTTACCGTCTTACCAATTAAATAGAGATGACTTAACAATAAACTTAGGTCTAAGGTTAACGTATTATAATGACACCGAGTTAAGCGAGAGTGAATTCTTTATCCACCCAAATATAGAAGCGTCTTACCGTTTAGTAGATGAACTTTTAATCGCTTATGGAGGTTTAACAGGTGGATTAGTTCAGAACTCATATTACGATTTTGCTAATGTAAATCCTTTTGTGTCTCCAACACTTTTTATTGCACCAACAGATCAACAGTTTAGAGCTTTTGTAGGTGTCAAGGGGAAGTTAACTAATAATATTAGTTATAATGTGAGCGGAAACTATACGTCAGAACAAGAAAAGGCCCTATTTAAAGCTAACGAAGCATTAACATTTCTGCCAGAAGATTACCAATACGGAAACTCGTTTGGTATGGTTTACGATGACGTGACAACGTTTTCTATTGCAGGTGAATTAAATGTAGATTTTAATAGAAATTTTACTTTAGGAGTTAAAGGAGAATATTTTGCCTACAATACAGACGACCAAGCACACGCATGGAACTTACCAGATATAGAAGCGTCAGTATTTATGGACTATCAGATTTCAGAACAGTGGTTTGCAGGAGCAAGTGCTTATTTTGTAGGCGAACGTAAAGATCAAGATATTTTTACCGATGAAATTTCAGATCCTATAGCTACCACAATAAAAACAGTAACTTTAGATAGTTATTTTGATTTAAATGCCCATGTTGGTTACAAAATAAACGAACAATTATCTGTTTTTGCTAAAGCAAACAATATTGCAAATCAAAATTACGAACGCTGGTTAAACATTCCAATCCAAGGCATTCAGTTTTTGGCTGGCGCAACATATCAATTCGACTTTTAAAATTCTTACATAAGTACGAGTTTTAAGAGGTTATATAATAAAGCGTTCCAATTTGGAACGCTTTTCTTATTTTTACAATGCTTATAAACCAATTAATATGAAGAAATTATTACCTATTCTAACGTTGCTTACAATCTTTGCTTGTCAAAAAGACAAACAACAAGCAGACTTAATCGTTACAAATGCGAATATTTATACCGTAGATGAAAACTTCAATAAAGCAGAATCGTTTGCTGTAAAAGACGGAAAAATTATTGCTGTTGGTTCAACTTCAGAAATTGATAATAAATACAAAGCTGTTGACACTATTAATGCAAATGGAAAAACTATTGTTCCTGGTTTTATTGATGCTCATTGTCACTTTTTAGGCTTGGGTTTTAATAAACAAACGGTAAATTTAGTTGGTACAACGAGTTTTGAAGAGCTAATGAAACGTGTGTTGGATTTTCAAAATGAAAATAATAAGAAATTCATTTTAGGTAGAGGTTGGGACCAGAATGATTGGGAAGATCAACAATTTCCAAACAAAAAACTTTTAGATAAATTATATCCTAATACACCAATTGCTCTATCTCGTATTGATGGACATGCCATATTAGCCAATCAAGCCGCTTTAGATTTAGGGAATGTGACAAAGAATAGCAAGATTGAAGGAGGAGAAGTTGTTATTGAAAACGGAGAGCTTACAGGAATCTTAATCGATAATGCTATAGGTTTAGTAATGAGCCATTGGCCTAGTCCAACCAAAATGGAAAAAACAAAAGCATTGTTGGACGCTCAAAAAGTATGCTTTGATTTAGGTCTAACAACGGTTGATGATGCAGGATTAAATAAAGATGAAATAGAATTAATAGAAAGCCTTCAAAATTCAGGAGAGTTAAAAATGCGTATTTATGCTATGGTTTCTCATTCTGAAGAAAATTTAGATTACTTCTTAAATAAAGGTATTACAAAAACTGACCAACTTAATGTACGTTCGTTTAAGTTTTATGCCGATGGAGCTTTAGGATCTAGAGGAGCAATGTTAAAAGCACCATATTCAGATAAACCTAAGCATTCAGGTTTAATGGTAACAGATCTAGAAACCTTAAAAACAGCTGCAGAACGTATAGCAAACTCAGAGTTTCAAATGAATACTCATGCCATTGGTGATTCTGCTAATAGAGCTGTTTTAGAAACGTACAATAAAGTTCTTAAAGGAAAGAACGATAGACGTTGGAGAGTAGAACATGCACAAATTGTGTCTCCAGAAGATTTCGATTTTTATAAAAATATTATGCCGTCTATTCAACCAACACATGCAACAAGCGATATGTATTGGGCAGAAGATAGAATAGGATCAGAACGTATAAAAGGAGCTTATGCATACAAACAATTATTAAACGCGTATGGAAAAGTTGCATTAGGAACCGATTTCCCTGTAGAGCGTGTTAGTCCGTTTTTAACATTTTATGCTGCCGTTGCCAGACAAGATTTAGAACAATACCCTGAAGGTGGTTTTCAAATGGAAAATGCTTTAAGTAGGGAAGACGCATTAAAAGGAATGACTATTTGGGCTGCTTATTCTAATTTTGAAGATCATGAAAAAGGAAGTATTGAAGTTGGCAAATTTGCTGATTTTATTATTCTAGACAACGATATTATGACGGTAGATGCTAATGAAATTCCTAATATTAAAGTATTAAAAACTGTGGTTGGCGGAGAAGTGCAGTAAATTAATGGTCTACCACGCAAAAGCTTTAACACTAAAAAAAAGTATAACTCTAATTGTTTTTTTATAAATTTTGTCAGTGTTTCTGTGTGATAAGTAACTTAAAATATACGAGCCAAATAATCAAAATGCTCGCCATCCTTTACCTTCTCACATTTTAGACCAACCGTTATACAGGCTGTTTTTAAGGTTTCAAAATCAAGATATAACCATTTCATTGGTGTTTCTTTTTCTCCTTTGTAAGACAGAAAATAATCCAATTCTCCAAGATAGCCTTGGTTAAGGTCTAACCATAGACCTCCATCTTCATCTTTGTACATGTATGAAATGTCAGAAGAATCAATTAGAATTTGTCCATTGGGATTTAAAAGCGACTTTAAATGTTTCAAATACCTAGAAACATGCGTTAACTCTTGGAAAATTCCTGTACCATTCATTAATAACAAGATGGTGTCAAAAGTTTGAGTTTCTTGTAAAAGTGGTTTTAATTCAGCATTTAAAACACCGCGCTTTTTTGCTACTTTAATGGCACCTTCAGAGCTGTCAATGGCTTTTACATGAAAGCCTTTTTCTTGTAACCACAACGAATGACTGCCAGAGCCACAGCCAACATCTAAAATATTACCTTTACTAAGTTGAAGTGCTTTTTGTTCCAATGTTGGCATTTCAGAATAATCTCTAAATAAATAGGGAAGTGGTAAAGGGTCTGCATCCGAAATATGAGTAGAAGTGATAATGTCTTCAGAATAATTTCCATTCTGGTAATCTAATAATGCTTTTCCGAAGAGATCTTTAGTCATATTTTTTTGTGGGTTCGAGTGATTTTTATTTTTATAGAAAATGTAAAGATAACTTTAGTTAAATTTGTTTTATGCAAGACCAAATTAATAATCTTCCAAAGCTCGCCAAAGATAAGCATAAGGAAAATAAAACCTTTTTTACAAAGCTAAAAAAGAAACCACCAAAGCAATTGGACTATTTGATGCAAGAGTTGCACGAAACAGAGTTTGAACGAACCGACTGTTTAACGTGTGCCAATTGCTGTAAAACCACAGGCCCTCTATTTACAGATAAAGATATTCAAAGAATTTCGAAATCTTTTAAAATGAAAGCGCAACAATTTATTGATACTTATTTGCGATTAGATGAAGAAAACGATTATGTGTTGCAGTCGGTTCCGTGTACATTTTTAGGTGAAGATAATTATTGTTCTATTTATGAGGTACGACCTAAAGCGTGTCGAGAATTTCCACATACCGATCGAAAAAAGTTTCAGCAAATCTCTAATTTAACAATGAAGAATGTCGCCATTTGTCCTGCAGCTTATAATATTGTTGAAGCAATGAAAAAACGAATTCAGTTGTAATCGTATTGTGCTTCGGAATAGTTTTTGATATCCAATTGTTTAAAATTATAATATGAAAAAGTTAATTATAGTAGCGTTATTGTTTTTTTTTACTGTGAATCTATCTAACGCTCAGCCGTGGATGACTAATTTGGATATCGCTAAAAGCTTAGCTACAGTACAAAATAAAATGGTACTGATGGTATGGGAAGAAACAACAAAATATCCTTATCCGGTTTTAGTTAATACAGATGATGGTAAGACTATTTTTATTGAAAACTTGTTTGAAGACGAAACTGTAAGCCCTTTAATTTGGGAGTATTTTGTACCTGTAATTGTTAATGAAAATAAGTATGCAGATTTATATATGCAAATTAAGGGAAAGCGCACCCAAGCATATATAGATAAGTTCAACGAAGACTCTATTAAAATTATGGATGTCAATGGTAATATCTTAAACCTTTCTGGCAATCCTAATAATTATGAGAACATTTCGCAGTTAATTGAAAATTACGCCTTAAATACCGAATTTATAGCGCCTGAATTAAAAGGCTATAAAAATAAAAAGGATTTTTATTCCGCTTATTATTTAGCTTCAAAATATGTTGATTTTTCAATGTATATGAAAGCAGATATTAGAGAAGAGCTGCTTAAACTTGGTAATATTTATTTAGATGAAGCTTCTGAATTTATAAGTACAAATCCTGTTGAAGAGCAGCTCACATTATCACAGCGAGTAGAGCTTTTAAAGATGCAACAACTTCTAATTACAAAGTCTCCCAAAAAAGTACTAAGAAAATTAAAAAGGATAGATGCAGAAGATATTGAAATTAATAACAAAGCATTTGTAGCTTTTTTGTATTACACAGCTTATAGGGTTTTAAATGACGAAACTAATGCCGCATTATGGGAATCTCAAATATCTTCTGTAAATTTGAAGAAAGCACAGATGATTATTAATCTTAATTCTTAAAGGTATTGGAAACCATCATTAGTTATTTTGAAACCATCCCATCTTTACATAGAAGTCTTATTTTAGTTGGAGGTCTCACTTTTTTTTGGCTGCTAGAAAGTGGTTTGCCATTATTTAAGTTTAAATATAATAAATGGCAACATGCCATTCCAAATCTTTTTTTTACGTTAACAACAGTTGTTATCAATTTTGCTTTAGCCTTTTTACTTTTAGGTGCTGCAGACTGGGTAAAAGTCAACGATTTTGGTATCATTAATTGGTTACCAGACATGCCATTGGGATTGTATGCTTTTCTTGGAGTATTGTTACTCGATTTTTTTGGGGCCTATTTAGCACATTTTGTTGAGCACAAGGTAAAACCGCTTTGGATGGTACATTTAGTACATCATACAGATCACAAAGTAGACACAACAACGGCTAATAGACATCATCCTATTGAAAGTTTAATTCGATTTGTGTTTACGCTTGTAGGTGTATTTGTGGTTGGTACACCTATTGCTTTGGTGATGATTTATCAAGCGATGTCTTTAATTTTTACACAGTTTACACATGCCAATATTAAAATGCCAAAAGGCTTAGATAAAGCATTGAGTTGTGTAATTGTCTCGCCAGATATGCATAAAATTCACCATCATTATAGATTACCATATACAGATTCTAATTACGGAAATATTTTTAGTATTTGGGATCGTATGTTTGGAACCTTCTTATATATGGAGCGTGAAAAGTTAGTTTATGGAGTAGATGTTTTTCCAGATGAAGTTAAGAATAGTAATATCAAAGATTTACTTAAACAACCATTTGAAGTTTATGAAAAACCTACGCTTTCAGCAGATCTCGAAAACTAGTATAGTTGTATTTTTAATTTTATGTAGCGTGAGTTGCAATCCAATACAAAAACAATTAGACATACAAGGTCATAGAGGATGTAGAGGTTTATTTCCAGAAAATTCCTTGCTTGCTTTTGAAAAAGCTATTGATTTAGGTGTAACCACTTTAGAGTTAGACATTGTTATCTCTCAAGATAAAAAGGTGGTTGTTTCTCATGAAGCCTATATGAATCCGAACATTTGTTATGATACTGAAGGAATGGATATTCCAGATGCATTAAAAACAAAATTTAATTTGTTTAAGATGAATTATAATGAAATTATACAGTTTGACTGTGGATCAAAATTTCATCCAAGCTTTCCAAATCAAACAAAGATAAAAACATATAAGCCTTTATTGTCTGAAGTATTTGATTTAGTAAAAGCAAAACAATCAAATGTTAAATTTAATATCGAAATTAAATCGGAACCTCAGTATTATGCGATTTTTACACCAAAACCAAAACCTTATGTGAAATTGGTTTTAGATGAAATTAAAGACAACCACATGCTTAATCGTGTTAATCTTCAATCGTTTGATCTAGCAATTCTTGAAGAGGTCAAAAAGCAATTACCAAATATGAAAGTGGCTTTACTTATTGATGAGAATGAAACAATTGAAGACAAATTAGAAGCATTGTCTTATAAACCAGAGATTATAAGTCCGTACTTTAAATTAGTAACGGCAGAATCTGTTAGAAGGTATCAAAATAAAGGTTTTTATGTTATTCCTTGGACAATTAACGAAGATCAAGCTATGGAACAAATGTTATCTTTTAATGTAGATGGCATTATTACAGATTATCCAGATCGTTTAATTAAACTTTTAAAGCAGAAAATGTCTTTACAATGCAGTTCGTCGAGTATTTAGAGCAGATAATGTAAGTTATATGGCATTTAATCCTAAAACCACCTATGTTTAAAGCGGATTAATTAATTACTATTGAGTTAACACATGCTTTTTTATAACTTAAAGTAAGTTCTATTTTGAAAAATTTTATCCGCATTTGCCTCGTCCTCATTCTTTTATTTTTATTAGGTTTTACACTACAAGCGCAAGAATCTTATGCCAAGCTTGAAAAAAATAGAAATATTCAAGCTAAAGATTTCATTCATCAATTAAATACAACTAAAGATACTCTGATTTTAAGAAGTGATAAAATCATAAATTCACTTTATACTATAAATCAAAATTACACACGTGAACTCGATTTTGAAATTGATACAACGGAGTATAGATTACCACTAAATAAATTATCTAAAGGGAAGCATGTTTTTGTAGCAATACAATCTCCAAAGCGAATTGTATTTGTTGTTAAAATACTAAAGGATATTCCTAAAAAAGAGCCAGAAGGTATTGTTAACTTAAAGCCCAAAAAGATTGTATTTGCAACTAATTAATAGTTCGTTTAATTATATATCAAATAATTACGGCGCATTTTTTTGTAAGCATTTATGTCGTCTTTCCAAGTGGCTTTAATTTCATCTTCTGTTAAGCCAGATTCAATTTGTTGTTGTAATTTATCGGTTCCTGCATGCGTAGTGAAGTTAGAGGTATTAAAAACTTTTGACTTATCTAAAGCATGGTTAAAAGCATCTATAACATATTTTAAAGTAAAACTGCGCTCTACTTTTATTTCAGATAAATCAACACCATAACAAGTTTCATTCTGGTGCTTTGGGTACTTAGAACCAAAATTTGCAACAGGTGTATAGCTAAATTTAAAATGATTTTTGTCTAAAAATGGTGCGCCAAAACGTTGAAACTGAAATTCTGTACCTCTTCCTGCATTAATATTTGTGCCTTCAAACAAACCTAAACTAGGATATAATACTATTGATTGGTCGTTAGGTAAATTTGGTGAAGGTCTTATAGGTAAGCTATATGTGCTATCATGTTTGTAATTTTTCATTTCAATAATTGTAATGTCACAAGTTTTACCGTTAGTAAGCCAAGCTTCACCATTAATCATTTTTGCGTATTCCCCAATGGTCATACCATGAATTAAAGGAATAGGGTGCATTCCTAAAAAGCTACTGTGCTTTTTTTCTAAAACAGGACCATCTATATAATTGCCATTTGGATTAGGCCGATCTAAAATTAATAATGGAATATTTTGCTCGGCACAAGCTTCCATTATATAGTGTAATGTAGAAATATAAGTGTAAAAACGTACTCCAACATCTTGTATGTCAAAAACCAAAATATCTACATCTTTAAGATGTGACGTCGTTGGTTTTTTATGTTTGCCATGTAACGAATAAACAGGTAGCCCTGTTTTGGTGTCCATACCATCTTTTACTAATTCACCAGCATCTGCTGTGCCTCTAAAACCATGCTCTGGAGCAAAAACGTTTTTGATATTAATATTTAAATGTAGTAAAGAATCTACAATATGAGTATAAGAAAAATCATGGGGAGTTTCAATATTTTTAAAAATAACACTTGTCTGATTTGCAACTACAGCTACGCGTTTATCTTTTAATAAAGGTAGGTATAACTCAGTTCTATTTGCTGCTACAATAATGTTTTCCTCCTGCATTGTTGTATTGAATGTGCCATGCTGAGCTTGAGTAAAGGCAGTTAAAGTATCTGTGTTTACTGACATTTTACCTTTAGAGTCGCCTGCTTCAGACTTAATTCTATTTCCACAAGAAAATGTAAGGAAGCATATCCCAATAATTATCGAGAATAAAACTGTATTTTTGACATCCTTTAAAAGCATAGAGTAGGTTTGAATTTTGAGTTATTTATAGCTAAACGTATAATTGGTAATAAAACGTATAAAAGTAGTGTTTCGGCACCAATAATTAAAATTGGTATCGCAGCAATTGCTATTGGTATTATTGTAATGCTTATTGCTATTGCAACAGGTTTGGGTTTACAGCAAAAAATTAGAGATAAAGTTGTGGCTTTTAACGGCCATATAGAAATTACTAATTATGATACAAACGCTTCGGACGAATCTCAAGTACCAATTTCAATTAACCAAGAGTTTTATCCTAATTTTGATGATGTAGAAGGAGTAAAACATATACAAGGAGTCGCTACAAAATTTGCTGTAATTAGAACTGAAACCAATTTTGAAGGTGTTGTTGTAAAAGGAGTAGGGGCCGACTATAATTGGGACTATTTTAAAGAATTTTTAGTTGAAGGACGATTACCTGATTTTACACAAAAGCAAAATGAGGAAATTTTAATCTCTAAATACCTAGCAAATCGTTTAGAATTTAAAGTTGGAGATAAATTTCAAACCTTATTTGGAAACCCATTAAATGATAGACCACGTATTATTAATTATGAAATTGTGGGCATATATAATTCTGGATTTCAAGAATTAGATGCCAAATTTTGTATTGCAGATTTAAGACACATACAGCGTATTAATAAATGGAAAGCTGACGAAATAGGAAGTTTTGAAGTTTTTATTGATGATTTTTCTCAAGTCGAAGAAAAAGCAATTGAGGTATTTAAATCGGTTCCTTCAGTATTGAATGCAACATCTATTACACGAAAATATTATACCGTTTTTGAATGGATTAAGATTTTTGATAACAATACCTACGGTATCATAGTTATTATGATTGTTGTTGCTGGTATAAATATGATTACAGCCTTATTAGTTCTAATCTTAGAACGTACAGCCATGATAGGGATTTTAAAAGCTTTAGGAAGTTCAAATTGGACAATTAGAAAGGTGTTTCTTTATAACGCGTCTTACTTAATTGGTTTAGGTTTACTTTGGGGAAATATTATTGGTTTAGGAGTGTTATTTGCTCAGAAGTATTTAAAATTATTTCCTCTAAATCCAGACACATACTATGTAAGTACTGCTCCTGTTTATATTGGTTGGGATTATATTATACTACTTAATATTGGCACATTTATAGTCTGTTTATTAATGCTATTAATTCCTTCAGTAATTATTTCTAAGATTTCGCCAGTTAAAGCTATACGATTCGATTAATATTCAGTTATAAGCATTAGAGAGGTACAGCTATAATTGTTTTATTAAAGACTAATCACTATAATAACGAACTTTTAACTTTATACTTTTAACTTTTCACTTATTTTTGCAATCTGAAAAATTACTATGGACTACGCAGAAAATATATTAGGTACAATAGGAAATACACCATTAGTTAAAATGAATAAACTAGTGAAAGATTTACCTTGTTTAGTACTTGCTAAATACGAAACTTTTAACCCAGGAAATTCAGTTAAAGACCGTATGGCTTTGCAGATGATTGAAGATGCAGAAGCAGATGGACGATTAAAGCCTGGAGGAACAATCATTGAAGGGACATCTGGAAACACAGGCATGGGATTGGCTTTAGCTGCTATAGTAAAAGGTTACAAATGTATTTTTGTAATGGCAGATAAACAATCTAAAGAAAAAGTAGATATTATGCGTGCTGTTGGAGCAGAAGTTATAGTATGTCCAACTGCAGTAGAACCAGATGATCCAAGAAGTTATTATTCTGTATCAAAACGATTAGGAGAAGAAACACCAAATTCTTGGTATGTAAACCAATATGACAATCCAAGTAATGCCAAAGCGCATTACGAAAGTACAGGCCCAGAAATCTGGAAACAAACAGATGGCAAGATCACTCATTTTGTGGTTGGTGTTGGTACTGGTGGAACTATTTCTGGTGTTGGAAAATACCTAAAAGAACAAAACCCAAATATTAAAGTTTGGGGAGTAGATACTTATGGTTCGGTATTTAAAAAATACCATGAAACCGGAATTTTTGATGAAAATGAAATCTATCCTTACGTTACCGAAGGTATAGGAGAAGATATCTTACCAAAAAATGTGGATTTTGATATTATTGATGGCTTTACTAAGGTAACCGATAAAGATGCTTGTGTTTACACACAACGTTTAGCTAAGGAAGAAGGGATGTTTTTAGGGAATTCTGCAGGTTCTGCTATAAAAGGAGTATTGCAATTAAAAGAGCATTTTAAACCAGACGATGTTGTTGTGGTTTTATTTCATGATCATGGAAGTCGTTATGTTGGTAAAATGTTTAATGACGATTGGATGCGTGAGATGGGTTACATCGATTAACAAATTCCTGCGAAGACAGGAATCTCATTATATAAAAAAAATCCTGATTTCATTATCAGGATTTTTTTGTTTAACCCCCTTTTGAAAGGGCTAATCATCACTATTTGCTTTATTTTCAATTTAATAGTAATTGATTCAATGTTATTTCCTTCTTAATTCATCATAGTTGGCAGAAGCATTTACCTACCTTCACCCAAAAGGGAAACCAACTATAATGATAGATCTTAAAATAAATAAACCATAACCATTTTTACCGCTAAAAGATGTCACTATATATAATAATAGAGGAGAAGACATAAAAAGTATTATTAATGTACTAGAAGCAGGTAATCCTGTTTTAATTACCGAGTTTTATAATAACGGATCTGTATTGCTAAGTGGTTTACAAGAACATCTAAACAGAACATTACCTAATACATCATTTAAGGAGCAACGTGCATATCGTGCAGTTTATCATAAGCTTTCCAATCTTATAATTGTAGAAATTGAAAATCATAAACTAGTAGCAAAGAAGGCTCCTGTTGTTGGCTGGTTTAAAAAATTATATCCAGAAACGAGCGATTTTTTATTAACCCTTCCACAAGTACAAGGTTTAAACAGTGCTTGGCAGTGGTACACAAACGGGATAACAATACCAGGATTGCGAAATAAAATTCATCCGTATTATGGAACGTATTTTCCAACACGCTTTGAACATTTAGAATTGTTTGATAATTGGTTAAAACGTTACAGTGGTCCTAAAAAATCTGCAATAGATGTTGGAGTTGGTAGTGGTATTTTAGCATTACAAATGGTAAAGCATGGATTTCAAAAGGTTTTTGCAACAGATACAAATCCTAATGCTATAATTGGTTTAACAGAAATGATGGGAGATACCAAACTGTCTCGAAAAATAGAACTCGACTTTGGATCGCTTTTTGGCAAATGGAAAAATAAAACAGAACTCATTGTTTTTAATCCGCCTTGGTTAGCCGAAACACGAGGTTTAAATAATTTAGATGCAGCTATTTATTATAATGATACTTTGTTTTAGACTTTTTTCAAGCCGCAAAGCAAATGTTATTGCCAGATGGAAAGTTGGTACTTATCTTCTCTAATTTTGCACAAATTACAGGTGTAGCCAAATCCAATCCTATTGAACAAGAAATAGCTAAGGGTGGACGGTTTCAGTTAGAAAAGTGTTATAAGAAAAACGTTAAAAAAGGATCAGAAAAAACAAAGCGTAGCTTACAGTATAGAGAGACTGAAGAAGTAGAGCTTTGGGTGTTAACATATATTTAATGAGCGGTTTTGTTATTGATGCTATAATTAGAACCGAATTTATAGCATACAAAATACGGTTAAAATGCTTTTAAGGCCATTGTAACATGTTTGTTTCTTTGGCTTTAGGTCTTTTTTAAGTATTGAAATTTAGAATTATTTTTCTATTTTTAGTATATGCAAGAAGACTTCCTTCATTATATATGGAAACACAAATCCTTTGATACATCTTTGTTAAAAACAACAAAAGGTGAGTCTATTGCTATTGCTAATTTAGGACAACACAATCATAATGCTGGTCCAGATTTCTTCAACGCACAAATAAGTATTGCTAATCAACTTTGGGCTGGTAATGTCGAGATTCATATAAAATCTTCAGATTGGTATGTGCATAATCATGAAGTTGATAGGGCTTATGATAATGTTATTCTTCATGTCGTTTGGGAACACGATACCGAAATCTTTAGAAAAGATAATTCAGAAATTCCAACCTTAGAATTAAAACATTACGTAGATAAAAGTTTAGTCAATAATTATCAAAAACTCATGCAATCTAAATCATGGATTAATTGTGAAACAAGTTTCTCTGAGGTGGATGATTTTTCACTTAATAATTGGTTAGAACGCTTATATATAGAACGTTTAGAGCGAAAATCTGAAGAGATCCAATATTTATTAAACTCTTCTCATAACAATTGGGAAGCAGTTTTGTTTAAAATGCTAACTAAAAATTTTGGACTTAAAGTAAATGGTGAATCGTTTTTAAGTTTAGCTCATTCGTTTAAGTTTTCAATAGTAAGAAAACTTCAAAAGGATATTTTAGATTTAGAAGCTTTATTTTTTGGACAAGCAAAACTACTTAATGACGATGTACAAGAGGCGTATTATTTAAATCTTCAAAAACGGTATCAGTTTTTAAAACAAAAATTCAAACTAACACATCAAGGAGTGTTGCCATTACAGTTTTTTAGGTTAAGGCCATCAAATTTCCCAACTGTTAGACTATCGCAATTAGCAATGCTTTATAACGTAAATACGAGCTTATTTTCAGAAATTATAACAGCAAAAACCAAAGAAGACGTTTATAACCTGTTTAATATTGAAACATCTGAATTTTGGAAATCGCATTATACTTTTTCTAAAAAGTCTAAGACTTCAAAAAAAGCATTATCTAAATCATTTATAGATTTATTAATCATTAATACTATAATTCCTTTGCAATTTAGTTATGCTAAAGTGCAAGGAAAACCAATAGAGGACCATGTGTTTGATTTTATGAAACAAATGAATGCTGAAAAAAATAGTATTGTCTCTAAGTTCTTGGATTTAAAACCTATAGAGAAAACAGCATTGACTTCACAAGCCTTGTTACAGTTGAAGCAAAATTATTGTGATAAAAATAAGTGCTTACAATGTGCAATAGGTAATCGTCTAATCGTGAAATATTAACTAACTTGCAGTATGAAATGGTTCTATAATCTATTATTATACTTTCAAAAACGAGGTTATTACGTTTGCCAACGTATTGCAGACCGTTTGGGAATTAGAGCTAAAATTGTGAGAACGTCTTTTATGTATCTCACTTTCGTAACCGTTGGTTTTGGTTTTGCATTATATTTATTCTTAGCCTTTTGGATGCGTATTAAAGATATCGTTTATACCAAACGTTCTTCAGTCTTCGATTTATAATTACATAATATTAAATGGATAATCCGCTTTTAAGACTTTATAGATCTAAAATTTACACAGCTGTAATGATGCTGGTATTTTTATTGTGTATTGGAGTTTTAGGATATAGATTTATCTCCGGTTATCAATGGCTTGATGCTATTTATATGACTGTAATAACTGTAACCACTGTTGGTTTTGCAGAAGTCATCCCTCTTGATCCACAATCTAAGATCTTTACTATTTTTTTAATTTTAACTAGTGTAGTCATTGTTGGTTATGCAATTTCAATCATCACGGATTATATTCTCAGTAGAAATAATTTTGAAGACATAAAACAACGTAAAATGCAAAAGAAAATTGATGCGATGTCTAACCATATTATTATTTGTGGTTATGGACGAAATGGAAAACAAGCTGCTAAAAAACTATTAGCTTATGATAAACCTTTTGTAATTATTGAAAGAGACAAAGAGATTATTGAAAAGTTTCAAGAAAATAATATTCCTTTCGTATTTGGAAATGCTAATGAAGATGAAGTACTTTTTGAAGCTGGTATAGAAAAAGCAAGTACTCTAATTAGTGCACTACCAAGTGATGCCGATAATTTGTTTGTGGTACTTTCTGCACGACAAATTAATTCAAAACTCACCATAATTAGTAGAGCTTCAGAGGAAACGTCTTATAATAAATTAAAGTTAGCTGGTGCCAATAATGTCATTTTGCCAGATAGAATTGGTGGTGACCATATGGCGTCTTTAGTTGTGATTCCTGATTTAATTGAGTTTATTGATAATTTAGGTGTTGTTGGCGAGCGTAATATTAATATTGAAGAAATTAAAGTAGAACAACTTTATAATATTAATGAAGTAAAAACAATTAGAGATTTAGATTTACGTCGTAAAACAGGTTGTACTGTCATTGGATTTAAAGATGATAAAGGCGACTATATTGTTAATCCTGAAGCAGAAACTAAATTAATTGCTGGCTCAAAAATCATTGTTTTAGGAAGACCAGAACAGATTATGAAATTGAATTCTCAGTACAATATTGAATGATCAATACATTCATTTTATGAGTCTATACTTTACAAGCTCATTTTTTTTTTGCATCTTGTCATCTTTAAAAAGCAATAACTAACCATTAAACTAACTAATAACTATAACTCATGAAGAAATATCTTCTATCAATTTTTACAATTTTATTACCGTTTTTGACTTTTGCCCAAGAAACAACTTCCGAAAAAATTGATGCTATTTTTAAGGATTACACAGGCTGGTTTGTTGAGGCTATTTTTTACGAAATTTCATTTTCAGAAACTTATAAAATTCCTTGGGTACTTATTGTGCTAATTGGTGGAGCATTGTTTTTTACTATTTATTTTAAATTTATCAATATCACAGGTTTTAGAATGGCTATTAGAGTTGTTAGAGGGCAGTATGAAGATATTGAAAAACATGGTGCAGATACCTTATATGGAGATAATACAGCCAATGAAGGTGAAAATATAATTGAAACCATGAGAGATGATGGTGCAGACGGTGAAGTGTCGCACTTTCAGGCTTTAACAGCGGCATTATCTGCTACTGTAGGTTTAGGGAATATTGCTGGTGTAGCTGTAGCCTTGTCTATTGGTGGTCCTGGAGCAACATTTTGGATGATTGTTGCGGGTCTGTTAGGTATGGCATCAAAATTTGCAGAATGTACACTTGGTGTAAAATATAGAGACGTTGGTGAAGATGGTACCGTTTATGGTGGTCCAATGTATTACTTAACCAAAGGATTAAAATCTAAAGGTATGGGTGGTTTTGGAAAAGTGCTAGCTGTACTATTTGCCATATTTGTAATAGGTGGATCTTTTGGAGGTGGAAATATGTTCCAAGCCAATCAAGCTGCTGCACAATTTGTTAAAGTATTTGATCTAGATCCAGCGTCTAATGCAGGTATGTATTTTGGAATTGTTATGGCTATACTTGTAGCTGTTGTTATTATTGGAGGAATTAAGCGTATCGCTAAGGTTACTGAAAAAGTAGTACCATTTATGGCTGGTATATATGTGTTAGCTTCATTAATTATATTAGGAGCTAATTTTAGCTTAATCGATGATGCGTTTGCATTGATATATGAAGGTGCATTCTCAGGATTAGGGATTGCAGGTGGACTTGTTGGTGTGATGATTCAAGGTATTAGAAGAGGAGCTTTCTCTAACGAAGCAGGTGTTGGGTCTGCTGCAATTGCACATTCAGCTGTTCGTACAAAATATCCAGCATCTGAAGGAATTGTTGCCCTTTTAGAACCTTTTGTAGATACCGTTGTAATTTGTACAATGACTGCGTTAGTAATTGTAATTACTAATTTTGATGGTGGTTTTATGGAATATGGTGTTGAGATAAAAGAAGGTGTAGAAATTACAGCAACAGCTTTTGATTCTGTAATTCCACATTTCTCAATTATATTGACAATTGCAGTAATTTTATTTGCATTTTCAACTATGATTTCTTGGTCGTACTACGGTATGCAAGGTTGGGTGTTTTTATTCGGAAAAGGTAAAGTATCAGATTTAGCTTATAAAGTGTTGTTTTTATTCTTTGTTGTTGTAGGAGCTTCTATTAGTTTAGGTGCTGTTATTAACTTCTCAGATGCTATGATTTTTGCAATGGTAGTGCCAAACATTATTGGTGTTGTAATTCTATCTCCAATTATTAAAATGGAATTAAAGAAATACTATAAAGCAATTAATGTTAAAGAAGAAGCTATTGAAGAAGGGGCAGATGATCTAAATGAAATATTATAAATAAACACTAATCTCATATGAAATCCCATTTCCAGTTTTCTAATCAACAACGGAATGGGATTTTTTTGTTGTTGGTAATTATAATCATTGGTCAATGTATATATTGGTTTGCACCAAATAGTTTAGCAAATTCAAATAAGGATGTTGCCGGAAACCAGCAACAATTAGACGCTTTTAAAAAAGAATTAGATGCGCTTCGTTTGGTTGAAATAGAGAATAGTAAACCAAAAATATATCCTTTCAATCCCAATTATATTACAGATTATAAAGGCTATACTTTAGGAATGAGCAATGAAGAAATCGATAGACTTCATAAATTTAGAGAAAGCAATCAATGGATAAATTCTGCTAAAGATTTTCAGAATGTAACAAAGGTGTCAGATTCCTTTTTAGCCGTTATTTCGCCTTATTTTAAGTTTCCAAGCTGGGTAACTAACCCTAAACCCAAGCCTTCATATCATAATAATACCTATTCAAATTCTAATAAGCCTAAAACCTATGCTCAGAAAATAGATTTGAATATAGCAACAGCAAGCCAATTAAAAAAAATCTATGGAGTAGGCGATAAGCTAGCAGAGCGTATTATCACATACCGAAATAAATTTAAAGGAGGATTTGTTTCAGATATCCAGTTAAGTGAGGTTTATGGCCTGTCGCCAGAAGTTATTGAGCGTATCCAAAACGATTTTACCGTAAAAACACCAAGGGCGATTAAGAAGTTTAATTTAAATACTGCCACTAGAGATGAGTTGGTTACCATTCAATATATAGGTTATGAAGTCGCTAACAATATTATTGAAGAACGAACACTGAGGGACGGTTTTAAATCTTTAGATGATTTGTTAAAGGTTGAAGATTTTCCTATTAAAAAAATCGAGATAATTAAGCTATATTTGTATCTCTAATAAACAACAATACATGTCTAATTTATATTTTACTGAAGAGCACAATTTATTTAGGGAAAGCCTTAGAGAATTCTTAAAAAAGGAAGTTGTGCCACATATTGATAAATGGGAAGAAACAGGTCGTATAGAACGTTTCATCTGGAAGAAATTTGGAGATATGGGGTATTTTGGTCTTGCAACACCCGAAAATTATGGAGGGTTAGATTTAGATTTATTTTATACCGTAATTTTTCTTGAAGAAATGCAACGTATTAACTCTGGTGGTTTTGCTGCAGCAATGTGGGCACATGCTTATTTAGCGATGACGCATCTTAATAAAGAAGGAAATCACGAGCAAAAAGAAAAATATTTAAAACCAAGTGCATTAGGAGATGCTATAGGATGTCTTTGTATTACTGAGCCTTTTGGCGGAAGTGATGTTGCAGGTATGCGCACAACTGCGGTTAAAAAAGGAGATACTTATGTCATTAATGGATCTAAAACCTTTATAACTAATGGTGTGTATAGTGACTATTTAGTAGTTGCTGCTAAAACTAATCCAGAATTAGGCAATAAAGGCATTAGTATTTTTGTAATGGATAGAGATACACCAGGTATTTCGGCAACCAAGTTAGATAAGTTAGGTTGGAGAGCTTCTGATACAGGTGAGATTGCTTTTGATAATGTCGTAATTCCGGCTTCAAATTTAATGGGAGAAGAAGGGCAAGGATTTCCATATATAATGCAACATTTTTCTTTAGAAAGATTAATCATGGGAGTTAACTCACATGCAAGAGCAGAATACGCTTTAGAATACGCAAAGCAATATATGTCAGAAAGAACAGCTTTCGGTAGAACTATAGATAAATTTCAGGCTTTAAGGCATACGTATGCAGATTGCGAAACACAAATGGAAATTTGTAAGCAATTTAATTATTACGTCGCTAAACGATTAGATATGGGAGATTATGTAGTTAAAGAAGCTACAATGTCTAAATTACAGTCTACAAAAATGGCAGACGATGTTATTTACCAATGCCTTCAATTTTTAGGAGGTTATGGTTACATGGAAGAATATCCATTGGCACGTATGTCTAGAGATAGTCGTTTAGGGCCAATTGGAGGAGGAACTTCAGAGATACTTAAAGAAATTATTGCGAAGATGGTAATTGATAATAAGGATTATAAACCAGCGACTTAATAGTTGAATCAAAATATATAAATCGAATCCTACATTAGTGTAGGATTTTTTTTGTTTCAATATTCTCTATTTAATTATAACTATTAGTTATATTTAGTGCTAATCAAAAAAAATGAATGAGCCTTAAATCTTTTTCTGAGTACTTACTATTAGAGAAAAAATATTCTAAGCATACAGTGTTGGCTTATTCAAGAGATATTGAAAATTTTCAAGACTTTTTAAAGCAACATCATAATTCAACAGATCTAACTTTGGCCGGTTATTCTGAAATAAGGCAATGGATCGTAAGTTTAGTAGATCGAGATATTTCTAACAGAACAATAAATAGAAAAGTATCCTCACTTAATACATATTATAAATTTCTACTAAAAATAGAAGCCATTAATATAAACCCTTTAAAACAGCATAAAGCTTTAAAAGTGGGGAAGAAGGTGCAACTTCCCTTTTCAGAACAAGAACTAAAATTAGTTCTCGAAAATGCTATTGAAGTAAATGATTTTAAAAGTGCCCGAGACCATTTAATTATAGAATTGTTTTATGCTACAGGGATTAGGCGTATTGAGCTCGTAAATATTAAGTTAAAAGATATAGATAAAGGAAATAATCAAATAAAAGTTTTGGGTAAGCGTAACAAAGAGCGTTATATCCCATTAATAAATAGATTGGTCAAGTCTATAGACTGCTACTTAAGATACAGGGCTGATTTGCCTATAGTTGAAGATAAAGAGATGCTTTTTCTAACAAAAAAAGGTCTTAAAATTTATGAAAAGCTTGTTTACAGAATAATTAATAAGTATTTTAGTGAAGCATCTTCAAAAGCAAAATGTAGTCCACATGTATTAAGACATTCATTTGCTACACACTTATTAAATCAAGGTGCCGATTTAAATGCAGTAAAAGAACTTCTAGGACATACAAGTTTAGCCGCAACTCAAGTTTATACACATAGTAGTATGGCAGAATTAAAAAAAGTATATGCAAAGGCACATCCAAGAAACCAACGTTAAGCTTAGGCTTAAATATTTATAAATCAGTGTTAAACGAAAATATTTTAACACGCAAGTTTAACTTAAATTAAAAAACATGAAAGTAAACACCCAATCCGTAAACTTTACAGCAGATAGTAAGCTAATAGATTTTATTCAGAAACGTATGGATAAATTAGATATGTTCTATGATAAAATAATTCAATCCGATGTTTATTTAAAAGTTGAGAATACAAGTGATAAAGAAAATAAAATATTTGAAGTAAAATTAAGTGTGCCAGGGGATAGTTTTGTGGTGAAAAAACAATGCAAATCATTTGAAGAGGGCGCCGATGCTGCGATTGCGTCATTAGGAAGGCAAATTAAAAAACGAAAGGAAAAATTAAGAGCACACAGTTAGATAAAATTTTTTTAAAAAATGTTTTGATTAAATAAATATTATCTTACATTTGCAGTCCGTTAGAAATAGCGGGCTTTTTTTCGGTCAGATTTTGATAGTAATAAAGTAAGAAAAAGCCGATGTAGCTCAGCTGGCTAGAGCAGCTGATTTGTAATCAGCAGGTCGTGGGTTCGAGTCCCTCCATCGGCTCTTTAAAAGTTTGGTTTTTGTTAGGAAAAGAAAGCTTTTAATTGATTGAAATATTGAATTTAATTTTGGGGAGATACTCAAGCGGCCAACGAGGACAGACTGTAAATCTGTTGGTTTTACCTTCGCAGGTTCGAATCCTGCTCTCCCCACAAATAATTTTTGAAAAGTTGTAAAAATGTTTATTTTTGCAGGCTGTAATTAAAAATTATATGGATTGGGTCATCAATCCAGAATTATCTAGTGAAGTGAGATAGTTCAAAATTGAATATGAAAATTTGAAATATTGTAAACCATTAATTGGATAAAACTAATTAAAAATGCGAGAGTAGCTCAGTTGGTAGAGCGTCAGCCTTCCAAGCTGAATGTCGCCGGTTCGAACCCGGTCTCTCGCTCTAAAATTCCTGCGAAGGCAGTGTCTCATACTCTGAGGTGAGAATTTAAGCACTTTACGCCGGTGTAGCTCAGGGGTAGAGCGTTTCCTTGGTAAGGAAGAGGTCACGAGTTCAAATCTCGTCATTGGCTCTTTTTTCTGGGTCCAGAATATAAATAACAATTGAACACTAATATTAAACAAGAATAAAATAAATTAAACATGGCAAAGGCAACTTTCGATCGTTCAAAACCACACTTAAACATTGGTACTATTGGGCACGTAGATCACGGTAAAACAACTTTAACTGCTGCTATTACTAAAGTATTAGCTGATGCAGGTTTATCTGAAGCAAGATCATTTGATCAAATTGATAATGCACCAGAAGAAAAAGAAAGAGGTATAACAATTAATACTTCTCACGTAGAATATGCAACTGCTAATCGTCACTACGCTCACGTTGACTGTCCAGGTCACGCGGATTACGTAAAGAACATGGTTACTGGTGCTGCACAGATGGATGGTGCTATTTTAGTTGTTGCTGCAACAGATGGTCCTATGCCACAAACACGTGAGCACATCTTACTTGGTCGCCAGGTAGGAATTCCTCGTATCGTTGTATTCATGAATAAAGTGGATATGGTTGATGATGAAGAGTTATTAGAATTAGTTGAAATGGAAATCAGAGATTTATTATCATTCTACGAATATGATGGTGATAATGGTCCTGTAGTAGCAGGTTCTGCTTTAGGTGCACTTAACGGTGAGCAAAAGTGGGTTGATACTGTAATGGAATTAATGAATCAAGTTGATGCTTGGATCGAAGAGCCAGAAAGAGATATGGATAAGCCTTTCTTGATGCCTATCGAGGATGTATTCTCTATTACTGGTCGTGGTACTGTTGCAACTGGTCGTATTGAAACTGGTGTAGCTAACACAGGTGATCCAGTTGAGATTATCGGTATGGGTGCTGAGAAATTAACATCTACTATTACTGGTATTGAAATGTTCCGTCAAATCTTAGATAGAGGTGAAGCTGGTGATAATGCTGGTATCTTATTAAGAGGTATTGAGAAGTCTCAAATTTCTAGAGGTATGGTAATCGTTAAGCCAGGTTCTGTAACACCACACTCTAAATTTAAAGCTGAGGTTTATATCCTTAAGAAAGAAGAAGGTGGACGTCACACTCCATTCCATAATAACTACCGTCCACAGTTCTACGTACGTACAACTGACGTAACTGGAAACATTGCGCTTCCTGATGGAGTTGAAATGGTAATGCCAGGTGATAACTTAACAATTACTGTTGAGTTGATTAACACAATTGCAATGAACGTAGGTTTACGTTTCGCTATCCGTGAAGGTGGTAGAACAGTTGGTGCTGGTCAGGTTACTGAGATATTAGACTAAATAATATAGTTAAATAATTAATTAAGGTGTCTCGATATTTCGGGATGCCTTGATTATTGTTTACGGGTTTAGCTCAGTTGGTAGAGCACTGGTCTCCAAAACCAGGTGTCGTGAGTTCGAGTCTCTCAACCCGTGCAAAATGTAAAATGGATTATTTATAATCCTTTAATAAAGTAAATTATCAAATGGCAGGATTAATAACATATATAAAAGAATCGTTTGAGGAGTTAAAGAATAATGTGTCATGGACTCCATGGCCAGAAGCTCAAAGATTAACGGTTATTGTAGCTGTGTTTTCAATTATTTTTTCACTAGCTATTTGGGGAGTTGATACTGTTTTTAGTAAGGCAGTAAAAGCTTACTTTGATTTGATTCACTAACAACAAATATACAAGAAGAAGATGTCTGAAAAAAAATGGTATGTTGTTAGAGCAGTAAGTGGTCAAGAAAATAAAATCAAAGCCTATATCGAGAATGAAATTTCAAGATTAGGTTTAGAGGATTTTGTTGATCAGGTTTTAGTACCAACAGAAAAAGTTATTCAAATCCGTAATGGAAAAAAAATAAACAAAGAAAAAGTTTATTTTCCTGGCTATATAATGGTTCAAGCTAATTTAAGTGGTGAGATTCCTCATATAATTAAATCCATTACAAATGTCATAGGTTTCCTAGGTGAAACAAAAGGTGGTGATCCTGTGCCATTAAGACAATCTGAAGTAAACAGAATGTTAGGTAAAGTAGATGAATTGTCTGTTGAAGCAGATGCTAATGTTGCAATTCCATTTACAAAAGGAGAAACTGTCAAGGTTATTGACGGTCCATTCAATGGTTTTGATGGAACTATTGAAAAAATTAATGAAGAAAAACGTAAGCTTGAAGTAATGGTGAAAATATTTGGAAGAAAAACACCGTTAGAGTTAAGCTATATGCAAGTTGAAAAAGTTTAATAATTGTTACATAAAGAGCACTAATCTATGCTTCCAATATAGAGCGGTGTAATAAACATTAAGAAATGGCAAAAGAAATAGACAAAGTAGTTAAGCTACAAGTTCGGGGAGGTGCTGCGAATCCATCGCCACCGGTAGGACCCGCTTTAGGTGCCGCTGGAGTTAATATCATGGAGTTCTGTAAGCAGTTTAATGCGAGAACTCAAGATAAGCCAGGTAAAGTTTTACCTGTGGTAATCTCTGTTTACAAAGACAAATCATTTGAATTTGTAATCAAGACTCCACCAGCAGCAGTACAATTATTAGAAGCGGCCAAAGTAAAGAAAGGATCAGGAGAACCAAACCGACGTAAAGTAGCAAAAGTAACTTGGGATCAAGTTAAAGCAATTGCAGAAGACAAAATGGTAGATTTAAATGCTTTTGAAATCGGATCAGCTATGAAAATGGTTGCCGGTACAGCAAGATCTATGGGTATCACTGTTAAAGGAGGAGAAGCTCCAAACTAAATTTTTAGAAATGGCAAGATTAACAAAGAAGCAAAAAGAAGCAAGAGCAAAGGTTGATAATAACAAAATTTACTCTTTAGAAGAAGCTTCAGCTTTACTAAAAGAAATTACATATACAAAGTTTGATGCTTCTATCGATTTAGCAATCAGATTAGGTGTAGATCCACGTAAAGCCAATCAAATGGTACGTGGTGTAGTTTCATTACCACATGGTACAGGTAAAGATATGAAGGTTCTTGCGCTTGTAACTCCAGATAAAGAAGCAGAAGCTAAAGAAGCAGGTGCTGATTATGTTGGGTTAGATGAATACTTACAGAAAATTAAAGATGGTTGGACAGATGTTGACGTTATCGTTACTATGCCAAGCATTATGGGTAAGTTAGGACCATTAGGTAGAGTATTAGGACCAAGAGGTCTTATGCCAAACCCTAAAACAGGTACAGTAACTATGGATGTCGCTAAAGCAGTTGCAGAAGTAAAAGCTGGTAAGATAGATTTTAAAGTAGATAAAACAGGTATTGTACATGCACCAATAGGTAAAGCATCGTTTAGTACTGATAAAATTATTGGGAATGCTCAAGAATTGTTATCTACAATTATGAAATTAAAACCAACCGCTTCAAAAGGAACTTATGTAAAGAGCATTTATATGTCTAGTACTATGAGCCCAAGTATAGCAGTTGATACAAAAATAGGATAGTAGTTAAACTTAGAATATTATGACAAGAGAAGAAAAATCCCAAGTAATTGAAGAGTTGACTGCTCAATTGGCAGATAATACAAATATCTATTTAACTGATATTTCTGGATTAGATGCAGCAACAACTTCAAATTTAAGAAGAGCATGTTTCAAGTCTAACATTAAGTTAGCTGTTGTAAAGAATACGCTTTTAGAGAAAGCAATGGAAGCATCGGATAAAGAATTCGGTGATTTACCTGCAACTTTAAAAGGAAATACATCAGTAATGTATTCTGAAACAGGAAACGCTCCAGCTAAAGTAATTAAAGAATTCCGTAAAAAATCAGAGAAGCCTTTATTAAAAGGTGCTTTTATTGAGGAATCTATTTACATTGGCGATGATTTATTAGATACTTTAGTTGATATTAAGTCAAGAGAAGAGCTTATTGGCGAGATTGTAGGATTATTACAGTCACCTGCTAAGAACGTTATATCTGCGCTTAAATCTAGTGGTGGAACCATCGCAGGTATCGTTAAAACATTATCCGAAAGAGAAGGATAATAATATTGAAATACACAATAGAAAATTAAATTATAACACACATTATTAAAAATTAGAAAAATGGCAGAATTAAAAGATTTCGCAGAACAATTAGTTAACTTAACAGTAAAAGAAGTTAACGAATTAGCAACTATATTAAAAGATGAGTACGGTATTGAGCCTGCTGCTGCTGCTGTAGCTATGGCTGGTCCTGCTGCAGGTGGTGGAGACGCTGCTGAAGAGCAAACTGAGTTTGATGTTATCTTAAAAGCTGCTGGTGGTTCTAAATTAGCTGTAGTAAAGTTAGTTAAAGAATTAACTGGTTTAGGTTTAAAAGAAGCAAAAGGATTAGTTGATGATGCACCAAGTGCAATCAAAGAAGGTGTTTCTAAAGACGAAGCTGAAGGCTTAAAATCTTCTTTAGAAGAAGCTGGAGCTGAAGTTGAGCTTAAGTAAGCTTATCTTATCTACAATACAAGGTTTAGGTCTAGAGTCGTACTCTATGACCTAAACCATTTTGTGTATATAAACGTTATATGCATTTTTTAGTTTTTATTTAATAAAAATCTCGTTCATCAATGTTAGCAAAAAAGGCTGAAAGAATTAATTTCTCTTCTATTGTAAATAGGACAGATTACCCAGACTTTTTGGATATCCAAATTAAATCCTTCCAGGATTTTTTCCAATTAGAAACAAAGTCAGAAGAAAGAGGTACTGAAGGTTTGTACAACACCTTCATGGAGAACTTCCCAATAACAGATACGCGTAATCAATTCGTACTAGAATTTTTAGATTACTTTATAGATCCACCAAGATATTCTATCGAAGAATGTATCGAAAGAGGATTAACTTACAGTGTGCCTTTAAAAGCAAGATTGAAGTTGTATTGTACAGATCCAGAACATGAGGATTTCGAAACAATTGTTCAAGATGTATATCTAGGTACTATTCCTTATATGACACCAAGTGGTACATTTTGTATCAATGGTGCAGAACGTGTAGTAGTTTCTCAATTGCACAGATCACCTGGTGTATTTTTTAGCCAGTCGTTTCATGCTAATGGAACTAAATTATATTCTGCAAGAGTAATTCCTTTTAAAGGTTCTTGGATAGAATTTGCAACAGATATCAATCAAGTAATGTATGCTTACATTGATAGAAAGAAAAAATTACCAGTTACAACGCTTTTCCGTGCTATCGGTTTTGAGCGTGATAAAGATATTTTAGAGATTTTTGACCTTGCAGAAGAAGTTAAGGTTTCAAAATCTGGATTAAAGAAAGTTATCGGTCGTAAATTAGCTGCACGTGTATTGAATACATGGCATGAAGATTTCGTTGATGAAGATACAGGTGAAGTTGTATCTATTGAGCGTAACGAAATAGTATTAGATCGTGACACAATCATAGACAAAGATAATATTGAAGAAATTCTTGAAGCTGAAGTTAAAACTATTCTTTTACACAAAGAAAGTGCGCAACAAGGAGATTACGCAATCATTCATAATACATTACAGAAGGATCCAACAAACTCTGAAAAAGAAGCTGTTGAACATATCTACCGTCAATTACGTAATGCTGAGCCGCCAGATGAAGAAACTGCGCGTGGTATTATTGATAAATTATTCTTCTCTGACCAACGTTACTCTTTAGGTGAAGTAGGTCGTTATAGAATGAACAAGAAATTACAGTTAGATATCGGAATGGATAAGCAAGTGCTTACTAAAGAAGATATCATAACAATTATAAAGTACTTAATTGAGCTTATCAATTCTAAAGCAGAGATTGATGATATTGATCACTTATCTAACCGTCGTGTACGTACAGTAGGTGAACAGTTATCTTCTCAGTTTGGTGTTGGTTTAGCACGTATGGCACGTACTATCCGTGAACGTATGAACGTTCGTGATAACGAAGTATTTACTCCAATAGATTTAATTAATGCGAAGACTTTATCGTCTGTTATTAATTCATTCTTTGGAACAAATCAGCTGTCTCAATTTATGGACCAAACGAATCCTCTAGCAGAGATTACGCATAAGCGTCGTCTTTCAGCATTAGGACCAGGTGGTTTATCAAGAGAAAGAGCAGGTTTCGAAGTACGTGATGTTCACTATACACACTACGGACGTTTATGTCCTATTGAAACACCTGAAGGACCAAACATTGGTTTAATATCATCTTTATCTGTATTCTCTAAAGTAAATCCATTAGGATTTTTAGAAACACCATACAGAAAAGTAACAGATGGTGTTGTTGATATTAAAAATCAGCCTACGTATTTAAGTGCTGAAGAAGAAGAAGCAAAACTTATCGCTCAAGCAACTGTAAAAGTTGATGACGATGGTAAGATTTTAGATGATAAGGTAATTGCTAGAATGGAAGGTGACTTCCCAGTAATCGATCCTAAGGAGCTTCATTATACAGATGTTGCACCTAATCAAATTACATCTATCTCTGCATCATTAATTCCATTCTTAGAACATGATGATGCCAACCGTGCATTAATGGGCTCTAACATGATGCGCCAGGCTGTACCATTATTACGTCCTGAAGCACCAATTGTAGGAACTGGTTTAGAGCGTCAGGTAGCATCAGATTCTAGAGTATTGATTAATGCAGAAGGAGCTGGTACTGTTGAGTATGTAGATGCTGAAAAAATTACAATTAAGTACGAACGTACTGAAGAGGAAGCAATGGTTAGCTTTGATAGTGATACCAAAACGTATCCTTTAGTTAAATTTAGAAAAACAAACCAAGGAACGTCTATCAACTTAAAACCAATCGTAGAGAAAGGTGATAAAGTTGCTAAAGGACAAGTACTTTGTGAAGGTTATGCCACTGAAAATGGAGAATTAGCACTTGGTAGAAATATGAAAGTAGCCTTTATGCCTTGGAAAGGGTATAATTTTGAGGATGCGATTGTAATTTCTGAAAAAGTAGTTAGAGAAGATGTCTTTACATCTATTCATATTGATGAGTACTCATTAGAAGTTAGGGATACTAAATTAGGTAACGAAGAGTTAACTAATGATATTCCTAATGTTTCTGAAGAGGCAACTAAAGATTTAGATGAAAATGGTATGATTCGCATTGGTGCAGAAATCAAACCAGGTGATATTTTAATTGGTAAGATTACTCCAAAAGGAGAGTCTGATCCTACACCAGAAGAAAAACTTTTACGTGCTATTTTTGGAGATAAAGCTGGTGATGTAAAAGATGCGTCTTTAAAAGCATCTCCATCATTGAACGGTGTTGTAATTAATAAAAAATTATTTGCAAGAGCTGTAAAAGATAAGCGTAAGAGAGCACAAGATAAAGAGGATATCGAAAAATTAGAAGATGCTTATGATAATAGATTCGATGAACTTAAAAATGTTTTAGTTGAAAAACTATTCAACATTGTAAATGGCAAAACAGCTCAAGGTATTTATAACGATTTAGGAGAAGAAATTATTCCTAAAGGTAAAAAATATACCTTAAAGATGTTAAATGCTGTTGACGATTATACACATTTAACTTCAGGAAAATGGACTACTGATGACCATACAAATGAACTTGTTGCAGATTTAATCCATAATTACAAAATTAAGGAAAATGACCTTCAAGGAGCATTAAGACGTGAGAAGTTTACCGTTTCTGTAGGTGATGAATTACCAGCAGGAATTATTAAGTTGGCTAAGGTTTATATCGCTAAGAAACGTAAACTAAAAGTTGGTGATAAAATGGCGGGTCGTCACGGTAACAAAGGTATTGTTGCTCGTATCGTTCGTCAAGAAGATATGCCTTTCTTAGAAGATGGAACTCCAGTTGATATTGTATTAAATCCACTTGGTGTACCTTCTCGTATGAATATTGGTCAAATCTATGAAACTGTTTTAGGTTGGGCTGGTAAAGATTTAGGTAAAAAGTATGCAACACCAATTTTTGATGGTGCAACTTTAGAACAAATCAACGAGTATACTGACGAAGCAGGAATTCCAAGATTTGGTCATACATATCTATATGATGGCGGAACAGGTGATCGTTTTGATCAACCAGCAACAGTTGGTGTGATTTATATGATTAAGCTAGGTCACATGATTGATGATAAAATGCACGCACGTTCTATTGGACCATACTCATTAATTACACAACAACCATTAGGTGGTAAAGCACAATTTGGTGGTCAACGTTTTGGTGAGATGGAAGTATGGGCACTTGAGGCTTATGGAGCATCAAGCACACTACGTGAGATCTTAACTGTAAAATCAGATGATGTTATTGGTAGAGCTAAAACTTACGAAGCTATCGTTAAGGGAGAGCCAATGCCAGAACCAGGACTTCCAGAATCGTTCAACGTACTTATGCACGAATTGAAAGGTTTAGGATTGGATATTAGATTAGAAGAATAAATTAAGTCGGCAGTGGGCAGTCATCAGTAACAGTATTTAACTGTACAACTAATAAGACTGAAGACTGCAAACTGCAAACTGAAGACTATAATAACATGGCAAGAAGACAAGATAAGAATACAGTACAGAAATTTAATAAAATTTCTATAGGTTTAGCATCACCTGAGTCTGTTTTAGCAGCATCTCGAGGAGAGGTATTAAAGCCAGAAACTATTAATTATCGAACACACAAACCGGAACGTGATGGTTTGTTCTGTGAGCGTATTTTTGGTCCTGTAAAGGATTTTGAATGTGCTTGTGGTAAATATAAAAGAATACGTTACAAGGGCATCGTTTGTGACCGTTGTGGTGTAGAAGTAACAGAAAAGAAAGTACGTAGAGATCGTGTAGGTCACATTAATTTAGTGGTTCCTGTAGCGCATATCTGGTATTTCCGTTCGTTACCAAATAAAATAGGTTACCTTCTTGGATTACCATCTAAGAAATTAGATATGATAATCTATTATGAGCGTTACGTGGTTATTCAACCAGGTATTGCTATGAATGCTGAAGGTGAACCAATTCAAAAAATGGATTTCTTAACAGAAGAAGAATATCTAAATATTTTAGAATCTATTCCTCAAGAAAACCAATATTTAGATGATACAGATCCTAACAAATTCATCGCTAAGATGGGTGCTGAGTGTCTTATTGATTTATTAGCTAGAATAGATTTAGATCAATTGTCTTACGATTTAAGACATAAAGCTAATAATGAAACATCTAAACAGCGTAAAACAGAAGCTTTAAAACGTTTACAAGTTGTTGAAGCGTTTAGAGATTCAAATTTAAACAGAGAAAACAGACCTGAGTGGATGATTATGAAGGCTGTTCCTGTAATTCCACCAGAATTAAGACCTTTAGTGCCTTTAGATGGTGGTCGTTTTGCAACGTCAGATTTAAATGATTTATACCGTCGTGTAATTATCCGTAACAACCGTCTTAAAAGATTAGTTGAGATAAAAGCACCAGAAGTGATTTTACGTAATGAAAAACGTATGTTACAAGAATCAGTAGATTCATTATTTGATAACACACGTAAATCATCTGCAGTAAAAACAGATTCTAACAGACCATTAAAATCATTATCAGATTCACTTAAAGGTAAGCAAGGACGTTTTCGTCAAAACTTACTTGGTAAGCGTGTTGATTATTCTGCACGTTCTGTAATTGTTGTTGGACCAGAATTAAAATTATTTGAATGTGGATTGCCTAAAGGCATGGCAGCAGAACTTTACAAGCCTTTTATTATCAGAAAACTGATTGAAAGAGGAATTGTAAAAACTGTAAAATCTGCAAAGAAAATTATAGATAGAAAAGAACCTGTAGTTTGGGATATTTTAGAGAATGTTTTAAAAGGACATCCAGTGCTTTTAAACCGTGCTCCTACCTTACACAGACTTGGTATACAAGCTTTCCAACCTAAACTTATTGAAGGTAAAGCAATTCAGTTACACCCATTAGTATGTACGGCTTTTAACGCCGATTTCGATGGTGACCAGATGGCTGTGCATTTACCATTAGGACCAGAAGCTATTTTAGAATGTCAACTTTTAATGTTGGCTTCACATAATATATTAAATCCAGCTAATGGATCTCCGGTTACTGTACCTTCTCAGGATATGGTACTTGGTTTATATTATATGACTAAGTTGCGTAAATCAGATGAAAACTATACTGTAAAAGGTGAAGGTTTAACATTCTATTCTCCAGAAGAAGTAACTATTGCTTATAATGAGAAAAGAGTTGATCTAAACGCTGGTATTAAAGTAAGAACTTACGACTTTAATGAAGAAGGTGAACTAACTAAGCAGATTATAGAAACAACTGTTGGTCGTGTACTTTTCAACGAAAAAGTACCAGCAGCAGCAGGATATATTAATGAGGTATTAACTAAAAAGTCTTTAAGAGAAATCATTCATGGTATTCTTAAAAAGACAAGTGTACCTGAAACTGCAGATTTCCTTGATGAAATTAAAACACTAGGATACAAATTTGCATTCCAAGGTGGATTATCATTTAGTTTAGGTGATATTATTATTCCTGCAGAGAAACAAGGAATGATTGATTCTGCAAACAAACAAGTTGATGGTATTATGGGTAACTATAATATGGGACTTATTACCAACAACGAACGTTATAATCAGGTTATTGATATTTGGACATCTACAAATGCAGAATTGACAGAATTGTCTATGAAACGTATTCGTGAAGACCAACAAGGATTTAACTCGGTATTTATGATGCTTGATTCTGGAGCAAGGGGTTCTAAAGAACAAATTCGCCAGTTAACAGGTATGCGTGGATTAATGGCTAAGCCTAAAAAATCTACAGCAGCTGGTGGTGAAATTATTGAAAATCCAATTCTTTCTAACTTTAAAGAGGGACTTTCAATTTTAGAATACTTTATCTCTACTCACGGTGCACGTAAAGGACTTGCAGATACGGCTCTTAAAACTGCCGATGCTGGTTACTTAACACGTCGTTTGGTAGATGTATCTCAAGATGTAATTGTATATGAAGAAGATTGTGGTACATTAAGAGGTATCGAAGTTTCTGCACTTAAGAAAAACGAAGAAATCGTTGAAAGCTTAGAAGGTAGAATCGTTGGTAGAACATCACTTAATGATGTTTACAATCCATTAACTGAAGAGTTACTAGTAGAAGCTGGTGGTCATATTGATGATATCATTGCTAAGAAAATTGGAGACTCACCTCTTGATTCTATAGAAGTACGTTCTCCATTATCATGTGAAGCTAAAAAAGGTATCTGTGTGAAATGTTACGGTCGTAACTTGGCTACAGGTAAAATGGTACAACGTGGTGAAGCAGTTGGTGTAGTTGCAGCTCAGTCTATTGGTGAGCCTGGTACACAGTTAACATTACGTACATTCCACGTAGGTGGTATTGCAAGTAACATTTCTGAAGAGAATAAATTAACAGTTAAGTTTGATGGAATTGCAGAAATAGAAGATCTTAAAACTGTAAAATCTAAAGATAACGACGGAAATGAAGTTGATGTTGTTATTTCTAGAACATCAGAATTAAAATTAATGGATGCTAAAACAGGTATTGTTTTAAGTACTAATAATATTCCTTACGGTTCATTTATATATGTTAAGCCAGGAGACAAATTGAAGAAAGACGATGTTGTTTGTCAATGGGATCCATATAACGGTGTAATTATTTCAGAATTCGCTGGTCAGGTGAAGTATGAAAACATTGAACAAGGTGTAACATATCAAGTTGAAATTGATGAGCAAACTGGTTTCCAAGAGAAAGTAATTTCAGAATCTAGAAACAAGAAGTTAATACCAACATTATTAATTGAAGATAAGAAAGGTGAAACAATCCGTTCTTACAACTTACCAGTTGGTGCACACATAATGATTGATGATGGTGACAAGATTGATATTGGAAAGATCTTAGTTAAGATACCTCGTAAATCTGCAAAAGCAGGTGATATTACTGGTGGTCTTCCTCGTGTAACAGAATTATTTGAAGCACGTAACCCTTCTAATCCAGCTGTAGTAAGTGCAATTGATGGTGTAGTTTCTTTTGGTAAGATTAAGCGTGGTAACCGTGAGATTATTATCGAATCTAAATTAGGTGAGGTTAAAAAATATTTAGTAAAACTATCTAATCAGATTCTTGTTCAAGAAAATGATTATGTAAAAGCTGGTATGCCTTTATCGGATGGATCTATAACACCAAATGATATTCTTAACATTAAAGGCCCATCTGCGGTTCAACAATACTTAGTTAACGAAGTACAAGAAGTATATCGTTTACAAGGTGTAAAAATTAATGATAAGCATTTCGAAGTTGTTGTAAGACAAATGATGCGTAAAGTTAGAATCATAGATTCTGGTGATACAATTTTCTTAGAAAACCAATTAGTTCATAAATCAGATTTCATTGAAGAAAATGATAAAATTTTCGGAATGAAAGTGGTAGAAGATGCTGGTGATTCTCAGAATTTAAAATCTGGTCAAATAGTAACTGTTAGAGATTTAAGAGATGAAAACTCTAGTTTACGTAGAGAAGATAAAAATCTTGTAACTGCAAGAGACGCTAGTCCTGCGACAGCTACTCCAATATTACAAGGTATTACTAGAGCATCATTACAAACTAAGTCGTTTATATCAGCGGCATCGTTCCAAGAAACAACTAAAGTTCTTAACGAGGCAGCTGTAAATGGTAAGGTTGATTCACTAGAAGGACTTAAAGAAAATGTAATTGTAGGACACAGAATACCAGCAGGTACAGGTGTTAGAGAATACGAAAACATTATTGTTGGTTCTAAAGCAGAATTTAATGAAATGATGAAGGCTAAAGAAGAAATGAACTTTAATTAAATAAGACGCAGTTTTCACAAGCCGAAAGCAAAGTGAAAGCTGTAAGTCATTTATCCCGAACTTGATTCGGGATCTCATTAAATTGAGAAGTATATTATAATAGAGTAAAAGCCTTCAAGTTATTAACGAGAAGGCTTTTATATTTTAAATTAAAAAAATAATTATGGCAGACGAAAAAAATACTCCTAAAAAAGGACAAATTAATATTGAATTAGACGAAAAAATAGCAGAAGGTACATATTCTAACTTAGCAATTATTAATCATTCTGTTTCAGAATTTGTAGTTGATTTTGTAAGTATTATGCCAGGAACTCCAAAAAGTAAAGTGAAGTCTCGTATTATCTTAACTCCACAACATGCTAAACGTTTATTAAAAGCATTAGGTGATAATGTCGTTAGATTTGAAAAAGCACATGGAGAAATTAAAGATTACGAACAACCTCCAATTCCTTTAAATTTTGGACCAACAGGTCAGGCTTAAAAGCTTAAAAATAAATTATAGATTTTAGGAATCGATAAATTATTTTTTATAGATTTTATTAATCAAAATTGGATTATTTTAAATAGTGTTTAAGCTTGTTTTATGTTTTTTTAATATAAATAATAAAGACAGTAGTCAAAGTGTCTTTAAATCTTGTTAAACGTGATATTTTTGATTTTGACACAAAAAAACCTTTGAATTCTTAGTTCAAAGGTTTTTTTTATTGGCTAAATGTTTCGTTTAGGCAACATCTTTCCGATTCAAATAATATTTTAATGCCCCTGAAGGACACTTTTTAATCTGATTAATAATAGCATCAGTTTGTGCTCCTTCTAAATCAATCCAAGGAATCACAGAATTTCTAAATACATCTGAAAGTTGTCTTGCACAAATGCCAGCATTGGCACAACAGCGAGGCTTGTAAGTAACGGTAATTTCAGCGTTACTGAAAACGTTTGCGTTAATTTCCATAATAAGTAGATTAGTTTGGGGTTAATCGTATTATTAAAGTATTGAATGATTTTTGATTATAATCAATTATTCGATAAAAAGTATTTTTAGTCGTTAAATTGATTGTTTTTGAAAGAATAATCTGTGTCATTCGATGAAGGGCATACCAAGTTCTATTCAAATTCCGAAGTGAAATGAAAAGTAATACTTGGATATTTTTGTTGAGTCATTTGTAGTGAAAACATAGAATCTGCCAAAAACACCAATTGATTTTGCTTATCTCTGGCTAAGAAGCGTTGTTTTACTCTAATAAACTCTTTAAATTCTTCACTTTTTTCATTATCTGTTTTAACCCAACAAGCTTTATGTACGTTTAGATTTTCATAAGTACATTTAGCACCATATTCATGTTCTAATCTATATTGAATGACTTCATACTGAAGTGCACCTACAGTACCTATTACTTTTCTACCGTTTAAATCTAAAGTAAATAATTGAGCAACACCTTCGTCCATTAACTGATCGATACCTTTGTATAACTGCTTTGCTTTCATTGGATCAGCATTATTAATGTATCTAAAGTGTTCTGGTGAAAAGCTCGGAACTCCTTTATAATTTAGCACTTCTCCTTCAGTTAGAGTGTCGCCAATTTTAAAGCTTCCGGTATCTTGTAAACCAACGATATCACCTGGGTAAGAAATGTCTACAATCTCTTTCTTTTCAGCAAAGAATGCGTTTGGACTAGAAAATTTTAGTTTTTTATTATGTCGTACGTGTAAATAAGGAGTGTTTCGTTTAAACTCTCCAGATACAATCTTTATAAACGCTAATCTATTTCTGTGGTTGGGATCCATGTTGGCATGAATTTTAAAAACAAAACCACTAAATGCTTTTTCGTCAGGTTTTACTATGCGCTCTTCACTTTGTTTTGGTCTTGGCTTAGGAGCAATTTCTACAAAACAATCTAGTAATTCTCTAACACCAAAATTATTTAATGCAGAACCAAAGAATACAGGTTGTTGTTCTCCGTTTAAATAATCTTCTTTATCGAATTGAGGGTAGATACCACTTACCAATTCTATTTCTTCTCTTAATGTGTTTGCCGTATTTTCACCAACAAGTTTATCTAATTCTGGCGATGCTAAATCCGAGATTTCGATAGTTTCTTCTATGTCCTTTCTACTATCTCCTGAAAATAAATTAATATTCTTTTCCCATATATTATAGATGCCTTTAAAGTCATAGCCCATACCAATAGGAAAGCTTAAAGGCACAACTTTTAGTCCTAATTTTTGTTCAATCTCATCTAATAGATCAAAAGCGTCTTTACCCTCTCTATCCATTTTATTAATAAAAACAATCATTGGGATATTACGCATTCTACAAACCTGAACTAATTTTTCAGTTTGTTCCTCAACACCTTTGGCAACATCAATAACCACAATTACACTATCTACAGCAGTTAAAGTTCTAAAAGTGTCTTCAGCAAAATCCTTGTGACCAGGAGTATCTAAAATATTAATTTTAATGCCATTGTATTCAAAAGCCAAAACAGAGGTCGCTACAGAAATACCACGCTGACGCTCTATTTCCATAAAATCACTGGTAGCCCCTTTTTTTATTTTATTACTTTTTACAGCACCAGCTTCTTGTATGGCTCCACCAAATAATAATAGTTTCTCTGTTAATGTGGTCTTACCTGCATCTGGGTGTGATATAATACCAAAAGTACGTCGTCTGTTAATTTCTTTTAAAAAGCTCATAAAAATTATTAAAAAGGAATGCAAATATACCATTAATAACTCCATTTAAAATAACTAATTAATAGCTTTTAAGATATTTTAATATTGTTTAGCATCAATTATAGTTAGACGTATTTGTCTGGCAAATTAATGTTTATTAAGACCTTTTTTAAATTTGTTTTATTATGAATTTTTGTAGTATAATTCTCTTTTTTATTGATATAAATAGGATTACTTTTTTATGATACAGCATGTTTAAGTAGCTTTAGAACATTGTAGTGTTGACCTAAGTATAAAGGCAAAATCACTTGTTACTCTAACATTTTAGTGTTATCTATTTATATTCAATATATTGTTGAATAAAAGTTTCATTAAAAATTAAAAGATATCAAATTTTTTGTAATTTTACTCTTACTAAATTAGGGGATTAATTTTTTGAAGTTGATTAATAGTAAATCTCTTCACTAATACAATAATGTTTAGCTATTTTAAGATTTTAAGTGTGACTTAAAGGCAATTTAATGTGTCTTATTATTTAATATTTGTAGGTTTTTTCTATTAAATATAGATTTGTCTTACAAAAAAAAATATTTATTTGCACTTTGTCGGATTTATTTGTCATTTTATCGATATTTGTAATATGTTTTATTTACTCAAACTGAATTATACATCAACTATATAATCATATGAAAATCTCTACTCGATTCTCTTTTACTAAGAATATTAATACCAGTTTATATATGTGCATGGTTTTAGCGAAGTTATCTTTGTTTAGGTTAAAAACCTTTTTTCTTGTTGGTTTCTTTTCGTCATTTTTAATAATGAATGCTCAAGAAGATGTAACAACCATTTATGGTGATCAAGGCGGCTTTTTTGTTTCTTCTACTGGAGCAACAGTTACGGCAACAGATTCAAATAATTTATTAGGATTTATAGCTGATGGTGTTACGTACTCTACAGGTGTAGACGATTCTGTTTTAACATCCAATGGGATTGTTTTTACTCCAGCTAACTTTCGTGCTTTTCCGATACCAGGTGTAATCAATTACAGTAACCCAGAATTGTTGGGGGTAGCTTACAATTGGGGTGGGGTGAACCAAACCAATACTCCTTCAGATTATATTAATAATTTTTCACCAATAGTGCCAACTAATTTTGTTAGAGATGGAGCTAGTGGTTTAGAGATGAGTACAAATTTTTTCAATATTGATCCGCAAGATATTGGATATGATGATTTAACCGTTCTTTCAGTAGCAAATATTACAGATAACATACCTGATATAATCGTGAATCAGACAGGTGCGCCTGGAGGTAGTGATACATTTAAGTTTGTAGATAACCTAGGAAATACTGTAGGGAATGTTGTTGTTGTTGATTTTTCTTCTACTCCGGTTGTTGCGGGTGTAGATTGGACTATTTATAATGTAGATCCTAGTACAGGGAGCGTTGTTAGTACATTTGGTGAAAATACATATAGAGATTTTAGGGTTTTATCATTTTTGTTGAGTGATTTTGGAATTACAGCTGGTAATTCTTCGCAAATAGTAAAATTTGTGCACACAACATCAGGTAATACAGATATCGCTTTTACAGCTTATAATACTAATAGTCTAGGGTTTAGTACCGCAGTAGATTTGAGTATTGATGCTAGTGTAGCATCTTCAACGAGCTTGTGTACAACAACTGATGTTGATTTGGTTGCTACGGTTACAAATAACAGTGCCAACAACAGTTACAGTTTTGTAGTGGAATCTCCGTTACCGTTAGGTGTAAGTTACACTAGTAGTTCTGCGGTTTTTTCATCTGGGTCTGGTACAGCTTCTTACGATTCAGTTTTAAATGAATGGGTGATTTTTGGTTTGCAAGCAGGTGAAAGTGTAATCTTAACGGTAAATGGATCTACATCTCCAACGTTACCTATTGTCTATAATGCAAGTATTACTAATATGGCTCAATCAGATCCTGATTATAGTAATAATTTATCTACAGTTTCTGAAACCGATTCAGATTGTGATGGTGTATATGATTCGTCAGATCTAGATAGTGATAATGATGGTATTTTAGATATAGATGAAGGTTTGTCTGGCAATATTCCTACGGGTGATGCTGATGGTGACGGTGTTCTTAATTATCTAGATGTTATCGATAATGGAGGTGTAGGTGATGGGTCTGCTACCGATTATACCGATTTAGATGGTAATAATATTCCAGATGTATTTGATGTTGATGGTGATGGTGTTCCAAATCATCTTGATTTAGACTCAGATAACGATGGAATCTACGATGTTGACGAAGCTGGTGGAACAGATGCTAATAATGATGGAATAGCTGATGGAGCAGTAAATACAGAAGGAGTGCCGGCCACTGCCGGAACAGGTCTTACTCCAATAGCTACAACTAGTGGAATTTTTAATTTCCTGAACACAGATAGTGATGGAGATGGCTGTTCAGATGCTAATGAGGCCTATGATGATAATAATGCTGATGGTGGAGATGGTGGTCAATTTGGTTTGGGCGATCCTTCAACTGTTAACATAGCAAATGGATTGGTCTCTGAAACTGGTGTTGATTATACTAAAGGTACTAATCCAACAGTAACAGATGATAGTTTGTCATCTGGATGTAGTTTGTGTATTGATGATATTCCTGCCGGAAACCCAACAGCGGCTATAGATGCAGCGGATGTAACTTTTGATATAGATAGTGGATTAAGTGCAGGTTTTCCTGCAGAATTGAATTCAATCACAATAGCAGGTGAACCAAATCCTTTTACTGCGATTTATGCGCCTAATAATATAAATTACCAATATGCAAATCCAGCAGGAAATAGTCAGTATGTTAGAGATCAATTGAGTACAACAGCTACAATAGCGGATGGAGTAGAAATTTATAATGCAGCTTTACTTGCTGCAAATGCTGAAAATGATTTAAGGCATTATGTATCAATGGATAATACCATAGATCCAACAGATTATAATGAATACATTTATAACTCTCCAATTGCTTCTGCTTCTAATAGATATATTGTTGTTACTGAACGAAATGGTAATAATGAATTAAGTATTCAGGCCTTAGATAATTCTTTAAATCCTACAGGGAATATTGTATTGGCAAATGCAACAAATTATATTGATACTGGTGTTGCTACCGATTTTACGCAACATGTATTTTTAGCTATTTACCCATTAACCGCGTTAGTGCCATCTGGAACAGATGTTCAAGGTATTAGAATTACTCAAAGTGGCGCAACAGCTGGAGATGGAGGAGATGGAAAAGCGTTCATCATTTATGACCCTTCATTCTTAGTTTTACCACCTACTATAGAATATACAACATCAGCTGTTCAGCCAGATTGTGTATCTATTCAAGGCTCTATCTCTATTGATGCTTTGGATAATGGTGGAGGTGCTATGGAATATAGTGTGAATGGTTTGGCAGGTCCTTTTCAACCAAGTCCTAACTTTAGCAACTTGGCTCCTGGTTCATATACAATTGCTGTTAGATATATTTCCTCACCTAGTTGTGTAGAAGTTGCTTTATCTCCAATCGTTTTAGATGTTCCTGATATTTGTGATATAGTTTCAAGTAATGAATCGGCTTGTAGTGATAACGGTACTCCGTTAATTACAACTGATGATACTTTTACTGCAGACATAACTGTCTTCTTTTATGATCCACCAGCAACAGGTAACTTAGAATTAACGGGAGATGCGACTAGAACAGTTCCTGTAGCAAGTTTAACAGCGCCTTCCTATACATTTACAGGTGTAGAATTACCAGCAAATGGCACCAATTTGTCGTTTACTGCTACTTTTTCAGCTGATGCCAACAGAACTTTAACCGTTAACGATGTTGTAACTGCTCCTTTTGAATGTAGTGATGAAAGTTGTTATGATATTATACCTGTAGGGAATCCTACTGCGGCGCTTTTATCTAGCGAAGTTAGTTTTAATATATCTAGTGCGCCTAATGCAGGATTCCCTGCAGTATTAAATTCTATAACGGTAGCAGGTCAACCAAATCCGTTTACGGAGATTTATATACCTAATAATGTGAACTATCAGTATGCTAATCCACAAGCTGCGAGTCAATTTGTTACGGATCAATTAGGTACAACTGCAACTATAGCTGATGATCCAGCGATATATAATGCTGCATTATTAGCCGCAAATTTTGAAAATGATTTAAGACACTATGTGTCTATGGATAATACTATCGATCCCACTGATTTTAATGAGTTTATTTATAATACACCTATAGCAGCTGCTTCTAATCGTTATTTGGTAATTACAGAACGTAATGGTAATAATGAAATGAGTATTCAAGCTTTAGATGGTTCATTAAATTTAATAGGTAATATTGTGTTAGCAAATCCATCAGTTTACATTAATACAGGTGTTGCAACTGATTATACTCAGGAGATATATGTAGCCATTTATCCATTAACGGCATTAGTGCCTTCTGGTACAGATGTACAAGGAATTAGAGTTACTCAAACAGGTGCTGCTGACCCAGGTCCAAACTTTGGTGATGGTGGTGATGGAAAGGCGTTCATAATTTATGATAATGCATTTTTAACTCCTCCCCCAACAATTAATCTTGCAACTACTGTTGTACAACCAACTTGTGCAACAAATACTGGCTCTATTAATATTGGCGCAATAAATAATGGTGGAGGTGCTATGGAATATAGTGTAAATGGTTTGGCAGGTCCTTTTCTTCCAACACCTAACTTTAGTGGACTTGCAGCAGGATCATATACTGTCGCTGTTAGATATGCAGGAAACCCTGATTGTGTTGAAGTCGCATTAGAGCCAATTGTTTTAGTGGAAGCAAATTGTTCTATTAGTTTAATTAAAAGTGTATCTAGTGTAGATGCTTTAGGTGCAATAGGAATATTAGATGATGAAATAACTTACGAATTTACTGTTACTAATACTGGAGACGAAACATTAACAAATATTATTGTTACAGATCCATTAGTAGGCACAGTAACATGTGTTTCAACAACTCTTTCTCCAGGCGCTAATACGACGTGTAGTGCAACATACGTAATTACTCAGTCAGATATTGATAATGGGGGAATAGAGAATTCAGCAATTGTAAGTGCGGAAGCACCAGGAGGAGATACTTTAGACCCAAGTGATGATATCACAGATGTTTCCGATACTGGTACAACTAGTGATGGAACGGTTGTAACGGATCCAGAAACAGTAGAGACTGATGATATCAATTCTATAAATGGGGATAGTAACGATTCCGATCCAACAAATGATGTTACGCCTTTTGAAATTTCTCAAAACCCAGAGTTAACAGTTACAAAAACTATAACGACTTCAGGAGCGGTATTGAACGATGTTATTTCCTACAGTATTATTGTAGTTAACACAGGGGATGTAACAATAACCGATATTGAGATTACTGATGTGAATGCAGACTTGGGAACATTATCGTACCCAGGTGGACTGACAAACATTCCAAGTTTAGCACCAAACGCAAGTGCTATCGTAACGGTAGTGCAAACAATTACTCAAGCGGATATAGATGCAGGTTTTGTAGAGAACAGTGCAACTGCAATAGGAGATAGTCCAATAGGAACAGATGATGTAACCGATGTTTCAGATACAGATGTAGATCCAAATGGTGATCCAATCTTGGATAATGAGACGGTAGATGGACCAGATACAGGTACGAATCCTACAGAAGATCCAACACGAACAGACTTAGTACAAAGTCCAGAGTTAAGCATTACCAAAACAGGTAGTTTAGACTTGGGCGCTGATAATGCAGTAAGTGTAGGTGATATCATAACCTATACCTATACAGTGACCAACACAGGCGACGTTACAGTATATGACGTAAGTGTGAATGAAGTTTCAGGTAACTTTACAGGAACAGGTATATTACCAACACCAACGTATGTAAGTGGCGGAACGGATGCAGATGGCGATGGTGACCTAGAAGATATGGTTGTAGGAAACGGCACGATAGTGTACACCGCAACGTATGCAATCACGCAAGATGATATTGATGCAGGTGTTGTAACGAACCAAGCGACCGCAGAAGGAACGGATCCACAAGGAGATTCAGTGAGTGATAACAGTGATGATCCAACAGATGCGACAAGTGACGATGATCCAACAGATGTAGAGATAGTACAAAGCCCAAGCATCGAAGCAGTAAAAACAGTAGCAATCACAAATGATGTTGCACCATCAGGCGCAAGTCTAGGAGATGAGATGACGTACACCATTACAGTAACTAATACAGGAGATGTTACTTTAGACAACGTTTCAATTACGGATACGTTTGAAGATG
>NZ_JAHKPS010000006.1 GCF_018860565.1 Winogradskyella psychrotolerans
AACACGTTGCCATTAATTATGAAAAAAATCCTGTTAATACTAATATTTATTTGCAGTAATTCAATAATTTGTCAAAATACAATTGAATTAATCGCATATGACTGCATTAATGATAGGGACTCGAATAGAGATATTTCTGAAATTAAATTTAAAATATTGAATGAACACAAAGTAATTAGTCAAACCACTAAATCTAAGTTTGATTTATTTAGGTTTGAAACTTCTGAAAACGAAGTCAAAATTCAATATAATAATATTTATAATCAGAAAACAGATACTACATTTTTTATTACACCTCAAACTCAAAAACTTTTTTTGTGTGTCGAAAAAATGAAAGATTATGAAATAAAGACCTTTATTGAAAAAAGTCTGGAGGAAAATAAGAATTGGAAATTAAAATTGTCTGGAGGTAGTTGTTTTGTATATACAGATACAGAGATTAAAATTATTCCTAATAAAAATGGTGCTATCCTAAAATATAAATATGTTGAAGAACGAAATGGAAAAAAAATCAAAGAAAAAAAAGTAATTAAACTTGATAAGAATGACCTTGAAAGTCTAATAATGTTCGAAAAGAAATTAAGATTACTGAATTCAGCAATGAGAAGATGTGGACCTGGAACTTATTACTATTTGTCTTTAGGAAATGAAACAATTGAAATAAAAGATGAAACCTGTGTTGGAATTTTTAAAGAATATTTATCAAAAATAATTAAAAGAAATAACTAATGGCAACACCGTGTATATTTAATTGCTTTATTGAGCCTACTTGCGAATATTCCTGCGGAATATTCACGGGTTCGTTAAAGTTTGCTAACTTAGTTGCTTAACCACGCAACTAACCATACACAAACACGTTGCTAGTAATTATGAAGAACCGATTCTTTTTATTGATTACATTATTATCTCTATTCTCATGTATTTCTAATCAAAATACAGAAATAAATGCAATAATTGATTCTGCAAGTAAATCACTAAAGGACGGTCATCCAACAGTCGCAGTTAATTCCTTGGAGGAAGCAATAATTAAATTCCCTCAGAATACAGAAATTCTTTATGAATTATATTT
>NZ_JAHKPS010000025.1 GCF_018860565.1 Winogradskyella psychrotolerans
GAATCTATCTTGAAGTAAATCAATTAACCTTTTTTATTATCTTCATTCTTTATTTGGAATTGAATTATGAAAGAAAATTTAGAATTAGATTTAGCATGGAAGTTTGTAAACAATACTAATAGAAATGTCTTTTTAACAGGAAAGGCTGGTACTGGTAAAACCACCTTCTTACATAAACTAAAACTTCAGGGAAATAAACGAATGGTCATTGTTGCTCCTACAGGAGTAGCTGCCATAAATGCTAAAGGTGTTACAATTCATTCTTTTTTTCAAATGCCGTTTGGACCTATTTTACCAAATGATGAAATGTCTTCATCAAGTTTCAAACGAAAATTCAGCAAAACTAAAATAGATATAATTAAGTCTTTAGACTTATTGGTCATTGACGAGATTAGTATGGTTAGAGCTGATTTACTAGATGGTATAGATCAAACCTTAAGACGCTATAAGGATAGAAATAAAGTATTTGGCGGCGTACAGTTGTTAATGATTGGTGATTTACAACAATTGTCTCCAGTGATAAAGGATCATGAGTGGAGACTTCTAAAGCCCTTCTATAAGAATGCATTCTTTTTTAGTAGTATATCTTACCAAAATAGTAATCCTATTACTATAGAACTAAAACATATTTATAGACAAGAAAATCCGCTGTTTATTAATATTTTGAATGAAATCAGGAATAATAATTTAAGCATTGCTTTAGCCGAAGAATTAAATAAACGGTTTTCACCAGATTTTGAACCCAATGAAGATGATGGGTATGTGTCCCTAACCACACATAATAATAAAGCACGACAAACTAATTTGGTAGAGTTAGATAAGTTGAAAGGTAAAACATGGACATATAAAGCCATTATTGAAGGAAATTTTCCAGAACATTCTTTTCCTAATAAAGAAACATTAGAGTTAAAAGTTGGAGCACAGGTTATGTTTATTAAAAATGATAGCTCTCAAGAGAAACGATACTTTAATGGTAAAATAGGTAAGGTGCTATTATTAGAAAAGGATGAAGTTATTGTACACTGTCCGGATGACGATTTTAATATCACTACAAAATTAGAAACTTGGGAAAATATAAAATATACTGTTGATGCTGATACCAAAGCTATCTCTGAAGATAAAATAGGTAGTTTTACACAAATTCCATTGCGCTTAGCTTGGTCTATTACAATTCATAAAAGTCAGGGATTAACTTTTGAAAAAGCAATTATTGATGCTCAGGGAGCTTTTGCTCACGGACAAACTTATGTGGCATTGAGTCGTTGTAAATCATTAGAAGGTTTGGTTTTAAAAAGTAAAATTGAATCGAATCAAATAATTAGTGATTATAATGTTATTGAATTTAATAAGAAAGTAGAAGAAAATCAACCTAATGATTCTATTTTATTGGAATCAAAACGTAATTATCAATTAGATTTAATTTCAGAAGTATTCAATTTTTATGGCTTTATCTATCCCGCTAATCGTGTTTTAGATATTTATTATAAAAACAGAGGTAGTATTGAAGGTACAATAGAAGCTCCGATTATTACAATTAAAGATAGTGTAACAAATCTTCTTAAAATAAGTAATGGTTTTAAATCACAATTACAAACTTTAGTCAACCTTAAAGATATTCCTGAGCTGAGCGATGTGGTGCAACAACGGTTTAAAAAAGCCTTGGGTTATTTTAAAGATCAAACGACTTCAACTATAGAAGCCCCTTTAAAAGAGTTAAATTTTTCTACTGATAACAAAGCCATTCAAAAAGATATTGTTAAGCAATTAGATACTTTAGAGGAACTATTAGAAGCTAAGCTTTCTTACTTTGAAGGTTTAACTGATGGTTTCAATACAGATACATTTTTAAACTTAAGAGCAAAATCAGTATTCTTAGGTAAAGAAAAGCCAAAGAAACAGCGTAAAACAATTATAGATGGTACAACTAATGTTGAACTGTTTGAATTATTACGAGAATTAAGAAATCAAATTGCTAAACGTGAAGGCTTAGTTCATTTTCAAATTTTTACACAAAAATCGTTATATGCCATGTGTGAATTACTACCAACTTCTAAACAAGAATTGAAAGAGGTTCATGGTATGGGTAAAACGAGAATTGAAAAATATGGGGCAGACATATTAAAAGTTATAACGGATTATTGTAATGAAAATGATATTGAAACTTCTAACGATCATTCTGTATTTGATGAATTAAAACCTAAAAAACGAAAAGGGGATACCAAGAAAATATCTTTAGATTTATTTAAATCGGGAAAATCAATTGATCAAATTGCCTTAGAACGTGAATTAAATTCTAGTACTATATTTGGACATCTAGCGGATTTTATTGCTTCAGGTGAAGTGAAAATTACGGATTTAATGTCTTCAACACATTATAAAGAATTAAAAGCGATTATCCCAACTCTTACTTTCGAAAACCTTTCAGATTTAAAACATCAAATAGATGATAAATATTCTTATGGAGAATTACGATTGGTCCTTCAAGAATTAAAATCATAATTATTATACTTTTCTAGGTTATAGGTTAATGATAATAATATAGATGCTATGTCCAGATTTCACTCAATGGCATAAAAAAAAGCTTCGTTATCGAAGCTTTTTTGTAAAAGAAGACTAACTCTTTTATTCTATGATTTAATAATTTTAGCAACAGAACGTTTATTCGTGTTTTGTTCTATTATGTGGAGTAAATACATCCCTTTAGGATAATTTGAAAAATCCATTTTTTCAAGTCTACTATTCGTTGTTGTATGAATGAGTTTTTTTCCATGTATATCAAACAGTTGTAATGAATAGTTTACATCTGTATGAAATTGAACATTTAATATCGTATGTGTTGGGTTAGGAAAAACCTTAAAATTTGTATGGTCTAAATTTTCTACAGATAAACTACTGTCTACATTAAAGAGTTCAAATATGTAAGCAGACCAGTTATTATCCATATTCTTTACTCTAAGATATAAATAATGAATGCCATCGGTCATATCTTCAGGAACGGGTATGGCAAAAGTTTCATTAATTGTAAAACCTTCGGTTATTGGAATTGATGCACCATTACCAATGCCTGGATCAGTATCAAAAAAGTATTCTGCAGCTGTTATAGGTGATGAAACAACATTAGAGATGGTTTGAATATAAAAGTAATCTCTGTAGAACAAACCCCAATTATGGTCTAAATCCTTTACACGTATATGTAATACATGCAAGCCATTATCGAGACCTGCAGTTGGAATATTAAAGGTGTCATTGAGTGTTTGATCAGCTGTAATAGATAAGGAAGTGCCATTGCCAACACCAGGATCGGTATCGATAAAGTATTCAGCTTCACTTAAGTTTGAGCCTACAGGAGGAATTTCTATAGTATGTATATAAAAATAATCACGATAATACATACTCCATATATCGTTAGTACCTTTAACTCGGATATGGAGTACATGCAATCCATTGCTTAATCCATTGGTTGGTATACTAAAGTTTGAACTAATAGTATTGCCAGAAGTAACTGCTAATTCATTGGCATTCCCAACACCAGGATCTAGGTCTATAAAATATTCGGCATCTGTAATCTGGCTCCAGCCATTACAAAATGCGCCTATAGTGCAAATCAGGATGAGTAAAATACGTTTCATTACTATTGTTTTTGTGTTGCAGTAAAGTCTACATTAAGTGTTTGTCCTGGAGCAACAACACTATTTGTAATGGTGATACTTTCCGCATATGGAGTAAGATTAGGTCTACCATCGGGATCAAACGCAAAGTTATTTCCATAAAGACCTATATCTGTTCCATCGCTTCCTGCATTGATTCCTGGTGATCCACTAGCTAAATTAAAGTCGTTAATATAAAAATCAGTTACAGATTCAAATGGCACGTTTTCAAATAAGGGATTGGTATTATCTAAATTATTGCTTCCTGATAACGGACTAATAGTAGCACCGTAATAGCTGTAGGTTATATTACTTACAAATGTTATTGTAGAACTATATATGCCTATTTCTGTTAGAGTCCCTGTAGATAAGAAAATATTGTTATTCACTAATGTGTTAGAGCAATAAGAGAAAAATGTTTCAGAACTAAATGTAGTAAGAAATATATTATTTGTAACGATTGAAGTATTATTGAGATTAGTAATGGAACCTCTTAAAAAATTATTCTTTATCTGCCAATTGTTAGTCCCTGTTTGAGAGTTTATATTTGTGCTAGTACTTGAAAAATAATTGCCTTCAATAATCCATCCATCACTAAGGTTATCAGTAGTAGATCCGGTAACATTAGATCTAATACGATTGTTAATAATGTGCATATTGGTTTGATCGGGACTAGTACTGGATGTACCGCACTTTATATTGTTAATTGATAAACCTTTTATTTGTGAACCAGCTGAATTATTAATAAACGTAATGGTATTAAGGCTAGCGATTTCGTCTCCAGTAACATCAGAGTTGTGACCAAGCCCCATAATAGTGAGCGTTTTATCAATAGTTATAGACTCATAAGAATTAGGAGAAGGGTGCACTTGAATTATATCTCCTGTACTAGCTGTATTTATAGCAGTTTGCAAATCTGTAAATTGGGCTCCAGATTGATCTCGGTTGTCAACGGTGTGAATCGTTTGGGAAAAGCCAAATAGATTCAGTAATGTGCATAAAATAGTAATTTTTAAAGTTTTCATAATATGTATTTATTTAATTAATAAATGTGTGATATGTTTTTTTTAAGTCGGGTTAAAAGTGTCTTTTTAGTAGTGTATTTGTTTTTATAAAGTGTCAATTGTTGCTGTACGCATTATACTCAAACTCTCCATCTACAATGTAAGTTTCTTCAATTTCATCGCCATTGATATTGACTTTATCAACAGCAATTCCTTGGAAAGATCCCTTTATACTAGTAACATAAATATCATTATGTTCAATTTGCAGAACTTCTACAGAAATAGATTTGGCTTCTAGACCTAATTCTAAATCATTAAATCCAAAAAGTAAATCGAAATCTGTATGGCCATCTAATACTTCAGTCAAACCTGTTCTTGCAGGAATACTTAATGATGCATTAATAGATTGATTGATATCGTTATAAACGATTACGGCCTTCTTTAAGGTTTGAGAATTGCTCTCAGGAAAAATATTGGCTACAGCAATTACGCTTGGATTACTGATATTATCAGTCACAATATTGAACGTATCGTTTACTTGATTGCCAGTGACACTATAATTGATATAAATAAGTTGTTGTGGAGTATCATTAGAATCATCATTATTTTTACTGCAAGACATCGTAATTAACGATAAGAGCAATAAGAGTTTTATTGTAGGCAATATAGGCTTCATATGATACGATTTATAAATTAAACTTTACACCGTCTGCAATAACAAGCTGTCCACCATCTATTATAACGTATTTTATTTCTGCGAAAGGGGTGATGCTACTTCCGATGTTAAAATTGGCACCTGCGCCTAAGTTGAGACCGATACGACCATCACTACTAGAGAAATCACCTCCTAATCCAAAGCTGTTTTCGTATTTTACTTTAATACTAGAGTAGTTAAGACCTGCAATACCGTAAACATCAATGTTTTCTTCATCTAGAAAGTAATAGTTGGCATTGGCATTAACTTCAAACCAGTTTATTTTTATACCGCTTTCATCTTTAGGTAAATAATAAATAAACGATGGTGAAATGGTTAATTTTTCCATTATCGGAAACTCTGCATTGGCACCTAAACCTATAGTTTTAATTTCGGTACCATAACCTAATAGTGCTCCTATTTTTGTGTCTGATTGAGCTGACGCTGTAAGAGAAAATGTGATAATAACTATGGCTGTAATTAATATATGGATTTTTTTCATGATTGAATATTTAAGATTATTTTACAAGTTATTGTTAGGTATCGTGTATTCAAAGCTACCTGTGACAGAGTGTAGTAATTCTTCTGGCTCAGAAGTTGGACCGGTATAGGCTTTGTAATATGCCTGCCCTTCAAAACTCCCTTTAATATGTCCAAGTGTTAAAATTCCAAAATCATTATAGGTTTCTTCATATTCAGTAATTGTTAGACTAATATTTTTTGAAAGTAAATGAGTAAGTAAATCGTTATCACCATCATTATCACCATCATAGAAAGCATATAGTTCTCCAAACAAAAATTTCATATTAAAAATAGGCTCCTCTGTTATATTACCGGTTGATCCTGTTTCAATTTCACCAAGAGCAAATTCACCTATATTAGTAGGAAGTGTCATATAAATCTCCTTAAAATCATCACCAGGTAATGACCTTGCAAACACTAAACTTGCAACTTGTGTTGTTCCTTCATTATATACGTGTCCAAGTATCGTTATATTATCATTTTCAATTTCCTGAAATTCTGAAATAGTAAATGAGTGATTAACAGCACTACCTGTTATGCTGTAATACATATAATTACTTTGAGATTGTGGGTCGTCGTCATTAGTAATGTCATCACTACTTGAGCAGGTATGCAACATTGTGGGTACTATGACCGTCAATATGATTTTTATAAAATTTGTTTTCATAATGTAGTTTTGTTTATTAATTTTTAAATCCAGAGAGTAAATTCATTGATTGATAATCTTTTTTACTAATAGTTGTAGGTTTCTTGTCTAGAGATTTTGCTGTTATACTTATATTATTCTTAGATTTCTTTTTATCAATCATTTCCATTTCCATAATTAAACCATTAGAGAATTGGGATAGAATTTTGGGATCTATGTCTGGTAAATCCATGTTTTTTACGCCATTAAAGTTCATGAAATGACTAAGTTTTATAGGTGCTTCTATAGTATGGTACATTTTTATAATATACTTGTCGTCTTCAAGCTGTAGGCCTTTGCAATTGTAGTTTAATATGGTTTTTGAAGCTAAATCTGTAATTTTAAAATTTGGTTTGTCATTAGTATTTTTAAGTTCTGGAATAGGATACATTTGAAAAAAATTATGGCCTTGAGTCTCCATAAACATGACCATAATATTAAGATTTGAATCAAATAACATGGTAGCATTACCTTTGTTTTTTGATTTGTTATCTACCATTTTTGTTGCTTGATAGTTTGCATTTTCTTTAATTAAGAAAGTCATATCTATGGCTTCTTTTTTTCTTGAAGCCATCAATATTTCGGTTTCAAGTTGCCAATCAAAATCATAAGAATCGGGTAACATTTTTGCAGTAACTTTGTTATTTTTTAATGCATTTCTGGCAGATTTTACTTGACCTTTTGAATTACTAGTATCATAATCATCCTCATCAATATCTTCAGTGTTTTTGTCTTTTTTAAAAGATCCCATTACTAATCCCATCATATCTTGGCCACGAGGTTTTACTTCTCTAGCTGGTGGCAGATTGACTTCTACAGGTGTGTATTCGTAAATAATTAGGCTTTCTCCAGGCGGCATCATGTCCATGTCAAAAGCATTCATAGACTGTTCTGTATCTGATTTATTAGTATATATTTCAATAAGACGATCGTTGTCATCAAAAATCACATAACTACCATCATAGCCAGGCTCGTTTAGAAATTCAAACTTTGTATAGCTTTTTCCTCTTAAGGATTGTTTACTTTCTTTAAAATCCTCATATCTAAAATGTTCGGGTTTGTATATAAAGGCAAATTCTACAAAACCATTAAACGGATTTGGGGTTATATTTTTATCCATTTGCTTTTGTGTGTTTGCCATAAATGGTTCTGGAGGTAGCTTTAGCATTTCTAACATCATGTTTGGCATCATCATTCCTTGACCTCCTGATGCTATTAGTGAAGATTTGTTGTAAGCATGTGCTTTGTCATTATAAGCATATATAAATCCTTCACTGTCTGTATAACCTGGTTTAGGTGTTTTGTTAGATTCTAATCGTACAGCGACTTCTTCTGCATCAAAATATTGTGTCTGATTGCTATTTCCATTTTCATGTATTTTAAGAACAACATCTTCCTTGTAGAAGTCTGTTTTATATTTGGTGTTAAGCTCTAGTGCAGAATTTGTTGATTCAGATTCGATTTGTTCTTCTGAATTTTTACGACTTCTTTTTTTAGACTTGTTTGTTGTTGTAGCATCATCTATGGTTTTTTCTGTTTTCTTTGAGACAACCTGATCAGTTTTTTTTAAAATGGTACGTTCGGCAGCTTGTTCTGCTTTTTTTCTTATCTTTTTTAAGATTTGAGCGTCTACATTTACGACCATGAAGAGGCTGAAAATCATTAATAGTATGTGTTTCGTTTTCATAATAAATGTGATTATAAATTGTTAAACCATTTTATATAATGTGTGCCTAAAAGGGGAACAGGTTTTTCTCTTTCGTTAATAGCATTTATAAATCCCATAATCCACATATAGAGTAAAACAAAGACACCAATGATGTTAATGAGCCAACCTAATATTGGTACAAGTCCAATGATGCCCAAAGCAAGACCTGTTATGGCTAAGCCTAAGGATTGGGTAATATGATATTTTGCAAAATCATCTTTTTTGTCATTGTTCATCACAAAAGCAATAATGAGTCCTATAATGGTTAAATAGGCAATGATGGCAATTGTTTTACCTTCTGAAGATGTTGTTTTTGTTTTTGCTGATTCCATAAGATTTGTTGTTTTTAAAATGTAACGTTTATGTTTCCTGAAATTGGAAAGTTCCTACCATACTCCATCATTCCACTGCCTTCTCCTTCAAAGGTCATCCGTAGTCCTTTAGGTGTGATTTTAGAAATATTGATGGTTCCTTTTCTAAATATGATGCGTTTATTCATTTGCTTAACATCTCTATCTTTATTAAAGAGGTTGAGATCAACAGTTTGTTTTTCTGAATTCACATTTGGAATGTTGTATGTTGCTGAGCCTTTTTGTAAAATATCTGTATGAAAGAGGTTAAAGTTGATTTGTAACGGATTATCATTATCCCTAAAAACAAGCAGAATTGAATCGTTTTGAAACTTGTTTTGTATTTGTGGTATTAATTGATTTTGCTTTATTTCAAATGATTTGTCTTCCATGGTGACTTGAATTGCAACATTTGAATCATTAGTACTGTAAGCAATACTATTTGTTTGAGTATTATTGTTGTTACAAGCTATGATTAAGCAAAAGGTGCTTATTGTTAGTATAAATTTTAATTGAGGTTTCATGTCTTAAAGTCTTTATTGTTTTACCGTAAATAGCTTTAGCATATTTTTTTGTTTTGGGCTAGGTACTTCGGCAATAAACGCATAGTTACCTGGCGTCAGATTTGTTGAAAAATAACCGGTGTTACCTGTTGGCATTTCTTGAATACCTCCTAAAAAAGTGACTCCTTTAGGAGAAGGTGATATAAAACCTTTTGGGTTGGTCCAATTCATCCAACGATCTAATTCTTCTAAATTGGCTTCGTTACTTAATTTGACTAAATGAATATCATGCCCTAAAAAGTGTTCATGTGCTTTTTGATCTGTAAATGTTACGGCAATAGTGTGCTGTCCTTTAGTGTATGACGTATTTGCTGTGATACCATTGGCACTAGATATATTGAGATCTATGGTTGGTCGTGGTTTTTCTATTACGCTCTTATGATTTGTAACACGTATTTCTTTAAACATACCCATCACAGAATGAAACTTACCATTGGGCATTTTTACATAACATTCCATTAAGTAGTTTCCTGGTTCTAAATATATAGTAGACTCCGAGGTTGTATTGGGCGAGGTTAAACCAATACCTCCAGTAAAAACAACGTTAAAAAACCAAGGAGGTAAATTACCAAAGGCGGCGAGACCTTCTTCTGTTTTTCCTTCATTAATCAAGGTCATGCCTTTATCAAATACAGGAAATACGTCTGCTTTTGTGTCGGCAGCACTTATGCCATCAGGATATTTTTCAAATACTATAAAGTGTGTTTCCTGAGATTGATTTTTGTAGCTGAATGTATTCCATCCAGAAGGAATAGAATCAACAGTTTGTATTTCCATGTTATTGGTTGTAATTTCTATAACTGGTTTTTTATCTGTTTTGCACCCGTAGCAGAGCAACAGTAATGGAAGTAAAAAATAATAGAATCGCTTTAAAATAGTATTCATGATTTCTTGATTTTTATAGATTTAACAACATTGCTATTAAGCACAACCTTTATAAAATAGTCTCCGCTTTTTAAGTGATCTAAATTGATATATATGTTTTCTGCTTTTTTATTAAGCGTATGTCCTTTTGTTATCATTTTGTATTTTTTCAAATAGACAAATCGATTATTAATAACTTTAATACTCTAAAATTAGATCGTTAACTGATAACGGGATTGCACTTATGTAACAAAGTATTGTACTTATGTAACATCGATTTTAAGTTGCTTGTTTTAAGGTGTTTGAGGCGAATTCGGTAGGGGTGCAATTGTAAATTGACTTAAAAGATTTTATAAAATAGGAAGACGTATTGAAACCCGTTTGGTAAGCAATTTCTGAAATTGTACTATCCGATTGTTCTAATAAACTAACCGCGACTTTCATACGTTCTTTTTTAATAAATTCTGTAGTAGATAAACCTGTAAGCGATTTCAGTTTTCTGTGTAGTTGCATTCTACTCATTAACATTAAATCACTTAATTGCTTTGATGTAAAATCGGGTTGTAGTATATTTTCTTTTACAGCTTCTTGTAGTTTTTGAAAAAAATGATCTTCTGTGTGAGAAACATTTATACCATGGAAGTCTAGAGCATTATTTTTACTGTAATATTTGTGGAGTGTATTTCTGTTAGCAACAATTTGTTGCACTCGTATTTTAAGTTTTTCTACATTAAAAGGTTTTGTGACGTATGCGTCAGCTCCAGATTTTAAACCTTGTATTTCATTTTTGTCACCAGATTTTGCCGTTAGTAGAATAATAGGTATGTGGCTTGTTTTTATATCTTCTTTTAAGGTGTTGCACATATCGATCCCATTTTTAATAGGCATCATTATATCACTAATGATAATATCTGGTATAAGTTTTATAGCTTTTTCTATACCTTCCTTACCATTACAAGCTTCATAAAGTTTATAGTCTTCTTTAAAAATAGAGTGAATAAAAGTTCTGATGTCGTTATCATCTTCAACGATTAATAAAATAGGTTTTTGATTATGTTCTATGTGTGCAGAATTTATGTGTTTTTCTGAATATTTAAGTTCTTCATGTGTTAGATCTAGAATTGGTTGCTGAGAAATTTCTGTAGTACCAAAATAGGAGAGCGCTAAAGGCAAAGTTACTGTGAACTGAATATCATCAGAATTCATAGTATGTGCTATAATATTACCATGAGATAAAACAGCTAACTCTTTTACTAAGGACAGTCCTATACCAACACCTTCGTTTAGCTTATTATTTTGGTAATAGCGCTGAAATAATTTTGGAAGTTCATCGTCTTTTAATTTATTCCCATTATTCACTATAGCAATTGTTATAAAGTTTTCATTTAAGTTAGCATCAAACGTAATTTTACCATTAATAGGGGTGTATTTTATCGCATTAGAAAGTAAGTTGGTAACGATTTTCTCTATAACATCAGGATCAAACCAAACATCATCCATCGTGTCAATATTGTAAGAGAATTTGATTTGTTTTTCTTGAGCGCTATACTCAAAAGCTTTAACTAACTGTTTTAGTAATATTGTAATATTACCTTGCGATACATTGAGCTTTAAATTTCCAGATTCTAATTTTGAAAGGTCTAATAATTGGTTGACTAAATTTAATAAGCGTTTTGAGTTTCTTTTAATAAGGTTCAATTGCTCCTTATCATCTTCGGAAATATTTGGTTTCGCTAATTGATTTTCAACAGGACCAGAAATTAGCGTTAATGGGGTTTTAAATTCGTGTGAGATATTATTGTAAAGTTTAGTTTTAAACTCATCTAATTTTTTGATTTTGTCTTTTTCAATTTCAATTAAATTAAACTTATATCCTAAACCTAAAGAAAAACAAAGCATTTCTAAGAAAACCCCTAGCTGCGATGCATTAAAATTATAGAAACCAAATAAATTATTGGCATGTACACCTTGGATATAAACAGCTGTTGAAGCAGAGTACATGCCTAAAATAGTTAGAGAAATAAGGCATATATTACTTACCAAGATGTAATACCTTAGTTTTGATTTAATGACAATAAAAGCTCTAATTACAGCATATACGGAATATAAATGAAGCGGAATAAAAATGTAAGATTGGTATTTAATAACGTTTTCTGAGTCTTTGGTTATAAGCAAATACAAAAAAGTCACTGTTGCTAGCACATACATGAGTACCGTAAACATGTCTACTTCTTTAGAAAATTTTGCATGGTGAGATTTTATTTCTGCAAAAACATTAATAAATTTCACATACAGACCTGTTAGCAAAAACAATAAGGGTAATAAGAAGCTAAATTCTAGGTCTACATTATCTGTAAATAATCTTAGCTCTAGCATTAAATCTATTTTTATAAAAAAATAGCCAGCAAATAGAAGAGAATAAATTCCATATAGTAAATAGTCTTTTTTCTTTACTTGAATATAAACTAATAACATATATAAGCCAATAAATACAAATGCACCTTGAAATAGGAACGTTGTTATAATAGCCTTTATAGCGTCTGTATTTTGAAAAATCTCATTCATTATCAGATTTCGTCTTTTAATAAAAAGAAAAGGGAAATAATGACTAACTCAGGATTATTTCAACTTACTTCCCTTTTCACAACTGATTAATAGCGCCTTAAATATTATTTAGTAATCTTGATAGATTTGATGACCTTATTATTTAGTAGAATTTCGAGCTGATAGTTTCCCTTTTTTAAATGGTCTATATTGAGATATATTTTATCATCTTTTGGTTTGTCCTTAATGGGATTTTCCATCTCAAAAAATTCTACTTAGTTAGTGTAGTTGTAAAATTATAGTGAAGCTTGAATACATCATATCAATTATGTTTCAAAACATATAACAGGTGTTTCATTGTGTTGAAAGATGTTTGTAATTAACTGATTAATTGCGATATAGTGCTTAAGAGATGTATTCTTTAGGAGTTGTCTTATACGTGTCCTTGAAACATTTTATAAAATAGGAAGGAGAATTAAAACCTATTTGATACGCAATTTCAGATACTGTAGCATCCGAATTTTTTAATAATTCGAGCGATAGTTTTAAACGTTGTGAACGAATAAATTCAGTGGTAGATAAACCAAAGATTGCTTTCATCTTTCTATGGAGTTGCGTTCTGCTCATTTGTAGTTTCTCACTAAACTTTTCACTAGTAAGGTTTGGATCCGTTAGGCATTCGTCTAAGACGTCTTTTATTTTTTGAAGAAAATCGTTTTCGGTAGAGGTAATGGAAAATTCTGGTGTAATGCTAAAATTTTTACTGAAGTGTTTTTGTAATTGTCGTCTGGTTTCGATTAAATTATCGACTGTCAACTTTAATTTTTCGCTATTAAAAGGTTTGGTAACGTAGGCATCAGCTCCAGTTTTTAAGCCTGTAATTTCATTAGCGTTACCTACTTTTGCCGTTAATAAGATGATTGGAATATGACTTGTAATTTCATCATATTTTAATGCATTACAGAGTTCAATGCCATCTTTCTTTGGCATCATAATGTCGCTTATAATAAGATCTGGCATGTGTTTGCGTGCTTTTTCTATACCAGATTCACCATTGGTCGCCTCAATTAAGTAGTAATTTTTTTTGAAATTAGAAACGATAAAAGCACGTATGTCTGGTTCATCTTCTACAACTAAAATTGTAGGTTTATCGGTAACTAAAATTTCTGAAGCCTCTTGTTCAGTCTCATTAAGAGTCTCTTTAGTGTTCTCAATGATTTCATCATTACTAAAGGCTTCTTTCTTAATGGGAAGTGTTACTGTAAATTGAATTTTATTGTCATCAATATTATTCGCAATAATACTCCCTTTAGACAAGTTGACTAAATCTCTAACCAATGCCAGGCCAACACCAACACCATCAGATAATTTGTTGTCTTGGTAGAATCGCTGAAACAGCTTACTCAAGTCTTTTCTGCCAACGCGATCGCTAGAATTTACTATAGATAAAACCAATACATCATCTTGAAGAATGACATCGAATATAATTTCACTTTCTTTTGGAGCATATTTTACAGCATTCGATAATAAGTTTGATGTTACCTTTTCAATAACATCTTTATCAAACCACACTTGTTTTATATCTTGAATATTGCTTTTTATCTTAATATTTTTCTGATTGGCTTTATACTGAAAAGCACTAACTATTTGTTTTAACAATACGGTTATGTTGCCCTTAGAGACTCTTAATTTTATTTGCCCCGAATCTAGCATTGAAAGGTCTAGCATCTGATCTACTAACAATACTAATCTGTCCGTATTTTGCTTTACTAGTTGTAGCTCTTTTTTATCGCTTTTAGAAAGTTCTGGTTTTGATAGTTGATTTTCTATAGGTCCAGAAATTAGGGTTAGTGGTGTTCTAAATTCGTGAGAAATATTCGTGTATAATTTGGTTTTAAATTCGTCTAACTTTTTAAGTCGTTTAGTTTCTTCGTGTTCAAACTGAAGTTGCATTTTCATTTGCCAACGCCATTTTAAATAATAATAAAGTGCAAATGCAGATAACAACCCTAAGATTACATAAATAATTTTTGCCAAATTAGTACCATACCAAGGTTTGTTAATGGTAAATGCATATGTTGCAGGTGTATTATTCCAAACACCGTCATAATTACTAGAGATAACTTTAAAAGTATAATCGTTAGGAGGAAGGTTGGTGTAATGTGCCGTATTACTATTGCCTGCATTTATCCATTTTTCATCGTAATTCACCAACTGATATTTATAAGAGTTACGCTCAGGTTGTGAAAAATGCAGGCTCGAAAACGTAAAAGTTATAGTGTTTTTATTGAATTTAAATGCTGCATTTTGTTGAAAGGGGTGGTCTACTGAATAAACTTCAAACTTTGTAATAATAGTTTTAGGTTTTATGGTGTTAAATGTTAATTGGTTTGGGTTAAACCAATTGAGGCCTTCTAATCCACCAAAATAAAGATTATCGTTTTTGTCTTTATAGTAGGCACCTGTATTAAATTCTAAAGCTTGTAACCCATCGTAATTGCTATAATTTTCAAATTTATTTTTAGTTTGATTGGTGAATTTACTAATGCCATTATTTGTACTTAACCATAAATTCCCATTGTTATCTGGTAAAATTCCATAAATAACATTGTTAGGTAAACCATCCGTTGTTGTAAACGTTTCAAAAGTATCGTTTTCAATATGATACTTTTTAAGACCTTTACCATTGGTACCTATCCAAAGAATACCATTGTGGTAGTACAAAGATTTTATCTTACTATTGATGGTTTTAATATTTACTACGCGATCTAAACCTGTATGTAACTTATACAGACCATTATCGTCACTTCCTATCCATAATTCACCATTGTCGCCATTGGTTACGGTTTTTATGTCGTTGGTTGTTAATAAAGAATTACTGGTATTAAATTGCTTAATAATTCCTTTATTTATGTCGAATAAAATCAGGCCGTTTCGTTCAGTACAAAGCCAACTTTGTTCATTGTTTTCTCTAACAATTTGCCAAATGGTATAATTGGCTAATTCTGGAAACGACTTATAGTTTCCGTTAATATCTCTAATATTTAGACCAAACCCTTGATGTCCAATCCATAAATTATTGTTATTGTTGAGTAGGCTAATAATTCTATCGCTAGCTAAAGGAGAATTATTGGCAGTGAATGTTTTATGTTCTTTAGTCTTAAAGTTAATGTAGGTTAGGCCTTTTCCGGAGGTGCCAATCCATATATTATCATCTTTATCAGTGCTAATACTTCTTACAACATCAACATTTACTGTTTTAGGAACTTGGTTATTGGTTAATACATTAAATTTTATAAGATGTGTATCGTAATAATTAGCACCAGCTCCATCAGTACCCAACCATATGATATTTGTTACGTCTTCATACAAACATAAGATGTCATTATATTGAATAGCAAATGGGTTGTCTTTGTTGGCTTTAAAGTTGGTGAGATTCTGGTTTGTTAGGTCAAGTTTATAAGCTCCATTTCCATAAGTCGCAATCCATAATCTGTTTTCTTTATCAATAAGAAGATCTTCAATATTTAAGTCTTCTGGAAGATCTTTATGCCGATATTTTACAAACAAATCTGTTTTTTTTTCTCTGTAATATAAACCTTGACCAAAAGTTCCCAACCAGATGTTGCCGCTCTTATCTTTTGCTAATGTGCTAAAGTTTGCGTTATTGTGAGAATCTATCAGGATTTCCTTATAAGATGTGTTCTGTTTAAATTCAAATACCGAACCAGATGCTGAAACAATTAAGGAATTATGGGTTTCAATAAAATCATAAATAGTTCTTTGTTTATCGTTTTCATTTAAAACCTGAAGCGTGTCTTTTGTTATTGCATCAATTTTAAATAAGCCGTCGCCATAAGTACCAACATAAGTGTTTAAATTTTTATCTTGAAATATAGAACTGACATTTTTGAAGGTTGAGATGTACTTAAAATCATCTGTTTTTGAGTTGTAAAGTTCTAGTTTTCCAGAATTAGTAATAATCCATAACTGATTTTGGTTATCATTATAAATCTTACCGAGCCTACTAAATGTTGGTCTAGTAATGTCTTCAAAATGTTTGTCGTAGTGTTTAAAACTTCTACCATTATATTTGTTCAGTCCATCTTGTGTTGCAAGCCATAAATAACCAACACTGTCTTGTGCAATGCTAATAACGCTGCTTTGAGATAAACCATCATTGATGGTTAGACTATCAAATGAAAATGGTTTTTCGTTTACAGATTCTTGAGCGTTTGCGAAAAATGAACAAGCAATCAATATACAAATAAAAAGGAAAAAATTAATTATTTTGTAAAGTAAGTAAACCATAAATTAAATGACAGTGAATCTTAAAAAGATGCTGTTTAACTTACTAATATAAAGAATTTTAACTTGATATTACAATTTGTGAATAAATGTAAAAACCCATCAAAATTTGATGGGTTTTAAAATATATATTATGAGTAGTTATCTAATTTTTTATAAGTCCTCTAGAAATTACAATTTTCTGAATTTCTGAAGTTCCTTCATAAATCTGAGTGATTTTAGCATCACGCATTAAACGTTCTACATGGTATTCTTTTACAAATCCGTTTCCACCGTGTATTTGTACAGCTTCAACTGTATGTTCCATAGCAACTTTACTAGCATATAATTTTGCCATAGCACTAGACATGTCATAATTGTTCCCTTGGTCTTTATCCCAAGCAGCTTTCATCACTAACATTCTTGCAGCTTCAATTTCAGTATGCATATCTGCCAATTTAAACGCTATAGCTTGGTGGTTACAAATTTCTGTACCAAAAGCTTTACGTTCTTTAGAATATTTTAAAGCTAATTCATAAGCACCAGCAGCAATACCTAAGGCTTGTGCAGCAATACCAATTCGTCCGCCAGAAAGTGTTTTCATAGCAAATCTAAAACCAAAGCCATCATCACCAATTCTATTTTCTTTAGGAACTTTTACGTCATTAAATTGTAATGTATGCGTATCACTACCTCTAATTCCTAATTTGTCTTCTTTAGGCCCAATATCAAAACCAGGCATACCTTTTTCAACAATAAAGGCATTAATACCATGAGAGCCTTTATGCTTGTCTGTTTGAGCAATAACTAAATAAACTTCGGCACGTCCACCGTTTGTAATCCAGTTTTTTGTACCATTTAAAACGTAATGGTCACCTTTATCTATAGCGGTTGTTTTTTGAGATGTAGCATCACTACCAGCTTCTGGTTCGCTTAAACAAAATGCTCCAATACATTCACCTGTAGCTAATTTTGTTAAATATTTTTCTTTTTGAGCTTCATTTCCGTATGCTTCTAATCCGTAACAAACCAAAGAGTTATTTACTGAAACCATAACAGAAGCAGAGGCATCTACTTTAGATAATTCTTCCATGATGAGTACATAAGAAATAGCATCCATACCGCTTCCGCCATATTTAGGATCTACCATAATGCCTAAAAATCCTAATTCACCCATTTTACGTACTAAGCTTTCAGGAAAAGTTTGTGCATTATCACGTTCTATGACACCAGGAAGTAATTCTGTTTGTGCAAAATCTCGTGCTGCATCACGAATCATTAAATGTTCTTCTGTTAAGTTAAAGTCCATATACTATAAATATTATTGATTTCTTAAAATTTTGATGCAAAGATAATTTTTTATTGCGGTATTTTCAATAAGGAATATTATTTTTACTCATATGACAAAATTTACTTATAAAGTTATTGGTGTAATGTCAGGAACTTCACTAGATGGTATAGATCTTATTTATGCAACCTATGATGTTATTGATACCCATTGGGATTTTAAAATTCACGATGCAGAAACTGTAAAGTATTCAGCACAATGGAAATTACAATTGGGAGCATTAGTTAACCAGTCAATGGACCAATTGCAGGATATTGATTCATTATATTCTAAATATCTAGCAACAGTAATTTCAACATTTATAAAACAACATCACATTAAAGATATAGATTTTATTGCCTCGCATGGACATACGGCTTTACACCAACCAAAGCAAGGGGTAACTTATCAAATAGGTAATCTGCAAGTGTTAGCAGATGTTTTAAATGAAAAAGTTATCTGTGATTTTAGAGTTCAAGATGTAGAATTTGGTGGACAAGGAGCGCCTTTAGTACCTATAGGTGATCGTTTGTTATTTAAAGATTTTGATTATTGTCTCAATTTAGGCGGCTTTGCCAATGTTTCTTTTGAATCTAAAAATAAAAGAATTGCGTTTGATATTTGCCCTGTAAACATTGTTTTAAATTATTATGTTTCTAAATTAAATTTAGAATATGATGATAAAGGTAAAATAGCTTCAACAGGACAGGTAAATGAAGCGTTACTATTTCAGTTAAACACACTTCGTTTTTATAACGAACAAGCACCAAAATCTTTAGGTTTAGAATGGGTAGAATTGAATATCTTTCCACTTATTGAACCTTATAAGCTTGAAACAAAAGATATATTACGAACATTTATTGAACATGTTGCTATTCAAGTCTCTAGAGTTCTAACAGAAAGCAATACAAAGGTTTTAGTTACAGGAGGTGGAGTTTACAATGATTTTTTAATGGATAGAATTAGTCATTTCTCTAAATCTAAAATTGTAATCCCAGAAAATGAAATTATAGAATTTAAAGAAGCTTTAATTTTTGGATTGCTTGGAGTATTAAAAGAGAGAAACGAAGTTAACTGTTTAAAAAGTGTAACAGGTGCAAATCAAAATCATTCATCAGGAAAAAGATTAATCCCTAAAAATCTAAATTAATTAACATTTCGGTTCGATTGTTTTTTATATTTGTTACCGGAAATAAAACAAAAATAAATTGATAAAAGATTTACTTCAGAAATACGAAAATAAGACTCCCGAAATCGTATTTCATTGGAACGACTCAGAAACAGACGCGGAAGGGTGGACAGTTATAAACTCATTACGTGGTGGAGCAGCAGGTGGTGGAACACGAATGCGAAAAGGATTAGATAGAAATGAAGTGTTGTCTCTTGCTAAAACGATGGAAGTAAAATTTACAGTTTCTGGCCCTGCCATAGGTGGAGCTAAATCTGGAATAAATTTTGACCCACAAGATCCAAGGAAAAAAGGTGTTTTAGAACGTTGGTATGCAGCGGTATCTCCTTTATTAAAAAGTTATTATGGAACAGGTGGTGATTTAAATGTTGACGAAATTCACGAAGTTATTCCAATTACTGAGCAGAGTGGTGTTTGGCATCCTCAAGAAGGTGTCTTTGAAGGCCATTTTAAACCAACACAAGCCGATAAAATTAATAGAATTGGTCAGTTAAGACAAGGTGTTATCAAGGTTATTGAAAATCCAGACTTTTCTCCTAGTGTTAATAGAAAATATACCGTTGCAGATATGATTACGGGTTACGGTGTCGCTACAGCAGCAAAACACTTCTATGATATTAATGGAGATTCTGTGAAAGGAAAACGGGTTGTTGTTCAGGGATTTGGAAACGTAGGTGCAGCAGCTGCTTTTTATTTCGCACAAATGGGTGCAAAAGTTGTTGGTATCATTGATAGAGTTGGAGGGTTAATCAATAAAGATGGATTTACATTTGAAGAGATCACTGATTTATACCTTGCAAAAAATGGTAATACACTAGTTGCAGATAACCTCATTCCGTTTGAAGAAATCAATGAAAGTATATGGTCGTTACAGACTGAAATATTTGCACCTTGTGCAGCATCGAGATTAGTGACTCAAGATCAAATTGATCAGATGATTACTACAGGTTTAGAAGTGATTACCTGTGGTGCTAACGTCCCTTTTGCTGATAAAGAAATATTTTTTGGATCTATAATGGAACATACAGACCAAAAAGTGAGCCTAATACCAGATTTTATTTCAAATTGTGGTATGGCAAGAGTTTTTGCTTATTTTATGGAACGTAAAGTGCTAATGACTGATGAAGCTATTTTTAATGACACATCTGAAGTTATAAGGAAAGCTTTAGAAAAAGTGCATGAAAATAATTCAACAAGAATAGGTATAAGTGAAACAGCTTTTGAAATAGCATTAAAACAACTGATATAACATATAATGGAAGCTGCAATAATTCTTGTATTTGTTTTTGGCTATTTGGCCATAACATTAGAACACAATATTAAAATTGATAAATTAATCCCTGCTTTAGTCATGATGGCTATAAGTTGGGCACTGATTTCATTAGGTATTGATGGATTTACTCAATGGTTTGATTCTGCTAATCATAGTCTAATGGACAATTTTGGTTTACTTCCGCATGAAGAGAAAATGCACTTAATGGAAGAAACCTTACTTCATCATTTAGGTAAGACAGCAGAGATTCTTGTATTCTTATTAGGTGCAATGACCATTGTTGAAATAATAGATTATTTTGATGGGTTTTCTACCATTAAAAATGCTGTAAATTTTAACAGTAGGAAGAAACTGCTATGGATGTTTGCAATCTTAGCCTTTTTACTTTCAGCAATCATTGATAACCTTACTGCCACAATTGTTTTAATATCAATTCTTCAAAAAATTGTAAAAGAAAGAGATGTAAGAATATGGTATGCTGGTTTAATTATTATTGCAGCAAATGCAGGTGGTGCTTGGTCGCCTATAGGAGATGTGACAACAACAATGCTTTGGATTGGAGATAAAGTGTCTACAGGTAAATTGTTCTCGTATTTGTTTATCCCTTCATTGTTATGTATGGTAGTACCAACTTTTATTGCGTCATTTTTAAAGCCTTTTAAAGGCGATTTAGAATTGCAAGAGTCAGATGGTAAACCAAAAAACAAGTTTAGTGCTACCATGTTATTCTTAGGATTGGGAGCTATTATTTTTGTGCCAATATTTAAAGTGATTACACACTTACCTCCTTATGTAGGTATGATGTTGTCATTGGGTGTTGTTGCTATTTTTGCTGAAGTATATAGTAGTTCTAAATTTTCAATTTCAGAAGTGAGTTCAGAAGAACATAATTCTAATGCAAGTCATAGTCCTGTTCATCATTCACTATCTAAAATTGAATTGCCAAGTATATTGTTTTTCTTAGGCATCTTAATGGCCGTTGCAGCCTTAGAATCTTTAGGGATTTTATTCGGTTTTGCAGGTTCACTTCAAGACACTATGCCAATGTTAGGTACAGAGTTTCATCATGAAGGTGTATCGGATTTAGTGGTGTTACTTTTAGGTGTTGGATCGGCTGTAATAGATAACGTACCTTTGGTTGCAGCAAGTTTAGGTATGTTCTCAGAACCATTAGATAATGAGCTTTGGCATTTTATAGCCTATTCTGCAGGTACCGGAGGAAGTATGTTAATCATCGGTTCTGCAGCAGGTGTTGTGGCAATGGGAATGGAAAAAATAGATTTCTTTTGGTATTTAAAGAAAATATCTTGGTTGGCATTAGTTGGGTTTCTAGCTGGAGCAGCAGCCTTTATGGTAACAAGAGCTATTTTTTAATATTAAAATAATAAATATACTTAAGCTATAAACTTAGCGTTATAAACAGTACAACTTTAAAAAATTAAATATTTTAGTATGATATCATTAAATACTATTCAAGATGAAGTAGATATTTTAACTGAGGGAGAACCAGTTGAAAAAACCTTATCTATTATTGAATTAATTACAAGTGGAGGAACATCAGGAATAGTGATTATTCTTATTTTGTTTATACTTTTAATTATAGCTACTTATATTTATTTTGAACGCATTTTTGCCATTAAAGCAGCGTCTAAAGTCGATTCAAACTTTATGAATCAGATTAAAGATCACGTAAGTAATGGTAAGATAGATTCAGCACAAATGTTATGTGCTCAGCAAAATTCACCAGTTTCGAGATTAATTGCTAAAGGAATTACTAGAATAGGAAAACCTCTAGAAGATATTAATACAGCTATAGAAAATGCTGGGCGTTTAGAAATTTATAGTCTAGAGAAAAACGTAAGTGTGTTAGCTACTATTTCTGGCGTTGCACCAATGATTGGGTTTTTAGGAACTGTTGTTGGTATGATTATTTCAATTTTTGAATTGGCAAATGCAGGAGGAACCATTCAAATGGATGTTTTAGCAAGTGGATTATATACAGCTATGACTACAACTGTTGGTGGACTTATAGTTGGTATTATTGCATATGTAGCCTACAACCATGTTGTAGGAAGAACAAATAAAGTTGTTTACCAAATGGAAGCAAATTCTATTGAATTTTTAGATCATTTAAACGAACCTATCTAATTTATGAACATTAGAGGAAGAAATAAAGTAACACCAGAATTCAATTTCGCGTCAATGACCGATATTGTATTCTTGTTATTAATATTTTTTATGATAGCGTCAACATTGGTAAGTACTAATGCTATTGATATTATATTGCCAAAAGCAAGTGGTAAGACTGAAAATAAAAAATCGACTGCAGTAAGTATCAAAAAAGATTTGACCTATTATATTGATCAAAAACGCGTTGGAGAAAGTGTTTTAGAAACAGAGTTAGTATCTATTCTTTCTAACCAAGAATCACCAACAATCGTATTGAGAGCAGAGAAATCTGTGCCTGTAGAAAATGTAGTGAAGGTTATGGATATTGCCAATAGAAATAAGTTTAAAGTGATATTAGCTGTTCAACCTAATTAACGGCATCATTTTTGAAAATAGCTTTGGAAACCAACAAGGTTTCAAAATTTGATAAGTTTAAAACAATACCTATAAAGTGAAATATTTAGAGACTAAACACGAACGCAATTCGGCAAAAATTACAGTACTCATTTCTTTGATACTGTTACTGCTATTGTTTGTTGTTGGGCCTCAATATATGGATCCTCCAGAAGAATATGGTGTAGCAGTAAACTTTGGGACCACAGATTTTGGTAGCGGTAATAAACCATTAAGTGAACCTAAAAAGGCTGTTGAAGAAAAAATAGTAGAAGAAAGTGCTGTTGAAGAAGTGGTACCGGAAGAATCACAAGTGACACCTACTGAAGCGGCAACCAAAGCCGAAGAAGTAATGACGCAAGATAACGCTGAAGAAATTGCTATAAAAAAGCAAAAAGAAGCAGAAGCAAAAGCTAAAGCGGCTGAAGAAAAGGCTAAGGCAGAAGCTAAAGCAGCTGCAGAAAAGATAGAGCGAGAAAAACGTGAAGCTGAAGAAAAGAAACGTGCTGAAGAAGCTGAAAAAAAGAGAAAGCTCGATGCTATGATTGGAGGTGTGAAAAATGCAGAAGGCAATACAGATGGAGGAGAAGGACCAGATAGTCAAGGTGGAAATAAAGGACAATTAGATGGTGATCCTTATGCACCAAGTTATTTTGGAGGTTCAGGTCCAGGAAAAGGAGGTGTAGGATACGGCCTAGGAGGTAGAGGAATACCATCCAAGCAAATATATAAGCAAGACTGCAACGAATACGGCTTAGTTGTTGTAAGAATTCAAGTAAACAGACAGGGCAAAGTAATTAAAGCAGAAGCTGGAATTAAGGGCACAACCAATACGGATCCTTGTTTATTAGAACCTGCAAAAAAAATAGCCATGTCTCATAAATGGCCAGCAGATCCTGAGGCACCAACAACTCAAGTTGGTTTTGTGAGTATTAATTTTGATGTAGGTCAATAGAATGAATTATCAAGATACTGTGAATTGGATGTTTCAACAACTTCCAATGTATCAAAATAAAGGCAACTCAGCTTTTAAAAAAGACTTAACTAATACCATTAATTTAGCCACGTATCTCAACCATCCAGAAGGTAGGTTTAGATCTGTTCATGTTGCTGGCACTAATGGCAAAGGGTCAACAAGTCATATGTTGGCTTCAATTCTACAAGAATCAGGTTATAAAGTTGGCCTATACACGTCTCCGCATTTAAAGGACTTTAGAGAGCGTATTCGTATTAATGGTAAAGTTATAAGCAAGCAGGCTGTTATAGCTTTTATAAAGAAGAATAAAGCATTTTTAGAAGATAATCAACTATCGTTTTTTGAAATGACTGTTGGTATGGCTTTCGATTATTTTTCAAAGCAAAAAGTAGATATTGCTATTGTTGAGGTTGGCTTGGGTGGTCGATTAGATTCTACAAATATTATTACACCAGAATTATCTGTAATTACAAACATAGGTTTTGATCATACGCAGTTTTTAGGAAACACATTTCAAGAAATTGCAGGAGAGAAAGCCGGAATTATAAAACAAAATGTTCCTGTTGTTATTGGAGAAACACATCCTGAAACCGAAAGTGTATTTAAACAAAAAGCAAGCGAAGCTAATTCTGCGATTTATTTTGCAGATCAAATTATAAATGAAGCTTTAGAGAGCGATTTAAAAGGGTCTTATCAGGTACATAATATTAAAACGGTTATACAATCAATAAATATTTTAAAAGAGCTAGGTTTTAAGATTTCTAAAAATAATTTAGAAAAAGGACTTTTAAATGTTGTTGGTAATACAGGTTTGCAAGGCCGATGGCAAATATTAGGGCACAATCCGAAGGTTGTTTGTGATACGGCGCACAATAAAGAAGGATTAACTTATGTAATGGAGCAAATAAAAAAAGAAACCTTTAATAAGCTTCATATTGTATTTGGTGTTGTAAATGACAAAGATTTGGACGCAATAATTCCTTTACTTCCTAAAGAAGCAAGCTATTATTTTTGTCAACCAAACGTGCAAAGAGGCTTAAATGCTAAAATATTGATGACTGCTTTTAAAAAAAATCAATTATTAGGAGAATCTTATAAAAGTGTTAGTGAAGCCTTAACTATCGCAAAATCAAATGCTAATAAATATGATTTGATTTATATTGGCGGTAGTACTTTTGTTGTAGCAGAAATAATTTAAATTTTTATTAAAAAATGTTTTGAGATATTAAAAACTAGACTATCTTTGCAGTCCTAATTATTAGGGCGACTAGCTCAGTTGGTTCAGAGCACTTGGTTTACACCCAAGGGGTCAGGGGTTCGAATCCCTTGTCGCCCACTTCCAAAAAGAAAACCGATTTACGAAAGTAGATCGGTTTTTTTGCTTTTAATAAGCGAGTGAAGTTATTAGGTTTTGTAATTTATAAAAACAGAAATTTTAAGAATTACCTAACTGATTCAATATTTTAATAGCAGATGCAATTTCGTTCAAGGGCATCTAAGATTAAGTTCATTTGTTTAAAAAATGGTAAAGTCAATTAAAAAGGGTCATTAACTCAGTTGGTTCAGAGTGTCACGTCGACAACGTGGAAGTCACTGGTTCGAATCCAGTATGACCCACATTATTAGAAAACCCGATTTATAATTGTAAATCGGTTTTTTTCGTTTAAAAATTACAGAGCATTGCTGTTATATAATTTATTGGATAATTATGTTTTGTTTTTTGAAAGTATATTTGTTAATTGAGATATGAATACTACAGAAGCAGCATTACAAGAACGTATTAAGGAGTTAACTTGTCTATATGAAGTTTCATCCATAATAGGAGATGTTAATATCGTGTTGCTTAAGGACACATTAAGAGCTGTAGCTTTTAGTTTAAAAAAAGCATTTCAACAATCTGAAGACACCCAAATTATAATACAAACAGAGCATAACAAAGTTGTAACTGAAAAAAGACAAGGAAAGTCTGTTTTTATTACTTCTGAAATTAAACTTTTTAATGAGGTTAAAGGTGAAATTAGTGCGCATTTAAATGGTGTAAATTATAGCGAGAACAATTTTTTAAATGAAGAGAAGTTGCTCTTAGATAATGTCGCTCTCATGGTTGGAAACATGTTAGAGCGTATTGAGATTCAGAAAAACCAAGCGTCTTTAAAACGGCAAATGGAACGTGCAGATCGTCTTGGGATTTTAGGTGAAATTACTGCCGGAATAGCGCATGAACTTAATACTCCTTTAGCAAATATTTTAGGCTTTGCAGAATTGCTTAAGGATGATTTAGCAGATAATAAAAGTGCAACATCAGATTTAGATAAAATTATTCAAAATGCAGTTTTTTCGAGAGAAGTAGTAAAGAAGCTTATGTTTTTTGCTTGCGAAATGCCGCAAGAAATGAAACGTGTTAACATTGTGCCTAATATTAAAAATGCTATAAACTTATTAGATGCAACTTTTAGAAAAGAGCATGTAAAGTATCTTGTAAAAATTGAAGAAGAAGAATTATGGTTAAAGGCAGATCCTATTCAGCTCACACAGATTATTTTCAATTTATTAATTAATGCCATTTACTTTTCTCCAAAAGATGGATTGGTAACCATTGAGGCTGAAAAAACAGAAAAGGATATCATTTTGAAAATTTTTGACGAAGGAAAAGGATTTAACCCAGAAGATTTGGATAAAGTGTTTCAGCCGTTTTTTTCAACCAAACCTACAGGAGATGGTTCTGGACTAGGACTAAGTGTTGTACATGGCATTGTAGCATCTCATAAAGGCACAATAACAGCTGAGAATATGCCAAATAAAGGTGCTATATTTACAATAATACTCCCAAAAGAATAAATGACACCATGCAGTTACGCAAAGAAAATATACTTATTGTAGATGATGATGTTAACATCTTAGAGTTGTTACAGCGTCATTTGCAATCGTGGAATTATCATGTTTTTAAGGCGATGTCAGTAAAAGAAGCCGTAACAATTTTGCGAGATTCACAAATAGACTTATTGATTACAGACTTAAAAATGCCTGAGTTAGATGGTTCAGAGCTTATTAAGTTTGTATCAGAGCACTATCCAAAATTGCAAAAATTAGTTGTTACAGGTTATCCGTCAGTTCAAGATTCATTAGTCGCAATTAAATCTGGAGTGGTAGATTACTTAACAAAGCCATTTACAAAGGATGAATTAAAATCTGCAATAGATAAATCTATTTCTAATAATCAAATCCGGAAACCTAACCAATCTGAAGACGAACAAGAGTCTTCTTACGGAGAAATTATAGGTAATTCAGAAAAGATAAACGATGTCATTCAGGTCATTGAGCGTGTAAAAGATAATAAAGCTACAATATTTATTAAAGGTGAAAGTGGTACGGGAAAGGAGTTGGTTGCTAGAGCAATTCATTATCAAGGTAAGTTTGCAAGAGCACCATTTATTGCTGTAAATTGTGGCGCAATACCAGAAAATCTTTTAGAAGCAGAATTGTTTGGGCATTTAAGAGGTGCATTTACGGGAGCAGAAACTAATAGAGAAGGTTTTTTTCAGGCTGCTAACGGAGGTACTATTTTTTTAGATGAAATAGGTAATGCATCACTAGCAGTTCAATCAAGGTTGTTACGCGTATTACAAGAAAAAGAAGTTGTTAAAGTAGGAGCAACAAAAGCAGAAAAAGTAGATATACGCGTTATAGCGGCAACTAATAGCGATTTGCGTGATATGCTACAGAAGCAAACCTTTAGAGAAGATTTGTTTTATAGGTTAACTGTTGTCGAAATTGAAATAGCACCTTTGAGAGAGCGAAAAGAAGATATTCAATTATTAGTAGATAAGTTTCTCTTTAAATATGGAGTAGAGTATAAAGATAGATTTCTAAAAATTACACCAGAAGCTTTGGAAATTCTAAAACGTTACGATTGGCCAGGAAATATTAGAGAATTAGAAAATATTATTCAGCGTGCAGTGATTATGTGTGATAAAATTATAGACGTAGCACATTTGCCTGAACATTTAAAATACACTTTAAATTTTTCTAAAGACAAATTGGAGCCGTTAAAAGTCATTGAAAAAAGATATATTGAAAAGGTTTTACGCGCTACAGATAATAATAAAACTAAGGCTGCAGAAATTCTTCAAATAGACCGAAAAACAATTCGTCAAAAACTTTCAGAATAATATTCTTTAACTGGTACTTTTTTACTCTATTGGGTAATTTTGTACCAATCTCTTTTTTGTGTTTTATAATTCAAGTCACTAACTATTCTTTGTTTATAGGCTTTTGTTGTTTTGCAGAGCCATGATTGGCTGTTTTGGCACAAGCATTGCTTCATTATACAAATAACATTAATAGTATTTATTATGAATCATTTTAATATTTGTCCGAGTTGCATGCATCGCAACGATTGTGTTTTAACAGCACAAAAGGATAAGGTTTGGTCTTGTAGTGAGTTTGATGAAATTAAATCAGAAGAGGTTTTTTTAGAAAAAGTACAACAGCCTAAGCAGGAACTAGAATTAGCTTAATATTTAATAATAAATTATGATTTTTAACGCATTAATATCAGTATTTAAAACTCGAAATCTAGTAGATAAAAAATCTGCTAAAGAAGTTTCTAGAAATAAATATATCATTGAGAAATATCATGAAAGATCGATAACTAATCGCTATTTCAAATAAAAATTTAAACATACTACAATGACAACATTAACAGCAGATTTGAAAAAAACAACCCAAAAAACGACAAAAAAAGTACCTGTAAGAGGTATGATGGATAACGTGATGGAGCAGTTTAATAGTGCTGCAGACCAAATCAATTTACATCCAAACATTAGAAAAATATTAAGCATAACCAATAATGAAATTCTTGTGAATTTTCCAGTTAAAATGGATAATGGTGAGGTGGAAATATTTACAGGATACAGAGTACAACATAATAACGCATTAGGACCATATAAAGGGGGCTTACGTTATCATCCAACTGTAGATCTAGATGCTGCAAGAGCTTTAGCGATGTGGATGACATGGAAAACTTCTTTGGCAGGTTTGCCTTATGGAGGTGGTAAAGGAGGTATTAAATTAGATCCTTCTAAATATTCTGAAGGCGAATTAGAGCGTATTACAAGACGTTTTACGTTTGCTTTAGCAGATAATATTGGACCAGAACACGATATACCTGCTCCAGATGTGAATACCAATAGCCAAACTATGGCATGGATAGCAGATACTTATATGAGTACGCGTCCGCCAGCAGAACGTAATGCAAACCAGCATATAGTTACAGGGAAACCAGATGGAAGTGGTGGACTTGAAGGTAGAGATAGAGCAACCGGTTACGGAGTGTACTTGACTATCAAATTCTGGGCAGAAAAAAACGATGTAAATTTAGAAGGAAAGAAATTTATCGTCCAAGGTTTTGGTAATGTTGGTTATTGGGCTGCTCTTTTTTTAGAAAGAGATGGAGCAAAATTGGTAGCAGTACAAGATGCATATGGATGTATTCAAAATCAAAAAGGTATAGCAGTTGAAGCGCTTTCTAAATATACTAAAATCAATGAAGGTAGTATTGCAGATTTTCCTGATGCAAAGCCTGTTAATAAAGATAAGTTCTTTGGTTTAGATTGTGATATTGTTATTCCTGCTGCTTTAGGAAATCAAATTACTAAAGAAAATGCATCAAAAATAAAAGGAAAACTTATAGCCGAAGGAGCAAATGGCCCAACCAATGTAGAAGGTGAAAAAATCCTTTTAGATAAAGGAATTACTATCATACCAGATATCTTATGTAACTCAGGTGGAGTTGTAGGTAGTTATTTTGAATGGTTGCAAAACCGAAATGGTGAAATTTGGCAACTAGATGAAGTTATGGCTAAACTTGACAAAAAGATGAAAGAATCTTTTAATAAAGTTTATGACTATTCTAAAAATGAAAATATAGATATGCGTACAGCAGCATTTTGTATTGCTATTGAACGTATAGAAAAAGCATATATACAAAGAGGTATTTTTCCATAAATAAATGTAAAAACATGAAGTACGGAAGTTTAATAATTGAAAAGAAAGAATACGTTTACTTAAAACGTATACTAAATGTATCGGGTTATGCCGAAGACCATGAAACTCAAAAATGTTTAATGAAGCTGTCTGAAGAGCTAAAAACAGCTCAGATTGTTAGTGAAGAAGAAATGCCTAAGGATATTATTAGATTTAATAGTATCGTGACGCTAGTTTTAGAAAATGGTTTGGAAAAAAAGTTGCAAGTTGTAATTCCAACAGAAAGAAATATAAATCAAAATAAGATTTCTATTCTTACACCAATGGGATCTGCATTAATTGGTTATTCAAAAGAGGATACCATTTTTTGGGATTTTCCAGGAGGGAAACAACAGCTTAAAATTATTGATGTATCTCAAGAAGAAACCTTTAGTGGATTAGATATTGTAATGTAAAAATATAAGATATGACAACTTTAAATACTGAAATTTTTCATCACGATTCAGATGTTGATGTAACACATAAAATCAACACCATGGAGTTAAGTAATTGGATTAATCATTTAAAGTATATAAAAAAAGAGTTGGTTAACCTTATTAATATTTGCACCGCAGATCTAAATGAAAAATTGGAAGACTATAGTGTTGAGGAGCGTTTTCAAAAAAAGAAAGTTGAAAACGAAATCCTATTAGAAGCACTTATAAAATATTCAAATTCTAGATCTAACATTGTAGAGTGTGAGGATACACAATGCGATATGGCATACATTAATGAGCACGAAAGTTATAGGAGAAGTTACTTATATCATTTGGATAAATACAGGAGGCTTAAAGATGAGTTTTTTAATAAAGTACAAGGAAAGTTTACACTTATAAAAATTAATTAATCTTATATCATATAAGCTTTTGAACACCGTTTTATCGCATCAACTTAATCAGCAAAGAAAATTGTGTATACAAAAAGATTTAAACGAATTAAATCTATGGATTAATACTTTAGAATTTTTTAATAACGAACTGGATCATTTTAGTGTTATAGAAAAACAGCTTATTAAAAAGGCTTCTGTTTCAAGTACTATTCAAGCCATTCGTAGAAAGAATGTCTTAAATATGGCCATTTTATGCAAGTACGAGCAAGAGTTGAAAACAGAATATCAGTATGGGAAAACTGAATATGATTTAAACCGATTAAGATTCCATGAACAGAAGCGGATAAGTTATATGAAGCTCGTTGATGAGTGTAATACTTTTAAAAATAAATTCTACTTGTCTCTAAGAAAGTACAGAAGAGAATAACTTAAATTTTTACTTAAGATTACAAAAGGGTAATTCTCAATTATTTTTTTGTTGTTAATAGCAGGCCGTGAAAGAGAATTCTTTCACGGCTATTTATTTTATAATAATGTTAAAATTCGTTCTAAAGCCATTCCGCGAGACCCTTTAATCAAAACTGTAGCATTATTAAGTTGAAGCGATTCTATATGTGGTTTTAAATCTTCATAAGTTGAAAACTTAAATGTTGATGCTTTGGTTTTGGTCTTATAAAAGTTTTTACCAATTAAAAATCTGTTTTTTTCAAAATGATCTTCAATAAAATCGACTATGTTTTGATGTTCTTTTTCAGATTCAGAACCTAATTCAAACATATCTCCAAGAAAGAGAAATTTGTTTTTAACTTGTAGTTGTTTAAAATTTTTAAGCGCTGCTAACATGCTTGTAGGATTGGCATTGTAAGCGTCGAGAATAATTTTTGTATTGCCTTTTTCTATAATTTCAGAGCGGTTATTATCTGGGTGGTAACTTTCAATAGCTTTTTGTATGTTTTCAGAGCTTACATTAAAATATTTTCCAATCGCAACAGCTACTGCTATGTTGCCATAATTATAATCGCCTATAAGTTGACTTTCAATTGTAATGCCATCATATGTTATGGTGACATAAGGGTTTGCATTTTCAAAAGCAACAATACAATCATTATTCGTATGAGATCCAAAATGACTAACATTACTATAGTTAGCAATTTGAGTTACTTGCTTTTTGTCGTCAGTGTTTATAAAGACTTTGTTCTGATTTTGCATTAAAAAATCATACAATTCAGACTTCGCTTTAATAACTCCTTCAATGCTTCCAAAACCTTCTAAATGTGCTTTTCCAAAATTGGTAATTAAACCATAATCAGGTTGTGCAATACCAGATAAAAAAGCAATTTCCTTTAGGTGATTGGCGCCCATTTCTACAATTCCAAAGTCTAATCCTTTTGTAAAACTTAATAAGGTTAATGGCACACCAATATGGTTGTTTAGATTTCCAACTGTAGCTCTTACTTTGTACGTCGTTTCTAAAACCGCATTAATAAGCTCTTTTGTAGTGGTTTTACCATTGCTGCCAGTTAAAGCTATAATAGGAATGTTAATTGCCTTTCTATGATATGTTGCAAGCTTTTGAAGTGTTGTTAATACATCTTCAACTAAGATGCAATGATCGCTTATTAAAGCATTTTTATCATCTATAACACAATATTTTGCTCCACCGTCAAAAGCTTTATTTACAAATTGATTGCCATCAAAATTATCCCCTTTAAGCGCAAAATACATACAGCCTTGTTGAAGTTTTCTAGTGTCTGTAGAAACCGCTGTGCAGGCTTTAAATTTTTGATATATATCGTCTATTTTCATGAGCTTAAAAATAAAAAAGTCCTGATAAATTTATCAGGACTTTTTAAAATATTATTTAACGTTTATTAGTTACGTCTTTTTCCTCCTTTTTGGCTTTTAGAACCAACTCTAGATACTGCGCATCTAAAGCCAATATAATCTGTTGCCATATCTTGTGGGAAGTAACGACGTTGTGCTGGGTCAATCCAGTATGCTCTATCTCTCCAAGAGCCACCTTTATAAACTCTTACTTCGTCATTAATTAAAGATGTTCTACTATTAGATTTGTCGTATTCTCTAATTAATTTACCCTCAGAAGAATCTGTTTCAACTCTATGTTTTGGTGAGTTGTACATTTTGCTAGTGGTGTTTTTCTTTGCTGCTCCACCTTCTGTTTCATCAAAATTCTCTCTGTAGTAACGAGAAGAACGTTTGTCACCATCTCTAAAGTTGATGTTATCACTTTTACTAAAGTTAGTTCTTAAATAAGTTTCTTCTTCATCTACAGGAACCCTTGCGATTTCACCAGGTAAATCTCTAGCTACAATTTTTCCGTTGCTTAATGTATCATAAACAATTTCATCTGCAGTTACAATTTTTACAGTACCATCTTCATTGATTGCATTCTTAGTATATACATTTCCTCTATAGTAGTTGAAATCATTGAATTCGTCATCAACAATAGGTCTGTAAACATCGGCAACCCATTCGGCAACATTACCAGCCATGTCATATAAACCATAATCGTTTGGTGAGTATGTTTTTACTTCTGCAGTAATATCTGCACCATCGTCAGACCAGCCAGCAATTCCACCATAATCACCTTTTCCTTGCTTAAAGTTAGCCATTTGATCTCCACGATTTACACGCTTTCCAGATCTTGTATATTGACCATCCCAAGGATATTTTTTACGTCCTCTATAAACGTTAAAGCTACGTAACTCACTCATACCTAAAGCAGCATATTCCCATTCTGCTTCTGTTGGTAGTCTGTATTTCACAGGAATTGCTCCAGATTCTCTATTGGCATAAATATTAACAGGATTGCCCTCAGCATCTGTTTGTTGTCTACGTTTTCCTCCTTCTAATACTTCAGAATTTCCTCCGTAAGTTTCTGTAGGAGCGTTAATATAAGTGTCAACATCAAAAGTACTCTCAGCATTCAAATCTGTATATTGAGCATCTCTTTTAATGTAACCAGCTTCTTGTAAAGATAATTCAGCTACACGGTTAGATCTCCAATTCGCATATTCTACAGCTTGAATCCAACTTACACCAACAACAGGGTAATTTGCATAACCAGGATGACGTAAATAGTTTTCTGTCATCATTTCATTATAACCTAAACGATTTCTCCAAACTAATGTGTCAGGAAGTGCACCTTTGTATATAAGTGCGAAATCTGGGTTATCTGGAGGATAAACACTTTTTAAATAATCTAAATAATAAAGATAATTTAGGTTAGTAATTTCAGTTTCATCCATGTAGAATGACTGAATATGTTGTTGATTTGGAGTGTTATTCCAATCGTGCATTGGATCATCACCTACTTTACCCATTGTAAAGGTTCCGCCTTCAATGAATGCAGTTCCAGGAGGTGTTTCTTGTTCCTTAAATTGAGTGTTGTACTGAAAACCACCTTGTTTATCGTTGATTTTCCATCCTGTGGCAGTATCTACATTGCCAGAATTAGAAGAACGGTTGCAACTTACAATTGAAGCGCAAAGCGTTACTGCTATTAGAAATTTTAGGTTTGAGACATGTTTCATATCCATACGTTTAAGTAAGCTCGTTTAATTTTAGAGTCGCAATATAACAATTAAAGGTAAACTGACAACTTTTTTTCGCGTCTAATTGTAAAAAAATGTGCATTTCATCCTTTTTTTTGAGCACAACAACGGACTTTTTTCGATTTGCCGATGTATTTTGCTCTTTAATAACGAGGGAGCAAATGAATTATTGTTGTATTTTTGAAATAAAAATTGCAAAGTCATAATATAGTGCTTTAACAAGCGTTATTTTATTTGAGACTAAAAACGAAAAAGAATATATGAAAAATTGCTATATAATCGCTTTGATGTTGTTTAGTGTGCTTTGTTTTGGGCAGCAAAAACAATTTAATATAAATTGGAGTGGATATAAAGTTTTAGAAACAGCTTATAGTAAAATAGAAGTGCCTGCTTTTGATGATAATCATTTTAGTTATAATGAAAGTGATGGTTTAACCTTTTTTGCTCAATGGGAAAGTAACGGAAGTCAAATTGATGAAAACTCAATACAATTAACCAATGTTGCTTATGAATCTATTTCTGCTTCTGAATTAAAGAATTTAAGTCCAAAATTAATTCCAAATTCTCCTAAGTATAAGATATACAATACTAATGCAAGAGATAAACGTGCTCATTATTTTGAATTAAGTCCTATTATTAAGGATAGAGGAGTTTATAAAAAAATTACAGGCTTTACAATTACGTATAGCACACGTTCTGCTCGTACAGCCAACAACCTAAATGATGCCAATGGAATTGTAAACTCAGTTTTAAGTACAGGACAATGGTTTCGTTTTTATATTGAAGATTCGGGTGTCTATAGATTATCTAAAAGCTTTTTAAGTAGTTTAGGTATTAATACCAATTCAGTAGATCCAAGAACAATAAAAATTTATGGTAATGGAGGGAGAATGTTACCTTTAAGTAATTCAGAAAATTACCCTTTCGATGTTGTAGAAAATGCCGTAAAGTTCATTGGTGAAGAAGATGGAAGCTTTGATAACAATGATTACATCCTTTTTTATGGTGAAGGACCTAAAACTTATAGTGAAGAAAGTGAAACCAATTTAAATATATTTACCGATAAGACATATTATTATGTGAATATCAGTTCTGGTAATGGTAAGCGTATTCAAGAAATGCCAACTATAGATGCTTCGCCAGATATAGTAATTAATACATTTCAAGATTATCAGTACTATGAAGTTGATGAATATAACCTGGGGAAAATAGGTAGACGTTGGTTTGGAGATGATTTTGATATTGAAAATCAACGTTCCTATAAATTTGAATTTCCAAATTTAGTAACTGATATTCCGGTAGATTTTAAAATTGTTGTTGGGTCTGTTTCTGAAGTAGAAACAACAATGAAGATTTCAATAAATGGAAATCAAGTTGATAATATGGGATTAGGAACCATAAGTCCTGGATCTGTATTAGCAACTGATAAAACACACAATAACTCACATATTATTACATCTGATGAGATTACGGTTACATTTGATTATAGCAACAACGGTAACCCGTCGTCAAATGCATTTTTAGATTATATTAATATTGAAGCAACTAGAGGCTTAATTTATGAAGGCAATCAGTTAGTTTTTAAAAATAAAGATGTTATTACCACACCTGGAATAGCCCAATATAACTTGTCTAATGCTTCTGCAGTAACAGAAATATGGGATGTTACAGATCGTTTTAATGTTACCAATCTCGTAAATTCTACTAGCGAAAATACAATAACGTTTAAAGCACAATCTGGAGAACAGAAAACATATATAGCATTTTCTAATGCCAGTGTTTTACAACCTAATAAAGACAGTAGGTCAAGTGTTGCAAATCAAAATCTAAAAGGGACTATTTTTAATAATGCTCAAGGACAGTTTGAAGATATAGATTATATTATTTTATCTCCTTCTCAGCTGACAACACAAGCAGAACGTTTAGCGCAAATTAATAGAGATAGGTATAATCTAAACGTAAAAGTAGTTGATTTAGAAACAATCTATAATGAATTTAGTACAGGAAGTCAGGATGTAGCTGCAATTAGGAATTTTATTAAATACGTTTATGATAATGCAAGTACACCAAGCAAACGATTAAAATATTTATGTTTGTTTGGAGAAGGGTCTTATGACTATAAGGATAGAATACGTAATAATACCAATTTAGTGCCATCATGGTACTCTAAAGCAAGTTTTAGTCTCGGTAATTCCTTTGTTTCAGATGATTTCTATGCCATGCTAGATGATAATGAAGGAGATGGATTAACAACTTCTGATAGAATGGATATTGCTGTAGGCCGAATTTTAGCAGAAGACGTACAGCGAGCCAAAGAAATGGTAGATAAAATTAATACCTACTATCAATCTGAGTCTTATGGCAGTTGGAGGAATAATGTATTGCTTATTTCTGATGATGTTGATGAGGGCTGGGAAAGAAATTTACAAGAGACTACAGAAAGTTTGGGGAATTCGCTAAATCAAGAAAAACCATTTTTAAATGTCGTAAAGATTCATTCTGATGCTTTTGAGCAAGAATCAACAGCAGCAGGAGATAGATATCCTAAAGTAAATGAAGCCATAAGAGACGCTATTGAAGTAGGAGCTTTAGTAGTGAATTATTTTGGTCATGGCGGAGAAGATGGTATAGCAAAAGAACGGATTTTTGATAAGTTTGATTCTCAGGAAGTTAATAATATCTGCAAATACAATTTGTTTATAACTGTAACTTGTGAATATACCAAATTTGATGATCCACATAGAGATACGGCAGGAGAGTTTACCTTTTGGAATAAAAACGGAGGTGCCATTGCTTTACTAACAACAACACGTCAAATATCAGAATCTACTGGAAGATTTTTTAACCTAGCCTTGGACGATTACCTCTATGCGTTTGGTTCTAATGATTATCCATCTATTGGAGAAGCATTGCGATTAACTAAAACAGATAATTCTATCGTTGGGCGTTCTCAAAAACGATTGGTCTTTCTAATTGGTGATCCAGCAATGAAATTAGCCTTCGCCAAACCAGATATTAGATTAACTAAGGTTAATGATGTAGAAATTACACAGCCTATTGATACACTTAAAGCTTTAGCTTATACAAAATTAGCAGGTGAGGTTGTAGATGCAAATGGAAACGTATTACCTAATTACAATGGAACATTAACCGCTACGGTTTATGATAAGCCAATTGAACGTCAAACCTTAGGTAATGATGGAGTAACAGACGCTGATGGTGTAATTATTATGGACTATACAACATTAGGGGAAGTCATTTTTAAAGGGCAAGCAAGTATTGTTAATGGGCAATTTGAATTCGATTTTATTGTACCAAGAGATATTGTTATTCCTGTTGGCAATGGTAAAATTAGTTTTTATGCTCAAACAGATGATCAACTTTCAGATCAAGCAGGTGCAAATTTCGATATTAAAGTTGGAGGTATTAATGAAAATGCACCAACAGATGATATCGGACCAGTGATAAATCTATTCATGAATGACGAAAATTTTGTGTCTGGAGGTATCACTAACGAATCACCAACGTTGTTGGTAAAACTTCAAGACGATAATGGAATCAACACAGCAAGCGGGATAGGTCACGATATTACAGCTATTATAGATGGAGACGAAACCAACCCAATTGTCTTAAATAATTATTACCAAGCTAGTGTAGATGATTATACTAATGGAACAGTTTCTTATCCTTTTAGAGATTTAGAACCAGGAGTGCATACGCTTACATTAAAAGCTTGGGATGTTTATAATAATTCTTCAACAGCAGAAATTCAGTTTAGAGTTTTTGATGAAGACGAAGAATTGATTATTGATAATGTTTTAAATTATCCAAATCCTTTTGTGAATTATACAGAGTTTTGGTTTAATCATAACAGTTCTGATCCTTTAGATATTTCTGTGCAAATTTTTACAGTTACAGGTAAATTGGTAAGAACTTTAAATGGACAAACTAGTGCCGATGAATGTTGTTCTAAAGGTTCGTCGTCATTATCTAGAAGCATTATATGGGATGGAAGAGATGATTTTGGAGATAAAATAGGAAAAGGAGTCTATGTTTATAAACTAAAAGTGAAATCTAACCGTTTAAATAAGCAAGTTGAAAAAATTCAAAAACTTGTTATACTATAGAAGTATTTAATTTTTTTGTTTTGTAGCTGAAATTATAGCTTTTTATTTTGTAGAAGATTTTCATTATTACGGTATAAGAAAACAGAAAGCAACAAAAAGTAAGTTGAATTGAGAGCAAAAAGAAAAAGTTTAAATTAATTCTTAAATAATAATTTATATTTGCTAACGCATTAGTGCAAATAAGTTAGCATTAATAACTAAAATGAACATGAAGAAATACATATTATCCCTAATCGCTATAGCGACAATTAACCTAACCTTTGCTCAAGTAGAAACAACACAAATTACTACTAACTCTTTTGATAGTAGAGTAATTACAACAGGTTTGCCTTTTATGCTTATTGCTCCAGATGCAAGATCAGCCTCTTTAGGAGATATGGGGGTAGCTACCTCTGTTGATGGTTTTTCACAACAATATAATCCTGCGAAATATGCTTTTTCAGAAGCAAAGCAAGGAGTGAGTTTAAGTTATACACCATATTTAACCAGATTAGTAAATGATATCTCGTTAAGTTATGTAACTTATTTCAATAGAATAAACGAGTACAGTTCTTTTTCTGCAGGGCTTAAATATTTTTCATTAGGTGAAATTGTGCTAACACAAGATGCTAATGATCGTGGTGTAGCAGTAAAACCAAATGAATTTGCTATAGATGCAGCATATTCGTTAAGATTAAGTGATCAATTTGCAATGGCAGTAGCTCTACGTTATATGCGTTCAGCTCTTAGAATTGATACAGTAGATCCAAATGCGAGTCCAGGGAGTACATTTGGAGCAGATATAACAGGATATTACCAAAGTGAAGAAGAGGCTTATAATGATTTTAATGGGCGTTGGAGATTAGGTTTTGCAGTACAAAACTTAGGTCCAAGATTTAAGTACGATGATGGTGGTCAAGAAGTGTTTCAGCCAACTAATTTACGTCTAGGTGCTGGTTTCGATTTTATTTTCGATCAGTATAGCAAGTTAGCCGTTACTGCTGAGGTTTCTAAATATTTAGTGCCAACACCTCCAATTATGGGAGATAAAACGGTATTTACAGATACAAATGATGATGGTATTTTTAGTCCAGATGATGGAGATTTTCAAACACAAGATCAATTAGATGCTTCAGAAGAGAATGTTATCATTGAAGGTCAAAGTACAGATGTAAGTTTCTTAAGTGGAGTTTTTCAATCGTTTGGTGATGCACCAGGAGGTTTTAGTGAAGAGTTAAGAGAATTTACATGGGCATTAGGTGCCGAATATACGTACCAAGAAAACTTTGCGTTTAGAGCGGGTTATTTTAACGAAGCAGATGATAAAGGAGCACGTAAGTTTTTTGCTTTAGGAGCAGGATTTAAATACACAACAATTAATGTAGATTTATCTTATTTATTCTCAGCGTCAAAAATTCAGAGTCCGTTAGAAAACACCCTGCGTTTTTCATTGACTTTTAACTTTGGTTCAGGGGAATATGATGAGTATTAGAATCTATAAATAATTTAAATTTCAAAACTATTGTTAAAAAAGCAATAGTTTTTTTGTCTAAAATAAATAGTAAATTTATGAAGGAGGTTAAAATAGAAACGACACTACAAGTTTATACTGGTTTTAATGAGCTTCCTGAAGCAATTCAAAACTTAATGAATACGGCAATTGAAGCAAGAGATAACGCCTACGCTCCGTATTCAAAATTTAATGTAGGTGCTGCTATTTTACTCGATAATAATGAGGTTGTCATTGGTAGCAATCAAGAAAATGCGTGTTTTCCTTCTGGTTTATGTGCAGAGCGTACAGCTATTTATTATGCAGGTGCCAAATATCCAAAGGCTAAGATTCTAAAAATGGCAATTACAGCATCTTCACAAAATCAAGTAACAGATAAACCAATTCCTCCATGTGGTGCCTGTAGGCAATCTATCGCAGAATACGAAATCAAACAAAATCAACCCATCGAAATTTATTTTATGGGAGCAAAAGGAAAGGTGGTAAAATCTAACTCATTAGCGAATTTGTTGCCGCTTCTTTTTGAAAGTTCGGTATTATAACGTTTTCGTTGCATTAAATTCATTAATTAACTGTTTTTTTACGATATACTGTTTCATCAGTATTTTCTAAAGTGTTATTTTTGCTATTCTATTTTAAAGAACTCATCAAAAAATGCAAAAAATAACCAAAGAAGTTTACCTAAAGTGGTATGAGGACATGTTGTTCTGGCGAAAGTTTGAAGACAAACTTGCCGCAGTTTACATTCAACAAAAAGTTAGAGGATTCCTTCATTTATATAATGGACAAGAAGCTGTATTAGCAGGTGCATTACATGCTATGGATTTAACTAAGGACAAAATGATAACGGCTTACCGTAATCACGTTCAGCCAATTGGTATGGGAGTAGATCCTAAACGCGTAATGGCAGAGTTATATGGAAAAGCAACAGGTACATCTCAAGGTCTTGGTGGATCAATGCATATTTTTTCAAAAGAACACCGCTTTTACGGAGGTCACGGAATTGTAGGTGGTCAGATTCCTTTAGGAGCTGGTATTGCTTTTGGAGATAAATATCATGGTAAAGATGCTGTAACTATTTGTTGTTTTGGTGATGGAGCTGCAAGACAGGGCTCATTACATGAAACATTTAACTTAGCAATGCTTTGGAATTTACCAGTAGTATTCGTTTGTGAAAACAACGGTTATGCTATGGGAACTTCTGTAGCGCGTACAGCAAACCATACAGATATTTGGAAATTAGGTTTAGGCTACGAAATGCCTTCTGGACCAGTTGATGGGATGAATCCTATTAAAGTTGCTGAAGCTTTTGATGAAGCGATTCAACGTGCTAGAAAAGGTGGCGGACCTTCGTTCTTAGAAGTGAAAACATACCGTTATAGAGGTCATTCAATGTCAGATGCTCAGCACTACAGAACAAAAGATGAGGTTAAAGAGTATAAGAAAATTGACCCAATTACTCAGGTAAAAGATATTATCTTAGAGAAAGGATATGCTACAGAAGCAGATTTAAAAGCTATTGATAAGGATGTTAAGAAACGCGTTTCTGAATGTGAAAAATTTGCAGACGAGTCTCCTTATCCAGATAAGAGTGTGATGTACGATGCTGTTTATGAGCAAGAAGATTACCCATTTATAGATCACAAAATTAAATAAGCTATGGCAGAAGTAATAAATATGCCGCGTTTAAGCGACACCATGGAAGAAGGAACTGTTGCCTCTTGGTTAAAAAAGGTAGGTGACAAAGTTGAAGAAGGAGATATTTTAGCAGAAATCGAAACGGATAAAGCAACTATGGAGTTCGAGTCTTTTAACGAAGGAACGTTACTACATATTGGTGTTCAAGAAGGTGAAACTGCAAAAGTAGATACGCTTTTAGCTATTATTGGTGAAGAAGGCGAAGATATTTCTAGTTACTTAAATGGAAGCGCATCAGAATCATCTGAAGAAAAAATAGAAGATACTGAGAGTGCTGCTGAAGAATCTCAAGAAACGGAATCAGCAAGTGAAGTTGAAATTCCAGAAGGTGTTACAGTGGTTACCATGCCGCGTTTAAGTGATACCATGGAAGAAGGCACAGTAGCAACATGGCTTAAAAAAGTAGGAGAAGAGGTAGAAGAAGGAGATATTCTTGCTGAAATTGAAACCGATAAAGCGACGATGGAATTTGAATCATTCCAATCAGGTAACTTATTATACGTTGGTTTAAATGAAGGAGAAACGGCTAAAGTAGATTCTTTATTAGCAATTATAGGTCCTAAAGGAACTGATATTTCAGGTCTTGCGAAAAACTTTAAAGTTGATGGTGGTGATGAAAAGAAAGAAGCACCAAAGGCTGAAACTAAAAAAGAAACACCAAAAGCAGAGCCTAAAAAAGTAGAAGCAAAGAAAGATACACCAAAAGTCTCAACGTCAAATACAAGCTCAGGACGAGTTTTTGTTTCTCCTCTAGCTAAAAAAATGGCAGAAGAGAAGGGAATTAACTTAAGTCAAGTTAATGGTTCTGGTGAAAATGGACGTATTGTAAAGCGTGATATCGAAAACTTTACTCCAGCAACACAATCTGTTTCAGTTGGTAAATTTGTTCCAACAGGACAAGAAGATTTTGACGAAGTGCCAAATTCAAATATGCGTAAAGCCATTGCTAAAAACTTAGCAAAATCTAAATTTACCGCACCACATTATTATTTAAATGTGGAGTTTGACATGGAAAATGCAATAGCATTTAGAGCACAATATAATTCTATACCAGATACTAAAATTTCTTATAATGACATGATTGTTAAAGCATGTGCTTTAGCGTTAAAACAGCATCCTCAAGTTAACTCTCAGTGGTTTGATGACAGAATGCAATTAAACAATCATGTTCATATTGGTGTTGCCGTTGCTGTGCCAGATGGTTTATTAGTGCCAGTGGTTAAATTTGCAAATGAGCAAAGCTTGACACAAATTGGTGCTGCTGTTAGAGAATATGCTGGTAAAGCAAGAAACAAGAAATTGTCTTTAGAAGAGATGGAAGGTAGTACGTTTACGGTTTCTAATTTAGGAATGTTTGGTATTGATAGCTTTACATCAATTATTAATCAACCAAATTCAGCGATTTTATCTGTTGGGAATATTGTTGAAAAACCAGTAGTTAAAAACGGACAAATTGTAGTAGGTAATACTATGAAATTATGTCTGGCATGTGATCACAGAACTGTAGATGGTGCAACCGGAGCACAATTCCTTCAAACTTTAAAAGGATATATTGAAAACCCTGTGACAATGTTAGTTTAATATATTAACGTTCACAGCATCGTGAAGATTATATAAAAAACCTATTTCATTAACCTGAAATAGGTTTTTTGTTGTTGTTGTATTAACCATAATATAAGATTACTTTCGCAGCTAAATTTAACTGCTATTCAGTAGTTTACTAAAAATATAAAATGAAAAATTTAAAAGTAGTTGTGTTAATAACATTTCTTACATTATTTATGTTGGGTAATGCACAAAAGAAGAAAGTGGCTGTTGTAACATTTTATGCAGACAAAATGATAGACTTATCAGCACTTGATGCTTCTGCAGATTTAATTGCAAAAAACACCAACCTAAGTGATGACCCCAATTTTAATTTAACTGAGCCACTTAATAAATTGCATGACGCTTTTTTTAGTGAATACGCTGAAAATTTTGATTTTGAATTTATAGCAGAAGAAGATGTATGGGCTAATGAAACATATAAAACGTTTAAACCTACTTATGAAGAAGCAGGAAGCATAAATAAAGATATAGAATCAACTACAACGGTTCAAGGCTATAAGGTTATCCCTAATTACAGACAAAATGTTAAAGATTTAAAAGGCGTTGCAGAAGATTTAGGTGTAGATGCTATAATGTTTATTCATTTAGATTTTGGTTTTGTGAAAACAGGAGTTGGTAGTTTTGGTTATGTTAGCATACAAGCAAGATTTAGTATGGATTTATATTCTAAAGATAATAAGAGTATTTTTCAGTTTCATGAAGTTGCTGGTTCTTCAAAAAAAGCAGCTATGGTAAAAGGTATTCCTGTTATGAGTACAGATAAGATTCAACCAATGTGTGAAAGCGCAGTAGATAAATTAATGAAAGATTTGAATAAAAAAGTAGCGCGTTTAGCTAAAAAAGCGAACAAAAAAATGTAAATCTTTTCAATTAAAAATAATCTTTTAAATCCTATGCCATTAGTTTGGTATAGGATTTTTTTATATTTAAACACAAATAAAATTTATGATGAAAAAAGCACTTTCAATAATCTTAATAGCATTAGTTTGTTCATGTTCTTCGAGTAAAAAAACGTCAAACTCTAATGAAGTAAAACCTGAAATCACAGAAAAAGCCATTAGAGCAAGTATGGAGTATTTAACTTCAGATGAATTGGAAGGGAGAGCAACAGGAACCGAAGGCATAGAAAAAGCCGCTGTTTTTATAGAAAACTATTTAAAGTCTAATGGTATTAAACCTTATTTTAAAACGTATCGCGATTCGTTTAAACTAAATGATTTAGATGGTTATAATATTGTTGGACTTATTGAAGGAAATGACCCAAAACTTAAAAATGAATATATAATTCTAGGTGGACACTACGATCATATTGGAAAAGGAAAAGTAGTAGAAGGAGATTCAATTGCAAATGGCGCCAATGATGATGCTTCTGGTACCATAGCGGCTATGGAATTTGGGAGGTATTTTGCCCAGTCTAAGAGCAATAAACGTAGCATCTTAATTACATTATATGATGCAGAGGAATTAGGTTTAAAAGGCTCTGCTCATTTAGCAAAACGTTTAAAAGATAAGGGGTTGAATGTTTATACAATGATTAATTTTGAAATGATTGGTGTAGCTAGAGCTTCAACGGAACCAATGGCTTATATGAGTGGTTACGAACGCTCTAGTTTAGCTGAAACTTTAAATAAATATGCAGGTGAGGAAGTTGTTGGTTTTTTTGATAGAGCAAAAAAGATGAATTTATTTATGAGGTCAGATAACTTTCCCTTTTTTAAAGAATTAAATATACCTGCACATGCCATTTCAACTTTCGATTTTACAAATTACGATTACTACCATCATGTAGATGATGAAGCCGATAAAATGGATTATGAGCATATGGTTAACTTTATTAATAAGATGATTCCTGCATTAGAAGGCATGATGAACGCACCAACAAAAGAAGTGATATTAAAAGATGAGTAAAAATATTATTATAACAGGGACAAGTCGTGGAATTGGGTTTGAATTAGTTCACCTATTGGCAAAACAAGGCCATAATGTTTTAGCATTATCGCGAAATACAAAGCCAATAAGTCAACTTCATTTTGATAATATTTCATCCTTTGCATTTGATCTATGTAATGAGGATGATTATCATAAAGTAGCGCATTTCGTTAAAAGCGAATGGAAACATGTTGATATTTTAATCAATAATGCTGGTGCAATTATTAATAAACCATTTTCCGAAACAACATTTAAAGATTTTCAAAAAATCTATCAAACCAATGTGTTTGGTGTTTCAGAATTAACACGAACGGTACTTCCATTTATGAAGAACAATGGGCACGTAGTGACCATTAGTTCGATGGGAGGTATTCAAGGAAGTATGAAGTTTGCAGGATTGTCAGCATACAGTTCTAGTAAAGGTGCTGTAATTACTTTGGTAGAGTTACTCGCTGAAGAATATAAAGAAACAGGCCCTCAATTTAATGTCTTAGCATTAGGAGCTGTTCAAACCGAAATGTTAGAAGAAGCTTTTCCTGGCTATCAAGCGCCAACATCGGCTAAAGAAATGGCAACATATATTCAAGATTTTGCCTTAACAGGAAATAAATATTATAACGGAAAAGTATTGCAGGTTTCTAATTCTACACCTTAATATATTGATGTCATAGCTAAAGCTGACTTTTAATTAAAAAAGCCAATTGTTTTTATATCATTTGTGTTATTCTAACAATAGGATAATAAAATATTAAAGCTAATTTTTATATTTATAAAATAACTAGAGAAATGAGTCTAAAATTACCAAACAAAATACGTTTCATTTTCGTTGCTCTTTTATTGTTTTTTATTTTTCAAGATGTAAATGCGCAAACATTTAATCGGGTAGAAAACACTGTTGGTTTAGGGGGGCTTCGAGAGAATAATGGAGTCGCCGTAGCCGACTATGACGGTGATAATGATTTAGATATTTTCGTGGTTGCAAAGGCAAAAGACGATCCTACTAGCCCTAAAACGTTAAGTCGTTTATTTCGAAATAATAATGACGGAACATTTACCGATGTTACAGAAATAGCTGGTTTTACTAATTTATTACCCCAAGAAGAAGGTGGTGGCGAATACTTTGGTTTAGCTGGAAATAAAAATGGTGCATTTTGGGGTGATTTTAATAATGATGGATTTCCAGATTTATTCTTAACCTACTCATTAAAAGTACAATTATGGCAAAATTTAGGTAATGGCACGTTTGTTAATATTACAGAAAGTGCTGGATTTACAACTTTTAATGAATGCTATAATACAGGAGCAACTTGGTTTGATTATAATAATGATGGCTATTTAGATATCTATATTAATGATTGGTCGGGTTGTGGTACAAACCAACTCTATAAAAATAATGGGGACAATACATTTGTAGATGTAACGGCTGAAGTAGGCCTTTTTTCAGATGTAAGTAGACATAGTTATACTGCACTGCCTTTTGATTTTAATCAAGATGGTTTTATGGATTTACTAGTTTCAAACGACCTAAGTAAAGCTAATTACGTTTATATAAACAATAATGGTAATTCATTTGTAGAACAAGCAGCAGACTATGGTCTAGCGACTATGGGTGATGATATGGGAATTACAATAGGTGATCATAATAATGATGGTCATTTTGATTTATTTATAACTACAATAGATCAGAATTTTTTCCTTCGTAATAATGATGATAATTCATTTAGCGAGCAAGCTGAAGTGTATGAAATTAACGCTACAGGATGGTCTTGGGGAACACGATTTTCTGACTTCGATTTAGATGGAGATGAAGATCTGTTTATTGCTAATGGTTATGATTTCGGTAATAGAAGTGCAGAACAAAATTTTTATTTTAGAAATGCTTTTGTAGAAGGCGAAGATAAATTTTATAATGTTTCAGCTCAGTTACAATTAAACGATTTAACTATAAGTGTAGAAGCTATTGATTGGGATTACGATAACGATGGAGATATCGATTTATTTATTACTAATAGTGACCGGTCATCATTTCTATACGAAAACAAAACCCTAAATTTTGATACTACAGATCCTGCTGTACATTTTTTCAAAATTCAATTAGAAGGCACGACATCAAATCGTGATGCTATAGGTACAATAGTGACCCTAACTACAGAAACCGGAAGCTTAAAACGTTATTATTCTGGTGTAGGCTTATTGAGTCAGAGCTTACAAGCGGTCCATTTTGGTCTGGGTGAAGCAACTACAATTACAGAACTAGAAATAAAATGGCCATCAGGCTTAATTGAAACTTATAACGATTTAAGTGTAGATACAACTATAAAGGCAATTGAAGGACAAGGTTATGAGGAGTTAAATATCATGCCAAGCCAGAAAACTTATGGTTGTACAGACCCTTTGTCTTGTAGTTATAATCCTAATGCAACCTTAGACGATGGCTCTTGTAGTTATATTTTACCTAACACTATTGTGGGTAATTTATCATCGTCTTTTTTGTCTACAGAGGTGTATAGTTATAGCATTGGAGCTGAATCGATAGCGAATTGGCAAGTTGTTGGTGGAGAGATTTTAAGTGGCCAAGGTACAGATACAATTACCGTGAAATGGCATATTGAAGAATCGGGTTCTATTACAGTAACAGAGTCTACTGAAGATTGTATTAGTTTAGCAACTTCTGTTCAGGTTAATTTGAATGCAGATAGCCTTCCTGAAGATATATCTATTGCAAGATTATGGAATGAAGCTTTATTAGAGGCCATAAGACGAGATTATGCAAGACCAACGATACACGCTAGGAATTTGTTTCATTCTAGTGTCGCGATGTATGATATTTGGGCCATTTATGACGATGTTGCAAGACCTTATTTAATAGGGAATACGGTAAATGGATTTAGTAGTACTTTGTCAGACTTTACTCCTTCTGAAAGTATAGAAGAATCAGAGAAAGAAGCGATTAGTTTTGCAATGTATCGTTTGTTGTCTCATCGTTTTCAAAACTCACCAAATGTTGAAATTACTCAAGCTAGATTTGATTTGTTAATGGACAAGTTAGGTTACGATACATCGTTTACGTCTTTGTTATACGAAAATGGAAGTGCAGCAGCTTTAGGTAATTTTGTTGGACAGATATTAATAGATTATGGTTTGCAAGATGGAGCAAGAGAAGCTACTGGCTATGATAATGGTTATTATGAACCAATAAATGTACCTTATGCTTTAGATGTCTCTTTTCACCCTCCTATAAATGACCCTAATAGATGGGAGCCATTAAGTTTAGAAACTTATATTGACCAAAGTGGTAATGTCGTAGAAGGTAATGTACCTCCTTTTCTAAGTCCTGAATGGGGAAATGTATTACCTTTTGCCTTAAAAGAAGAGGATAAAGTGGCATACGAAAGAGATGGGAATGTCTTTAATGTGTATCACGATCCATCAAATCCACCTTATATAAGTACAACAGAAAATACTTCAGAAAGTGAAGCTTATAAATGGGGCTTTTCAATGGTATCTGTTTGGCAATCGCATTTAGATCCTAGCGATAATGTTATGTGGGATATTTCACCAAGCGCAATAGGAAATGTAGATATTAGTACGTTTCCAACAAATTATGCCGACTATCCAAGTTTTTATAATTTTACAGAAGGTGGTTCTAATAGTAATGGACATGCTATAAATCCGTTTACAGGTAATCCTTACGAGCCTAATATTGTGCCTCGTGGTGATTATACTAGAGTATTAGCAGAGTTTTGGGCAGACGGTCCAGATTCTGAAACTCCACCAGGTCATTGGTTTACACTATTAAATTATGTTAGTGATCATCAAGAATTTGAAAAACGTTTTGAGGGAGAAGGAGACATTTTAGACCCTTTAGAATGGGATGTTAAATCTTATTTTATACTAGGTGGAGGTATGCATGATGCTGCTATTTCTGGTTGGAGTATAAAAGGGTGGTATGATTATATTAGACCAATATCTGCCATACGTTATATGGCAACACAAGGGCAAAGTTCCGATCCGTCATTATCTAACTATAGTGTTTCTGGTATCGAATTAATTGATGGTTATATCGAAGTCGTAGAGTTGGGAGATCCTTTAGCGGGGCCTACTAATGAAAATGTAGGTAAAATAAAGATGTATACTTGGAAAGGTCATGACTATATAAGTAATACAGAAACAGATCAAGCAGGAGTAGGTTGGATATTAGCAGAAGATTGGTACCCTTATCAGAGACCAACTTTTGTAACACCGCCATTTGCAGGTTTTGTATCTGGACACTCTACGTATTCTAGAGCAGCTGCAGAACTTATGACTATGATAACAGGTGATGAATTCTTCCCTGGAGGTATAGCCGAATTTGTCGCAAAAAAGAATGAGTTTTTAGTATTTGAAGAAGGACCATCACAAGATGTTGTTTTACAATGGGCAACTTATAGAGATGCTTCAGACCAAACGAGTTTAAGTCGTATTTGGGGTGGAATTCATCCGCCAGCAGATGATATTCCCGGACGATTTATTGGTCAAGTGGTCGCTGAAGATGTATTTAGCTTTGCAATACCTTATTTTGAAGGTGAAGAATTAAGTGTTACTGAAGTTGCTTCAGAAATGGGAGTCTATCCTAATCCAACAACTAATGGTAAATTGCATATTTCAAATACAAAAACGAATGACCGCATTGAAGTGTATGATATGAGAGGACGTAAAATTGAAATACGAGATAGAGGCTATAATGAATTGACGAATACAACAACAATTACGTTGACGAATACTGAAACTGGTTTATACCTGCTGAAAGTAAATACTAGTACCACGATGATTGTCGTTAATAATTAATCACTATAGTTTTTAAAATCAATTTTGATTGCTGTTGTGGTTTGACCTTCAATCGTAATGTGTTGCTTTTTTATAAGAGCCTTTAAAGTATCTCTTTTTATTGCGTTATGTTGTTTTACGGTATAACCAAAATTGATGTTTGTCATAGAATCATTAATTACTTCTACAGATCCAATTTGATATAAATCATCTACCATAGGATAATCGTCATGGTCTAAACTATCTAAAATGATATTTGAACTCAGAATTGTGCTTGACTTTCTAGAGGTTTCAAAAGCTGCATTTTTTTTAGATAAGTAAATTAGATCGTATGTTTCTTGTAGTTTTTCTTCAACAATATGTAATTCATTAAAGTAAGGTTTTTCTATAGTTAATGTGTTGGCGTCATCGAGCTCTAGACGTTCCATTTCAGAATGCTCAGATCTTTCATTGATATTATTGCAACTACACAAGATTAAAACCAAAAGCGTCAAATAGCGTTTCATTCTACAATAAATTTAAGTTTCACAATTTTACCATCAGCATAGGTTTTGCTCAGAATTTTCATTTGTTTTAAACTTTGCGTTGGTGTTGTGAGTTTAGTAATGAATTCATGTTTTGTGTATAATTCTATACCTATATTATTGGGGAAAATTTGATAAATTAAAGCATCATTAGAAAAGATCTTTTCGAGATTTGCTTTGTGTGCTTTCCAATCAATAAGGTTTTTGCTAGAGTAATAATCGAGCATTAAAGCATAATCATCTGTATTTAGTTTGACTTTCCCATTGTCTATGTTTTTTATCGATTTAACAATGGTATCCGTTTTATGATAAGGCGATTGTACCACAAACGTTATATAGTCTGCATCTGTTGTATACGTAAAACAGCCGTTGTCATTAGATTTTATGTAGGTTGGTGTTTCATCAATATTCAGAATTTTAATATCTAAACGAATTGAATTTATAGGTTGCCCTTTAATGTCATCTATAAAACAAATGGTATAGGTATGACTTCTATTGGTGAACCAAAAGGCTATTAAAATTGTTAGTAGCACAATCGGTAAGAGATAAAATTGTATTGCTTTAGATTTTTGTTTAGAGACTTTGCTGTTTGTAGTTTTAAAGTCAGACCAGTTTTTAAATCCAACATAAGTGCTGAGTAAATTAAGCATGTCTACTCTTGGTAATTTATCAGCATCGTTTTTAAAATAGGTATAAAACCATTTTTCACTGACTCGTGCTTTTACACGTTCAAATAAGTCTTCTTGAAACACTACAATGTCATTTCCACTCCAGTCTTTTACAGACATAGAAGCATTGTGCCGTTTCAGAAAGGTTTTTACAACCAATTCTTTAAGGTGAACGAATAATTCTAAGTCGTTAGAAATCAATAGTTAGTTTGCTTTAGTGCTTCTGTTTCAGTATTGTACATGCTTTACAATTGTTTTACAACGGCTTTACAATTGCTAATACATGTTTCAATATAGATTTGGTTTTAAATCTTAAAAATAAAGAATTATGAAACGTAAATCATTAAAAACAGTATTAAAATTATGGGTACTAGCCGTATTATTAGTGGCATGTAATCATTCAGAGTCCTCGGAAAACTTTGCTTTAGAAAGTGTTGAGGTTAAAGCCGATTTTGAAGCCATTGAAACTGATGATAGCACTACCGAGACTCCAAAATTAGAATTAAAACATTTAAAAATCATTAAATCTGCAAATGTGAGGTACAAAGTTGAAGATGTAAAAATAGCTACAGAACGAGTCAAGCGTATTTCTGAAGCATACAATTCTTATGTCTCAGATTTACGCTTCGAGAATAATCTTTATAAAAAAGAAAACCGATTCACGTTAAAAGTACCTTCTAAAGATTTTGATGTTATTATGGATTCTATAAGTCGTGTTGCCGAATTTATTGAATATGAAAATATAACCACTAAAGATGTGACTTCCGAATTTATAGATGTAGAAACTAGATTGAAAACTAAATTAGAGGTTAAGGAGCGCTACGAATCTATTCTTAGAACAAAAGCAAAAAGTGTTGAAGACTTATTAGATGTTGAAGAAAAATTACAACGTATTCAAGAGGAAATTGAATCGAGTCAAGGGCAATTAAAATATTTAACCAATAAAGTAGCCTTTAGTACCATTCAGATTGATTTATATGAAACTGTAGAATATAAAGAAGAACCAGAGCATTATAGAAAAACATTTCTATCTGAAATTAAAGACGGTTTTACTTCAGGTTGGGATGTTTTGAAATTGTTTTTTATAGGTCTAGTGTATATTTGGCCATTTGTAATAATAGGAATTGTTGTGTTTATTTTGATTAGAAAAAGACTTAAAAAGTAATAATTTAACGCTTATTTTTGCAGTAATGCAAACACAGCTTTTAAATTTTATTCCTCCAGCGGCACAACCCATGATTACAGAGCTTTTAGCTATTGATCATTTAGTTGTAAAAGTGAAAAATGAGCGTAAAACGCGACACGGAGATTATAGAGAATTACCAAATGGGAAACATCAGATTACGATTAATTCTAATTTAAATGTTTATCGATTTTTAATGACATTAATTCACGAGATAGCCCATTTTGAAGCTTATAAAACATACGGAAGGCTTATTAAGCCACATGGAAAAGAGTGGAAGCATACCTTTCAGCATTTAATGTTGCCGTTTTTAAGACCCGAAATTTTTCCGTTAGAGTTATTGCCATTATTAGCTAATCATTTTAAAAATCCAAAAGCGTCTAGCGATACAGATACGCAGCTCGCCTATGCCTTAAAGCAATTTGACGAAAGTAACGATAAGACCTATGTTTTTGAAGTACCTTTGAATACAACCTTTAAACTTTACAACGGTAGAGTGTTTAAAAAAGGAAATAAAAGAAGAAAGCGCTACGAATGTGTAGAAATTAATTCGGGTAAATTATATTTGTTTAACCCCAATGCAGAAGTAGAGGTTTTAGATTAAAACATAGATTGATGGATAGCAAAAATTCAAATTATTACGCCATTTTAATGGCAGGAGGAGTTGGTTCAAGATTTTGGCCTGTAAGTACAGAAGATTTTCCTAAGCAGTTTCACGACATGCTTGGTACTGGAGATACATTAATACAAAAAACATTTAATCGCTTAGCACAGTTAATTCCAGAAGAGAATATTTTTATATTAACCAATGAACGTTATAATGATCTTGTTTTTGAACAATTACCAAACGTTACCAAACGTCAAGTGGTTTTAGAACCAGCCATGCGCAATACAGCTCCGTGTATCTTATATGCAGCCTTAAAAATTCAGAAAGAAAATGAAGATGCAGTAATGATTGTAGCACCAAGTGATCATTGGATTGAAGATGAAGCCGCTTTTTCTAATAATGTAAAAACAGCTTTTGATTATTGCCAATCTAACGATGCTTTAATGACTTTGGGGATTACGCCAACATTTCCTAATACAGGGTATGGTTATATTGAATATGATAAATCGGCTATGACTGAAATTAAACCAGTCAACCAATTTAGAGAAAAGCCCGATTATGACACGGCAAAATCCTTTATAAGCCAAGGGAACTTTTTGTGGAATGCCGGGATTTTTATGTGGAGTGCTAAATCTGTTATTTCGGCATTCAAAAATAACCAACCTAAATTGTATCAATTATTTGAAAGTGGTTATAGCGTTTACAATACAGAATTTGAAGACGATTTTATTCGTGATAATTACGAAAAAGCAGAAAACATATCTGTAGATTATGCGCTTATGGAAAAGAGTGATAATGTTTATGTGATTCCTGCTACTTTCGATTGGAATGACCTAGGAACTTGGGGAAGCCTATACGATAAGTTAGATAAAGACGACAATGCTAATGCTGTGGTTAATGCTAAAACCTTATTAGAAGATGCTCATGGTAATATGATTCGTTCTAAGGCAGATAAAATTATTGTTGTCGATGGACTAAAAGATTATATCATTGTAGATAAAGACGAAGTTTTGCTTATCTTTCCTAAGGAAAAAGAACAAGATATTAAAAAAGTGCTACAAAATGTAAAAGCCAATTTTGGTGAAGAATATGGATAAACCTTTTGTTTTATTAGCGGTATACATTTAATATATTGATTACTGATTTTTAGGTTTTTAATTATAAAATTTGAATTTTTTTTAAACTATGAGCGAAGAACATAAATTTAATTTTTCAGAGGAAGAGGAGCAGCGCATCACTAATGAGATGAACAAAGAGAAAGCTGTTGAAGAAAAGAAGGACGCCGTTAAGAAAGATGCACAAGGTTTATTTGCAAGTATAAAATTGTTTTTAACTGAATTACTCGATTTTAGAGATGATACAGATAGAGATGCCACCATTACTGCTATTAAGCATGATATTCCATTCAAAGGGGCAACCGCTTGGATTTTGGTTTGTTCTATTTTTGTGGCTTCCATTGGTTTAAATGCAGATTCTACAGCTGTTGTTATTGGAGCCATGTTAATTTCGCCATTAATGGGGCCAATCTTAGGGGTTGGATTGTCTATAGCTATTAATGATATTGATACATTAAAGAAGTCTTTAATAAACTTAGCCACAATGATTGTCTTAAGTTTATTAACGGCATTTTTATTCTTTTGGTTATTTCCGCTGAGTACAGAAACTTCAGAACTTTTAGGAAGAACGAGACCAGATATCAGAGATGTTTTAATTGCTTTCTTTGGTGGTTTAGCCTTAATAATTGCACGAACCAAAAAAGGAACTATAGCTTCTGTAATATTTGGTGTTGCAATTGCTACAGCCTTAATGCCTCCTTTGTGTACAGCTGGTTATGGTTTGGCTATGGGGAATTGGAGCTTTTTTGGTGGAGCTATGTATTTATTTACTATTAATACCATATTTATAGCTTTAGCAACATTTTTAGTTTTAAAAGTATTGCGTTTTCCAATGCTTAAATATGCTAATTCTGCAAAACGAAAACGTATTTCTAGAGTAGCAATGGCTGTTGCTGTTATTGTAATGATTCCTGCAATTTGGACATTTTTAACAGTATTGAAAGAGAGCAAAATAGATATGGCTTATAAGAGTTTCTTAAAAGAAGAGATAACAGAGAACCGTAGTCTGTGGTTATATGATGAAGATCTAGATATGGATGCAAAAATAATAAACTTGTATTTTAATGGGGAAGTAAGTGACGAGATTGTTACCGCGTGGCAAAATGCTAAGAATAAATCTGCGGACCTTAGTGAGTTTAGATTAGTTATTAACGCTAATAAAACAAGAAGTGTAGATCGTATGGCGCAATCTTTAGATAGAGCTTATGCAGACCTAGATAGAAAGGACAATGTGATTGAGGGCTTGCAAAAACAAATAGAAGAACTACAAGCAAATATTTCTAATTTAAATAAAGTCATAGAGTCTAAAAATACAAATCAAGATGCAGTATCATTTAGTACATTGTCTCGTGACGCCAAAATTAAATTTAGCGATTTAGAATATTTTGGCTATGCTAAAATGTTAGAGTCAAAAGATTTTATAAATATAGATACAGTGACTGTTGCTAATGTAAGATGGAAAGTTCAACTTGCAGATAGTTTAGTTTTTATGAAAGAGCGCGATTTACAAAAATGGCTAAAAAACGAATTAAAAGTAGATACCGTATTTATTAAACGTAACTAAAGATTAGTCACTTTCTTCGAGGTACATTTTTCGTACTTTCTTAAATAAATTAGAAGAGTAAACAAAATCAGTTACCACTTCGTTATCAGTTTTAAATATGGTTTTGTTAGAGCCCTCCCATGCTTTTAGCCCATCTTTTAAGAACACAATTTTTTCGCCAATTTCCATCACAGAATTCATATCGTGAGAATTAATGACTGTAATAATATTGAATTCGTCTGTGATTTCTTGGATTAAATTATCGATGACAATAGCTGTCTTTGGATCTAAACCAGAGTTAGGTTCATCACAAAATAAATATTTAGGGTTGTTTACAATTGCTCTTGCAATAGCAACACGTTTTTGCATACCACCAGAAGCTTCACTAGGCATTTTTTTATGAGCATCAGGCAGATTAACACGGTTTAGAACCACATTAACTCTATCTTCCATTTCACTTTTACTTTGTTTTGTAAACATACGTAATGGAAACATCACATTTTCGGCAATAGTCATAGAATCAAATAAAGCACTGCCTTGAAAAACCATGCCTATTTCGGCACGTAATGCGCGCTTTTCATTCGGACTTAATTTGCTAAAAATCTTTCCGTCATAAGAAATTGAGCCTTCTTCATATTCAAATAAGCCCAATAAGCATTTTAAAAATACCGTTTTACCTGAGCCACTTTGTCCAATAATTAAGTTGGTCTTTCCTTTTTCAAAAGAGGTTGTTATGCCTTTTAAAATATGAGCATCTCCAAACGATTTATGTAAGTCTTTAACCTCTATCATAATTAGCCAAGTAATAAACTGGTTAGTAAAAAGTTAACTAATATAATCATAACACTAGTCCATACAAAAGAAGTTGTACTCGCTTTACCAACTTCTAAAGCGCCTCCTTTCATAAAATAACCGTAATACGAAGGTATAGTTGCTAATAAAAATGCAAATACAAAGGTTTTTACAAAAGCGTAGATGAAGTGAAACGGAATAAAGTCCATTTTTACACCTTCAATATAATCTTCCATAGTACCATAGCCACCATAGACACAAGCTACAAGTCCTCCAAGAATCCCTAAAAACATGGCGATAGAGATTACAAAAGGATAAAGTGTTAGAGCAATAAATTTTGGAAAAACAAGGTAGTTAATAGCATTTATTCCCATAACCTCTAGTGCGTCAATTTGCTCAGTAACGCGCATTGTTCCTATACTTGATGTGATAAAAGAACCAACTTTACCCGCCATAATTATAGAAATAAAAGTTGGAGCAAATTCTAGTATTATAGATTGTCTGGTGGCAAAACCTACTAGATATTTTGGCATCAAAGGACTCGTCATGTTTAACGAAGTTTGAATAGCAACAACTCCTCCTACAAAAAATGAAATAAAAGCAACAATTCCTAATGAGCCTATAATAAGATCATCTATATCTTTTAAAATTAAAGGTTTCATCACAGACCATTTTGTAGGTCTACGAAAAATATCCTTAATCATTATAAAATAAGTGCCTATATTATGTAGGTAAATCATGTTTAATTTAATTAGTGCTAAAGTATAAAAAATGATTAGGAAATTACCCTAAATTAAAATTAAGATAACATAAAAATTGTATTTTTGAGATTGATATAAAAGACATATAGAAATGAAAAAAATCTTCACTATAGCTTCCATTTTGTTTTTGTTTAATTCTTGTAGCTCTCAAAATACTACAATAGAAACTACAGAAACTACTTCTATAACAGAAACAAGCTCTAGACCTAAACTAGTTGTTGGAATTGTGGTAGACCAAATGCGCTATGATTATTTAACACGTTTTGAATCTAAATTTGGAGATGGTGGTTTTAACCGCATGATAAATGAAGGATTCAATTGTAAAAACAATCATTTTAATTATATACCAACCTATACAGGCCCAGGACATGCATCTGTATACACTGGAACTACTCCAAAAATTCATGGAATCATAGGTAATAACTGGTATGATAAGGAAACTAAGGAAATGGTGTATTGTGCAGGAGATGACAATGTGAAATCGGTGGGAACTGAGCATAAAGCAGGGAAAATGTCACCACACAGAATGCAAACAACAAGTTTTGCTGACGAGAACAGGTTGTTTACGCAAATGCAAGGTAAAACTATTGGGATTTCTTTAAAAGATAGAGGAGCTATTTTGCCAGCAGGTCATGTTGCAAATGCAGCATATTGGTTTCATGGAAGAGATGAAGGGCGTTGGATTTCAAGTTCGTTTTATATGAATGATTTGCCAAAATGGGTAAAAGATTTTAATACCGAAACTCATGCAGAATCTTACTTAAAAGAATGGAATACTCTTTATGATATTTCAACGTATACTGAAAGCGGAGTTGATGAAAATACGTTTGAAGGAGGCTTTAAAGGCAAAGAAAAGGCTACATTTCCTTACGATTTAAAAGCATTAAGTAAAGACAATAGAGGTTTCGATATTTTAAAAGCAACACCTTATGGCAATAGCTTAACTACAGATTTTGCTATAGCAGCAATTAAAGCAGAAGGTTTAGGGCAAGATCAAATTACAGATGTTTTAGCAGTAAGCTTTTCTGCGACGGATTATGTAGGTCATAATTTTGGTGTAAACTCTAAAGAAATCCAGGACACCTACTTACGTTTAGATAAAGATTTAGAACGCTTATTTATATATTTAGATGCTACAGTGGGTAAAGGGGAATACACTGTTTTTCTTACTGCAGATCATGGAGCAGTAGACGTACCTTCTTATTTAACTTCGGCAAGAATACCTTCTGGTTATGTAGATAATAAAGATAGAAAAGAAAAATTTAATACTTTTTTAGAGGCGACTTATGGCACTAATGATATTGTTGAAAATATTAGTAATGGACAAATATTCTTAGACAGAAAGAAAGTAGAGGATTTAGATTTAAACCTTATTGATGTTCAAAATGCGATTGCAATGGAGCAGTTGAATTATAAGAATATTTCTAAAGTTTATACAGCCACAACGATGAGTTCATCAAGTTTTTCAAATGGAGTAGAAATGTTGTTGCAAAATGGATTTAACCAAAAGCGTTCAGGAGATGTGTTGTTAGTTAATGACACAGCCTTTATTTCATATAGTAAAACGGGTTCTACTCATGGTAGTGGTTTAAATTACGATACTCATGTGCCTTTATTATTTTTTGGTAAAGGGGTTAAGCATGGTGAAACATTTGATAAAACTGTAATTCCAGATATTGCGCCAACAATTTCTGCACTTTTAGGCATTAGTTTTCCCAATGGAGCAACAGGTCAACCTTTAGGGTTTGTTATTGATTAAACGCTTATTTTGAAAAGAAAACCAATATTTACTATAATAGCCATCATCATTGTCATTGGCATTTACAGTTATGAGTATTTTTTAAACTCAGAAGAAAAAACTGAAATCGTAAATGAAGGGCAAGCGGTAAAAGAAGGCACCAACGCGTATTACTTGCCAACAAGTACAACGAACCAAATAATTCATCATCAAAACTATTCCTTATCGTATAGTGAGCCTCATGAACAAGCCGAATGGGTGGCTTATGAGTTGAAAGCATCACATCTAAGTTCTACAAATCATAAACGACCTTATTTTGAAATTGATAATGCCGTAAAAACAGGAGCTGCACATTGGGGAAATTATAAAAAATCGGGTTACGATAAGGGGCATTTGTGTCCTGCTGGAGATAGACGTTTTACTAAAGAAGCGCATGACGAAACTTTTTTAACGAGTAATATAAGTCCACAAGAACATCAATTCAATGCAGGTGTTTGGAATAGGTTAGAACAGAAAGTAAGGTATTGGGCGAAAAAGAATGATGGTGTTTTTGTAGTCACTGGAGGTATTCTTAAAAATGGACTAAAAGTGATTGGAGAAGAAGATGTCGCTGTACCTAATCAGTTTTATAAAGTGATATTAGACAATACCAATGGAAAAATAAAAATGCTTGCTTTTATTATGAATCATGAAAACTCAGATTTACCATTGTATAAATTCGTGGTTTCTGTAGATGAGGTTGAAGCTGCAACTGGAATTGATTTTTTTCCGCAGTTAGATGATGCTATTGAAGATAGATTAGAAGCATCGAGTAGTTATAAAAGTTGGAGTTTCTAAGTGATTTCTCGCTCTAATTAGAAAAAAATAATAGCGTACAGGTAGTATTTTTATTTTAGAAATTTCCCCTTTATTCCATCCCAGCGTAAGTCTCTAATAAACTGCCCTTCTTCATTAGAAACTAAAAATTCTAATTTATTAGATTTAGCTCTAAAATAGCCAGACATATAATCTTTAAATAGTTTGAAACTCCCTTTTTTCGATGCTAATTTTAAAGCAGAGATTAAGGTGATCCAAAAGCCATAGCGCATTTTATACATAGCTTCACCTTGTAAATACTTAGAGGCTTTATTGTAAGATAGTCCTGTGGGTTTTAAGTGTTTTACATGAAGTGTTTCATCAGTAAGAATTTCCCAACCATTATATTTTGCTAATAATTCATCTACCGTATCCCATCCCATAGAAGGTTTGAGTTGCCCTATTTGATTAAAACATTCTTTTCTATAGGCTTTAAGAGCTCCTCTAATATGATCTTTATTGGTTAGGTTTTCAAGAACCCATGCATTATTTTCTTTAATATAACAGAACCCAGAAGCCATTCCTAATTTTGGATTAGACCGAAAATGGTCTGCTATTTTTTCTAAATAATCTTTTGGAAAAATAAGATCGGCATCAAATTTACAAATGATGTCAAAGTTGTTGTCTAATGATTCGAAACCTTTATTAAAAGCATGAATTATTTTTGATCCAGGTAAATGTAGGTCTGAAGACTTAGAGTTTACAATAGATAACCAAGTGTATTTTGAAGCATAGGTTTCAACAATATTTTGAGTAGCGTCTGATGAATTATCATTTACAACAACTAATGCTTTAGGTAATAGTGTTTGTTGCACCAAAGATTCTAAAGTTTTACCAATGTAATCTTCTTCGTTGTGAGCAGGAATGATGATGTAAATATCCATTAGAAATTTCAAAATACTAAGTTTCAAAGCTAAGTAAAACGCAATTGAAATTAGGGATTTATGCTTTGGAATTTATACCTCTTTCTGCATAGACAATATAATAACGTGGAGTAAAATGCCTCAAAATAGGTCTTATACCAAATTTCTTTACGGGATTAGTCCATTTTTGTCGGTCTTTAATTATCCATCCTGTTTTTTCTAAAAGCCAATCGAGTTGCCAATCTTCAAACTCATGGTAATGTCTGTCTCTCATATCTGTTTTACTTCTATAAGCTGAAACAAACCAGAGCTTTAATGGTACACTGATAAGAATTCTGTCTGCTTTAATCGATTTTAAAACTTCATAAGGAGATAAAAAATGTTCAAAAATCTCAAAGGCGGTTACTACTTTTGCAGACGAGTCTTCAATTTCAGAACGTTCTTCATCTAAATCTTTACCTGTAGTATTTTCAACCGAGTAACCTTCAGAAATCATAATTTCTGAAAACGGATTTTTAACACCTAAATCTAAGATCGAATCCGATAGATTAACATGTTTTTGTAAAAACTGAAGGGTGAGTTTAAAGCGTTTATTTGGATATGTTTTTTCGTACATCTATTGTTGAATCAGTAAAATCAATATTGATATACAATAGCATTGATATTCATACCAGCGCCAACACTTGCAAGCATTATAATATCACCTTTATTAATTTCTTGATTTTCTAATTGATCTTTTAAAATTATATCTAATAACGTAGGTACGGTTGCTACACTAGAATTGCCAAGCCTATTTATAGACATTGGCATTATGCCTTGAGGCATTTTCATTTGGTATAGTTTATAAAACCGTTTCACAATGGCTTCGTCCATTTTCTCATTAGCTTGATGAATCAATATTTTTTTAACATCGGTAATGGACTTGCCGCTTTTTTCGAGACAAGATTTTAATGCCATTGGAACATTAGAAAGCGCAAATTCATAGATTTTACGACCATACATTTTAATGTATCTACGTTGGTCTGTAATCTCAGGATTATTGGTTTCTCCAAAAAATATAAAATGTGCTTCATCTAAAGCATAAGTCGCTGTTTCATGTGCTAAAATTCCACCTTTTTCATCATTTTTTTCAATAATAACAGCTCCTGCGCCATCACTATAAATCATTGAATCTCTATCGTGTTTGTCAATAACTCTAGATAAGGTTTCGCTACCAATTACTAAACAGCGTTTAGCAATACCTGCTGTGATAAATGCGTTGGCTTGAATGACTCCTTCTATCCAACCAGGACAACCAAAAAGTAAATCGTAACCTACGCATTTAGGATTTTTAATTTGCAGCAAATGTTTAACACGCGATGCTATACTAGGTACAGTGTCGCTCTGTTCTGTGTTATATTTTATATCGCCATAATTGTGGGCAACAATAATATAGTCTAAGCTCTCTTTGTCAATACCAGCATCTTCAATAGCTTTTGTTGCCGCAATAAAAGCAATATCACTGTTTAATTGTTTTTCATTAACATAGCGCCTTTCCTGAATACCTGTTATAGCTTCAAATTTTTTTACAATAATTTCATTAGGGCTATCAATTGAAGTTCCATCAGCATTTAAAAATTGATGATTATAAAAATCTTCATTTTTTTCAACAATACTTGGTATATAACTTCCCGTTCCTGTAATTCTAATTGCCATAGTTCTTTAATTTCAATACTACGAAGCTACTTAATATTATAGAATTTTCTATAATTTAAAGTTTTAATGCTTTAATTTTTAATGAATTCGTAATAATTGCTGTTTATAATTTGAAATGCATAAAAAAGATTTCAATTTGTAAATTTTTTATAATACTATTTTTAAGCTTCCATGTAATCTTCAATTGGTGCACAACTACAAATAAGGTTTCTATCTCCATAGGCATCATCGACACGTCTTACACTTGGCCAAAATTTATTGTCTCTCACAAAATCTAGAGGAAATGCTGCCGCTTCTCTGTTGTATGGTAGTGTCCATTCATCAGCAGTTAGCATATCTAAAGTATGAGGTGCATTTTTTAATATGTTATTGGATTCGTCTTTAGAGGATGAATCAATTTCTTTTCTAATAGAAATCATAGCATCACAAAAACGATCCATTTCTGCTTTACTTTCACTTTCTGTAGGTTCAATCATCATGGTTCCTGCTACCGGAAATGATACTGTTGGTGCGTGGAATCCATAATCCATTAAACGTTTTGCAATGTCTGTAACTTCAATGCCATTGGCTTTAAAATCACGACAATCTATAATCATTTCGTGAGCGGCTCTTCCCATTTCTCCTGAATATAAAGTTGGGTACGATCCTTTTAAACGTTCTTTAATATAGTTTGCATTTAGTATCGCAATTTCGGTCGATTTTTTCAAGCCTCTGTAGCCTAACATTTTAATATAGCCATAAGAAATAAGGCAAACTAATGATGATCCAAAAGGAGCGCCAGAAATAGCCGAAATTGCTTGATGACCTCCTGTTTTTACAATTGGGTTTCCTGGTAAAAAAGGAACTAATTGTTCTGCTACACATATTGGTCCAACACCTGGTCCACCTCCTCCATGAGGGATGGCAAATGTTTTGTGTAAATTTAAGTGACAAACATCAGCACCAATATTTCCAGGATTAGTTAAGCCTACTTGCGCATTCATGTTAGCACCATCCATATAAACTTGTCCGCCGTTATCGTGAATAATCTGTGTGATTTCTTTTATCGCAGATTCGTAAACTCCATGTGTTGAAGGGTAAGTAACCATTATCGCAGAAAGATTATCTTTATGTAATTCTGCTTTTTCTCTTAAATCTTCGACATCGATATTACCATTTTCTGAAGCTTTGGTAACAACCACTTTCATACCTGCCATAACAGCACTTGCTGGGTTTGTCCCGTGAGCAGATGATGGAATTAAACAAATGTTTCTATGGTGATCTCCACGAGATTCATGGTAAGCTTTAATAACCATTAAACCGGCGAATTCACCTTGGGCACCAGAATTTGGTTGAAGTGATGTTGCTGCAAATCCAGTGATTTCTGATAATTGGTTTTCTAATTCTTTTAATACTAATTTATAACCTATAGGCTGGTCTGCAGGTACAAATGGATGTATATTTCCCCAATTTGGCCAACTTAGTGGTAGCATTTCAGATGCTGCGTTTAATTTCATAGTACAAGACCCTAATGAAATCATTGAGTGATTTAAAGCCAAATCTTTGCGCTCTAAACGTTTTACATAACGCATTAATTCTGTTTCAGAATGGTAGGTATTAAAAACTTCAAACGTTAAAAACTCAGACTGACGTTTTAAATGATCTGGAATGGTTTTTATATGAGAAATAGATGCAATTTTATCTGTAGTGTTACCTGTTGCATTTTCAAAAATTGAAATAATTTCATTTAAGTCTTCAATAGTTGTAGTTTCATTTATTGAAATTGTTACTGTATTGGTGTCTGGATAATGAAAATTAACTTCACGTTTTTCTGCTTCATACTTAACCTTTACAGCATCTGTTTTTATTTGAAGCGTATCAAAGTAGTGAGAGTTTACTTGCTCTAATCCTAGTTTTTCTAGAGCATTGGCAAGAGTAGAGGTCGAGTTCTTAACTTTATCTGCAATAAAAGTTAAGCCTTTTGGACCATGATAAACAGCATACATTCCTGCCATAACAGCTAAAAGTACTTGAGCTGTACAGATGTTAGATGTTGCTTTGTCTCGTTTAATATGCTGTTCACGCGTTTGTAATGCCATACGCAAAGCTCTATTGCCATTTTTGTCTTTGGTTACACCAATAATACGACCAGGAACATCTCGTTTGTAAGCTTCTTTAGTTGCAAAAAAAGCAGCATGAGGACCTCCATAACCCATTGGGATTCCAAAGCGTTGTGTTGTTCCAACAACTACATCTGCTCCAAATTTACCTGGCGCTTCAAGTTTTACTAGACTTAAAATATCTGCAGCAACAGCGACTTTAATGTTTTTAGCGTTGGCTTGTTCTATAAAGGATTTAATGTCTGTAATTTGACCATTTTTTCCAGGATATTGTAATAAGGCACCAAAATAGTCTTCAGAAAGGTTGTATTCTGCTTCGTTACCAATTACTAATTCAATTCCTATTGGGTTTGCTCTAGTTTCTAGTAGTGCAATAGTTTGTGGCAATACTAAATCTGAAACAAAGAATTTATTGACATTGGCTTTCTTTTGAGCACGATCTCTAACAGCAAATAAAAGCCCCATAGCTTCTGCGGCTGCAGTACTTTCATCTAAAAGTGATGCATTGGCAATTTCCATACCTGTTAAATCAATAATCATGGTCTGGAAATTTAATAATGCTTCTAATCTACCTTGAGCAATTTCTGCTTGATAAGGTGTGTAAGCAGTATACCATCCTGGGTTTTCTAATATGTTTCGCTGAATTACAGCAGGTAAATTTGTAGGATGATAGCCTAAACCTATGTAAGATTTGTAGACTTTGTTGAGTTGTGATAGTTTATAAATGTGAGTTAGATACTCTTGTTCGCTCATTGCAGCATCAAGATCTAAATCGTTTTCTAAACGGATATTGTCTGGAATAGTTTCAGTAATTAATTGTTCTAAATCTTTAACACCTATAGTGTCTAACATGGCTTGTTGTTCGGTTGAATTTGGGCCAATATGTCTGAGTGCAAATGAGGTTGTGTCCATTAAAAAATAATTTATTTAGTTCTGCAAAAGTAAGGATTTAGCCTAATTTTTTAGTTAATGAAAACTAAAGTTTTTAACCGAAATGATAGGTTATTAACACATTCCTTACTTTTGTTGAATGAGAGTTTTAAAACGCATCTTTAACTTTTATTTGAATAGTAGTATTCATGTTGCATTAGCCGCTTATGCCTTAGCATGGATAACACTAATAGAGATGAATATTGATTATGATAAATCTCTTTTAAGTTTTGTTTTTTTTGCGACGATAACGGGATATAATTTTGTGAAATATTTTGGAATCGTTAAGTTTCATCATCGCAGTTTGGCCAGCTGGCTAAAAGCGTTACAAGTGTTTTCTTTTCTAGCCTTTTTAGCTATGTGTTATTTTGTACTAAAGCTTGAGTTTAATGCATTAGTACTTATTGTTATTCTTGGAATTATTACATTCTTTTATGCTATTCCGATAATGGTTCCTAAACAGTATTTGTTTGATGACCATAAGAATTTAAGGCAAGTCAGTGGTTTAAAAGTTTACCTTATTGCATTAATATGGATGCTTACAACGGTTTTGTTGCCCATGTTAAATAATGATATTGTGATAAGTTCTGATAGCGTAATTATAGGTGTGCAAAGGTTTTGTTATGTGCTTGTATTAATGTTGCCGTTTGAGATTAGAGATCTAAATTACGATAGTTTAAAGTTGGCAACAATACCTCAAAAAATAGGGGTTAAAAACACTAAAATTATAGGAGTAGCCCTTTTAGTTGTTTTTTTGATGTTAGAGTTTTTTAAAGATGAATTATTAGATGTATCCATTATTGCTATTGTAATAACGACTATTATTACACTAGTATTATTGCTTCTTTCAAACAAAAATCAATCAAAATATTTTAGTGCGTTTTGGGTAGAAGGTTTGCCTATTATTTGGCTACTGGTCTTGTTGTTGCTTCGCTAATTCTTTATCAAATTGTGATTGAAGCTTTTTTAGTTCTTCAGTTTTGAGACACTGAACTTTTGATTTTTCTATGGTTTCAGATAATTTCTTGTTTTTATTAGAATACTTCTTTGTAATGTGGCAATACATAAGACGTAATCTTAGTTTAAATTGTTCCCAAGAAGAAGCCTCATCATATTGTACTTTGTCACAAATATGCTTTGCTTCATCACAGCTAATAAATAAAAAACTTTTTTTCATTTTTAATGTCCTTGTAAACGGAATATTATTTATACCAATTATCTTCCATGCATTCTGCTAATGCAGTTCGTGCTCTGTGTATAATAACCCATAGGTTAGACGCAGTAATATCTAAATCATTACAAATGGTTTCTGTATCATAACCTAAAATGGTTTTCATCTTAAAAACGTCGGCTTGTTTTGCAGGTAATTTCCCTAAACAATCGTAGATGGCGTCACCTAATTCTGAATTCACTAAATGGTCTTCAGCAGTTTTGTCACTGGCATCTGCCACGCGCTCTTCTAACCAATCACCTTCAGTGTCTGTATCACTGTTGTAACTCATTCTAACTTCGGCTTTACCTTTATTAGAATTTATTTTTCGGTAATGGTCAATGATTTTACGTTTTAAAATAGAGATTAGCCACGTGCGTTCACTCGCTTCACCCTTAAAGTTTTTCATGGATTTAAGGCCTGCTAAGAATGTTTCAGATATTAAATCTTGAGCAATTTCTCTGCTATTAACACGAGTAATTGTGTAATTAAATAAATAATCTGAATATGATTTTACCCAATTGTTTGGGTTTATTTGATGCTTAGGCATTTTTCATTTTCATTGCTGACTCAAAAATAGGTTAAAATTTTTAAATATAATTTAGTTCTAAAAATTAAAGTAAAATTACATAATGTGCATATCTCATTATTTTTTTGTGGCGCTAATAATATAATACCCAAAACTTTTGAGGTGTAATCCTGTTAATAATGCGTAGAATGATCCTTTTAAGTTGTGAAGACTTTCTCTTTTTATAGATTTAAAACTCAATAATTTTTTGAGTATAAAGCCCGTAATTGCAAATGGTACGTGTAGTACAGAAGGGGCAACGCAATGGGAGGTGTCTTCAATTGTAATATTTATGAAACCTAAGTCCTGTAACTTTTGCTTTATAAAAGTGTGGGTTTCCAGTTTTTCAAGACTCCAATGATCGCATAAACGGTTATAGGCATATTCTGCTCCTTTGCAAAGTTCTGAACGCTCTTTTTTTAGGAAGGCATCTGCGATGACTAGTCTTCCGCCAGGTTTTAAAATACGATACGCTTCTTTTAATGAATTTTCTCCGTGACCGGAATGGCAAAAGCTTTCTATGGCTACAGCCGAATCAAAGGAATGCGATTGAAATGAGGTGTGGTTATAGTTTTCTTTTAGAATAATACCATTTTTTCCTTGTAATAAATCATTCCCATGTTTCACTTGAAAATCAGAAAGTGTGACTCCATAAGTGATGATATTTTGATGTTGTTTTAAGGCATAGCGCATCGTGCCGCCCATACCACAACCTAAATCGATGAGTCTATGTTTTTTAGTGTTAATTTGAAGTCGTTTTATAACCTGAGCATTCATTTGATTAAGCATGCGGTCGCGTTTAAAAGGATTAGTTTTAAACGGTGCATAATAACCAAAATGCATGTTAAAGTCTTGACTCCAAAATTCGTAATCTTCTGAGGCTTCGTTATAGAAATCTATCATTTCTATTTTGTTTTTTTCAGAATAGCTGTCAATAGGTAGTACTTGTGTTTTCATAATGGAAATTTATAAGATTGAACTAAGATTTATCATTAATAACCACGTGTAAACCACAGTAAATAGTGTGAACAAAGTATTCATGAAATAACTACCGATCTTGAAAATTAATTTCTGTGGTATTTGATACATGGAATAATATGCAATTTGTGTAGCGACTTTCCCAACCCAATATGCTGCAATAAGTCCGGTTAAGGCAATAGCTAAGTTTGATCCGTTTTGTAAATCGTTAGGCATTACGATAGCAATTAATCCAAAAGAAAAATTTAAACCTTGAATATATCTGCCATACGTTTTTGCGATTTCTTGATTTAGAGGTTTTAGCTGTTTCACATCATTATACCAGTCAAAAACCTTGTGTCTTATATAAGGATAAATTAATGCGGTGAATATTTGTCCACAGCCACCTAGAATGATTAACCAATTTGGAATTTGTGTTTTCATGATAATTTAATTTTATAAGTGATATAGAAATGGAATAGGGCAAGACCCATTGAAACGAATAACCATAGAAATATGAGTTGGAATCCTCCAATTCCGAAATGGCTTATAATCCGAAAGAGTACAATAAAGGATGCCGTTGTAATTACATAACTTTTAAATAGGTTTTTGACAGGTTTAGAGAGCGTTTTAAAATGAACTATAAGCGTGATACTCATTAAAATTTGAACAAGACCTAAAACAATTTGTACCATAATGCCTCCCCAAAAAGTTAAGTAAAGAAACAGAGTAATCAGGATTAACAATTTGTTGATATCGTAAAAATGCTTCATGTTTTCTTTGTTTTTAAACTTTCAGAAAAAATTGAAAGTTTGTTTTAAAAAAATATACGTGCTACTTCATCAGTTTTAAAACCGACTTCGTTAACCAGTTTTGTTTTTGATTCACCATCTTATTCATTAAAGTATCTAAATCTTGCGTTAATTGATTTAAAGCCTTGGTTTGTTTAATGAGCTCTTTTGTTTTTTCAGTGCCATCCTCTTTTATTGTAGAGACCTCTTCAAGAACTTTAATCACAGGTCTAATTTCTCTTCGGCTGCGCTCTTTGGCGACGATGCGTGCTAATTCTTGTACGTCTTTTTCCGTAGTAAAAAACTCTTTACGTTCACCAGATACCAACACTTTAGTGACAATGCCCCAATCCATCAATTGTCTTAAATTCATACTGGTATTACCGCGTGAAATTTTAAGATCTTCCATAATGTCTTCCATAGACAAAGGCTGCGTGGAAATAAAAAGTAAGGCTTGTATTTGAGCCATTGCTTTATTGATGCCCCAAAGTGAGCCTAAACTTCCCCAAGTGCTAATAAATTTTTCTTTTGCTTCTTGATATTCCATAATACAAATATATAATAATTTTTAAACTTTCAATAATCTTTGAAAGTTTATTTGATTTGATAATGGATATGGTCATCGTGTCGTACTGCTTTACAACCGTGAAATCGAATTTTAGATTCATGACCTAAACCGAGTGATTGTTTCAGATGTGGTTCAATAAATAGCTTTTGGGTTGAAGGCGCAGAAAGCAATTGTTTAATTATAAGCACTGTTTTGGGGTTATCTAGTTTTAGGTTATGAATCGTTCCAAGTGTAAAATACTTTGTAAAATCATACTGCCAATAGCCTTTTTCTAAACAAGATTTAAAGCTGTAATTTTTATCGGTATTAGCATAAACACCATAACCAGAAATTGAAGGTTTTTTAGAGGTTGAAATGCCATTGTGATCTAAATACATAAAAGATAAATCTATCTTTTTTCCGTCATTATGACTTAAATGCGGCAATAAGGGAAAGCCATCAATAAAAGGGAAATTAGCATCTAAATAGGTAATTGCAATACCTGAAGAAGATAAAACGTGAGCTGAGTTTTCTAATTCGCTTTTCAAATTGGAATTCACATAATTTCTAAAAGCTAAGGGGTAAAACCAATTTCGAGGTTTTAAATGCTTATCAAACCATGGTAATTTTTCTCTTCCAAAATGAGTAGCAATTGGCGGAATGATAACAAGGTTAAATATTAAGTAAAGTAAAGGGAAAACAATGCGTTTTCCCTTTTTGATTTTGTTTGAAATAATAATAGCCAGAAGCCAAATAATACCTCCAATTTGCGTGATTATTGTTAAAACTAAAATGATTGCTATATGCCCAATAAGTTTTAATAAGCTCATAAATAGTGAACGCACTAACGTTACGTTTTATTTCAACAAGCCTGCACGTCTTAATAAGGCTTCAGGTTTTGGTTCTTGTCCTCTAAACTTTTTATACAAAGTCATTGGATTATCTGTACCTCCTTGAGATAACACAAAGGTTTTAAACTTATCTGCCACGGTTTTATTAAAAATGCCTTCTTCTTTAAAATATTCAAAGGCATCTGCATCTAAAACTTCTGCCCATTTGTAACTGTAATAGCCAGAAGAATAGCCTCCTTGAAAAATATGCGAAAACGACGTGCTCATACAATTTTCTGCGACATCAGGATACAGACTTGTATCTCCAAAGGCTTCAACTTCATGAGACTTTACATTTGTAATATTTGAAGGATCAATACCATGCCACGACATATCTAATAAACCAAAGCTCAATTGACGTAAGGTTTGCATACCTTCGTGAAAGGTTGCTGAAGCTTTTATTTTTTCAACCAGTTCCATTGGGATGACTTCGCCTGTTTCGTAATGTGTTGCAAATAATTCTAAAGCTTCTTTTTCGTAGCACCAATTTTCTAATACCTGACTTGGTAATTCAACAAAATCCCAATATACGCTAGTTCCAGATATACTTGGATACGTGGTATTGGCTAACATACCATGTAAGGCGTGACCAAATTCATGAAACAACGTTGTGACTTCATTAAAGGTTAATAATGATGGTTTACTTTTTGTTGGTTTTGTAAAGTTACATACGATAGATACATGTGGTCTTTCATTTTTACCATCTTTTATCATCTGTGGTTTAAAAGACGTCATCCAAGCACCATTTCGTTTTCCTGCTCTTGGGAAAAAGTCGGCATAGAAAATGGAAACTAATTCTCCTTCGCTATCCGTAACTTTATACGTTAAAACGTCCTCGTGATATTTATCAATGGTATTAATTTCTTCAAACTGTAACCCGAATAATTTATTAGCTACTGTAAAAGCACCATTGATTACATTTTCTAGTTTGAAATACGGTTTTAATTGCTCATCATCCAAGTCGAATAATTTTTGTTTTAACTTTTCAGCATAATAACCAGAATCCCATTTTTGTAATTGGTCAATACTATCTAGTTCTTTTGCGAAAGCTTCTAATTCTTCAAATTCTGCATTAGCCGCTGGTTTCGCTTTTTCTAATAATTCGTTTAAAAATGACGTTACTTTTTCTGGCGTTTCTGCCATACGCTCTTCCAATACAAAGTGAGCATGTGTTTTGTAACCTAAAAGTTGAGCACGCTCAAAACGCAATTGCGCTATTTTAAGAACAATGTTTTGATTGTCTAGTTCATTGTTTTGAAATCCTTTTCTACCAAAGGCTTTAGATAATTTTTCTCTAAAAGCTCTGTTGTCTGCATAGGTCATAAACGGAATATAGCTTGGGTAATCTAAGGTGATTAACCAACCGTCTTTGTCTTTGCTTTCGGCTAATTGTTTAGCGGCTTCTTTGGCGCCTTCTGGTAAACCTGAAAGGTCAGATTCGTCCATTAGGTGCATTTCAAATTTATTTGTTTCCGCTAAAATATGTTCTCCGAATTTTAATTTTAATTGACTTAATTCTTTGTCAATGGCACGAAGTTTTTCTTTCTTATCTTCAGGTAAATTAGCTCCATTACGAGAAAATCCTTTATATTTTTTATCGAGAAGCGTGTCTTGCTCTGTAGTTAAATTTAAACTAGATTTAGCATCGTAAACTGCTTTTACGCGTTTAAATAAGGCTTCATTTAACGTAATGTCATTGCTGAAATCTGAAAGTAAAGGTGAAACCTCTTGTGCAATTTTCTGAATCTCGTCATTAGTTTCAGCAGAATTCAAATTAAAGAAAATACTAGATAGACGATCTAACTCTTCACCAGAATAATCTAAGGCTTCGATGGTGTTTTTAAAAGTTGGTGCTTCAGTGTTTGCTGTTATGGTATCAATTTCGGCTTTTGCTTTTTCTATGGCAATATTAAAAGCCGATAGATAATCTTCTGTTTTTATTTTAGAAAAAGGGGCTGTTTTATAAGGAGTATTGAATGAATTATTAAGAATTGTCATTTTATGTTATTTTTCTTACTAAATAATTGATAATCTGTTTTTTAACTAAAATTTAAGAGGCTGATTACAGAAGTTGGTTGTACTTTTGTAAAATCTTTTTAGTGATGTATTTTACTACTAAGAATTGATTAATAGCAAAAAAAAGCCTTGATGTAAATTGAGGCTTTTTTTATAGGTTTTTTGCAGAGTCTATAACTTTAGATTTTAGTCCTTCTTTATAAACCATTATTTTGTCTAAAACACATTGGTCTGCGCTGCCTAAAATCTGAGCAGCTAAAATTCCTGCATTTTTGGCTCCGTTTAAAGCTACAGTAGCTACAGGTACTCCGCCTGGCATTTGTAAAATGGATAATACAGAATCCCAACCATCTATAGAATTACTGCTTTTTACAGGAACACCAATAACTGGTAACGGAGACATAGAGGCTACCATTCCTGGTAAATGAGCTGCTCCACCTGCGCCAGCTATAATTACTTTGATGCCTCTTTTATGAGCATTTTTACTAAAATCGAATAATTTTTCAGGGGTTCTGTGTGCCGAAACGATATCAACTTCAATTTCAATATCAAAACCGTTTAATATATCTATAGCGTCTTGCATTACTGGCATGTCGCTTTTACTTCCCATTATTATGGCTACTTTACTCATTTTTATTCGCTAATTACTTCGATTGTTTGTTTTACTTGTTCTGCTATTTTACGAGCTACAGAGATCTCTTTGTTAACAATAGTTACATGGCCCATTTTTCGGAATGGTCTGGTTTGTTTTTTACCGTAAATATGTGGAGTTACGCCATCCATAGCTAAGATGTTTTCAATGTTTTTATACACTACATTCCCGGTGTGGTTTTCGGCACCAACAAGGTTAACCATTACTCCAGCGACTTTACTTTCGGTATTGCCAAGTGGTAAGCCTAAAATACATCTGATCTGTTGTTCAAATTGTGAGGTATAACTGGCTTCAATACTATAATGACCAGAATTATGTGGTCTTGGTGCGACTTCGTTTACTAAAATGTCATCAGTTTCAGTTTGAAACATTTCCACAGCCAATAGCCCCACATGTTTAAATTCTGCTGCTACTTTTAATGCAACAGATTCTGCCTTCTTTGCAATAGCATCAGGAATTCTAGCCGGGCAAATCACATATTCCACTTGATTGGCTTCAGGATGAAATTCCATTTCAACAACCGGATACGTTTTAACATCTCCTTGTGCGTTTCTAGCCACAATTACAGCTAATTCATTTTTAAATGGAATTAACTGTTCTGTAATACATTCCACATTTGGTAAATCCGTTAAGTCAGAAAGATTTCTAACCACTTTTACACCTGTGCCATCATAACCAAATCGAGCGCTTTTCCATACAAAAGGATAATTTAAGCCTCCATGATCTACAGCTTCATCAATTTCAGACGTATATGCAAATCTTGAGAAATCTGCTGTCGGAATATTATGATCGCGATAAAATAATTTTTGTGTGGCTTTATTTTGAATGGTTCGTAATGTTTTAGACGAAGGAAACACTTTTACACCTTGTTTTTCAAGTGTTTCTAAAGCATCTACATTAACATTTTCAATCTCAAAAGTTAATACATCAACCTGTTTTCCGAAGTTAATTACGGTGTCGTAGTCTAATAAATCGCCAACGGTGAATTCGTCGCAGGCCAGTCGTGATGGTGCATCAGGACTAGAATCTAAGACACAAGTGTAAATATCAAACTTACGCGTATCGTATAACATCATTTTGCCAAGTTGGCCACCACCAAGAATTCCGAGTTTAAAATTTGAAGAAAAATAGTTCATGTTCACTTTCCACGAAAGTGGAAATATTTTAAAAGATTCAACTTAATTTATAGCAAAAATACGCTAAATATCATACATCCCTCTAAATTCCTAAATCAAAAATCCCTTAAAAAGCAATCAAATATGTATCTTTGCAACTCTAAAATAAAAAGAAAGTGATTAAGCTTCACGATTTATACTTTAAACCTTTTATATCTGAACAAGAAATAGATACCGCTGTCCAAAAAATGGTAGATGGTATTGCTAAGGATTTAGGAGATGAAGTACCTGTGTTTATTGGGATTTTAAATGGCTCGTTTATGTTAGTAAGCGATTTTGTAAAAAAATACCCAAAGCCATGTGAAGTTACTTTTATTAAACTGGCCTCTTATGAAGGTGTGAAGTCTACAGAAGATATTCAACGCTTAATTGGGTTAACCCAAGATTTAACAGGGCGTACAGTTGTTATTTTAGAAGACATTATAGATTCAGGAAACACTCTGGAAGAAGTGCATCGTATTTTTGAAAACGAAAATGTAAAGCAATTGATTATTGCAACGCTGTTTTACAAACCCGAAGCCTATAATAAAGACTTTAAACTTCATTACGTCGGTATAGAAATTCCTAATAAGTTCATCGTTGGTTATGGACTTGATTATAATGGATTAGGAAGAGATTTGCCAGATGTATATCAATTAAAAACAACACAACATATGACAAACATAGTACTATTTGGCCCTCCGGGAGCAGGTAAAGGAACACAAGCTAATTTTCTAAAAGAGAAATACGATTTAATACACATCTCTACAGGTGACGTTTTTAGATTTAATATCAAAAACGAAACCGCTTTAGGAATGTTAGCTAAGTCTTTTATGGATAAAGGAGAATTAGTGCCAGATCAGGTTACTATTGATATGTTGAATAAAGAGGTGGAGAAAAATGCAGGTGCTAATGGTTTTATCTTTGATGGTTTTCCAAGAACCAATGCACAAGCAAAAGCCTTAGATGCGTTAATGGAAGATAAAGATTCTCAAATTGACGCTATGGTGGCTCTAGAGGTTGATGATGAGGTTTTAGTAGAGCGTTTACTTAAACGTGGGGAAACGAGTGGAAGAACTGATGATGCAGATGAGAGTATCATAAGAAACCGAATAAAACAATACTATACTAAAACGGCTGTTTTAAAAGATTACTACACTGATCAAAATAAATATTTTGGTGTTAATGGTGTTGGTAGTGTTGAAGATATTACAGTGCGTTTAAGTACTGTAATAGATAAATTATAAATTACCATTCCTACTAAAATAGGAATCTAACTAAAAAGATTCCCACTTTGGTGGGAAATGAATATGACTGAAGGAAATTTTGTTGACTACGTAAAAATGCATGTTACTTCCGGAAATGGAGGTAAAGGTTCGTCGCATTTACATCGCGAAAAATATATTGCTAAAGGTGGACCAGATGGCGGTGATGGCGGTAGAGGAGGTCACGTGATTTTAAGAGGAAACTCTAACCTTTGGACACTTATTCACTTGAAATTTAAGAGACACTTTAGAGCTGGTCATGGAGCACATGGTAGTTCTGGTAGAAGTACAGGTGCAGATGGAGAAGATGTCTATGTTGAAGTGCCTTTAGGAACGGTTGTACGTGATTCTGAAACAGATGAGATTCTATTTGAAATTACCGAAGATGGTGAAGAAAGAATAGTCGTTGAAGGAGGTATGGGAGGTCGTGGTAACTGGCATTTTAAAAGTTCAGTAAACCAAACTCCACGCTATGCACAACCCGGAATTCCACTTAAAGAAAAAGATATTACTTTAGAACTTAAAGTTTTAGCAGATGTTGGGTTGGTAGGCTTTCCTAATGCAGGGAAATCAACCTTATTATCTGTATTAACTTCTGCAAAACCTAAAATTGCCGATTACGAGTTTACAACCTTAAAACCAAATTTAGGTATTGTAGAATATCGCGATTTTAAATCCTTTGTAATGGCAGATATTCCTGGTATTATAGAAGGTGCAGCAGAAGGAAAAGGTTTAGGGTACTACTTTTTAAGACATATTGAACGAAATTCAATTCTATTGTTTTTAATTCCTGCAGATGCCAAAGATATAGTAGAACAATACGAAATTTTAGAAGACGAATTAAGACGTTATAATCCTGAGATGCTAGACAAAGAACGTCTCGTTGTAATCTCAAAATCTGATATGCTCGATGATGAGTTGAAATCTGAAATATCGACTATCCTAGATAAAGACTTAAAAGCAGAATATATGTTTATATCTTCTTTAGCTCACCAAGGATTAACAGAGTTAAAAGATAAACTTTGGAAGTTGTTGAATGATTAAGAGCTAAGCTTAATAATGAAAACCTATCTTAAAAACTTAGTTGAAATAAACGAATCAAAACAAAGTCGGCGATTTGCATATTTTATTCAGTTTTTAATTATTTTTTCGGTTATCACATTTTCAATAGAAACCTTACCAGATTTAAAGCCTCAAACAAGAGTGGTTTTAAATGCCATTGAGGCTTTTTGTGTTGTGATTTTTACTTTTGAATATGTAGCGCGAATTTATGTGGCTGATAGTAAACCTAAATTTGTTTTTAGTTTTTTTGGCATTGTAGATTTTCTAGCTATTCTACCTTTTTATCTTTCATTTGGTATCGATTTACGTTCGTTGCGTTTATTACGTATGTTCCGGTTATTTAGATTGTTTAAGCTGGTTCGTTATAATAAAGCTATGCGTCATTTTGCTAATGCTATGAAATCAGCAAAAGAACAAATTGTGCTTTTTATGATCATAACCTTAATGCTTATTTATTTTACAGCAGTAGGTATCTATTATTTTGAAAACGAAGCCCAACCAGAACATTTTTCGTCTGTATTCTCAAGTCTTTGGTGGTCTATAGTCACCTTAACAACTGTGGGTTATGGTGATGTATACCCAATCACAGTAGGCGGTCGTATTTTTACATTTTTTATGCTGTTAATAGGTTTGGGAATTGTAGCCATACCTACTGGTATTATTTCGTCTTCTCTAACCAAAGCAGTAGAACCAAGCGAGGAAAAGAAATAGATGCCTCAAAAAAATAACACAGACCTTTTTGACTTATTCAATATGAAAACATTTTTAAACCTTATAGCACTAGTCTTTTTTACAGCTAGTTTTGGTCAATGTCCTGAAGGAGATGTTGTATTATTTGGACAATCTGCTGTAGATAATTTCGAAGTTCAATACCCAAATTGTCAGACTATTGAAGGATTTCTTATTATTCAAGGAAATGATATTGTAGATCTCTCTCCATTGTCTCAGATAAATGCCGTAGGAAGTCTTCTTATTAATGATACTTCTCTTAGTAATATGCAAGGCTTAGACGCTATTACAATTACGGGTTTGAGCGAGCAAGATGCTTTTATCGTTATAGATAACAACCCAATGTTTCAGGACATATTATTTTTAAATAATTACACCGTTAATGTTCCTGTGGTGTTTTTAGTTAGAGACATGTCTGCTTTAACATCTTTGGAAGGAGCTGGGAATATAACTGAGTTTATCACATTATATTTAGAAAATAACGATCTGTTATCTGACTTGAATGGTTTAAATGAGAATCTAAATATTATTGGAGGATTAGTTCAAGACCCTGTTTTATATATCAGAGAACACGCAAGTCTATCTGATATTTCTAGATTGAATACAACGCAATTGAATAATTCGTTGACGGCAGAGATTATTAATAATATCCAACTTGCGGTTTGTGAGAATGATTTGGTGTGTAGTTTAATTGAGAATAATGCTATTTTAATTGAGAATAATGCTTTGGGTTGCAATTCAAATGCTGAAGTTGAAATAGCGTGTGAAAGCTTATCTCTAGGTGAAGTTGAAGAGGAATTATTTGAAATTTATCCCAATCCCGTATCTGGAATTCTGTTTGTTGATGGTCTCAATAATGAGAATTTTGAAAGTTTAAAAATATATTCAAGTACTGGTGAAAAAATCTTAGAAACAAACACGCATAAATTAGATTTAACAGCTTTTCAATCGGGAGTTTATTTTATTAAAATTACGACAAAGCAAGGGAGTTTAACAAAACTTGTGATAAAAGCGTAATGCGTTTTTAGTATCTTTAAACTAAAAAAATGAAAAAGCTAAGGTTTCTATTTATAGTATTTTTTATCACCTCATGTGGTACAATAGTCAATTACGATTACGAAAAATCAACAGAATTTAGTAATTACAAGAGTTATAATTATTTTGATGACATGAAAACGGGTCTAAGCGAATTAGATACCAAACGTTTAATCAGAGCTATGGATAAAAAGCTCAAAACAATGGGGGTATTAAAATCAGATTACCCTGATTTTTATATCGATATACAAAGTCAAGATATCCAAAGCCGAAACCAAAGTAATGTTGGTATTGGTATTGGAGGAGGTGGCGGACACGTTGGAGGTGGAGTTGCTATAGGAATTCCTGTAGGAATGAATAAGCAAACACGAGAAATTGTTATTGAATTTGTTGATGATTCTAAAACAGGAATGTTTTGGCAAGCCGTGAGTGAAAGTAGTTATAATCCTAATGCAACACCAGAGAAACGTCAGGCACAGTTTGAGGCTTTAGTGGAAAAAATTTTTGCAAGCTATCCGCCTAAGTTAGAAAAGTAATTTTATCATTTTCATAACAGTTTTAACTTCAACGTTGTTTCAGTGTTTTGTAATTTTGGTGTCAACTGAAATTCAAAAGAAATGGAAGCATTAAAAGGAAAAGTAGCACTTATTACAGGTGGTACAAAAGGTATCGGTTATGGTGTTGCAGAAGCATTATTAAATAAAGGAGTAAAAGTAGTTATAACGAGTAGGCATCAGGATTCCGCTGAAAGTGCAGCTCAAGAATTGGCAGCAAAAACAAATAAATTAGATGCTATAATAGGAGTTGAAGCTGATGTAAGACGACTAGATAGTCAGGAAGTAGCCGTACGACAAGCAGTGTCAAAATTTGGCAAGTTAGATATTGTTATAGCTAATGCTGGTTTGGGGCATTTTGCAAGTATTGAGGATTTAACAACAGAACAGTGGAATGACACCATTGATACAAATCTTACTGGAGTGTTTAATTCTATTAAGGCTAGTGTTCAGGAACTCAAAAAATCAAAAGGTTATTATATTACCATTTCAAGTTTAGCTGGCGCTAACTTCTTTGCTAGTGGTTCTGCATACAATGCGAGTAAATTTGGTGTAACAGGATTTACGCAGGCAGTGATGCTAGATTTAAGACAATACGGAATTAAAGTAAGTACAATCATGCCTGGTTCTGTATCGACGCATTTTAATGGAAATACACCAAGTGATGAACAAGCATGGAAAATTCAAATTGAAGATATCGGAGAACTGGTCATTGATTTATTAAAAATGAATCCAAGAACTCTACCAAGTAAAATAGAAGTAAGGCCTACCACGCCTCCAAGTAAAGGATAAGTAAAGTATAGAAAAAAGAGGTTTCAATTAGAAACCTCTTTTTTTAATTTAGAATATTAACTGTTAGTTTGCTGAAATTCTAACGCCTTCACTATGACTACTAAACTCTGGTGCATACATACTCTGAATGGTGCTAATGCCATTACTCATATTACCAGCATTACTCACTCGTAAATCATATTCAAAGACATAAACCCCCTTTGGTAAATAGTCCATAAAGAAATTGGTGGCCGCATCTTTGGTGCTTTCATAATACCCCAAACCATCTTGCCATTTGTACTGCGATAATACATTTATAGGTTCTAAACCAGCAGCACGCATGTCTTTAAGATGTACAAATTCCATAGTGCGATCGGTTCTCAATTCAATTCTAACTCTAATTAAATCTCCTACTTTTAATTGACTTGCTGAGGTAATTTCGGTGATTTCTTCACCTTTATCGGTATTCGATTTTAAGAACAACTTTTTACTTAACTTTAAAGGAGTTTCAGCTGAAGTTATTTTGTCTAAATCTTCAAAATATTGCCAATATAAAGCTCCCCAAGCAATGCCTTCACCTTTTTTAGTAATGGTAACATCGGCTTGTTCTGATTTAATTTCAGAACCATTCCAAGAGGTTTTATAATACCCTGTGCCAGCTTCTACTTTTACGTTTTCTAATGTTGAAGGTGAAATGGTTTCATTACCAACTTTAACGTCTACTTGTTCTGTAACGCTAAGCCAATCGCTACCTTGAAGTAGTAAAGCATATACTGCTTCAGTCGTTGCTTTAGTGGTTTTCCATTGATTGGTTTGCTTGTTCTTTAGTAACCAAATTTTTAGGTTATCAATGTCTGCTAGATTCTTCGCTTCACTCTGTATTTCATTACCAACTTCAGAAAATGCTTCAATCATGAGCGCTTGTGTTTCAATTGGTGCTTGGTACCAATACCAAGAATTCGTATTTGATTTCCAGTACATGCCTAATTCATCTGAAGTAATACTATTTTCTTTTAAAGATTTTATAATCTTACCAGCTGTTTTAGAATCGTCCATTCGGTTTATGGTTAAAGCCATTAAGCCTTTCGAGTATAATGAACGCGATAACCAATATTTCTGAATCTGTCCTTGGTAATAATCCATAATATTTTGAACCTCTTTAGAAGGAGTCATTTCAGAATAAAAACTTCGTGTGTATAAATAATGCAATTGGGTATGCGATAAATGATCTTTGTTTAAATCAGCATCCTTGTTGTACTTTCTAATGTCTTTATATTCTTTAACAAATTCGGTATCTAAATAGTCTATGGCGTTTTTGATCATAGAACCTTCGACTGCGCTCAGGCTGACATTTAGTTGTTTTAGATGCCCAAACCCAGCAATAATATGTTGGGTGATGTAGCGATTGTCGCGTCCACCATTAAACCAAGGCCAAGCTCCAGAACTGTGTTGGTTGTTCTTTAGTTTTCTTATGGCAGATTGCAATTCGTTATTCATTTTATTTAAATCGAATAACAACCCAATGCGTTTTTTCTGTTCGGTTTCAGACTGTGCATCACGTAACCAAGGTGTTTCTTGAATCAATAATGATTTCAATTCTTGGTTCTTTTCTAAATTAGAAAGTAATGCGTCAGTCGATTTCCATTGATTGAATACTGCTTCAATTTTAGGATTCGATTGTACAATGTGTTGTGCTAATGCATTTGCATAATAACGCGAGAAAGTCTGCTCATTACACTCATAGGGATATTCCATTAAATACGGTAAAGCCTGTACAGCATACCAAGCCGGATTTGAGGTCATTTCTAAAGTCAACTTATGATTGGTAAGTGTTGTTGAGGTCGTATTCTTCAGTTTATCTAAAGTGAATGTTTTGGTCTCATTAGAACGAATCCACATTGGTAGCGTTTCTGTAACTAGCATTCTGTTTGATAAAACAGGTAAGGCATTTTGCTCGCCATCACTAAAAGCACCTGCTTTAGCAATAATTTTATATTGTACAGCTTGTATGCCTTTTGGGATTTCTAAATTCCAAGTTACTTGTGTATTGCCTTTCGCATCAACTACAAAAGGAGAGGTGTTACTAGAATTTGAAAGTTCTGCATCAATGGACTTCCCGGTCACAGCATCAGTTAATATCAATTGAGCCATTCCAGATAATTCATTGTCGGTAAGATTTGCAATTTTAGTGCTAATTGTAATTTGATCTCCTTCTCTTAAAAAACGTGGTGCGTTTGGTATCACCATTAATTCTTTTTGAGTTACAGCTTCCATCTGTGTCACGACACTTTCTAACGTTTTAGTATGCGCCAAGAGTTGTAATTTCCATTTGGTTAAAGCTTCTGGTGCTGTAAAGTTGAAGCTCAGATTGCCATCTTTATCGGTTTGTAATTGTGGAAAGAAGAACGCGGTTTCGTTTAGGTTTTTTCGGACTTCGACTTTTTGCAAGTCGCTAAGACTCTGATTAGTTGTAATTATTATAACTCCGTTTTTACCTTTTTCGCCATATAGAGCAGTTCCTTCTTCAGCTTTTAAGATCGTATACTCTAAAATATCTGAAGCTTCGATAGATCTAAATTGTGTTTCTGTTGCTATGTTTCCATTGATTATAAAAAGAGGTTCACTGTTACCAGTTATAGATCCTATGCCTCTCAAAATAATAGAGCTGTCAGATCCAGGTTGACCTGAACTAGATGTTATATTTAGTCCTGAAACTGCTCCATTCAAATTATTCAAAGCCGTTTTGTTTTCCGCAGACTCACCATAACCAACAGTTACAACCTCTTCTAATTCTGCAGAATCTGAAACCATCGCCACAGCTTCTGGTGAAGAAAGCCTTTTGCTTTTACTTAAGTACCTGTAATTATTTCCAAAGTAAAATCCAAACCAATTCAGTTCATCATAACCTTGATATGGATATGTCACATCTGTATAAAAATTATTGAATACTCTAAAATTAGTAGTTCCAAAACTTTGTCTTGAATTTTTACCTAGTCTTCCATGATAAACAGGGGTGTTAATAGGATTAAAATTCCAATTGTGTGTTCTAAACTCGTCTAAAGAGGCATCATACATGCTTGCTAATAATTCGGCAGACACTTTATCTCCTTGAGGTCCTTTAATTTTAAAACTCCAAGTTTCATCTTGTCCTGGTTGTAATTTATCTCTAAAAGTGGTGGTTTCAATGTCTAAATCAGTACTCGGATAAGGGACACTAACATTAAAACTCTGAGATTTATATTCGTTAAAAGCTGCAAATGACGTGTGTACTGTAAAGCCGCCTAAATCACTTTCTGTTACAGGAATACTAATTGTTTTTTTAGAATTGTTGAGTTGGACTAACTGTGTCATTATAATTGTCTTGTCCTTTTCAATTTCTACAGTAACTGTGATGTTCTCAGCGGCAGAACCTAAGGTTAATTTTGCCATCGAATTAATTTCGTAAGTGTTTTTATCTAACTGTGCTTCATAAATTTGGTTATCTGCTATGGTCTTGTCTTTATCACTAAAAAGAGAAGTAAAGATTTGGTCTTTTATAGGTTGTCCAAATTTATCTTTGCTTTCTGTAACGATGATGTATTGGCCAGAATTCCATTTATTAAGCTTTTTAAGCGTTATGGTTTTGTCTTTTTCAGTGTCAAATGTTGTGCTAAAAACTACGTCTCCTTTTTTCCAATTGGTTAATTGCTCTTCATTATTATAAGGTTCGTTAGGGAATAGTGTTTTAAATTCAGCTTCAGAAAGTGTTTGGTAATCTGGGGCTTGCCAAGGTCTTGTTCTTAAAACACGATTTGGTGCATTTAGTTTATATATTTTTAATTGTCCTTTTGCTGGTGCAAATTGTCCGTTAAGATTTTGAGACGTTAAAGTGAATTCAACGTCTTTTTGAGCTTTATCAATTTTCTGAGGAGCAATAATATTGAGTGTCATGGCATGGTAACCAACATTAACAATGGTAGATGTAGAACGAGTTTCTCCATTAAGATCTGTTACATCTGCTGTGATTTCATAATTAAAAACAGGAAGATTGTCTTTAGAAACACTTTCATCAGGAAGTGCTTTAAATGTAATTTCAAATTCTCCTTTAGCATTTGTTTTGGTCTCTCCAAAAGTGATTTCTTGAGCTTCCGCATTAAAATATGGACGTCTCCAATAATACCAACTCGGAAATCTTACATTTCGTTTTACACGATATACTACTTTAGCATCTGTAATAGTACTACCTGCAAAAGCGATTGCCGTTCCGTTTACGGCAATACTATCGTTTACTTTGTAAGTTTCTGTAATGGGTTGAAATTCTGGTTTGAACTTCGGTCGTTTGTATTCTTCAACTGAAATGTGTGTGTAGCCGTAACTATGTGAAAACATATCAATGCTAAAATTACCAGTTAAGCCATCATTAGGTAAAACAAACTCACCATGTACTGAACCAAAAGCATTGGTTTTTAATAAAAGTTCGCTTATAACTTCACCATTCACATTTTTCAATCTTAATTTTGAAACCTCATGAGCTGATACTTCCGTTTTTCCGTCTTTAGATTTGGTTGCGACACCTTTAAAATAAACGGTTTGGCCTGGTCTGTAGATACTTCTGTCTGTGAATAAAAAGTTGCGGTATTGTGTGTCGTTATTTTTGTTTTGGTCGTATTTTCTATTGATATAGAACTCTCCAAAGTAACCCGTCTCATCCTTAGTTTTAACCTTAATTTGAACATCTCTATAGTAGTTGGTATTCTTTTTAAATTCGAACTTACCAAAACGGTCTGTTGTAAAGTACTTTGTTGAACGCTTATTATCTCTGTTGTTTGCATACGATAATTCAACTTCTGCATAGGCTGAAGGTTTACCATTTTGTCTATGGATAACTTGATACAAATGCGTGTCGTTTTCTGAGCTTTCAATCAATGCTAAATTTGTAGCTTGAATATGGGCTGTTGCAAAAACGTCATGTTCAGAATTTGTATTTGTTTTAATTAAGTATAGACCATTTTCTAGATGTGGTAATACAATTTCTGTGCTGTGACTTTGATAATCGCCTTCAGATTTTAATGCTTTTGAAAATGTTTCAACAGGATTCAGTTTGTTGAAAAAATCACGCTTCTCTTTCGCTCTGTAAATTTGATTATAACGTTCTAATTGGTTTTGTGAAATTTTATATATTTTAAAATCTAAGGCGTCTAAATTCTTGTAGGTCACTAAGATTTTTGAAGGAGAGTTATTACTAATAAATTCTTCAGTTTGTAATTGTAAATTAGCTTGTTGAATTTGCTCAATTAAAACTTTGCATTTTAGAGCACCATCACTATTTGGGAATTTAGAAATTGCCAAATTACAAAGTTGTAGCGCTTCTTTTAATTTCCAGCGGTTTTTGGTGTTGTCTTCACTGTCTTTAATAGTGTTATTGTAAGAGTTGCCTTGTGTATAATATATTGTAGCAATTTCAAAATCATATAAAGTCGATAATTCAGAAGATGCTAATGCGTTTGATTTATATCTTAAAGTTTCTAGAAGTAAATGGTCTACATTAGAAAATACAGCATGTTGTTTTACAAAATTTAGCCGTTCAATGTCTATTTCTACAAAAGCTTTAGTCGCTTTATTTTTTTTATGAAACTTTATTAAATTTTGATAGATTTTTAAGGCATTGCGTTGAAGTGATAATGTGTCTTTAGATGATAAATCTATAGTGATAAAACGCTCACTATCTGAAATAAATGCTTTGTTATCAATACTAAATTTGTATGCAGGCTGTGTAATACTATTTTCGTCTGTTTTATAAAAGTTTAGGGCATTATGACTTAGTAAATCGTATAATGTTGGACGATAATCTTTAGAGTTGTCTTGTTCAATTAAAAGTGTAGAATAATTAGTTAATAATTCTTGTTGAAGTAGTGTGTCATTGCTAAGTGAACGTTGAAAATAGGTGTGAATTTCACTAAATAAAGTTTGTAAATCCCATGTTCTAAAATCATCACTCACTTTTTGAGACGTTTTGGTACGATTATAAAATTGGTAGCGATTTTGCTGAAAATATTGCCAATACATGGTTGCTAGCATATTTTCCAATAGGGGCTTAGTTGCATTACTTTTTGAAGACTCAATTTCAGATTTAAAACGATTTACGATGTTGAGTTGTGCATCTTCTTCAAGGATGAGCATATATTTACTAATATGTAATAATGCTTTAATACGTTGTTGCGTGTTTTTGGTTTTAATCGCTTTTTGATAGATGGTTTCAACCAGATCAGAAGCACTTTTGGTAAGGCCTTCGTTTTCGAGCTTATGTACTTTTTTCCATTGATTTTCAAATTCATTTTGAGCATTAGAAAAAGAAGCAAAGCAAATGAGCATGAGTATAGAGATATAGTTTTTCATAGTGTTTTCCGTAAATGCGGTAATCTTTAGTTTAACTGTAATAATTTTCTACAAAATACCTTCAAAAGGTATTCCAAAAACAGGTCTAATGAGTAAAAGTCTTATTTAGATGAGTGAAGTTAACAATTTGTTGAGGAAACCGAGCGTTATTAAATTGTATTTTTGTTGAAAGAATCCTTGTTTTTATGTTTAGATTTTTGTTTGTGTTATTACTATCATCATTTTGTTTTTCCCAAAACTCTATAGCGAATGCGGAAGCGTTTATAGCTAAAAAGCAATTTGTAAAGGCTCAAAATGAAATGACTGCATTTTTAGAGTCAAATCCAAACGACTTAAAAGGAATAGAACTTTTAGGTGATGCTTATGGCCATCAGAAAAAATGGGATAAGGCTATTGCGCAATATCAAATTTTAAAGCAAAAACGACCAAATAATGCTAATTATCACTATAAGTATGGTGGTGCTTTGGGAATGAAAGCCTTGAGCATAAGTAAAATTAAAGCGCTTGGCATTATTGGAGATGTTAAACAATCATTTTTAAAAGCAGCTCAACTGGATCCCCAACATATTGACACACGTTGGGCTTTGGTAGAATTGTATGTTTCGCTTCCTGGTATTGTTGGAGGAAGTTTTTCTAAAGCTTTAATGTATGCAGAACAATTAGAGGAATTATCTAAAGTTGATGGTTATTTAGCTAAAGGCTATGTTTATGAATATGATGACGAACCAGAGCTTGCCGAAAAATATTATAGATTAGCTATAAAAGTGGGTGGTTCTGTAACGTGTTATGAAAAGTTAACTGAATTTTACGAAGGACAAGAACAACCAGAAAAAGCTATAGGTAATTTAGAAGAAGCTAAAGATAAACACCAGCGTAATGCAATGCACTATCAAATTGGTAAGGTGTGCGCAGATTATAATATTCAATTAGAAAAAGGTGAAAAATGCCTTAAAACGTATTTGTCTAACCATTCGGCAAAAGATGGTGTGCCTAAAGAATGGGCTTATTATCGCTTAGCACAAATCTATAAACACAAGAATAATAAAACAGAAGCTTTAGTTTGGATAAATAAAGCGATTTTAGGCTTACCTGATATTGATGTGTTTAAGGAATTTAAGGAGACGATTTAATTTATACCTTCTTCTCAATACATTTATTTGTTTTTTTTACTTTGAATTAAGAAACATTCGTACTGACGTATAGATTATGTTTAGTATTTCGTTTTTGTGTCAGTGTGAGTAATTTTTGTGGAACGAGAAAATCGTATCGAGAACCTTGTTTGATAAATTCTCATTTCAAAAAACTTATAGTATTTTTACGGTATACATTTAAGGATACTATGAACGTACATTTTATCGCTATTGGTGGTGCAGCAATGCACAATTTGGCCTTAGCACTTCACAATAAAGGTTATAAAGTTACAGGAAGCGACGACACCATTTTCGAGCCTTCAAAATCGAGATTAGAAGCTAAAGGCTTATTGCCAGATGCTTTTGGTTGGTATCCTGAAAAAATCACTTCAGATATAGAGGCGATAGTTTTAGGAATGCACGCTAAAGCAGATAATCCGGAGTTATTAAAGGCTCAGGAACTCGGTTTGAAAATCTATAGTTATCCAGAATTTTTATACGAACAAGCCAAAAATAAAACACGTGTGGTTATTGGCGGAAGTCATGGAAAAACAACCATTACTTCTATGATTTTGCACGTGATGCATTATCATAATAGAGATGTGGATTATATGGTTGGTGCACAGCTTGAAGGTTTTGATGTGATGGTAAAACTCACAGAGCACAATGATTTTATGGTGTTAGAAGGTGATGAATATTTAAGTTCGCCTATAGATATGCGACCAAAATTTCATTTGTACAAACCAAATATTGCGTTATTGAGTGGTATTGCATGGGATCATATTAATGTGTTTCCTACGTATGAAAACTACGTGGAGCAGTTTAGCATCTTTGTAGATTCTATTGTGACAGGTGGAAGTATTAATTATAACGAAGAAGATCCGGAAGTCAAACGTGTAGTGGAAGCTTCAGAAAATCAGATTCGAAAAATAGCTTACAAAACTCCAGAATACATGGTTGAAGATGGGGAAACATTATTAGAAACTCCAGAAGGTCCAATGCCAATTGAAGTCTTTGGAGCGCATAACTTAAATAATTTAGCTGGTGCCAAATGGATTTGCCAACACATGGGCATCGATGAAGACGATTTCTACGAAGCCATTTCTACGTTTAAAGGAGCAAGCAAACGTTTAGAGAAAATTGCCGAATCTAAAACTAGCGTAGCTTATAAAGATTTTGCCCACTCTCCAAGTAAAGTAGAAGCCACAACTAAAGCGGTAAAAGAACAATACAGCGATCGTACTTTAGTGGCGTGTTTAGAGTTACACACCTATAGTAGCCTCAATGCCGAATTCCTAAAAGAATATAAAGGAGCTTTAGATGCTGCAGATGTTGCTGTCGTTTTCTATTCTCCACATGCTGTAGAAATTAAGAAGCTCGAAAAAGTTACAGAAACACAAATTGCGAATGCTTTTGAGCGCGATGATTTAATCATTTATACTAATCCAGAAGACTTTAAAAACTTCTTGTTTTTTCAAAAATTTGACAATAAGAGTTTGTTATTAATGAGTTCGGGTAATTATGGAGGTTTGGATTTTGATGAGGTGAAAGCACTTTTTTAAAGCGCTATTATCTATTTAGTAATTAGATCTCTTCTTGTTCAAAAACAGTATTTCTTTGCGTATTTGTCTTATAGATGTTCTTAGGACTAATGTCTCTGTTTGCCTTTGGACAATAGTTTTTACTATTTGGGTATAGAATATAGTCGAGCTGATAATCAATCATTTTTTCAAAAGGAATAAGGAAGTCCTTTGTTTCGCATTGTTCTACGTTACCTTCTTTAAGTAAATTTAAAACCGTATAAACGGACTCAATAGTGCTCAAACAAAGCGATTCTGGCTGCTGCTTAATAATAAATTTTGATTTTATTTTATTATCAAAACTCACTCTCTTTAGTTTTTGCAAGTTCTTACTTAATTTAAGCATTTTGCGAGCGCAAGGCCATGTACCATCAAGAATGAAGATGTGTGGAGTACCCTCCATAAAAGAATTTATTTCAGAACTTTTTTTTATTGATAAGTTGAAATTATCTTTTCCTGGATAAAGTAAGAAAGCACTTTTTTCATTAGAGAGTATGTCATTCACACGTTTATTATTGGTAAAATCTATACCAACTATAATTTCTGAATTTTCAAGTTGAAGATTAGTCATATGTCCCGTGCCGTTTTTTTCTTTTTTGTACTCCTTTGGGTGCATAAGAATAATAAAGCGCGTTTTAGTCTGAAATGGACTAATGTGTTTACAAATACATGTGCTTGAAGGTCTCATGCATTTGTAACATGTAATTCTGTGGGTTTTTATATCTACTTGCAAGTCAAATATCTTTTTGTTTCTCTAATTGATTAAAATATACAGAGACTTTCATTTTCCAATTATTGAACGCTTTGAATACGTTTATATATTATTACTCATTCTCAATCTTATCAATCATCTGTTTGAAAAGGTCTAACAAGAAAATAAGTTTGCTAGCATCACCAGCGGCGAAAAATTTTGAATTTTCAACTTTTACACCATACCAATCTTGTCTATTGATTTCGTTAAGAATCCATTTGATTTCTAAATTGGCTATAGATGTTTTAGAGATATCAATTTCAACTTCCCAACCTGGTGTGTCTAATGTGGTAATCTGAATCACTTCACCTTTTTCCCAGTCTCCATCACAATTACTTTTGAACCAATCTTGTATCCACTCTAAAATTTCCATTTGTATTATAAGGTATTGAATTTGATTTGTTGTTCTTTCGTCAGTTTCATTGCACTTCCGTCAGTTCGAGTGATTTTTTCCTTTTAGAAAAATCGTATCGAGAACCTCTAGGAAACTAAATGGTTCTCGATACATTTATTTAGTCTTAGTTGCACTTCGATTAACTAAACACTCGAACTGACGTTTTGGGTTTAATTAGCGCTTTTTTAAATCCATGTCATATAACAACCCAAAGCTTGCAAGATAATCTTTATCTCTTGATTTAGCGTCGTCTTGTGTAGAAGTTGAACGTATAAAAATATGAAGTAGTGTTTATTTTAATAATCCTGTGAAAATAGCAACATAATATAATCCCGTGATGATAAATACAACACCTGCAACAGCTCGCATAATTTTTTCAATTTGTGTAATTCTGTTATAAAATACACCAATTTTTCCAGCAGTAAAGGCTAATAAATAAGTGAATAAAATCACTGGTAATCCTGTTCCAAAGGCGAATATTATGGGTAAATAAAGTCCATCTGCAGACGCTATGCTCATCGGAATTAGCATTCCAAAAAATAAAGCTCCACTGTATGGGCAAAACGCTAATGCAAAAACAACACCAATTAAAAAAGAACCGAGTAAGCCTTTGTCTTTAAATTTGTCGGATAGTTGTTCTTGAAAATTAGATGTTCCTAAAAAATTGAGCCTGATAATATTTAGCATTATCAAACCAATTATAATTAATAGTGGTCCTAAAAATTTTTCACCATTCTGATTAAAAAACCGCGCAATATGAAACTTGCTTGCTCCAAAATATAAGATTAAACCAATAGCTGTATAACTAAATCCTCTACCTGCAGCATATAATAATCCGCTTAAAAACACCTGTCGTTTGCTCGCAATATTTTTAGAGATAAATGCGGTTGCCGTAATATTAGTTGCCAAAGGACATGGACTAATGGCTGTCATTAATCCGAGTATAAAGGCTGATAAAATGGGAATATTGTAAATCTCTAAAAGTGATTTTAGATATTCCATCTAGAGCGTTTTTAATTGGGTGTCAATTTTAGATTTTAGTTCTTTAGAAAATACATCTTGATCATTTCCGTTCATAAATGCAAATTCGGTTAAATCTATTTTGCTTTCTTTTCCGTTTTTAATCACATTTAAAATTAAGGCTGTACCTGAAGCTTCAAACTTTTCTGCGATTTGTTCGTTTTCTTTTTCATCAACATTAATGACTTGAAACGTAATTTTATCAGCTTTCATTTCATCTGAAAAATAAGTTTCTAACGTGAATTTTGTATTGGCTTCAATGGCATTGCACGTCATACAACGATGTGTAGAGTGGAAGTCTAAAACCTCTATTTTACTTATTGATTGATCTAAGTTTTGCGTTTCACTTTTGTTTTTGCCATTGCATGCTGTTAGCATTAAACCTACTGTTAGAATTACTAATATTTTAATTGTTTGTCGCATTTGTATATTGATTAATAGTTTATAATAAGATGTTAAAGACGTAACCTGAAAGTATTATACACAGCGTAACAACTCCAAAAAAGATGGCAATCAATTTTAAGGACATTACTTTTTTTAGTAAGGTGGCTTCAGGAATAGATAAACCTACGGTTGCCATCATAAAAGCAATGGCTGTACCCAAAGGCACTCCTTTAGCAACAAATACTTGAATCACAGGCACAATACCTGCTGCGTTAGCATACATTGGTACGGCGACTATTACTGCAAGTGGAACCGTCCACCATTCTCCACCTCCTAAATACGCACTAAAAAAGTTTTCTGGAACATAACCATGCATAGCTGCACCAATAGCAATACCAATAATGACATATAGTAGAACGTTCTTTACTATATCCCAAGCTCCGTTTGTAATTTCTGGTAAGCGTTGGTAAAACGTTCTATGTTCTTCTTGAAATTTGGCTTGTTGCATTTTGTTTTCGAGAATCTGTTTTACCCAATCTGAAAGTAAAGGTTCAAGGTTAAATTTACCGAGAAGCCAACCACCAATAGTACCTAATAAAATACCTGAAGTGACATAAATTAATGTGGCTTTTACACCAAACATACCTATAAACATGGCTACCGCAACTTCATTTACTAAAGGTGAGGTGATTAAAAACGAAAAGGTGACACCTAAAGGAATGCCGCCTTGTACAAAACCAATAAATAATGGTACCGAAGAGCAGGAACAAAAGGGTGTAATCGCTCCAAAAATAGAAGAAAATAAATATTCTAAACCGTAAAGTTTTTTTCTGTTCAGGTAATCTTTAAGCCGTTCAATGGGAAAATAAGCATTCACAATACCCATGATAAAAACGATAACGAAAAGCAGAATCAGAATTTTAAGCGTATCGTACACAAAGAAATTGAGTGCCACTCCTAAATGGGTTTCAGCACTAATACCTAAGATAGAATAGATGAACCAATCTGCAAAATGTTGTAACCAATTAAACATTTTTTATGGTTTTAATGGTACCAGAAATAGAACAGGATACTTTGATGGTATTGTAAATAGTTCCAAACTTTTCAATGTTCTTTTTTAATAATTCCACATTCAATTTGTCGTCCTTGGTGTAAATGGTTAATTCATAATTGATGTTTTCCATTCTTGGCGGATTGTCGAGACGTGTAGCACTAACATTAAGCGTTGTTTTGGTGTAGCTAAATTTCATCATAGCAGAAAAACGTTCCACATTTTTAAGCATACAAGCGGCAAATGAACCTAAGAATAATTCGGCAGGATTGGGTAAAACGTCAGCGGTTTTTGACGTTGTGCCAAAATCTATGTGTGATGTTTTGATATGAATACTAGCATCTTCATTAGAAAGCGAAGAGGCTTTGATTTGATAATTCATAACCGTTCATTTTAATTTAAAAGTTTCAATACCTCGTCTTTTGAAGGCACTCTACCTTTTATGGTAATTACATCATCGATGACTAAAGCAGGAGTCGTCATAATGTTAAATTTCATAATTTCCATGATATCTTCAACTTTGTCAATAGTAGCATCAATGTTGTGTTCTTTAACGACGTCTTTAACTACATTGGTCATCGATTTACATTTTGGGCATCCGGTTCCTAGTATTTTAATTACTTTACTCATAATACAGTTATTTGTTTATCGCCAATAGGCGATTGATTTTTAGAAAAAATATCAATCAAAAAAATCTTGAAATAATGATTTTGCAATCTTCCAATTGTCTTGATTAATACAGTACTTTATTTTTGGTGGTTTTAATTCTCCTTGAATTAAACCAGCATTTTTCAATTCCTTTAAATGCTGAGATACTGTAGATTGTGCCAACGGAAAGACATCAACCAAATCTCCTGTGAAACAACACGATTGACTTTCGAGATGTTTCAATATGGCAATCCGTGTTGGATGGCCTAAGGCTTTAGCGAATTTGGCTAAGGCTTCGGTATTTTCTTTATATTCTATAGTTTCTAAACTTCTTTTCATAGCTCTTATCGCAAATTTACGATTGGTTTTTGGGTTAAAATGTGACATTTGTCACATTAGCTTAATTTTTGGATATTTTTTAAGGGGAAAGTATCTTTTGAGTACTGCTGTCATTCTGAGTAGAGCGAAGCATTTCAATTAGCCAAGATGTTAATAGTAGATACAGCTTCTTCGGTTATACTTCCCTCAGAATAACAACTCGTGAATAATTTAGTTTAAAAAAAAATGTACCGAGAACCTTTAGTCAATCTATTAGTTCTCGATACATTCACGTATTCTTTGTTGCACTTCAAATCAATAAACACTAGAAATGATGTGCTAGGACAGGTTCAGTGATTCTTAAATTTTAGAAACAAATTCCAAAAACACCGCTTTATGCTTTTCTAAATCCATATCTGGAGATAAGGACACACGTGCAATATAATCTTTGTCACCTTCTTTAGTAGTGCCTTGTGTTGAGGTTGCCGGAATCGTCCAATAGCAGCCTTTTAATTGTCCGTAACTCACGCAATACTTGCTTTCGTTAGGGATTTCGGTAATCATTAAATTGATTAATCTATGATTTAAAGCACGTTTGTAGGCTTCTTTTTCTTCAGGAGTGTTTCCTTTTGTAGGAAGGTCTAATGAAAACACCGAAGGAGTAAATCCTTGTGCTGCCAATTCTTCTGAAACAAAATTGATTTTAGCTTCTGGTAAAGTGTCATGAATAAAATTCACAAACTCACGTGTATTTTTATAAGCCTCCGCAATACGCTGATTCATGGATGGTAATTGCTTAGCCAAAATCTCGTATTGAAGTGCAGTCGCGTCATTATCGCAAAGCGTCAAATGCAATGCTATTTTTTCCATTAAGTCATCTACTTTTGCATTTCCTGCAATATAACCCGCTGTACATTTTCCACCACTTGGGAATTTAGAACCACTCGCATAAGAAATCGTACGCATTGTAGATAATATTTCACCTTCCCCTAAAAAGTGCACATTAGGACAAAAGGTTTGGTCTAATATAAACACAGGATCAATCGCGATGTCTCCAGAAGCCGTTTTACGTTCTTCACTCAACGCTTCTTTTAATTTTTGTAAATCCGGAACTTCAACACGTGGATTGGTTGGGATTTCTGCAATGATATACGGAATCGCATCGTCGTGCGCAATTTTATCTAAAACGGTATGGATACTTTGCACCATATCATTATCACCATCTACAGGTAAATCTACCACTTCCACATTATCTAAACAGGCAGCCACACGTCTGGCTTGGTCATTGGTGCCTCCATAACAATTTGGAGGTACCACAAATTTAATCGCTTTGCCTTTATGGTGTTCTAAGGCATAGTCCACCAAGCCCATCATAATGGCATACTGCACCGACAATCCGCTAGAACCGACTAAAGGCTGAGACGTTGTGCCATTAATCTCCTTAATGGAGTTTAAAACGCTTGCTTTATTGGCTTCAAAATGATGGTCTAAATTAGTAATTGCAGTATGTGCTGTTAAGGCTTTTAAAGCCACTAAGCAATTCGATGGAGTCATCGCAATCGTTTCGCGACGTCTCACATGCTGAATATCTGAAATATAATGATCGTTGTGACTGCCATTCACTATGAGTACACTTCCAAGGTGTCCGTGAAGATTGATATAAAAATCAATGTTTACATTGTCCTCAAGATGTGAAATATCCTCTTGCTGCGAGATAAAAACAGTACTGCCTTTAAACTCTAAAATAGCATCTGCACTATCCACTTTTATGACATCGAAATGATAACCATAGACCTGCTTGATGATCTCAGCATCGAAAAATTCTGGAAGGTCGCCTGTATATACTATTTGGGTCTTTTTGTTTTCTAATAAATTTGTTCTTAAAATAGATAATACAGGAATGGTTTGTGACGAAAAACTAATCACATGGTCTGCTTTAATGTTGTTTAAATTCGCAATTCCCCATTCTAGAATACAAGATAGCGGATGCCCTAAACGAATGTAATCGTAAGCGGTTGGTAATTCGCTTAATGCTGAAGGTTCTGAATTATTGTTTTTATATAGGTTCTCAAACGCATTTAAAAACTGTGTTTTAGCTAGTTTCTCGTTGTAAATATCTAAACGATGTGTGGTTAGGTTTAACCAATCGTTAGGCCTATTTTTTAATACGTCTTTTATGTAATTTAGGGTTTTATTGTCTTGCATAATTCTCAATTTTCAATATGCAAAAATATGGATTAATTAGACGGATGAGAAAGGTTTAACAAGACGTTTTGATATGAGGTTTAAAAACTAATTTTAATTAGTTTTGGGAACTATGGTTGATTGAGTTAGAAAAAACATGGATAAATTAAGCCAACATTATATTCAACTTTTATTAATTCAATATCAATTTTTCGAAATATTTTCCTGTTGTATTTAATCTTTAATTTTAGGTGGAGGAGGCGGTGGGTTTTTCATTGTTGGGATCTGACCTATTATAATTATTTTATTACTTCCAGGATTGTTCAAAGGTCTTCCTTCTGGAATTGAATTTGATTTGTTTTGCTTAGCCATTTTTATGATATTTATTTAAGTAATGATTTGTTTCTATTTCTGTATATTCCATTAGCGTTTTATAGCGCTTTATGTTTAATTTACAATCAAGCTCTTCAATTTTTTCCCAGTATGACTGACGAAGATCGAAGTATTCTTGCATAACTTTCTTTTTCTTTAATTGGTCATATTGATGCTTTGTCCACAGTACTTCAAGCTTATTGAAATATTTTGTATACATCATTCTCAAGTTAGAAATTTCATCAATTTCCTTGTCAGATCTTATTATCTGATTTTCAACTAATAGTAAGAGTTGAACTAAAGCTATTAATATAAAAGCAACCCAGACATATGATTCAAAATATTTCCAACCTAATATTCCACTTAAAGAAACGAGTAAAGTCAATATTTGAAAAGTCTTTTTTAATGTTCTTTGAAGTCCAAGATATTTAGTCAAGTATATTTCTCCATACTTGATATTTGTCAGTTCATACCATACTTTATTTGTCATAAAATAAAAGTACAAAGTTGAAAGTAATAAATAAGAACTAATTAATTAAACATTGTAAAGAATTATTAACAATTTGGTTTTTAATTGTTTAGGTGTTGTTAATAGGAGGTTTTAAAACCTGTAAAACGAAAAACTCAAGTTCTATTGATACATCAATAGTTCAGGCCAACAAAAAATAAAAACCTATTCCCTAGAACTAAAAACCCTCTGCCAAACCAAAGTAATCTTACGCTTAACCTTAGTTGAGTTAGATATCACAAAAGCAAAACCCATAGTAGTCAGCAAGGCAATAAAAGCGAGTGCGCCAAGTGCACCTCCATAACCATCAAAGACATGGTTTTTAGTAATATAAATAGCCGTAAATAGCGCTCCTGCTATAGCAAGTAAGGTGTAACTTTTTAAGGTTTTAGAAGATACCATACCTATAAACGAGGTGCCAACAAATACAATAGGGAGGTGTTCTGTTAAATAGCCATTGAGTACGTTAGGAAAGGCATAAAAAAATAATCCTACAATGAGTGAGAGTAAAGCAGAAGCTTTTACAGCGCCAAGTCGTAAGTGTTCGCTAACAAAGTAAGTGAGTGTGGCGCCTAAAATTCCGGTGATGATGAGGATAAATGTATTCATGCTATGAATGAATAAATTAGCGTTGCTGTAATCACACCAGCAAATGCCATGGTGCCTAGTTTTCCGCCAACACCGAGAAATAAGTTTTTAGACATCATAAAAAACAAGCCAGCCAAAGTGCCTGCTGCAAGAACAAAACCAATAGATGGAGTGGTTGCGACACTAGACATCCCAACAAAAGCACCACAATAGATGCTTGCTGGGAGTTGTTGTAAGTAGTTCGATTTTTTATTTAAAGACGGTATAAATGCCGCTAATGTTCCAACAATTCCCATGGCTAAAATACTTCCAAAGCCTCCATGGATATTTAAGAGGTAACACAATACGGCTCCAATAGGTACCCAAATGACGACTGATATTTTTTCATAGGCGTAATCCTCGTGGTGTAAATCTAAGTAGCGATAGCCAAAAACGATAGTGAGCATAATAACAAGTGCCGCTATAATTATGGCTGCGTTGGTTTCGTAATGCGCGTTTACAATCATGGTTAAAAAGGTAACCTGTGTAAATAAAACAGTAGCGACCATTAAAAATCGAATGGCTTTATGTTTCCTCATTAAGAAATTTTAGTTTTTTGCTTTGGGGCTAAGTTTGATAACTCAGTATTAGAAGATGCAAAGGTCTAAGAAAATTTTTAAGAGGCAAATTGTAACGTAGAAATTTAGGGTTAAATTAATAAGACTTAAACTTATCTGTTTTTTAATATTTCAGTAACGGCTTGTTGGTATGCTCTTGGATTATTGGCTTTTTTTATTTTCTTAAAGGTTTTTTGTGGATTAGAAAACGACTGCGCAAAGTATTCCCAAAAACCTTGCATTTTCATTTTTATAGGAGTTGGTCCAGAAAGCGCTGCATCGTATTGCTGATAAATAGTGTCGTGAAATTCTCTAAAAATGTCCCATCGGTTTTCTGGATATTCAGTCGTGTCGTTTTTTATCATGCTTGGTAAAAACGGATCAGCAATTAATCCTCTGCCAATCATAAAATGATCGATACTAGGAAAACGAGTTTGCATTTCTTTCAGCTTAGTAACAGTGGTAATGTCTCCATTGTAATACAATTTGTGTTTGGTGCTTTCTATACACTTTTCGAAAGCCTCAAGATTGACGCCTCCTTTATAGAGTTGTTTGCCAATACGTGCATGAATGGCAATATTCTTTAGCGGATAAGCATCTAAAATAGGGAAGGTGTCTAAAATTTCTTCCGGATGTTCGTAGCCCATTCGCATTTTCATAGAGACCACAATGTCAGTTTCTTTATGAACACGCTCAAGAATATGATTGATTTTTTCTGGGTCGCAAATCAATCCAGAACCCATACCACGATTCGTTACCATTGGATAGGGACAACCTAAATTCCAGTTCAACTCTTTATAGCCTAATTCCTGAATGTAATCAACCACGAATAAAAACTCATCAGCGCTATTGGTCATAATTTGTGGAATGACTTCGAGGTCAGTATTATTTTCCAGTTGCAAATCTATTTGATAAGAATTTTTGATTATTAATTTCTTATTAAATCGAATATAAGGAGCATAAAACGTGTCAATGCCTCCAAAATAGTGGTTAAAGGCATTCCGAAATCGGAAGTCTGTAAACCCTTGTAGAGGTGAAGATAATAACGTAAGCGGCATTTCGTTTTGTGTTTTTAGGTTGCGTTTTTATACGACTGCTAAATAACAAAAAACTAACTGATTATATTGATGAATGTAAGAGGTTCTTTATTTTAAGTGTTTCTTAAAAAAAGCAATGGTACGTTCCCAAGATAAAGTAGCTGCTGCTTTATCATATCTTGGTGTCGTGTTATTATGAAAACCATGATTCACTTCAGGATAGATATAAGCTGTATATTCAATATCATTGACTTTTAATATTTTTTCAAAAGCAGGCCAACCTGCATTAACTCTGGTATCTAATTCGCCATATTGGAGTAGGAGTGGCGCTTTAATCTTTACAGCATCTTCAGCTTCTGGTTGTCGACCATAATACGGCACTGCAGCGCCTAAGTTAGGTAAACGAACAGCCATCATATTAGAAATCCAACCTCCAAAACAAAAGCCAACGACACCAACATTGCCATCGCAGTTGTCGTGATTTTTAAGGTGATGATAGGCTGCAATAAAATCTTCGAGCATTTCCTGCTGGTTACGTGTTTTTTGCATTGTTCTTCCATCGTCGTCATTGCCTGGATAGCCGCCAAGCGGACTCAAAGCATCTGGCGCCAATGAGATAAAACCTGCTTTTGCGGTGCGTCTGCCTACATCTTCTATATATGGATTTAGGCCTCTGTTTTCATGCACCACAATAACTCCAGGTAATTTGGTTTTGTTGTCCTTTGGTTGTGATAATAAGCCCTTTATAGTGCCGCCTCCTTTAGGAGATTCATAAGTTATATAATCTGAATCTAAGCTTGGATCATCTGGTTGTACCATTAAATTAGTGATATAATCTGGCGACATAAAACTTAATAATGATGATAGTGTAACTCCGCCAACAGCGTATAAAGATAGTTTTTCTACAAACTGTCTTCGGTTGAGTTTGTTATGTGCGTAATCATCGTATAAATCGAAAACGTCTTGTTTAATGTCTTCTTTTTTTAAGTCTTTCATAAGTCACTGTTTTATATCATGGATAATCAATTGATTAAATTACAAATTTTGAAAACGCAAATCCGTATTTTATAATTATTTAACACGTGTTAAGATAATAGAGTCGTCATCAAATTCAGTGGGTCTTGCTGCATCAAAATTTATATTAAATTTTAAAGTGTCTTCATCTGTAAATTCTGCGATGCCTAACATTTTCTTTGATTCACCAGATTCTATTTTTGTCATAGTAAAATCAACTTCAATTGGATTAGTGTCGTAATTAATGGTGTAAGTCATTTTTCCTTTTTTACCATTCATAAAGAATTCTTTACCACCAATAGTTTGTCCATTAATTTCAAAAGAGGCATAACCTTCATCATCAAAAATAATATAGCCAATCTCATTCTTGTCTTCACCTTTCCATTTGCCAATAAAGTCGTTTGTATTAGTTGTGGTATTTAATAAAAGTGTAGGAATAATAAATAATGTAAATAGATACTTCATTGGTTTTTGTTTAGAATATTTTATTTAAAAATTGAGTAATACTTTCTTGATTGGCTCTAATTAATTCTTCTCGAGCCGCTTTGATATCGCTTGGTTTTTTGTCTTGAGAGAGTTTAAATTTACCTTCCCAATTGGTAATCGTAATTTCAAACATTTCAATATAATTAAGGTTTTTGTCTAAACGCGGATGGTTGGGGTCTAAAACGTATTTATGGTCTGGTGCTTCTAAAAATTCAGTCATTAAAATTAAGGATTGTTTTAGAGCCGCTTTACTTTCTATAGCTTTTACTTTACCTTTTAGATGTACTTTAATATAATTCCACGTAGGAAGTTGTGATGTAGAATAAATACTAGGCGAAATATAACATTCTGGTCCTGCAAAAATGAGAGTAACCTCCTTATTGTCCTTTAATAATTTAGCTTGCGGATTGTTTATATCAATATGGCCAATGAGTTTGCCCTCTTTATAAATTAAAGGTAAATGTGTAATTACGGGTTGATTGTTTTGTACAGAAATAACCGTTGCTAAAGGATAGGTTTTTATAACGTCAACCATGTGATTGGTGTCATTATCTTGGTGATGTTGTGGAGGATACAATAGGTTTGTGATTTTAAGATTTACGTCTATTGATTATTAAATTACTTCAACATTTATAGACGCTTAAATTTACAATTTTTTTATCTTTAATGCATGGCAAAGAAGTTAACTTCATTTTCAATTAAAAATTGGTCACAAGACGATCAGCCAAGAGAAAAGCTTAGAGACAGAGGGAAAACGTCTTTGAGTGATGCTGAATTAATAGCCATTTTAATTGGTTCTGGCAACAGAGAAGAAAGTGCTGTAGCATTATGTAAACGTATTTTTGCGAGTGTAGGTAACAACTTAAATGCTTTAGGTAAATTATCTATTGCACAATTAATGGAGTTTAAAGGTATTGGTGAAGCCAAAGCGATAACTATTGCTGCGGCATTAGAATTAGGACGTCGTCGTCGCTTAGAAGACGCGCTTCAATTAGATAAAATAACATCGAGTCGTTCGGTTTTTGATGTCATGCAACCTGTTATTGGAGATTTACCGCATGAGGAATTCTGGATCTTATATCTCAATAATTCGAATAAAGTCATTCAGAAAAACCAATTAAGTAAAGGTGGTATTACAGGCACTTTAGTGGATGTGCGTTTGGTACTCAAAAATGCATTAGAAGTTGGAGCTGTAGCCTTAATATTGTGTCATAATCATCCTTCAGGGACTTTAAAACCAAGTCAAGCAGACAAAGCGATAACTCAAAAGTTAAAAGTGGCAGCTCAGAGTTTAGATATTTCGGTTTTAGACCATCTAATCATTACTGAAAATGCTTATTATAGTTTCGCAGATGAAAATAGTCTTTAAGAAATTCTAAAACTTAGAAATCTTAAATCTCATATTATTTTGAAAAGCTATAGAATTTATTGTTTTTAATTTGGAATTTGCCCTAGCTATAAATTAACTTCCCAAAGCCAAATCAAAATTTTTTAAATAAAAGTCAATTAGGATTACCAATATAATTAGGGCAATTAGAGTTGGAATTTGTTATTTTTAACTTTTGGAATCCGCAATGCCTTATGCTACTCGTTTATACACATAAAATCACACCTCGCGTTACTTATACGTTTAAGCATATATGTAAACGAATTTTAGGTTTAGAGATTGGTTTTACGTCTAAAGTTGAAGATTTTATAGCACACGATAGTCTTAAAATGTCTTACGCAAGACAACCTTTAAGTCATGAGTTGTTTGTAAGAAGCAATAATTTGTTGTTTGAAACAGGGCTGTCAGATATTGATATTAGCGTACAGCAATGGGAAAACACAAAAGGATTTTTCTCTACAGGAGATCGAAGCGATTTACCATTCGATATTTTTGCCGCCTCTTTTTATTTATTGAGTAGATACGAAGAATATTTACCACATGTTAAGGATGATTATGGTCGGTTTTTAGCATCCGAAAGTTTAGCGTCTCAGCATAAGTTTATTAACCAACCTGTTGTAGATATTTGGGCTTATAAGCTTCAAGCTGTTTTGCAAGAGCGGTTTCCAGATTACAAATTTACAACACGTAAATATAACGTTAAGCCAGTGATAGATGTACCCATGGCTTACTACTTTAAACATAAAGGGTTATTGCGAACTATTGGAGGAACTTTAAACGACCTCGGACGTTTTAAATTGAAACAAACGTATACGCGTTATTTAGTTTTAATGGGTTTTAAACGCGATCCTTATGATACTTTTAAGTGGATAATTAGAAAACAAAAAAAATACGATTTTAAATTTATAGTATTGTTTTTAATAGGAGATTATTCAACCTACGATAAAAACATAAGCACTAATAGAAAATCATTTGTCTCCTTAATAAAATCGGTTGCAGATTATTGCGATGTTGGAATAAAAGCATCATATTTTTCTTTAAATAATATCAAGACACTTAAAACAGAAAAGATTAGAATGGAAGGAATTACACATACCGATTTAAAAGCGGTTCGCCATTCGTTTTCTAAACTCAATTTGCCTACGTCTTATCGTAATTTAGTAGAATTAGAAATTAATCAAGATTTTACAATGGGTTATATTGATACCTTAGGTTTTAGAGCAGGTACGTGTACACCATTTCAGTTTTACGATTTAGATTACGAAGTGCAAACACCGTTGCAAATTAATCCGTATCAGTGTTTAGATTATGCATTGTTAAAATACAATTCAGAGCTCGACAAAACAGAGCATTTACAAAAGTTAATTAACGAAGTTAAAGCCGTGAATGGTACTTTTGTTGCTGTGTTTCATAATTATAGCTTTAGTGATCTTGACCGCTGGAAAGGTTTTAAATCACTATTTAATTTAATATTAGAATCATCAGAATGAAAAACGAAATAAAACATGTGTTTTTCGATTTAGATCATACCCTTTGGGATTTTGATAAAAATTCAGGGTTAACGTTTGAAAAGATATTTAAGCTGAATACTATTAAAGTAAATCTCGATGATTTTTTAAGAGTTTATGAACCTATAAATTTTAAATATTGGAAATTATATAGAGAAGAAAAAGTAACAAAATCAAACTTACGGTATCGGAGATTACGAGAAACTTTTGATAAAATAGGAGTCAAAGTTGAAGACGAAATGATATACCATTTGTCTGAAAGTTATATAGATCATCTTTCAACTTTTAATCATTTGTTTGATGGGACTTTTGAAATTCTAAATTATCTGAAGGATAAATACCAGCTTCATATTATTACTAATGGATTTGAAGAAGCTCAGGATAAAAAAATGACCACTTCAAATATTAAACCGTATTTTAAAACAGTTACAAACTCTGAAATGGTAGGAGTGAAAAAGCCAAACCCTAAAATTTTTAATTTTGCGTTAGATTGGGCAAAGGCTAAACCTCACGAAAGTGTTATGATTGGAGACAGTCTAGAAGCAGATATTGAGGGAGCTCATAATATAGGTATGGATACCATTCATTTTGATTATAAGGATACCCATAATAATCATAAATATAAACGCATAACCAATTTAAAAACGCTTGTTAATCACCTTTAAAAAAAATAATATGTCAAAGAAAATAGTAATTTTAGTTTTATTTATGCTTGTGAGTTGGTATGGTGTAGCTCAAAAAAGTATAAATGATTACAAGTATATTATTGTACCTCAGAAGTTTGATTTTTTTAATACAGAAGACCAATATCAATTAAATTCTCTAACGAAATTTCTATTTAACAAATATGGTTATGAGGCCTTTTTTGCAGGTGACGTTGATGAATTCCCAGAGGATTTAAAAAAGAATCACTGTTTGGCATTAACCGCTGAAGTAACTAAAGAAAGAGGTGGAATATTTAAAACAAAGCTGTTAATTTCGCTAAAAGATTGTTACGGCGTTACCGTTATGACATCTCAAATAGGAGAGTCGCGAGTAAAAGAATATAAAAAAGCATATAACCTAGCTTTGAGAGATGCTTTTGTAACCTTCCAAAATTTTAATTATAAATATGTTCCTAAAGCAGACGTAATGGTTAAGCCTGTAGGTGCTGAAACGGGAAGTGTAAATGAAAGTACTATTAAAGTAGCAACACCAGAAAATAAAATTGTTGAAACAACTAAAACTGAAGAAGTAGAAAGTGTTAAAACAGAAGTAGTTTCTACAACGCATGATTTTTCAGATTTACATTATGCCCAAGAAATTAAAAACGGTTTTCAATTGGTAAATTCAGAACCAAAAATTGTTATGATTTTACTGAGCACTGCAGCAGAAAATGTATTTATTGTTAAAGGGAAGAGTGCCATTGTTTTTAAAGAAGACGGATTTTGGTACTATTCTGAAAACAATGGAGAACTAGGTGATAAAACAGCAATGAACATTAAGTTCTAAACCACTAATAACCATATTTATCTTTCCAAAGCATTTTTAAATAATTTCGCTGTGCTTGTTCACGAGCATTATTTCCTGGATTATATAGTTTTGTATTGGCAATTTCTTGTGGTAAAAATTCTTGAGCTGCAAAGTTGTTTTCGTAACTGTGCGAATATTTATATTGATCTCCATAACCCAATTCTTTCATTAGTTTGGTAGGAGCGTTTCTCATTGCTATTGGAACCGATAAATCACCAGTGTCTTTTACTAATTGTTGGGCTTTGTTTATAGCTTCGTATGCTGCATTGCTTTTTGCCGAACTGGCTAAATAAGTGACACACTGGCTTAAAATAATTCGAGATTCTGGATTGCCAATTACAGAAACCGCCTGAAAGGTATTATTTGCAATAACTAAAGCCGTTGGATTAGCATTTCCAATGTCCTCACTAGCGAGAATTAAGAGTCGTCTTGCAATAAATTTTACATCTTCGCCTCCTTCAATCATTCGTGCCAAATAATACACAGCAGCATTTGGGTCGCTTCCGCGAATGGATTTTATAAATGCCGAAACAATATCGTAATGCTGCTCTCCTGTTTTGTCGTATCGAGCAGATTTGTTTTGGATTTGTTTCATCACTAAATCATTAGTGATAATAATGTCTTCACCTTCAAATGAAGCAACTAATAGTTCAAAAATATTTAGCAGTTTTCTAGCATCACCACCAGACAATCGAAGTAGTGCTTCTGTCTCTTTTAATTCAATATTTAATTTAGAAAGTTTAGAGTCTTCAGTCATTGCGCGTTGAAGTAAATCTTCTAAATCTGTTTTGCTAAATGCATTTAAAATGTAAACTTGGCATCTAGAAAGTAATGCAGAGATAACTTCAAAACTTGGATTTTCGGTAGTTGCACCTATTAAGGTAATCCAGCCTCTTTCTACAGCTTCTAAAAGTGAATCTTGTTGCGATTTACTAAAACGATGAATCTCATCAATAAACAAAATAGGGTTTTTTGTGGTAAACATACCACCACTTTTTTTTGCTTTATCAATAACTTCTCTGATGTCTTTTACCCCAGAATTGATGGCACTTAATTTAAAAAACGGACGTTCAGATTCATTGGCAATAATATTAGCAAGTGTCGTTTTTCCAATACCTGGAGGTCCCCAAAGTATAAGTGAAGGAATTACACCGTTTTTAATTTGCTGATAAAGCACGCCGTCTTTGCCAACTAGATGTTGTTGACTTAAATAATCGTTTAGTGTTTTTGGCCTAAGGCGTTCTGCTAATGGAATATTCATAATTCAAAATTACAAAATGCTTTTGTGATGTATTAATTTAATTTCATCTTAAAATACCTTTTTCTGCCAATTTTGCAGACTATCCTATTTTGGCTACAAAATTGAAAGAGATTTATAACATGAGCAAACATCAACATTTTAAATATTCTAATAGTATTATTGTCTACCCTTTGATGATTTTGTTCAGTATTTGGTTGGTGTTTTGGTATCAAGTAAGAATAGATAGTGGTATAAAAGCTCTTGGAATAAGACCTCAAAAGATTGACGGACTTATAGGAATTGTAACAAGTCCATTTCTACACGGAGACATTAATCATATTTATAACAATTCTATTCCTCTTTTTGTACTCAGTGTAGCCCTGTTTTATTTCTACAATAAAATAGCATGGAAAGTACTAGGCTTTGGCATTTTATTATCAGGACTTTTAACATGGGTCATTGCTAATAATGGAAATCATATTGGAGCAAGTGGTTTAGTTTATGTGTTGGTTAGTTTTATGTTTTTTAAAGGGATTTTTGCCAAACATTATAGATTAATTGCTTTGTCTCTGGTCGTTATTTTTCTTTACGGAAGCATGATTTGGTATGTGTTTCCTATTAAAAGTGGTATGTCTTGGGAAGGGCATTTAAGTGGATTAATTACAGGCTTGGTGTTTGCATTAGTTTTTAGAAAACAAGTTGCAAAACCAGACCGTTATAAATGGGAAGAACCAGATTATAATGAAGAGGATGATCCGTTTATGAAACACTTTGATGAAAACGGAAACTTTATTGAGCTTCAACCTGAAGAAGATATAGAAGTTGAATCTGAAATTGAGGATAATCAAAAGCCCTCAAATAATCACAATAGAATCAGTATCAAATATACATTCAAAAAAAATGAAGATTAACGGCGTTGTCTAACGGCTTCATATAAAAAAGCACCACAAGCCACAGAAACATTTAAAGATTCTATTTCGCCTAGTATAGGAAGTTTTGCTTGGTCGTCTACGACTTTTAAAACAGAAGGATTAATTCCTCGGCCTTCAGAACCCATAATTATAGCACATGGTTCTTTAAAAGAGACATCATATAAATAATTGTCTGCTTTTTCAGTAGCTGCAATAACCTTTATTCCTGAAGACTGCATATGGAAAACGGCATCTTTAATATGGTCTACTTTACAAATAGGCATTTTAAAAATAGCTCCAGCACTTGTTTTTATAGTATCTCCATTAATAGGTGCTCCTCCTTTTTTCTGAATAATAATACCATTGACTCCTGTACATTCTGCAGTACGAACAATGGCACCAAAATTTCTTACATCACTTAATTGGTCTAATAATAAAAATAAAGGTGTTTTTCCAGATTCAATAACACTCATTACTAAGTCGTCAATATCATGAAAAGCAATTGGAGATATTAGTGCTACAGCTCCTTGATGATTACCTCGAGTTAGACGATTTAATTTTTCAATAGGAACGTAAGAAGAATTAATGCCTTCAGTACGAATAGCAAGTTCTAATTCTTGGAACAATTCACCATGAAGTCCTTTCTGCATAAAAACCTTATCTATGGTTTCACCAGATTTTATGGCCTCAATAATTGCTCTAATTCCAAAGATTGTAGTTTCGTTCTTCATGCTGCAAAGGTATAAAAAAAACCATCCGGAAATTGAGATGGTTTATCAAATTAATTCAAGTTTGTTAACTTAGTTTTTTGCCACCTTTTTACTTATAATATTGGTGTCTGAATAAATCTGTAAAAAATAGATGCCGTTTGGCTGGTTATATAAATCAATAGTGTTAGATGTAGTTGTATAGATTTTTTTTCCAATAACATTATAAACGTCAATTTTATCAATAGTTAATTCTGATATTATTTTTAAGGATCCGCTTGTAGGATTAGGGTACACTTTGGTTATTAGTGTTTCATAATTGGAAACACTTAAATTTTCACATGCCGTTATATTTGAATTTAATTCAATTGGAGCGCTTGGTGTTAAATCTCTATTTGTAAAAGCGGGATAATCTATATGATATTTTTGTGCTCTAAAACTGGTATTAGAATAGGTGGAAGGGTTGGTTCCTTGTGAAATGATATTTCCATTAGAAGTATTTATTGGAGTTATATATTCCCATACAACTTCTTCTGTCATTGTGATTTCAAAGAAGCGACCATTGATTCCTTCGCAAATTAGAGTATTTCCGTTTGGTAAACGCTGTGCACTGCTTAGTATACCAGAGTAGAAGTTTAAAGCGCCCGTAGAGCTTCCGTAAGTATAATCTGGAGATATAGGGCCATATGCACTTCCTGTGTCATAAGAATATACTCCAGGGCTATCGGTTTCAGGGTTCACAATATAAGCTTCAGAAAATAAGGGTAACCTTCCTCTACCATTATTAAATAATAAAATTTTATTTTCATCTAATAAGCCAGGTTTAATAAAGTGAGGAGAGTGTTGTCCGTAAAGTTGTCGGTCTGATTCGTCACCTTGATTATAGGCTTGAGGGTTTCCCCAGCGGTATAGAAAATCGCCTCCTTTATTATAGATACCTCCTTCGCCTGTAGCTGCTTTTTCAGTTGTAGTAGAGTGATCTATAATATAAAATTCACTTAAATTTCTAGAGCTTATTATAATCTGATCTAAAATAGGATTGTAATTTATTGAATTAAAATGAAGCCAATTGGCACCTCCTTCACCTCCATTTAAAAAGTTGATATTTAATTTTTCGGGATGTAAGGCTATATCACCAAAATTGTCTTTTTCGTCATCAAAATCCTGAATAACATGGTCCATGATGTTCCATTTCCATACAATTTCAGCACTGTTCTCGCCAACAGGAGTAACTTCTATAATTTGTTCATTGTATAAAATGTCTTCATTTAGAAGTGATGGGTTGCGTCCTAGTTGTAGAGCTTCAGAATTAGTAATCTTAGTTACTGCAAGAATAAGAACATTTCCGTTAGGCATAGGGAATACATCATGGTGTTGTCGCATTGTCGAATTGTCATAAAAATATTGCCAAGTGAGGTTGCCCTCCCAATCAAATAGTTCTATAACGCCACCTTGTCCGCCAAAAACAATATCACTACTTTCAGTTCTACCAGCTCTTAAAATATTTCCATTTTCTAATAAATGAACAGCATTGCCAGGAGGAAACTCACTAGACCACTGATTTATGATTTCTCCACAATTATTAATTAAGTAAGTTCCCGTAAAAGCACTAAAAAAGGTGTAGCCATCTGCAACACCTTCAGAAATAAGTGTTGTACCAATAGTGTTTTGGGAATAAGAAACGTTAATTGTAATTAAGAGTGTGAAAATTATTTTTTTTAACATGAGTTTTTCTTTAAAAGGTTGCAGTTAAGCTAATATGTATTTTAGAATCTGATAATTTAAATTGTCTGTTTTCTGTTTTTCCGCTAGAATAATTTAAACGAAAAAGGCCAGCATTGGTAAGTAGGCCTAGTCCAAACCCAAAACCAAATAGTTTTTCTTTACTATTTGTAAGTCTATTTTCAAAATAGGCAGCATCTAAAACCGAATGTACATAAATATCATTACTTAAACGATATCTGTATTCGGTACTTAGAACTCCGTAGAGATTGGCAACCAAACTATTTTCTTCAAATCCACGAATAGAATTGATACCGCCAAAACGAAATAATTCATTATCTAAATAATCGTCTGAAATAAGTGTTGCTCCATTTAAACGTGCATAAAAACTGTTCTTATTATTAAGATTAAATATCTTGTAAGCATCTATGTTAAATACACTTTGTTTTTGCGTGCCTAAGTTGTTATCTCTGTTTCCGAAGCCAGAAGAGGCATCCAACCAAAAGTTAATAGGAAATAAAGGATCAGAGAATTGAGGTTTTGTATAATTGTAGTGTAATGTATAATAATTAGATGTGTAATCGTTTAAAATATCAGTGTCGTCATCTAATAAGTTTGTTGAATTTGTAGTATTAATTCCTATTCCAATTTTATGCTGGGCATTAATTTGATAATTAATTTTTGCGTATTGCTTAGCAGTTAAAAAGGTAGAGTCTTTTCTAAAAATATTAAGGCCAACTTGTAACCCAATAGGAGAGCTAAATAGATAAGGTAAATCAGCATCTACATTAATTGTTTGTTGATCTATCTCATCGCTTTTATAAAAAAGATTTAAGGTCTCTCCGTAGTTAAGATTGTTAATCAGTCGTAAATCTAAATAACCATCAAATTCAATCTTATTAGTGTTTTCGTTAGTGCCAAAGCCAAGGAAGCCATCGAAGTTGTTTGTCTTTGTTTTTTCTACATATATATATAGTGTTGTAGAATCTTGGGTAAAAAGCACTTCTGGGTCTTTTATTTTATTAGCAAATCGTAAGTCGTTTAATAGTTCAATTTTTTCTTTAATAGCATTTAGGTTGAAAGACTTTCCTGTTCGTAACTTTAAGAAACGTTTTAAGTAAGATTTCGGAAACTTCTCATAGCCTTTTACAATAATCTTATCAATTCGTCTTTTTTGGTTCGTTACAATTTTTAAGTCGGCTGAAATTAAATCAGATTCTAATTTAGAAATATTAATAAGCTGTAAAGTTGAAAACGGATCACCTTGTTCGGCAATTGTAGAATTTAAGTTTTTTAAATAGGTTTCTAGCTCAGTTATTCTGAGTTCAAAGTAATTATTGTCTTTTGATTGATGAATAAGGTTTAAATATTCAGTATTAAAATCCGAAGGGTAATAGATTCTAATTCGATCTATCTGTTTACCCATTATTAGTTGTGCCTTAAAAAGAGAGTCGTTTTGTTTAGTAATACTTTTAATAGTAGTATCAATATAGCCATTTTTAATCAGCTTAGTTTTTAGATTGTTAATTTCAAGTTCTAAATTTTTGTAATTATTGAAGCTCTTTTGATAACCTAGAGAGTCAATAGTTGCCGTTGAAACTTCGTTTTCTCCAATAACTTTTAAATTGATAGATTGAGAAGTGCCTAGATTTGAAAAAACTAGAAGAATAAGAAAAAAAAGAAAACGGCTGTAAAACGGCATGGACACTAAATAGAGTAACTCTTATGTAACGTAAAAATAAGTCATATTATATACGAATGAAATGAAAGTTCATATTTCTTTTAAAAATTAATTCTCAAGTGTTTGAATAATAGATATTAATTACTACATTTGCACCCCTCAAAAGTGAGGATTAATAAAATTTTATATAGAAATATATGCCAACAATTTCACAATTAGTACGAAAAGGAAGAGCCAAAATAACCAAGAAGAGTAAATCGGCTGCTTTAGATTCGTGTCCTCAAAGACGTGGTGTATGTACTCGTGTTTATACAACGACACCTAAGAAACCTAACTCAGCAATGCGTAAGGTAGCAAGGGTTCGTTTAACAAACGGAAACGAAGTAAATGCATACATTGGTGGAGAAGGTCACAATTTACAAGAGCACTCGATAGTATTGGTTAGAGGTGGAAGGGTAAAAGATTTACCAGGAGTTAGATATCACATCGTTCGTGGTGCTTTAGATACAGCAGGTGTATCAGGAAGAACACAACGTAGATCTAAGTATGGTGCAAAACGCCCTAAGAAGTAATTAAAAACTTTAAGAAGAAGACATGAGAAAAAGAGCAGCAAAAAAGAGACCGCTTTTACCAGATCCAAGATTTAATGATCAGTTAGTAACACGTTTTGTTAACATGATGATGTGGGATGGTAAGAAGTCTGTAGCTTTTAAAGTATTCTATGATGCAATTGATATTGTTGAAGAGAAAAAGAATGATGACGAAAAAACAGCTTTAGAGATTTGGAAAGAAGCTTTATCAAATGTGATGCCTCACGTAGAAGTACGTAGTCGTCGTGTTGGTGGTGCTACATTCCAGATTCCAATGCAAATTCGTCCAGACCGTAAGGTTTCAACTGCGATGAAATGGTTAATTAGCTTTTCACGTAAGAGAAATGAAAAATCTATGGCGCAACGTTTAGCAGCGGAAGTATTAGCTGCAGCTAAAGAAGAAGGAGCGGCGGTTAAGAAAAGAACTGACACGCATAAGATGGCAGAAGCAAATAAAGCATTCTCACACTTTAGATTTTAAGAAATGGCAAGAGATTTAAAACTTACAAGAAATATAGGAATTGCGGCTCATATTGATGCTGGTAAAACAACAACAACAGAGCGTATCCTTTTTTATACGGGAGTTTCTCATAAAATTGGAGAAGTGCATGATGGTGCTTCTACAATGGACTGGATGGAACAAGAAGCGGAAAGAGGTATTACAATTACGTCTGCTGCAACTACATGTGATTGGACATTCCCAAAAGAAAATGGTGAGCCAACAGCAGAAGCTCAAGATTACCATTTTAATATTATTGATACTCCTGGTCACGTAGATTTTACGGTTGAAGTTAACCGTTCATTACGTGTATTAGATGGTTTAGTATTCTTATTTAGTGCGGTTGATGGTGTTGAGCCACAATCTGAAACTAACTGGAGGCTAGCTGATAACTATAAAGTTCCAAGAATTGGTTTCGTTAACAAAATGGACCGTCAAGGATCTGACTTTTTAGGTGTTTGTCAGCAGGTAAAAGACATGTTGAAGTCTAACGCTGTGCCAATCGTTTTAAACATTGGTGATGAAGATGAATTTAAAGGTATAATCGATTTAGTTAAAAACAGAGCTATTGTATGGCATGATGATAACTATGGTTCTACTTTTGATGTTATTGAGATTCCTGATAATTTAAAAGAAGAAGCTCGTAAATACCGTGCATTACTTATTGAAGAGGTAGCGGGTTATGATGAGAACTTATTAGAGAAATTCATGGAAGATGAAGATTCTATTACAGAAGATGAAGTGCACGCTGCACTTAGAGCTGCTGTAATGGATATGGCTATTATACCTATGGTATGTGGTTCTTCATTTAAAAATAAAGGTGTTCAGTTCTTATTAGATGCTGTTTGTCGTTATTTGCCTTCTCCTTTAGATAGAGAAAGTGTTGTAGGAACAAATCCAGATACTGATAAAGAAGAAAGACGTAAGCCTAGTGTAAATGAACCTTTTTCAGCTTTAGCATTTAAGATTGCAACAGATCCTTTTGTAGGTCGTTTAGCTTTCTTTAGAGCATATTCAGGTCGTTTAGATGCAGGTTCTTATATATTAAACAACCGTTCAGGTAAAAAAGAACGTATCTCACGTATCTATCAAATGCACTCTAACAAGCAAAATGCTATCGATTTTATCGAAGCAGGAGATATTGGAGCCGCTGTAGGGTTTAAAGATATTAAGACTGGTGATACTATGTCTGATGAAAAACATCCTATTGTTTTAGAATCTATGGACTTCCCTGATCCAGTAATTGGTATTGCAGTAGAGCCTAAGACTAAAGCAGATGTTGATAAGTTAGGTATGGCTTTAGCTAAATTAGCTGAAGAAGATCCAACATTTACAGCAAGAACTGATGAAGCTTCAGGACAGACAATCATTTCTGGAATGGGTGAGCTTCACTTAGATATTATTGTAGATCGTCTAAAAAGAGAATTTAAAGTTGAGGTTAACCAAGGTCAACCACAAGTTGAATATAAAGAAGCAATTACAGCTTCAGCAAATCATAGAGAAGTTTATAAAAAACAATCTGGTGGTCGTGGTAAATTTGCTGATATCGTATTTACGATTGAGCCAGCAGACGAAGGTGTTGTAGGGTTGCAATTTGAATCTGTAATCAAAGGTGGTAACGTTCCTAAAGAATTTATTCCATCAATTGAAAAAGGATTTAAAATGGCGATGCAAAATGGACCATTAGCAGGTTTTGAAGTTGATGCAATGAAAGTAACATTGAAAGATGGTTCTTATCACGATGTGGATTCGGATCAATTATCGTTCGAATTAGCAGCAAAACTTGGGTTTAAAAATTCAGCAAAAGCAGCAAAAGCGGTTATTATGGAGCCTATCATGAAACTTGAGGTGATTACACCAGAAGAAAACATGGGTGATATTGTAGGTGATTTAAATAGAAGACGTGGTATGATGGAAGGTATGGGAGACCGTGCAGGTGCAAAGACAATTAAAGCTACAGTACCGCTTTCTGAAATGTTTGGTTATGTTACAACATTAAGAACTTTATCTTCAGGTAGAGCAACATCAACAATGGAATTTTCACACTATGCTGAAACGCCTTCTAATGTGTCAGAAGAGGTGATTAAGGCTGCTAAAGGAATTGAATCGTAAATCTTAAGAAAATGAGTCAAAAAATCAGAATAAAATTAAAGTCTTACGATCACAATTTAGTAGATAAATCTGCTGATAAGATTGTAAAAACAGTAAAAAGTACAGGTGCAGTAGTAACAGGACCAATTCCTTTACCAACACACAAAAAGATTTTCACTGTATTACGTTCACCACACGTAAACAAGAAGTCTAGAGAACAATTTCAATTAAGCTCTTATAAGAGACTTTTAGATATTTACTCTTCGTCTTCTAAGACAATTGACGCTTTAATGAAACTTGAATTACCAAGTGGAGTAGAAGTAGAGATCAAAGTGTAATTACACAGTAACATGTCCTAAGCTGCGAGCGAGGGAAAAACGGTAAAAATACAATTCAAGGCTGAAACGTATTTCAGCCTTGAATATTTATAAAAAAAAAGATAAAATGAAAAAAATAAATAAATATATTCTTTTATTAGCAGTAGTATTTAGTTTTTCTTGTAGCAGTGACGATGATAATTCTAATGATGGAGGTTTATCGGTTTCAGGAACATATACATTAGATAGTTTAGTGCCAAGCTCTACTATAGATGCTGATGCTAATGGAACTTTTACTACAGAAGATATTATTGATCTCATCAATTGTGATTTTAAAATAGTACTTACAGATAATACTATTACCATCAATATGGATGACTTTTCAGTGTACCAACCAGCAACGGTTTCATCTGGTCCTGAAGGAGTAGAATTAGATTTAGAATTAGTAGAATGTCAGAGTTATACTGAATCTGGAACTTATACAGTAGAAGACGGAAGTTTAATTTCTACTATTGATGAAGAGCAAAATATTTTAGCTATTAGTGGAAATGAAATAACTTTAATTTATACAAGTTATTTCCATACAAGTGCTGATTCTGGAAATGATACTTCAGTTCAGTTTACAGCAAAGTTTAGTAAATAAATAATAATAACAAATAAATAATAATTATGTCTGGGTTAATTGGAAAAAAAATCGGTATGACCAGCATTTTCGATGAAAATGGGAAGAACATTCCTTGTACAGTAATCGAAGCTGGACCATGTATCGTTACCCAAGTCAGAACTGAAGAAGTGGATGGTTATTCTGCCCTTCAATTAGGTTTCGATGACGCGACAGAAAAAAGCGCTACTAAAGCAGACTTAGGTCATGCTAAAAAAGCGGGTACTTCTGTAAAACGCAAAGTTGTTGAATTCAAAGGTTTTGATGAGGAGTACAAATTAGGTGATGCAATCACTGTAGAGCAATTTACTGAAGGAGAATTTGTGGATGTCGCAGGTACTTCAAAAGGTAAAGGTTTTCAAGGTGTAGTAAAACGTCACGGATTCGGAGGTGTAGGTCAAGCAACGCATGGTCAACATAACCGTTTAAGAGCTCCAGGTTCTATTGGTGCAGCTTCTTATCCTGCGAGAGTATTCAAAGGAATGAAGATGGCCGGAAGAATGGGTGGTGAAACAGTAAAAGTTCAAAATTTAAGAGTTTACAAAGTAGTTCCAGAAAAGAACTTACTTGTGGTTAAAGGATGTGTTCCTGGTCATAAAAACTCTTATGTAATTATTCAGAAGTAATGAAGGTAGCAGTTTTAGATATAAACGGAAAAGACACTGGAAGAAAAGCTGAGCTTTCTAAAGAAGTGTTCGCTATAGAGCCTAATAATCACGCTGTCTATTTAGATGTTAAGCAATACTTAGCAAATCAAAGACAAGGTACACATAAGGCTAAAGAAAGAGCAGATATCTCTGGAAGTACACGTAAGATAAAAAAACAGAAAGGTACTGGTACTGCAAGAGCAGGTAGTATTAAATCTGGTGTATTTAGAGGTGGTGGTCGTATGTTTGGTCCTAGACCAAGAAATTACGGTTTTAAATTAAACAAAAACGTAAAACGATTAGCACGTAAATCTGCATTAAGTATTAAGGCAAATGACAAATCAATTTTAGTAATGGAAGACTTCAGTTTTGATGCTCCAAAGACTAAAAACTTTGTCAATGTATTAAAGGCTTTAGAGGTAGAAAACAAAAAATCTCTTATTGTGTTGGGTGAAACAAATAATAATGTATATTTGTCATCACGCAATTTTAAAGGGTCTGAAGTTATAAAGACTTCAGAATTAAGCACTTATAAAATTATGAATGCTAATAAAGTTATTCTAATTGAGAGTGCATTAGAAGGAATTGAATCGAATTTAAGTAAATAGAACAGATGAGTATCTTAATAAAACCTATCATCACAGAAAAAGCAACCATGCAAAGTGAGTTGTTAAATGCATATGCATTTGAAGTGAATACAAAGGCGAACAAGGTAGAAATCAAAAAAGCGGTGGAAGCTGCTTATGGAGTTTCTGTTGAAAAAGTTCGTACAATAAATGTCCGTCCAGAAAGAAGAACACGTCACACAAAGACTGGTATTCAACATGGTAAAACAAATGCTGTTAAAAAGGCAATTGTACAACTGGCGGAAGGTGAAGTAATAGATTTATACACTAACATGTAATTTTAGACATTAATGTCAGTAAGAAAATTAAAACCGATCACATCAGGTCAGCGATTTAGAGTAGTAAATGGATTTGACGCCATTACTACTGATAAGCCGGAGAAAAGCTTGCTTGCTCCGAAAAAGAGATCTGGTGGTAGAAACAGTCAAGGAAAAATGACCATGCGCCAATTAGGTGGAGGTCATAAGAAACGTTATCGTATTATCGATTTCAAACGTAACAAAACTGGAGTTCCAGCGGAAGTTAAAACAATTGAATACGATCCAAACAGAACAGCATTTATTGCGCTATTAAACTACCAAGATGGTGAGAAACGTTATGTTATCGCTCAAAATGGTTTACAAGTAGGGCAAAATATAGTGTCTGGTGAAACAGGTATCGCTCCAGAAATTGGAAACGCAATGCCTTTAAGTGAAATACCATTAGGAACAATTATTTCTTGTATTGAGTTACGTCCTGGACAAGGAGCTGTAATGGCTCGTAGTGCTGGTGCATTTGCTCAATTAATGGCAAGAGGTGATAAGTTTGCTACAGTAAAGTTACCGTCTGGTGAAACTAGAATGATTCTAGTGACATGTATGGCTACAATTGGAGCGATTTCAAATTCAGATCATCAATTATTAGTATCTGGTAAAGCAGGTAGAAGTAGATGGTTAGGAAGACGTCCAAGAGTAAGACCAGTAGTGATGAACCCAGTCGATCACCCAATGGGTGGTGGTGAAGGTAAATCTTCAGGTGGTCATCCAAGAAATAGAAACGGTATTCCTGCTAAAGGATTTAGAACGCGTTCTAAGACAAAGGCGAGTAATAAGTATATTGTAGAACGTAGAAAGAAATAATTAAGATAGTATGGCACGTTCATTAAAGAAAGGACCTTATATCCACTATAAGCTAGAAAAGAAAGTTGCAGAAAATGTAGCTTCAAACAAAAAGACGGTAATTAAAACTTGGTCTAGAGCATCAATGATTTCTCCAGATTTCGTTGGTCAGACTATAGCAGTTCACAATGGTCGTCAATTTGTTCCAGTTTATGTTACTGAGAATATGGTAGGTCACAAATTAGGAGAATTTTCACCAACACGATCTTTTAGAGGTCATGCAGGTGCTAAGAATAAAGGTAAAAAATAAGAATCATGGGAAGTCGTAAAAAACAAATGGCGGAAGCTATTAAGGCTGAGAAAAAGCAGGTTGCTTTTGCTAAGCTAAATAACTGTCCTACATCACCAAGAAAAATGCGTTTAGTTGCGGATTTAATTAGAGGTGAGAAGGCAGATAAAGCTCTTCAGATTCTTAGATTTAGTCAAAAAGAAGCATCTCGTCGTTTAGAGAAACTTGTAATATCTGCAATTGCAAATTGGCAAGCTAAAAACGAAGACGCTGATGTTGAAGAAGCTAAATTGTTTATCAAAGAAATTAGAGTAGATGGTGGTTCTATGTTAAAGAGATTGCGTCCAGCACCTCAAGGTAGAGCACACAGAATAAGAAAAAGATCTAATCACGTAACAGTGGTTGTAGATGCAATAAATAAAACACAAAGCTAAGATAGAGATATGGGACAAAAGACAAATCCAATCGGAAATCGCTTAGGAATTATCAGAGGATGGGAATCTAACTGGTACGGAGGAAACGATTATGGTGATAAGCTTGCCGAAGACGATAAGATTAGAAAATACGTTCACGCGCGTTTATCTAAAGCTAGTGTAAGTAGAGTAATTATTGAGCGTACGCTTAAACTTGTAACCGTTACTATCACTACTGCTAGACCTGGTATTATTATCGGAAAAGGTGGCCAAGAGGTAGATAAGTTAAAAGAAGAGCTTAAGAAAATTACTGGTAAAGAAGTTCAATTGAACATCTTTGAAATCAAAAGACCTGAACTAGATGCTTATTTAGTAGCAGCAAGTGTAGCTCGTCAAATAGAAAGTAGAATTTCTTATAGACGTGCTATAAAAATGGCTATCGCAGCTGCTATTCGTATGAATGCAGAAGGAATCAAAATTCAAATTAGTGGTCGTTTAAATGGTGCTGAAATGGCACGTTCTGAACACTACAAAGAAGGACGTATTCCTTTATCTACATTTAGAGCTGATATTGATTATGCTCTAGTAGAAGCACATACTACTTATGGTAGATTGGGCATCAAAGTTTGGATAATGAAAGGCGAAGTGTATGGTAAAAGAGAATTATCACCACTAGTTGGCTTATCTAAACAAAAAGGTAAAGGTGGACGTGGTGGAAACAAGAACCAATCTCGTCGTAGAAAGTAATTTTTTAAAGAAAAGACAAAATGTTACAGCCTAAAAGAACAAAATTTCGTAAGCAGCAAAAAGGACGTATGAAAGGAAATGCGGGAAGAGGTCATTTGTTATCAAATGGTACTTTCGGTATTAAATCATTAGAGTCAACTTTTATAACTGCACGTCAAATAGAAGCAGCGCGTATTGCAGCTACTCGTTATATGAAAAGAGAAGGATCGTTATGGATTAAAATTTTTCCAGACAAGCCGATCACAAAGAAACCTCTTGAAGTACGTATGGGTAAAGGTAAAGGTGGTGTAGAATATTGGGCAGCCGTTGTAAAACCAGGACGTATGTTATTTGAAATAAGTGGAGTGCCATTAGACGTAGCTCAAGAAGCTTTACGTTTAGCAGCACAGAAACTTCCGGTAAAAACTAAGTTTATCATAGCTAGAGATTACGAAGCTTAATAGAAAGATATTATGAAGCAATCAGAAATTAAACAGCTTTCAACAGCTGAGTTACAAGAGAAACTTAGTGAATCTAAAAAGAGTTATACGGACCTAAAAATGGCTCATACTATTTCTCCTTTAGACAACCCAATTCAGTTACGCGTTGCACGTCGCACAGTAGCTAGAGTGGCAACAGAACTAACTAAAAGAGACGTACAATAATTGTATTCTGCTGAAAGATGGAAAAAAGAAACTTAAGAAAAGAACGTATAGGGATCGTAACGAGTAACAAAATGGAGAAATCTATTGTTGTTGCTGAAGTTAAGAAAGTAAAACACCCTATGTATGGAAAATTCGTGTTAAAGACAAAGAAATATGTCGCACACGATGAGACAAATGACTGCAACGAAGGAGATACTGTAAAGATCATGGAAACACGACCTTTAAGTAAATCTAAATGTTGGAGATTAGTAGAAATAATTGAAAGAGCGAAGTAATTATGTTACAACAAGAATCAAGATTAAAAGTAGCTGATAATACTGGTGCAAAGGAAGTTTTAACTATCCGTGTACTAGGTGGAACTAAAAGAAGGTATGCTTCTGTAGGAGACAAAATAGTTGTATCTGTTAAAGATGCTACTCCAAACGGACAAATCAAAAAAGGTGCTGTATCTACAGCAGTTGTAGTTCGTACAGCTAAAGAAGTAAGACGTCCAGATGGGTCTTATATTAGATTTGACGATAATGCATGTGTACTATTAAATCCTCAAGGGGAAATGAGAGGAACTCGTGTTTTTGGACCTGTAGCTAGAGAACTTCGTGATAAACAATTCATGAAAATTGTATCATTGGCACCTGAAGTGCTTTAATTGATAAATAAGATGACAAAGCTTAAAATAAAATCAGGAGATACAGTAAAAGTAATAGCTGGTGATCACAAAGGATCAGAAGGTAAAGTACTTAAAGTATTAATAGATAAAAACAAAGCCATTGTAGAAGGCGTAAACATGGTTAAGAAACATACTAAACCAAGTGCACAGAATCCTCAAGGTGGAATTGTAGAGAAAGAAGCCTCTATACATATTTCAAACTTATCGTTGTTAACTTCAAAAGGTGAAGCAACAAGAGTTGGTTATAAAATGGAAGGTGATAATAAAGTGAGATTTTCAAAAAAATCTAATGAAGTAATTTAATATGGCTTACGTTGCAAGATTAAAAAAAGAGTATCAGGAAAAAGTAATTCCTGCTCTTACGGAAGAATTTGGATATAAAAATGTAATGCAAGTACCTAAGCTTACTAAGATAGTAATATCTAAAGGTGTTGGTGCTGCTGTTGCGGATAAAAAGTTAATTGATCACGCGGTAGAAGAGCTTACAAAAATATCTGGACAGAAAGCTATACACACAATGTCTAAGAAGGATGTTGCATCTTTCAAGTTACGAAAAGGAATGCCAATTGGTGCCAAAGTAACTTTAAGAGGTGAACAAATGTATGAATTCTTAGATCGTTTGGTAACTTCAGCTTTACCAAGAGTTAGAGATTTTAACGGTATTAAAGCTACAGGTTTTGATGGACGTGGAAACTATAATTTAGGTGTTGTAGAACAAATTATTTTTCCAGAAATAGATATTGATAAAATCAATAAAATTTCAGGAATGGATATTACATTTGTGACTTCTGCGGATACAGACAAGGAAGCGAAGTCTTTATTAACAGAATTAGGATTACCTTTTAAAAAGAATTAATTATGGCTAAAGAATCAATGAAAGCCCGTGAGGTGAAGCGTTCTAAAACGGTAGCTAAATATGCAGAAAAACGTAAAGCTTTAAAAGAAGCTGGCGATTATGAAGCATTACAGAAATTACCAAAAAATGCATCACCTATACGTCAACACAACCGTTGTAAACTTACAGGAAGGCCTAAAGGTTATATGAGACAATTTGGAATTTCTCGTGTAATGTTTAGAGAAATGGCCAACCAAGGTTTAATACCAGGTGTTAAGAAGGCAAGTTGGTAAAATTATAAATTGGTTTCAGGTTTGGCAATAGTGCCGAAAACCGCTACCGCAAATTAATAACTATGTATACAGATCCAATAGCGGATTATTTAACGCGAGTTAGAAATGCAGTTAAGGCCAACCACAGAGTGGTTGAGATCCCTGCATCTAACTTAAAAAAAGAAATAACTAAGATTTTATTCGACCAAGGATATATCTTAAGTTATAAGTTTGACGACTCTACAGTACAAGGTACAATCAAAATTGCTTTGAAGTACAGTAAAGAGACTAAAGAGTCTGTCATTAAAAAAATTCAAAGAATCAGTAAACCAGGTTTACGTAAGTATGCTTCATCTAAAGAAATGCCAAGAATTCTTAACGGATTAGGTATTGCAATTGTTTCTACGTCTCACGGAGTGATGACAGGAAAACAAGCGCAGAGAGAAAATGTAGGTGGTGAAGTTTTATGTTACGTATACTAAAAACAGGAAATTATGTCAAGAATAGGTAAAAACCCAATAACAGTTCCTGAAGGTGTCACAGTTGAGATTAAGGATAATTTAATTACTGCAAAAGGTAAATTAGGCGAATTAACTCAAGAGTATTCAGATATTGAGATTAAATTAGAAGACGGTACTATTACATTAGAGCGTGCTTCTGATAAGAAAGATTTAAGAGCAAAACATGGTCTTTACAGAGCATTAATTGCTAATATGATAGAAGGTGTTTCAAAAGGCTGGACCAAAGAACTAGAAATGGTTGGTGTAGGTTATAGAGCATCAAATCAAGGACAGAAATTAGATTTAGCCGTTGGTTTTTCTCATAACATCGTTATGGATATTGCTCCAGAAGTAAAAGTTGAGACAGTATCAGAAAAAGGTAAAAATCCAATTATTAAATTAACGTCTTTTGACAAACAATTGGTTGGCCAAGTTGCAGCTAAGATTCGTGGTTTTAGAAGACCAGAACCTTACAAAGGAAAAGGTATCAAGTTTGTTGGTGAAGAAATTAGAAGAAAAGCAGGTAAATCAGCTTAATAATTAAGTTATGGCATTGACAAAGAACGAAAGAAGAATAAGAATTAAAAACAGAATACGTAAGGTTGTTTCTGGTACAGAAACAAAACCTAGATTAGCTGTTTTTAGAAGTAATAGAGAAATTTATGCTCAACTCGTAGATGATGTAACTGGTAAAACTTTAGTTGCTGCATCTTCAAGAGATAAAGACATAGCAGCATCTAAAGGAAACAAAACAGAAGTAGCTGCATTAGTAGGTAAATCTGTAGCAGAGAAAGCTATGAAAGCTGGTGTTGAAACTATTTCTTTTGATAGAGGTGGTTATTTATATCATGGAAGAGTAAAATCATTAGCAGAAGGTGCTAGAGAAGCAGGACTTAAATTTTAAGACATTATGTATCAAAAATATAAAAACGCAGAGCTTGTTAAACCAGGCGGACTAGAATTAAAAGATCGCTTAGTTGGCGTTCAGCGTGTAACTAAAGTAACAAAAGGTGGTAGAGCATTTGGTTTTTCTGCTATTGTTGTTGTAGGTGACGAAACAAATGTTGTAGGACAAGGATTAGGTAAATCTAAAGATGTTGCTACTGCAATTGCTAAAGCTGTTGAAGACGCTAAGAAAAACTTAGTAAGAATACCTATTCTTAATGGAACTATTCCTCATGAGCAAAAAGGTAAATATGGTGGCGCAAGAGTTAACATTATTCCAGCTGCACCTGGTACAGGAGTTATTGCAGGTGGTGCGGTAAGAATTGTTCTTGAAGCAGTAGGTGTACACGATGTATTATCTAAATCTCAAGGATCTTCTAATCCTCATAACGTAGTAAAAGCAACTTTTGACGCTTTATTACAATTAAGAGATGCTAAGTCTGTAGCTAAAGAGCGTGGAATTTCACTTGAAAAAGTATTTAACGGATAATCGATAGGATAAGATGGCAAAGATTAAAGTAAAGAAAGTAAAAAGTGCAATCAATCGTACTAAAAGACAAAAGCTAACATTATTAGCTTTAGGTCTAAAAAAGATTGGTCAAGTAGTAGAGCACGACGCCACACCAAACATCCTTGGTATGGTTAAGAAAGTTGAACATTTAGTTTCTGTAGAGGAAGCTTAAAAATATAACTTAACAATGGATTTAAGTAATTTAAAACCTGCAGAAGGTTCAGTAAAAAATCAAGGTAAACGTATTGGTCGTGGTCAAGGTTCTGGTAAAGGTGGTACGGCAACACGTGGTCACAAAGGAGCTAAATCTCGTTCAGGTTATTCTAAGAAATTAGGATTTGAAGGTGGTCAAATGCCATTACAAAGACGTGTACCTAAATTTGGATTTACAAATATTAACAGAGTAGAATACCAAGGTATAAACTTAGATACTTTACAAAAGTTAGTAGATGAAAAAGTAATCAAAGATAGTGTTGATTTTGAAACACTTGTATCTATGGGATTAGTTGGTAAAAACGAGCTAGTTAAAATTTTAGGTAGAGGTGAGTTAAAAACAAAATTAACAGTAACTGCTCATAAATTTACTGCTACGGCAAAGGCAGCTATAGAAGCTGCTGGTGGTGAAGCTGTAACTTTATAAGATTATAGGATGAAAATAATAGAAACATTAAAAAACGTTTGGAAAATCACAGAACTTAAGGATAGAATTATTCTAACCTTAGGTTTGCTTTTGGTTTATCGTTTTGGTGCTCAGGTGGTATTACCTGGTATCAATATAGATGCTTTAGGTGGATTACAAGCAGGTATGGATGGTGGTATCATGGGATTATTAAATGCCTTTACAGGTGGAGCATTTGCTAATGCTTCTGTATTCGCATTAGGTATTATGCCATATATCTCTGCTTCCATTGTTGTTCAGTTAATGGGTATTGCGATTCCTTATCTACAAAAACTTCAGAAAGAAGGTGCTAGTGGTCAGAAAAAGATCACTCAAATTACACGTTGGTTAACTATAGGTATTTGTTTAGTTCAAGCACCAGGTTATTTAGCTAGTATTCCTTCATTATCAGGATTGTCATCAATTAATGCAATGTTAGTACCTGGCTTTAATGAAAATATGTTTTACTTCTCATCAGTAATTATTCTAGTAACAGGGTGTGTATTCGCTATGTGGTTAGGTGAAAAGATTACAGATAAAGGTATTGGTAATGGTATTTCATTATTAATTATGGTTGGTATTATAGCAACGTTACCACAATCGTTTGTACAAAATATGTACTCTAGACTTGAAGGTGGTAATGGTGGTTTTATGATGATTTTAATTGAAATGGTTATATGGTTCTTAATCATATTAGCTTCAGTTTTCTTGGTTATGGCAGTTAGAAAAATTGCTGTGCAATATGCAAGAAGAACAGCTTCTGGTGGTTATGAAAAGAATGTATTTGGATCACGTCAGTTTTTACCATTAAAATTAAATGCTTCTGGTGTAATGCCAATTATCTTTGCACAAGCAATTATGTTTGTTCCAAGTTTAATAGGTAGCTCTGCTTGGTTGAAAGATACAAGTACAGGCATTTGGATGCAATCTAACTTCCAAGATATGTTTGGATTTTGGTACAACTTAATATTTGCTTTATTAATTATAATATTTACATATTTTTATACAGCAATTACAGTACCGACAAACAAAATGGCTGATGATTTAAAACGTAGTGGTGGATTTATTCCAGGTATACGTCCAGGATCTGAAACATCTGAGTATTTAGATAAAATTATGTCACAGATCACCTTACCAGGTTCTATATTCTTAGCATTAGTTGCTATTTTTCCAGCATTTATCGTTAAGTTAATGAGCGTGCAACAAGGTTGGGCATTATTCTTTGGTGGTACATCACTTTTAATTATGGTAGGTGTAGCTATTGATACAATGCAGCAGATTAATTCTTATTTATTAAATAAGCATTATGATGGCTTGATGAAGACAGGTAAGAATAGAAAAGCGGTTGCGCAATAAGATGTTAAACATTAGAATGTCAGTGTTAAAAATTAGGCAAGGTATTTGCATTTAATCACTGAATACTAAATATATATTATGGCAAAACAAGCAGCAATAGAACAAGACGGAACAATCATAGAAGCATTATCAAATGCAATGTTTCGTGTAGAATTAGAAAATGGTCATATAGTGACTGCACATATCTCTGGTAAAATGCGTATGCATTACATAAAGTTATTACCAGGAGATAAGGTGAAATTAGAAATGAGTCCTTACGATTTAACTAAGGCTCGCATAACTTATAGATACTAATACAAGGTATAGCCGAAAGGTTCTATCATACTATAGTAGTAATAAATAATACAAGATGAAAGTAAGAGCATCAGTAAAGAAAAGAAGCGCAGACTGTAAATTAGTGCGCAGAAAAGGTAGACTTTACGTCATTAACAAAAAGAATCCTAGATTCAAACAAAGACAAGGGTAAATATGGCAAGAATTGCAGGTGTAGACATACCAAAACAAAAAAGAGGAGTGATTTCTTTAACTTATATCTACGGAGTAGGTAGAAGTAGATCAAAGGAAATTTTAGCTGCGGCTAAAGTTGACGAAAGCACAAAAGTACAAGATTGGACTGACGACGAAATAGGAGCAATCCGTGACGCTGTTGGAACTTTTAAAATCGAAGGTGAATTACGTTCTGAAACACAAATGAACATTAAGCGATTAATGGATATTGGATGTTACAGAGGTATTCGTCATAGATCTGGTCTTCCATTAAGAGGACAACGTACTAAGAATAATTCTCGTACAAGAAAAGGTAGAAGAAAAACGGTTGCTAACAAGAAGAAAGTAACTAAATAATAAATAGTCTTTAGTCTTTAGACGTTGGAAAGAATCTGTTTGAAATTTAACGGTTTAGGATTCTAGCGACTATTAACTAATACTAAAAGCTAAAAATAAAATGGCAAAGGCAAGTACAAAAAAACGTAAAGTTATAGTTGATGCAATAGGTGAAGCTCATATCACAGCTTCTTTTAACAATATCATTATTTCTTTAACAAACAAAAAAGGTGACGTTATTTCATGGTCATCGGCAGGTAAAATGGGATTTAGAGGTTCTAAAAAGAACACTCCTTACGCTGCTCAATTAGCTGCTGAAGATGCTGCAGGCGTAGCAAAAGAAGCAGGTTTAAAGAAAGTAAAAGCATACGTTAAAGGACCTGGTAATGGTAGAGAATCTGCTATCAGATCTATTCACAATGCAGGAATTGAAGTTTCAGAAATTATTGATGTAACTCCAATGCCACATAACGGCTGTCGTCCACCAAAAAGACGTAGAGTATAATCTGAATTGTATTCAGTTTTCTAAGTCAGTCTTAGTTAAAAAAACTCACACAAATTTTAAATAAACTAATATCATTCATTTATGTATTGATATTAGTTTATTTTGCATAAATTTGCAAACTGAAAAATAACAAGTATCAATCGAGAGGTTAACGATTAAAGAAGGATAAGATTAAGACCTTAATTCTTTACTCACTCTCTAAACAAATTTAAAATGGCAAGATATACTGGTCCTAAAACTAAAATCGCCCGTAAATTCGGACAAGCGATCTTCGGAGATGATAAAGCCTTCGAAAAAAGAAATTACCCTCCAGGGCAACACGGAAACAACCGTCGTCGTGGTAAAAAATCTGAATATGCAATCCAATTAATGGAGAAGCAAAAAGCAAAATATACTTATGGTATATTAGAAAAGCAATTCAGAAACATGTTCAAAAGAGCAACAGCATCTAAAGGAATTACAGGTGAAGTATTACTTCAATTATGTGAATCTCGTTTAGATAATGTGGTATACAGAATGGGTATTGCACCAACAAGAAGTGCTGCAAGACAATTAGTATCTCACAGACACATTACAGTAAATGGTGAAAAGGTAAATATTCCTTCGTACCAATTAAAAGCTGGTGATGTAGTTGGTGTTAGAGAAAAATCAAAATCATTAGAAGCTATTCAAAATTCATTAGCAAACTCTAGCAATGTTTTTGAATGGATTACATGGAATACAGGTTCAATGGAAGGTACTTATGTTGCTGTTCCTGCAAGAATTCAAATTCCAGAACAAATCAACGAGCAATTCATCGTTGAACTTTACTCTAAATAATAAACTAATCATATTGGTATTTAGCCAAAGGATTTATTTGTCTTCTTCATACTTATAAATCGCGCAACTAAATAACAATTAAAACGAAGAATAATATGGCAATATTAAATTTTCAAAAGCCGGATAAAGTAATCATGATTGATTCTACTGATTTCGAAGGTAAATTCGAATTCAGACCTTTAGAACCAGGATACGGATTAACAGTAGGTAATGCTTTACGAAGAGTATTATTATCTTCTTTAGAAGGTTTTGCAATAACTTCAGTTAGAATAGAAGGTGTAGATCACGAATTTTCTACAATTTCTGGTGTAGTTGAAGATGTTACTGAAATGATTTTGAACTTAAAGCAAGTTAACTTTAAGCGTCAAATAGATGAAATAGATAACGAAACTGTTACGATTTCTATTTCAGGACAAAATCAAATTACAGCTGGTGATTTTCAGAAGTTTATTTCTGGTTTCCAAGTATTAAATACGGATTTAGTAATCTGTAACTTAGATCCTAAAGTAAACATCAATATGGAATTAACTATTGAAAAAGGAAGAGGTTACGTTCCTGCAGAAGAAAATAAGAAAGCTTCAGCACCAATCGGAACCATCTTTACAGATTCAATTTTTACACCAATAAAGAATGTAAAGTATGCTATTGAAAACTTCCGTGTAGAGCAAAAAACGGATTACGAAAAATTAGTTTTCGAAATTCAAACTGACGGATCAATCAATCCAAAAGATGCTTTAACTGAAGCTGCTAAAATATTAATTCACCACTTCATGTTATTCTCTGATGAGCGTATCACTTTAGAAGCTGATGAAATTGCACAGACTGAAACTTATGATGAAGAATCACTTCACATGAGACAACTATTGAAAACTAAATTAGTTGATATGGATCTTTCTGTACGTGCTCTTAATTGTTTAAAAGCTGCAGAAGTTGATACTTTAGGAGATTTAGTATCATTCAATAAAAACGATTTAATGAAATTCAGAAACTTCGGTAAGAAGTCTTTAACAGAGCTAGAAGAACTAGTAAACGTTAAAGGGTTAAACTTCGGAATGGATTTAAGTAAATATAAATTAGATAAAGATTAATTAATCATATTTTGCTCCTCGATTTACGAGTTTAGTAGCAAGATGATAAAACAAATGTCATGAGACACGGAAAAAAATTCAACCACTTAGGAAGACAAACAGCACACAGAAAAGCAATGTTAGCTAATATGGCTTGTTCATTAATTGAGCACAAACGTATTAACACAACAGTAGCTAAAGCAAAAGCTTTAAAGCAGTTTGTTGAGCCAATGATTACAAAATCTAAAGCAGATACAACACATAACAGACGTATTGTTATGGCTAAGCTTAGACAAAAAGATGCCGTTGCAGAATTGTTTAGAGATGTAGCACCAAAAATTGGAGATCGTCCAGGTGGATATACACGTATCATCAAATTAGGAAACAGGTTAGGTGATAACGCTGATATGGCAATGATAGAGTTAGTAGATTATAACGAACTTTATTCAGCTGCTAAACCAGAGAAGAAAACACGTAGAAGTAGAAGAGGAGGAAGCAAAGCAAAAGCTGCTACACCTGCACCTACGGAAACTAAAGCTTCTAACGAAGAAGAGTAAAAATGCTAGTAAAAAAACGAATGGAATTTGAAATCAATACTGATCAAAATTTGAAATCGTTTTTTGCATTTCACAAATCGCGATTATCGCGTCTTAATAAGCATTGATAAATATAAAGGATAGACTGTTTCAGTTTATCCTTTTTTTTTTGGATTTTTGCAAAAATTAAAAATTAATTTTACTTGGTTGTATTGTCCCTTTGAGGGGACTATAGGGGTGTTTTAAATGTATTTAAAATTATTTCTTCCAACTAATGTGACACAATAACATAACCAATGAAATACAAACAAAGAAAAAAAGCCCTTATTCTTTTAGCAGACGGAACAATTTTTCATGGTAAATCCATAGGAAAGGAAGGTTCTGCTTTTGGCGAAGTCTGTTTTAATACTGGTACAACAGGTTATCAGGAAATATTCACAGACCCTTCGTATTACGGTCAACTTATGGTAACTACCAATGCACATATTGGAAATTACGGAACTAAAGAAGATGAAAGTGAATCTGATGATGTTAAAATAGCGGGTTTAATTTGTAAGAACTTTAGTTTTAATTACTCGAGACCTGCAGCAGATGCCTCTTTAGAAGAATTCTTTGAGAAGAATAATACATTGGCCATTGCAGACGTTGATACTAGAGCATTGGTAAGCTACATTAGAGATAATGGTGCCATGAATGCCGTGATCACAACTGAGGTTGATAATATTGAAGCGCTTAAAACACAATTAGCAAAATTCCCTTCAATGAAAGGTTTAGAATTGGCATCTAAAGTGTCAACCAAGGAGCCTTATTTTGTTGGTGATGAAAATGCGACTTATAAGATTGCTGCTTTAGATATTGGCATTAAAAAGAACATTCTTAGAAACCTTGCAAAACGCGATGCTTACATTAAAGTGTTTCCATATAATGCAACATTTGAAGAGCTAGAAGGGTTTAATCCAGATGGCTATTTCTTATCTAACGGACCTGGTGATCCAGAACCGTTAACTGATGCTATTAATTTAGCTAAAGAAATTATAGCAAAAGACAAACCTTTATTTGGTATTTGTTTAGGACATCAAGTGATTGCTTTGGCAAACGGAATTTCAACTTACAAAATGCACAATGGTCACAGAGGTATTAATCATCCGGTTAAAAATTTAGTGACAGGAAAAGGTGAAATCACATCTCAAAACCATGGTTTCGCTATCAATAGAGAAGAAACAGAAGCTAATGCTAATGTTGAAATAACACATGTACATTTAAACGACCATACAGTTGCAGGTATCAAACTAAAAGACAAAAATTGTTTTTCAGTACAGTATCATCCTGAAGCAAGTCCTGGACCAAATGACTCCTTGTATTTATTTGATCAGTTTATAGAAAATATTAAAAATAAATAATACCAAAAACGCAATAAAACACCCTTTTTATTGCGTTTTTTTAGTTACGAAATCATTATCGTAAGCAATTATCATAAATCTGATTTTTGTCAAGTTTCGCGCCTTAGATTTTCGTAAATTTGACTAGCTTAGAGGCTAGTCATGCTGAACTCGTTTCAGTATTTCAATAGAAATTATAGTAAATTAAAATCAAAAATAATGAGCATTATAATCAATGTACACGCAAGACAAATTTTAGATTCCAGAGGGAATCCAACAGTAGAAGTTGATGTTACTACAGAAAACGGTATTATGGGTAGGGCAGCAGTACCATCTGGTGCATCTACAGGAGAGCATGAAGCTGTTGAATTACGTGATGGTGGAGATACTTATATGGGTAAGGGAGTTTTAAAAGCCGTAGACAATGTAAATTCTACAATTGCTCAAGAATTATTAGGTGTTTCTGTTTTCGAACAAAACGCTATTGATCAAATGATGATTGATTTAGATGGTACGCCAAACAAATCAAAATTAGGTGCTAATGCCATTTTAGGGGTTTCTTTGGCGGTTGCTAAAGCTGCAGCGAATGAATTAGGTATGCCGTTATATAGATATGTTGGTGGAGTTTCTGCAAATACAGTACCATTGCCAATGATGAATATTATTAATGGTGGTTCTCATAGTGATGCTCCTATTGCTTTTCAAGAATTTATGATTATGCCTGTTAAAGCAAAAAACTTTACACATGCGATGCAGATGGGAACTGAGATTTTCCATAATCTTAAAAAAGTATTACACGATAGAAATTTAAGTACTGCAGTAGGTGATGAAGGTGGTTTTGCACCCAACTTACCAGGAGGTACTGAAGATGCTTTAGATACTATTAAGACTGCTGTTGAAAAAGCAGGATATGTTTTCGGTGAAGATATTAAGATTGCTTTAGATTGTGCGGCAGCTGAATTCTATAAAGAAGGTAAATACGATTACACTTTATTTGAAGGTGATAAAGGTGTAGTAAGAACAAGTGCAGAGCAAGCTAAATATCTTGCAGAATTAGCATCAAAATACCCTATCATTTCTATTGAAGATGGTATGGATGAAAACGATTGGGATGGTTGGAAAGACCTTACAGAGCAGATTGGTGATAAAGTACAATTAGTTGGTGACGATTTATACGTAACTAACGTAGAGCGTTTATCTCGTGGTATCGAAAATGGTATTGCCAATTCAATTTTAATTAAAGTGAACCAAATCGGAACACTAACTGAAACGATTGCAGCAGTAAACATGGCACACAATGCTGGCTACACATCTGTAATGTCTCACAGATCTGGTGAAACAGAAGATAATACTATTGCTGATTTAGCAGTAGCATTAAACTGTGGACAAATTAAAACTGGTTCTGCGTCTCGTAGTGATCGTATGGCAAAATACAACCAGTTATTACGTATTGAAGAAGAATTAGGAAGTGTTGCTTATTTTCCTGGAGCTAATGCTTTTAAGGTGAAAGCATAAGTTTTTTTGGATTGTCCCCTTGAGGATTAGTGAGAAACAAAATATTTTTTGTTTTGAAACTACCGAGCGAAGCTCTTAGGGGTGTTTTTTTTGAATGTATAGAAAAATACACAATTAGAATAGACTATTCAACTAAATATGCTGAATATATACTAAACCATCTAAAATATTAATTTTAGATGGTTTTTATTTGTAAGAAAAAAGTATTAGTTTCATAAAAAATCTTACCCTAAGGATTAATTAGTTCATTGTTGATTACACATATTTAATTTTTTGATAGCCTAAACATTAGGCTTTAAAACCTGTGCAATATTTATGATTAAAAATCCATTAACGTCCTAATCATAGATGACCATCCCATTATTATTGAAGCGATTATTAACACACTTCAATATATGCAAGACCAATCAGATAAGTTGTGTTTTAAAACCGAAAGTGCTAGGGATTGCGAAACAGCTCATCAAAAAATTCAAAGCTATTCTGCAGCAAAACCTTTAGATTTGGTCATCTTAGATTTAAGTCTACCACCAGCTCCACAGCTTAATTTATATTCTGGTGATGATTTGGGTGTATGCATTAGAGGACAATTTCCAAATACTAAGATTTTGGTCATTACGTCATATGCTAATAGTCATAGAATTAGGCAGACTATTAATGCCTATAATCCGTTGGGCTTTTTAAATAAACAAGATGTAGGTTTTATAAAATATGTTAGTGCTATAAATAAAGTGCTATCCGGAGAAACACATTATAACAAAACAATAATGTGCATCAAGCGGTGGCGCTGCAAGTTGTAAATGCGATTATCCAAGACCTTTTGGTCCTTCAACAACTTAAAGAATTCACACCATAGTTTATTAACTGTTTATTTAGCCATCTTTGGCAAGAGGTGGCTAAATTTAAAAACGTATTTTTATATAAATTTCACAAAAAAATAATGTTATGGTAAGAGCCCCAAAAAGAGTCTTAATAATTTTACTTGTCGTAATTGTTATTGGGATTCTTGTTTTTAATCTAAAAAAAGAAACATCAAAACTAATAGAAACATCAAAGCAAGTTTACTTGTTTGCAGAACAAGCAGGAGACACTTTAATAGAATCAGTATTGCTTGATGAAACCCATATTGAATTTAATAAACAGTCTTTTTTGCTTAAAACAAAGAATGAAGATGAAAATTTAAACTTTAGTTTTAAATTGGAATCACCAAGATTATTTAGGTTTGCTAGTTTTAAACCTAGCTCAATTGCGTTTTTTATATATGTAACTCCAGGTGATACGCTTAGTTATAAATTGGATAATAGTATAATAACTTTTAATGGCAATAATGAAGCCCATTATAATTTTTTTAAAGAACTTTATAATTAAACCTAAATTACCCAAGATATAATGAGCAACTTGGAATTTCTGAATATAAGAAAGTTCATGAAAATTATTATAAAAATAAGCAACAGTTTTTAGATCAGTATGCAAAAAACAAAAATGTTTCAGATTTGTTTTATAATAAAATAAAAGATGTTTTTAAATTTCAATATATCAATGGGATATTAAATCAGAACAGCATTCCTAAAGGCGCCATAACTAATTATACAGAATATTTAAAAGGTATATCTATCAATGATTTTAATAGAAATGACCAAGATGATAATGTGAATTTTTATCTTGCATTAACAAAATATCTAAATATTGTATCTGAAGAAAAATTTGGCAATAATACATATTCAATAGAATCACTAGATTTTCAATTAGATTTAATCAATAAAAATTTGGTTGGTAAAACTAAAGAATATGCGATTACAAAAATGATATTTGAATTTGATAGTCATTCGATTGCAAAAAATTCAAAGAACCTACAAGATAAAATTATGATTTACTTGCCGCAAATAAAAGAAGAAAAATATAAAGTTGTGTTAGAGAGAATAAATGAACGATTAAATAAGATTAATAATCGATTAGCAGAAAATGTTTACGGTTCTATTTTATTAGATATTGATGGAGACAGAATTACATTAAAAGATATTTTAAAGAATCAGGGCAATACAATTAAAATAATTGATTTTTGGGCAAGTTGGTGTGCACCATGTATTGAAGAAATTAAAAGTAGTCATGAGTTTAGAAAAAAATTAATTCAGAATAAAAATGTAGAATTCTACTATTTTTCAATAGACGAGAATCAAGATAGTTGGAGAAAAAAAGTAGCCGAATTACAAGAATTTGGGATGGATAAAAATCAATATGTGATTACTAAAACTGAGAGTTCTGATTTAATAGAATTTTTTAATGTAAATTCTATTCCTCATTATGCTATTTTAGATTATAATAATAATGTTGTTTTGATTAATTCGCCCTCTCCAAATGATACTTCGCAATTCAATGATATTATTAATAAAATTGAAATATCAGAATAGAAATAATTCTCCTTCTTAAAAAAAATTAAATCGATTTGTATATTGGAGTATCGTCAACAAACAAGAATTCAAACCGTTAATCAAGGCGATTTGGTCTTTACTATTATTCCAAATGAGAATACGGCATATATTGCAAAGCTAAAGACACCAGCACAAAATTCAGGAAAAATTAAAGTCGGACAAAACGTAAGCATAAAATTAGAAAACTATCCAGATACCGAATTTGGTGTGTTAAACAGAAAAGTAGAAAACATATCTCTAATTCCTGATAAAGAAGGTTTGTATTTTATTGATGTTTCTTTGTCTGAAAAAATGATTACTTCCTATAATAAAGACATAGAATTCAAACAAGAAATGCGAGGTGCTGCCGAAATTATTACCGAAGATTTGAGATTAATAGAGCGTTTCTTTTATCAGTTCAGAGAAGTTTTAAACCGAAATTAGTTTTTATTCACAATTATCTTAGTTCTATTTGTACCATCATTACATCAGTTAGTTATAATGGAGTCTTGACTCTTAGATCTAACAGCACAGCGGTCTTATATCCTTTTTCAATTAAATGTATAAACAATACCATTAGTCAACTCATACTGTGTTTTAGGAATACCAATAATAGGATTGGCATCAAAATTATAGGTGAACGCCGTTTTAAAAAGTAGATTTTTTAAGACTTTAATACCAAGAGACGTTTGATTAGAAATTCTATAATCTGAGAACTTTTTTAATAACGGCTGGTAATAGGTTGTACTTACTAAAGAAATATTGTCTACGGGATATAAACTGAAAGAAAAATAGGTGCTTCCTCTAAAATCTCTTAGGATGTCAATAGTTTTATCTGATGCTTCTTCATGTTCAAACATTAATAATGTTCCTAAATAAAACCTGTAATCTTTACTTTTAGACAACTTAAACCGTGGTCCAAGACCTAATAATCCTCTGAATTTAATGTCGGAAATAGCATCATACTGACTTTGAGCAAAAATTTCAAGCTTTAAACGTTCTGTGATTTTCCTATTATATCTAATATGCTGAATGCCTTTGTTCACAAAAGAATTGTCTTCAATTTGTTCAAGCTTTAAATCATTAATAAAAAGATAAAGGTTTTTTCTGGTATTGTATTGAAGCCTCAAATTGTTGGTGATTTTAAAGATGGACTGTGTATTCTTTATAAGTCCAATATCTAAACTTGCAGAACCTGACCATTTTGATGTATCAGAAATACGTCTCAATGATTCTACATTTACAATTTGGGCGTATGTGAGGTTAAGACTAAAAACTAATATAACGAGTAAAAAAAAACGTTTCATATCTGTAAAATAAGCACAAAAATAGCATGATTTTTTAAGCTTTTAATTAGTAAAAGTCAAGGAATAAAATAGAAGTTAGTTTAAATGTTAAAACCATTATAAATCTACTTTCTAAATCGTTTGAGATTTCGTAAATTTACAATCCTTAAAATTTATTAAAACCCGAAAAGAAGATATGTCAGATAAAGCTACATTAGAAATTAATGGCGAGAAGTATGATTTTCCTGTTATTATAGGAACAGAGAAAGAAGTCGCTATAGATGTTAAGAGTTTAAGAAGTACAACAGGTGGTGTTATTACCTTAGATCCTGGTTACAAAAATACAGGAAGTTGTAAAAGTGCTATAACATTTCTAGATGGCGAAAAAGGTATCTTAAGGTATAGAGGGTATTCTATTGAAGAGTTAGCTGAAAAAGCTGATTTTTTAGAAGTAGTTTATCTACTTATTTTTGGTGAATTACCAAATAAACAAGAGTTAGACAAGTTTCATGAAGATATAAAATCACATTCTGTTGTAGATGATGATCTCAAAAAGATATTAGATGCTTTTCCTAAGTCAGCACATCCAATGGGTGTTTTATCTTCATTAACAAGTGCGCTTACAGCATTTTATCCATCTTCTGTAAATGTAGCTTCGGAAGAGGCTATGTATAATTCTATTGTTACTATTTTAGGTAAATTCCCTGTTATTGTAGCTTGGACGATGCGTAAAAAACAAGGTTTACCTTTAGAATATGGTGATGATAATTTAGGTTATGTAGAGAACATTCTTAAAATGATGTTTAAGAGCCCAAATAGTGAATACAAACAAAATCCAATTCTTGTAAATGCTTTAGATAAACTTTTAATCTTACACGCAGATCATGAGCAAAATTGTTCTACATCAACGGTAAGAATTACAGGATCGTCTCATGCAGGACTTTTTGTTTCTCTAGCTTCAGGTATTTCTGCACTTTGGGGACCATTACATGGTGGTGCTAACCAAGCCGTTTTAGAAATGTTAGAAGCCATAAAAGAAGATGGTGGTGATACCAAAAAATATATGGCTAAAGCTAAGGATAAAAATGACCCTTTCCGTTTGATGGGCTTTGGACACCGTGTATATAAAAACTTTGATCCAAGAGCTAAGATTATTAAAGTTGCCGCTGATGAAGTGTTATCAGATTTAGGCATTAAAGATCCTATTTTAGATATTGCAAAAGGTTTAGAAAAAGAAGCTTTAGAAGATCCATATTTTGTAGATAGAAAATTATATCCAAACGTAGATTTCTATTCTGGTATTATTTACAGAGCTATGGGAATACCGGTAGAAATGTTTACCGTAATGTTTGCTTTAGGTCGTTTACCTGGTTGGATAGCACAATGGAAAGAAATGAGACGAAATAACGAGCCAATCGGTCGTCCAAGACAGTTATATATTGGTGAAACCTATAGACCTTTCAAGGCTATTGATAAGAGATAATTGATTGTAATAAACTTATAAAAGCTTCATCTATGTTATGGAGCTTTTTTTATGCGCAACTTTATGAAATGCTCATACAGGTAGTTTATTATTCTAATGAAATTGTAATTAGGCTGTTTCATTTGACTGTAAATAACAATTAATATTAACACATGAAATTAAACATACAAAACGAAACCTCACGTTTAAAAGCCGTTATTCTTGGTACAGCCAAAAGTATTGGTCCTATACCATCAATAGAAGACGCTTATGATCCTAAATCCATACAGCATATAAAAGCTGGTACCTATCCAACAGAAGATGATATGATAAAGGAGATGGATGCTGTTGTGGAAGTGTTTAAAAAATACAATGTAACGGTTTTTAGACCCGAAATTATAGCGGATTATAATCAAATATTTTCTAGAGACATCGCCTTTGTAATAGAAGATAAATTGATAAAAGCAAACATATTACCAGATCGTGAACGTGAGTACACTGCAATTCAGCATGTGCTAAATAAAATAGGGGAGGAGAATATTATTGTACTACCAGAAGAATGCCACGTAGAAGGGGGAGATGTTATGCCTTGGAACGATTATATTTTTATTGGTACTTACTCTGGTGATGATTATTCAGATTATATAACGGCTAGGACTAATACAGATGCCGTTATAGCCATACAAGAGTTGTTTCCTCACAAAACCGTTAAGGCTTTCGAATTACGTAAGTCTAACACAGATCCAAAAGAGAATGCATTACACTTAGACTGTTGTTTTCAACCTATTGGTAAGGATAAAGCCATTCTTCATAAAAATGGATTTTTAGTTGAAAAGGAATATGAATGGTTACTGAATTTCTTTGGAAAGGAGAATGTCTTTGAAATTACAAAAGAAGAAATGTATAATATGAATAGTAATGTCTTTTCTATTTCTGAAGACGTTATTATTTCAGAAAAGAATTTTACGAGGTTAAATACGTGGTTAAGGGAAAAAGGCTTTACTGTTGAGGAAGTACCTTATGCCGAAATTGCGAAACAAGAAGGTTTATTGCGCTGTTCTACAATGCCTTTAATTAGGGAATAATTATTTACGATATAGAAAATAATTGTTTACAAGATTAATGTACTTTTGTTTTGCTTCATCTTGCGAGATGTTTTTGACTTGAAATAAAGCATTAGTTTTAAAAGCATTTATAATAGGTTTACGACTGCTAGGGCGATCATAATTATTAGTTGCTTTTTTAAAATAAGCATAAAGGCGTAATAAAAAATCGGCAGGAAAAGGTTCCGTATGGTCGTTTACACGATCTACCGCAGTTTTAAATTCTATGTCTAATTGTTCTGAAGTCATTTCATTTCTGCAATGATACTTTCGCCGCCTTTTACTTTTTGGTTAAGTTCAACTTTAATATCAGCATCCAAAGGTAAAAATAAATCTACACGCGAGCCAAATTTTATAAATCCAGAATCCGATCCTTGTTCTACTTTAGTACCTACTTTAGCATAATTAACGATACGTCTAGCTAGGGCTCCAGCAATTTGACGATACAATACTTTACCAAAACCATCATTTTCTACTACAACTGTAGTACGCTCGTTTTCCTCACTAGCTTTAGGATGCCAAGCTACTAAATACTTTCCTGGATGATACTTGCTAAATGTTACTTTTCCAGCGATTGGATGACGCGTAACATGTACATTTATAGGAGACATAAACACAGAAACTTGAATACGTTTATCTTTAAAAACTTCATTTTCCATAACTTCTTCAATCACTACCACCTTACCATCAACCGGAGATAATGCTTGCTTTTCGTTAGCATGCGTATTTCGTTTTGGATTTCTGAAAAATTGTAAAATAAGAATAAAGAACACCAAAATAGCTAGCATTAGCCCTTTTCGTATCCATTCATTAGTGATAAATCCATCAATTAAAAAAAACGAACCCACAACAATCACTAGAGTTATGAATATAATTTTATGACCTTCTTTATGAAACATAGTTTAAAATTCTTAAAAATAAATAAATAAATGGTGCAGCAAATATAATACTATCTAACCTATCTAATAGCCCTCCATGGCCAGGCATTATTGCTCCACTGTCTTTTACTCCAGCTTGACGTTTAAATTTAGACTCAATTAAATCTCCAAAAGTGCCTAAAACACTAACAATAATAGCTAATATTAGCCATGGTGTAAAACCAAGAGTTTCTGTATATGTAGCAATAAAATAGCTAGATATACATGCAAAAAATAATCCTCCTAAAAAACCTTCTACTGTTTTCTTAGGAGATATGCTTGGGAATAATTTTTGTTTACCAAAATTCTTACCTACTAAATAAGCAGCACTGTCGTTAATCCAGATCAGTATAAAACTACCTAATAATAATAATGGAGTAAATTCATTTTGGTAGTTTGCTATAAGAAGCATAAAGACAAAACCACTAGATAAATAAAATGTTGTAGCTATATAGCGTTTAGATTCAAAAAGTGGGATTTTCTTTGACGTAAAAAGATCTTTAATTAAAATGAGGTTGACAAAGGTGGTAATAACTAATAAAATCTGAATGGCTTCATCAGTTCCTGTGATAGTTGAATTTTGTAAACAAACATACCAAAACCCAATATAGATAATAAAATATACGATGTATTGAATAAAAGACTTAAGCTTAATGAGCTTGCTAAATTCTGTAAGCGAGATAATACCGAATACTCCAATAAGTATAACGGTAGCTTGTTGGATAAAAAGTGAACCAATAAGAAGTGCCACATACACAGCACCAGATAAGGCTCTTGTGGCTAATTCTTTCATTATAAATCTTCTAGTAAGAGCAAGTATAAATTTTTAGAACTGCTGCCATATGTTAAAAAGTCTTTATCATCTGCAGTTTTAAAATGCTTAATTGTAGTAATATTTGTAGGTATTGTTGCTTTACTTTTTGCTTTTATGCCTTTAAGACCTTCGCCAATAGTTTCTACAAATTGACTTGTTGTGGCATAAATAATGAAGTGGTCTGGTAATTCAATTAATTTTTTTTCGGCAATTTGATTTGAAGAAATCAATAAAGAACCATCATCAGAAATTAAATATTCGCAAGTAGATAAAAAATAGGCACTTTCCGAAAGCTTTTTAGTACTATTAAGATTGAAATCTTTAAATAATTCAGATAAGCGTTGGTCTATTAAGAAAACTTTATCATTATGCCAATTGTTTTCGTCTAGTATTGCGTTAAAACTTTCTTTAACTTCTTCAATATTTTCACAATACAAGAATTTACCACCATTGGCTTTAAAATTAATAGTAAAGCGTTCATCTACAGGTAGCTTAACCTCTGGCATATATTTGCCACGCTCTTGATTCGGTATGTGCTCTTCTGTCGGTTCAGACTTTTTTCCGAAGAATTTACGAAATAAGCTCATTCAATAGTTGCGATTAATCCTGTCGTTTGTGTGATTTTCAAATATAAAAAAACTTAAATTAACATTGGGTTAATTTAAGTTTTTTATATGATTGTATATAGGTTATTCTTCCTCTTCGTTTGAGGTTAGTGTATTTTCAAAAGTACGCTTACCAAAAATCTTTTCAAGATTATCTTTAAAGATAACTTCTTTGTCTAATAGTACTTCTGCTAATTCGGTAAGTTTATCTTTATTATTCTCTAATAACTTAATAGCACGTTGATATTGCTCTTCAATAATATCAGAAATTTCTCTATCAATAAGCTCTGCTGTTTTTTCGCTATATGGCTTTGTAAAACCATATTCAGATTGTCCTGAAGAATCATAATACGTTAGGTTTCCTACTTTGTCACTTAGACCATAAACAGTAACCATAGCTCTCGCTTGTTTTGTTACTTTTTCTAAGTCACTTAGGGCACCTGTAGAAATTTTATCAAAAATTACTTTTTCTGCAGCTCTACCGCCTAATGCAGCACACATTTCATCTAGCATTTGTTCTGGGTGCACTATTAAGCGTTCTTCAGGCAAATACCATGCAGCACCAAGAGAACGTCCTCTAGGTACAATGGTTACTTTTACCAATGGAGCAGCGTGCTCAAGCATCCAGCTCACAGTCGCATGACCAGCTTCGTGAAAAGCCACGGCTCTCTTTTCTGCTGGAGTTATAATTTTATTCTTCTTTTCTAGGCCTCCAATGATTCTATCAACAGCATCTAAGAAATCTTGTTTGTTTACAGACTTCTTTCCTTTTCTTGCTGCTATTAAAGCTGCTTCATTACAAACATTAGCAATATCTGCACCAGAAAAACCAGGTGTTTGTTTGGCTAAGAAATCGATATCTAATGTCTCTTCTTTTTTTAGTGGTCGTAAATGCACTTCAAAAATCTCTTTACGCTCTCTAACGTCTGGAAGATCTACATAAATTTGACGGTCAAAACGACCAGCTCTCATAAGTGCGCTATCTAAAACGTCTGCTCGGTTTGTTGCAGCTAATACAATAACGTTAGTATTAGTTCCAAAACCATCCATTTCTGTTAAGAGTTGGTTCAACGTGTTTTCGCGTTCATCATTAGAACCAGACATGTTGTTTTTACCTCTTGCTCTACCAATAGCATCAATCTCATCAATAAAAATAATTGAAGGAGATTTTTCTTTAGCTTGTTTAAATAAATCTCTTACACGCGATGCCCCAACACCAACAAACATTTCCACAAAGTCTGATCCAGATAGTGAAAAGAACGGTACTTGTGCTTCACCTGCAACGGCTTTAGCTAATAAGGTTTTACCTGTTCCCGGAGGTCCTACTAATAATGCGCCTTTTGGGATTTTACCACCTAAAGCAGTATATTTTTCTGGGAACTTTAAGAAGTCTACAATTTCTTGTACTTCTTCTTTCGCTCCTTCTAAACCAGCGACATCTTTAAAAGACGTCTTCGTATCTATTTTTTCGTCAAAAAGTTTAGCTTTAGATTTTCCGATATTAAAAATTTGTCCGCCAGCTCCACCGCCACCTCCAGATGACATGCGTCGCATGATAAAAATCCAAACACCAATAATAAGAACAAAAGGCAATAATGTAAGTAATAAATCTCCCCATACATTTTGTTCAGATTTAAATCCTACAGCAACATCTAGATTATTTTCAGCTGTTATAGCATTTATTTCTTCTTGGAATAATTTTAAATCACCAAATTCGAATTTATAATTAGGTGTTGCAGCTACAGAAGGTAGAATTGTATTTGGTTTTGAACCTTTGTGTAGATCTAAAGCTTGGGCTTCTTTAGTTAAATATACTCGAGCCTCACGGTTATTAATAATTTCTACTTTTTTAACCTCTCCGTTACGTAAATAGTTAAAAAACTCTGTTGGAGTAGTTTGTTTCCCCGTAGAACTTCCAAATCCACCTGAGAAAATTTGTATTGATATAAATATCGCAATGATAATTCCGTAAATCCAATATGGATTTAGTTTCGGTTTTTTGTTTAAATTTTTATTGTCTTTAGCCATTATAAGCGTTTCTCTTTTTAGTAACTTGTTTCTATTTGGGTGATTTTTGCATCTCCCCAAAGACTTTCAATATCGTAGTATTCTCTGATGTGTTTTTGAAATACATGGACTACAACGTTAACATAATCCATCAAAACCCATTCGGCATTTTCGGTACCCTCTACATGCCAAGGTTTATCCTTAAGTGTTTTGCTAACTTGTTTTTGGATGGAATTGACGATTGCATTTACTTGCGTATTTGAAGATCCTTCGCAGACAATAAAATAATCACAAACCGTATTTTCTATTTCTCTTAAATCTAAAATTGTAATTTCTTTTCCTTTAACTTCTTCTATGCCTCCAATGATGGTTGTAATGAGTTGGTCTGGATTGATTTTTTCTTTCGTCATTAATTTCAGTTAATTTTGTGCAAAGTTATTATTTTTTTAGTTCTTGTAAGCTCTAAATATCATAAGAAAACTATAAAATAAATTTTCCGTTTTTATGTATATAATCAAACTTAATGCCATTGGCTCAACAAACAGCTATCTAAAGGATATAGTGTCGGTTACGTTACCTAAGGATTACACTGTTGTTGTGGCAGAAAAACAGACAAAAGGCAGAGGGCAAATGGGAGCAGAATGGCAAGCGGAAAGTGGTAAGAGCCTTACGGTAAGTGTGTTTAAGAGCTTAGAGTCTTTTGATATTAAAGAGCAATTTTATATTAGTATGGCTGTTTCTTTAGCTATTTTTAAAGCGTTAAGCGTTTTTAAAATACCACAATTACGTATTAAATGGCCTAACGACATTTTGTCAGCAAACACTAAAATATGTGGTATTTTAATAGAGAATGTCATAAAAAACAATAATTTACAAGGCTCTATAATTGGATTTGGTCTTAATGTGAATCAGAAATATTTTGATAATTTACCACAAGCCTCCTCTATGAGTTTGTTAACAGGAGTGATTTATAATAAAGATGAAGTGCTTTCTGAAATATTAAAACAGATGAAGTTCTATTTCAATATATTAGAATCTAATAATCATTCTGATATCAAAGCGGAATACGAAAGCTTCCTTTTTAGAAAAGATAAGCCATCAACTTTTAGAAGTTCTAACAATAATAGCTTCTCTGGAATTATACAAGGAGTGACCAAAAGTGGTCAATTGCGAGTTTGGACAGAAGATGAGATTATTAGAACCTTTGATCTTAAAGATGTGAAACTATTGTATTAAATCTCAGTCTTCATATTCGTTGTTAAAGTCTCAATAAATTTACTTATTGGGCCTTTAATCATCATTGCCATCATAGCATTAAATTCACCTTCAAAATTTAATTTTACATCGGTTTTATTTGACTCAATTTCTGTAATATCAGCAATTAATGCAAAGTCTAATTTTCCGCCTGCAGCACCTAAAACGATTTTATTATAAGGAACAGCTTCCTTTTTCTTTAATATAATTTCTGGCATTCCTTTTAATGCGAATAGAAATTTGTCATTTTCTAAAACTTCAAACTTACTAATGTTTTCAGGCATTAAACTTTCAAAGTTTTTAACATCTGAAAGAAAATTAAAAGTTTCTTCTGCTGATTTATCTAAGGTTACTTTTGGGGATTCTAATTTCATAAGTATTGTGTTATGTTGTTTTTATTTGTTGTTAAGTTTTAACGTATTAGTTAAACGACTCAACAATTATACTATAATGCTATATCAATTAGCGTTCCACTCACTAGGATTGGCATTCCATTGTGCTAAAATGTCTTGTTGGTCTTTAGTTATATAAAACGTATCAACCGCTTGTTCTAGCAAGTTTTCGTAATTACCAAGTGTATGCAATTCTACATTAGCGTCTTCAAAATTCTTTTTAGCAATATCAAAGCCGTAAGAGAAAATAGCCACCATTCCTTTTACGTTTACTTCAGCTTCTTTTAAAGCTTGTACAGCATTTAGGCTGCTCATTCCGGTGCTAATTAAATCTTCAACAACAACTACGGTTTGTCCTTTTTCAATATAACCTTCAATTTGATTTTGGCGACCGTGCTTTTTGGCCTCTGGTCTTACATAAACAAAAGGTAGGTTTAAATACTCTGCTACCAAAGCTCCAATACCAATAGCTCCTGTGGCAACACCTGCAATAACATCTGGTTTTCCATAGATTTCTTCAATGTTCTTGGCAATTGTTGCTCTAATATAGTTTCTAATAGGTGGGAACGATAGTACAATTCTGTTATCGCAATATATAGGTGATTTCCAGCCAGAAGCCCAAGTAAAAGGATCGTTAGGTTGTAATTTTATAGCATTAATTTGCAATAAAACTTCTGCTGTTTTTTTGGCAGTATCTTTGTTAAAAATCATGGTACAAAAATAATGATTTTTCGAGGTTAGAAAATTTTAAACGAAAATAAATTTCATTTCAAATGGTTTCTCAGAAAAAATAATAAATTTACAAAAGGAAAGTTGAAACAAACTCAAACGATGTACACTATTTATGTAGGTGATAAACCTATAATTTTAACTACTGAGGTAAAAAAAGAAACTGATTTTAAATCCTTTCTTTTAAAATCTGTAAATATTGGTAAAGTGATAAAAACTTTAAATAATACAAATTTGAAAGCCGTACACTTAATTCATAAAAATGAAGGTAAGTTACTCAAAAAGTTTTTAAAGCTTTTGCCTAATGTAGTTGCAGGTGGTGGAAAAGCTTACAATTCTAAAAATGAGATACTCTTTATTTACCGAAATAATAAATGGGATTTACCTAAAGGAAAAGCGGAACGTAAAGAGACAATTGAAGAAACCGCTATACGTGAAGTAGAAGAGGAGACAGGTGTTGAAGGTTTAAAAATTACCAAACCATTACCAACAACATATCATATTTTTAAACGACATGGTAAACATAAAATTAAAGTGACGTATTGGTTTGAAATGACAACTGATTTTGATGGTGAATTATTTCCGCAAGAAAATGAGGGCATCACTAAAGTTGAATGGTTAGACGCTAAAGCGTCTCAAAAAGCTTTAGAGAATAGTTATGCTAATATTAGGATTTTGGTTTAGGTGCGTTTTGTCATTTTGTAAATGTTTTATGACTTAGCCTTTTTTATTTAGAATCGATTTCTAGTTTTTTTCCAAGTTGCCAGATTAAAATGCTACCAGTGATAAACATCCATATCGCATAAGCACCTGTAGGAACTCCCATTGTTACATTGCGAAGTATTGATGTCGCAATTACAAATACCAATGTGCCATCTCGTATACCACTCTCAACTGTAATTGAGATAACATTCTTTAATTGTAACTTATATAACTGAGCAGTTACATAATCTAATCCCATTGTTATTAAACTAAAGAGTAGAGTTACTAAACCTACTTCTCTCATTGCAGTACCTAAAAAGCAGCTAGAATAATGACAATAAAAACTAAAATAAAATTGCGGTAGAAGCTAAGCGCATTAGCTATTTCATTTGTAACGCAAATTTAATTTTGTATTTACGTATAAGCATACCTTTGGAAATAGGTGTTGCCGTGATAACCATTATTTGTGGGATGGTATCTAAGATATGGGGAATTTGATAGTGACTCTTCTATCTGTGTCAAAATAATATAAATCAAAAACTAAAATAAAGGGGTGATTACAATACTTTTAAAACTCATAATAGCAGTTAAAGTAATTGATAAGGCGTTACTTTGATGTTCAGCCTCTTTTAATACAGGTGTTTTTACGCCATGTCAAACGAATTTATCTTAGAGAATTTTATAACTCAAACTTAATTTACACGATAAACAGGGTATTGTAAATGCGCTTTTTCATAATGTTTACTCTGTTTATGTAACCAATCTAATTGAGCGTACCAGTTATTAGCAAAATCTTCGTCGTAGCTAATTTTTACATTGTACTCTACTTGAAGTTTTGGGTTGTTCTTTAAAAGTTGTTCGGCTTTGTCTTCCCATACATAAGGAGAGAAGCCTTCTTTTTGTTGTAAAATTGTATCGAAGAAATTCCAGTTAAAAAATGAATCTGTCGCAGAAGGTTCTAATGTTTCTAATAGATAACGCATGGCATTTTGATTTGTAGAAATGAGATAATCCCCTTTTTTAAACCTTACTTTCTTTACAGTGGTATTAACGCTGGTTTTGAAATGTGGGTAATGACCTTCATAAGGGGACTTACGAGTTTCGTACCTTCCTATTTTATAAGACTCAACTGTTAGTGTCGTGTCGTTTTTAAATTGGGTATATGTAACGTTGTTTAGCTTCAATAAATCCATGACGTTGTGCCAACCTTGCGGAATAATATAAGCTTTAGGAATACGTATAGAGTCAGTTGCTTTAAAATAATTTTGATAGACAACATCTTTAGTAAATGGTTTGGACCTGTCATATTTTAAGCGTTTTGCTCCTGTAAATTCACTTGGAACCATTTCGCCTTCATAACCTTTAAATTTTAAAGTAGAGGTTAACGTTGTATCTACAACCCAAGTTAATGGGTAGTTATCACCTGCGGACCATATTTTGGTTTGTGCTTTTCTGAGTTTTGTGATTTTATCGCCATGTTCTTCGGTGATTTTAATCATGCTTTTCATTAATTCGTATGTGCCTTCTACACGTTGTCTGTATGGTTTAAGCATATGAGTTTCTACCATCATTCCAAGCGTGTTAAACAATGATGTGTAACCTGTAGAATATCTTGGAGTATCTAAAAACTGTGTAAACCCTGAATCTGGTGTACGGTTAAAGACATTAACATAAGGGGTAATATCCCAAGATTTTGCTTCTAGTTTTTGTTCTAGTGACGGCATCATCTTAGTATGTATAAATTTTCCTAATTGACCTCCCAATTTATTGTGTTGGGTAAATAAATGGGTCAGTGTGTATTGATAATCAGCTCCATTACTTACGTGATTATCGATAAAAATATCGGGCTGTACCAAGTGAAATATTTGAGTAAAAGCTTTGGCATTTTTGGTGTCGGCTTTTATATAATCTCTATTCAAATCATAATTTCTAGCATTTCCTCTAAACCCATAAGTTTTTGGGCCGTTTTGATTGGTTCTTGTAGTAGCGTTTCTATTTAAACTACCACCAACGTTATAAATTGGGATGGTAACCACAATTGTATTTTTAGGTGCCTCTATTTTACCTTGAACCAAATCTCTAAGTAGCATCATGGTGGCATCAATACCATCAGATTCTCCAGGATGAATACCATTATTAATTAATAGAATTCTATTGTTTTGTCTAAGTGTTTCAAAATTATCACCAGAGCCATTCATATTTAAAGTGACTATATGTAACGGTTTTCCTGAATCTGTTTCACCAATGTCTTGAATTGAAATTTCAGGATAACTGTTTGCTAAATCTTTATAGTATTTTATAGTTTCTTGATATGTAGCTGTTTCTAAACCGTCGCTTTTTTCGAAAACCGTTGTAAAATCTAATTTAACTTTTTTGTGCTCGGAATCTTGCTTCTCTGCTTTGTCAGCGCAAGAATAAATAATTAAGAAAAGTAGGATGAGTTTTTTCATTATTACAATTTTGCTTTAAATTTACTTATATTTATTGATATGAAAACACATCGGTTGAGCTTTGGCGAAATAACTATCTTAAAAAGAAATCTCGCAGAAGTTATAATTAATGAAGGAGTTTTAATGGATATAAAAACGGTTGAAGAATATCATTCATTTTTATTAACACATTTAGAAGCTCCATTTTCTCTTCTTGTAAATAAAAAGTTTGCATATGCTTATACCTATAAAGCTCAAAAAACAATTGCTACTTTAAAAGAAATTAAAGCTATGGCCGTTGTTGTTGAGGGGTTTAATGCCAAATTGTCTACCAATTTTCTAATAGGGATGAATAAAGAAAAAAAGTGGAATATTAAGACGTTTAGGTTAAGAACAGAGGCGATGATTTGGTTGGAAAATCATGTGTAATTTTATGATTGTTTTCGTCTTAAAAAACAATAACTTTGCACAAAATTTATCACTCTATTTTTTTATTTTATGCAACAAACTACAAATACTATTTTAATGATTCGTCCTGTAAACTTTAGGATGAATGAGCAAACAGCAGTTAATAATTATTTTCAGGAAGATTTAGATATAAAAAATGCCGAAATTAATATTAAAGCACAAGAAGAATTTGATGCTTTTGTTGCTAAACTAAGGTCTGTTGGTGTTAATGTGATTGTTGAACAAGATGATATACTATTGGATACACCAGATTCAATTTTCCCTAACAATTGGGTGAGTTTTCACGCCAATGGTGATATTGCTAAGTATCCAATGTTTGCAGAAAATAGAAGACGAGAGCGTAGAGACGAAGTTTTTATTAGATTAGAACAAGAAGGCTTAAAGATTGAAAACATTATTGATTATACGTCTGCTGAGCACGAAGGTGTTTTTTTAGAAGGTACAGGAAGTATATTAATGGATCGTGTAAATAGAAAAGCTTATTGTGCATTATCTCCAAGAGCAGATGAAGAGTTGTTTATAGAGTTTTGTGAAGACTTTGAATATACTCCTGTAATTTTTACGGCTAATCAAACTGTTGATGGAAAACGTTTAGAAATTTATCACACTAATGTCATGATGTGTTTAGCAGAAAACTTTGCTGTAATTTGTTTAGACACCATTGATGATAAAAAAGAGCGAAAAAATGTTGTTAAACATTTAAAGCAAGATGGTAAAGAAATTATTTCTATTACTGAAGCTCAAATGCATCAATTTGCGGGTAATATGTTGCAGCTTAGAGGTGAAAATGAGCAACGCTATTTGGTTATGAGTGAAGCTGCGCATAAAAGTTTAACGAAATCTCAGATTGCTAGTATAGAAAAGCATTGTCCTATTATATCGAGTTCTTTAGAAACAATTGAAACCTGTGGAGGCGGAAGTGCACGCTGTATGATGGCAGAGGTCTTTTTACCTAAAGCATAAAGTTTTGAGCATTTTTGGTTGTTAGTGTTTCTTTTTAATGTTTAGTAAGGTAACGTTTTTTTGAAATTTGTTATTCTGAGTTTTAAGCTAGTCTATTTTATTAAATATATAACCCGCTTTTTCTGCTCCCCAAACATAGTTTCCGTTGGCATCAAAACCACGATCCCAAGAAATAATTTTGTCTTCTAAAATTTCAACTTCACTTCTTGCAAATGAGGCTCCACGCATTGTACTAACACATGTGGTATCTCCTGTTTTACCTATAAATTGATTTGGCTTTATACGTTTTAAGATAACCTCACAGCCTTCTTTTAAAGCAATATCATTTAAAGATATAGCGTCAAAAGCTTTAGGGGTTTTCCATTTACCAATCCAAAGAGAGTCTACATTTAACGCGTAAATAGCAGAGCTGAATGTACTATCTGAAGCTCTTTTTACTTCGTATATACGTTGGCGATAAGGTTTGTTCTGTCTATTGTTTAGAGCTTGTTCTACATATAGAAAGTTTCCTTTATCTTCCCAAATAGGATACATGTGTAATGCTATATTGTAATAGGAAGAATCAATTTGGGCTTGAATTTCAGAATTAAAAGAACCTTGCATCAAAGCAAACAATTCTTTGAGTTCCTTGTCTTCTTTAATTTCGGGTTTGGATTCGTTTTTACAATTGTAGAAAAAAGATAAAAGGATAATAATAGGGAGTAAATGTTTCATAAAGCCTCAATTTAGAAGCTAAATATAGATAAAATAAATTAAGCCTTAGCTTCTGATTTAGGAAGTTCGACAAAGAATTTACTACCAACATTTTCTGTGCTTTCTACCCAAATTCTACCGTTATTAAGTTCTACTAGATCTTTAGCAATAGTTAATCCTAAACCTGTACCTTTTTCGTTTTTTGTACCTGCCGTCGTAAAGTTTTTATGTGCAGCAAATAACTTGTCAATATTTTCTTTGGCAATACCAACACCAGAATCTTCTACACAGATTAAAGATTTACCATTAGCATCTACATTAGAAATCGTAATTACATCTCCTATTCTGCTAAACTTAACAGCGTTTGTAATTAAATTCTGAATAACAATTTCTATCATACTACGATCTGCATAAACAAAATCGCGTTGTGACTCATCAATTAATACAATGCGTTTGTCTTCAACTTTTTGCTCAACTAAGGCAATTTTAGTTTGAAATACATCTTGAATGTTAAATAGCTCAGGTTTTGGTTCTAAATTTTGCATTTGTGATTTAGACCAGTTTAATAAATTAAATAAAAGTGACGATGCATTATTCGCGTTTTCACTTAATTCTGGAATTAATTCATAAAATTCATCTTTAGAAATACTATCTTCTTTTAGTAAATCTAAAAAGGCTTTTATAGAAGAAATAGAATCTTTTAAATCGTGAGAAACAATAGAAAAAAGCTTGTCTTTTACTTGGTTAACTTCTTCTAAATGATGTGTTTGTTCTAAGATAGCTTCTGTTCTAACCTGTTCCTGAGTTAATTTTTCTTTTTCTTTTTTTAAATTGTCTTTATGAGATTTTGTTTGGGATAGGCTGTAAAATAGAAGTACCAATAATAAAACACAAAGCGCAATTAATGCATACAGTAAAAATGAATTATTTTGCCAAGAATCTTTAGTTTCGGGTAATTCGTTTTCTTTAACTATAACCGTGTCAGTTTCTGAGGTGTTTTCAGTTGTAATAAGATCAATAGGACTTATATCTGTAGGGAATACAGGTTGGTCTACTTTGGACAGCGAATCCTTTAAATCATAGAATTTATTCTGCCAAAAGAATGCATTTTGAAAATAACCACGTGTAGAATCTAACGCAATATGAAGTTTGTAGTTCTCTAAAAGCTCTTTTTTGTTGTTAATTTTTTGAGCAATAGCATAGGCTTCATTCAATTGCTTTTCTGCTAATTTTACTTTTTTATTCTGAAGATTTAAGTTTCCAACAGCATTTAAAGCTCTTAAAAGTCCTTCTTTATTGTCTTGTTTTCTATTGTATTTTAACCCTTCTACTAAATATTTAGAAGCTTTATCATATTCTTTAAAGCGTAAATATTCACTACCTAATTTTGGTAGAATTTCACCTCGTAAATTCTGATCGGTTTTAGGGTTTAAAATGTCTAATACCTTTTCGTAATATTCAATTGCTTTACGGTGTTCTTTCAATAACGAGTATAGTTCGGCGATATTTTTTGTAGAAATTTTAATGCCTTCCGTGTCATTAAGTTGCTTTCTAACGTCTAAAGCTTTGTAGTTAAACTCTATAGCTTTATCAATTTGATTAGTTTTAAAATAAGCTTCAGCTAAATTATTATAAGCAGTACTCAATTCATCTTTAAGGTATTGCTTTTCAAAAATATTTATTGCAGATAAAGAGTTCTGTAATCCAATTGCATAATTTCCTCGTTTAATTTCAATAAGACCAATGCTATTGCTCACTCTAGCTACGCCAAGTGTATCACTAATTTTTAAGTATAAATCTCTAGATTTCTTATAATTATCTATAGCATTCAGGTAGTCGTTGCGTTCGGTGTAGATTAAAGCTCTATAGTAGCTGCTTTCTGCAAGACCTTTTATGTAATTAAGCTCCTCAGATAGCTTAGAAGTTTTATTAACATAAAGTAAAGCTTTGTTGTAATCTGCTTTTTTATAGAGTTCGTTAATGAGCACCAGAGACATGTCCACCTTTGTAGAGTCTGGTTTTTTAAAGGCTATTTGTACTGTCAGTTCATCTATTTTTTCATTTTGAGAAAATACAGATAAAGACATAAGACAAACAGCTAAAAATAGTAACTGTTTCATCTTAAAATAGCTTTATAACGTATTGCGCTGTTTTGGTGCGAATAACTTTTAGAGAGGGATAAAAAAGTAAGTTAACACAAAACAATAACAACATGGTTAATGTTTGATTATTAAGCCTCATTAATGTTTGGGACATTGATTAATAGCCTACCAAAAGTGCTATTATGATTACAAATATGCTAATAATTAGGTTTTAATACGAATAAATTAGATGAAATGTACAATATAGTTTTGTTAAAAAATCACTTATCGACCAACGGCACAAATCTTGGGAGTATTACTGTTTCATCGACGAAATGCATGATTGGCTTAGTGGTCTCTTTTTTAGATAGTTAGTGGAGGGTGGTTTTTATATCGTTGTAGCTTTAATGTTCTGTAATTATGTCTATTTAGAATCTTAAATAAAACAATAAAACTTCTATATTTGCAAGCGTTTAAAATGCCAAAAGATAAAGATAAGATGAAGCTTCAAGAAACTTTAGAATTACATGTAAAAGCAGCTGTTAAAGCATTGTTTGAATCAGAATTAGAATCGGTAGAATTTCAGGCGACTCGCAAAGAGTTTGCTGGAGATATTACGGTTGTTGTATTTCCGATGTTGCGTGTAGTAAAAGGAAATCCTGCTGTAATTGGTGAGCAAGTTGGTCAGTATTTACTCGATAATGTGGATTTGGTTAAAGGATTTAATGTTGTTAAAGGTTTTTTAAACATTGAAATTGATGATGCATATTACCTCGATTTCTTTCAATCTATAAAGGACGATAACACGTTTGGGTTTGTTGAGGTAAAAGAAGACAAAGCCGTAATGGTAGAGTATTCTTCGCCAAATACTAATAAACCATTGCATTTAGGTCACGTAAGAAATGTGCTTTTAGGTTATAGTGTTGCTGAAATTTTAAAAGCTTCTGGTAAGAACGTTTATAAAACGCAGATTATTAACGATAGAGGTATTCATATTTGCAAAAGTATGTTAGCTTATCAAAAATTTGGTCAAGGTGAAACACCTACTGAAGACTTGAAAGGTGATAAATTGGTTGGTAATTATTACGTAAAGTTTGATCAGGCTTATAAATCTGAAATTTCAGAATTAGTAGCCCAAGGTCAGTCTGAAGAAGAGGCTAAAAAGAACGCTCCATTATTATTAGAAGCACAAGAAATGCTTATTAAATGGGAAGCTGGAGACGAGGATGTTGTAGCACTCTGGAAAAAAATGAACCAATGGGTTTATGATGGTTTTGATGTGACTTATAAAAATATAGGAGTAGATTTTGATGCTTATTATTATGAAAGTAATACCTATTTATTAGGGAAAGAGTTTGTTGCCGAAGGTTTAAAAACAGGAGTCTTTACTAAGAAAGCAGATGGATCTGTTTGGTGCGATTTAACCGAAGATGGTTTAGACGAAAAAATTGTATTACGTAGCGATGGAACTGCAGTTTACATGACTCAAGATATTGGTACAGCGATTCAACGTATAAAAGATTACCCAGATGTTGGAGGTATGGTTTATACGGTTGGTAACGAGCAAGATTACCACTTTAAAGTTTTATTTTTAATCTTAAAAAAATTAGGCTTCGATTGGGCTAAAAATCTATTCCACTTAAGTTATGGTATGGTAGATTTACCAAGCGGAAAAATGAAGAGTAGAGAAGGAACGGTTGTAGATGCGGATGATTTAATTCAAGAAATGGCAGATACTGCTGAAGAAATTTCTAAAGAATTAGGTAAGCTTGAAGATTACTCGGAAGAAGAGAAAAAAGCACTCTACAAAACCATTGGTTTAGGAGCATTAAAATATTACATCTTAAAAGTAGATCCTAAAAAACGAATTTTATTTGACCCAAAAGAGTCTATCGATTTTCAAGGTAATACAGGGCCTTTTATTCAATATACCTATGCAAGAATTCAGTCTATATTAAGAAAGGCTACTACAGTTTCGCTTAGTGATCTTGATAATGCTAACATAGTGCTTCACGACAAAGAAAAACAACTTATCAAGCAGTTAGAGTTATTTCCTGAAGTCATTCAAAATGCAGCAGAGCAGCATAGTCCTGCGTTAATTGCAAACTATACTTATGATTTGGTAAAAGATTTTAATTCATTTTATCAAAATGTATCTATTCTAGGTGCAGATACAGAAGAAGAAAAAAGCTTTAGAGTAGCGTTGTCTAAATCGGTAAGTCAGACAATTAAAAATGCATTTCAAGTTTTAGGAATTGAGGTGCCAGAACGTATGTAAGTTTAGATAATATCTAATTTTTATCATATGAAATGTGTTATTCTAACTTGTTTTAGAGCTTATTTTAAATAGGCGCCATTTCTATCTGTATTTTTTTTTGTAATTATTTCTCGTGAGGTTTAACACTTTGCAAGAGAGTGATTTGTGTATTTTTTCGTAATTTAGTAAGAGCTCAATTGTTCTTTAAACTACTGCTATGGAAAAATGTCACACTATAAAACGCTATACCATTACGTTTTTGTTAATGGTTTTAGTGGTGTTTTCGTTAAATGCTCAAGCTGTTTTTACAGAATATAGTGGTAAAATTATTGATGGGCGTTCTAATAAAGCTTTAGAAGCAGTTAGCTTAAATATCAATGAAACCAATATTGGTACTATTACAAATTCTGAAGGAGAGTTTGTAATAAAAGTTGCTAGCGATTACTTAGATTCTAAAGTGACGATTTCATTATTAGGTTATGATACTTACAGCGTTCCGTTATCTCAATTAGCTAAAGCAGATAATGTTATAAAATTATATGTCGCTGTAACCGAATTATCTGCTGTTAGCATTTCTGCATTTAAAAATGCTGAAAGTTTAGTACAAAAAGTGTTTCGAGATAAAATGCAACACTTAGACGATCAGTCTTTATTTATGACAGCTTTTTATCGTGAAACTATTAAGCGTCGTAATAGAAATGTATCATTAACTGAAGCGGTTGTTAATATTCTTAAACAGCCCAATTCTTCATCTCTTCGTGATGCTATTCAGCTAAGTAAAGCAAGAAAAAGTACAGATTATAAACGTTTAGATACCGTTTCTGTAAAGTTACAAGGCGGTCCATTTTCGGCATTGTATTTAGATATTATGAAGTATCCTGAACATATTTTTACAGAAGAAAGTATTAAAATATATAATTTCTCTTTTGATGAGCCTTCGGTTATAAATAATAGAGCAGTTTATGTGGTAAATTTTATTCCAAAGACTAACGTTGTTGGAGTAAACTATATTGGTAAATTATTTATAGATGTAGAATTATTGGCTTTGGCAGGTGCAGACTATGCTTTAGATTTAAGTGATAAAAAAAGAACCAAAAATTTATTAGTTAAAAAAAAGCCTAAGGATATTGTCGTTTACCCTTTAGAAGCAAGTTATAAAGTGGCATATAAAGTTAATGGTAAAACATGGTATTACAATTATTCTAATTTGAATCTGAAATTTAAAATTAATAAAAAGAAGCAGTTATTTAACAAGGTTTATACTTTGGCTAGTGAAATGGCTGTAACAGATTGGGAAGTTAATTCTGTTGATAAAAGAATTAAAATTAAGGATAGATTAAAACCAACTATGGTTATTACTGACGCGATTTCTGGGTTTTCAGATCCTAATTTTTGGGGAAAATATAATCTAATAGAACCAGATAAGTCTATAGAGTCTGCGATAGCTAAAATTAAAAAGAATATCGAAAAAGAAAAACAGGATAAAAAAAAGAAGAGTAGCTAAGCACAACTATAAATGCGTTATAAAAGTAGATTTAGAATAAGCATTTATTTAATGCTATAAAAGGACGTTCTTAAGGTCTAAAATCACCATTAATTCTTACTATATGGATTTCTCTTTTAAATTAAAACGGTATACATAACCACAGCTTAATTCTGTAAAATCTGCCTGACCAAGATTTGCATTAATATGTGCACCAAGAAAAATATTGTGCTTTGGAGCTTTGTTGGTTGTCCATAAATAATATTTTAATCCCATTCTAGCAGAAATAGTTCGTTTTATTTCATAATACCAATCTAATTCACCTAAAACTTCTATGGTTTCTCCATTTGCGTTTTCATAAGTAACCCCTTGGTTAAGTTGCCAATCTATTTTGTAAAAAGGTTTGTGTATGTTTAAACCTAAATCAAATTCAAAACCAATATGGTCTATTAATAATTCAGAGCTTGCAAAAATCCCAAAGCTAGTTGCGTAACCATAAGGGTTATCTTTAAAGTGAGGAAATTGTTCTTCAATTAAAGCTTCATTGTTTTTTATGTAATCGTAGTAGTGTTCATAGAACCTGTAATAAAAACCACCACCAAATTTAAATGTATTATTTAGGATTTTTCCGGCAGAAGCAGAAACTGTAAAAACTTCTTTTTTGGTATTAAACTTTTCAGATAATACATTTTGGCCTAAACCCAACCGAAAAGCCATATACGTTTGAGATTTAGAGGCGAAAGTAGGTTTTTTAAAATCGTTATTACTATTAGAGTTTTTGTCAATTTTAGCAGAAATACTTGCTGTAAAAGAATTTAAGCCTTGGTTTGGTAAATTCGTATGGCCATTAGAATGGTGTAAGTATCCCAAGCCAAATCGCCAGTCTGTAGCATGGGTTTTAAAAACATCGTAATAGAAAAAAGATCTAAACGACCAGTTAATTTTTGTGGTGATTGCTCTGTTAAATGCATTGGTAATTATATCGTATTGAGTATCCATATAAGAACTACCAAAACCTATTTGTAGGTTTAAACCGTCTATTTGTTTTTTTAATATTGAAAATTCAATAAATGGCAATATACTATAAGCATGCCCAACTTTGGTAGAATTGCCAAAATCTGTATAACCCAATGAAATACCAGTTTTTGGATAGTTTAATCTCGCAGCCCATTCTTTATTAGAGTTATAGTTGTATTGGCCAATACTTAAAAATACGTTTTTTTGTAGCTTGGTTTTTGGGAAATCAGTATTGGCTTCTTGTGTTTTTCCAACAATAATTTCGGGTGTAAAAAAGAGTGATGTCTTAGGGTTGGTAGTAGTTGTTTGGGCCAAACAATTTTGAAGAAAAAAGAATATAGTAATAGCTAAAGATAAGCTTAAATAATTTTTGAAGCGCATTAATAACTGGTTGGTTGGTGTTACAATAAACAACTAAAAATTGATTCTAAAACTAAGATTTGGTGTAAATTTTAAAGACCTATTATTAATTTCAACCATAGAATCATCAGAATTAAAGGTGTAATACCGATTGATAATGTTGGTTTGATTAAAGATGTTCCAGACAGAAGCTCCAATATCGGCTTTTACACCTTTTGAAAATTTAAAATTATAAATCACAGAGATATCTGTTCTAAAATAATCTGGTAAACGTGCATTATTTGGAGACGCGTATTCTATAATATTGTTACTGTTATCTTGTGTTGTTGAAGGTGTTGTGTATGGCCTTCCTGAATGCCAATTAAGTCCAAGGCCAATTTTAAAATCATCAATATTATAAGTTAAAGAAGCGTTGGCAACATGTTGCAAATCTAACGTGTTTGAGAAAGAATTGCCATTATTTAGATTTTCAAAATGATAATCGTTTTTACTAAAGGTATAACTTAGCCAAGTGCTAAAATTATTAAAGCGTTTGTTGATTAAAAAATCAATGCCTTTTACGGTATAAGAACCAATATCGTTTGTAAACTGAAACTGGTTTTGAAACCCTTGACTAAGAGCGGTAATGTTATTTACATTTTTGTAATACCCTTCTAGAGATACTAATAAGTTATTTTGGTTATAGCTAACACCTGCCGATACTTGTTGGCTTTTAATTAAAGGAATGTTATTCGTATTTGCTAATTGCCAACGTCTTTTTTCTATGCCTAAAAAATCTTGCTGTAAATCTATAACCTGAGTAATAGATTGACTCTTTAATTCGCCTAATATTTCTAACCTAAAATAGTCCGATAGTTTTTGGTTGAATGCAAACCGAGGTTCAATAATAAGCTTTTGCAGTTTCCCAAAGTAACTAATTCTTGAACCTAAACGTAAATATGTATTACGAGATTGTGAATAGCGTACAACTTCACCAAATATGGCATGTGTTCTTATAATTTCTTTTGTTAAACTCGTAAAATTAGGATTGGTTACATCTTCAAAATTGGTAACACCAACTTCGTTAAACTGATAGCCCAAATTTATTTTTAAGGAAGGGCTTAATACTTTTGAAATATCAAACCGTAAACCATAATCTTCAACTTTATTTTCTTGCTTTAAGAATTGATTGTTAGAAATATTGTTATTTGTAGCATCTAAATCATAATTAGAATAATAAGCTTGAGCAGAAAGATTCGTTCCATCCTTTAATCGTTTAGAATAGGTAGCACTTGTTCCAAAACTTATTTGGTTTAATTCACTTTTTGTCTCTTGGAAATCGTTATTTGTTGTTGTGTATACCTGTTTGTAATCTAAGTTGTTATACATGTTCATGACATTAACGCGTAACTTAGAGGAGTCGTTGATGTTATATAAAAACTTAGCATTAAAATCATAAAAAATAAAACGCTCGTCTAATGCCAATTGTGTATTAATAGCATTTGAAGTATTTAATTCTGAGTCTGAAAAAATACGGTCAAAATAGGAGTCATAAGTTTTTGAAACTATAAAATCTGTATAAGAACGTCTAGCGGCTAATTGTAATTCTGTTTTTTTAGATAATGGGATTTTTGCAAACCCATCTACGCTTAGTAGGTTGCCTCCAATTCCACCACTTGTTTTTTCGCTTAAATTGTCTGTGTTTTGAATCGCAATAGTACTAGAAACAGCATTGCCAAATTTGGCGCTAGTTCCGTTTTTAGAAACCGTAACATCATTAGATAAATAAGGATTGAAAGTAGATATTAACCCAAAAAAATGACCCGTTTGATACATTCTTATTCCTTCGTATAAAATAAGATTTTGATCGTTTGTGCCACCACGAACATTGATATTAGAAATGCGTTCGTCTACACTAATTATTCCTGGTAAGTTTTGTACTATTTGTAATACATCTGGTTCAATTAATCCGGGTAAAATTTGAAAGGCTTTGGTGTCAGCCTCAATGGTTCCGTTGTTTGTTTTAGAAATACCTTTAGTTAGATAATTCGTAACAACAACCTCTTCTAAGTGCTGAATACTGTTTTGTGCTTCAGTGACTTTTTGCGGTGTAATAGCAATAAAACGATTGCTTAGAATTTCAAAATTAAGGTTGGTATCAAGTTTTAGTTGGTTAACAGCTTGTGTTAAAGAAAGTCCATGGCGTAAAGGAGTGATTGAGATGCCTTCAATTGTCTTGGTTTCAAAAGAAAATTTAACATCGTACTGTTTTTCAAGTTCTAAAAGTATTTGTGCAAGCGTCTGTTTTTCCTTTAACTCTTGGCTATAGGCAAGGTTGTAAAAGGTAAAAGATGAAAAAAAGAAAATTAAACAAAGTAATTTTTTATTCACGCTTTAATAAAATAGATTTTTCTGATTTGCTGTAGCTTAAATTTAATGGTATTGTAACAGACTTTAATGCTAAATCTAAATTATTATGAGTAAAACTTCCTGTAAATAGACGAGATGTGTCAATATTTTTTGTAATTATTTTCTGTTTGTATTGATTTTCAAACTCAGCAATGACGTGTTTAAGAGGAATGCTGTTAAAGCTGCTTTCGCCTTGTAACCATTGTGGTTGAGTTGTGTTTTCTATTTCAGTTGTTAGTAATTTTCCATCTATAATCTGGAAAGTGTCGCCTGGTTTTAATTTTACCGTTTTGTCTTTATGTGTTACACCAACTAAACCTTCGTAACAAGTTACTTCAAAATAAGATTTACGTTGCTTTACATTAAATTGTGTACCTAAGACGCTAACTACTCCTTCAGAAGTAATAACATCAAATTTTTGACCTTTGGCAACTTTAAAAAAGGCCTCACCTTGTAGTTTTACCTCTCTATTGTTGCTCCAGTGACTCTTATTAAAAGTGATTGTAGAATTGGCATTTAAATCTACAATAGAATTGTCTGGTAACTCAATAGTATCTTGTTGTGCTATAAGTGTTCCAACTTCAGTGTCTAGAGTTGAAGTGTAATAATAAATACTAAATCCAATGGCTAAAATAGCCGCAATTCTAAGCAGTGGTTTTAGCCATTGCTTCGTTTTTGTAGGTTTAGGTTTAAGATGTTGCTTTAATGTTTTGTAAGATGTATCTGTAGCAAATTCGGATGCTTTAAAAGATTTTAAAGCAGTATCCATTTTAATAAGATCATTATAATCTTCTAGCTGCTTAAAAGCTTTTAGCTCTTCAGTATTTAGGTTATGATCTAACCATTTTTTTATGAGTTCCTCTCGTTTCATAAATGTAATTTCAAGTATATAACAGCTTAGGTTTAAAAATCCCTACTTTTTTAGTTTTAAAGTTCGTTAATTTCTTCTCTTAACTTTTTTAAAGCTCCATAAATTCGTTTTTCAACGGCTTTTACAGATATATCTAAAAGTTTTGCAATTTCCTTAAAGCGTTTGCCTTCAACTCTATTCATTAGAAAAGCAACCCGTTGTGCTTCGGTTAAATTATTTAGTGCATTTTGTAATTTTTGATGGTATTCTTTTTCTTGTAGTACAAATTCGGGTGTTTCATTAGTAGAATGTTTTTGAGGTTGTTTGTTGTATTTTAAGACTACTTTTTGATGAGCTACCGCATTAAGCATTAGGTTGTTTGCTGTTGTAAACAAATAGCTTTTTGCTTTTTCAGGTGAGATTTTACCGCAATTTTGCCATAATTTAATGAAAGCTTCTTGCACTTTATCTTGCGGATTCAATTGTTGTCCAAACTTGTAATACAGAAAATCATGAAGATTTTTAGCATGTTTATTATACAAGCGCTCAAATAATTGTGACTCGCAAATATTATCTTGTAGAGGTTTGCTCATAGGTTTTTATAGGTTGCACAAATTATAAATAAATTTTTAATAATTGAGAGTAGGACTTTTTACAATTAAACTGTTCTATAATAAATCGTTAAATTTATCTGAGTTATGAGTTTTAGAATCAACAGTATAGTTATAAGTTTACTTTTTGTCCTTTTTTGTTTTATGTCTTGTCAAGATGAGATTAATGAAATAGAAAACCCAAACGATCAAGAAGCCATTATACCTAATTCTACCTTGGTAAATCTTATGGGAAGAACGGCAGCAAACTCTGGAGCTGCTGATGACATTTTAGATGGAGCAAGTTGCTTCTCTGTAGAATTACCAGTAACAGTTGTTGTTAACGATATTACTACTATAATTGAAACAGAAGCCGATTTAGAAGCGCTTGAAGATATGTTAAGTGATGTGGTAATTGATGAAGATATTTTAGATTTTGTTTTTCCAATCACAATTATATTTAACGATTACAGCGAAATTTTTATTGAAAATGAAGACGAGCTTCAAACTTTTGTTAATGAATGCGTCTATAATGAGAACGCTGTAATTGAATGTGCAGATTTTGTATATCCAATTTCATTTTCAGTATTTAATTCAGGGTTTAATTTAATTGACACAGTTGTTATTCAAAATGACGAAGCTTTATATGTTTTTCTTAATGAATTAGAAGAAGACGAAAGCGTTTTAATAGTGAGTTTAAACTTTCCTATAACTATACAATATGCCAACGGAGAAACTGTAGATGTTAATACAAATCAAGAACTAACAGATGCAATTGAAGCTGCAGAGCAGTTTTGTAATGTTATCGATGATGATTGTCTTGAAGATGAAATTGCATTGAATTTAGTTGAGTGTCCATGGAATTTTAGTAATGGAACAGATACTTATGATAATTACCAGTTAATTTTTAATGATAATGGAGAGTTGCTTATTTCTGAAGGTATGGCAACTTCTGCAATTGGTGGGGCTTGGAGCTTGTCTACTACAGATAATGGTGTTCTCTTAAGCTTATCAGAATTAACAGCATTTCAAGATGATTTAGAAGGAGATTGGTTAATTGTATCGTGTAATAATGCAGGTTCTAATAATGATATGCTCACAATTACGCGTGCTAATACAGTGCTTGAATTAGTTCAAGATTGTCCGCAAACGGAAGGCTGTTCTGCATTAGAAATTAATGCTAATATTAGCGAGTGTGTATGGAAATTAGAAACCAATCTTTTAGATTCGTTTGTACCTATTTTTATGCATTTCAATTTAGATGGCGACGTTTTAATTCAGGATGTCAGTAATTTAGAATCACAAATCGGGACTTGGGAAATTGTTACCATTGCTACAGATGTTTTTGTTAATTTATCTTTACAACAAGGTTACGAATCCTTAAACGGGCAGTGGCAAGTTGTAGAATGTGAAGAAGGAAGTCTATACTTAATCAATGGAGATAACTTTATTACTCTAGAGCAAAGATGTGAAGTAAATAACCAAGATCTTTTAAATTGTTATAGTTTATATGTTTTGTCTCAAGAATGTGATGATAATAATGATGGTATAGCCACATTTGTTTTTGAAACTAGTAGTTTACAAAGTTCAGAATGTATTGCGCTTTACCCAATATCTGGCAGTTATCACCCTACCTATGACGATGCTATAATTTCTACGAATCATTTAAATATTCAATTAACTACACCAACAGAATTAACATCTCAAACCATATATTTTAGAGTTTTTAATCAAGAAACACAAGAATTTGCGGTACAAGAATTAGAGCTAATAGTTGAAGCTTGTAATGATGATGTGTTTAATTGTTTTGGAGATTTTGAAATTGTAGAATGTGAACAACCAAATAATGTGCCTGTTTATAATTTAAGTGCAAACACTATAGGTTTGGTCGATTGTACAGAGGTATATTTTCCATCATTTCACGAAACTTTAATGGATGCAGAGAGCAATACCAATGCCATCGAAAATCCAGAAGCATTCGGAACATTAGTCTCAGAAGTCTATTTAAGAATTGAAGCTGAAAGTGGAAATTTTGAAGTATTCACAGTGTATTTAAATACTACAGATTGTGGTGGTGCTTTTGATTGTTTTCAAAGTTTTGATGCCGTAATTCAGTTATGTGATGAAGGTGATGATGGTATGGAAGTCTTTGACTTAACAGTTCCTTTTGCTAATTGTATAACAGAAACTAATGTAGTAAGCTATTATGAAACTGAAGCAGATGCTAATATTTATGTTAACCCAATTGTAAATCCTGGTGCTTACACAAATATCGTAGCTAATCAACAAATTATTTATGTAAGAGTTGAAATTAATAATCAGTTTGAAATATTTACAATACAATTGGTTTTAGAGAATTGTTCTGAAGAAGATTGTTCCGTGGAAGACGTAGAGAACTATTTAGCTGAATGTATTTGGAATCCCGTAAACTACAACGGAAGTGATAATTTAATGAATTGGGACTTCGATTTCGAGTCTAGTAATAATATCGTTGTAATATTTACAGATACACAAACCATAGATGCTACATGGATAACATCACAATCTAATGACGGTGTAATTATAGAATTTACAAATGTAAATGGACCAAATATCCAAGCCATAAATGGAAGTTGGTTAGTTGTAGAATGTACTGCAGAACAATTAGTATTGCATAACGTAAATGATAGTAATAATGAAATAGTTCTAGATAGAACCTGTGAATAAAGAAAATGCTGAAAGTTAGTAATTTTAGTAAGTTAGTTAAGTTGATAAAAAAGAGTTGCTCGCCATGAGCAGCTCTTTTTATTTGATAGTAATTTATCCATTTGTTTAATATTCCTTCTTCTTAAACCTTCATTTATAACTAAAAAACTAATTCTTAAACACATTAGTAATTCCCTCATAAATTCTTAAATTTGCAGCTTATTAAATAATTACAGGCTGCTTTGTTGCAGACTGCAAACAGAATACTAGAAACATGTTCAATAATTTAAGTGATAAGTTAGATAAAGCGTTACACGTATTAAAAGGTCATGGTAGCATTACAGAAGTAAATGTTGCTGAGACGCTTAAAGAAGTAAGACGTGCGCTTTTAGATGCCGATGTTAACTTTAAAATTGCAAAGGAATTTACCGTACGTGTAAAAGAAAAAGCACTTGGTCAAGATGTATTAACAACATTACAGCCAGGCCAATTAATGGTTAAAATCGTTAAAGATGAATTAACCGAATTAATGGGAGGTGATGTAGAAGGTATTAATCTTTCTGGAAACCCTAGTGTGATTTTAATGTCAGGTCTTCAAGGATCTGGTAAAACCACTTTTTCTGGTAAGCTTGCCAATTATTTAAAAAATAAAAAAACGAAGAAACCTTTATTAGTAGCTTGTGATGTTTATCGTCCTGCTGCAATTGATCAGTTACATGTTGTAGGTGATCAAATAGGTGTTGAGGTTTTTAGTGATAGAGGCAATACAGATCCTGTTGCCATTTCGCAAGCAGGTATTGCACATGCAAAAGCCAATGGTCATAATGTTGTGATTATTGATACCGCTGGTCGTTTGGCTGTAGATGAAGCCATGATGACTGAAATCTCTAACATCCATAAAGCAATTCAGCCACAAGAAACCTTGTTTGTTGTAGATTCTATGACAGGTCAAGATGCGGTAAATACAGCAAAAGCCTTTAACGATATTTTAAATTTTGATGGTGTTATCCTTACCAAATTAGATGGTGATACACGAGGTGGTGCTGCAATTTCTATTAAATCTGTAGTTAATAAGCCAATTAAATTTATTGGTACAGGTGAAAAGATGGAAGCCATTGATGTCTTCTATCCATCACGTATGGCAGATCGTATTTTAGGAATGGGAGATGTTGTTTCTTTGGTAGAGCGTGCACAAGAGCAGTTTGACGAAGAAGAAGCTAGAAAACTACAGAAGAAAATAGCCAAAAACCAATTTGGGTTTGATGATTTCTTAAAACAGATTCAGCAAATCAAGAAAATGGGGAACATGAAGGATCTTATCGGAATGATTCCTGGAGCAGGAAAAATGATGAAAGATATTGATATCGATGACGATGCTTTTAAAGGTATCGAAGCGATTATTCATTCTATGACACCAGAAGAACGTGCTAATCCATCAGTAATAAATGCAAGCCGTAAAAAGCGTATAGGTAAAGGGTCTGGAACTTCAGTACAAGAAGTAAATCAACTCTTAAAGCAATTTACGCAAATGAGTAAAATGATGAAGATGATGCAAGGTGGAGGCGGAAAACGTATGATGCAAGCTATGCAGAATATGCCAAAGTAAAGTTTACAGTATTTAGTCCTCAGTTGACCGTTACAAAATTTAGTCTTCAGTTGGCTTTTAAAAATAATAAATTAATCAATAAGAGATTTGCGCCATAGCGTCTTTGCAAGAAAACAATAACCAAAAGCATGACAATTTTAGACGGAAAAAAAGTAAGTAACGACATTAAAAACGAAATCAAAGCCGAAGTCGATAAAATGAAAGCTAATGGTGAAAAAGTACCTCATTTAGCTGCTGTTATTGTCGGTAACGATGGGGCTAGTTTAACTTATGTAGGCAGCAAAGTTAGAGCATGCGAACGTGTTGGTTTCGAATCTACAATGGTGCGTTTGTCAAATACAACAAGTGAAGTTGAGTTGCTCGATAAAATTGAAGAATTAAACAATGACGATAATATAGATGGCTTTATAATTCAATTGCCATTGCCTCCACAAATTAATACGCAAAAAGTATTAATGGCTGTAAATCCTGATAAAGATGTCGATGGATTTCATCCTATGAACTTCGGGAAAATGGCATTAGATATGTCTACATTTATTCCGGCAACACCATTTGGTATTTTAGAATTGCTAGACCGTTATGAAGTAGAAACTAAAGGTAAACATACTGTTGTTATTGGTCGTTCACATATTGTTGGTCGCCCCATGAGTATTCTAATGGGAAGAAAAGGTTTCCCTGGAAATTCAACAGTAACTTTAACTCATAGTCACACTAAAAATATTACGCAGATTACTTCACAAGCAGATGTTATTATTTCAGCCTTAGGAGTGCCTAAGTTTTTAAAAGCCGAAATGGTAAAAGATGATGCTGTAATTATTGATGTTGGAATCACAAGAGTACCAGACGATTCAGAAAAAGGCTATTATATTACTGGTGATGTAGATTTTGAAAACGTAAGCAAAAAGGCAAGTTTTATTACACCAGTTCCTGGTGGAGTAGGTCCAATGACAATTGCCATGTTGCTAAAAAACACATTGTTGGCAAGAGAGCAACACAGAAAAAATTACAGATAATTTTTTAAATGGAATCGTGCAGGCAAAAGTCACGTTAGGTAGTTTTCAACATATCATTCCTATTCTATTTGCAATAGCATTTACTGTTTGTCTTGTAAGTTATTCTAGCAAGAATTTCAATGCATTTCAAAAACAAAAAGCAGTTCATTATTTAGCTTGGTTTGTTTCTCTAACGCTTATTGGGTTTCATGCATACCGAATGCTTTTTGATAGTTATAATTTTAAAACCGATTTACCACTTTACCTCTGTAGTTTAATGGCTTTATTAATTCCTGTGTTTACGTATTATCGTAAATATTGGATGTTTGAAATACTGGTGTTTTGGATTATTGGAGGCACATTACAAGCTGTTATAACACCAGATATTACTATAGGATTTCCAAGTTTCGACTATTTTAGATATTGGATAATCCATTTGGGATTGTTATCCATCATTTTCTATTTCATATTTGAATTAAAAATGAGACCAACATTTAAAAGTGTATTTAAATCCTTCTTTGCACTTCAAGGCTATGTTGCTTTAATGATGCTTTTGAATTACCTGTTAGATGCTAATTATTTTTACTTAAATGAAAAGCCAAAGTCGGCTTCACTGTTAGATTATTTTGGAGAATGGCCGTATTATATTTTGGTAGGTCAGCTAATAATAATTCCTCTGTTTTTGTTGATTTATGGGCCATTTTACCTTTCCAACAAACGAAATATTACTTAGCAAATAACTGAGTCCTATCTTTAAAGGATTTAAATTCTAATGCATTTCCTGAAGGATCTTTAAAAAACATGGTAGCTTGTTCTCCAACTTGCCCTTCGAATCTAATGTAAGGCTCAATAATAAAGGCTATGTTTTTAGATTTTAATAATTTAGAAAACTCTTGAAATGCTTCCCATTCTAAAACAACACCAAAGTGCGGAACGGGAACAGCTTTGCCGTCTACTTGATTTGTGTGCGTATCTGCTTCTGTTTTGTCTTTAAAATGAATAACTAATTGGTGTCCAAAGAAATTATAATCTACCCAATGGTCGCTACTTCTACCTTCTTCAAGTTGTAATGTATTAGTGTAGAAATTTCTACAGGCTTCTAAATTATGAACAGGAATTGCAAGATGAAACGGAGATAAAGCCATAATTAGCGTCTGTTTTTTCTTATTGTATTGTTTTGACTTGCCTCATACGTTTTTGTAGAATCACTTATTAATTCGTTTAGCGTTTTAAATTCGGCTTTAGTCAACTCTCTATATTTTCCAACAGGTACATCAAGCATTATATTCATTATTCGAATACGCTTTAACGCTTGTACTTCATAATTACAATATTCACACATTCTACGGATTTGTCTATTCAATCCTTGAGTTAAAATGATACTGAACGTATATTTATCAATCTTTTTAACCTTACATTTATTAGTGTGTTTGTCTAAATCTTCTAAATAAATTCCTCCAGACATACGCTCAATAAAGGTTTGAGAAATTGGTTGGTCAACAGTTACGATGTATTCTTTTTCGTGATTATTGCTGGCTCTTAATATTTTGTTTACAATATCTCCGTCGTCAGTGAGAAGAATTAAACCTTCACTTGGCTTGTCTAATCTTCCTATAGGAAATATGCGTTTTGGATAGTTGATATAGTCAATAATATTGTCTTTTTCTACTCGAGTGTCTGTAGTACAAACGATACCTACAGGTTTGTTAAAAGCTAAGTACACAAAGTCTTGTTTGCGTTCTCCAATGATTTCGCCATCGACTTTAACAACATCTTCGGATGCGACTTTAGTTCCCATTTCAGGAACAATATCGTTAATAGTTACTCTTCCTGCTTCGATTAAACGGTCTGCAGCTCTACGAGAGCAATAACCAGCTTCGCTGAGGTATTTGTTAAGGCGTTTTAGTTCTTGTGACATGCTGTAAAAGTACAATAAAGATTAGTTATTAATAAACTCAATAATCTTTGGTGTTAAAGAAATATCCTTTAATCCATGACCAAATCCTGAAGTAGAAATAAATTCGGAATTTTTATAACGGTTAGCAATTAATAGTCCGTCTTCATAAGGAATAATACGGTCTTTTTTATCATGGATAATTAAACCTTTGGCTTCAATTGACTTGGTGAAATTTGCAGTTGAAAAGTATGAAACAGGCTGTCCAAAACGTTCAACAATAATATTGTCTAAGCCATTTGAAACTTTATTGTTAAAACCCATCATGGTTTTGTATCTATCAAAAACTCCAGTAAAATGTGCTGGTGCTCCTAATAAAACCATTTTATGTATACTTGGTAATTGATGTTTGTATAAACAAAAAACACTTGACATAGCACCAACTGAATGTCCAATTAGTACATCTGGCTGAAACTTTTTGGCGACTACATTTATAAATTCAGAATATAAAATGGCATTAAATTGTTTTCCGTCAGATCTCCCATGAGCAGGAGCATCTAAGGCGATAATATTATAGTCTTGTGCTTTTAAATCTTTTAAAATATACTCCCAACGTGATGCATTACTTTCCCAACCGTGGGCTAGTAAAATAGTTTTGCCCTTGCCCACCCAACGGTAGGTTGCTATATCTAGATTTTTATAGTTTATTTCTTCATAAAAAGCAGATTCTATTACACGTTTTTGCTGTTCGTTGTAACTTCCTTTTCTAGGTGAAGCAAATAAGTTTATAGCTTTTTTTGCGGCGTATTTAGACGAGATTAGACTCGTTGCGTTAAGAGCTCTACCAATTGATTTAATAACAAAACTACTCATACTTATTGATCTTCTCTATTTACGGCTTCAACTGAAAATGCAGGCAAGCATACCGCTAGATATTCACATGGTTCTGTAAAAGGATTAGAGTATTGTAACCGAGTATTTTTTTCTACTTTAATAGATTGGCCAGCTTCTAAAACTATGGTTTCTCCATCGATAATGAATTGTTTTTTTCCTTTAATGATATACGTATATTCATCAAATTCTGGTGTTTGAAAAGGCTCGGACCAACCAGGGGGAGCGACCATGTGTGCAATACTAATTTCTGAATTACCATCTGTTGCGTTTCCAAAATGTTCTTTTATAATTTTACCATCTTCTGTTGGAACTACAAATGGCGAGTTTTGAATTTTATATTTTTTCATTTTGTTTATTGCTTTTACCAATGAATCATGAAATATTTAATCTTAGCTTTTTCAGGAACTTGAATTGGGTCAATAGTCATATCCATGTCAAAGCGCATGCTCGCAGGAAGCTCTTTTTTATCAATAGTAAAAGAGGCGTTTATTTCATTAACAGAAACGACAATTACATTAATGAGGTTGTCTATTTTTGAAATTTTATAAGCTTCTTTTAGGTCTTTAAATGTACTTAAAGTTGAGATGTTTTTCTCTGTTTTATAACGTGAATCAATAATGTTTACGCTAGAAATTACAGATGTTGAATCTAAAGTTTCTTTTGGAGATAAGTCTAATAGTTTTTTGCCACCTTTTTCAAAAATTTCAATGCTGTTTACAGCTCCAATAAATTCATCTCCGGCAATATAACGCACAACCGAATCATTGCTAAAAATGGCATCTAATTCTTTTACTTGCGTAGAGTCTGTTAGTAAACCAATATGATTCTTAGTAATTGTAAATGGATTTACAACTTTTTCTTTTGCGCAACTAGTAATAATAAGAGCACAAATTAGTGCCATTAATAAAGTGTTTTTCATGTTAGATTTAGGCATTTATTATTTTATCATTTTACTTAATATTCCCAAGACTCCACGGATTACTGTTGCACTGGTTAGAACCTTCACTATAGGATTCATTCGTGTACTTTGTCTTCTAGTTGAGCTTGTTTTTCTTTTACTTTCGGCACGTTTTAAGGCTTCTTTTTCTTCTTTTGCTTTTTGTTTTACCTCTTCTGCTTCGGCTTCTTCAATTTTTTTATTTAACATTTCATAAGCACTGTCCCTATCAATTTCTTGATTATACTTTTTAGCGAGTTTTGATTGTGCTAATAAGCTGGCCAATTCAGACTCTGTTAAAATATCCATTCTGCTCATTGGTGCACGTAACATTGTAGCGGCCAGAGGTGTTGGTTTTCCTTTTTCATCTAAAGCAGAGACTAAGGCTTCACCAATTCCTAATGATGTTAAAACTTCTGCTGTATCGTAATAATCCGTGTCAGGATAATTTTGAGCGGTTAATTTTATGGCTTTTCTGTCTTTTGCAGTAAACGCTCTTAAAGCGTGTTGTACTTTTAAACCCAGCTGCCCTAAAACAGCTTCAGGGACGTCAGTTGGATTCTGAGTAACAAAATATAATCCAACTCCTTTACTTCTAATAAGCTTTACAATACTTTCAATTTGATTTAATAGCGCGTCCGAAGCTTCATTAAAAATTAAATGTGCCTCATCAATAAACATGATAAGTTCTGGTCGGCCACTATCTCCTTGTTCAGGAAAAGTAGAATAGATTTCAGCTAATAAACTCAACATAAACGTAGAGAATAATTTTGGCTTATCTTGAATATCAGTTAATCTAATAATGTTAATATAACCGCGTCCATTCTCATCAATGCGCAATAAATCTTGTGTATCAAATGAGGTTTCGCCAAAGAACAAATCGCCACCTTGTTGTTCTATTTCTATTAATTTTCTAAGAATAGCACCTGTTGAAGCGGTAGAAATACGCCCATAAGATTCTTCAAATTCTTTTTTACCTTCATTAGTAGCATATTGTAAAATTTTCTTGAAATCTTTGAGGTCTAATAAAGGTAAATGGTTGTCGTCACAATATTTGAAAATTACGGAAATGATTCCGGCTTGGGTTTCTGTAACGTCTAATATTCTCGAAATTAAAACAGGTCCAAATTCACTTATAGTTGCTCTTAATCGAACTCCATCTTGTTCAGATAAGGTCATTACTTCTACGGGAAAAGCTTTTGGCTCAAAGGGTAAACCTATTTGCGCATGGCGTTCATCAATCTTTGCATGTCCAGGACTAGGTTTTGCTAAACCACTTAAATCTCCTTTGATATCCATAAGTAAAACAGGAACTCCTTTTTCAGAAAGATTTTCTGCTAAAACTTGTAATGTTTTTGTCTTTCCAGTACCTGTTGCACCAGCAATAAGACCGTGTCTGTTCATGGTTTTTAATGGTACGTTTACAAAAGTGTTAGTCATGGTTTTACCATCTAGCATAGCAGAACCTAAGGTAATATAATCACCTCTAAACGTGTTTCCGTCGTTGATGTCTTTTATGAAAGCTTCAGAATTCTTCATGAGTCAGAAAATTTGGATAAAAATAATGTAATTTTAATCAAGTATGAAATAGTTTTAGATTGCAGTCTTAGTATTTATCAGCAATTAATACTTAATCTTGTTTTGATAGTATAAGAATGTTTAATTATTACTCAGAGTTTACTGCCTACTGCTTACTTATTAATATATTTGCAGCCTTATGACAAGAAGAGAACGACAAGAGTTAATAGATAAAGGGCTATTATTGCCTTTAATGGAAGAATTTTACACCATTCAAGGCGAAGGATTTCACAAAGGTACTGCTGCTTATTTTGTGAGAATTGGAGGCTGTGATGTAGGTTGTCATTGGTGCGATGTTAAAGAAAGTTGGTTAGCAGAATTACATCCGCCTACAGAAACAGAAAAGATTGTTGAAAATGCGGTTAAATATAGCGACACCATTATTGTAACAGGTGGTGAGCCATTAATGTGGGATATGGGACCTTTAACAGCTCAGTTAAAAGCTAAAGGAGTGCAAACACATATCGAAACCTCTGGGGCTTACAAATTATCAGGAGAATGGGATTGGATTTGTCTGTCGCCTAAAAAAATGAAATTACCAACAGAAGACGTTTCTAAAAAAGCAAACGAACTGAAATGTATCATATATAATAAAGACGATTTTAAGTTTGCAGAAGAACAGGCTACTAAGGTAAATGAGGGCTGTATTTTGTATTTACAACCAGAGTGGAGTAAACGCGATAAAATGATGCCGTTAATTGTGGAGTACGTTATGGCAAACCCAAAATGGAAAGTGTCTCTTCAAACGCATAAGTATTTGAATATCCCTTAAAATTCAAATAGATAGTTATTGCATTTGTCCTGTAAATTATTACATATACAATAGTGTTATATTTGTTAAACTTAGAGAAGTAATGGCACAGACACGATATTTCTCTTTTAATCCTTTGGATAAAACAATAGGTAATTATGACACTTATTCTAATACAGAAACGGTAGCGTTAACGGCTAGAGTAGGTGATAAAGCAGGTACAATGGCTACAAAAGATGTAAGATTTTATTAGAGTATATATGAAACAAAAAAAACGCCTTGAGAAATCAGGGCGTTTTTTTGTATATGCCAGATAGATTTAACCTTTAAAAGGCACAGCAACTCTCACAGTTCCCCAGCCTAAATGCATATTAATTCCGTTGTCAGATTTATTAAATGCAATAGAAAATGCTTCTAAAGATTCTTTTGCTTCTGTAACGGGTACTTTTAGACGTGCAACATCATTTTTTTCATTATAAGAATAACTTCCCCAAACATTTAAGTCTGTGCTAATAATTGCTGTCCATTCTTCTTTTCCAGGAATGACATAAAAAGTATAAGTTCCTGCTTTTATCTCTTTATTTCCAAACATCAGGTCTTTATAAAGTGTAATTTCGGCAGCTTCATTTGCTCCTGTTCTCCATACTTCCCCGTTTTTTACTAATTCACCTACCGAGCGATTATTTAACTGTGGACGACTATAGGCGATTTTTATTATTTTGTTTGAATCTTTGTAATTAGAAGGGAAAGCGGCAACATCCATAGGACTCTTATCTAAGCCTTTAAATTCTTGTGCACCAACATTAAATGTAAATAACATTAAAAAGGCAAAAGCGATTGAAGTCATTAAATTTGATTTTTTCATAAGTAATACTGTGTTTTAGATTTTGTTAAAAATAGTTTTTAATTCTATGAATAGTCGCAATTACATATTAAAATTTACATATTCATAGTAAAACTAATAATTTCGAGATGAGTTAGTTTTAAAACAATATGTATTATGTGTTTAAAGTTTTAAATTGAAACCATTTAGTTGTATTGTGTTTTAAATATGAAAGTTTAATTTCATATTTGTCCTATAATTAATAATGCAAGGGCTAAGCTTAATTGAAGCCAAATTCAAATAAAAAAATAAAAGTTATGTGCGGAATAGTATGTGCGTTCGATATAAAACAGAAAGTTGAAGATTTAAGACCTCAGGTTTTAGAAATGGCAAAAACCATTCGTCATCGTGGACCAGACTGGAGTGGAATTTATAGTGATGAAAAAGTGATCATGGCACACGAACGTTTAGCTATTGTTGATCCAGCCTCAGGGAAGCAACCTTTGTTGAGTCCTGACCAAAAACTAATTCTTGCAGCTAATGGAGAAATATATAACCATAGAGCTTTGCGACAACAATTTGAAGGAAAATACGATTTCCAAACTCAAAGTGATTGTGAAGTAATTTTAGCCTTATACCAAGAAAAAGGAGTGGATTTCGTAGATGAAATGAACGGTATCTTTGGTTTTGCTATATACGACGTAGAAAAAGATGAATATTTTATCGCTAGAGATCATATGGGAATTATTCCTTTATATATAGGTTGGGATAAAAATGGAACTTTTTATGTCGCTTCAGAATTAAAAGCGCTAGAAGGTATTTGTACTAAAATTGAATTATTTCCTCCAGGACACTACATGTCTAGTAAAGATGGCGAATTTGTAAAATGGTATAAACGCGATTGGACGGACTATGATGCTGTAAAAGATAACGAAACAAGTATAGAAGAAGTAAAGCAGGCCTTAGAAGATGCTGTACATAGACAACTAATGAGTGATGTGCCGTATGGTGTATTGTTGTCTGGTGGTTTGGATTCATCTGTAACCTCTGCTATTGCTAAAAAATATTCAGAAAGACGTATCGAAGCGGATGACAAAGAAAAAGCATGGTACCCTCAATTACATTCGTTTTCAGTTGGATTAGAGGGTTCGCCTGATTTGGCGGCAGCTAAAAAAGTGGCAGACCATATAGGAACTGTGCATCACGAAATTAAATTTACCATCCAAGAGGGTTTAGATGCAATTAAAGATGTGATTTACAATATTGAAACATACGATATTACTACAATACGTTCGTCTACACCAATGTATTTAATGGCAAGAGTGATTAAATCGATGGGAATTAAAATGGTATTATCTGGTGAAGGAGCAGATGAGTTATTTGGTGGGTATTTATATTTTCATAAAGCACCAAATGCACAAGAATTTCATGAAGAAACGGTTCGTAAATTAGATAAGTTGCACATGTATGATTGTTTAAGAGCAAACAAAAGTTTGGCCGCTTGGGGAATAGAAGGTCGTGTACCATTTTTAGATAAAGAATTTATGGATGTGGCTATGCGTATTAACCCAAGTGATAAAATGATTAATGGAGAGCGTATGGAAAAATGGGTCGTTCGTAAAGCGTTTGAAGATATGATTCCAGAAAGCGTAGCATGGCGACAAAAAGAACAATTTTCTGATGGAGTAGGCTATAGCTGGATTGATACTCTAAAGGAATTAGTTGAAAAAGAAATAACTGATGAACAAATAGAAAATGCATCATTCCGTTTTCCAATAAACACACCTTTAAATAAAGAAGAGTATTATTACAGAACTATTTTTGAAGGACATTTTCCAAGTGATGCCGCTGCTTTAAGTGTACCACAAGAGGCAAGTGTGGCTTGTAGCACAGCAACAGCTTTAGAATGGGATGAAGCCTTTAAAAACATGAATGACCCATCGGGTAGAGCAGTAGCTAAGGTGCATTCAGATTCTTATGTCAAAGCTTAAATGAGAATTAAATAACGAAGTAAAAAGACCAATCAAAAAAGATTGGTCTTTTTTATATGTAGCATTGTTGTAATTTCATAATCTTAATTGTATCAATGTTATTACCAGATTTTAAAAAATTTCTTATTGAAAAAGACGGATGATCTGAAGAGGAATTCGCCCAAATACCCCTTTTATAAAAACGAAAAGAGTTGCTAATCACGAGTTCTTATTAAAATCAGGAGAGGTTTGTTCACATTCTTTTTTTTTTTTTTTTTTTTGAAGAGCTTTCAACTTACTATATAGATGCTATTGAGGATACATTAACTGTAATGTTAGATGAAGAATTTGTTAATGAGGTGGTCAAAGTCAATTCAAATTTTAGAATTCAAAACGAAAAACTATTACAGAATCACATTCGACATTTATAGAAACATACCGGTTTGTTAATAGGAGCTTCTGCAAAAGTAAGATACCTGGAATTTGTCAATATGTATCCAGATACCATGTTACGTGTACCACAATGGATGACTTAATAGATGAGGTTAAAGTCTAAATCTGTTTTTTATAAATCGATTTATAAAAAGTCAGTTTTAAAGTTGGCTTTTTCTCCTTTTACACGATAAATTTGTCTAGATATCGCACTCAAAAACGAAGAAATTCTTCAATTTTAACGCTCATTCAAACTTCAAAATTCGACTTTTAAAGCCTTTTTGGTTTTTGTTGATTCTGAGTTAGCCTTAAAATTAGTTAAATCAAATTTAAGGTGCTTTTTAGCCTTTTTAAGGCATTATTAAGTAATTAACAAATGTTGATAATTATCGGTTTCAATCCATAAAAAGCTTTTATAAAGTGTTTTAAAATCGTATATTTGTTAGTATTCAAAAATGATACAACTGTGTCATTTTTTTTATGTCAAAGCGGTCTTAATTTTTAAAATGAAATTGAAGGAAATTAGGATAGCTGGATTGATTCCGTTTAAAAAAATAAATGGAACTTTTTTTAATAAAGATTCGAACTAAAATGTATTCAAAATAATGAGCGAGAAAAGAGAAGAATTTAATAAGGATAATTATTCTGCAGATAGTATTCAGGCTTTAGAAGGTATGGAGCATGTACGTATGCGTCCATCCATGTATATTGGAGATGTAGGTGTCCGTGGTTTGCACCATTTAGTTTATGAGGTAGTTGATAACTCTATTGATGAAGCTTTAGCTGGTCATTGTGATAATATTACTGTAATTATTAACGAGGATAATTCTATTACCACAGAAGATGATGGTCGTGGTATTCCTGTAGATTTACATAAAAAAGAAGGAGTTTCTGCATTAGAGGTTGTTATGACTAAAATTGGTGCAGGTGGTAAATTTGATAAAGACTCTTATAAAGTGTCTGGTGGATTGCATGGTGTTGGTGTAAGTTGTGTAAATGCGCTATCTGAGCATCTTAAGGCAACCGTTTACAGGAAAGGAGAAATTTGGGAGCAAGAGTATGAAAGAGGTAAGGCTACGTACCCTGTAAAAAGAGTTGGTGAAACTGAAAAAAGGGGGACGATTGTAACTTTTAAACCAGATCCAACGATTTTTACACAAACCTTAGAGTATAGTTATGATACGTTAGCAAGTCGTTTACGAGAATTAGCATATCTTAATAAAGGTATTACCATTCATTTGGTTGATAGACGTCATAAAAAAGAAGATGGTGAGTTTGATGGAGAAACATTTCACTCTAAAGAAGGACTAAGTGAATTTATAAAATTTCTCGATGGCAATCGTGAACCTCTAATGAAAGATGTTATTTCTTTTGAAGGCGAAAAAAATGGCGTGCCTGTAGAAGTTGCGATGGTTTATAATACGTCTTATGCAGAAAATTTACACTCGTATGTAAATAATATTAATACTCATGAAGGTGGAACACATTTATCTGGTTTTCGCCGCGGTTTAACGCATACACTTAAAAAATATGCTGACGAATCTGGCATGTTAGATAAGTTAAAGTTTGATGTGTCTGGTGATGATTTTCGTGAGGGTTTAACTGCTATTGTGTCTGTAAAAGTTCAAGAACCACAGTTTGAAGGTCAAACCAAAACCAAACTAGGAAACCGTGAGGTTTCAGCAGCGGTAAGTCAGTCGGTATCTGAAATGCTAACAGACTATTTAGAAGAAAATCCTGAGGATGCCAAGACTATAGTACAGAAAGTGATTTTGGCTGCTCAAGCTCGTCACGCAGCTCAAAAAGCTCGTGAAATGGTGCAACGTAAAACCGTAATGAGTATTGGTGGTTTACCTGGGAAATTATCAGATTGTTCTGAGCAAGATCCTGAAAAATGTGAAATTTATCTAGTAGAGGGAGATTCTGCAGGTGGAACAGCAAAAATGGGAAGAGATAGAAATTTTCAAGCCATTTTACCTTTAAGAGGTAAGATTCTTAATGTAGAAAAAGCGATGACCCATAAAGTGTTCGAAAATGAAGAAATTAAGAACATGTTTACGGCTTTGGGTGTGACCATTGGTACCGAAGAAGATAGTAAAGCTTTAAACCTTTCAAAGTTAAGATATCATAAAATTGTGATTATGTGTGATGCCGATATTGATGGTGCGCATATTGAAACTTTAATTTTAACGTTCTTCTTCCGTTACATGAAGGAGTTAATTGAAAAAGGGCATATTTATATTGCTACGCCGCCGTTGTATTTGGTGAAGAAGGGAGCGAAAAAAGAGTATGCATGGAATGATGAAGAACGATTGGCTTTAATGGAGCAGTATGGTGATGGAGCAAAAATACAACGTTATAAGGGTCTTGGAGAAATGAACGCAAGTCAACTTTGGGATACAACTATGAATCCTGAGTTTAGAACATTGCGTCAGATTCATATTGATAATGGGGTAGAAGCGGATCGCGTGTTTTCTATGTTAATGGGAGACGAAGTACCACCTCGTAGAGAATTCATAGAGAAAAATGCTATTTATGCAAATATTGATGCCTAAGTATTAATAATTTAATATATAAAAAAAAACACCCACTTTTGGGTGTTTTTTTGTGCCTTTATTTTTCTGATTTTTATAATATCAAATAATAAAAAATCATCGCTTTTAAGCTTATTTAGTATAAGGTTCGTAGGCTAATTATCCATGTATGTGATGAAAATAAATCATTTTTATGATTATTTTTATAATTTAGGCCTATGTAAAAACCACTATTGCTATGAGAAAATTTATCACTTTAATTGTTGTTATTGCTAGTGTGCAATTAACTAAAGCCCAGGATTTAGAAACTATTTTGCTTGCTTCAGAGGATGCTAGTTTGCTTACGCAAAATTATTTAAATCCAGCAATGGTGGGATTAATGTATAGTATGAATGGTGGTTGGGCAACAACAGCAAAAGTTCATAAAAAGTTTGGCTTTGATATTACTATTGGTGTTAATGCCTCTTTTGTACCAGATGCAGCTAAAACATTTGCATTTAATCCAGCAGATTACCCTTTTTTATCTGTAGCAAGTGGACAAAACAAGTTACCAACAGTAATGAGCGAGGATGATACAGAGGCGACTATAGATGTTTCAATACCAAATGGAGATGGCACCTCTAGAGTAATAAGTTTTGATATGCCTGGAGGTATTACAGAAGATTTACCTGTAAATGCAGTGCCTGCTCCAACAGTGCAAATTGGGTTTGGATTACCATTTAAAACAGATATTAAGGCGCGTTTTGTGCCAACTCAAAATTATGATGATGTTGAAGCTAAGCTGCTTGGTTTTGGATTGCAGCACGACTTAACACAATATTTAGGCCCCTTAGATAAATTGCCGCTTAGTGTATCTGTTTTAGGTGCATTTACGAGTATGAGTGTCACTTATGCAATGTCAGATACCGATAATTCTGATAACGTTTTTGTTACAAATGGCGAAGCAGAATTTAAAATGAATACATGGACGGTTCAGGCATTAGCTTCTTTAGATTTTAAATTAATTACATTCTACGGAAGTCTTGGTTATAACAACGGAAAGACAACAGCTAAAATGAAAGGAGATTATACACTAACTTACGATGTAGAAGATAGTAATGGGAACCAAATGGGGACGGTTCAAGAAGAGATAAGCGACCCTATAAATTTAAATTTTGAGGCAAATGGAATGAGAGCAACATTAGGCACAAGATTAAATTTAGGATTCTTTAAAATATTTGGCGATTATACGTTTCAAAAATATAATACAGCTACAGTTGGTATAGCGTTGAGCTTCAGATAAAATTAGATCTTAAAACAAGAGACAAAAGCACAAGATTTACTCTTGTGCTTTCTTCGTTTAAAGCAATTTTATTCGTAATTTTACAATCATTTAAAACAATTAGTTTCACATAATAAAACATATAAAACAAATGAAAGTAACCGTAGTTGGCGCAGGAGCTGTAGGGGCAAGTTGTGCAGAGTATATTGCAATTAAAAACTTTGCTTCAGAAGTTGTAATTTTAGATATTAAAGAAGGCTATGCAGAAGGTAAGGCAATGGACTTAATGCAATGTGCATCTTTAAATGGGTTTGATACTAAAATTACAGGAAGTACAAACGATTATTCTAAAACAGCAAATAGTGATATTTGTGTAATTACTTCTGGTATTCCTCGTAAACCAGGTATGACACGTGAAGAATTAATAGGTATTAACGCAGGTATTGTAAAAACAGTATCAACAAGTTTAGTAGAGCATTCTCCAAATACAATTATTATTGTTGTAAGTAATCCAATGGATACAATGACGTATTTGGTACACAAAACTACAGGTTTACCAAAACACAGAATTATAGGAATGGGTGGAGCGTTAGATTCTGCACGTTTTAAATACAGATTAGCTGAAGCATTAGAAGCACCTATTAGTGATGTAGATGGTATGGTAATCGGTGGTCATAGTGATAAAGGTATGGTGCCATTAACATCTCATGCAACTAGAAACAGTATTAAAGTTTCTGAATTTTTATCAGAAGAACGCTTAAACCAAGTAAAAGAAGATACTAAAGTTGGAGGAGCAACACTAACAAAATTATTAGGTACTTCAGCTTGGTATGCTCCAGGTGCTGCAGTAAGTGGCTTAGTTCAGGCTATTGCTTGTGACCAAAAGAAAATATTTCCATGTTCAGCCTTGTTAGATGGTGAATATGGTTTAAACGATTTATGTATTGGTGTACCAGTAATCTTAGGTAGAAAAGGAATTGAAAAGATTGTAGACGTACCTTTAAGTGCTGCTGAAAAAGCACATATGGTAGAAAGTGCAGAAGGTGTAAAAAAGACTAATGGATTATTAGAACTTTAATTATATCAATAGATTAATTATTTCACAATAGCCTTGCTAACTCATCAGTTGGTGAGGTTTTTGTTTTAATTAGGGTAAGTTTATGAGATTTTACCCGAAGATGTGACCAAAATAGAAGATTTGTAGGGCATAAATTTCAAAATATTTAGAATAAAGACGGTTGAAATACAGTCTTTATTTTTTTGTCTATATTTGGGGCATGAAAACCAAACTGAAATTTGGAATATTAGCTTTACTCTTAGCGTTTTTAGGAACGTTTATAGAGCATACAACGCTACCAAATCAACAGATTGTAATTCAGTTTTCAGATACGTCTATTACAGCTGAAGATACTGAAAATGCTATTGAAGCCATTCAAGGCAAATTACAAAGTATTGGTGTTACTCAAATTCAGATTGGTCAAAATAATAAAGGTCAGCTTAGAATTACCTATCATAGTGATGCTAATGTGGCTTATATTCAGAAGACACTTTTTAACGTTGAAGAGTTAAAGTTAGCTTACAATTCCTCTCAAAACCATTCAAATAATTTTCCAGAGAAGAAAGGTGTAAAAAACTATGAGCTTAATATTTCTGAAATAAAGACAGGTAGTGATATTGATTGGAGTTTTGAAGGAACTCAAGTTGCAGAGATAAATCAAAAGACAGACCACTCCAAACCACTAAAAGTTAATTATTCAAGCGAACTGAATAATACAAAACAAAGTAACAACACTGTTAATGTTGCTGTTATAGTAAATACGGCTATTGCCAATGCAATAGATAATATATCCTATAAAATTCCTGAAGTTAGAGCAGGGCCAACCGTTTAAAAAAAACTGTTCTTTCTAAAAGAATTTTTACTTCATTCCAAGTCTTTCTTATTCAATAGAAACGACTAAAAATCAAAATCATAAAAAACATTGTTGAATTATAGTGTATACTCTATATTTGCGCGTTCAAAAAATTCGACATTAAATAAATAATTACAATGCAAAACAAAGGAATAATTAAGCTTTTTGCGCTTTTATTTGGTTTGGTAAGTATTTACCAATTATCATTTACATTCAAAGCAAACCAGCTAGAAGATACAGCAAAAGAAGCAGCAATTGCTAAAATCGCAGACACAGAAGACGATTACCAATCTAAAAGAAACATCGAAGAGGTTCGCTATTTAGATTCATTAAAAACCACTAAAATTAAAGTAGGTGATAAGTTTGAACCTATTGAAGTTTATAATTTAGGGTTTGCAAAATATTCATATACTGAAGTTGAAAATAATGCCATGAACCTTGGTTTAGACCTTAAAGGTGGTATTAATGTTATCCTTCAAATTTCGGTTAGAGACATTTTAAAGGGATTAGCTAATAACAGTAAAGACCCTATTTTTAATAAAGCTTTAGATGATGCAGAAGAGTTACAAAAAGATGCACAAGAATCTTACTTAGAATCTTTCTTTAGAGCATTTGATGCTATTAAAGGTGATACTAAATTAGCATCTCCAGACATTTTTGCAAATCGTACGTTAAGTGATGAGATTAAATTCGATATGTCAGATAACGAAGTTAAAAGTATCATTGAAACAAAAATTGATGAGTCTATCGTTTCTGCTTTCGAAGTATTACGTAAGCGTATTGATAAATTTGGTGTAACATCGCCAAACATTCAACGTTTAGGAAATTCTGGTCGTATTTTATTAGAATTACCAGGAGCTAAAGATATTGAGCGTGTTAAAGATTTAGTTACTAAAACAGCACAATTACAGTTTTGGGAAACCTATAAGACTCAAGAAGTTTTACCTTATTTAATGCAGGTTAACCAAACTTTGATTGAAGAAAATAAGGCAAATGAAGCAAAAGAATCTAAAAACGATGCTATTGCAGAAACAACAGTAGATCAAGATTCAGCTTCAAGTGCTATTGATGACTTAACGGGTCAGATAGAATCAGACTCAACTAATGTAGCCGATTTAAACCCATTAGGTATTCAAGGGTACGGAAATGGTGGCTCTGTAGTTGGTATGTTCTTAGCTAAGGACAAAGAAAAAGTTATGGCGCATTTAAATGCACCAAAAAATAGAGCTTCACTTCCTGCAGAAATGCGTTATGTAAAATTTGTTTGGGGAATACAAACAGAAGATTCTGAGTATTCAGAACTTTATGCAATTAAAGGAAACAGAGATGGAGTACCGGAATTAAGTGGTGCTGTAATTACAGATGCTAGACAAGACTATGACCAAGTAAGCAGACCTGCTGTTAGTATGCAGATGAATGCTAAAGGTGCTAAGATTTGGGAAGAAATGACCAAAAAAGCATACGAAACTCAAGGTTATATTGCTATTGTTTTAGATAATATTGTGTATTCTGCGCCAAGTGTATCTACAGGTCCAATTGCAGGTGGTAATTCACAAATTTCTGGAGCATTTTCGCTAACAGAGGCTGTCGATTTAGCTAACGTTTTAAGAGCTGGTAAATTACCTGCTTCTGCTCAAATTGTTCAAGCAGATGAGGTTGGACCTTCATTAGGTCAAGAGGCTATTGATAGTGGTATGAAGTCATTCGTAATCGCTTTAGCATTTGTTTTACTTTGGATGTTGTTTTACTATGGTAAAGCAGGTGGTTTTGCAGATATCGCTTTATTATTAAACATCTTATTAATCTTTGGTGTATTAGCAAGTTTAGGAGCTGTATTAACTTTACCAGGTATTGCAGGTATTGTATTAACTATAGGTATTTCGGTCGATGCAAACGTGCTTATTTTTGAAAGGATACGAGAAGAATTAGCAAAAGGTAAATCGCAAAAAGAATCTATTAAAGATGGTTTCTCTAACGCCTTATCTTCAATTTTAGATGCGAATATAACAACCGGTTTAACCGCTTTAATATTATTTGTATTTGGTACTGGTCCAATTAAAGGATTTGCAACAACATTAATCATTGGTATTTTAACGTCTTTATTTACAGCGATTTTTATAACTCGTCTATTAGTAGATTGGTATATAAATAGAGGTGGTAAATTAGATTTCTCTACTGGTTTAACAAAGAACTTATTTACCAATGTAAATATCGATTTCTTAAAGAAACGTAAGATTGCTTATGCTATTTCTGCGGTATTTATTGTAGCTAGTTTAGGGTCTCTTTTTACAACAGGATTAGATCAAGGTATTGATTTTGTTGGAGGTAGAACTTATCAAATACGTTTTGATCAGGATATGAGTGTTGAGGAAGTGAAAAATGACCTACATAATGTATTTGAAAGTGCAGAAGTAAAAACTATTGGTGGACCAAATCAATTAAAGATTTCTACCAAATATTTAGTAGAAGATACGTCTGTTGAAGCCGATGAAAAAGTACAGTCAATGTTGTTTACTGCGCTTCAAAAATACCTTCCAGAAGGAATTACATATGAAGAATTTTTAGATGGATCAGGAGATAAGAAAATAGGTAAAATGTTATCTAGTAAAGTAAGTCCAACAATTGCCGATGATATTAAGAAATCATCTATCTGGGCTATTTTAGGATCTTTAGTAGTAGTTTTCTTATACATCTTATTAAGATTTAAGAAATGGCAATTCTCTCTTGGAGCTGTAGCTGCCGTTTTCCATGATGTTTTAATCTTGTTAGGTATCTATTCATTAACATGGAGGTTTATGCCATTTAGTATGGAGATTGACCAAACGTTTATTGCGGCAATCTTAACAGTAATTGGTTACTCTTTAAATGATACGGTTGTAGTATTTGATAGAATTAGAGAGTACTTTAATGAAAACTTAGGTTGGAGTTTTGATACAACTATTAACAAATCTATAAACAGTACTATTAGTAGAACATTAAATACCTCGTTAACAACATTAGTGGTGTTATTGGCAATGTTCTTATTTGGTGCAGATTCACTTAAAGATTTATTATTTGCATTAATCGTTGGTGTAATTGTAGGTACATATTCTTCTGTATTTATTGCAACACCAATTATGTATGATACAGCTAAAAAAGGTAACGTAACTGATGCACTTAAAAATAAAGTGAAAGAAGACGTTGAAGAAGCTTAAGCTTACAACAAATAGTATTCTGAATTAATTCAGAGTTTAAAAAATGCCTTTCTTAATAGAGAGGTATTTTTTTTGTTTCTAAATCTTTAATAGCATATATTTATTTATAATCCAATTGTAATTCATGTCTAACACAATAAAAGTGCTTTTGTTGAAGTACGGAATTCCTAGCCTTGCTGTTATAGTAATTGCTGTGCAGTTCTTTTTTGTAAATACACAAAGTCTTAATAAATGGAAAGGTGGTGGTTATGGTATGTACACAGGAATCCATTATTACTACAATCAGATATATATTCCAGGCATGTCAGTGGATTCTCTGATTGCAAATAATAATGAAATGGAACGGATTTTTAAGCATTTAAAACTAATGCCTAATGATGATAATTTAATGAGTGCTGCAGAATTTCTTGTAAAAACAACGCACAAAGATAGTATTCATATTCAAATATGGAAACCATCCGTTAATTCGAAACATGGTGTTTATTCAAGAGCTTTGGTCAATGAGATTTATTATAAAAAAACAAGCCTGTGATATATTGGATAGGTATAAAAGAGAAATTAAATAATCACATTGAGCTTGCAAGTCAGTTGCTGCTTTTAGTACTTGGAATCTATATTTCTATTATGTCTGAAAAATATGGTATATGGAAAACTCCAGTGCTTTTTCTAGGTTTGTTTTATTGGTTTTTCTTTCGTCACAAGATAAAGCACCCTATTATTTGGATGGCCTTTTCTGCACTACTGCTTTTTGATCTCTACCTCATGTATTTGAGAGTGGCAAATCATCATTTTGTGTTAACATTTATGACGCTTTCTGTTTTGTGTTATCGCTATCATAAACGTAGTGATATACTTTTAAAAAACATTCAGATACTTTTGGTTATTGTTATATTGGCGTCGGTTTTGCAAAAACTAATATCTAATCAGTTTATAAGTGGTAACTTCTATTATTACATGTTGAATAGAGGTTTTCTGTTTGACCCTTTTTTAGGATTTTTTCCTGAAATTTCAGAGGTAACAAAAAGCAATACGGAAAGTTTAATAGCCTTGCAAGCTACAGATCCCAATATTGGTGAAAGCATTGTTTTAAAAGATGTATTTCCAAATCTTGGTGTAATTAGTCAAGTATTTGCAATGCTGACTATAGCTATGGAATTTATTGTTGCAATTGCTATTTTATGGAAACCTAAAAGTACGTGGACGCATTTGCTTTTTATAATGTTGATTATAGGTATACTTTGTACGCGATTAGAAACAGGTTTTATGGCCTTGCTTGCCATTTCTGGCTTGTTTTTGTGCAACAATATTAAATTGAGATTGTTGTATGTAATAATAGCAATGTTTTGTGTTGTTTTAGTCGTGACTAAACTTGGCTATCATTAGCTATAATATAGTTGCGTGTATAGATATCAGAAACTTTACTGATGAAGGGGTTTAACCTATTTTGAGAATTCGTTCTCTTTTATTATGCCCTAAAAAGATATGTTGATGTATAAGTAATCTATTGTGTTACTCGTTTGTTGAGGTAAAACTTATTTTGTCACCAATAGCCAATTGCCATGCGTCAGAAAGCCCAGCATTAATTTCTAAAACATATTTAGCAGGAGCTTCTGATGGAAGAGAGGTTTCATCCATAGGCTTTGCATTTTTTTGAAAACTAACGATAGATAAATCGTCATCTATATAAATAATATCTAAAGGAATTTTAGTGTTTTTCATATAGAAACTTCGCATTTGCATATTAGGAAATACAAATAACATACCTTGATTGGTTTCAAGTTTCGTTCTATACATTAAGCCTGTTTGGGTGGTATATTCGTCATCTGCAATTTCAATATCTAAGGTCTTTATTACAGAGTCGGAATCTGCTTTTTTAAGCATTAAAACACCTTCTTTTTTGAAACTCACAACAACTTTGTTTTCAGATTTGGTTGTCTTTTCTTCTTTACAAGATGCAAACAAAGTACAAATTAAAACAATAAATACAGATTTTAAATAGAGTTGAACTTTCATTAGCTCAATTTTGTTTTTGGTTTATAAATAAACATGAAGTACAGTCCAATTAATACAAACGGAATACTTAACAACTGTCCTGTATTAAGAAGCCAATCTGCACGTTCTGGATTTTGAGCTTCTTTTACAAATTCTACAAAGAATCTTACAGTCCATAATAAGACTAAAAACAAGCCAAATAAAAAGCCTTGTTGTTCAGATTTTTTTGTTTTCCAATAGAAGTAAAAGAGAATTAGAAATACAAAAACATAACAGAATGCTTCATACAATTGTGCTGGATGTCTAGGTTGTGTTTCGCCTAATTGTTTAAACACAACGCCAAAATCACTTCCGGTATATTTACCTATAATTTCAGAATTAATAAAGTTCCCAATTCTAACAAATACAGCTCCTAAAGCAACAGGGACTACAACGCGATCTAAAATCCAAAGTACTGTTTTGTGTAATACTTTTTTATTATATAAGTACATAGAAATAATCATTGCTATTGCTGCGCCATGACTAGCTAAGCCTTGAAAGCCAGTAAACTCAAATCCTCCTTTAAATTTAAAAGGTAAAAAGATGCTAAAGAAATCTTCTGTAATGAGTTCTGGTTGGTAAAATATAACGTGGCCTAATCTTGCACCAAGCATAATCCCTAAAACAGAATAAATAAATAAGGAATCTAATGATTCTTCAGATTGACCTTCGTTTTTATAGATACGTTTAGTGATTTGAAAGCCTAAAATAAAGGCTGTAATCCACATAAGACTATAAAAGTGAAGTTTAAAAAATCCTAAATCTATAAACTTAATAGGATCCCAATCAATTTGTAATAAAAACATAAATATTCTATTTTATGAGGTAAAGATAATATTTTGAAAGGGATTGAAAATGAGATTAACGTAAAATTAGTCTTCTTTTGAAGGAACTTGAATGAATCCTCTTTTTATCAAAGATTGTAGTGGGTTAAAAATAGATGAAGCATCTTTTTTAGTGATTGAGATAACTGTAGTTCTAGACAAGTTTTTAGTTGTCATCTTTTTTCGGAACTGGATCAAAACCACTACCTCCCCAGGGCGACGGAACGTAAAAAAAATGTACGGGGTACATTTTTAGAGAACGGGCGAGCAGGCGCGTTGGCGAATTTTTAGTTGTCATCCTTTCTCGGAACTGGATCAAAACCACTACCTCCCCAGGGATGACAACTAAAAATCCGTTTTAAAGCCAACCAACCGCCTTTAAAAAAACCATGTACTTCAAGTGCTTCTTTTGCATAGTGAGAACATGTTGGTTGGTACCTGCAAGTCGCAGGAGTCATTGGTGAAATAAATATTTGGTATAATTTAATCAGTAATAAAAAAGGATATGTTAAAAGTTTCTTCACGATTAGTTTGTCGTAAAAGTTGTGCCTTCTCTACTATCATTAAGTTTAATACCTGCTTCAGCCAATTCGTCTCTAATTTTATCAGACAGTGCAAAATCTTTGTTTAATCGGGCTTCTTTTCTTAGGTTAATTAGAATTTCTACTGCACTCGCTAGTTTATCGCTACCAGTATTTGTTTTAGAAATATTTACCAAGCCAAGTACGTCAAACACAAAAATGTTAATGGTGCTTTTTAAAGATTCTAAATCTGTAGATGTTATGCTAGCACTTCCATCTTTAATTTGATTAATAAATTTTACAGCTTCAAAAAGTGTGGCAATTAAAATAGGAGTATTAAAATCATCATTCATCGCATCGTAGCATTTTTGCTTCCATTCAGCAATATTAAATGAAGATGTAGAACTTGTTTTTAAATTATCAATTAAGGAAATCGCATCCATAAGTCTGTGAAATCCTTTTTCGGCAGCTGCCAAACCATCATCTGTTAAATCTAAAATACTTCTGTAAGATGCTTGCATCATAAAAAATCGAATGACGCTTGGATTGTATGCTTTAGACATAATATCATTGTCTCCTGAAAGTAATTCAGCTGGATTTATATAATTTCCAGTAGATTTACTCATACGGGCTCCATTCAATTCTAACATATTGGCATGCATCCAATATTTTACTGGTGCCTGACCTTTGGCAGCTTGATTTTGGGCAATTTCACATTCGTGATGTGGGAATTTTAAATCCATTCCTCCACCATGAATATCAAAATACTCACCAAGATATTTAGTGCTCATAGCAGTACATTCTAAATGCCAACCAGGAAAACCATCACTCCAAGGCGAAGGCCAGCGCATTATATGCGTTGGTTCTGCTTTTTTCCAAAGGGCAAAGTCTTGTGGGTTTTTCTTATCGCTCTGACCGTCAAGTGCTCGGGTGTTATGTATTAAGTCTTCTAATTTACGTTTGCTTAAAATACCATATTCATTAGATTCATTGTATTTATGCACATCAAAATAAACCGAACCATTAACAACATAGCCAAAACCATTATCAATTATAGATTGAATTAACTCTATCTGTTCAATAATGTGACCTGTAGCAGTAGGTTCAATACTTGGAGGTAAAAAGTTAAAAGTGTTGAGTACATTATGAAAATCTACAGTATAACGCTGTACTATTTCCATAGGTTCAATAGCTTCTAATCTGGCTTTTTTTGTAATTTTATCTTCACCTACATCTGCATCATTTTCTAAATGACCAGCATCTGTGATGTTTCGAACATAACGCACTTTATAACCTAAATGTTTAAGGTAGCGAAAAATCATATCGAAAGACATAAATGTTCTCACATTACCTAAATGTACATTACTGTATACTGTTGGACCGCAAACATACATTCCAACATAGCCATCAGTTATGGGTTGAAAAATTTCTTTTTCACCAGAAAGTGTATTGTATAATTTTATTTGATTTGTATTATATAATGACATGATGCGATTTTGAAAAATGAATCAATAAATTGAATTAGTGTGTTGAGTGAAAAAATTAAAATTGTGTATCTAATTTAATGTAGTCTAAAAACTCTCGTCTTGTTTCTTTAGATTTAAATTGACCTCCAAATTCTGAAGTAACAGTGCTACTTTCAATATCTCTTATGCCACGAGAATTAACACATAAATGTTTTGCGTCAATAACACAAGCCACATCTTCTGTATTTAAAACACTTTGAAGCTCTTTAACAATTTGAATCGTTAGTCGCTCTTGTACTTGTGGTCGTTTGGCAAAATAATCGACTATTCTGTTCATTTTAGATAAGCCAACAACAGTCCCGTTAGATATATACGCAACATGTGCTCGTCCAACAATAGGTAATAGGTGGTGTTCGCAGGTTGAGTAAACTGTGATGTTTTTCTCAACAAGCATTTCGCCGTATTTATACTTATTGTCAAATGTTGAGGCGTTTGGTTTTTTATCCGGATTTAAACCTCCAAAAATCTCATTAACAAACATTTTGGCAACTCTGTTTGGAGTGCCTTTAAGGCTATCGTCATTTAAATCTAAACCTAAAGTTTCTAAAATATGTTTAACATCACTTTTAATAATGTCAATTTTGTCATTGTTAGAAAGTTTAAAAGCATCAGCTCTTAATGGTGTGTCGCTAGATGATCCTATGTGATTATCACCTAAAGCATCTATATCGTTAAAATCACTATTGATTTTCATTGTAAAATAAATTGGTTTTCAGTTTTTAAAAGCAAGTGGCAAAGATAAGCAATAAAAATAGCATCATATAGGTAGGGAAATTAATTATATAACTGTTATATAATAAAAACCGTTAAAATGTCATTATCCTTGGTGAATTAACATAGGTTTTATTAAAATTTTCTTAATTTTCGAAACTTTAAAAAATCCATTTGAACAATGAAAAAACTAATGATTATTCTTACTCTGATACTCATGCCTTTATGTATGTTTAGCCAGCAGTCCAAACAAAAAAATCCAGTTCCTTTGGCAAAATTTAATGACAATGTAAAGTTGCCATTAACAGCTAATGAGCGTGCTCAAATTATAGAGGTTTATGGTGAATTTGCTGATAAATATGTTTTTAACAATCCACATAGGCTTAGGAGTATTAAACATATTCTTAGAAATAGAGTAGAGATTAAATTAGTAACTGATGAAAAAAACAAAAAAGCGTGTCCTAAATTATCTGAGGTGTCCGTTTTTGATGGTTTTGTTTCAGAACTAAAACGAGATGAAAACTTTAATCCTAATACTTTTAATCCACTAAAGTATAATTTTGAATTTCATTCTAGAGCAGCAGCGATGTATCAGGTAGATGGTACAAATTATTATATCATTATTAAGTCTCAATATCAATAAAATTATAAACATGAAGTATATAATTACTATAATTTCTATATTATTTACATCGCTAATGTTGGCTCAGGATGTAAATATGCAAACAGCAACAGTTAGTCAATGTGGTGGGATTTTTTACGATTCAGGAGGTGAATTTGGTAACTATGGGGATGATGAAAATTTTATCTTAACCATATGTCCTGAAAATCCAGGTCAGAAAATACAATTAAATTTTACCGAATTTGTAACACAAGTAAACCAAGATATTATGTCTATTTTTGATGGAGATAGTGTTGCGGCAACTTCTTTTGGCGATTTCTCAGGTTCAAATAGTCCTGGATTAGTACAGCCTACTGAGGATAATACTTCAGGATGTATAACAATTCAATTTGTTTCAAATGCAGCTGGTAATATAAATGGGTGGGAAGCGAGTATCGCTTGTCTAACACCATGCCAAACTATTAACTCTCAGATTGATTCTACATCTCCTGCACCAAACGGAGATGGCTATATAAGAGTGTGTCCTAATGAAGAGGTTACTTTAAATGGTAGTGGTGTGTTTTCTGTTGATGGAACTGGTGCTACTTATGAATGGGACTTAGGTGATGGTAATACAGCATCTGGCCAAAGCGTAACTTTTTCGTATCCTGATCCAGGCGTATATATTGTAAATCTAAATATACGTGATGCAAATACTTCAATTGATCCACTTGGATGTGATAATAACAATTTAATTAACCAAGTTATTCAAGTTGCTACTGAACCTGATTTTACAGGAACAGGCGCAGCAAACTCTGTGCTTTGTTATGGAGAGAGTACTGATATAACAGGTGAAGTTGAAGCTGTTGAATTTATTAATAACTGTACACCTCCTGTGAGTGGTATTACATTTTTACCAGATGGAAGTGGAGCGGTTTACGAGACATCTATAACTGTAGATTGTTATGATTCTGCACAAGCTTTAACAGATATTAGTCAATTGATTAGTATTTGTGTAACCATGGAGCATTCGTATTTAGGAGATTTAGATATAGAGATAATATCGCCTAACGGACAAGTTGTTAGAATGCATGATCAAGGTGGTTCTAGTGCAAATTTAGGTATTCCATGGGCAACGGGAACAGTTGATGGAAATAGTAGTAATACAACACCCGGAGAAGGTCGTCAGTATTGTTTTGTACCTGTTGGTGGATTTCCAACTTTGGTTGGAGGTATTCAAACTGGCGGTACGTTTCCTAACGGAGATGGACCTGGAACTTACAATGATTCTTATGTTCCAGCAGGAACTTATAGTTCTATAAACTCTTTAGATGGGCTTCTTGGTTCGCCTTTAAATGGAGATTGGACGATTAGAGTTGTTGATAATATTGGAGCAGATAACGGACATATTTTTGCTTGGAGTATTGAGTTTGATCCTAATTTACAACCACCAGAGCTTTCTTTTACACCTGTAATTGAGACTGAAGCATGGGATGCAGATGCTACAATAACAGGTACTGCAGGAAACGTAATAACAGTTCAGCCATCAGTAGCTGGTTTGTATTGTTATACTTATAGAGTTACAGATGATTTTGGTTGTGAATATACACAGGAAGTTTGTGTTGAGGTATTACCAGAGGTAATTACGGAAGCGCCTGATGATTTATTTGTTTGTGATACTGGTGCTCCTCCTTATATTTTTGAATTAGATTCTAATACTCCAGTAGTTCTAGCAAGCGCACCTAACCCTAGTGAGTTAATAGTTACCTACCATAATTCACTTATTGATGCTGAAGCTGATGTTAATGCTATAGCTGATTTGAGTAATTATTCAGGAACAGATGGGGAAATTATATTTATTAGGGTAGAATATCTAAATTCTGGGTGTTATGAAATATTACCATTCTCTTTAAATGTAGCCGGCCAACCTACCATCA
>NZ_JAHKPS010000012.1 GCF_018860565.1 Winogradskyella psychrotolerans
AACTCAGTTCTTTGTTGTGTGCAGTTTTTTATTCCGCTATTCTTTTCTTTAAGTCCATTCTTTCGTGCAATATTCTTGTTATCTCAACATAATTTTCATCCAGAGTTCTGTAAAAAAATATATGTCGATTTGCCTTAATTCCGAGAAGTTGTTTTGATATTCCTTCGTAGTTTTTTCCTAAATGAGGATTTTCTGCAATTTCTTGACAATCAGAAATTAGTCTATCGTAATATTTGTCAGCTTGTTTTTCCGACCAAACCTCAAATGTATAATCCCAAATCTTTGATAAATCCTCAACAGCTTTGTTCGTCAACTTATATTCAGCCATTCGAGTGCTTTTTCGCTTTTAGAGATTCAAGATGCTTTTTTGGGTCAAAATCGTGAGCTATTCCGCTGTCAATTCCTTCTTGTATTGCAGTTTTCAAAGCAATTACTTTGTTTTCTTCTTCCTCTAAAAGTCTCAATCCAGCACGAATTACTTCACTGACGTTTTTAAATCTTCCTTCACTAATTCGGCTTTGCACGAATTGGTCGAAATAATTTCCGAGTGATATTGATGTATTTTTGTTCATTTGATACTAATTTTAGCTCAAATATACCAAAAATTGGTATAAAAGTAAAATTTGCCTCAAATTGCACACAACGGTTTTGTATATGGTTTGTTGCGTGGTTTAGCACGTAATTTAGCAAATAAAAACCGAATAGAAAATCCGTGAGGATTTTCGTAAGTAGGCTTGAAACAGCCATTAATTATACACGGTGTTAGCAAAAGTATTTTAACTAAAATTTCATATCAGTATTTTATTATTTTTTTTCTTATAATTTGACCTATCTCATTTTGTAATGAAACGAAATATATTCCATCAGTTAAATCTTGTATATTAATATTAATACTAATTTTTTCTTCATTGTTTTCATACAGGTATAAAACTTGCTTGCCAAGAGAATTGAAAATTTGGATTGAGATATATTCAAAAGGTTTTTTAGAATCTATTTCAACCGAACTATTCTGTGCATTGTAAAATAAAGAAATATCATTTTTTTCATTATTTCCAATCGACAAAACCTCAGAACCATAAATAGCTTGATTACCATTAAATGACGTTATAATTAAGCTCATACTTTCATCACCGTTTGCAGTAATGGAATAGTCGAATGTGTTTCCATTATTATAATTCTCATAAAAGAAGTCAAAATAAATGCCTTCATAGATAGAATTTTCTGACTGCATACATCCTCCTCCAAGTGATTCGTATGGGCCATCCGAGAACGAAAAATTGTTACTAGTATTATTGAATTCTATTAATCCACCAATAGTTTCACAAGTTGTACCAAATAAATTAAAATATTCGATTGATTCATAGACATAGGAATCAAAATCTAAAGTCACGTATGTAATTTCTTCATTATTTGGTGGTAGATGACTATCGCTATCTATGACCAAATCCTGTAATATCCATATATTATCAAATAATATTTGGTCTTGAGCAAAGCTATTTAATGATATTCCAATCAATAATGTTAATATTCTAATTTTCATTCTAGGTTATATTTTTGCCAACGTTTATGTATAAGAATAGTTGCGGGTTTGTATGCGAGGATTTTCCGAAGGAAAATCAGACGTTACAAACACGCAACGACCTTTGATTAAGCACATAACCGCAATTATTTTTATACGGTGTTACCTACAGTTATTTTTTTTAAATAGTTCTTTAAATTCGATTATTTCAATTCGTTTTTTTTCATTTTCAGAAACTAATTCCAAAAAAATATATTTATCATTTAAATATAATATTTGAAAAGTTTGAATTTTCCTTTTAACGAGACATTCAATATTTTCCACATTCTTTAAATTTTCAGGTAACAGGAATGATTTATGAAAAATTTTAAAAACAAATGAAATAAAATATATAGAACCTATAAGTGATATTGCAATAATAATAGGGAAAATTAACTCACGAAACCATTCATTAAGAAAAATTTTGTTAATTCTTTTTTTACCAATAATTTCAACTAAAATCCCTATTAATAAGGTAGCTGAAAATAAAGCTGAATCTAAAAGAAATACATTTATCTCTTTATTTTTATTAAATCTGATTATAAAAAGGATAATAGGTAACGATAATATAACTGGTAATAAAAACAGTCTTATTTTATAAAGAATTCTAGGTTCTTTCTCAATATTAGCTGATAGATAAACTCCAAATTTAAAGGACAAATAAATTATTGAAAGGACAAATAAAATCAATAATCCATCAGCTATAACTTGTGAAATAGAGAAAAATCTTATGAATGAAGTGCTTATTTTTTGTAATTCAAACAGTTGCCAAAAACCTCCCAAAATTGTTGGAACAAGAAGTATTAAGGATAGGTTGCCTTTAACTAATTCTAATGTCTTTCTATTGTTCTCTGTCATTTTCTAATTGTAGGTAACGTGTTATATAAACATAATCATACCATTTATCCTTTTTGATATTCCGGATAAGAAGCGTTTTAACATGGTATTATAAGTTTATAAAATTAGGGAATAGTTTAGATATTTATATACGTGACTTTACGTATTTTTTAAGATTCGGTATAAATTTCGTTAGCTTTTCTGTATTCTGATGGACGTTTACCCATAACTTTACTAAAGGTGTTACTAAAGGTAGGCATGCTATTATAGCCAACCATATTTGCTATTTGAGATATGCTATAATCTGAATTCATTAAATATTCTAAAGATTTAAATATTCTTAATTGTGTATAGTATTTTATAAAAGACATGTTTAAGTCTTTTTTAAAAAGACGGTATAACGACTTGTCTGTCATACTAAAACTTGAAGCCAATTTGGGTAATAGGTGTTCCTGGTCTATTTTATCAGACATATATTTGGTAATGCTTATTAATCGGCTATCTGTAGGATGTGGAAGTTCTAAGTGTAGTGATTGTGAGACACTCTGTTCTAAAAGTGTTTTAAAAGCATATACAATTGGGTATTTGTTTGTTTGAGTTTTGATGATGTCCCCATTCCAATTTTTAGTAAATAATAACAATTCCATGAGCAGGTTGTTAATATGATAAATACCTTCTTTTTTGTAAAAGTCTGATGTCTGCGATGGCATTGGGAAATACAAGTTTCTCATAATTACTTTGGGAGAACTAGGGTAGATGGCGTGTTTTGTACCCGCAGGAATCCACATATAGTGCCTTGCTGGTAAATAATACATTCTGGTATTGGTCTTAACATGGACTACGCCACCTTCGGTATATAAAAACTGTCCTTTATCATGACTATGGTGTTCAATAAATAAATCATTCATGGTCGTATGGTAACAAAATATGCTTTTAGGGTTTTTGTCGACCTCTGTTAAATAATATTTATTGTTCATTATATAGGTAGCATTTGTGATGAATGCACTAAATTAATAATACAATGTCTTTTTTTAATAAAAAGACACTAAAAATCTTATATAAATTGCCAAAGTATTTTATTGAAAGCCCAATTGGTGGTTCAATTTTAATCAAATACGAGATTTTTTTTATCCCACAATTTATAAAAGACTCACATTATGCAAAGAATACATTACACCCCTTATTTAGATAAAATACAGACAACGGAACAAGCTGCTTTATTAATTAATAATAACGATGTTTTAGGTGTTAGTGGTTTTACAAAAGCAGGGGATAGCAAGGCTGTTTTGCCTATGGTTGCAGAAAGAGCTCTTTATGAGGGATTAAAAGTAACGGTGTTAAGTGGTGCATCTTTAGGCTATGATACAGATGCCAATTTAGCAAGAAATGGTGCCTTAGTTAAACGAATGCCATTTCAAGCAGATCCTACTTTAAGAACTGCTATTAATAAGCATGAGGTTCTGTACGTAGATCAGCACTTGGGACAAACTGCAGATATGCTACAAAAAATAGATACATTTAAAATTGATGTCGCTATTGTTGAAGCTGTTTCCGTTACGGCAGAAGGTTTTATTGTACCAACAACATCTGTAGGTAATTCTCCTATATTTTTAGAAAAAGCAGATAAGATTATTATTGAAATTAACACTAGTTTTCCTGAGAGCTTTTTAGGGCTGCACGATATAAAAGTATTAAAAAAACAACCTCATAGAGGTATTATTCCTATTCTAAAATCGGATACTAGAATTGGTGACCCATTTATTAGAATAGATCCTAGTAAAGTGGTTGCTATTGTATATACCGAAAAGCCAGATTCGCCTGCTGTGATTTCAGATCCGGATGAAAAAACGAAAGCCATATCCAATCATATTCTTGATTTTTTAGGTAAAGAAGTTGATGAAGGCCGATTAACAGAGTCGCTTTTACCATTACAAGCAGGTATTGGAAAAACAGCAAATGCTATTTTATCGGGTTTTACTAAAAGCCGATTTAAAAATTTGACCATGTATTCTGAAGTGCTTCAAGATAGTACTTTTGATCTTTTTGATGCTGGGAAATTAGAATTTGCGTCGGCATCATCTATAACGGTCACAGAAAAATGCGCGGATAACATATTTAAAGATTTTGAAAAATATAAAAGCAAATTAGTCTTACGGCCACAGAATATTAGTAATGCTGCTGAAGTTATTAGTCGTTTGGGAATTATTGGAATTAATACCGCTATAGAGTTTGATATCTACGGCAACGTAAATTCTACGCACATTACAGGAACAAAAATGATGAATGGTATAGGTGGCTCTGGTGATTTTGCTAGAAATGGCTACCTGAGTATTTTTGCTTGTCCTTCTACGTCTAAAGGTGGTTCTATTTCGCATATTGTCCCAATGGTATCTCATACCGATCATACGGAGCATGATGTAGATGTTTTGGTTACTGAACAAGGTTTGGCAGATGTAAGAGGTTTAGCTCCAGTAGAACGAGCGCGACTCATTATTAATAATTGTGTGCATCCAGATTATAGAGCACAATTGTTGGCTTATTTTAATAAAGCTTATAGTTTGGGCGGACAAACACCGCATATTCTTAAAGAAGCTTTTAGTTGGCATACCCAGCTTAAGACACAAGGTACAATGCACATGAATGACTATTCTAGTTGTGATGTTTAATTAGGGATAGAAATAGGGTAGAGGCAAGTTCTTTACCCTTTTTTTTATTCTAAATTAGAAGTGTTTAGTAACTTGTTGTACGGTTATAAAGTGGTGTCGTCATTGATTTCAATCCAATAGCCATTGGGATCTTGAAAGTAAACCTGCTTAATTCCGTCTTTTCGTATATAATCTTTGTTTGGTGTATTTAGCCAATCAGAGTATTCGATTTTTAAATCTTCTAGATGCTTAATAAATGCATCTATATTAGATGTTGCTAAAGCAAAGTGCACAGCTTTATTAATTTTTATTTCAGAATTTGGACGAGGAATTAGATGAAGTTGTTTTCCATCACTAAGAGATAGCCATCTTGTTTTAGAGTTTGAAGCTGTATTCTTAATTTCTTTAAGTTGAAGTGCCTTTTGATAAAATTCAATAGACGTGTTGACGTCTTTTACAGCAAGTGCTATATGATTAAAGGAAAAAGTATGCATTTGTTTAGAGCTTAAGATAATTTAAAGAAATAGTTAGGGGTGGTGTATGTACAACGTTTGTATTAGGTTATTAAAATCGATACCCAAGTCTTAAATGCAGGTTAACAGCAACATCGCTTTCATTTACTAAAATGACATGATCTTCTTTGAAGTAATGAACGTAACCGATTCCAATTCCTGTTTCATAAGTGAAATGACTTCCAAGATTTCTTCTCAGTCCCCAAGTTGGGATTATAGAAATATCACTTATAAAATTAATATTGTCTTCGTTAGAGATTATAAACCAATCAGGATGATATGTAATTTTTATGGAAATGAAATTACCACTATTTCCATCTATCCGTCTCGATTTTTCTTCTCTTTTGTTTAAATTGTAATACCAACGCGGTTCTAATGTTATTGTAGGTGTGAGTAAAAATCCATCAATATCATTAGTATCACTTCCATATATTCCTGTGTCAAGTCCCAGTTCACTTCTTAAAACGAATTGATTTGATAGTTTTGATTCATTATGCACCCAAATTCCTAAAATTCCCGTTTGGATTCCGTAAGTTGATTGCTCTACACTTGCATTTTGTGATTTTGCTATTAAAGTTAGTCCGCAGAAAGTTAAGGTCATTAAAAATCTTTTCATTTTGTGTAGGATTAGTGGCGTGTTTAGGTAACTAATTTAGCAAATAAAATGCAGAAATAAAGTCTGAGGATATTTTAGGGCGTTGAGAGCTTATAAGAAAAAAAACCAAAGGTGTGGATTTAAATTTGTTGATCCTTTGGTGTTACTTGCGCTAATACATAATTTAAAAGGAAGCGATTTCTTGTTTAAAGACGTGCAAATGAGTTGCTCTAAGGTTCGGAAAATTAAGCATAAATAATATGGGGAAACAGTTCTAAAAGCGGTTTACTTTGAGTAAACTATATTTTTATATATGTATTTCTAATTAAACACTTAACTTGTAAGAGGTTTAATTTACTAGCGCATGAATATCTATATTACTATTATATTACAATTTTCATTAATAGTTTCTAGCATCCTTATTTTATTTAGATTTAGGAAGAGTTTAGGCTTAGCTCCTCTTTATCTTTTCTTAGGATCTATTCAATATTTACAATCTCTTTCTGGTTCAAGAGTAAGTTTAATGGTTCTTGATGATCTGATCGTTTTCCCTGGATCTGTAATTATTTTTAGCTCAATTCTGTTCGCTGTCTTGTTAATTTATATAAAAGAAGGCGCTACGAGTGCAAGAGTACTTATATTAGGGATGATTATTTCAAACTTTCTGTTATTAGCCCTGTACAGTGTTACTTATGATCCAAAACTTACTTCACTAGCTGTAAATGAAACAGAATCAACATCGTTTTTCTTGTTAAATTATAGGTACTTTGCTGTTGGGAAAATTTTATTGCTTCTAGATTTTATTTGGATGGTTGTGATTTATCAATTTTTAATTTCAAAAATTAAAAAGTTACCCTTCTTTCTCGTGCTTTTTACATCTTTAGTAATAGTCTTATTTTTTGACGCTATTTTATTTAATTTAATATTTAATTATGGTGAAGACGATTTTAATCAATTATTATTAGGTCAAATTTTAGGAAAGTCTATTGCGGCTTTACTTTTATCTGTTATTCTTTATACGTATTTGAAATTTATAGATTCAGATGGTTGTAAGGCAACTTTTATTGCCAGTCAAGATCGCGATGTGTTTTCTATATTACAATACAAAAAAAGATATTTAGATTTAAAGGTTGAAAAACATGAATCTGAAGAAAAATTAACTAATCAATTAGAAACCTCTTTAAATAATATCTCGGATGGTTTTGTAGCGTTAGATACCAATTGGTGTTACACCTATGTCAATAAAAAAGCAGCAGATCTTTTAGGCAAATCAAAAGATGATTTACTAGGTAAACATATTTGGGATATATTTCCAGAAGGCAAAGGCTTGTCTTTTTATAAGGCTTACCATGAGGCTATTGAAACTCAAAAAACCATATATTTTGAAGATTATTACGAACCATTAGACAAATGGTTTGAAAACAGAATCTACCCTTCAAAAAAAGGGGTGACTATTTATTTTACAGATATTACGGAAATAAAGAAAGCAGACGCAAATAACGTAATGCTAGGTTCTTTAATAGAAACAAGTGACGAATTTATTGGATTAGCCACCTTAGAGGGGAAACCCATTTACCTAAATACTAATGGTCGGAAATTAGTAGGGTTAAATACCGATTTAGAACATATAGATTCAATCACAGATTTTTTCCCTCAAGCTTATAAAGATGTCATTATAAATGAGCAGTTACCTTATATTAATAAGAATAACAAATGGAGTGGAGAAACATATTTAAAGAATTTTAAAACGGGAGATTTTATACCTATTGAAAAGTCAGGGTTTTTAATAAAAGATCCAGAAACAAATAAACCCATAGCATTGGGTATTGTGGCTAAAGATATTACGCAACGTAAAGAAGCTGAGGAAAAACTAAAAAACAGTGAGCAACAGTTTAGGCGCTTAGCAGCAAATGCTCCAGTAGCTATTTTTCAATCAGATACTGAAGGGAATTGTAACTATGTTAATGAAGAATGGTTAAAATATTCCGGACAAACTTTTAGTGAAGCTTTAGGGTTTGGATGGTCTAATGCCATTCACCCAGAGGACAGAGATATGGTTTTAGAGCGTTGGAAAACATCAATTATGTCAAATCAAAGCTTATTAAAAGATTTTAGATTACTTCATAAAAATGGTGAGGTAAGGTGGATTTCGGCTAAAGCGGTTGGTGTATTTGATGTTAATAAAGAATTAACGAGCTACATTGGTATACTGAATGATATTACTGAAAGAAAAAAGGCCGAGGAGCAAGTCCTGAAAAGCGAAAGATATCTTGAAAATATAATAAATAATATTGCAGATCCGGTTTTTGTAAAAGATGAGCATAGTCATATACTATTAGCGAATAATGCTTTTTGTAATCTTTTAAACCTTGCAAAAGAAGATGTTATTGGTAAAACTTTAGCTGAAAATGTGTTGCCTTCTGAACGCGATGAAGCCTTCCGAATTGATAAAGAAGTCCTTGATTCTGGCATTGATAACATTAACGAGGAGACAATGACTTTAAGTAACAAAGAAACACTTATTATTTCTACAAAAAAGACACGGTTTGTAGATAGTAGTAATGCCAAATTTTTAATTGGTGTGATTAGGGATATTACAGAACGTAAGAAAGCCGAACTAGAATTAGAAAACTATAAGAATAATCTCGAAAAGTTAGTAGAAACGAGAACGGCTGAATTAGAAAAAGAAAAAGAAAAAGCACAATCTGCAGATTTAATGAAGTCTGCTTTTTTAGCAACCATGTCGCATGAGTTAAGAACACCTATGAATTCTATTATTGGTTTTACTGGGATATTAATAAAGGAATTGGCAGGACCACTAAATGAAGAACAAAAAAGACAACTTACCATGGTTAAAAATAGTGGTGAGCATTTATTGAGTTTAATCAACGACGTTTTGGATATTTCTAGAATAGAGGCAGGTAAACTAAAAGTAACGTATTATCCATTTGATTATTTAGCAGCTTTAGAAAGAACAATTGATTTTTTATTACCACAAGCCCTGGCTAAAGGGCTTAAAATGCGCACTGAAATTGCTGAAATAGATATTACGCTTATAAGTGATGAACGAAGAGTTGAGCAGATATTTTTAAACTTACTTTCTAATGCTATAAAATTTTCTAAAATCGGAACAATCCTTGTGAAAGTTCAGGTTATTGATGATTATGTTGTAACCGAAGTTATAGATGAGGGTGTTGGCATACAAAAAGATGATCTCGTTAGGTTATTTATGCCTTTTGTTCAGCTTGAAACAGGGCTAAGTCGCAGTCATGAAGGGACCGGTCTTGGTTTAGCAATTTGTAAAAATTTAATAGAAAAGTTAGGAGGCACTTTGCAAGTCTCAAGTGAAATAGGAGTAGGAAGTAATTTTACTTTTAAATTACCGCTTAAGCATTCCAATAAAATAAATGAGTAATAAATTATGAGACTCAACTAAATGTAATATATTTAAATTTCTAGAATGTTGGTTTTATACCCCAAAAAATATGAGTCCATCTATCTTAATAATTGAAGATAACGAACAAAATATGTATATGTTATCTTACCTACTTACAAATAGTAATTATAATGTATTAAAAGCCTATAATGGTGTTGATGGATTACAGTTAGCACATGATAATCATCCAGAAATCATTTTAATAGATATCCAACTACCAGATATGGATGGTTATGAAATCTGTGCTAAGCTTAGGCATAATGGGTTGCCAAAAAATACAACCTTAATTGCTGTGACCTCTTATGCTATGGGAGGAGATAGAGAAAAGGCACTTGAAGCAGGTGCGGATGGTTATATAGAAAAACCTATAAACCCTGATACCTTTGTTGGTCAAATGGTGAGAATTTATAAAATAAAGCAGTCGAAATAGTATTTATGAAAACCATATTAATAGTAGATGATATCTATGAAAATCTTTATTTGCTAAAAGTTGTACTTGAAGAAGCTGGATACAAAGTTCTTGAAGCAAATGATGGAAAAGAAGGTTTAGGTATACTAAAGAATACTTATGACAATAAGGATAAGGTGGATCTGATAATTTCAGATATTTTGATGCCTGTAATGGATGGCTATATATTTTGTCAAGAATGTAAAAAAGATAAAAAATTTAGTCATATTCCATTCATTTATTATACCTCCACTTATACAGAAAAGCTTGACGAGGAGTTTGCTTTGAAGCTTGGTGCTGTTCATTTTTTAAGAAAGCCTACAGATCAAGAAAAAATACTAAAAGTTATTCAGGGTGTTTTAAAAGAAGATCAGACAACAATAAAGTCTACTAAAGGTATTCAATACTCTGAGCAAGAAGTTTTAAAACTCTATAGTGAGCGACTCATTAGTAAACTAGAGCAAAAAAAAATAGACTTAGATAAAGAGGTGTCCGAAAGGATAAAAGCAGAGCAATTATTAATTCATAAAAATGAAATTTTAGATTTAATTGCTTTAAATACACCCATCGATGAGATTTTTAATAAGTTACTTTTAAATTTTGAATCGGTTCATCCAGAATATTTTGGTTCTTTAAGTTTACTAAATGACGATGGTGTTCATCTTAATCTTGTCGCGGCGCCTTCAATGCCAAAACCTTTTGTTGAACTAACTAAAACGGTTGAAATAGGAGAGAGTCAAGGCTCTTGTGGCACAGCTGCATTTACAAAAAAACCTATAATAGTTTCAGATATTAGCACTGATAAATTATGGGTAAATTATAAAGATATAGCCTTAGAGAATAACTTAAGGTCATGTTGGTCATTGCCTATATTATCCGAAAACAATGATGTTTTAGGAACTTTTGCAATTTATAGTAAAACTATAAATACGCCTTCATTACAAGATATTCGTGAACTAAAACTAACACGAAGTCTAATAAGTGTTGTTATAGAAAAGTTTAAGATTATAGGCGAAATTAAAAAGAAAGATGAGTCGTATAAAGCCTTAATGAATCAAGCAAGTGATGCCATACTCTCTTACTCATTAGATGGCACCATACATACATTTAATAAAGCAACGTATCAAATATTAGGCTATACTTTAGAGGAATTTTCAAAATTAAGTATTCATGATTTTCTTGTTGGAGACTTTATTTCAGATCAAAACCTCTATGATAGGATCGTTAAGGGTGAATCTGTGCTTTTTGAAAGGCAGATGAGGTGCAAAGATAATACAATAATTGATCTAGAAATCACAGCAAAGAAGCAACTAGATGGTAAGGTGTTGTCTATTGGACGGAATATAACAGAACGTAAAAAAGTAGAAGCCAAACTTAAGGAAAGTGAGTATTATTTAAAGCAATCACAAATCGTTGCTAATTTGGGGTCTTATGTTGTGGATTTAAAAACCGAGTTTTGGGAAGGCTCTGACGTTTTAGACGAACTTTTTGGTATTGATGCATCCTATGAGAGAACTGTTAAAAGTTGGAATGCTCGTATTCATCCTGATGAGCAGGAAGAATTGTTAAGTTATTTTGAACAGTGTGTAGCAAATAATGAACGCTTTAACAAAGAATACAGAATAATAAAATACAATACAAAAGAAGAAATTTGGGCTCATGGTATAGGAGAATTAGTTTTTGATGAAGAAAATAATCCTATCAAATTAATTGGTACTATTCAAGATATAACGGATCGTAAAAAGTCTCAAATTAAACTTCAAGAAAGCGAATATAGTTTAAGACAGTCTCAAGTAGTTGGTAACATTGGTTCTTATGTTCTAGATTTAAATACAAGAATATGGGAGTCTTCAGCAGTTTTAAATAATGTTTTTGGTATTTCGGAATCCTATGTAAAAACCATTGATAGTTGGGTAGATATTATTCATCCAGATGAAAGAGAGCAGATGTTAAATTATTTGGAAAATGGAATCAAGAATAATAGAAAGTTTAATAAAGAGTATAGAGTTGTAAAATTAAATACTAAGGAAGAGATTTGGGTACATGGTACTGGAGAATTTATTTATGATAAAGATGGGAAATCTATAAAAATGATTGGGACGATGCAAGATATTACCCATCGTAAGAAATCAGAAATAAAACTTCAAGAAAGTGAATATAATCTAAGACAATCTCAAATAGTTGCTAATATTGGTTCTTATACAATTGATTTAAAATCTGGTGCTTGGGGAAGTTCTAAAGTGCTAGATAAAATTTTTGGTATAAATGAATCGTATGTGAAATCCGTGGACGGTTGGATTGCTATTATTCATCCAAATCATATTGAGAAAACGGTAGAACATTTTACTAATGCTATTAAGAACAGAAAAAAAATAGATATAGAATATAAGATTGTAAAAATAGATTCAAAAGAAGAAGCTTGGGTTCATGCCTTTGGCGAATTTATTTTTGATAGTGATGCTAATCCTGTAAAAGTCATTGGGACCACACAAGACATTACCGAACGAAAAAATAATGAATTAGAATTAAAAGTTGCCAATGAATTTTCATCAAGCCTTTTAAAATCAATGCATGAAGGCTTGTTTGCTATCAACTTAGATTCAGAAATAATTAGTGTAAACCCTTCGTTTTGTAAAATGACAGGTTTTACAGAGGAAGAATTATTAGGTTTAAAACGTCCCTATCCGTTTTCTCCCCCTGAATTAAAAAAAGAGAATGATAAACGTTATAAATTATTAATACAGAATAAAAACACTAAAGATTATGAAAACATATATATGCGTAAAAATGGGGAACGTTTTCCCGTGCATGTTATGGTGTCAAGTATATATGATGAAAATGGAATAAAGACAGCCAATTTTGCTACCGTAGAAGATATTACAGAACGACGAAAAGCTGAAATTGACTTAAAATTAGCGAAAGATTTTAATGACAAACTAATGATGTCTATGCAAGAAGGCTTGCTTATATTAGATATGTTAGGTAAAATTATTAAAGTCAATGAATCCTTATGCAAAATACTTGGGTATTCAGAGCAAGAACTTATAGGTTTGGAGTTGCCGTATCCTTTTGCGAAAGCGGAGGATTTGGAAAAAATGGAAAATATAAAGTTAAAAGTAGAAAATGATGAAGCTCCATCCTTTCAGCTAGAATTTATTAGAAAAAATGGTGACCAATTTTACGCTTCGTTTTTAACAGGTACAATAAAAAATGATAATGGAGAAGTTATAGCAATTTTTGCTACTGTAAAGGATAGTTCTGAAGAAGAGAAAGCAAAAAAGGTTCTTGAACAGAACGCCAAAAAATCGTTAGAACGGAAAAATGTTATTTTAGAATTGGCCAGTTTGGTGGGGAAGGATTATAAAGAAGCATTAAATAAAATAACTGCATTAGCAGCCAAAACATTAAATGTTGATAGAGGAAGTATTTTAAAGTTTAACAATGATAGAACAAAAATGCTTTGCGAAAAGTTATATCATCTAAAAAATGACTCCTACGAAAAGGGACAAGTTTTTTGTAAAAAAGGCAATGAACGCTTTTTTGCAACTATAGACGAAAACAAAATAGTTAGTGCGACAGATGTTCTATCTCACAAGTTGTTTCAAGGGTCGTTAAATACGTATTTCATTCCATTAAATATCAAATCTAAATTAAGTATTCCGATACAAGGAATAAATGAAGTTTATGGGATCTTGTGTTTTGAGCATTTAGATACATTACATGAATGGAGTAGAGACGAAGAAGAGTTTGCTACTTCTATTGCTAACTTAGTGTCTTTAATGATTCAAAGTACAGAACGAAAATTGGCAGAAAAGGCATCGGCTATAGCAAATCATCAACTTACATTAGCTAATGAAGAGCTTAATAAACTTAGGGATCAATTAGAGCAAGAAAACGTATATCTAAGAAACGAATTAGATTTAGTGTTTAACTACGAGGAAATGGTTTATGGAAGTACAGAGTTTAGCAATGTATTAACTGAAATAGAAAAAGTAGCGCCTACAAATGCAACAGTGTTATTGCTAGGGGAGTCTGGAACAGGAAAAGAATTATTAGCAAGGGCCATTCATAATATTAGTGCCAGAAATAATAAACCTTTAATTAAGGTGAATTGCTCAGCCATACCAAGAGAACTTTTAGAGAGTGAATTATTTGGGCATAAAAAAGGATCGTTTACAGGGGCGTTTAATGATAAAATAGGAAAGTTTGAATTAGCACACAATGGTACTCTGTTTTTAGATGAAATAGGAGAATTGCCTCTAGATATGCAACCAAAAATACTGAGGTTTTTACAAGAAGGAGAAATTGAGGTTGTTGGTGGTGCTGGTACAAAAAAGTTAGACGTAAGGGTTGTAGCGGCAACTAATCGAAATTTAAAAGAAGAAATTGCAAAAAAACGTTTTAGAGAGGATTTGTTTTTTAGGCTTAATGTGTTTCCAATTAATGTACCTGCACTTCGTAAACGAAAAGATGATATACCTTTGTTAGTGGAGCATTTTGTAGATAAGTTTAATAAAGATTATGGTAAAACTATTAAATATATTGCTGATGAGTCTATGAATAAACTTAAGCTTTACGATTGGCCTGGTAATATTAGAGAGTTAGAAAATCTAATTGAACGTGCAACGATTTTATCTACAGAAGAAACGCTGTTTATTCCAGGGTTTGAATCATCTAGTCAAACGGTGAATCCAATAAATAAAAAAGACTTATCATTAGATGTTGCGCAACGTAATCATATTCTTCATGTATTAGAGCAATGTAAATGGAAAATAAGTGGGCCAGATGGTGCTTCTAACTTATTGCAAATCAAGCCTAGTACATTGCGAGACAGAATGAAAAAGCTAGATATAAAAAAGCCTTAATAAAAACGGTATTCCGTTAATTTGTAAAAAAACAAAAAAAGAAGTCGCGGTATTCCGTGACTTTTTTAATGCATTCATTCTTAATGGTTTAGGTTTAGGTGCTTGATTGTTAGTGTTTTGTGTGCTGTTTTGTTAAAATGTTTTTGTTTTGGCATATCAATTGGTATTACAATTCAAAACAAATATTATGGGAGATGTAATACAATATGATGGCATTAAGCTTTGGGTAGATAAGGAGGTAATTCGCTGTAAATTAAGTCCTGCTTTTTTTAAAACGTATGACAAGACAAAAACAGAAGAGGCATTGTATAATGCTATTTCTACTTTATATGATAGAGAGTATAAGCCACTTCTATTAGATTTAAAACAATTAAACAGTTCTGATTCGATAGAGATATTTATACTCATCTCTAATAGTGTTTCAATAAACACCTTAGTACTTTCTAGAGTGTTTTTAGTGCGTTCTACTAGTTTAAAAATTTTATTAGCAATAAACAATATTACAGGTAATAAGGTTGTTCCTAATAAAATACACACAGATTTTAATGTTGCGCTAGCATACTGCCAAAACAATTATCAGATTTTTAATAGAGTTAGTTAATAGTAAATAGTATGTGTAAAATTATTGGATTTAATAATGCTGTATTTTGGACAGATGAAACAGGAATTCTTTACTGTGAGTTTAGTAATAATGATCCAAATTTTAAATTAGAATTAAATAACGTTAAGCTATACATTAAAGCTATTACAAAATTGTGCGATGGTAAACCAATGCCATTTCTCATAGATTTAAAAGATACTTGTGGTACTTTTTCTGTGTCTGCAGCTAAATTAATGGCTCATAATCCTGAATTAATTAAATTAAGAATTTCAGAGTCTTATGTTATTAATACATTTGGAATGAAATTGTTGTTGTCTTTTTATAAACGTTTGTATGATAGAGTTACTCCGTTTGCTATTTTTACCGATTTAGAATCAGCTAAAGCATATTGTTTAGAAAGAAAAGATAAGTTTTATAAAGGTACTGCGCATAATTTATCAATAAATAGACATGGAGTGTAATTTGTTTTTAAGTGTTAATTCTGTGGCTATTATTTGTTTCTAGCAATAATGTCAAACTTAATTAATCCTCCGTCTATATTAGCCCTTTTTAAAAGCCCATTTTTGTAATAATAATTGTTTTCTCGCTCTTTGGAATTCACTTTCTTGTATGCATGATTTCCCAACGCTATTATGGTGTTAAAATTTCCAGTCTGTTCAGAATAACAGCGATCTACGTGCTTTGGCTCTGTAAAGTATAGCAGAACTGTTGCATAATATATAGGGTCTTTTACAGTTTCTTTATCCTTTTCATTTTTTAAAACCTGATAGCCCGTTTCACTCTTTTTAGTAAACGTTTTGGCATGTGGCTTATCATTTATAGTGATGTCTACGTTAGATGTTTTTAACATATTACCATTAAAAGTAACATTGTACTCATGGTTTACATTAATTTTTTTTATAATTCGAGTTTCAATAGTTGTAGAGCTTTGGTAATAGGTTAGTGAATCATTACTCGTTTTAGTGGCTTTTAGGCTGCCAATTGTTTTATTATTGTACACAATGTCAAAGTAAAGCGTTTCTTTGCTTGTAGAATTGGTTTGAGATGCAATGGTATTATTAATAGTTAAACATAGTAGCAAAAGTACCATGGTTTTGATCTGATTCATGATAAATTAATTTTGATTGATTATTTCAAAATTTGAAAATAATAAGCCTTAAAAGGGTGTCATATTTGTGTAATTTTTTAAAATTAAATTCTTCTCATTTTCTCTGTAACTGTATTCGTTTTTATAAATAATTACGGCATACAATTTCAAGTAAAAATACGCAATTCGCATAGACATCACTTTTATAAAACGTATTAAATTTGGTTTTAATGAGTTGTGAGTTATAACTCTATTCCAAAAAATAATTGAACTGACATATATCATTGTTTATGTGTGGTGAGCTATTTAATTTTATGAATAAATAATAAAAACGCTCATTATGCTATCTATTCTTCTTCCGACAGATTTTTCAGAAAATTCAATGAATGCAATTAGGTATGCATTAGAATTTTTTAAATATCAAAAGACAACATTTTACTTTATGCATGCGTATCAAAATGAATTTTACGATCATGAAGAACTAAGATCTCGTGATGTCTTTGATGATGTTTTAGATAAAGTTAAAACAGCCTCTCAAAATAATTTAGATATTCTGCTCGATAAAGTAAAAGAAATAGCACCAAATCCAAGGTTTACATTTCATACCATTTCGGCTTATAATACGCTTGTAGAAGAGGTTAATCTTATTGCTGACGGAAAACAAATAGACTTGATTGTGATGGGAACCAAAGGAAAATCAAATGAGCGCCATATCGTGTTTGGGAGTAAAACGTTTCAAGTTTTAAAATATGTAGAATGTCCTATTTTGGCTATTCCTTCTAATTATACAAACACACAGCCTAAGCGTATTTTATTTCCAACCAATTATATGATGCCTTATAAGCGTCGCGAACTTAAACTATTATCAGTTTTAGCTAAATCTTATCGAAGTAGTATTGATGTTTTACATGTTTCTACCAGTCATAAATTGTCTATTAGACAGGAAGATAACAAAGCATTTATTTCTAATATATTGAGTGATAACGACGTGAAATTTTGCCATGAAGAAAGTAGAAAGGTAGCAGACACTATTAAAACATATATCAAAGAAAAAAATATTGACATTATTACTATGGTAAATACGCAGCACTCATTTTTAGAAGATATGTTATTTCCATCTAATATTGATAAAGTGAGTCTTGGATTAAAAATACCATTATTAGCTATGCAAAATAAAACACGTTCTTAACTTATTAGAAACCCATAGTCTAAATTTTATCATTTAAACAATATATATCCATTCAAAAACAATAAACATAAGCACATGAAACAGATTCTATTACCTACAGATTTTTCAGATAATTCTTGGAGCGCAATTGTATATGCTTTAAAGTTATATGCTAATGAAACTTGCGCATTTTATTTTCTTCATTCTTGGTCTTTTCTAGAATCAACATCAAGAACGTACATTACATCAACTTATGTCGATCAATTAAAGGAAAAATCAATAAAAGAATTAAATGAGCTTAAGGGCAGAGTAGAGGTTGTCAATAAAAACCCAAATCATGCATTTCAGGTTATTCATACTTCAGAGGTTTTACAAGATGCGATAGAGACAGCTATTAAGAAGTATAACATCGATATGATTATTATGGGAACAAAAGGAGCTACTGGAGCAAAAGAATTTTTCTTTGGAAGCAACACTGTTAACACAATACAAAAGATAAAGCAATGTCCTATTTTAATTATACCTGATGGACTTGACTTTGTTGAACCAAAACAAATTACATTTCCTACCGATTTTAAACGCTTTTACGGCGATGAAATACTTGAGTTAATACAGTTGTCTAGCCTTTATGATTCTCAAATAAGGGTACTTCATATTAATAAAGAGGATAAGTTAACAGACTTACAGATTGATAATATGGGAGTACTAAAAAAATATTTGAAAAACAATGAGTATAGTTTTCATTGGATGCCAGATTATGCTAAAAAATCAGAGACAATACATGATTTTATAGAAGAGTTAGAAATTAACATACTTGTAATGATTAAATATGAACACAACATTATTGAAAATATTATTAATGAGCCAGTTATTAAGAAATTAGGGTTTCAGGTCACTATCCCTTTTCTAGTTATACCAAGTGCAAGCTGATAAATGTCATTTTATAACATAGTTGTGGGTTGTATTTTGCCAAAAAATAACTACTTTTAGCTATGAAAAAAAATATTCTACTACCAACAGATTTTTCCGAAAACGCATGGAGCGCGGCTATTTATGCACTAAAACTATATCAAAATTTAGATTGTAAATTCTATTTTTTGAATTCGTATAAAATGAAAGTGTCAACCATGTCTAGTTTTTCTAATAAGTTATTAGAAACAGTATCTAGTCAGGCAAAGGATGAGCTTAAAGAGATAAAGAATAAGGCAGAAAACTATAATACAAATACAAACCATGAGTTTGAGATTATTATAAGTTCTGGTGATTTATACGATGCTATAGATGCTTCAATTGAGAAGTATAATATAGATCTTATTGTAATGGGTACCAAAGGTGCAACTGGAGCTAAAGAACTTTTCTTAGGAAGTAATACGGTTAATATTATTAAAAAAGTAAAGAAGGCTCCTGTATTAATTGTGCCAGACAGGTATGATTTTGTAGAACCAAAACAATTAGCTTTTCCTACCGACTTTAACCGTTTTTATGGCGATGAGTTATCACCTCTAAAAGTTATGTCAGAACGTTATAATTCTAAAATAAGAATTATACATATTAACGAGCAAGAGAAACTTACAGATATTCAAAACTCTAATTTATCGCATTTAAAATCGTATTTTAAAGCGGATACATATAGTTTACATTGGAAGCCAGGTTATACAAAGAAAACCCAAGCCATTTATGATTTCATTAAAGAAGAAGATATTAATATTCTGGTGATGATTAATTATGAGCATAGCTTTATTGAAAATATCGTTAATGAACCAGTTATAAAGAATTTAGGGTATCAGCTAACCATTCCTTTTTTAGTAATACCATGTACGAGCTGTTAATAGCAAATTTTTTACGATAGAATTACAGGTGTTAAATAAAGTCACCTAAGTTTTATTCACCATAGCACTAACAATTTTTAAAAACGTAACCATTTTATGTGTTACGTTTTTGTGTTTTATAGAACTAAAGTTATAGTGTGTTGCTAGTTCGTAAGCTGTTATTTCTTTCATCTATTTTAATGGTGATTGTTAGAGATAAAAGTTTGATAATCTTATTGTTATTTTACGGTGTTTATGACTGCTCTTAAAAAGTGAAAGTTTTATTCTTTTTTTCGACAAAACCAGGAGGTGAAGACGTGTTCTTTGCTTAAATTCATTTAGAGAACACCGTTTAATAAGCCATTATAATGCTACTTAATAAGTAACAATTAGTAATTTAGCATTCTAATTAAAAGAAAGGATCATATTTTATGTTAACGTGGAAAGAAGTTATTAATTTTTCGGTAAAAGGAAACCCAGAACCAGATCGTAGAGTAGAAAAAACGGAAGAGGAATGGAGAGCTATTCTTACACCAGAACAATTCAGAATTACACGCAAAGCAGGAACAGAAGCGCCAAATTCAGGAGCATTGTGTAGCAGTTATGAGGCAGGAAAATACAATTGCGTTTGTTGTGATACGCCATTATTTGACTCTACAATTAAATTTGAATCTGGTACAGGTTGGCCAAGTTTCTCTCAACCAATTAAAGAAAATGCAATTAAATATATAAGAGATACTGCTTTTGGAATGGTAAGGGTAGAAGTACAATGTAATACTTGCGATGCACACCAAGGGCATGTTTTTCCTGATGGCCCAGAGCCAAGCGGATTAAGATATTGTATAAACTCTGAATCAATGGTGCTGCAAACAGAAAATCAATAAGGAGATTAAAAATCAGAGTTCAACTCATAATAATTAGAATAAAGAGAGTCTTTGGGCTCTCTTTTTATTGATATGAGTTAAACTAAAAATAAGTATCTATATAAATTGTTTGCAATTTGAAAAGTTCAAATGAATTAAAGATGATTATCTTTAGTGAAGAAATAAGACAATGACATTAAAACTCAACATAAAAGATAAATTTAATAAAGCACTTCCCGCAGACTCTATTCTTGAAAATTACAGAAGACAAGTCGAGGGCGCTTGTTTTTCGTTTGTAACACCTAAAATTCCAAGTCACCCTTCGTTAATTCACGTGTCGCCAGAAATGCTTCATAATTTAGGGTTAACAAAAGAAGATAGTGAAACTAAGGCTTTTTTAAACATAGTTACAGGAGCAAAAGTGTTAACTAATACTAAACCGTATGCCATGTGTTATGCAGGACATCAATTTGGGAATTGGGCAGGACAGTTAGGTGACGGAAGAGCAATCAATTTAGCCGAAATTGAACATGATAATAAACATTGGGCATTGCAATTAAAAGGCGCAGGAGAAACACCTTATTCGCGATCTGCAGACGGATTGGCGGTATTGCGTTCTTCAGTTAGAGAGTATTTATGTAGCGAAGCCATGTATCATTTAGGTGTGCCAACAACAAGAGCTTTGTCTTTGGCATTATCTGGCGACCAAGTCTTACGAGATGTGATGTACAATGGAAATGCAGCTTATGAAAAAGGAGCAATTGTAGCACGTGTTGCACCATCTTTTTTACGCTTTGGAAGTTATGAGATCTTTGCAGCAAGACAAGATCATAAGACCTTAAAAACCCTTGTCAATTTTACCATAAAAAATCATTTTCCACATTTAGGTACACCTTCTAAGGCAACTTATATTGCGTTTTTTGCTGAGGTCGCTCAGCGTACTTTAGAAATGATTGTGCATTGGCAACGTGTTGGTTTTGTGCATGGAGTAATGAATACAGATAATATGTCTGTGTTAGGATTAACAATAGATTTTGGCCCTTATGGTTGGTTAGAAGGTTTTGATCTTGGATGGACACCAAATACAACAGATAGAGAACATAGGCGTTACCGTTATGGTAATCAACCTAATATTGGACTGTGGAATTTATACCAATTGGCAAATGCATTATACCCTTTAATTGAAGCAACAGAACCATTGGAGGCTATCTTAGAACAGTATAAAACAGATTTTGATATTGAATCACTAAAAATGATGCGATCAAAATTAGGATTACAAATTGAAAGTCCTTCTGATAAACTACTGCTACAAGATTTAGAAGACCTTTTGCAATTAACGGAAACGGATATGACCATTTTCTTTAGAAATTTAAGCCGTTTCAAAAGTGAAAAGCCTTTTGAAGGATTTGCTGTTATTGAAAAGGCATTTTATACTTTAGATGATCTTTCAGACTCTATAATAGAGCAGTGGAATAATTGGTTCCAACGTTATTCAGAACGCTTGAAAGATGAGTCGTTTTCATACGAGGAACGAAAAGCGGCAATGAATGCTGTAAATCCAAAATATGTATTACGAAATTACATGGCGCAATTAGCAATAGATGATGCCACTAAAGGAGATTATGGGGTAATAGAAGAGTTATTCAATCTTCTTAAAAAACCTTATGATGAACAACCAGAATCAGAAAAATGGTTTGCAAAACGACCAGAATGGGCAAGAAACAAAGTAGGTTGTTCTATGTTGTCTTGCAGTTCCTAATCAAAATATAAAAGAATAAATAAAATATAAATTATGACTAACTATAAAAAAGCATACATAGCAGGAGGTTGTTTTTGGGGAATGGAAGATTTATTCAGAACACAACCCGGAATTATAGATACAGAAGTAGGTTACCAAGGTGGTGAAAATGATAACCCAACTTATAAATACCATCCAGGCCACGCAGAAGGCATTGAATTAACTTATGATCCTAATGAAACTTCTTTTGAAAAAATTCTAGATTATTTCTTTAGAATTCATAATCCAACAACTGTAGATCAGCAAGGAAATGATAAAGGTTCTAGTTATCGTTCTGCTATTTTTTACCAAAATGAAGAAGAAAAAGCGATAGCCGAAAAGGTTATTGAATTGGTAAACGCATCAGGTAAATGGGATGCTGATGTTGTAACTACTTTAGAACCTTTTTCACCATTTTGGGTTGCCGAAGAAAATCATCAGGATTATTTAGTGAAGAATCCTAACGGCTATACCTGTCATTATTTAAGATTTGAAGAACCTTTCATTAAATAATTTAGAGAGCTTGAAAATTAAGAATAATATAGGATTAGGAACAGCGGCAATCGGTAGACCCGTTTATATCAATATTAAGAGTAATGCCGCTTCTGGTGGCTTTTCACGACCTGAGTTTAAGAATAAGGGCTTTCAGATTTTAGAAGAAGCTTATGATAAAGGTGTCAGGTATTTTGACACTTCACCAGGTTATGGATTGGCCGAAGAATTACTAGTTAATTGGTTAAAAACAAAGAAAGACCCAAGCATTCAAGTATCTACAAAATGGGGTTATACTTATGTGGCAGATTTTAATCCTAATGCAAAAGTCCATGAGGTTAAAGAGCATTCAATTGATAAACTAAATGCACAATGGGAATACTCTAAACAACTATTACCATACCTTAAAGTATATCAAATTCATTCTGCAACTTTAGATACTGGAGTTCTTGAAAATACAGAAGTTTTAAAACGTTTGCATGAATTAAAAAAGGAAAATAATCTCACTATTGGGTTGTCTACTACAGGAGCCAATCAAACCGAAGTTTTAGAAAAAGCCTTGTCAATTCAAGTTGAAAATGAAGCTTTATTTCAATCTTTTCAATGCACTTATAATATTTTAGACCAAAGCGTTTTTAAATATGCAGAAGCTTTAAAAAACCTATCAGGACCGTTTATAATAAAAGAAGCTTTGGCTAATGGTCGATTAATTCCTAACGATAATTATCCAGCTTATAAAAACCTTTACGATTATATGAATCGTTTAGCAAAGCAATATCATGTTGGAGTAGATGCCGTCGCTTTGCAGTATTGTATGGCTATTTTTCCTGAAGCATTAATATTAAGTGGAGCAAGTAGTGGTGAGCACTTAGACGCCAACTTAAAAGCAAAACAATTTTTATTAACCAATTCTGAAGTAGATGAGTTAAATACCTATGGAATTTCTAACCGTAAATATTGGCAAGAAAGAAAAGAATTGGCATGGAATTAAACTAAGCCTATGTAATTGAGGCTTACTTGTGATGTATAATAGATAAACTATTACGATTAAAATATAAAGTATATAATGAAAGCAATTTGGGAAAATCAAGTCATCGCAGAAAGTAATAATACAGTGGTCATTGAAGGGAACCATTATTTTCCTCATGAGAGTTTAAATAAAGCGTTTTTTAAACCAAGTGATTTACACTCTACATGTCCATGGAAGGGTAAAGCATCTTATTACACATTAGAAGTAAATGGGAAAGAAAATAATGATGCAGCTTGGTATTATGAGAATCCATCAGAGTTAGCAAAAGGAATAAAAAATCACGTTGCTTTTTGGAGAGGAGTAGAGGTCACAGAATAAAGCGTTGTAAATAGTAATGAGGCACTTTGAAAAAATAGGATTTGGTGGAGGATGTCATTGGTGTACAGAGGCTGTATTTCAGTCTCTTATTGGTGTAGAACAAGTACAGCAAGGTTGGATTGCTTCAAGCGGAGATAATGCTACATTGTCTGAAGCGGTAATTGTAAATTATAATGCAGCTTTAATTTCGTTAGAGGTTTTAATTGAAATTCATTTGTACACGCATAAAAGTACATCGGATCATAGCATGCGCCAAAAATACCGTTCAGCAATTTATGTTTTTGATAAAATTAAAGAAAACAAGGTGTTAAACGTGCTTAAAACACTGCAATCTAAATTTAATAATAAGTTAGTCACGCAAGTGCTTCCATTTTCAGAGTTTAAACCTTCAAGAGAAGCAATTTCAAATTACTATTATAAAAATCCTAACAAACCATTTTGTGAAACCTTTATTAATCCAAAATTAAAATTGCTTTTAGAAAGGTTTGGTAACTATACCGACATAAGTAAAACAGTACATTTAAATATTAAAGTATCATGAAAAGTAACAGAATAAAAATAAAAAATAATAAAGGCTATACACTAGCTGCGCATTTAGAATTACCAGCCAATCAAAAGCCAAATTACTTTGCCGTTTTTGCACATTGTTTTTCATGTACAAGTAATTTAAATGCAACAAGAAATATTTCAAGAGCCTTAACAGCACATGGTTTTGGTGTTGTACGGTTTGATTTTACAGGTTTAGGTAGAAGTGAAGGAGAATTTGCTGAAAGTCATTTCTCAGCAAACGTAGATGATTTAATTGCCGTGAATGATTATATTACAGAACAATTTAAAGCTCCTAGTTTATTAGTAGGACATTCTTTAGGTGGAGCAGCGGTTATAGTTGCAGCATCCAAATTAGAAAATATTAAAGCGGTTGCAACTATAGGTGCACCAGCAACTGTAGAGCACGTAACACAGCATTTTTCGCACAATATAGATGAGGTTGCAGATAAAGGAGAGGTGGAAATAAATATTGGTGGACGACCATTTAAGGTAAATCAAGAGTTTATTAAAGATTTTAGTAAAACCGATTTGCCAACGATAACAAAAAACCTACGCAAACCCATACTCATAATGCATGCTCCTTTTGATAGTATTGTTGGCGTAGAAAATGCACAACAGTTGTATTTAAAAGCAATGCACCCAAAAAGTTTTGTGAGTTTGCATGATGCAGATCATTTGCTTTCAAGTTCAAAAGATAGCACGTATGTAGGTCGTATGATTGGAGAATGGGTTAAACTGTATATACCACAGTTAGAAAACAAAATGCTTAGTACAGAAGATGAACAATTAGTGGCACATCTTAATTTAAAAGAGAATAATTTTACAACGCAGCTTCAAACTAAAAATCACACTTTTGTTGGCGACGAGCCTGCTAGTGTTGGTGGAGACGATTTTGGACCGTCTCCTTATGAATATTTAAATGCAGCTATTGCCACATGCACGGCTATGACTTTAAAGTTGTATGCAGAGCGAAAAAAATGGGATTTGCAGGAAGTCTTTGTGTATATTTCTCATGCACGTAAACATAGTGACGAATTAATGTTGGATATTGAAAAACCAGGGTATTTAGACCATATTTCTAAGCGTTTAAAATTTGTTGGAAATTTAGACGACAAGCAGAAACAACGCTTAAAGGAAATTGCTTATAAGTGTCCTGTTCATAAAACAGTAGCTAGCGAAGTAATATTTGACACTAAAATAATAGAATCATAGTTTGGATACAACAGCCTTAATTACAAAGTTTAAAACAACAAGAAATGCAACAGAAGAGATTTGTAAACCTCTAGAAATCGAAGATTATTCGGTTCAGCCTATTGTAGATGTGTCGCCACCTAAATGGCATTTAGCACATAGCACATGGTTTTTTGAGCAGTTTGTTCTTAAAGCTTTCAAAAAAGGATATACCGTTTTTAATGATGATTTTGCTTACCTTTTTAATAGTTACTACAATAATGCAGGCGAACGTGTGTTGAGACCAAATAGAGGTTTAATGACGCGACCAACTGTAAAAGAGGTTTACGCTTATCGTAAGTTTGTAACGCAAAATGTTATTGATTTATTAACTGAAAATAGCTCAGTGGCCTTATTAGAACTGCTTGAAATAGGTATTAATCACGAGCAGCAACATCAAGAGCTGTTGGCTTATGATATTAAATATATTTTAGGACATCAACCTACATTCCCTAAATATGATACTCATTTTGTACTTTTAGAAGCACAGGAAAAACAAGAATTTATTCCTATTGAAGAAGGAGTTTATGAAATAGGCCATAAACGCAATGATTTCTGTTTTGATAATGAATTAGGCGTTCACAAAGTATATATTCATCCTTTTGAAATTTCAAATCAACTTATAACCAACAAAGCATATCTCGAATTCATTGAAGCTGGAGGTTATCAGGATTTTAATTTGTGGCATGCAGAAGGCTGGGATTTTATTAATAACAATAACATAAAAGCACCTCTATATTGGCATTTTACTAATGGTAAGTGGCATTATTACAATTGTAATGGTTTGGAAGCGATTAAATTAAATGAACCTGTAATGCACATTAGTTATTATGAAGCCTTTGCTTTTGCAGAATGGAAAGGTATGCGCTTACCAACAGAATTTGAGTGGGAAGTAGCGTCTTCAAAATTTAATTGGGGCGCCTTATGGGAATGGACCGCAAGTGCTTATCAACCGTATCCAAATTTTATAAAAGCAGATGGAGCACTTGGAGAATACAACGGTAAATTTATGATAGGGCTTCAGGTATTAAGAGGTGCCTCTATAGCAACAGCAAAAAATCATAGCAGACACACCTACAGAAACTTTTTTCATCCGAGTTTACAATGGATGTTTTCAGGAATTAGACTTGTAAAATAATATGAATGCACAATTTAAAAAAGACTTAATAGAAGGGCTTTCTAAAGAACAAAAAACGCTTTCGTCTAAATATTTTTACGACGATGCTGGCAGCCGGATTTTTCAGGAAATTATGAATATGCCTGAATATTATCTAACTAATAGCGAGTTTGAAATTTTGTCTTTACAGGCGAAGCAAATTATTGAAGCCTTAAATTTTAACGAACCCTTCAATATTATAGAGTTAGGTGCAGGTGATGGCTTTAAGACTTTTAAACTACTGGAATACTTGGTAAATAATAATATCAATTTTCATTATGTACCAATAGATATTTCCCAAGGAGCTATGGATGATTTAACAGGGAAATTGAAACAAAAATTACCACAGCTATCTATTCATCCAAGGGTTGGCGATTATTTTGAAGTACTTTCAAAAGAAAATATGCAAACCAAGATTCCTAGTTTATTATTGTTTTTAGGAAGTAATGTTGGAAATTACTCTAAGAATGAAGCTGTATCGCTTATGGAGCTGTTTAATAGTAATATGAAGCAAGGTGATAAATTGCTTTTAGGTGTAGATTTAAAAAAGAATCCTATAACAATTCAGAATGCTTATTTTGATAAGCATGGCATTACTAAACGGTTTAATATTAATTTGCTTTTACGTATCAATCGTGAGTTTGATGCCGATTTTAAAATAGATGATTTCGATTTTTATTGTCATTATAATCCAATAAATGGCGAAGTGCGTAGTTATATAGTAAGTCTTCGTAATCAGAAAGTAGAATTGAAAAAAATTAACGAAAGTTTCGATTTTACTTATGACGAGTTAATCTGGACGGAATTATCTAAGAAATATAGTCTTAAAGGTATTGAAGAGCTTGCTAAGGATAGTAATTTTAAAGTTAAAAATCATTTTTTAGATTGTAAACACTATTTTACGGATACATTATTAATAAAATAAAAATGTAGAAAATTTCTTAATCAAAAGTCGCTACGTTTTAAGATCTAGTGTAATAAATAGAATATTTATCAATTTCATAGGTTTTTAGTACAAATCATATGAATTGGTCCTATATTTTTTAGGATTTAAACTTCTTTTATTATTATTCCATAAGATGTAATTTAAAGAATATAGAAATTGTATTTTGCGGAAAATGACTACAACTAAAAAAAAATATAATAAATGGATTTTACTAATCCTCTCGTTTACGGAGTTCCTTGTTTCTTGGGTTTTATAGCTCTTGAGCTTTCTTATAGCAAAACATTTGATAATAAAAACCTATATAAATGGAGGGATTTAGTATCGAGTTTATCACTGGGAATAGGGTCAGCAGTACTTGGTGCACTTTTAAAAACTGTTTCTGTAATGTTGGTTTTTAATTTTGCTTACGAGGTTTTTAACCCTATGGTAGACGGAGTTAGAACTAATATAATGGGATGGGATTCCTTTGGTTATGCTTGGTATATTTGGGTAATATGTATGCTCTTAGATGATTTTTCTTATTATTGGTTTCATCGCCAAAACCATATGGTTAGGATATTTTGGGCAGCGCATATTGTACATCATTCTTCTGATAATTTTAATTTAGGAACTGCTGTTAGAAATGGTTGGTTTACATTGTTTTATAAACCCTTTTTTTATGTGTGGATTGTTATGATTGGTTTTCCGCCAGCAATGCTTTTATTTTGTTTAGGTCTTGAGTCTTTATGGCAATTTCAGCTTCATACGCAGTATGTTAAAAAATTAGGATTCTTTGATAAGTTTCTAAATACACATACCATGCACCAAGTGCATCACGCTAGAAATATTGAATATATGGATAAAAACCATGGAGGTATTCTTAATATTTTTGATCGTGTTTTTGGAACTTGGAAAGAATTAGACGATGACGTTGATATTGAATACGGAGTTTCAACACCTCCAAATTCCTATAATATCTTTATAATTCTAACTCATGAATACAAAAATATTTGGGAGGACATGAAAAAATCTAAGCAATGGAAACACAAGTTTATGTATGTTTTTGGTCCACCAGGTTGGAGTCACGACGGAAGTACATTAACCATAAAACAAATAAGAAACGAACAAGCTAAAAATGTTTCTAAGGTAAAGTAAAGCGCTATGAAGGCTTAAACTTAAACACTTGTTGATGTGTTTTTTAATTAAAGAAGCGTTGATAAAACTAGTGTTCCTACAATCCAAAGTATCAAGGATAATACACCTCCAATAATTAAGAAGTGTTTAAACTTATAAGCACCAGTACCATAAATAAGCGTGTTAGTTTGATAGCCAACAGGAGTGAAAAAACTAAAATTAGCTCCAAACATAACGGCTAATAAAAATGGTTTGATATCTAAATTCAAACCGCTAGCTACGGCAATAGCAATTGGTGCCATAATAATAGCTGTGGCATTGTTAGAAATAACTCCAGACATAAGCATAGTAATACCAAATAAAATACCTAAAACTACCATTGGAGTTTGATTGCTCATTAAAACTAATAAATGTTTAGATAGCCAAGTATCTGCACCACTATTAGACATGGCAATGCCTAATGGAATCATTCCGGCTAATAAAAAAATAATTTGCCAATTGACTTTTTGGTAAACGCTTTCTAACTGAATAATATTAGTTAAGAGCATGGCGGAAACACCAACAAGGGACGCTGTTAGTATACTTAAAATGCTGCTTGCAGCTAGAGTAATGACTCCTAATAAAATAAAGAGCGCCATTGTTCTTTTAGATTTGGAAACATTGGGTTTAAACTCGTGTTCGTTTAGTATAGCAATATTTTTAATATTATATAAGTCTGAAATTTTATGTTCTTGCATTTCAAGTAGTATACGATCACCAGGCTTAAGATTGATGTCTTTTATGTTTTTACGTAATAAACGTTCTTTTGTATTTCTTATGTTTCTTCGCTTTTTTATAGCAATAGGATAAGCTCCTTGAAAAGACATACGACGTAGACCTCTTAATGTTTTACCAATAAGGTTGGAACCAGGAAGTATAAGCGTTTCTACATAGGTCATATCGTATTCAGAAGTAGCTTTGTCAGAATTTTGAGTTTGCTGTTTTTGTCGTTTTTCATTTAATATAAAGCCATTTCTTTTCATAAATGGTTGAAAATTTTCCAAGTTGCTCATTAATACTAAACTATCGTTAGCTAATAGTTTTATGTATTTTCCAGGGTTGTTTATAACTTGGTTATTTCGAATTAGCTTTAAGATTTTTGCATCTTCATTATTAAAAAAATCAATATCACCTAATCTTTCTCCAATTAACGGTGCATCCTTAGTCACTTTAACTGTAAAAACATAAGATTCAATATTGTAATCTTTAGATAAATTGCTTTGTTTTTTCTTTGGTAAAAAGGGAGAAGCAATCGTCATAATTACCAATCCAATTATAAAGAAAACAAGACCATATAAAGAGAATTCAAAGAAACTAAAAGCTTCAATACCATGTTTTTTTGCAATAGAATTCACTAATAAATTAGTAGAAGTACCCATTAAAGTACAGCTTCCACCCAATATACCAGCAAAAGAAATAGGCATTAACAAACGCGATGATGAAAACCCGTATTTTTCAGATAGTTGATTAACTATTTTTATAAAGATAATTACAACTGCAGTTGTACTTATAAAAGCTGAAATACCCGCTGATATAACCATAAATGCAGGTGTGAGTAAAATAAGAGGAAGGATGCTTAATTTTTTAATACCATCAGATATTAGTTGTATTACACCATTTTCTTCAAGGCCAACAGCTAAAATCATTAAGGCTAATATGGTAATTGTAGCTGGGTTAGCAAAACCACTAATAGCTTCCTCAGGAGTAGCTAATTGTGATAACACTAAAGCAACAATAATAAAGAACGAAATTTTATCTACAGGAAAGAATTCAGTAATAAAAAGCAGAATACTAACACCAATAATCGCAAAAACCAATATAATAGGTAATTCCATAAAAAGTAATGCGTTAAATTAATTGTCTTTTACTTATTGGTCTCATTCACTTTGCCTTAATAAGTTTAAACATAAGTTGAGGGTACTAAAGATAGTTATCAATTAAGTAAGTTTTGTAACTTAATTAGTAATATTTTTATCTCATTTAGAAGGTGTTAGAGCCACCAAAATAGTCTCTTTAAAATATTTATTTAAGGTATTTTCATTACTGTTTGAGTTAAGTAATTTCAAAATCTAAGCTTAAGTTTGTGTACTATTTTAGAATCTCATTTATATGAAACAATCTTTTTTTACAATTGTAGGTTTTCTTTTTATCGTTTTTACAGCTTCAGAAGTTAATTCGCAAAGCTATACAAAACAAGAGTTAAGAGATTCGATTGCAAAGCTGCCTTATTTTTCAATTCATAAAGACAATTATTTTATTACTGGAGTACCAACAAATAAAACCATTAATAAGAATACGGCAAACGCAAAGTATCAGATTAGTTTTAAACAAATTCTAACCAGAAGTCGTTTACCTTTAGATACTTATTTGTTTATGACTTATACGCAGCGGTCTTTTTGGAACATTTATAAAGAATCTTTTCCTTTTAGTGATATTAATTTTAATCCGTCAATTGCTTTAGGAAAGGCTTTTTTTGATAAAAATGATAAATTAAAAGGTATAGCCAATCTTTCGTTTGAACATGAGTCTAATGGTAGAGATAGTATTTTTTCTAGAAGTTGGAACCGTTTGAGCTTAGAATACACAACTAATGTTGCTAAAAACACTATTGGTAGGTTTAAAGTATGGGTGCCTTTTGGTTACAAGGAAGGAAATCCAGATTTATTAGAATACACAGGCTTAGGACAGATTAATCTTTCGCACATTATAAAGCCTGATAAGTTTTTTTTCGATGTAAGAGTTAGAAAAGGTCTAAATTTTGATCTAAAAGGATCAATTAGAACACGTGTTTATTTTAATCCATTTGATAATAACATATCTAATCAATACTTAATGCTCGAATGGTTTTTAGGGCAAGCAGAGGGGATGTTAAATTATAAACAATCGCAAAGCATGATTAGAATAGGTTATGTTATTAGGACCAATGAGTTTAGGTGGTTAGGAGGTAAATAGTAAATTTAGTTTCCTTTTATTCTCTCCCATAAATCTTGCATTAATTTTTTTCCATCACGTTGCGTTTTTTCTTGTTCTATAAAATTAACATTTCCAGAAGCATCTACATCAATGAAGTATTTAAACACAAAGTTTTGAGATTGAGATTCCATATTCAATAGTCCAAATCGCAAGTCGTTATAGTATAATTTATCATCTATTTTGTTAATGGTGTACCAACCTTCAGAAATAGCAATCATACGTTTTACTTTTTCGTTTTCAATTAGTTTTCCTAGCAGTTCATGGTTTTTAGGGTAACTTTCAAAGGTTATACCCTTAGTGTCAAAAAATGAATAATCGCCTAATAAGTATGCCTCTTTAGTTTCGACATTAGCGTTCCATAAAATGGTATTTAAAGGAGAAGGTCTAATATCTATTTCTTGGTAATTAATATCTTGGGTTTGTAAGGCGCTCTCAAAATGATTTAAAGCTGCGTCTTTTAAAACAAAGGTTAAGGCTAAATAGGCTGTGCTTATAGTTAATCCAATACCATTATAAAGTTTTCTTTTTTTAGATGTTCGTTTTTGAAACATCGTTAAAATTAAGAATACTAAAAAAGGTAAGGTGTAAAGTGGGTCAATTACAAAAATGGTTTTAAAAGCCAATCTTATATCCAAAGGCCAAAATAGTTGTGTGCCCCAAGTCGTATGTGCATCTAATATAGGATGTGTTATCAATGCCCAGAAAAATAACCAAGACCAACCTTTAAAGTCCTTATACTTTTCGTAACGAGATACTAACCAACCAAAAATAGGAGCAAAGAGCACTGAAAAAACAATAGAATGAGTAAAGCCGCGATGAATCGCCAAAGCCGAAACCGTATCTGTAAAATGAGAAGCAAAAATATCTAGATCTGGTATCGTACCTGCGATAGCACCATATAAAATAGCTTTATTGCCTACTTTGTTTCCTAAGACAGCCTCGCCTACAGCTGCACCTAAAACGATTTGTGTGAGTGAATCCATAATTGGATGTAAAAATACATTTTCTAATACAGAAAATTAGTATAATTTTTATAGTGCTTTTAAGCAGCATTGTAACATTAGTTACCTAAGTATTTCGTATTCCTTAGTATCTTTATTCAAACTAAATTTGTATGAAAAATTTTATTGGATTTCTTGTGTTAATTATAACTTTAGTGGGTTGCAACTCAAGTCACAAAACCAAAGACACATATAGTAGTACTGATAAATCGAGTGCAGTAACAGAACATCCAGGTAAAAAATTAATGGAAGCAAATTGTTATGTGTGTCATAATCCTACCGCAACGCAAGCCGATAGAATTGGTCCACCGATGATTGCCATTAAAAAACATTATATTAATAATGAAACAAGTAAAGAAGATTTTATTGCTTCAATGCAAGCTTGGATTAAAAACCCCAATGTAGAGGATGCTAAAATGTATGGGGCTGTAAAACGATTTGGTGTGATGCCTAAACAAGCATTTGCAGAAAAAACAATCCAACAGATTGCAGATTACATGTATGATTTTGAAATTGAGCAACCAGAATGGTTTGAAGAGCATTTCAATGAAGAAAGAGGCAAAGGTAAGGGTATGGGAAATGGTCAAGGTAAAAAACAGGGTATGCATCAAGCCCAAACTAATTTTGAAGACTTGTCTTATGGTGAGAGAGGTTTAAAGTACGCCTTGACAACAAAAGCCGTTTTAGGTAAAAATTTAATGGGTACTATTCAGAAAAAAGGAGTATTGGAAGCCTTAACATTTTGTAATGAACGCGCGTATCCTTTAACAGATAGTATGTCAGTGGTGCATAATGCTGTTATTAGACGTGTGTCGGATAAACCAAGAAATCCAAAAAATAAAGCAAATTCAGAAGAATTAGATTATATAAACACCTTTAAAAAGGTTATCGCTAATAATGAAGAGGCAAGCCCAATTGTAAAAGAAGTGGATCATAAAGTAAAGGTTTTTTATCCAATTACGACTAACACAATGTGTCTTCAGTGTCACGGAAAACCTAATGAAACATTGAATGAAACCACTCTAGCTAGAATTAAGAGTTTATATCCTATGGATAAAGCAATTGGTTATAATATTAACGAGGTAAGAGGTATCTGGAGTATCACTTACGATAAATAAAAATAAGTCAGGTATGAGCAAATTTTCAGAAATAATAAATCAAGATCAACCCGTTTTAGTTGATTTTTTTGCAGATTGGTGTGGACCATGTAAAATGTTGAGCCCAATTTTAAAACAAGTAAAAGAGGCTATGGGTGAAGATGTTAGTATCATTAAAATTGATGTCGATAAAAATCAAGCTCTAGCTTCAAAATACCAAGTGAGAGGAGTGCCAACTATGCTTTTGTTTAAAAATGGGAAGCAAGTATGGAGGCAGTCTGGAGTGCTTCAAAAAGATGAGATTATAAATGTTATAACGACTACTAATTAGTAAATTGAGACTTATATAAACAAATATGAATAGGGTGTTTGTTTTTTATGTTTAATGACAAATATCATTTTTCTTAAAGCTTATTGTTCTTAATTTTACAGTCTCAAAAACTAAATAAACACAAATATGATTAATACATTGATAGCATTATATAGTTGGACTAGTGGAGTTGTAATGATTGCAATTTTCGCATTGGTTTGTATTACGTTGGTTGGTATTCTTGTTAATTTTATTTCTAAAAGTAAAAGTAACGACGAGTCTAACAGTCTTAATGAAGATAATAACTCAGAGTCAGAGTATTAATTAAAGCTAATTATATATTACAAAGAGGGTAGTTTATTCGAAACTACCCTCTTTTTTTGTGTTGAATTAAAATTTATACTGTAAAAATGCTGAAAAATTTCGACCAGGTTCTGTAATTGGTATGCTTCCTAAATCGGTTTGGTTTGTAAAAGAGAAATTTAAATGGTTACTATAAGCTTCATCAAAAGCATTAATCACAGCAACGCCTAAAGTCATATTCTTAATAGGTTTTACGCCCAAACGAATATCTAAGGTTTGATAACCGTCTGTAGCTGTTTCCCCAAAGCTTCTTGAAATATGATCTTGTTTAGATACCAAGTTGTATTGAACATTGGCCCAATATTTAGATTTATTAATACCTAGTGATAATCTTGTTGTCAATGGAGGTGTAAGCGGTAATGATTCTTCTAAATCCTTGTTTTTGGCATAGACATAAGAAAATTCAGATTTAAAATAATAATGATTTAAAAAATCGATTTGTGCCATCACTTCAAATCCAGTTTTGTAGGCTTGGTCAAGATTTCTAAATACTTTAGGATTCGTTGGCTCTAACATTGGGTTGAACTTCCGAGTTAACGATTCATCTACAATACCAACAATATAATTTTCAAAGAAGGAATAGTAGAATGAGGTTTCATATTTAAAGCTATTAAAACCATTTTTTAAGGGCTCATTGCCTTTAAAACCAATTTCAAACTGATTATTAACTTCAGCCTTCAAATCCGGATTACCAATATATTCATAAGGGTCTTGACCCACTGTAAAATGATTAATAAAGCGTTCAATCATATTCGCAGAACGTATTCCACGACCATAAGCCGCTTCTAAAGTGAATTTGTCTGAGACTCTTTTTTTAACAGAAACAGTTCCACTAACATTGTGTTCGGTTCGTTTTTCAAGATTGTACATGGCTGCAAAGTCTTCTTCAGGATCTTGTATATCTGAAACCACATTGTCATAACGCAATCCAGCAGTAAAAATAGTATTAGCACCTAAACTATATTTCGCTTCTGTAAATACACCTATATCCGTAATATAAGAATCTTGCCAAACCTTATCGTTAAACTCCATTGGTGTTGGTAATGGATTACCATTCATTACTTTTACTAATCGTGTTCTGCCACCATCTCTGGCAATATGCAGGGCATCTAATCCAGAAAAGATATTTAATTTTTCAAAAGGGTTCCAATTAAGTTCTATTTTTCCACCAGCTGTAACAGCATCAACAGCAGAAGCGGCTTCCATCATCATAAAAGAAGGTCTCTTGTCGTTAGTCATTAAATGATCGACATAACTATAATAGACTTTTGCCGTTAGAGATTTTATTGTTTTTCCGATGTTATCCAATGTGTAATCTAAAGAAAGAATGCTACTATTGTCATACTCAGTATCCATTGGTAAGGCAGCATGTAAAACATCTCGCCCAAAAGATTGTCTCCAATGTGCTTGTAAGCGTTGGTCCTCCGAAAAATTATAACCTAATTTAATACCATAATCTGTACTTCTAAATGACGATGGAATTTCAGTGCCATTACCATCTTCATAGTTTCCAAAATCTCTATAACCAGCATTAGCCACAATATCGTATTTATCTTGTATGTATTGCAGTTGCACTAAATTAACCAGTGAGTTACCGTTACTTTCGTAGCCGCCAGAAACTTTTCCGTGCAATCCATAATCTTCATAATCTGGTTTTTGAGTTACCAAATTAACAATACCTCCAAAAGTCGCTCCGTAGCGCACAGTATATGGTCCTTTTATGATTTCAATTTTTGAAATTTCTTCAGGAATAATATGTGTAGTTATCGGATCCATACGGTTAGGACAAGCATGCATCGCTTTAGTACCACCATCGTATTGAATATTGAGCTGTTCGTATTGCGCCCCTCTAAACGACGGATCTATAGCATAATTCCCTCTTTTTATAACTGAAAAGCCATTGATGTTATTGAATAAATCAGCAACGTTTTTTGGCTGAACAATTTTCTCATCATAGTTATTAGAAACAACGGTAAGTACAGGGTCTGTTTTTAAGTTTCCGGTAACAATAACTTCGTTAAGTTGGGTTGCCTTTTGTTTTGTTGTATCTTTTTTAGTCTCTTTTCGTTCTTGACCATAGGATACTACGGTAATTAGTGCGCATAAAAGCACACTGCAAAATGTTTTCATAGTAGAGTTGTATTTATTTGATTTAAATAATTGTGATAGTAATTGCTATCAATTAGTGAAGACAAATTATACCCTAGGAGGATGAAAACAGTAGTTTGTATTATTAAAAGTATATAAATTAAGGTAATGAGATAAAAAGTGTAATCTCTTAGTTGTCTTTACTTTAGTTAATTGAAATGAAGTGTTAGGACTTGGGTATAAAATAAGTTCTTTAAAATCAATTATGCTTTTTGGTATATTCTGATCGCTGTTTTGAGATTCAGCAACTTTCATTAATTGGCATTTTCCGTTACACTGCAATTCGGGTTTGTCTTTGTTCTCACATAGGTTTTCTACAAAGCCTATGGGGTCTAATGTGTAATAAGTATACGCTAAAGACGCTTTAGTACTATTGAAAATAATCAATAATAGTAAGAATAATACAAAAACGTGTTTGCGTATCTTCATTTAGAAATTATTGAATAGTAATTAGTGAACTGATCTTAATCATTGCGTGCAACTATAATAGAAGCTAATTTTATTATCACCATCAAAGTTCATTATAAAATAGTCATATGAGGGTAACTTTAGTTACATAGTTAAAAACTATTGCGATGTATATTTGTTATAAGTTAATCTAATACCATAAGAATTATGAATACTACAGAAACAATACACGAAGAACAATCATTTTCAATGCCAAGAATTGGGGATAAAGCACCAGAATTTAAAGCCGTAACAACACAAGGGGATATTAATTACCCGTCAGATTATAAAGGAAAATGGTCTATACTATTTAGTCATCCAGCAGATTTCACACCTGTTTGTACATCTGAGTTTATAACATTTGCACATTTAGAAGAAAAATTTGAAAAAGCAAACTGTAGCCTTATTGGTTTATCTATTGATGGTTTATATAGCCATATTGCTTGGTTAAGAACGATTAAGGATAAAATTGAATTTAACGGCATGAAAAATATTGAAGTTAAGTTCCCTTTAATTGAAGACATCTCTATGGAAGTTGCAAAAAAATACGGTATGATCCAACCTGGAGAAAGTAAAACACAAGCCGTTAGAGCGGTCTTTTTTGTAGATCCAAATGAAACCGTAAGAGCTATTATTTATTACCCATTAAGTTTAGGACGTAATTTTGATGAATTATACAGAGCTTTAATAGCGATGCAAACAGCAGATAAATTTAATGTGGCAACACCTGCTGATTGGAATCCAGGTGATGATGTTATTGTATCACCAGCAGGATCTTGTGGTGTAGCGGAAGAACGAATGACATCTTCAGAAGATTTAGATTGTAAAGATTGGTTCTTCTGTACTAAGAAGCTAAATAAAGATTTAGTGTTAGACACAATTCTCAAAAAATAAATAATTATAACATTTAAAGAGCCTCTTTTAGAGGCTCTTTTTGTAATTTTAAGTACATCAATAGAACGCGAGGAATTGAAAACAGAAAATCCATCAAAAAAAGATTATGTATTTGTGGGTATTCAGCTTTTGCTTTTTGTCTCTTATGTTTTCCCTATTAAAATAAGAGTTGTCAACCTTGTCGGATGGTTACGATATTCGGGTTTAGTCATAGCCATATTAGGTTTGATATTAGGAGGCATAGCGCTATTTCAAATAAACACAAAAATATCACCGTTTCCTACACCCATAGCAAGTAGTAAATTACATACCGATGGTGCTTTTGCTTTGGCTAGGCATCCTATTTATACGAGTATTTTGGCAATCACTTTAGGGTATGCGTTATATGATGCTTCTATATATAAATTGGTGATAGGGATTTTATTGGTGCTGTTGTTTTATTTCAAATCAATATATGAAGAACAATTACTCTTAGAAAAATTTCCTGAATACTCAATTTATAAACTAAAAACTAGACGATTTATTTAGCACTTTATGAAGAACAATACTGCAGACTTTTGGAATGAACGGTATGCAAATGAAGAATTTGTTTATGGTACCAAACCTAATACGTTTTTTAAGCAACAATTAGATGAACTAAAGCCAAGAAAAATATTGCTTCCAGCTGAAGGCGAAGGGCGCAATGCAGTATACGCAGCAACACAAGGTTGGGAAGTTACTGCTTTTGACATGAGTATTAAAGGTAAAGAAAAAGCGTTGAGATTAGCAAAATTGAAAGATGTTAATATTACTTATGAAGTTATAGGTGTACAAGAATTTAAAACCGATGAGAAATTTGATGTTATAGGTTTAAGTTTTGTGCATTTTCCAATAGATATTCGTAAACAGGAGCATCAACATTTACTTCAGTTTTTAAAAGTTGGAGGAGCGGTAATTTTTGAAGGCTTTGCAAAAGCGCAATTAGGTAATGCTTCTGGTGGCCCTAAAAATAAAGAAATGTTATTTTCTATAGATGACGTAATACAAGAGTTTACCGGATTAGAATTTAAAATATTTGAAGAAAAAACAATTGAACTATCGGAAGGCAATTATCATAAAGGAAAGGCTCAGGTCATTCGATTTGTTGGTGTAAAAATGTAATTGAAGAGTTAAGGGTATATTTTCGTATTTGTAATAATCCAAAACTGTAACTATTGTGACATAGAGAATTTTTTTTAATGATAACTTTGTAACATCCAAAATAAGACATATGGAAGACATGCTATTCTATGATCGTATGCAGTTTGCCTTTACAATCACATTTCACTACTTATTTCCGCAATTAACCATGGGATTATCCTTAATGATCGTCTATTTTAAATGGAAATTCCTCAGGACAAAAATTGACAGATACAACGATGCTGCAAAATTCTGGATGAAGATTTTTGCGCTCAACTTTGCTATGGGTGTCGTTACAGGTATTCCAATGGAATTTCAATTTGGGACCAATTGGGCTAAATTTTCAGAACTTACAGGTGGAATTATTGGTCAGACTTTAGCCATGGAAGGGATGTTTTCCTTCTTTTTAGAATCGTCCTTTTTAGGACTCTTTTTATTTGGTGAAAAACTATTAGGTCATAAACTTCATTTTTTAACTGGTTTTTTAGTCTTTTTAGGTTCTTGGGCAAGTGGTTATTTAATTATTGCCACCCATTCTTGGATGCAATATCCAGTAGGCTATGAAGTTCTTGAAAACGGCAAATTTGTACTCAATAATTTTGGAGCGCTATTCTCAAATCCATGGTTGTTGCCAGCCTATTTGCATAATCAAGCTGCTTCTTTAGTAACGTCCTCGTTTGTCGTTGCAGCAATAGGAGCGTTTTATTTGTTAAATAATAAGCATCATGAATTCGGAAAGCTATTTGTAAAAACAGGTGTCATTTTCGGATTAATTTCTAGTTTGTTAGTGGCTTTTCCAACAGGAGATTGGACTGCTAAAAATGTAGCAGAACACCAACCAGTTACCTTTGCAGCCATGGAAGGTATTTTTGAAACCGAAGAAGGCGGTTCAGAAATTGTTTTGATAGGGCAACCTAATATGTTAGAAAAGAAGCTAGACAATAAAATAGCAGTTCCAAATATATTGAGCTTCTTAACCTATCAAGAATGGGACGCTCAGATAAAAGGACTAAATGAATTTGATGAAAGTGTACATCCAACCAATGTTCCTGGATTGTATTATTCATATCATATTATGGTTGGATTAGGAACTATTTTTATTGGTTTAATGCTTTTAGCTGTTGTGCAATTATTTCGAAGGAAATTATACCAAACCAAATGGATTTTATGGTCACTTATGTTTATGTTGCCTTTTCCATACATCGCTAATACTACAGGTTGGTATACAGCAGAATTAGGTAGACAACCTTGGCTCGTTTATAATTTATTACGAACAGCAGATGGGGCATCGCCAACGGTGTCTTCAGGTAATACATTATTTACACTACTCGGTTTTATAGGTTTATATCTGCTGCTAGGCATGCTATTTTTAATGTTAGCAGGAAAAATTATTAATAAAGGACCACAACTAAATCAACAACACTAATTATGGAACTATTTTGGTATATCGTTTTAATGACAATGTTAGCTGTTTATGTGATTTTAGACGGTTACGATTTTGGAGCAGGAATCATACATCTGTTTTTTGCAAAAGAAGAAAAAGATAAAAAAGCTATAACCAATGCTATTGGTCCATTTTGGGATGCTAATGAAGTTTGGTTAATTGCGGCAGGAGGTGTTTTGTTTTTTGCATTTCCTACATTATATGCATCGTCGTTTAGTGGGTTTTATTTACCTCTAATCATGATTTTATGGCTACTTATTTTTAGAGCAATCGGTTTAGAACTCAGAGGTCAAATTCACAATAAAATGTGGGAATCCATTTGGGATAAAGCTTTTGGAATTGCTAGCTTATTGTTAGCGCTCTTTTTTGGTGTTGCATTGGGTAACGTTGTAAGAGGAGTTAACTTAGGGAATGTGGTTAATGGAGTTTCTACCTATGAAGCTCATTATTTCTTTCTACCACTTTGGAATCCAACTTTTAGCCCGCAAGCAGAACAATTAGGGATTTTAGATTGGTTTACAGTACTACTAGGAATCATCGGTGTTGTAGCTTTGACCATACATGGTGCGAATTGGATTATTTTTAAAACGAATGCAAACATTAATGAAAAATTAAAGAAAGTGGTCTTCAATCTAAATATAGTGTTGTCAGTTTTAGTGATTATTTCCCTTTTGATTTGGCATATTATTGAACCACAACCATTTCATAATTTTATAGATAATCCTTGGTTATGGGTTTTTCCTATAATTACGTTTACGGGATTGTTTGGCTTATTTAAGGTGAAAACGTTTAAAAAACATGGCATGGGCTTCTTGTTTTCTTCTTTATTTCTAGGGGGAGGTTTAGCATCCACAGTGGCATCAATTTTTCCAAAAGTATTGCCTTCTACCAATAGCATTAATCCAGATTTAACCTTGTATAATGTAGCAGCTCACGAATATGGATTGTCGGTTGGTGTATATTGGTTTGTAATTGCAGCAGTTTTAGTCGCTATTTATATGATTATTCAATATAAAGTCTTTAAAGGAAAAATGGATGATGTTGGTTATGGAGAGCATTAATTAATAGTGTTATTATGACGGGTACTTTAATTTCTTTAATTAGTATTTTCATAGGAATCATTTCTTCCAATGTATTTGGATATTTTAAAAAGAAGTATTCTTTTGGCTTTACAGGAAATACATTAATTGGCGTATTTGGAAGTATCTTATTGGTCAAAACTTTTGGAAGATTGGGGTTTGATCCATGGCACATAATGAATGATGGAGATTTTGATGGTTTAAGATTAACAATCAATTTGTTTGTGTCTGCTTTAGGCGGTATTCTAGGTCTTATATTTGCTAAAATGATTTATAATAAAATGAATAAATAGAGTGCCTAAAACAGAATTCAAAAGTTAAAAAATAATCAAACAGATGATGGTTTGATTATTTTTTGTAAATTTATTAACCAATTGGTTAAACCATATAGTTGAAATGAAAAAAACAAAAGACGAAAATACCGAAGAGCTAATACTAAATGCCGCAAAACACATTTTTCAATCTAAAGGAATGGTTGGCGCACGAATGCAAGAAATAGCCGATAAGGCAGGTATTAATAAAGCGATGTTGCATTATTACTATAGAAATAAGCAGTTATTGTTTGAAGCTGTTTTTAAGAATGCGTTTTCGTTGTTAGCACCACAATTGAATGCCGTTTTAAATGATGATTCTTCTATTGAAGATAAAGTGAAAAATTTCACATTAAACTATATAAACTTTATAGCAAAGCATCCGTATTTGCCAAATTTTATTATTCAAGAACTCAATAGGAATCCAGGTTTTCTTTTAAAAATGAAAGATAATCCAGCTTTTCCCAATATTGAAAAGTTTAAGAAACAAGTTGCTCAAGAAGTTGAAAATGGTATTCTAAAACCCATTAGTGCCGAACAATTATTTATCAATATTATGGCTTTAAACGTTTTTCCGTTTGTGGCAAAACCTTTACTTGTGGCATTCACTAATACCGACGATGAAACCTATAAACAACTCATAGAGGATCGTAAAACGGAAGTTGCCGACTTTATTATTAATTCTATAAAGCATACTTAAAATGAAGCAGTTAGTCCTCATCTTATTACTATCAATTGGATGGTCAAGTTTTGCGCAACAAAACATTACATTAGAAGAATGTTATGATTTGGTGACAGAAAACTATCCATTGGCAAAACAGTCAAAACTTTTAGAGGCGCAAAATAAATTGGATACAGAAGTTATTTCGACTTCAAAATTACCTCAGTTAAGCTTAGATGCGCAAGCAACCTATCAATCGGATGTGATTGAGTTTCCTTTGGCAATGTCTGAAATCGAACCCTTAAATAAAGACCAATATCGTGCGACTGTTTCTGTAAACCAATTAATTTATAATGGAGGAGCAACAGCAGCGTCTTTAGATTTAAAATCCGCGCAACTAAAAACGAAACAAAAACAAGTAGAAGTCAGTTTGTATCAACTCAAACAGCAAATTAACCAACTCTATTTTTCTGTGTTGTTAGCGCAAGAATCTCAGTTGTTATTAAAAGCGAAAAAAGCGCAATTAGAAGCAAAACTTAAAGAAGTACAATCAGGAATTAAGTATGGTGTTATTTTACCAACTTCAGATAAAGTTTTAGAGGCTGAATTATTAAAAATAAACCAACAATGCAACGCATTAGAAAGTAATAAAGCAACCCTTATTGAAACATTATCTAGTTTAATAGGGCAATCAATAGGTGCTTCAACAACATTTCAAAAACCACTTATAGAAACACAGTTACGAACAGAATTAGCAAGACCAGAACTGGAATTATTTCAATTTAAAAAAGATGAAATTAAAAATTCTGAAACACTGTTGTCTAAACTAAACGCACCTAAATTACTTGGTTTTGCAACAGGTGGTTATGGAAATCCAGGATTAAATATGTTAGATAATTCGTTTCAAACATTTTACACGGTTGGTGTTAAAGTGAATTGGAATGTTTTCGATTGGAATGCGAACAAAAAACAAAGAGCATCTTTAGTGATCAACAAAGATTTTATAGAGAATGAAACCGAAATTTTTAAACTCAATACTACCATTGCGCTAAATCAACAACAAAAAGAAATCGATAAAATTGAATCTTTTATTACTTCAGATTTAGAAATAATTAATCTTAGAAAAGACGTGCTAAAATCGGCAGATTCACAACTTAAAAATGGTGTGATTACATCTTCGGCATACATCACAGAACTTACTAATTTATACGAAGATGAGAACACCTTGATAAAACATAACATTCAGTTACAATTGGCAAAAGCAAATTATAATGTCATTAAAGGACAATAGAAGAAGATCTAATAGATTCCGCAGATTAGAGTAGAGAAATAAATAGTAAGATCTGCGAAAATCAGCGAAATCTGCGGGAAACAAAAACCATAAATATGAAAAATAATAAATACATACTAGGGCTAAGTATTATCGTTTTTAGCTTGTTTTCTTGTAGAAACAACAACGGAAAAGCAGACGGTTACGGCAATTTTGAAGCCACAGAAATAACCATTTCAGCCGAAACTAATGGAAAACTAATGCAGTTTAATCTCGATGAAGGAGATGTGCTTCAAAAAGAACAATTTATTGGTTATATAGATACCATTTCTTTAGCATTAAAACGTGAGCAGTTAGAGGTTTCTAAAGCTGTTATTGCTTCAAAATCTAAAGGAGTCTTATCTCAAATAGCGGTTTTGAATTCTAAATTAAAAACAGCAAATACCAATAAAACACGAATAGAAAATCTGATAAAAGATAATGCAGGAACGCAAAAGCAATTAGATGATATAACAGGAGAAATTGATGTCATAAAAAATCAAATTAGAAGTGTCGAAATTCAAAATGCACCTGTGGTTAATGAATTGAAATCTATTGATGTGCAGTTAAAACAAATTGACGACCAAATCCATAAAAGTAAAATTGTAAATCCTGTAAACGGAACCGTTTTAACCAAATACGCAGAACCAAATGAAATTACTGCTTTTGGAAAACCGTTGTATAAAATTGCCGATTTAACCACCATGCAATTACGAGTTTATATAAGTGAAACACAATTGGCTAATATTAAAATAGGACAAGAGGTAACGGTTAAAATTGATGATGGAGATAGTATGAAATCGTATAATGGTACTATTAGTTGGATTGCTTCGGAAGCAGAATTCACACCAAAAATAATTCAGACTAAAGAAGAACGTGTGGCCTTAGTTTATGCCGTAAAAGTGGATGTTAAAAACGATGGAAGCTTAAAAATTGGAATGCCTGCCGAACTATGGCTAAATGCTTCGGAGGAACCTATGAATAATTAAATAAAAAACCATAACTAAAATTATAGAATCATGGAAAAACATATTTATAACGTCGATATTAAATGGACGCAAGACAGAAAAGGAACCATGTGTTCCCCAGAATTGAAAAATGAGGCAACTAATGAAACTAATTGCATTGAAGTGGCAACACCACCAGAATTCCCTGGCGGAATGCCAAATATTTGGTCACCAGAGCATTTATTTACAGCAGCAGTAAGTAGTTGTTTAATGACTACCTTTTTAGCAATAGCAGAATATTCAAAATTAGAATTTGTGAGTTTTGCATGTGGTTCTAAAGGTGTTCTAGAAAAAGTGGATGGTAAATTTGTAATAAGTGAAGTGTTATTATTTCCTGAAGTTGTAATTACAGACGCAGCTAAAAGAGAACGTACAGAACGTATTTTAGAAAAATCGGAAAAAGCCTGTTTAATTTCAAATTCTGTGACTTCAAAAATTACAATGGAAGCTAAAATTATAGTTCAAAATTAAAATTTAGTGAGTATAACGGTCAACCATATTAGTAAGTCTTATAAAAACGTAAAGGCCTTAGAAGATATTTCTTTTCAAGTAAAAGAAGGAGAGCTTTTTGGACTTATTGGTCCTGATGGCGCAGGTAAAACAACGCTGTTTAGAATTTTAACAACGCTTTTAATTGCTAATGAAGGTTCGGCAACGGTTGCTGATTTTGATGTGGTTGCAGACTATAAAAAGATTCGGAATAATGTAGGCTATATGCCAGGGAAATTTTCACTCTATCAAGATTTAACGATTGAAGAAAATTTAAATTTTTTCGCAACTATTTTCGGAACAACCATAGAAGAAAACTACGATTTAATAAAAGACATTTATGTTCAAATAGAATGTTTTAAAGACCGTCGTGCAGGAAAACTATCGGGTGGAATGAAACAAAAACTAGCTTTATGTTGTGCTTTAATTCACAAACCAAAAGTATTGTTTTTAGATGAGCCAACAACAGGAGTGGACCCCGTGTCGAGAAAAGAATTTTGGGACATGCTAAAACGTTTACAGCAAAAAGGCATTACCATTTTAGTATCTACACCCTATATGGATGAAGCTGCTTTGTGTGATAGAATTGCATTAATTCAAAATGGTAAAATTTTGCAGATTGATACACCTCAAGCTATAGTGAAACATTACCCAAAAAAGATTTATAATGTTAGGGCAAGCAATACATACCAACTCATAAATGCTTTAAATGATTATGAATACAACCATAGTGTTTATCCTTTTGGTGAGTTTGTACATTATACGGATAGCAGAAAAGATTTTAATCCGAAAGATTTAATAGACTATTTAGAATCTAAAGATTTATCGCATATAGAAATCGGAAAAACCGAACCAACCATTGAAGATACCTTTATGGAATTGGCGAAATAAATGTCTGTTCGAGTGCAATCGAGAACTAATAAGACATCTCGACTGCGCTCGATGAGACAAAAAAGAACTAAATGAACAAAAACAACGTCATAGAAGCTCAAAACCTAACCAAAATGTTTGGAGATTTTACAGCTGTAGATGCCATTACTTTTGATGTTAAAAAAGGAGAAATATTTGGTTTTCTAGGAGCAAATGGAGCAGGAAAAACAACAGCTATGAAAATGCTGATTGGGATTTCTAAACCAACGTCCGGTGCTGCAAAAGTTGCAGGATTTGATGTGTTTACTAATACAGAAGATATCAAGAAAAATATTGGTTATATGAGTCAGAAATTTGCGTTATATGGCGATTTAACGGTTAAAGAAAATATTACATTTTTTGGAGGAATTTATGGCTTGTCAAGAAAAAGTATCAAAGAGAAATCTGCTGTATTAATAGAAGAGTTAGGACTAGAAAAGGTGGCTAGTAAATTAGTAGGATCCTTGCCATTAGGTTGGAAACAAAAACTATCCTTTTCGGTGTCTTTGCTTCACGATCCTAAAATTGTGTTTTTAGATGAACCAACAGGTGGAGTAGACCCAATTACGAGACGTCAGTTTTGGGAAATGATTTATAAAGCAGCCCATCAAGGCACAACTGTTTTTGTAACCACGCATTATATGGATGAAGCTGAATATTGTGATCGTGTATCTATCATGGTAAATGGAAAAATTGAAGCTTTAGATACACCTAAGAAATTGAAAGAGCAGTTTCAAGTAGATAATATGAATGATGTGTTTTTAAAACTAGCAAGAAGATAGAGAATTTCCTACAGATTTCGCAGAAAATAACTTAAATGAAATCTGTGTTTATTCGCGAGATTTACGGAGTAAAATCAAATAATTATGGAGGAAAAAACAGAAAATGAAATATCCTATATAATCAGAGGAGCGATTTTTAAAGTCTATAATGAATTAGGTCCGGGGTTATTCGAGTCTGTATACGAAGCTGTGTTGATGTATGAGTTAGAGAAACAAGGATTATCAGTTAAAAAACAAGTTCCGTTGCCTGTGTTTTATGATGGTATAGAACTAGAAATTGGCTTCAGATTAGATTTATTAGTTAATAACAAAGTAATAATCGAAATAAAATCGGTAGAAACTTTAGCTAAAGTACATCATAAACAAGTTTTGACTTACTTAAAAATTTCAGAATTAAAACTAGGCATTTTAGTGAATTTTAATGTAGATGATATAACAAAAGGGATTTTTAGAAAAGTAAATGGATTATAAAAAAAATCCCTCAGATTTTGCAGAAATGGACTTAAAAAAATCTGCGCTTATCAGTGAAATCAGCGGGAGATAGATAGTTATAAAAAATGTCGATCAGATAATGCAGATTTGAGTAGAAAGAGTAAATATCAAATCAATTAAAAAACAAAAAAGATCAGCGATAATCTGCGAAATCTGCGGGAGATAGTTATAAAAAACATCCCGCAGATTTCTCAGATTTTGCAGAAATGGACTTAAAAAAAATCTGCGCTTATTAGTGAAATCAGCGGGAGATAGATAGTTGTAAAAAATGTCAATCAGATAATGCAGGTTTGAGTAGAAAGAGTAAATATCAAATCAATTAAAAAATAAAAAAGATCAGCGATAATTTGCGAAATCTGCGGGAAAAAAGAAATAAATAATGAAAAGATTCATAGGTTTCATAAAAAAAGAATTCTATCACATTTTTAGAGATAGACGCTCATTGTTTATTCTCTTCGGAATGCCAATAGCACAAATTATGCTATTTGGTTTCGCTATTACCAATGAAATAAATAATGTAGATATCGCTATTCTAGACCATTCAAAAGATGCAACAACAAAAGAAATTATTAATAAAATTTCAGCATCAAAATACTTTAGTATCAATCAGTTTATTGACAGAGAAGCCGATATTGAAACTATTTTCAAAAAAGGAAAAGTAAAAGCAGTTTTAAATTTCGAAGAAGGTTTCAGTAAAAAGCTAATCAAAGATCATAAAGCTTCTATACAGATTATTACCGATGCTACAGATCCAAATACAGCAAATACCATAAGTAATTATGTCAATGCCATTCTTCAGCAATATCAAAAAGGATTGCATAAAGACATCACAATCGCCTATCAAATTGTACCACAAACCAAAATGGTTTATAATCCAGAATTAAAAAGTGTGTACATGTTTGTTCCTGGTGTTATGACTATTATTTTAATGTTAGTTTCTGCAATGATGACTTCCATTTCTATCACAAGAGAAAAGGAATTAGGAACTATGGAGATCCTTTTAGTGTCACCAATAAAACCAATTCAGGTTATTGTAGGTAAAGTGTTTCCTTATATTTTTCTGTCTATTATAAACGCCATTGTCATTGTCGTTTTAAGCATATTTATATTTAAAATGCCAGTGCAAGGAAGCTTATTTTTATTAGCTTTTGAAAGCGTATTATTTATAATCACAGCATTAGCTTTAGGTATTTTAATCTCAACAATTTCTGCTACGCAACAAACAGCAATGATGATTTCTTTAATGGGATTAATGCTACCCGTAATTCTATTATCAGGTTTTATTTTTCCAATTTCGAGCATGCCTTTACCATTGCAAGTGATTAGTAACATCATTCCTGCAAAATGGTTTATCATCATCATAAAAGGGATTATGCTAAAAGGCGTAGGATTGCAATATATATGGAAAGAAACCTTGATTTTAGTTGGAATGACCATCTTTTTTATTGGATTAAGTGTGAAGAAATATAAAATACGATTAGAGTAAAAGAGTAAAGTTGTCTCGTCGAGCGCAGTCGAGACGTTTATTAAAAGTGATATTTAAAAAAGATTCCTGCTGAAGTTTATCTTGAGCGGAGCCGAAAGGTGGGAAATAATATGAAAACAATTTTATACATCATTCAAAAGGAGTTCAAGCAAATTTTTAGAAATAAAGGCATGCTTCCTATCATTTTTGTACTGCCAATATTACAACTTGTTATACTATCTAATGCCGCTACATTTGAAGTCAAAAATATCAAATTTGGTTATATTGATAATGACCACACATCAACATCGAGAGCATTAGTCGAAAAATTTAATGCCTCTACTTATTTTGATGTATTAACAGATTTTCCTTCTGAAGCATTAGCAAGTGCTTCGATGTTAAAAGGTGAAGTGGATGTGCTTTTACAAATTCCACATTATTTTGAGCGCGATTTACAAAAAGAAAAACAGAACAGCTTAGGCGTAACTATAAACGCAATTGATGGCGCAGCAGCAGGAGTAGAAAATGTATATGTCACACAAATTGTACAACGTTTCAATCAAAACATAAAAATGGATGTATTACAGGTTTCAGACAAACAAATACAACCAATTATTATAGAGACTATTCCATTATTTTGGTATAATAAAACTTTAAATTATAAAACCTTTATGGTTCCTGGTATATTGGTTTTACTAGTCACCATGATTACGCTCTTCCTTTCAGGAATGAATATTGTCCGCGAAAAAGAAATTGGTACTCTAGAACAAATCAACGTCACACCAATTAAAAAGAGTCAGTTTATTATTGGGAAACTTTTTCCGTTTTGGGTTATAGGAATGGGTTTATTAACGGTTGGATTAATTTTAGCCAAAGTCATATTTAATGTTCCAATGCTAGGGAGTTTACCGCTTATGTATTTATACACTTCAATTTATATTCTGGTCATTTTAGGCATCGGTTTATTCATTTCTAATTTTACAGATACACAACAGCAAGCGATGTTTATTGCGTGGTTTTTTACTGTTATTTTTATTTTAATGAGTGGTTTATTTACACCAATAGAGAGTATGCCAAAATGGGCACAAACGCTTACTGAATTTAACCCAATACGATATTTTGTAGAAGTCATGCGTATGGTGATGCTTAAAGGTTCTGGTTTTAACGATATTCTTCCACAGTTATTAAAAACAGCACTTTACGCTTTTATAATGAATGGATTAGCGGTTTGGAGTTATAAGAAGACGAATTAAAAGACTTGTGTAACATTAGTTGCTATGTGTCATTTTATTTGATATTACCTTTAATTAAAATTAATGATTATGTCTAAAATTGTCATTCTTGGAGCCGGAATTTCTGGTCACGTTGCAGCAACGCATTTACGCAGAAAACTACCGAAAAAGCACGAAGTTATTGTAGTATCACCCAACAGTAATTACCAATGGGTTCCGTCTAACATTTGGGTGGGAATTGGTAGAATGAAATCTGAAAAAATCTATTTTCCGTTAGCGCCTTTATATAAAAAGAAAGGTATTGGTTATAAGCAAGCCAAAGCGATTTCCTTTTTTCCTGAAGGAGATGAAACCGAAGAGAAACCTTATGTTTTATCCAAATATGTGGTTGGAGAAAAGAAAGGACAACAAGAAAAAATAACATATGATTATTTGATTAATGCCACAGGACCAAAACTTAATTTTGAAGCGACTGAAGGTTTAATTCCTGGTGAAAATAAAGCCTATTCTGTTTGTACATATTCACATGCGGACCATGCTTGGGAAGGTTTGAAAGCGCTAATTGAGCAAATGAAAGCTGGTAAAAAAGCTAAAATATTAATTGGTACAGGTCACGCAAAATCAACCTGTCAAGGTGCTGCTTTTGAGTATATATTAAATGTAGAACAAGAATTACGCCAGCACAATGTGCGTGATATGGCCGAAGTGACTTGGATTTCTAATGAATACCAATTAGGAGATTTTGGTATGGATGGTATGTTAATGAGTTATGGAAGTTTAACGATGAAATCTCATGAAATGATTGAGATGATTTTTGAAGACCGAGACATTAAATGGATTTTAGGAGCAGGCGTTAATAAAATTGAAGATGGCATAGCACATTACGAAAACCTTGAAGGCGAGCATAAATCAGAATCTTATGATTTTGCCATGTTAATTCCATCATTTTCTGGTCATGGTTTCAAAGCTTATGATAAAAATGAAAACGACATCACAGAAAAACTCTTTAAAGGTTTTATGATTGTTGATGCAGATTACACACCAAAACCTTATGAACAATGGTCTGTAAAGGATTGGCCGGAAACCTATCAAAATCCCAATTATAAAAACATTTTTGCACCAGGGATTGCGTTTGCTCCACCGCATTCCATTTCTAAACCACGAAAAAGTAAAAATGGAACCGATATTACACCAGCGCCACCAAGAACAGGAATGCCATCTGGTATCACGGCGAAGTTAGTAGCAGATAATATTATAGACTCCATAAAGAGAGGAAAAGAGTCCTTAAGCCACAAAGGGTCTATGGGAAATATGGGAGCAGCATGTATTGCTTCAGCAGGTTTTGGATTGCTTAATGGAAGTGGAGTTAGCATTACCACTTTTCCAATTGTTCCAGATTATGAAAAATATCCTAAAACACAAGGGCGTCAACTTGGTAAAACTTTTGGTGAAATTGGTTTAGCTGGTCACTGGTTAAAACTAGCTTTACACTATGCTTTTATTTATAAAGCTAAAATGCGACCATTTTGGTGGTTGATTCCTGAATAGGTTTTTTTAAAATTAGTGTGAGCTAATGAATTTGGAGTAAACACATAAGAGTAATGTCCCCTCGAGGGGACTTTAGGGGTGTTTTATTAATAGAGTAATCAAATATGTCAAGTCACAGAAATATAACCGTGAAAATTAAAATACTATGACACAAAGAATTTCAAAATATCAAAGATTTAAAATGATGAATCCTATCATTCAGTTTTTCAAATTCATTTATTTAAGTATCAAAATAATGATAGTCGTCGCAGGAGGTCATGGTGGCACAAGAAACGTGAACTAAAATAATGATTAGAAATTAGTATGGGATTAATGTCAAGAACTCGTCTATATAATGGTACAATAACTACTAAATAGATGTGGATGTTACCATTTGAATACCCATAGCAATCATTTCTTTCTTTAGCGTTTCAAATACGTCCTTATTCAGTGCTTTTGAGGCATCTTCAATAAAAAAGCAATCAAAACCTTCTTTAACAGCATCGCGAGCTGAAAAATAAACACAGATATCCGCAGCTAAACCACATAGAAAAAGCTGTGTGGTTCCCTTTTCTTTTAAATAACCAGCCAATCCAGTTGATTTTAAATGGCCATTGTCATAAAAAGCACTGTAACTATCAATAGTTTTGTTGGTTCCTTTTCTAAAAATAGCTTCAAATTTGTCAGTATTTAAATCCGGATGAAATGCTGCACCTGCAGTACCTTGCACACAGTGATTTGGCCATAAAGTTTGTGGTTGCCCATCAATTTCAATTTCATCAAAGACAGATTTTTTATCATGATTACTAGCAAAACTGATATGGTCTTTAGGATGCCAATCTTGTGTGCCAATGACTAAATCAAATTGATCTTGAATCTTATTAATTACAGGAATAATTTGATCGCCGTTGGGAACCGGAAGAGAACCGTTTGGTGTGAAATCGTTCTGAACATCAATGATTAGTAGCGTTTTCATGAGTAGAATTTAATTTTGAATGTATTTTTTAATATCGCTTAGTTTAGAATTTATGCTTCTTAATTAAAGTGTCACGTTCTTTCTTGAGTGCAGAACTCAGTCCGATTTTGTAAATATGCGGATTCTGAAAACGTTTAAATTCATTAGGAAGTTGTTTTAAACGTGATTGCGAATATTTTGAAATTTCAGTAACCGATCGAGGCGGAACTATTCTTTTTCCATTTTTCATAACCTGTTCAAGTAAAGGCTCATGCTTAAATGAATTAAGGTCTAAACTTTTTGTCGTATCAAAAGGATGTTCCATTAATGTAACGTTATCTTCAGAAGAAAGCGTTACGGCATCGGCACCATAGAACATACCATTAACGTCTATCATTCGGTAAACTTGCTTTTTAAATGGAAGCGATATTTTAATAATATTTTCAGAAAGCTTGATTCTTGGTGTATCGTTATATTCTGCTAATTTATAAACACCGTCCATGGCAGCATCAGGTTTTCCGGTCACTAGATTTGTGCCAACACCAAAAATGTCAATGGACGCACCTTGTTCCTTCAAACTTTTTATAACATACTCATCCAATTGATTAGACGCAACAATTTTTACATAACTCAAATTCGCATCGTCAAGTATAGCGCGCGTTTTTTTAGATAAATAGGCTAAATCACCACTGTCTAAACGCACACCTAACAAACGGTCGCCTAGTTTTTCCATTTCTTTGGCTACAGTAATAGCATTGGGTAGTCCACTTTTAAGGGTATTATAAGTGTCTATTAAGAAGACACAATTTTCTGGTCGCATTTTAGCAAAATCTCTAAAAGCTTGTAATTCTTCATCATAACTTTGAATAAAAGAATGTGCCATAGTACCTGTAGAAGGAATATCGTAATCTTCGGCAGCTTTAACATTACTCGTACTGTCAAAACCACCAATGACTGCAGCTCTAGAGGCATAATAGCCACCTGTAGCATGTGCACGACGTAAACCCATATCTAAGAGAATGCCATCTTTAGCGCTAAATCTTATTCGGCTAGCCTTTGTAGCAATCAAGGTCTGAAAATTAAGAATGTTTAGTAAAAGCGTCTCAATAATCTGAGCTTCTATAATATTCGCTTCCACTTGTAAAATAGGTCGGTTAGGAAATACAACATCACCTTCTTTACTTGAATAAATGTTTCCTTTAAAACGAAAATTCTTTAAATAATTTAAAAAATCACTTTCAAACCCTTTTTGTTCTAAATATGAAATATCTGATGAAGAGAACTCGAGTGTTTCAAGAATATCTAAGACATCTTCTAATCCTGCAAAAATGGAATACCCACTTTTAAAAGGATTATGTCTAAAATAATAATCGAAGACGGCTCGTCCATTGGGTTTAGTGCCAAAATAAACTTGAGCCATTGTAATTTGATAGAGATCGGTATATGCAGCAGTAATATTCATGAGAATTTTGGATTATATCTTTACAAGATATCCAAAATGAAAAGATGTCTTGTTGAGAATTTTGAAAAATTAAAGGGAATAAATTTAAGGATATTTTACCACTCGGAAAGGGAAGACCTAAGAAAGATTGTATTTGTTTATTAAAAAAAATGATTTAATCGTAATTCATTTTTGCTAAGTAACATTAGTTACCAAGTATTACTATATGTTGACTTACTTTTGTAATATAAAATGGGTTTTGTTCGGCTTAATTAGAATTAAAAGCTTTGATTTTACGAACAGCCAGGTTAGTATGACACAAAGAATTTCAAAATATCAAAGATTTAAAATGATGAATCCTGTCATTCAGTTTTTCAAATTCATTTATTTAAGTATAAAAATAATGTTAGTTGTAGCTGGAGGGCATGGAGGCACAAGAAAAGTTAGCTGATGTGGTTATCAGTTTTTTTTGGTTGGTTAGTAAAAGGGCATTTATAAGGATTTATAAATGCCTTTTTCGTTGGTAACCTTTGTTACTAACTTCTGATTTTACCTAATGTACATTTGTACTATAAATTAATAATTGATGAAAAAACATATTTATATACCACTATTACTTTTCGCGTTTACGATGTCCGTGAAGGCTCAAGATGCAGTGTCTATAACAAAAACTGAGGTCTTAAGTAGAGTTTCAGAAAATAATACAAGTATAAAGATTTCTGAAGAGGAGTTTAAACAAGCGAAAGCCGATTTTAGACAAACCAATGCAGTGTTTTTACCTAACATTACAGCAAGTCATACCGCAATAGCAACTACGAATCCGTTAATGGCTTTTGGTTCTAAGTTGAATCAAGAAATATTAACGCAAAACGATTTTAATCCTGCATTATTAAACGATCCTTCGCAGATTGAAAACTACGCGACAAAATTCGAAATTCAACAACCATTAATCAATTTTGATGGTCTGTATCAACGTAAAGCAGCCAAATCTAAAATGGAAGCCATGTCTTTAAAGACAGAACGTACACAAGATTACTTAGCGTTTGAGGTTGAAAAAGCCTATATGCAATTACAATTAGCGTACAAGGCAGTTGATGTTTTAGAAAAAGCATTAGAAGCGGCAAATGCTAACAAGAAATTAGCAGATAATAGTTTAAAACAAGGCTATTTACAACGTGCAGATGTGTTGAATGTTGAAGTTCGAGTAACGGAAGTTCAGAATCAGTTGCAATCTGCAAAAAGTAATGTGCAGAATGCCTCTAACTACTTATCGTTTTTAATGAATGATGAGACGTATGTGATTTACACACCAACAGATGAGTTAACGGTTTCAACTATTGCAATGGAAGATAAATCTATTTCTGAAAATCGTTCGGATATTAAAGCCATGGAATTGGCTTCAAAGGCTTATGAAGCTATGAATAAGGCTGATAAAATGGCATTCTTACCAAGATTAAATGCATTTGGAAGTTACGAGTTGTATGACGACCAGATTTTTCAAGCGGATGCCAATGGTTATTTGTTTGGGGCACAATTAAGCTGGGATATTTTTCAAGGCTCTAAACGCTTTGGGAAAGCACAAAAAAGTAAATCAGAATTCGAAAAATCAAAACTAGAATACAAGCAATATGTGTCTCAAAGTAATTTGGAATTAAACAAAGCAAAGCGCGCTTTTATCGATGCAGAAAATAAATTAGCATTAAACACTTTAGCCTTAGAGCAATCTGAAGAGTCTTTAAGAATAAGAACCAATAGATTTAAAGAAGGGTTAGAAAAAACGTCTGATTTATTAATCGCAGAAACACAATACGCCCAAAAGCAATTAGAATATTACCAAACCATTTTCGAATACAATTACGCACAAGCCTATTTAGAATTTTTAACCAAAGAATAATTTTTTCTACAAAGTTTCTAAAACCTTGTAGGTATTAAAATAAAAACAATCAAAATGAAAAAAACATATACAATTCTAACATTTTCCTTAGCCTTATTACTAGCGAGTTGCGGAAGTGAAGACAAAAAGCCAATTACCGATAATTTACCTGCAATTACGGTAAAAACGAGTCAGGTAGAAGCCAATACGAATAGTCCGTTTTTGGCTGTAAGTGGAAAAATTCAAGCCGTGAATAGTGCTGATTTAAGCACTAGAATGATGGGTTACGTTAATAAAGTACATGCTAATGTTGGAGATAAAGTAAATAAAGGTCAATTATTAGTGTCTATAAATAATGCCGATTTACAAGCCAAACGGGCACAAGTCAATGCCGGAATTACAGAAGCTACGGCTGCCTTCAATAACGCACAAAAAGATTACAACCGTTTTAAAAACTTGTTTGCAGATAACAGTGCATCACAAAAAGAGATGGATGATATGACAGCAAATTATGAAATGGCAAAAGCACGATTAGAATCGGCTAACCAAATGAAAAACGAAATCAATGCGCAGTTCACATACAGTAATATTACGGCACCTTTTAACGGAACTATTACAAGTAAAAATGTAGAAGCTGGTGATATGGCAAATCCAGGAGCACCATTAATAAGCATTGAAACACCAGGACATTTTGAAGTGATGGCTATGGTACCAGAATCTGAAATTTCTCAGATAAAAAAAGGAACTACTGTTGACGTGTTGGTGAAATCAATTAATCAAACCTTAAAAGGAAAAGTAGCTGAAGTAAGTACATCTGCCAAAAACACAGGTGGACAATATTTAGTAAAAATAGATTTAGATAAAACAGAGGCTACTATTTTATCAGGAATGTTTACAACCGTACAATTTCCTGTAGAAAGAAAAGCAGCGACAGCAATGGTTTTAATTCCAAGTGATGTTATTATAACAAACGGACAATTATCTGGTGTGTATACCGTAAGTCAAAGTAATACAGCATTATTAAGGTGGTTGCGTTTAGGAAGAACCTTTGGAGACCAAGTAGAAGTATTATCGGGTTTAAATGCAGATGAGGCTTATATTGTATCAGCAGAAGGAAAGCTATACAATGGTGCAAAAATTTCAATTCAATAATTAGATTATTATGAAAGAAGGAATCGCAGGTAAAATCGCCAAAGTCTTTATGCAATCGAAGCTTACAGTGCTTTTGATGATTGTATTTATGGTGGTTGGTGTATATAGTTCGTTTTTAATTCCGCGTGAAGAAGAACCACAAATCGACGTGCCAATGGCAGACATTTTTGTGGGTTATCCAGGAGCAAGTCCAACGGAAGTAGAATCGCGTGTCATTAAACCTTTAGAGCAATTAATATCGAATATTAAAGGTGTAGAATATGTGTATTCAACCTCTATGAAAGAACAAGGCATGGTCATTGTTCAGTTTTATGTGGGTGAAGATATTGAGCGTTCGTTTGTAAAATTATACAACGAAATTAACAAACACATGGACCAAATGCCAGCTGGTGTAACGTTTCCATTAGTAAAAACACGTGCTATTGACGATGTGCCAATGTTAGGATTGACCTTATGGAGCGAGAATTATGACGATTACCAGTTAAACCAAATGGCTCAAGAATTAGAGGCTGAGATTAAGAAGGTAAATGATGTGGCAATTACACATAAAATTGGAGGAAGAGACCGTCAGTTACGTGTGGTTTTAGATAAGGATAAATTAGCAGCGAGCGGATTAGATTTCTTGTCGGTGTCTGAAATGATTAAAGCCAACAACAGCCAATTAAGTGCTGGAAGTTTTGATAAAAGTGACACGGAGTTTTTGGTAAATACAGGTAAGTTCTTAGCCTCAGTAACTGATGTTGAAAATTTAGTGGTTGGTGTACAACAAAATCAGCCAATTTATTTAAAACAAGTGGCTAACATTATCGACGGTCCAGAAGTGCCACAGAATTATGTGAGTTTAGGCTTTGGAAAAGGAGGCGAAAAATCAGCTGAGTACAAGTCAGAATATCCTGCAGTTACCATTTCTGTTGCCAAACGAAAAGGTGCAGATGCCATGAAAATCGCGGAAGTGATTATAGATAAAGTAGATCATTTACGAGCAACTTTAATTCCAGATGATGTTCATGTAGAAATTACAAGAAACTACGGAGAAACCGCATCTCATAAAGTGTCAGAATTACTGTTACACCTTATCGGTTCTATCTTTGCAGTAACGATTGTAGTAATGTTAGCCATGGGCTGGCGAGGTGGATTGGTCGTATTTTTATCAGTACCAATTACGTTTGCTTTAACCTTGTTGAGTTACTACATGATGGATTATACGCTTAACCGAATTACGTTATTCGCATTAGTATTCGTAACAGGAATCGTCGTCGATGACTCTATTATTATTGCCGAAAACATGCATAGGCATTTCAAAATGAAACGCTTACCATTTAAACAAGCCGCTTTATACGCCATTAACGAAGTTGGTAATCCAACCATCTTAGCGACATTTACGGTGATTGCTTCGGTATTACCAATGGCTTTTGTGTCTGGATTAATGGGACCGTATATGGCACCAATGCCAATTGGAGCATCAATTGCTATGATTTTATCGCTATTTGTAGCTTTAACCATTACGCCTTATTTGGGTTATATTTTCTTAAGAGAGAAAGATAAAAAAGGAGCGGAGGAGAAGCCTGAAAAAGCAGTAGAGGACACACTGATTTATAGAATTTACAACAAATTTGAAAGACCGCTTTTAGAAAGTAAAGGAAAACGTTGGTTGTTTTTATTAGGAACGTTTGCTGTCTTATTAGGAACGATGGCCTTATTTTTTACCAATTCGGTTGCTGTAAAAATGCTGCCTTTTGATAACAAGAATGAGTTTCAGGTGGTGATTGATATGCCAGAAGGTACAACTTTAGAACGCACAGGTGTTGTAGCTCAAGAGATTTCTCAGTATTTATCGACCCGACCAGAAGTAGTGAATTATCAAAACTATGTTGGGACGTCTGCACCAATTACTTTTAATGGTTTAGTACGTCATTACGATTTACGTGGTGGCTCTAATATGGCAGATATTCAAGTAAATTTATTATCTAAAGAAGACCGTTCAGCGCAAAGTCATGATATCGCTAAATTATTGCGTCCAGATATTCAGAAGATTGCTTCAAAATACAATGCGAATGTGAAGTTGGTTGAAGTGCCACCAGGACCACCTGTATTATCAACTATTGTTGCCGAAATTTATGGACCTGATTATGAAGAACAAATTAAAGTTGCAAACCACGTTCAAGATATCTTAAAGAACACAACTGATGTGGTTGATATTGATTGGATGGTTGAAGATGATCAAACCGAATATCAATTCGATATCAATAAAGAGAAAGCCATGTTATATGGTGTAGCACCACAGCAAATAGCGTATACTATGAACATGGCGTTATCTAATAGAGCTATCACTAATTTATATGATGAAGATGCAGTTAGCCAAGTAGGCTTAGTATTAGCTTTAGATGAAAAAGAAAAATCGACGATTACGGATATTTCACAATTAAAAGTGAAATCGAAACAAGGCCATATGGTGCCAATTGCCGATTTGGTAACGATTAGTGAAACAACTGCGGCAAAAAGTATCTATCGAAAAAATCAAAAACGTGTGGTGCATGTCATGGCAGATATGGCTGGAGATTTAGAAAGTCCTGCGTATGCCATTTTAGGCATGGAAGAAAAATTAAAAGATATTCCATTACCACAAGGTTTTGAGATCAATGAAATGTACTTAGGGCAACCAGAATTTGAAGATGATTATACCGTAAAATGGGATGGTGAATGGCAAATTACATTAGAAGTCTTTAGAGATTTAGGAATTGCCTTTTTAGGTGCTATTATATTGATTTACATATTAATTGTCGGCTGGTTTCAAAACTTTAAAGCACCAATTGTTATGATGGTTGCGATCCCATTATCCTTAATCGGAATAATTTTAGGCCATTGGTTGATGGGAGCATTCTTTACTGCCACTTCATTTATTGGTATGATTGCTTTAGCCGGCATTATGGTAAGAAACTCAGTATTACTGATTGATTTTATCAACTTAAGAACAGCAGAAGGCGTACCGTTAAAACAAGCCGCAATTGAAGCAGGAGCCGTTAGAACCACACCAATTTTATTAACTGCGGGAACGGTTGTTATTGGAGCTTTCGTGATTTTGTTTGACCCAATTTTCCAAGGATTAGCCATTTCATTAATGGGAGGAACAATTGTGTCAACAGTATTAACATTGTTGGTGGTGCCATTAGTATATTACATGATAGAGAAGAAGAATTATAAGTAATAATTGTTCCGCAAATTTCACAGATTTGCGCAGAATAAACACCTACAATCTGCATGAATCTGTGAAATCCGCGAGAAACTAAAACACATACAAATGAAATTAGTCATAGTCACCGTAGTGGATTACTACAAAAAAGATATCATCGAGTTATTTAAGCAGGCTCAAATTAGTAATTTCAGTGAGTCCGATATTGAAGGATTTAAAACTACTACAGCTGTAAAGCTTGATTCTAATTGGTTTGCGAGTAAGCAAAGTGGAGCGGATTCTGAAATGTTTTTTTCCTTTACAGAAGATAAAAATATTGACGAGCTATTCACTTTAATAAAAGAATTCAATGAAAATTTAGAAACTAATAATCCTATAAAAGCGATTGTAGTTCCTATTGAAAGATTTATATAAACTTAAAAATTAATTAAAATGTTAAATACATATTTTAGAGTCATCGTTGGTACCATGGTATTATTAAGTGTGGTCCTTTCCGTATACGTAAGTCCTAACTGGATGTGGTTTACGGTATTTATTGGAGTGAATTTAATTCAATCGGCCTTCACAAAATGGTGCTTATTGGAAACTATTTTGGTAAAGTTAGGAGTAAAGAAAGAGGGTGGTAGTTGTAAGTCTTGTTAACAATGATAGCTTTTTTTGTATATAAAGTAGATTTGGGGCTTCTTTATAGTTAATGATATTACGATTCATTAAATGACTAGAAAAAATGAGTTAACATCATTTTTATTTTAAAGCGCATTGATAATTTCTAATTGTTTTGCTATTTAGTCTTATTTATGATTTACTATTAGTTTTTTAGTGAAAGATTCGTTATTAAAAAGTTGAATACTGGCTAAATATACCCCATCATTTAAAGATTTTGATGGGAAATTATACTGATCTTCAATAGATGAAATAGAGTGACTTAAAACTAACCTTCCATTAATATCGTATACTTGGAACGATTTTAAGTTTTTCATATTAGGATTTAATATAAGAAACTGAGATTCTTGATTAATGGCCAAAATATCAAATTGATTTTTAATGTGAGCTTGAGCATTTAAGGTATTATCATCTTGAAAGACAATTCTAAATCGAGCATCAAAATTTCCTTCCTCAATATTTAGATCATAATCCTGTTGTGTCAAATCTATGTAGATATCATTTTCTATATCGTGTAAATATATCGGTTGATCATCTTCGAAATTTTGAACGTCAAAAATGCTAAATTTTAATTGTTGCTGTTGGCTAGACCTAACCACTACAGGTAATGACAAATCTATAGCATAAGCATGTGCTTGAATCGTATAAGGTACCGTACCCAGTATCCAATAAGCATCAGTTGGAGCATCACTAGACGATTTTGCTTCTAATCCATAATCAAATTCAGGAGTTGCTGAATGATGAAAATTATGAAGCAATTGTCTTGTATATTGATCATTAAATGTAACATTTAAACGAAATCTCTTATGATCTTGAGGTACATTATTAAGACCATATTCATTATATAGAAGTTCGCTTGAATCACTATCTTCTGATGAAGTTTGAGTGTTTGCACTTCTAAAGAACATGCTATTACCATCAGAAATCTTTTCATATACGCGATGCGCATTTTTCAGATGCACTAAAGAGCCAGGTAATATACCACTAGCGCCTTCTATCATAAAACCTTGACCAATTGGAATGTATCGTTTTGATATTTTAGAACCTGTATTGTCATCCGGTGATGGGGCTAAAGGTATTGGGTTTCCTGCACCATCATAAGCTGAAAACATGGCATTTACAAAACTTTCAACACCAGTACTAGAGATTGTATATGATGCGTAGCCACCTACATAATCCGAAAGCATATGAGATCCTTCATCGGATTGCTCCCAAAAATACAGCGCACCAGTGGTTGTAGGTTGCGGACTAGGTGCATTATTCAAATTAGTATTTTGTGGATCATGGATAAAACGTAAGGCATCTATCGCTGATGGATAAGGATTACCTATTAACGTAAATTCGTCAGCAGTAACAATATTACTTATGGTTCCATTATTGGCTTTTCCTCTAAAATCATACAATTGGTTGGTAGTTCCCATTACACCTTTCATCGTAAATCCAAGTCCAGGTAAAATAGAGGATGATGCGCCAACATAATTCCAATCGGTGTAGTCATTCGATGTATTAAAGGTGTATAGCCAGCGATTAGAGATTGTTAGTGATGGTGATGAAAATCCGTCAAAGCTAGAGGTGAATTCTACATCAGCACTCGAAGTTAAACCTTCTGGATCTTGTAAGGTTACAAGATAAGTAGCCTCATCAATTAAATTGACACGAGCAGATTCATTCCCAAATAAATTAGAATTATTCCCTACAGGCGAACACCAATAATTATAGGTGTAATTGCTAGCATTACCTGTCTGATAAACACTGAGCTCACCAAGTCCTGTATTAGTAGAAACTTCATTCCCTTGAATAAGTTGTCCCTCTTTTCTTAAATAAAATTTTGAATCCGTTTCACCTAACGTTATAGCATCGTTTACAAAAATAATTTCATCATTTACAATAATAAAATTGTCATTTCTTACGCTTAACTGTGCGTAAGCTGAGAAAGCCGTTCCAAATAACATAATAAAAGCTGTAATAGTCCTTACATGAGTATTGAAAAATGGGTGTTTTATCTTCACAATATTTATAAAATTTATCATAGATATTTATTTAAAAATTAAATAGTGTCTATTACTTATTTTAATTTACTGTAGCTGTAACATTAGATTCATTATATGACCAGTTGTCACTACCTAAGTTTCTTCCCCAAAGCGATATCGTATACGTTCCGTCACAAGAACTATTTGCACCACTGGTCCCATTATAGCCTTTGAAATAATCATGGTTAACTTCTGGAAAATCCCCTCCTGATAAACTGATGTCACTACATCCATCGCTTCCGGTTAAACGAACCTCAAAATTTAAAGTATCCGTAGTACTTGCACCAGTTAGTTTTACTATGGTTGACCAATTTACTAATATAACATCTCCGTTTCTTACATCTAAGGCAGAGGATGCATTAGAAATTCTTCTCCAATCATCCGAACTATTATAATTAGCACCTGTACCTCTGGCAAAAGTTGCACTTCTAGTAGATCTAATGTTTAAAACACCTTGACTATCAGCGTACACAATTCTATTTTGCGAATTGCTTAAATCGCGTACACGGGCTGTGCCATTAATGTCTAATTTTTCTGTAGGTCCAGTTGTGCCAATCCCTAATCCTGTTGTAGTTAAAGTCATTCCAGTACTAGTCGTTACAGCGGTTCCTGCTGTTACACCTTCAGCTAATTCAAATGACATTGCTGCATTTGTACTGCTATCTACATTTACACTTATTCGTGCTGCATTACCGTTTACATCTGGGATTCGAGCTGTATTATTAAAAGTTACGTTAGCATTTCCACCACCATCGTTAGCTGTAAGTGCAACCGAACCAGTATTTATACCTACTTCAATTCTATTGATTTCCATTTGTGAATGCAGTGATGCCGCACGACCCACTTGAATGTTACCGTTGATAATGTTCAGCCTTTCTTCAGGGTCCGACATTCCAATACCAATTCTATTAGTATCAGCGTCTACTGTAAAAGTAGATCCATCAACTTGGAAAGCATCGTTGGCACTACCATTAAAATCTATGGTATTTGCACTTAAATTTATAATTCGATTTGAAGTTAAAGTTCCGTTGGTGTGATACAAGTTATCTTCGGTTCCTCCACCAGCGGCTACAATTTGTGCAGCTGTCCTTCTTCGAATGTTACCACTAGAATCTCTGGTTAAAATATTGTCAGAATCCTCTCCGTTGTTTACCGTTCTAATTCTAGCCGTTCCGCTAATATCTAATTTAGCCGTAGGATCACTTATACCTATACCCACGTTACCACCATCCTCTATAAAGAAGTCATCTGTATTGTTAGTTCCTAATCTTATTTGTCCAGATCCACGACTACGCAAATACATAACACCGTTACCTTCATTATCAATAATAAAATCCCCATCCGAACCATTATTTCTAATAATCTCGGCATCGTTTGCTGTATCAGTATCCGTAAAAAATTGAATTCGAGAGTTTCTGTTACCAGTTCCCATTTCATTAATTCTGAAATCACCATCACGGAAATTATTTGAGCCCAATCTACTGTTTCCATTAACATGAAATCGCTCAGTAGGTGTTATTGTTCCCACTCCCACATTACCGTTACTATTTATTCTTATTCTTTCATTATTATTTGAATAAATAGACAAGTTTCCGTCGCCTTGCTGTTGTAAACCTGTATCTGTGTCACCAATAGCTAGATCTATATTAGGGCTCGTGGTTCCAATACCAACATTATTTGAGCTACCATCGATTACTAAAGTGTTGGCGTCAAAATTAACATCGTAATTATTTTGAGTGATATTACGGTTTCCTGTAATTGTACCACTTGTGGAATAAAAATTATCATCACCTCCGCCACCAGCAGCTACAATCTCTGCTGCTGTACGTTTACGAATATTACCACTAGAATCTCTAGTTAGGATATTATCTGTTGCCGCACCATCATCTACAGTTCTAATTCTAGCATTTCCATTGACATCTAGTTTTGCAGTTGGGTTATTCAATCCCACACCGACATTATTAGTTCCGCCGTCTACAACTAAAGTGTTTGAATCAAAGTTTAAGTCATTAGTCCCAGAAATAAGAACATTTGTATTATTTGTAATAGTACCTCCTAGGCGAACATCATTTCCAGACTTAGTTAAGCCATTACTGGCGGTTATATTAGAAATTCCTGCAGCCGTTACAATTTGTGCAGCTGTTCTTCTGCGAATGTTACCATTAGAATCTCTTGTTAAAATATTATCAGAAGCATCTCCATTATTAACGGTTCTAATTCTAGCAGTTCCATTGACATCGAACTTTGCTGTTGGGTTATTTATACCAATACCTACATTACCACCATCTTCAATATAAAAGTCATCGGTATTGTTGGTTCCTAATCTAATCTGTCCAGATCCGCGGTTACGCAAATACATAATACCATTACCTTCGTTGTCTATTATTAAAGAACCGTCAGTACCACTTGATCGAATAATCTCAGCTTCATTCGCACTGTCTGAGTCAGAGAAGAATTGAACCCTTGAGTTTCTGTTTCCTGTACCCATTTCGTGAAGTCTAAAATCACCGTCATGAGATCTGTTAGTCCCTAATCGGCTAATACCATTGACATGAAATCGTTCTGTAGGTGTTATTGTTCCCACGCCCACATTACCGTTACTATTTATTCTTATTCTTTCGTTGTTATTTGAGTAAATAGATAAGTTGCCATCACCTTGCTGTTGTAAACCTGTATCTGTATCACCAATAGCTAAATCTATATTAGGATATGCGGTTCCAATACCAACGTTGTTTGCGCTACCATCAATCACTAAGGTGTTAGCATCAAAATTAACATCGTAGTTATTTTGAGTGATATTACGGTTTCCTGTAATTGTACCACTCGTAGAATAAATGTTATCATCGTTACCACCACCAGCAGCCACAATTTCAGCAGCAGTTCTTTGGCGCACATTTCCACTTGCATCTTTAGTTAAAATATTATCCGTTGCCGCACCATTATTTACCGTTCTAATTCTTGCTGTTCCATTAACATCAAGCTTAGCTGTTGGGTTATTAATACCAATACCCACTTCATTAGCACTGCCATCAATCACTAAGGTGTTGGCATCAAAATTGACGTCGTAGTTATTTTGCGTGATATTACGATTTCCAGTAATTGTGCCACTAGTAGAATAAATATTATCATCACTACCACCACCCGCAGCTACAATTTGAGCAGCGGTTCTACGGCGTATATTACCACTAGCATCTCTAGTTAAAATATTATCGGTATCCGCGCCGTTATTTACTATTCTTATCCTAGCGTCTCCATTGACATCGAACTTTGCTGTTGGGTTATTTATACCAATACCTACATTACCACCATCTTCAATATAAAAGTCATCGGTATTGTTGGTTCCTAATCTAATTTGTCCAGATCCGCGGTTACGCAAATACATAATACCATTACCTTCATTGTCTATTATTAAAGAACCGTCAGTACCACTTGATCGAATAATTTCAGCTTCATTCGCACTGTCTGAATCAGAGAAGAATTGAACCCTCGAGTTTCTGTTTCCTGTACCCATTTCGTGAAGTCTAAAATCACCGTCATGAGATCTGTTAGTCCCTAATCGGCTAATACCATTAACATGAAAGCGCTCTGTAGGGGCAATGGTTCCCACTCCTACATTACCGTTACTATTTATTCTTACTCTTTCGTTGTTATTTGAGTAAATAGACAAGTTTCCATCACCTTGTTGTTGTAAACCAGTATCTGTATCACCAATAGCTAAATCTATATTAGGATATGTGGTTCCAATACCAACGTTGTTTGCGCTACCATCAATCACTAAGGTGTTAGCATCAAAATTAACATCGTAGTTATTTTGAGTGATATTACGGTTTCCTGTAATTGTACCACTCGTAGAATAAATATTGTCATCGTTACCACCACCAGCAGCCACAATTTCAGCAGCAGTTCTTTGGCGCACATTTCCACTTGCATCTTTAGTTAAAATATTATCCGTTGCAGCACCATTATTTACCGTTCTAATTCTTGCTGTTCCATTAACATCAAGCTTGGCTGTTGGGTTATTAATACCAATACCCACTTCATTTGCACTACCATCAATCACTAAGGTGTTGGCATCAAAATTGACGTCGTAGTTATTTTGAGTGATATTACGATTCCCTGTAATTGTACCACTCGTAGCATAAATATTATCATCATTTCCTCCGCCAGCAGCTACAATCTCTGCTGCCGTACGTTTACGTATATTACCACTATAGTCTCTAGTTAGGACATTATCTGATGCCGCACCATTGTTTACAGTTCTAATTTTAGCAGTACCGTTAACATCCAATTTAGCAGTAGGATTACTAACACCGATACCTACTTCGTTTGCGCTACCATCAATCACTAAAGTGTTGGCATCAAAATTAACATCGTAATTGTTCTGAGTGATATTACGATTTCCAGTAATTGTGCCACTAGTAGAATAAATATTATCATCACTACCACCACCCGCAGCTACAATTTGAGCAGCGGTTCTACGACGTATATTACCACTAGCATCTCTTGTTAAGATGTTATCGGTATCCGCGCCGTTATTTACTATTCTTATCCTAGCGTCTCCATTGACGTCTAATTTAGCTGTTGGGCTGTTTATGCCTATACCAACTTCGTTAGCGCTACCGTCTATGACTAAAGTGTTTGAATCAAAATTAAGATCATAGTTTCCTTGAGATACATAGCGATTTGCAGTAATAGTGCCATTAGTAGAATAAATGTTATCATCATTTCCTCCACCAGCAGCTACGATTTGTGCAGCAGTACGTTGACGAATATTACCACTAGCATCTCTTGTTAAGATGTTATCAGTATCTGCACCATTAGCTACTGTTCTTATTCTAGCATTTCCGTTGACATCCAATTTAGCTGTTGGGCTGTTTATGCCTATACCAACTTCATTAGAGCTACCGTCTATGACTAAGGTGTTTGAATCAAAATTAAGATCATAACTACCTTGGTTTACAAAACGATTACTAGTAATTGTGCCATTAGTAGCATAAATGTTATCATCCTTTCCACCACCTGCAGTTACAATTTGAGCGGCAGATCTACGACGAATATTTCCACCAGAATCTCTAGTTAATACATAATCGGTATCCGCTCCGATATTTACTAGTCTTATCCTAGCGTCTCCATTGACATCTAATTTAGCTGCAGGGTTGTTTATGCCTATACCTACTTCGTTAGCACTACCATCTATTACTAAAGTGCTTGAATCAAAATTTAGATCGTAATTACCTTGGTTTACATAACGATTACCAGTAATTGTACCATTAGAAGCATAAATATTATCATCGTTTCCTCCACCAGCAGCTACAATCTCTGCTGCTGTACGTTTACGTATATTACCGCTAGAATCTGTAGTTAAAATATTATCTGTTGCCGTACCATTATTTACCGTTCTAATTCTTGCTGTTCCATTAACATCAAGTTTAGCTGTTGGGTTATTAATACCAATACCCACTTCATTTGCACTACCATCTACAACTAAGGTGTTAGCATCTATATTTAAATCGTAGTTACCTGTTGTTAATGTCCTATTGGCGTCTAAAGTTAGATTTGTGTTAGCGATATTACTATCCGTAACTGAAACAATATCAGCTAAGGGTACAGTTGCGGTGTTACCATTTTCTAAAGTAATACTAAGGTTTGATCCCGTAACACTAAAATTTGTAATTTTTTGATTATCTGCATTAGTGCCTGCAGCTACACGAACCCATTTACTACTGTCCCAATAATAGTAACCTGGTTCAACATCATTTATAGATTGTGTATTATAAACCAAGAGACTTTCTACGTTGCCGCTGGTAATAGTGGACACATCATTAGTGCCAATAAGTTCTACTCTAGGAATAAGTAAACCTTGTGTACTAGATTCAATTTCTAATATTGAAGATGGATTAGGAGTGGTGGTACCAATTCCTACTTGTGCGTTTGTATAAAAACAAAAACAAAAAAAGACAATTGTAATTTTAAGAACATTGGATAATCGAAGATTCATTTTACCTTTTTATTAGTTAACCTGAGTCCACAAAGTAACAAATTAAAATTCGATAAAAAGCAATTATCATCGGTAAAATGCAAATAAAAACGATTAAAAGGGTGTTTTGTCGTTAAAATACACTTATGTGTTTGGGCTTGAAATTACTTTATTTTATTGATTAATAGGTTTTTAAAACGGTAAATTCATTAAGTGTATTCTTTCAGCAAGGCGAAAAAAAAATGTAGATTATTAATGTTTTGAGTTGAAAAATGATAAACAATAAAAGAAAATTCTTACAAAAATATATTCATTTTTATGAAAAGATTCTTATAATCTCAAAAAAAGTAACACTGTTTTGTTAGTTAATTACAGAAATAATATCAATTATTATCGAAAGATAGTATGATTCAAGTTAATCTAAATTAAATGTATTTTGATTCTAGTTTTTGGATTGAATAAGTAAGCGCTTTCGAGATGTTGCCTTTTAAGTATTATAAAATTGGTAGTAAAAAAGCGGGAAATTGAATTGTAATTTTTACTAATATAAATATTAAGGTGTAACATTTTTAAATGGTTTGCGTCCTATTAGTGTAAAATCATCAATTATGGAATCAAATTATCACACGCTTAAACGCACAGACAACCAATTATTAGTTATTACTCATTTATCACAATTGCTGACCTATGTTACAGGATTTGGTGGACTAATTGCACCACTTATTATCTGGGCGACACAAAAAGAGCAAGTTGATGGTATGGACGCTCATGGAAAGTCTATTTTAAACTTCCAATTAAGCATGTTAATCTATTCTATAATTAGTATTCCGTTAATCTTCGTTGTTGGATTAGGAATCTTAACCTTAATATTAGTTGCAATTTTGGCTTTTGTAATGCCGATTGTAAACGCTATAAAAGCTAGTAATGGAGAATTACCAAGCTACCCATTATCTCTTAATTTTATTAGTTAGTGAATTCCTTTAAAGAAGGGAATTCTTAAGAGATAAATTAAAACGCTTGCAGAAATGTAAGCGTTTTTTGTTTTTAGAAAAAAAATACAGCGTTACAGAAGAATTGACCTTTATGTAAATAATTAAATATTTAAGTTTGTGAATTGTACACTACATTATGTATAATTTTAAAACACATATATTTATTATAGCCTTGTTTTTAATGGCGGCATTCGTTTATGCGCAGAATCCTGTATATGAAAATATGTCTGATGTGTCCACGCTTCCTGATGTAGAGTTTTATGACATACAGGAAGATGATGAACATTATATTTGGTTTGCTGCTGATAAAGGCTTATTTCGTTATAATGGGAAGTCGTATCAACGTTATAGCCATCCCAATCAAAAATCAAATTCACTTTTTCAATTAAAGTTTGATACCGAAAACAAACTATGGTGTAATAATATTTACGGCCAGTTATTCTATGTAGAAAATGATCAATTGGAATTGTTTTACGACGCTAGTGATTTGGTAAAAGGCCAATTAGCAGCCTATACTATTTTAGAACAGCATATCCGTTTGTTTACGACCTCAGGTATTTATGATATTCATAAAAACACCAAGAAAGTTACAAAAGTTTTTGATGGCTGGTGTATTAGTAATGCCAATAGTAAAGACAGTGATTATGTATTTGTGCTGAATAAAGAGGGACAATTTAAAAAACACCGTGTTTATAAAATAGAAGGGGCTAATGCTTCAAAGTTATTTGAAATTAAGAGCTTAAAATTAATACAATCTCCTAAGTTATTTGCCTTTAAAGATGAGGTGTTTTTAACCCACAAAAGTGATGCGGGAAATATTCTTTATGTCATAAATAAAGCGGATGATACTGTAGAGAAAATAAAGACTCCTAATGCTTTAAAATCTGAAACTATTTATAACTTCATAAATTTTGGTAGCGATTATTGGTTTTTAACAACTGCAGGTGTTTTTGTTTTTGAATTTAAAGAGGGACATTTTAATTATAAAGATCGTTTTTTTAAATCTGAATCAATAACTGATGTTGCGATAGATTTTAATCAGAATTATTGGTTTGCAACCTTAGATAATGGTGTGTTGGTGTCGCCAAATTTAAACATTAGACAAACAAATTTAGATTATATAGACGCTAAAGTTACCGCAGCTATTGGGCTAAACCAGAATAAGTTTGTTTTAGGAACTAATAATGGAAAACTACTTTTTTATAATAAGAATCAACTTGTAAAATCAATTCAATTACCTGGAAATAAAATTATTGGGAAGTTTTTTTATGATGCTATGCATGAGCAATTAGTGGTGAGTATTAATGCGTCAGAATCTGTTATTGTTAATTTAAATACGGATAAAATTACAGATGTAAACAATCGGTTTTCCGTTGCTAAAGCATTTTCTAAAATAGATGATAATACCATGTTTTATGGTAACTATCGTCAAGGTATCGTTTATAAACAGCCTTTTAATAATCCAGAAAAAAAGGTTTTAAAAGAAAGTCGTGTCAAAGCTTCGGAGGTTTTAGACGATCACTTGTTTGTTTCCTATATCGACGGATTTTATAAATACAATACCAACACCTTTGTTTCAGAAGAACTAAAATTCGAAAGCAACAGTTTATTGGTGAATGCCATTACAAAAAGCAATGACATCCTTTGGCTAGCAACACAGCATAACGGCTTAATAAAATTTGAAAATAATCGTTTATCAAAATCTGAAATTGATTTGCCAAACCATCTTCAAATAAATAACATACACTGTGATGGTGATGTCCTGTGGATCTCTACAGACGCAGGCTTATTTCAGTATCAAGTAACGCGTAAAACCCTTAAATTACTCAGTGCTCAAGACGGTTTAAATACAGCGGTCAATGATTTTTTGATACTTCAAGATCAAATTATTGTTCCTTTACCAAAAGTGTTTTATACACTGCCTAAAACGCCAGATTTATTTAAAACCTTTAAAACTTCTAAGATTAGGGTAGAGGCTGTTTCAATAAACGATCGGGATACATTGGTGGCAAGCAACTATAAATTGCCTCACGATTTTAATAAAATTGGATTGACTTTCAATGCTAACGGCTTTCAATCTAATCAGCACGTCAACTATCAATACCGTGTAAAACAGATCGACTCAAGTTGGCAAACTATACCATTAAACACACACTTTGTCAACTTTAATAGTTTATCTAGTGGTACCTATACGTTTGAGCTTAAAGCAAAAAATATCAGTGCTAAAACACCTGTTTTTGCTGCGCCAATAACCTTTGAAATAGCAAAACCATTTTGGGAAACTTATTGGTTTTATGGTTTGGTTTTATTGACTGTTTTCGGGTTGATTTGGTTGTATTTTAGGTGGAGATTACAACAAAAAGAAGCCCAACGTATTGCAGAAATTGATAAAATTTTAATCGATAAAAAAATCACGAATTTAAGATTGGAAAATTTGCGTTCGCAAATGAATCCACATTTTATTTTTAATGCTTTAAATTCCATTCAAGATTATATTGTATCGAATGAAAAGGAATTAGCAAGCTCGTATTTAGTAAAGTTTAGCCGATTAATTCGTATGTATCTCGATTATAGTCAGCAAAACGAAATCACCTTACAAGAAGAATTGAATGCTTTAAAATTGTATTTAGAATTAGAAAAAGTACGTTTTGAAGACGAGTTAGAATATCAAATTCATATAGATCATCAACTAAAAACAAAACAAATAAAAGTGCCGTCGTTGTTCATTCAGCCTTATGTAGAAAATGCTTTAAAACACGGCTTATTACACAAAACAAAGGATAGACAATTAAAAGTTGAAGCTAAAATTACTGAAAACAATAACTTACAAATTACCGTTGAAGATAATGGTATAGGTAGAGCACAATCCGAAAAATTAAAACGACCCAACCAACAGCACAAACCTTTTGCAACCAAAGCCAATGAAGAACGTGTGCACCTTTACAAAAATAAATTAAAACGTAATATAACCATTGCTATTGAAGATTTGTACAATGAAAATCAAACCGCTTCAGGAACCAAGGTGGTTATAACAATGCCTATATAATACAACTATGAAAGCCATAATTATAGACGACGAAAAACGCGCCAGACACTTATTATCTAAGCTCATAACTGAACATTGTACAAGTATCACAAGTATTGCCGAAGCGCAAGATTTAACCTCTGGTGTGGACTTAATAAAGTCTTCAAAACCAGATATTGTATTTTTAGATATTGAAATGCCCAACCAGTCAGGTTTAGATATTTTAGAATACTTTCCAAATCATATCGATTTTAAAATCATATTTGTCACAGCGTATAACCAATATGCTATAGAAGCCTTCAAATTATCTGCAGTAGATTATCTGTTAAAACCTGTAGATACTAGCGAACTAAAAGAAGCGGTGGCCAAAGCCGAAGAAGCTATAAAAGCCAATAATTTAAACGATCAATTAAATAAGTTGCGCGACTCTTTAAAGCAGTTGTCCATGGATAAAATAGCCTTAGAAATCCCTAAAGGCATCATGTTTGCATCTCATAACGACATTATTTATTTTGAAGCCGATAGCATGTACACCAATGTACAGCTTATAGATGGCAAACAAAAAACAATTTGTAAACCCTTAAAGCATTTTGTAGTGCAATTAGAAGGTAATGCCATGTTCTTTAAATGTCATCGTTCCTATTTAATTAACTTAAAATACGTGGACGAATTGGTAAAAGATGATGGTGATTATCTATTGATGACGAATAAAAAAAGAATACCTATTTCAAAATCTAAACGCGATCAGTTTTTAGAAGTCATTAAGGAAACGTTTTTGTGATATTAGCTTAAAATTTCGTTTTCATTCAGAAAAAAAATCCACAGCTTTAGAAAAATCACTATTAAGAATGGTGGTTTAGTTACTTCTTTTGAAGTCTATTAAACACAATTCTTATGAAAAAAATAATTCTATTATTAGTTTTAGCATTATGCTACAATACATCCCATGCACAATTGGGCAAAATGCTAAAGAAGAAAGCCAAAGCTGCTGTAGAGAAGAAGCTGAAAAACAAAGAGGAGGCAAGCTCATCTTCAAAATCCGACAATGCTACAGGAATGGTTGGTAGTACTTCAACTTCCAATCAAAATTCATCTAAAACCGAATATACCGATGAAGAATTTAAAGCAGAATTAGCCAAAAAATACCCTAACGACCAAGCGAAGCAAGATTTATACTATCAAAAATATCTTGAGAAAAAACAACAGGAAGCCGACGCTAATAAACCTAAAACAGCCTCTAATATAAGTGATGGCTTTTTATACATGTCTTATCCTTTTGCAATGACTAAAGGGATGAGTGCTGTTGGTGTTGACCGTGTAAAATTAAGACGTCAGATGACTGATATGGGCGATAATATTGATGTATTACCATCCCAAGATCCTGATTATGCTTGGTTACGTTTTTTAACAACTCCAGAGTTAGAAGCCATGTCTCCGGAAGGTTATATAGGTTACGAGCTTGTTTCAGGGATGTTTACCACCAAAGTTGGTGCAGACCGATCACAAACGCTCGAGCTTGGTACAGGAATGCCAATATTGGTGAGAGGAATGCTGATTGCAGACGATGTGTTTGTTATTTACGCGGCATCGCATCAAGGAGGACATGCGTTTAATGTACCATCGTATATGCATCAAAAAGATATTACCATTTTAAATGTAATTGGTAAAGGTGAGCAGCAATTTCATTTAGATTGGCTAGAAAAAGCAAAACCTATTGTGCAAGAATTTGAAGCGACCTTAAAAGCTAATTATGATGCCGCAGCAAAATCTACTATGGCGGCTATAAAAATGCCAAAAGCAGGATCAATGAATAGTAACACATCATTAGTAAGCTTTGCTAAACAAAATGTGTCTAAAACGATAGAAAAAGATGGTGCTAAACTGTTGAAAATTAACATAGAATCTAACGACTGGAGTGTGGTTAAAAACAAATACACAGGTCACATTTTATACCGTTGGATTAAAGGGGCATTTACCGAAAAAAATAAAAATAACGACTGCTACTTACAAGGCTTTTTAATTAAGCAATACTATGATGGTTCTGGCTATGGTAGTTCTGAATTTGGTGGAATTATACACGGTCAAATGCCTTACGGTCAAAAAATGAATTGCGAGTAAAAGGAGTTATCGTTTTTATGGTTCATTAAAGTCTGCTTATCAAAGCAGGCTTTTTTTATAACCTATAATGCAGGTATAAACTTTAGGTTTCATTTAGAAAGAAATTTCAGTTATTCAGAAAAAAGCAAATTGAAAACCTTTCAGTTGATTGTTGCTTTGTAGTCTATTAATTGAAAAAATCTCAACTAAAATGAAAAAAACTTTACTCTTATTTACAACCTACTTGTGTTTGGGTTTGTTTTCGGCTTTTGCACAAAACGTAAACATTCCAGATGAAAATTTTAAAGCATATCTTGTTGGAAATACAGCTATTAACACAAATGGTGATACTGAAATTTCTGTGGCAGAAGCACAAGCTTTTACAGGTGAATTATTAATTAATGGTTTGTCTATTGAATATTTAACAGGTATTGAAGAATTTGTTAATATTACACGTTTAGATTGCTATAACAATAATTTAACGTCTTTAGATGTAAGTAATAACCTTGCATTAACGCGTTTACACTGTTCTGATAATCAAATAGAAACATTAGATATTAGTGCAAATACGCAAATTACAGATATTCAATGTCATAATAATGGCGTTTTAAGTGAGTTAAACATTGCCAATGGTAATAACAGTAACATTAACTGGATGAAAGCTTATGGTAATAGTTTATCATGTATTCAAATAGACGCTGGTTTTACACCACCAGCAGATGCCGGAATATACAGTCAAGGTTGGACCAAAGGTGACTCGGCAGTTTATGGTGACGATTGTGCTGCGTTAAACCAAATTGTAAACATTCCAGATGATAGTTTCAAAAGTTATTTAGTAAACAATAATAGTATCAATTTAAATGGTGATACTGAAATAACTTTGGCTGAAGCGCAAGCTACAACCGAGTTAATTATGGACGGTATTGGTATTGAAGACTTAACAGGTATTGAAGCTTTTACCAATTTAACGCGTTTAGATGTGCCTAATAATAGCTTAACTACTATTGACGTGAGTAACAACTTATCATTAACACGTTTGCATGCTGGTTTCAACAACTTAACAAGTTTAGACATCCGTTTAAATACAAATATTAATGAATTGTTTTGTCATGAAAATAGTGCATTAGAAACGTTGTTAATTTCTAACGGAAACAATAGCAATTTCACCTACATGAAAGCGTATAGTAATACAAGTTTAACATGTATTCAAGTTGATGCAGGCTTTTCACCACCAGCAAACAGTGGTCTGTATAATGTAGGTTGGACTATAGATAATCAAACAAGTTATAGCGAAAATTGTATACCAGCAGTGTATTATGTAGATGCCAATGCAACAGGTGCCAACGATGGTAGCTCATGGACAGATGCTTTTACAAACGTAACAGACGCTTTAGCACTTACCAATTTAAATGATGCTGTTTGGGTAGCAAAAGGCACGTATACATTGGCAGATAAAAACACGCCAATAAGCGTTAATACAAACGAAGTAGATATTATTGGAGGTTTTGCAGGAACCGAAACAACCATAGCAGATAGAGACTTTACAGCTATTCATACTACAAATGCAACCATTTTTACAGGTGATATTAATGGAGATGATATTGATGGTGATTTCTCTTCGAATAAAACCGATAATGCAGAGCGTTTATTTGAAGTAACAGTTAGTGATGTGACTTTTGATGGGATTATTTTTGAAAATATTTATGACACATCACAATCTGGTGGTGTTAATGAAAACGGCGTAATCTTTATTCCTAATAGTTCAAGTATTAATAACCTAAAAATTAAAAATTCGGTATTTAGAAATAACTATTCTAACGGTTATTTGCTTAAAATGAGAACATTAAACGGAGGGTTGCTTGTTGAAAACACCAAGTTTATAAATAACACCATTGTTAATATGGGATTGGTTTACGTACAATCTGACAGCACAAACGGTTATATTTTTACACGATGGGCAAATGTTTTGGTGGCAGATAATGATATTAATCTTTCAGCATTAAACATTTATAGAGAAGGCTGGAATAATGGTAATACTTTAGATGTAGTAATAAATAACAGTACATTTGTTAATAATGATTATAATGGTACTTATGGTAATTCTATTACAGCTTCAGGAGATGCAAGTGTCAACCTAAATGTTAATAATTCTATCTTTTGGCAGAATACTGTTAATGGTTCAGCAGCTACTAGAGATATTTCCGACGGATTAGATTCTTCTTACAATGTATTTATTAAAAATACTATTGCAGCAGTACCTTCAAACGCTGGAACTTACGGAACGTTTTCTACTACTAACTTAACCACTTTAGATCCAGCAACAGATAACTTAAATTTAGATGCTGATTACAAACCAACATCAGCTTCAACTTATATCATAGACGAAGGAGATAATTCACTTTATGATGTCGCTTTATTTGGTGATTTGGACTTATCTGGAAACGATAGGGTTTTCAATACCACTATAGATTTGGGGGCTTATGAGTATAATTCTTCATTAGGATTGGATACGATTACTCTAAATACAAATGCAGTAAAACTATACCCGAATCCTGTAAGCGATAGATTATATATTCAATCTACTGAACAGATTGAAAGTGTAGCTATTTACAACATTAATGGGCAATTAGTAAAAGAATCTCACACCGTTAATAACGGTATTGACGTGTCTAATTTGTCTACAGGATTATACCTTATTCAAATGAAAACCGCTTCTTCATCTATAAACCAAAAGTTCTTTAGAAACTAAAGTTGCGGTTGTGTTAACTTCTTTGCGCTCACTTTTGTGAGCGCTTTTTTTACCAAATCATTCAAAACATATTTAATAATGAAACATTTAAAATTTTATACAATTGTACTATTTGCAATGCTTCTAACAGCGTGTTCTTCAGATGATGATAATTCTGATACCTATGAAAATCATATTACGGTAGGGGAATCTGTATTTGAAATGCATACCGTAATTGTAGAGCCTTCACTGAATAGTGTGTTTTTAAGTTTAACCAATAGCTCTGAGGCCGAAATAGTAGCCGCTTCTGATGGTACTACATTGAGTAATGTAGATTTGTTTACAGCACGAATTAGTTATTTAGATTTAACACCTGGAGTAACTTATGAGTTGTCCGAAATCTCAAGTTTAGAGTTCATAGTAAATGGCTCTATTGTTGGTGGTGAATTTGAAAACGGAATCAGTCAGTTTTACAAAAGCGGAAGTAACACAGATTTAGAAGTTACCCAAGGCAGTATTACAATAACGGAATATGATGTCGATGTTATTCGTTTATCGTTTACGTTTACAAGAGCAGATGGCGTTGTGATTTCAGGAGATTATGAAGGTTCATTTCTTTATATAGATAATAATAATAATCTTAATTGATAGTTATTATATTAACTAAAAAAGCTCACCTATTAGTGAGCTTTTTTTTATATATAAATATTATGAGTAATAAAAAGTTTAACTATTAAGCATCACTGGCATTACAAGCATAGTTACGTGTTCACCTTCATCTAAACCATCAATTGGTGTTAAAATACCAGCTCTGTTTGGTAAACTCATTTCTAACTGAACGTTATCTGAGTTTAAATTGTTTATCATTTCGGTTAAGAAGCGAGAGTTAAACCCAATTTGCATATCGTCGCCTTGATAATCACAAGTTAAGCGCTCTTCTGCTTTGTTTGAATAATCAATATCTTCTGCAGAGATGTTTAATTCTGCACCAGCAATTTTTAAACGAATTTGGTGTGTAGTTTTATTAGAGAAAATACTAACACGACGTACAGAGTTTAAAAATTGTGTTCTATCAATTACTAATTTATTTGGATTTTCTTTAGGAATTACCGCTTCGTAATTCGGATATTTTCCATCAATTAAACGACAAATTAATACTGAGTTTTCAAAAGTAAACTTGGCATTAGATTCGTTGTATTCTACTAATACATCATCATCACTTCCTGCTAAAATTCCTTTTAAAAGATTTAAAGGTTTCTTAGGCATAATGAATTCAGCAGTTTCGGTTGCACTCACATCATTTCTAGTATATTTTACTAATTTGTGAGCATCAGTAGCTACAAAGGTTAAATTATCTTGAGAAAACTGAAAGAACACACCGCTCATTACAGGTCTTAAGTCATCATTACCAGCAGCAAAAATTGTTTTGCTAATCGCTGTTGCTAAGATGTCTCCCATAATAGTTGTTGTACTAGCATCTTCAATAGAAACTGCATTTGGAAATTCAGCACCATCAGCATAAGCTAAAGCATATTTACCATGATTAGAGCTAATTTCTACCGTGTTATTTTCTTCAACAACAAAGGTTAAAGGTTGCTCAGGAAAGGTCTTTAAAGTATCTAGAAGTAATCTTGCAGGTAAGGCAATGCTGCCTTCAGAATCACTTTCAACATCTATTGTAGCAGACATCGTTGTTTCTAAATCACTCGCAGAAATCGTTAATTTTGATTGGCTAAGTTCAAATAAGAAATTATCTAAAATAGGTAGTGTATTACTGTTATTAATAACACCTCCTAATACTTGAAGTTGCTTTAATAAATAGGTGCTTGAAACAATGAATTTCATGTGTTTTATATTAATTGTTTTTAATTCGTTACATGGAACATCTTAAATTAAATTCTTAAGATAAAACTCAACCTTGTTAGATTAGAGGTTTCATGCTGAATATATGTATTTTATACTTTTAATTGGTATTACAAATATATCTTAATAGAAGGGTTTTTTAAAACAAACTTATTAACAAATTCTACTAATTAAAGTCGTATTTTATTGCATTAAAAACAAGTTTTTAAGACGTGTATTTACGTTTTCTCAAATAATTAAATACAAAACCAAAGAGACCTAAAAGTATGAGTGGCAAAGCAATATTAATAAATTGCCATGTGCCTTTACTGTCTTTTATTTTATCTGCATCTAAAAAAGCGACATTAATTTCTTTAGCTCTAATGTTTATAAGTCCTGTATCGTCTAAAAGATAATTAACTGTATTTAGTAAAAATTCTTTGTTGCCAAATGATTTTCCGGTGAATTGATCAAAGCCTAATTCTAAGGGTCTATTTTTTATGACTTCATTTTTTATCACATTACCATCTGAAACCACAACCATTTTTGTCGCCTTACTTTTAGATTTAAAATCATTTACTTTAAATGGTAAAACACGTTGGTCATAAACTGAAGAAAATTCACCTTCTAACAATACCGCTAAATTTTGAGGACCTAAGTTATAACTTGCTTCGTTAGGTGCTTTAGTGACATTGTTTAAAGAAATAGATGTTGGTGCACCTTCTGTTTTAGATTTTGGTGAACTCTGTAGCAAAATAGATTTTTTGATGCTATTTTTTAAGGTATCAATTGGACTTGCAAAATCAAACTTTACTAAATTTAAGTTTTTGGTGATTGAATGTTTAGGATTTGATGCTGCCAAAGGTGAATATTGCCATTGAATAGGTTGCATTTGTGCTTCACTACCTTCTCCTATAGATAACATAATTGGGGCAGAGTAGAGGTCTTTGACTAAAGTAGGATTTACTCTAACGCCATATTTAAAGAAAAAATCATTCATGTTTAAGTCACGTATAATCGATACTCCAGTTCCTGTCGCATTATATAAACTGTCTTTGTCCATTATAACAGACTCTGTAAGCCATAGACTTTTACCTCCATTCATGGTGTATTGATCTAAAACTAATTTTTCATTTTCGGTAAAAGGAATACTTGGTTTTGCCGCAACAATTAAATCGTAGTCTTTAAGTTTATCTAATGTACCTTGTGGATTGGTAGCCACACTATCTAAGGTAAATTGCGCTAAATTATAATACGGTTTCACCGTTTTTAGAAAGTCGGCTATATAAATGTCATCTAATTCACCATTCCCTTTTAAAATAGCAACCTTTTTTGATTTCCCATTTACTAATTTACTAAAACCGTCGGCAAAGGCATATTCTAGAGCTTGTACTGAATTATTAATTTGTTCTTGTAACCCTTGAGTAATGCTTCGTTTTAAAAGTGGAATTTTAAGGGTTTCACCTTTATAGCTAGCAAAAGCCCATGGAAAAATAATGTCTTGAGTTACTTTTCCTGTGCTGTTATCTGTGTTTATGTATGGTTCTAATCCTGCATTTGTTAATTCTTCAATATAGCGTTGACGTGTAGTTTCATCTTCAATTGGATCAATATAGTTAATGAATATTTGATTGGATTCTAACTGAAATTCTTCTATAAGTTGTTTTACTTCTGATTGAAGTAATCTAAATTCAGAAGGAAAATCACCTTCCAAAAAAACATCTATAATTAAAGGTGAGTCTAAATCGCTTATCAATGACTTTGAAGCATCTGAGAGTGTATAGCGATGATCTTTAGTTAAATCGAAACGCTGATAAACCGAACTCGAAATTGTATTTACAATGATGAGTCCTGCAATAATAGCAACAATATGTAATATAGATTTATTTTTTTTCATTCTCGAAAGTTATTTCTTCTTGATACGGTCGTATAGATATGACTTTATCATTTTTAAATGTGATTTCTACACATTCTTTTTTATCATTAAATGCGCCAGGTTCTATGCCAAGTCCATAATTCCATTTGTTGTTATCATGTGCGTTTTGAGCATCATCCCAAGACAACCATTCTACTTCTCCTAAAAGAGTTTTAACATTAGCTTTTGAAGCTCCAATTAACGTATCTGTTTTTATAATATTATCAATCATCTCATAACGCAAAGCGGGTTCTTCTATCCAAGCTTCACTATTAAAATATTTTTGATGATGGTAACTACTAATAATATTTAGAAAAGGATAAAACATAAAGAAAAACACAAAAGGTGTAAGCACTAAGCTTATTATAGCCGAGAGCCATTTGCGTTTGTCAACAGTATTTAAAAATAAAAATAGGAGTACAAAAACGACAATTAAGAATATGACTAATAAAGGAGTGATTATCATATTATTGTTTTTGAATTCTGAGTTTTGTAAATAATAAAAAAGCTAAGGCAATACTTATAAAGTACACTAAATCTCGCGTGTCAATAACACCACGACTCATACTATTGTAATGAGCAGACATGCCAAGGTTTTCCATGTAAACTAAATTGTTTAATAGGTTATAATTAGATAGGCCTTCAAACCCAAAATAGAAAAAGAAACATATAAAAACAGCAATGATAAATGCTACAATCTGATTATCAGAAAGGGTAGATGCAAACACACCAATGGCAGTATAAGCGCCAACTAAAAACAATAAGCCAAAATAAGAGCCAATAGTGCTTCCCATATCAAGGTTCCCTGTTGGATTTCCTAATTGAGACACTGTATAAACATATAAGAAAGTTGGAATTAAAGCCATTAAAATAAGCGTAAAAGCACCAAAATACTTTCCTAATACAATCTGAAAATGAGAAATAGGTTTGGTAACTAATAACTCTAAAGTGCCTTGTTTTTTCTCATCACTAAAACTACGCATGGTTACTGCTGGGACTAGAAAAATAAGAATCCAAGGCGCGAGTAAAAAGAATGATGATAAAGAGGCTTGTCCATTATCTAATATGTTAAATTCACCTTTAAATACCCATAGAAATAACCCATTGAGTAATAAAAAGACGCCAATAACCAAATAACCAATTGGTGAAGCGAAGAAGGTGTTTATTTCTTTTTTTAAGATTGCTAGCATATTATATCGTTAGTTCTCGTCATTACTCACGCTAATTATGTAACGTAGTAATCTGTTTATGTTTCGTTTTAAATTTAAAAGATTGCAACATTTAGCTTGCAATGACATTTCAATTTATATTTCAAATTAAAGTTTATCAATTTAAACTCGTCAATTTATCGACACTCCAAGCTTCAGGTTTTGCATTGAATTTTGGTTTTGTGTTTGCCCAAACGTCTTTAAATAAGTCGGAATGTCTGTAATTATTTAAATCGTCTTCAGAACTCCAGTAGCTATACGTAAAAAAAATATTGGTTTTATTCTGATCGCGATAGAGTTCTAAAAACTGACAACCTTCAAAGTTCCTGATTTTTTGTTTTACTGTTTCAAAATTAGCCAAGAATTCTTCAATTTTTGACGGTTCAAAACTCATTTTTACAATTCTTACTAACATAATTTTATTATAATTCTTAGATTCTTTCTGATGAAAATATTTTTCTGCTATGCTAGATTTGATGAAGGGCTTCCAAAATTAACCGTCACAGTATCCATAGTTTTTAATCCCATTAAAGTAGAAGCACCTCCTACAGTAGTAAGGTTGCTTTTATAAATTGCAATTTCTAAATATCCAGAAGAATTAAAAACAACTAAGCCTTTACCTTCAACATCGCGTTTAGATTCTTCTTTTGTAAAATCAATTAGATCACTAAATTTATTGTAGATTTTATTAAACCGTTTATTGCGAGCAAAAACTTCATACGGTCTATTTTTCTGAACCGTTTCAAAAAAATTACGTTTAATATTAGTGACAACATTTCCGTAATTATCAATATAAATCACAGTGCCAATAATTTGGTTGTACTCATCATTAACAAACGGAACTAAATTTTTGATTGGCTTAATAGTGTTAATAACTTTTCCTATGACATCAAGTGTGCCACCACGTGCAATATGGCAGGCTACTTTTACAAAAATGTCTAATACAGGAAAATTAGTTTCCACTCTATCATGTATATTAATCTCTACAATTTTCTCTGGCGCGATTTCTGCGCAAATCATACTCATTATGCCGTTGTTTGCGCATATAAAGTAATGGTCATCTAATTTGACTGCAATATGCTTATTTTCAGGGCTTAACTCTGAGTCAATTCCTATTAAGTGAATCGTTCCTTTAGGGAAACTGCTATAGGCATTCTGAATAATATAAGCCGCTTCAGAAATGTTAAAAGGCGAAATGGAATGCGATATATCTACAATATTAATCTGCTCAAGCTCGCTATAAATAGCTCCTTTTATGGCTCCAGCAAAGTGATCTTTTTCTCCAAAATCAGTCGTTAAAGTGATTATAGCCATGGATTGATTGTTGATATTTTTTTATGATTTGTGGTTGTAAAATTACTAGATTTGTGTGTATACACAAGAATTACAAAATTAAGAAAAGAAAACAGATTAACACACTAAATATAGCTCGCTTTTGAATGAACTGATCCTAGAACTCGAAGAAATATCTCCAAAAGAATTCTTCGGAGCGCAAAATGCTAACATTGAACTTCTTAAAAAGTACTTTCCTAAACTTAAAATAGTTGCTAGAGGTAACAAATTAAAGGCCTACGGAGATGAAGATTTACTCGAAGAGTTTGATCGTAGAATGACCATGTTAATGAAACATTTTGGAAAGTATAACAAGCTCGATGAAAACGTTATAGAGCGCGTGCTTACAAGTCAAAGTAGTGATGACTATACAACGTCAACTAGAAGCGATGAGGTTATAGTGCATGGTGTAGGAGGAAAGCTCATTAAAGCACAAACAGCAAATCAGCGTAAGTTGGTAGAAAGTATGCGAAAAAATGATATGGTTTTTGCTATTGGGCCTGCGGGAACTGGTAAAACTTATACAGGAGTTGCTTTGGCTGTACAAGCGTTAAAAAGAAAAGAAGTTAAACGTATTATTTTAACACGCCCTGCTGTTGAAGCTGGTGAAAACTTAGGGTTTTTACCTGGCGATTTAAAGGAAAAGTTAGATCCGTATATGCAACCGTTGTATGATGCTTTGCGTGATATGATTCCAGCAGAAAAATTAGAGAGCTATGTAGAAAAAGGCGTTATACAAATTGCACCTTTAGCTTTTATGAGAGGGCGAACTCTAGATAATGCCTTTGTTATTTTAGATGAAGGCCAAAATACCACACATGCCCAAATGAAAATGTTCTTAACCAGAATGGGTAAGAATGCCAAGTTTTTATTTACAGGTGATCCTGGGCAAGTAGATTTACCACGTCGTACCATCTCTGGACTAAAAGAAGCCCTTTTAGTGTTGAAAAATGTTGAAGGTATTGGTATGATTTATTTAGACGATAAAGATGTGATTCGCCATAAGTTGGTTAAGAAGGTGATTGCAGCTTATAAAAGTATTGAAAATAGAGAGTAGTGTGTTAAAATGTTGTAAGTGAGGTTATTATGTGTTTTCAGCTTTTAATTGTATAAAATTTAGTAGAAATCATATAAATATTTAGCGGTTAACCTAGTTTAAATTTGTGGTATAATAAAAACTTACAACAACATGAAGAAAGTATTTTTAATTATCGGAATTACATTAGGATTAAGTCCATTATTTGCTCAAGAAGAAGACATCGATTTAAATGCAGACAATTCTTGGCTTAAAGCAGGTTTAACAGCAGGCATACCAGTAGGTGATGCAGATGAAGCGTCATCGTTTGCTTTAGGTGTAGATTTGAGAGGACAATACTTATTTAATCCTAATTTAGGAATTGGATTGGCTTCTGGTTACACTAATTATTTTGGAGAAGATGAGAATGATGATTTCGGAATCGTTCCACTTGCAGGATTTATTCGTTATTATTTTACGCCTGATGGCTTGTTTTTTGGCACCGATTTAGGTTATGGGTTTTTAACCGGAGTAGATGATAACGAAGGTGGACTTTATGTAAATCCACAAATAGGTTACCATAATCGCGATTGGAATTTTTACGCTTATTATCAAAATACATTTGCAGAAAATGATATAGATATCCAAGCTGTAGGAATTGGAGCAACTTATAATATTAGGTTTAAATAAGATAAACCACATAAAAGTTAAATTAAAGAGGAGAAAGTTTATTTCTCCTTTTTTTATGGAGTTTATTGTTTGACCCAAGTAAAGAAATTACATTTGTAGTTCACAACTAAATGATGATTAAATGAACACCATAGTAGATACCAATTTCAACTTTCCGAATCAGAAAAGTGTTTATAAAGGAAAAGTAAGAGAAGTCTATAATATTAATGATGAGCAATTGGTTATGGTTGCCACAGATCGTCTTAGTGCTTTTGATGTGGTGATGCCTAAAGGGATTCCTTACAAAGGCCAAATCTTAAATCAGATTGCGACTAAAATGATGAAGGAGACTGAAGATTTAGTCCCTAATTGGTTGGTGGCTACACCAGATCCTAATGTGGCTGTTGGTCATTTATGTGAGCCTTTTAAGGTTGAAATGGTAATCCGTGGTTATATGTCTGGCCATGCTGCAAGAGAATATAAAGCAGGAAAGCGAATGTTATGCGGAGTTGAAATGCCAGAAGGCATGAAGGAAAATGATAAATTTCCTGAAGCGATTATTACACCTGCAACAAAAGCGGAAATGGGTGATCATGATGAGGATATCTCTAGAGAAGATATTCTGAAAAAGGGCATTGTCTCTGAAGCGGATTATATTGTTCTTGAAGATTATACCAGAAAATTATTTCAACGTGGAACAGAAATTGCTGCAAATCGAGGCTTAATTTTGGTGGATACCAAATACGAATTTGGAAAAACTAAAGACGGTAGAATTGTTTTAATTGATGAAATTCATACACCAGATTCTTCACGTTATTTCTATGCAGAAGGTTATCAGGAGCGTCAAGATAAAGGTGAAGCACAGAAGCAATTGTCTAAAGAGTTTGTGAGACAGTGGCTTATTTCTAATGGATTTCAAGGGTTAGAAGGGCAAACACTTCCAGAAATGAGTGATGCTTATGTGCATTCTGTAAGTGAGCGTTATATTGAGTTATATGAACAGATTACAGGTGAAACTTTTGTGAAAGCAGATGTGTCAGATATACATAATAGAATTGAAACTAATGTTTTAGCCTATTTAAAATAATCCAAAAATAGAAGCTGTTTTAGAACAAAAAAGAGGTGTATAAATTATTTATACACCTCTTTTTTATTTAAAGAAGTTGTTATTTATAGTGCATACCATGTACCGCTTACATAAATAAGTTGTACTGCAGATCCACCACTTAAGACTAGAGGAGTTGAAACTAAAGAGCCACCAGCTTTTAAGTTGTTACCATTTGCATTTAAGGAAGTACCTCCTTCATGATAAATATATACAATTTGACCTTCTTGAGGAGTTGCTGGTAAAGTTAATGTCATTGTACCAGAGCTTATAACAATTTGACTTTCTGTAGTGATAGTTGTATTAGAACTTACGACAGTGACTGTGTAATTTCCTCCATCAGTGCCATCTGCTCCTGCAGGTCCAGCAGGTCCCATTGGTCCTGCTGGTCCAGTTGGTCCTTGAG
>NZ_JAHKPS010000010.1 GCF_018860565.1 Winogradskyella psychrotolerans
ATACACAAAACCGTTGTGAGTAATTACTAAAAACAATAGATGACAAAAGAAAATTTCCAAAATGATATTGAAATTAAGGATAGCCCTGAAATTTTCTTGAATTATTTACAAGGAAACCAAATTTGGTATTTCAGAGATTATCTAAAAGTTGAAAATCCATCAGAGACCTATGACGAATTCAAAAAGTTTGTATCTAAAAGTCTAGGAGTTAGTTTTAATAATGTTTGTATTGTTGGAAGCGGCAAACTTGGTTATAGCTTATCACCGGAAAAAAACTTTAGTGATTTTAATGAAGACGAATCAGATATTGATTTGGTTATAGTATCTAGAAAATATTATTATCAATTCTGGAATGCCTATTTAGACCTTTTTGAAGACAAGGTAAATATTGGTTATAAATATATTACTAGCACTATCTTTAGGCGATTTATTTCGATAAAAGAGCCAAAACCTATTCACCCATTTTTTAAAGAATGGATTTCAAGAATTGAAAAATTTAATAAAGATTATCAATTATTATTTGGTATAAAACACGATATTAACTACAGAATTTACGATTCGTGGGAATCGGTAGAAAGATACCACATAAAAGGTATTCAAGAAATAAAAGAATTAAACACACAAGAAAATTAGAATGGCATCAATCACAGATTATATTTATATTGAAAGAAAAGACGTAAAATGGTTAACTGACCAAATTAAAAACGAATTTTTACACGTTGACAATACTTTCCAAAGACAATATATTTGGACTGTTAAAAATCAGATTAGACTTATAGAAACAATACTGTTGGGCTACGCAATTCCTGAAATTTACTTATGGGAACGAGAAACAGAAAGCGAATCAGGTAACACTAATTTTAGTGTAATTGATGGGCAACAAAGATTAGGCTCAATTTTTAATTTTATTAATGGAGATTTTAAATTAAATGGTACTTATTTAGATTTCAAAGATGCTAACTATGTCGGAAAAGCATTTACAGAATTAACTGAAAATGAAAGAAATCAAATTTGGAAATATCCAATTTCTGTTAGATTTATTAAAGACAATGTATCTAGAGAAGACATTGTGAATATGTTTTTAAGATTAAATAGTACAACGACTACATTAAATCCTCAAGAATTAAGAAATGCTGAATACAGTGGTTTGTTTTTAAGATTAGCCAATGAGCTTAGTGAAAATCCAATTTGGGTAGAAAGTTCTCTCTTTACTGGTTTAGATTATAGAAGAATGAAAGATATTGAATTTATTAGTAGTTTACTAATATTCATAAGATTAGGTATTGAAGAGGAAACAACTCAAAAAAGTATAAACAAAGTTTACGACACCTTTAATCAAGAATACCCTGATTATGAGGAAGATAAAAATTTATTTGAAAACTTGTTATCTATTGTTAGAGAGTTTTTAAATGCTTCTGAATCAAACAAAAAACTTATATCAAGAAAAGTTCATTTTTATACTCTATTTACAGTGGCATATTACTTGTTTCAGAAATATGGAGAAGCTCAACAAAAACACATTGACAATTTCAATGCTTTTGTAGAGGATTATGGAGATACTGATAATCGACAAGGCCTAATTGAGGAATATTTTAGTTTAGGACAAGAAGGTACGCAAAGAAAAAGTAACAGAATCAGAAGATTTGAAATTCTAAAAGAAATATTGGAAAAATAACTACTCACAACACCGTGTATAATTCATTGCTAGTACTCGCCTACTTACGAAAATCCTCGCGGATTTTCTATTCGGTTTGTATTGGTTAAATTAGTTGCTGAAACACGCAACGACATCATACACAAACACGTTGTGGTGCATTTACCACTCAAACCTTAAAACTGAATGAATCAATACGACAAACTCTTAACTTTAGAAAATTTCGAGTTAGCATTTTATAGATTAAAAACTGCACAACGAAACTTATATAAGAGTATTTATTATTCAGATTTAAAAATTTTCGAAACTTTTTTACAATCCAATATTCAAACTTTAATAGAACAATTAAAAACCAAAACTTATAAACCAGAAAGAGCTCATAAAATTTTCATCCCAAAAAAGAATGAATTAGTTCGTCCTCTTTCAATGTTAAAATTTACTGACCTTTTAGTGTATCAAGCTATAGCAAATATAATTACTGATACATCATATGATAAAATTGCACCTCTATATGGAAAAACAATTTTCGGGAATATTGTAAACCACTCAAATTCAAATGATTTAGATAAAATATTCTTCTTTCAACCTTGGAAAAAAAGTTGGAAAAAATTTAGCGAACGCTCTATAAGATATTTTGATGAAGGTTATAAATTCTTATCTGAATTTGATATAGCTTCATTTTTTGATACAATTGACCATAATATTTTATTTCAAATTCTTAAGAAAAACTATGGTATTGAAGATGATATCATTAATTTATTACAAGATTGTCTAGAAATTTGGACAGGCGACTTTAATCATAGAACTTTTATTTCTAAACACGGTATACCTCAAGGTCCATTATCTTCTGCTTTTTTAGCTGATTTATATTTAATCTATCTTGACGATGAAATAACCACAAAAGGTAAACTCGATATTAAATATTTAAGGTATGTCGATGATATTAGAATATTTAGTAAAGACAAAAAAGTTTCTAGAAAAGCAATTGCGGCTTTAGATTTAATTTCACGAGATTTAGGTTTAATACCTCAAGGAGGTAAAATATTTACAAAAGAAGTAGTTGATATTAAAAAAGAACTCAAAGTTCAAAACAATAAGTTTTCTGCAATAAATAAAGAGTATTTAAAAGAAACAGATGGTAAACCACAAAAATCATTAAAAGCTAAAACGCATCGTCAATTAAAAAAGAGATTTATTGATTGCTTTGAACAAGACAATGACATTAGAAAAGAAGATTATTTAGATAAAACAATAATTGGATTTTCTCTTTTTAAACTAAATAAGGATGATGAAATAAAAGAACTCATTATTTCAAATTATGAATTACTTCTTACCCAGTTTGAAGGTATTTTGTTTTATTTACAAAAGCATTATACAAATTCAGCTGATGTACTTTCTTTTTTAAACTCTGTTTTATCAGATGATGATATTTTGTTTCATCATCTTATTGCATTAATATTCAAATGGTTTCCAAGTATAGAATTCAACGAAAATATATTTGAAAAATATATTTCTAAAGGAAATAGAAATTGGCTTGTTAGATATTATATGATAGATTGGTTATATCATAATAATAAAAACGAATTGTTTGAACTCTTACTAGTCGAAAATGGCGGTAACTATTTTATTGAAAGAAAAATAAATGATTACAAATTCATATCATCTAAAGATAATACTTTTAAAAAACTATTTACTATTAGATTACTAAAAGATAAAAATGACTTATTAGCTCTACAAGGCTTATATCTTTCAATACGTAACTTGAGTATATTTTTAGGATTAGAATTGAGTAACGATTACAATAGTTACGTTAAAAGAATTAAAGGAGGTGTTCTTGAAGATTATATAATTCAGACTTTAAAAAACATTTACAATATTACTAATCCTGAAACATTTTTTAATAGAACTATTTGGGCTGATGACGAAATTTATGGAGTATTAAATGAATCCTTGCTTGCATATGAAAAATTTAGATTTAGCGAACCTTCAATAGCTATTTTAAATTTAAATACGTTTAATAATCTGTGCTTTGATAAAATTTGCGAACGTTTAGAAATTAATAAACCAGCAAGTGAATTTGGTGTTAATTTAGACGCTAAAATTATTAACGACGAGCTTCCAAAAACTAATAGATATTGGATTGAAATTAATTCAAAACGTAATCAAAAAACTGAAGCTCATCCATATGATAAATACGGTAAAATCAGAGTCAAAATAGATAAAAATGAACTAATCAAATTACACGGAAAACAAATTGAATCGTTGAAAGAAATTTGCCTTTACCGAAAATATTGAAAAGAGATAAAAAGAAAAAACGACACCACAACACCGTGTATAATTCATTGCTAGTTATAGCTTACTTACGAAAGTCCTCGCGGACTTTCTATCTGTGATTTATTTGCTAACTTTAGTGCTTAAACACGCAACGAAATCATACACAAACACGTTAACTGTAATAACGCAGCGCAATCAAATTCGGAATTTTAAGCAAAAAAAATCAAGTTACTTAAGCCGAATAAAATGCAAAAACCTCACTCGAATTCTGAATTTTAAAAGATTAGATTGATAAACATAACGCACGAATTTCTCACTCGAAATCTGAATGAAAATACATTGGAATTTTAGCTCGTTTGATTAATTGGAATTGGAATCTTACTCAATCGGAATTCTCACTCAAATCCGAATTGAAAACTGTTGAAATTCACTCAGTCGGAATTTTAGCAAGTTTGTAAAAACCGAACTTAGCGGAAATCGAGCATCGCTCGATTTTTTTTTCTAAATTAGAGGTTTAATAATTAAAATTAATTCAGAATCATCGGAATATAAATATTGTGGAATATCAAGAAATCGGAAACACTCAAATAAATAAAAACCAAGTAATTACTACAGTTAACACCGTGTATAATTAATTGCTTTATAGAGCTTACGTACGAAAATCCTCTCGGATTTTCTATTCGGTAAATATTTAGTAACTTAGTTGCCAAACCACGCAACTAACTCATACACAAACACGTTGGCAACAATTTGAGAAATGACGAAAAACATTCAAATTGTTATAATCTTTTTGACATTATCTGCTTGCGGACAAAATGCGACTGAAATGAAAACACCTGAAAATGCGAATGAAAAGTTTGCGGAATTTATAACAAAGAAAAAGTTCGTAGAAGAAAATTTTTATCCTGGAATTGCGGACGAAAAAATGCGACCAGTTTTTACGGAAAAGATAAATCGAATCGCATCGGATTTTAAAACTGTTGCGGAATCGGAAAAACCAACTGACAAAAACTATCAAGAAAAAATCGGAATTGGACTTTCAAGATTTGCGGATATTTATTTGGAATTAGATACAGAAGATAGAGAACGAGTTTGCACATATATTGAGGAATTAATGGACATTGTGGAATTGGAAAGCTCAAATGGACAATTAAATAAATTTATGTACGGATTTGATATTGAGCCATTATTAGATAAAAATTAAATATGGCTAAAGAAAAAATGAAAAAAGAGCATAAAGAAATAATTGATTTGATTTCTACCTATTTAGAATATGACCCAGAATTAAGATTTGGACAAGCACTATTTAATCTCAAAATAAATGAATTTCAAAAGTCTACTGACTCAAGAAATCCTAATTACAATTTAAGAGATATTCATAATGATAATGATGCTGATATTCTTAAGCGTATAAAAAGTCAACTTGAATGGTTTGACTTACAAAAAAGAGTAATGAAAGGGACATCAAAAGTTATCGGAATTGAAGGAATGACTGTTAACGAAAGATTATTTGCGACTGACTTAATGGAGTTATTTGACAAAATGAAAAAAACGAATAAGGAATATGCTCAATACATTCTAAAGTCATTAAAAGTCGATAGAGAATCAATTGAAAAAATACTGAAATAAAAAACTGTTGCCAACACCGTGTATAATTAATTGCTTTGTTCCTGCTCATCTGGAATATTCCTTCGGAATATTCTCAGGTTCGTAAAAGTTTGCTAAATTAGTTGCTTAACCACGCAACTAACCATACACAATCACGTTGTAAAACATTTTGAACAAAACCACGAACTGAATTGGGAACTTGGGGAACAGCCATAAAAAGTAATGATACTTCAGCAGATATTTATGCTGACTTTTTTGATTTATATAACGACGGAAAAGATCCGACAGAAATCAAAAAGAAACTAATTTCGGACAATCCAAACGGAGAGAATGATTTTTGGTTTGCTTTGGCACTAGCTCTTTGGGAAACTAAAAGCTTGTCGACTGATATTCTTGAAAAAGTTCGTGAAATAATCAAAAGCGAATCTGACTTAAAAGTATGGAAAGAACTCGACGCAAGCGAATCGGATATTAAAAAAAGAAAAATTGTACTTGAAAAGTTTTTAGTCAAATTAGAATCCGAAAAAGCTAAACCAAAGGCAAGAAAACGAATTTCCAAAAAAGAACCAATCTTTAAAAAAGGAAGTTGCTTAACATTCAAATTGGAAAATGGAAATTATGGTGGTGGAATCGTTTTGGAATCTGACTTTGAAACAGGTTTTGGTTACAATCTAATCGTTTCAACTCGAATAAATCAAGAAAACAAACCAACGGTTTCGGATTTTAAAAAATGTGATGTTTTAGTTGCAAGTTTTGGGAATTGGAAAGAGGAAACAAAAATTACTTGGTATTTGCCAAAGATGTTCAAAAAAGACTTTTCAGAGTTATTTGAAAATATTGGAGAAATTCTTGTCGAACGGAATTACACGCCAAACGGAAGTGAAATAAGAGCAAGTTTTTCAGCAGGTTGGCAACATATTATTGAGCCAGTAAATCAACAATTGAAATATGAAAAGACAAACGGAATAACTAAATCATTTTCGATTGACAAGTTAATTAAACGAAAAAAATGGTGGCAATTAAAATAAAAAACGTTTTACAACAACGTGTATAATTAATTGCTTTGTTCTAGCTTACTTGCGAAAATTCCTGCGGAATTTTCACGGGTTCGTAAAAGTTTGCTAAATTAGTTGCTTAACCACGCAACTAACCATACACAAAACCGTTACCAACAATTTGAATGACCAACATAAATCCAAATAGAATCAAGTTTTATCAATTCCTAAATGACGACATTTCATTGGAATTATTTGAAAATTGGGTTTATGAAAATAAGGAACTTGAAAATGAAATTCCAGAAGACCATCACAACGATTTATTAGCCTTTAATTTTAAGAGTAGAGAAGTCAAAAATTTCATAAAATCAATCATCAAAAAACATTTTGATTGGAAGGAATTTGAAAAGTATCGAACAATTGAATTACTCAAAAATATTAAGTCTAGTAATATTGAGATTGTTTTGGCAAGTCGGAAATTAAGAGAATTATATCTCGAACAAGAAGAGGAAATTAAAAGACCGTTTCTTACAATTGGACTTGCAATTGGTTATGAAAGTGAACTTGACAATTGCCCAATAGAATCGGAATATAAACTATGGAATTCTGACGCTCTGAAAAAACAACTCGAACCTGTAGAATGGTATCGAAAAAGGATTTTAGAAGATGTTGACGAAGAACTGAACGAATTACTAAACCCTGAAACAAAAGTCATTGACCTTGGTGGAATTGTGAACATTAAGCATTTACACGACACTTTTGCTGAAAGACTTTATTTTCCTGAATTTTATGGAAATAACTGGGATGCGTTTTGGGACTCAATAAGTGGAATTGTAGAAATGCCAGAAATTCTGACCTTGACGAATTGGGAGAAATTCGAAAAAACATTCAAAAAGGATTCGAAAATTTTAAGAGAAATTATAGAGGATTATAACAATCAGAACTCTGAAAAGAAAATAAAAACTGTTGGTAACACCGTGTATAATTAATTGCTATGTTCTTCCCTACTTGCGAAAATTCCTGCGGAATTTTCACGGGTTCGTAAAAGTTTGTTAACTTAGTTGCTTAACCACGCAACTAACCATACACAAACACGTTACCCAACATTTGAAAACGACATACGAACTGACATATAAACCATTGATTAAAATTCTTATTTGGTTAGGAATTTTTCTTGTTGTGATAATATTTTTTGGAGACTTTTTATATGAATTAAAGTATGGAAGAAGTTTAAAAAATTCAAATAGTTTATATGTTACTGGAATTCCCTTTACAATTCTTTTATTACTTCCGAGTTTTTTAATAACAATATTCTATTTAAAAGAAAACTATAAAACTAACTTCACTATTGACAGAAATAAAAACATTATAGAAATTAAATCTGGAAAGAATTTAAAAACTTATAGTTTAGACCAAATTGAAAGTTCAATATATAACAGACAATCTTATCAAAAAGATTTCTTTTGGGACACTTTTTCCTGTTATGCGGATTTAGGCTATTTAGACTTGACTTTTAAAAATAACGACAGATACTTCTTAAGTTGTTTCTTAATTGATATTACGAAAGAACCAATTTTTGAAAACAGCAAAATAAAATACTCTTTTTTACCTTTTATCGATAGGACAGACCCAAAACTGATAATGGAAAAAGCCGAAAAACAGACAACAAAGCGGATTGAAAAACTGAAAAGTAATTATAGTTCTAAAACAGTAACTGAATTGAATGAAATGCTGAATAATAAATCAAAATATCAAAAAGAAGCAATAATAGCAATAAAAGAAACTCTGAAAAATAAAAACGTTGGGTAACACCGTATATAATTTATTGCTAGTTCTAGCCTACTTACGAAAATCCTCGCGGATTTTCTATTTGGTTTGTATTTGCTAAATTAGGTGCTTAAAACACGCAACAAACCATATACAAACACGTTGTGATTAATATTGCC
>NZ_JAHKPS010000033.1 GCF_018860565.1 Winogradskyella psychrotolerans
ATCAAAAGCTACGGAATTTATTATTTATGTGTAGTTTTAATGCATGCAAATACAACAAAGCTTGTCGAGATCTTTATGAGCGAATTGTAGCTAAGGGAAAAAGTAAAAAATTAGCATTGATTGCAGTGTGTAATAAGTTATTAAAACAGGCCTTTGCAATAGCTAAATCTGGATTAATATTTGATGAAAACTATAAAAGTACTTTGGTCAAAAATTAATGGTTTTTTTACTTGTTTTTTACCACAGTACTTTGTTACCTGCAGGCTTTTACTTTTATTAATTCATTCAATGTTTTGTATTCATTACTTTCAAGTAAGTTTATATTTCCTAAAGTTACACTTTTTACTATAGTATCAGTTTTTCCTATTGTTTCAATCATTGGAATTATTTTCGTACTATAATTATTATAGAATCTAATAATATCTCCTTTACAGCAAGGGATTTTATAACCGCTTTGCGAGCTTGTTATTAAAATCTTGTTGTCTCTTAATTTTCCAATTATATTTTTTCGGAAAATTCGTTTAGTTATATTTATTTTTCTAATATTTATTCGGTCAATAATTTCATCCGAGTAAGAGTATGAATAAGGATCTTTCTTAAATTTATATATTAAATAATGTAAACAGATGAGTTGGTTTTTTATTTCAGAATCAGTTGTTTTTTGATTTGCTTCAATAAATTCGTTAATTCTAAAAAAAATAAAATCAACTAATTCTTTATTGAATTTTTCGTCTTCATTATTAATTTTTTTAAACAGTTTTGGTGGTAATTCAGGCCATTCTCGTAAATGAAGGATTTTTTTATCTAAAGCTTCTATAATTTCGTGACTTCTTGGATGAATTTTGTCAGGTTCATAGCATTTGGCAATACTTCCTGCAACAAAATCTGCTAATTGAATTAAGGGCTCATTTATACTATTATCAAACTTAAATTCAGGACCTCTAAATAGTTCTGTTTGATTGTGATTTTCTTCAACATATTTTATGAAGCCTGTCATAAATTTTTCTGAACCGTGTTCATCGGCGATTAATTCTAAATATGGGAAATAATTATATAATTCACTATCTAAAAGACCATTTACATATTTGAAAAAGCTATCCCTAAACTGTAATCCACTATTTTCAAAAACTTTTCTTTTGTCAACTATTATACTGTAAATTCTAAAATCAAGAGAACTTAAATCTTTCAATAATTTTAACCGTTTTTCGATATTTCTAAAAGCTTTAGCATTGGATTTTATTTCTGGTGCTTGTGTATGCTTTTTAGCTATTTGAATAAATTCGTTTCTAACTTTATTTACTGAATTTTCGTTTATGATTACTGCACTTACTATAAAAAAAGTTGTAACTCCTCCTTTTTCATAATGAATGCTTTTATCTCCTGATTCGTCTATGTATCCAATTTTTTTACTCAAAGTTTGTTTTTTGGTGCTTGCAGGTAACGGTTTTGTATAAGCATAGTAAGGGATTTATCAGCTTTTATTTTCGATTTAAAAACTGCTTTAATAAATATAAATTGTCTTGGCTGTAGCCTTAAACCCTTATTATGCTTATACGTTGTTGTAGGCAGTACTATTTTGATAAAAGTTTAATGTCGACAATACATGAAACTCTCCATTTAGAATATCATTTATAATCCATATTCAATCTCTAATTCTCCTTTAGTTGCTTTAAAAGGGTCAAAAACCCAAATAATTTTTTCATTTCCATAGTAATCTCCATTTATTAAAGTATCAATATTTCCAATTAAAATGATATCATAATGATCTTTTCTTTTAATCTTTACACTATCATTTATCTCGCCTTTAACTTTAATATAATAACTATAATAAGTTTTATTCTTATGTGGTATTAGAGTATCTATTTTTTTTTTAGTAAAATCTGTTAATATTATTTTTTTAAAATCAGTACGTTTAGTTTTATCACAAGATAGAATGGATACTGAGATTAAAAATATTATTGTTAAATTCTTCATTATAATTTAGTTTGTAGGGATTAGTTGAGATTGATAAGTCGCTAAGCCACTGCTTCCTCCACCCTGTAAATGGGATAAATACCTTAGCTCTCCATTAGTAATAGAATTAAGTATGCTATTTGTCAATGACGAGAAACCGTCAGAAAACCAACTGTGTTTGCTTCTGCCAACTTCATTATTAAATAAATCCATCTGCGTTTCTTTATAGCTATATGTATATGTTGGTGGTTGGTCTTCATGTGCTGTAGCTAAACTCTCAGCTAAATTATCTCCAAGTAGTATAACATTTAATGCATTCCAATACGCATGCCTAAAAGCATCACCTTTACCATTACGCAATGAATTAGGGAAAAGCTCTTCAGATTTCCAAGTTGCTTTTTGAGCATTTGCTAAATATCCTAATTGATTAAAACGTGACATTGATTCAAAAATCTGTTTTTCGCTAACAGACATTCTACTTTTATAATCTTGTTCAAATAAAATCAATGAATTTGATTCATTATTGTCACAAATAGCGTTTACTACTGCTGTTGCTATTTCTTCAGTTTCAGGTGAATTCATTAAAAACCCTAAACCACCATTAGGATTAGAACTTATTTGATTATCTGCCAAATAATTTGAAATATCATTACTTAAACCACAAGCTTCAGAAAATGAACTATTATCACTTAAACAATCCGTTTCTTCAGCGCTTAATCCAAGTTCACTGGCAATATCAGCAATGCACTCATCTTTTAAATCATCAAGATAATCTGCCGTATTGGATGAACCACCACCTCCGCCACCATTGTAATTAAATGATGGGTCAGTTAAGGAATTATTGTTATGTTCTTCTGGTTCACTAATATAAATCATTTCACAAGTAACAGTAACAGAAACACAAATAGAACATAAATCACAAGCACCTGTACAACCTTGACAATTAAAAGTATATGTGTCTCCGCACATTAGAGTAAAACCACTACCTGAACGTCCTAAAACTCCTGCAGGCAAATCATTAGAATGATAAATACGTTCTATTGAAGAAAAATAGTCATCACTATTTGTATCCGTATTTTCTATAAGTAGATAAATAGAAGCTGTCCATTGGTCATTTATATCTTTTTGAATTACAAGATTGTAATTCTCTTCTGGGATGTAATTGTCATCTAAAAAATGAATTTTAAAAGAAAAAGATAAATCACCTTGGTCATTTAAAATATATTGATTTATAACATCAGTATCAATATAAAAATCAGATAACTCATAAGCAGTATTACTATTTCTTGCTAAATATCCATTTTGAGTTTGATTCAAACCTTGCTTAGCAAAGGTATCTATATTCTGAATTTTTGTAGTAGATTTAAAAAAATCGAGAGATACTTGGTTTGGATTTGCTCCTATGTGTTCTTGCTGATTATTTTGTTGTATTTCATCATCTTGGCAAGCATTAAAAAAAGCCATAATTCCAAAGAATAAAATTCCGATTGTAAGTGATTTGTAGATTTTGTTCTGCATAAGTTCCGTTGTTTAAAGTTAGTGATTATTTTTCAAAGTGGTGGCAATATTGCCTACAACGAGTTTGTGTATGATTTGTGCGATTGAGAATCGATAGATTTTCCATCGTTGCAAATTAGTTTGTTAAATATAAGATTTTAAATTGAAGTAGAAGTTGAGCATTGATCATACACGTTGTTGTGCTTTCGTTCTTTATTCTAAACTTGTCATTAAATTCTTAACAATTAATTCCACATAGCTATGAATTCTTTTCAAAGTAGGTATTAAAGGACCATATTCCGCAATTGAAATGTTTGCTGTTGCATAACCAGCAAACTCAGTATTATCAATTACAAGCCCCTCTACTTTAAATTCATATAAAATATCTCCAATATTCATTTTCGGTAGTTTATATTTCTCCCAATATTCTACTGGATTTTTATTGATATATTCATTATGTAGTAGGCATATTTTTGAAGCATTATTATATAATTCAAATTTATTCGGATTAAAAGATATCTTAATCATTGTTCTGTGCTTATCTGAGTTAGAATATTCTCTTAGTAAACTCAGTTGATGGATATAATTTCCAAAATAACTGTCTGGTCTACCAGAAACTCCATGATATGGTTGAAATTTATCAATTATATTTTTTTGATTATCACCAATTTCTGCAATGCCTTGCAAACCATTTGATGGTATGGAATCTACAATAGGGAATTGAATATTTCTGGGATTTTGAATAAGTCCATTGGTATTATAATTTGACAAGTCAAAAACTAAATTGTCTAGTGAAGATCTTAAATAATGAAGAATACCACCTGCAATTACAGATATACTCAAAACTATCTCGTCAAAATTAGGTACTGAATCAACGTAAACAATGTGCTTGTCTTTCTGTTTGTCATATTTTGTAGAAAGAGTTGCTTTATTTTCTAATTTAGTGATTTCAGTTTTAATAAATTCTTCTAATTCAAAAATCTCAGCTTTTGCTTTTTGTAATTTTTTCTCACTAGTTCTTCCAACCATAAAATTAGTTTAACATAGATTATTATTAACTTTAAAAAAAGTTTCTTTATTAGTATAAATGCCAATGAGAATGAAGCACAACGGTGCGCGTATATGA
>NZ_JAHKPS010000020.1 GCF_018860565.1 Winogradskyella psychrotolerans
TCAGCTTGCTCACAACGGTTTTGTATAAGAATAGTAGGGCTGATAACAGGCTGTTTCCTTTCGGTTGAGCTACAAGCCATATTTTTATTTTTCTTTTTAACTTTTGATTTCTAAAAATACTAAAATTAAAAATATGGCGACATAGCAAAAGGGCAATTAATTTCAATATAGAAACTAATCGCCCTATTATTTTTATACATTGTTGGCAACTGGCTTTCCGCGCAGTTTCTTGAATTTAGCTTTTAATTTTCAACAACTACTTTCCCAATTGCGTTTCCACTTTCAAGTCTGGAATAAGCTTTTCCTACATTTTCTAATGAAAAACTTTCTTCATCAAGTAAAGGTTTTAAAGCTCCAGATTCGGCAATTTTAGCAATGTCTCTTAAAATTTCTCCGTGTTTTTCTCTTTGAAAATTATGAATCATTGGTATTAGCATAAACACAACGTGTAATGATAACCCTTTAAAATGCATTGTACTTAAATCTATTTCAGATAATGAAACTGTAGTTGCAACTTGACCATTTAAAGCAGTCGCTTCAAAAGATTTTAATAAATTTTCTCCGCCAACAGAATCATAAACGATATCAAATCCTTTACCATCTGTATGTTTATTTACATAATCTTCAACTGATTCTGACTTGTAATTTATGGATTTTGCTCCATAAGATTTGACTATTTCTGCTTGTTTTTCACTACTGATAGTTGTAAAAACGTCAGCACCAAAATGTTTAGCTAATTGAACTGCAACGTGTCCAACTCCACCAGTTCCGCCGTGAACCAATACTTTCTGTCCTTTCTGAACATTTGCACGAGTTAAACCTTCGTAAGCTGTTATTCCAACTAATGGTAACGATGCGGATTCTTTCATTGTTAAGTTGCTGGGTTTTCTCGCAATCAATTTTGTATCAGCAGTTATGTAATCAGCCAATGTTCCTTGTAAATCTGCTAAACCACCTGCACAACCATAAACTGCATCGCCAACAGAAAATTCAGTAACATCATTTCCCACTTGTTCAATTATTCCAGCAAAGTCCATTCCTAATATGGCTGGATTTTCGGGCGAGAAAGGTAAATCTTTTCCCATATTCTTAATCATTGTATCAACCGTGTTGACACTTGATGCCGAAATTTTCACTAAAACCTGTCCGTTCTTTAAAGTTGGTTTTTCTACTTCTTTGGATTCAAATTTTGCATTTTCCCCATATTCATTGATAATCATTGCATTCATATCTCTTTGATTTTTAATTACTATAAAAATTATAGTTGCAAACTTAAGTATAGTATTCTATATTTGCAATAACGGTCAAAAAGGATAGTTTAATTATGCATAAATTTAGAGGAAAGGAATACCCTTGTTGTGCAAGTCTTACAATGGGAATAATTGGTGGAAAGTGGAAAACTGTAATCTTATACCATTTAATGGGCAAAACTTTACGGTATAATGAATTAAGAAAGGAAATGCCAACAGTAACTGAACGAACTTTGAGTTTGCAGTTAAAAACATTGGAAGAAGATGGTGTTATCAAGCGAAAAGTTTACACTTCAAAACCACCGCTAAAAGTAGAATATTCATTAACTGATTTTGGTAAAACTCTAATTCCGTTAATTCAGTCTATTGCTGATTGGGGTGATTTAGTGGTTGAAAAGTATTCTTAAAGATATTGACCTGAATGAAATCTTTTGATTCCTAATACATCTTATTTGGATTTGCCGAATTTTTAGGAATTTGTTGAATTGAATCCCAATGTTCAACAATTTTTCCATTATCATCAAATCTGAAAAAATCCATTGTCACATATTCATCATTGTCTGGCCAAATTTGGTGTGTATGCAAAGCCACTAAATCGTTCTCTCCGATTACTCGTACAAATTCGATTGATTTATTTGGATACTCTTTTTGCATTCGCTCAAAATAGTTGATAAAGCCTTCAACACCATTTTCCACTTCTGGGTTATGTTGAATATATTCAGCACCAACATATAATTCTGTCGCTTTTCTTGGATTTCCTTCATACGCTAACTTGTAAAAATCCACTGCGTTCTTTTTCATCTTTTCTTTCATTTCGAGGATTTTTTTTTAGCTTGTTGCCAACGAGTTTGTGTAAGCGTCAGTAACGGGAAAAGACGTTAGTATTTTTCCACTGACGTAGCTAATTTAGTTAAAAAGACTGAATTTCCGATAGGGAATTCAGTAGTTATTGCGCTTACACGTTGTTGTGCTTTCGTACTTTATTCCTTTTTTATTTCATAATGACCTTTATTCGGATGTTTTTTTCCACTACAATCGCAACTTGAAAATTCATTACTTGAAATCCAAACTAAATCATTTTTGTTTTTATCATACCAGTTTTTAACAGCAAGTTTGAAATTCAGTCTGTTTTGATAATCCTTTCTCAAAAAATTCCAATACTCACAATATCCGCAACCTTCTTGGTCAAATTCAGTTCCGAGTAATTCAAAAGTTGGTATTCCGTGAATTATTTCCTCAATTGCTACATACGCAATATCAGCAACAGTATGATTTCCGCCAAAGAGTACAACTCCTGCTTTTGTTTCTGTAGAGTCATTCAGTTTTTCTATAAGAAATGGTATTCCTTTTTCTTTTAGTTTTACAACATTCCAAAATAATTCGTCTCCACATTTCGAAAATGCTTCACAGATATATGGCATATTCTCAACATATTTTAAACTGTCAATCTTTTCCTTTATTTCATTCTGACCAAATGATGAAATTGGTAAAATTGATAGGATTAAAAACGCTATTTTAAAATATCTATTCATTTTTTCTTGTATGAAGCACAACGTGTTCGTGTTATGGCTAGTTGCGTTGGTTGGAACTAAGTTAGCAAAAAGAAACGAACCATTAGGAAAATCCGCTAGGATTTTCCGAGTACACACTGACTAGCAATTAGTTATACACGTCTTAAGTTT
>NZ_JAHKPS010000024.1 GCF_018860565.1 Winogradskyella psychrotolerans
AACGGTCTAGTATAAGAATAGTAGCGGATTTTCACGCACTAACTTTTCAGTTAAACACAGACCTTTTTTTATATTTACTTACTTTCGTTTTAGCGATTAAACCGCTATTATTTTTATACATTGTTGTAAGCTGGCTTTTCTTTCCATAAACTTGCTAGCGTTGGCATAAGACATACTCTTTGACAAGTTTTGGCTTTAGCAGTGGGCTTTTGAGCGACTTGGCAATGTGTATGGCTTTCAGCGTTGGCTTATCCAGTTTATCTGTCATCCAAGAACAATATTCCTTGTCTGCTAATATGTCTTGATAATTTTGATTGAATTTCGGCTAGTAATTGTTGTCTTGCCCTAAATAATGGATTTAGATTTTTTAAATTTCCACCCTTGTTGCTTGTAAAGAAGTATCGAAAGTGTAATATCATCACGCAACTAACTTCTTCAAATAGAAATTTTGGCGAAATGAAAATTGCTTCTGATTTTGTATCAATATATTCCAAATGTTCTGAACTGATTATCATACCTTTCACACATCTGTTATATTCATATTTATTCTGTACGTAATCGCACAAAGGTGTTGCAGTTAGATATATTCTTTTCCAAGTACTTCTAATTTCTTTTCGTTTAGAAGAAGATTTTTTATTAATTAATTTATTTATTGCAGATTCAGTTTTGTCTTTAATTTCCTCTTCTGTTAACTCAGTTTCAATCTTAGACCTACTGAAAGAATTATTAAGTAATTCTTGAAAAATTGCTTCTGTTTTTGTGTTCTGGTCTTCTATTACTGAACCAGGATATTCTATTGGTTCATTGTCATCAGAAAAAAGCAATTTTTTGTTAATAGAATGAAATGATTCAAATTTTGGGTTATCTGAATCTTCTACAGTTAATTCTTCTGGGTTTTCTATGTCCTTAGAATTAACGCTTTTTTCTAAAGTGTCATTGGCTAAATATGTAAGTGAATTATACGCACTTTTAATTTTTTCTGCAGAATCTTGTTTAAAATAAGCTTTACCTGAATAACTAATACCTAATTTATTAATCAAATGATTTGCATTGTCAGTCCAGTTTTCATAAGTATGGTATGAGCTGAATATTTCTTGCAAGGTTATATCAGATGCAGTGTGCACTTGATTTTCCCAATTTAGAAGATATGAATACGCGAGTTCTGAATTAATGATTTTATTTAATTCTTCAATAATGTCAATGTCAGTTTCTGCTTCTTCGCTTGAAAAGTTTGGAAAAAAATCTGATTTGACAAAACCTCTAATACTAATTGGTTGTCTATCCTTTAATTCATTTTCAAATAAACCCCTAACTAAACTTTCGTGTTCTTTTTGATGGCGACTCCAAAATATTAAAGCATACGGAAAATTCTGTGGTGATATTACTCTTCTTAAAACATTTATTAATGTGCTTTTTACTAACTTCTCATCTAAAGTTGCTTTTTCATCTACTAAGTTAATATCAAGAAATAAAACTCTAATATCATTAAACCTTGAATCAGCATCAGGTAAATAACTTATATCATTTCCTTTATAAAACGCATAAGGAATCTGATTTTTGGATAAGGCTTTTAGCAATGGTTCTGCCTGTGATATTTCATCGTCAATAATGGCAATTCTTCCATTTAAAGGTATATTCATATTCTATTTTTTAAATGCAAAAACTACTGATGCACCATTATTAAATTCTTTAGGAAGTTCAAATTCGCCCTCTTCTGGAAAATATAATCTACCTTTTTGAGCTTCCATTATTTCATTAGCGATATGTAGACCTAATCCCATACCACCTGGTTTAGCTGATACAAATGGTTCGGTGATGTCATCTGTCGGTATCAGAAATCCAGTACCATTATCTGCAATAATTAAGTTTATAAATTTTTCGTCTTCAACTAAATCAAAATATATTCGCTTTTCATAAAGCTCATTCTTCTCTTTTTCTTTAATAGCTTTCTGGTCGAGCCAATAAATAGAATTGTCTATTAAATTCATTAAACTTCCAATGAGTAAATTTTTAGCAACTTTTACTCTTTGTGTTCCCTTATATTCTTTATAACCTTTAGTTATTTGAATTTTATGAGATTCCAAGCGATATTCTGTATTAAACAAAGCTTGTTCAATGATAGTAGTAATACTTTCTGTTGATTGATTTGATTTTCGAATAATATCTGCATATCCATCAATTAAGGAAGATAGATGCTCGACAAGTTTTAGTACTCTTTCAGATGCTTGCTCTGCTTTTAAAACCTTTTCAACTTCATAAATTATTTTTTCTACCTCGTGGACTATTACAGACATACTTAATCCTGCACCAGCTGCTTTTAAGAGGTTTTCACTTAAAATATTAAAATCTGATTCAATCTTATTGAAGTATTTAATAATTTGTTGTCGAATAGGTGTTTCTTTTACTTTTTCCTCAACATATTTTTTTGCTTCACTAAGTGTAGATTTTACTGGTGAAGATTTTGGTGTAGGTCCATAAACTTCTTTAAGCTTTTTTTTATCTGGAAATCGTAATGTTTCAATTAAATCAATAGTGTGTAATATTGATGCTCTCAAAGCTTGGTATGCATCGTTTTCTACAAATCCTTCTCGATTTGTTTTTTCAACTAAACCGCTACTTTCTTTTCTGTCTAATGAAATAGCCGATAGAATGTTGTTATTACTGATACGTTTTGCAGGTTGTTGAAAACGTCTATGGTCTAAATCTAGCCAATCATTTTCTGGCTCACCATAATCATAAACTCTTAGTCCATCTCTAAAAACTCTAACACCACCATTTTGACGAAGATATTTTTTAAAACCAGTTTTGTCAGACACACCTAATTTCAGGATAAAAGGGTCTTGGTCAAAAATGTAACCTTCAAAAGTTATTTTACCAATATTGAATTGAGAAAGATTAATAATTCCTTCGTTATCAGATTTTGGCGGATATCTTAAGTTAATAGAATTGTCTATTAATTCATTTGTTTGGTCAACTGTTCTTGGATGAAGTTTGCTCATTGTATCCCAAGGTGTGAAGTTGTACTCAAAGTTTGTTATTTTACTACCCTCTAAGGTTACTTTGTAATTGAACAAAGAAAATTCTTTAACATCTTCCCAATTTAGTAAACCATCAAACCAATTAGGTTTGTCTAGTACACCAAAACTTGGTTTGAACGAATCGTTTTTTTCAAAAGGTGAAGCCAAAGCAGTTATAGACCTTTTAACTTCACGAGCCATACCTCTCGTCCAATTCTTACGTAAATTGGAAATTAGAATATTAGTTCCTGTTTTCCCATCTTTAAACAAAAGTGGATTTGGTCGCTCTTTAATTGTAATTGGTACATCCTCTAAATATTTATATTTTTCGAAATCAGTCCAATTTATTTTAACAAAAACCTCATTTTCATTTTCAGCCTTTGTTGTCATTTCAATAACATTTCCCAGTTTGTGAACGCCAAATCTGCCAATACCTTTTTCTCCAATTGGTAATCTATTAAATTTAGGTGAAGCCTCTTGATTTTTAATTTTTTGTGATTTGAAGTCACTACCAGGTTCTAACCATACATTTTCAACTACATAAGGGCTCATTCCATATCCATCATCTTCTATGATTATTACCCCTTCATTTGGCGAATCTACATTGTCCATATAGATGTTAACATTTGTTGCGTCAGCATCATAAGAATTCTTCACTAATTCAACCAAAGCTATGCTTTCGTTTTTTATTAGTTGGTCTCCCAGTTGCAGAAGTAAACGGGCTCTAGGTTTAAACCTTACTGGTCTTTCTTCTTCGTCTTTTTTGATTATATCTGACATAAATGTTTTTTCATTGATTTTGCAATAGCATTGGCCATTAACGGTGGAACAGCATTGCCTATCTGTTTAAATGCAGCTGAACGAGAACCTTCAAAAAAGAAGTCATCTGGGAACGACTGCAATCTAGCTGCTTCTCTTACTGAGATTGAACGACATTGTTTAATATCTGGATGAATATAGTAATGTCCGTCTTTTGCAATATGAGCTACTACAGTATGAGAAACTCCATTACCATTCACAACTTTATATCTATCAGTAAATGAAGTTTCGTTTTTATGAGTTTTTAATTCTTTAGGTAAATCGGGATACTTTAAACGTTCCTCATTTTTATTCCATTTTTTAATCGCTGTTTTGTAGATTTTTAAATCTCGCTCATTATGTGGTCGAGAAATATGCTGAGTAACAAAATCAACTCCGTTTCTTAATTCAAATTTTTGTAAGTAATCGTTCTTTGGAACTTTGTATTTAGCAATCTTTAAAGCGTCTCCAGGTTTCAATTTTGGTAAGTCCTTAAAAATATCATTTACGGTAAATTCTTCAGCTATTTTTTTAATTTCAGGAAAACCATAGTCGTTATTCTTTTTCCAACCAACAATTATTATTCTTTTTCTGGCTTGTAAAACTCCATAATCGGCAGCATTCAAAGTGTCGTGATAAACCTCATAACCAATTTTTCTAAAGTAAGCCTTGAGGTTTCTAAAGTGCTGTCCTTTGTTAGCACTTAATAGACCTGGTACATTTTCAAAAACAAATGCCTTTGGTTCATATTTTTTTAAGAATCTACCATATTGAATATATAACTTATTTCTTGGGTCATTCTCAATGTTCTCGTGATGCCTACCAAGTAAAGAGTATGCCTGACAAGGCGGTCCGCCAATTATTAAATCTACTTTTCTGTCGTTTAATGTCTTGTCGATTTGTGAAAATATCGATTTTATAGAATCGTCTGTAATTTCAATATTCAAAACAGAGTCTAATATTCTTTCGGGCACCTGATTATAGAGTTCTTCTCTTGTAATCTTCCCTTTTAAATAATCAATATAATACTCCTCTTTTTCGTTTTTTATAAGATAATGATAAGCGGCTCTAGTTCTTATAGAATCGCACGCGTATTTATCCATTTCAATATGTGAAATTGGGTTTAATCCCGCTCTGATAAAACCTTCTGACATTCCTGATGCTCCAGCGAATAAATCTATGAAATTCAATTCGTCCATAATTATTTATTCAGTTTTAAATGTCCGTAAATCTTTTCAAGAATCTCATTGGGGTCAGAGTCTATTGCTTTAGAAATCAGATATAATTCTTCCGCTTTGAGATTGGTGTTTTCCTTCGTACTTAACTGGCTCAGACGAGATTTTCGAATTCCAGTCTTTCGAGAGACTTCTGCCTTGTTTATTGATTTATCAGTAAGATACTTACCAAGAAAAGTCATATTTAGCTAGTTAAGATTGTTTTGTAAAAGTAAACAAAAGTTTCGATTGAGAAAACAAAAGTATCTAAATAAGTTACAATTGTAATGATTCCGTTTGGGTGGTGGTGGGGTAGTGAAAGCTCTTTTTATTTTGTGAGGCACGAGCAAAATGAAATGTGCTTGAACGTGCGGTTGGCTCTTTTTTCAGCTTGCTTACAACG
>NZ_JAHKPS010000005.1 GCF_018860565.1 Winogradskyella psychrotolerans
AACTACATAGCTGTGATGCAGTTTCAAACTTTTTAAATCCATCCGTTACTACGATTAAAAACAAAGCTGTTTTTAAACCTATTCCTGGTATAGTTTGCAATAAAGTTAATTGCTCTTGTTGGTCTTGTTTTACTAATTCTAATAAGCGTTTCTCTAGTATTAAAATCTCTTTCTTTAAATGGTTTAAGTCTCGTTTTAAGGAACGATAAACCGTTTTTGATGGAATCCCCAGTGTTTCTTCGCCATGAAGCTTATTTTTTGTAGCTGTACTCTTTTTTACGTAACTATCCAATAACCTAAAGAGCTGTAAGCATTCTGCCTGTACATCTGTTAGAGCATTGTACAACGGAACTTCATTAAAGATACCATACTCACAAATAGATTTAGCATCACTCTTATCTGTCTTTACTTTGGCTAGTTTCATTTGAATAAAACGTTTTACTGATAATGGGTTTACAACAGATACTAATACCCCTTTTTTATATAAAAACTGAGCTAATCTGTAATGATAATATCCCGTAGCTTCCATAACTACCAAAGCTTCTTTTGATAAACTTTTTAGTAGTTTTTTAAAACCCTTTTCATCATTCTTTAATTGAAAATGTCCTGTATCTTGATTGTAAATACCAAACACTGATTTACTAATGTCAATACCGTAAATTTTTCTATCTTTAGTCATAACAACTTGAAATTTGGAAAGAACAACGCTACTCATATTTCAACAACTTAAAAACGAGATCTAGGTCTCACAGAACTGAACGAAGTTTAAGTAGTAAAAGAGAGAGGATTATCAATGTTGCCGAAGTCTAATGCTCTCTTTTGTGCTTTCTGATTATTAATTAAATTTAATGAATTACAAACTTAAGACGTGTATAATTCATTGCTTTTTTTAGGCTTGCTTACAGAAATTCTGCTGAAACTTTATATCTGTGATTTATTTGTTAACTTTAGTGCTTAAACCACGCAACTACTCATAGCTAAAACCATTAGCCACAATTTAAAAAATGACAATATAACTATGAAAACAATATTTTTTTTAATCGTCTCTTTATATGGTTTTACACTTTTAGCACAAGGAAAAGAGATAAAAAAACCAGAATATGTAATAATTGCTAACAACGAAATTATAACCAAAGAACAAGTTGGAGAATTAGGGCAACAAGGCTTAATCAAAGCAATGAATAAAGGAGTAACCGAAGACGAACGAAATAAACTTGCAACAAAATTTGGCGATAAAATTGGAGACAGGGAATTTATAATCATAATTGATTTATTAACCGAAAAAGAAAAAAAAGAACGTAAAAACCAAACAGCGTCAAGTGATAAAAAGATAACTAAAGAAAAGAATCGGAATGATGAATTAATCTTAAACATAAACGATTCTGCAAGTGAGTTTACCGTCGAAATGATTGATGGAAAAAAAATTAATCTATCAGATTTAAAAGGTCAGGTAGTTCTTGTAAATTATTGGGCTACCTGGTGTGCACCTTGCCTAATGGAATTTGCTGAATTTCCAAAAAAAATACTTGAACCATTTAAAAATGAAAAATTCATGTTAATTGCAATATCTATTGGGGAAACTAAAGAAAAAGTGGAACTTAAAATGGATAAAATGAAAAAATATGGAGTCGATTTCAATGTAGGGATTGACCCAGAAAAAGAAATTTGGGATAAATATGCTACTGGCGCTATTCCAAAAAGTTTTTTAATTGATAAGAATGGAATTATAAAATATATTTCAATTGGAAATTCAGATGGCAATGTTGATAAGTTAGCGACAGAAGTAAAAAAATTGTTAGCGGAATAAAAACTACAGCTAACAAACAACTGAGTAAACAAACAATATTTAACTAATTTAGACACAAAGTTTTCTTCATAAAGCAAACCTCTGACCCGTCCTGAATAAAGGCTATATAATTTTAAACACTAAAACTTTAAATTTGAATATGGAGAAAACGACATTACCAAATGGGAAATTAATATATGTATTGGCAATATTGAGTTGCACACTATTTTGCTTCGGAGGAATTGCTATTTTATTTGCGCTTATTTCATATATACTCGCTAAAAAATCTGAAAAAATATATAAACAAAATCCTAGTGCATATTCTAATATTAAGAAAATAAAAAAAGGAAAGATTATTGCCATTATCGGCTTAATACTAAATTTAATAATAGTTGGAATTACTATCTGGACATTGGCTACAGTAGGATGGGATGCGTGGTCTGATGAATTTGTTAGAAGATGGAACGAGGGATTACAAAGCAATGGCCGATAAATAAAAAATTGCATAACAATGTATAACTACAATTCCGGACAGATTCGACCACGCCCGAATCCACCCAGAATTGCTACCGTCGGTCTCTGCCCTAAGATTGTCTAACTTCAATCCTTAACTTACGGTTATGCGAGACCGTTAACCTTCATTAAGACCAACAACTAAACCAATGATAAAATTCTTCAGAAAAATTAGAGAAAATTTCCTTTCAGAAGGAAAAACGGGAAAGTATTTTAAATACGCCATTAGCGAAATTATACTGGTGGTTATTGGTATTTTGATTGCGCTACAAATCAATAATTGGAATGACAATCGTAAAGAAGAAAAGAGTGAAATATTAATACTTAAAACGCTACAAAAAGACTTTACAGAGAACAAAAAAATATATTCAGACATCGTCGATAAACAGACCTTTGTTATTGATAATTGTAAATCACTTATTGAATGTTTTGAAAGAAAAAATTTAGAATACAAGAGAGATTCTATTGGTGGATTTATCTACTATGGAGCTTTTAATTATTATAGAGCCGAACCTATCTTAGGAAGTTATGAAGCTATGGTTGGAAGTGGAGATTTAAAAATATTGAAAAGCGAAACTCTTAAATCAAAATTAGCTTTATTTTCTGCAGAAATAAATCAAGGATTTGAAGATGAAACATTATCAATGAATTTACTAAATACACTACACAATGAATTTAAATCCATTGGAACATTATTTTTAGATAATAGAACTCGACAATTTGTTGGCTTAAGCAAGGTTAAAGAAGATGGTGAGTTGCAGAATAAAATAATTTCAAATTTATATCAAAATCCAAATATTTTACACCCACTCGCTATGAAAACAGGTGTTGAAACTAATAGATTAAACTTGTATGTTAAAATGTTAGATTATTCAAATGAGATATTAAATTTGGTTGAATCTGAACTGAAAGAAAAAAAATAACGAAATCGAAGATTCGACGAAGTCAATGCACAACAATGTCTATAGGCTGCAATGTAAAACGACATTTCCGAAAACAAAGAAAATGACTCAATCTGAACTCATAATTTTAAATTTCAAAGAAATAAGGAGAAGAAGTATAAAACTTTGGAATGGCCTACCTGAGAAATATTATAATTGGAAACCTGACACAAAAGCAATGAGTGCATCAGAAATGATAAGACACGTTTTGGAGGCTGATTATGGTTGGAATATTATTATTAATCAAGACGATATAACAAATTATAAAACACCCTGGAACAACCGACCATTCAGAAACCTAAAAGATGAACTTGAATTTGCTAAGCCTTTTAGAAAAACATTTTTAGAAAGCATTCAACAATTTTCGGATAAGGAATTAAACGAAACGGAAATCGTTCACCCTGGAAATGGAGACAAGAAAATCCTTGTAAAATATTTATTACGAATTGGATATCACGAAGCTGTTCACGCAGGACAATTCCTGTCGTATTTAAGAGCAATGAATATTAATAGACCAAACATATGGGATTAAAAATATACTACAGTCAACAATGTATAACCGTAATTACGGCAGATTTGGCTACATCCAAATCTACTCGAAATGACTAAAGGCAGTACTTAACCAAAAAATATCACCCATAACAAATTGCTAGTGTTCTTTAAATTCTCAATTCACCGCAAGAACTCAAAAACCTGTTATTGTTTTTTAAATAAATTTATTGACTTACATCAAATAATTTGATTTGAGACCACATTAGTTTTGCATTTAAAATAATAAAAATTAATAATGGTACTTACAGAATTAGATACATTACAACTATTTGGTCACAACAGTAAAGAACGAATCGAAAAAGCTTTAAAACATCTTCAAAATGGAAATGGAATACTATTAATGGATGATGAAGACAGGGAAAATGAAGGAGATTTAATTTTCTCTGCGCATAACATGACAAATAACCACATGGCATTGATGATTAGAAAATGCAGTGGTATTGTTTGTCTTTGTTTAACAAATGAAAAAGCAGACGCATTACACTTACCCTATATGGTGAAAGAAAACACCAGTAGTTTTCAAACCCCTTTTACAATTTCTATAGAAGCAAAAGAAGGTGTAACGACAGGAGTTTCGGCTAAAGACAGATTAAAAACAATTCAAGTGGCTTGCCGCGAAAATGCCAAAAGCAGCGATTTAGCAAAACCAGGTCATGTCTTTCCACTAAGAGCCAAAAATAATGGTGTGCTTGAAAGAAAAGGGCATACAGAAGGAAGCGTAGATCTAATGAAATTGGCCGGCTTAAAACCCGAAGCTGTACTTTGCGAATTAATGAATGACGATGGCACCATGGCAAAAAAAGATACAATTATAGAATTTGCAGAGACGCATAATTTAATGGTCCTATCGATACAAGATATTATTCATTATCGTAAATTTGTTAGAGATTTTAACTAAATGACAGACTATATTGAACTCACTAACTTCATAAAAAAGAATATTACTATTGAAGATGAAGATTTAAAAATTGTATTATCTTATTTTAAAACAATAAAAAAAAGTAAAAACGACATTTTACTTTCTAATGGAAAAAATAGTCAGGTTAGTTATTTTGTAAAAAAAGGGTGCCTAAGACTGTTTTATATAGATGAAGAAGGAAAAGACGTTACACGTTATATTGCCTTTGAAAATCAATTTGCTACAGAATTGGTTAGTTTTATAACTAATGAACCTGCACAAGAAACAATTCAAGTCATTGAAAACAGTGAGCTCTTATACATCACGCACGATGACTTTAGACATCTTATGAAAATCGTTCCTAAATGGAAAGATTTTTACAGCATCTATTTAGAAAAAGCCTATGTAAATAATTCTAAAAGATTACTATCATTTACTACGCTAGATGCATCAGAACGCTACAAACAATTATTCAAAATAAATCCCAATATTGTGAGACGCCTCCCCAACAAAATAGTAGCGTCTTATATTAATATATCACAAGAAACTTTGAGTAGAATAAAATCTAAAATCTGATCATAAAATATAAAAATTGCAACATATAAAATACACATTACTACTTATACTATCATTCTAATCACAATTTATGAGCTAATCATAATAGCTTGATTACAATTCGAATCTTAACACACACCAAACAGTTCAAAAAAAAGCAATGAACTTATTTTGTTAATGCGATTTAGAAAACCTATTTAATAAATTTTACAGACCGTGTTTGATTATCATTATCTTGAATAACGGCAACATATACTCCACTACTCAACGCACTAACATCTGCTTTAGGTCCTGATGTATTGTAAATCAATTTACCAGTTACGTCATAAATACGAAGTGTTTTAATTGTATTATGAGTAATAACATTTAAAATATCACTATCTAAAAACACCTTAACAGATGTATTTGCCGAATAATCATCTACAGATAACCCATCAGCAGAAATAGCCTCAATATCATCAAAATCTAGACTTTCAGTAGCATCGCCATTATCATCTATTCTAGCTATTGAAATACCAAAAACATCCATAAGTAATTCGCTAGTGCTCTTTGGACCAGCAACCGTTAAATTAGAAGGTAGTACAGAAATAGTATATGTTTCAAAACTTGTTGCAGAAGCAGGTATTGTAATACTTGTTGTTTCAGCGCTAGTAACATTATCGCCTTGTTCATTATCAAACAAAAAGACAACAAGATCCATATCTACTCCAGATAAATTTCTAGCCTTAAATCTAATTCCTCCAACACCTACACTTGTATAATCCCCACCCCAAAATAAAATATTATCAATTATTAAAAGATTATCAGGCAAAACTCCAGGAACCAACGAAGCGGTACCACTTGCTGTTAAAACCCCATCAGCCACTGTAACTGGCGTAAACCCAGAATTTAAATTATTCCAACCTTCAAAATCACCAGCATCAGTAAAAGTACTAATCTGCCCAATACTGATTTGAGCCATACTTACTTGAGCAAAAAGAATAAATAGGATGTAAATTTGTTTCATATTTTTTTATGTTTCTTGCTAAACTAATATTTTTTTATCAATTAAAAGTAACACTCCTAAAAAATCAAGATTCGTTTATACCATATAACAGTACAAACTCAACCTTTAATTCTAGCTATATTCCAGAGCAAGACATATACCAACACCAGACTTCAAGCCTTCGCTTTATAAAACAAATAGAGCCAAATAGACCTTGACAATTTAAAATTAAGCGTACTCAATAAAAATGCCATTGCTACTATAATGAAGAAAACGCGTAAAGGCGAAAAATCAATAAGACTCCAAAACACCACAAGACAAGCAATCATTTCTGCTGCAGCAAGCGCATAACTCACAAACATAGCACCAAAAAAGAAACCTGTTTCTCGTTCAAATTTATAATCACAGACAAGGCATCTATCGTTCATTTTAGGAATCTTCAATAAGAAGATATTTCCACTGTCTCTAAAAATCTTGCCGTCTTTACAATTCGGACATTTACAATTCAAAGCATCTATAACTTTACTCATCACATCGTGTTTATTCATCAGCAAAATTAAAATCATTAATCGTTTTTACACATATAGTATATACACCATTTTTTGTACTTTTAGGACATTTATTATGAAAATACCAGTCCTCAATATAAGTCAGTTTAAAGAATCGGCAGCACTCAATGACGTGTACATCAATTCGTTTTCAAATCATATACAGCTCAATAAGCATTTAATAAACAAACCACACAGTCATAATTTTTACCTATGTGTGCTCTTTACTGAAGGTACAGGAACCCACGAAATTGATTTTAATTCTTATCGTATAACACCTGGAAAAGTGTTCTTTTTAAAACCTGGACAAACACATTTCTGGAAATTTGAAACCCCTCCAGAAGGGGTCATCTTTTTTCATTCCCAAGAATTTTACGAATTAAAGTTTTTAGAACACAAGCTTCATACATTTCCTTTTTTTTATTCGTATCAAAATCCACCTGTACTAGAATTAACACCTAAAAAACGGGAACAATTACAGCTTAATTTTCAAGAAGCTCATACCGAATATCAACAAACCAACCTATTAAGAGAGTTGAAAATTGTAAATTTAATAAGTCATATTTATATCGAATTAACAAGAGCATATACAGTTAATACCAATTTAGAAAAACTCAATTCACCACACTATACCAACATCCTCGAAAAGCTAGAAACCCTAATTAACACTCATTTTTACAATGAAAAACTACCTAAGTTTTATGCAGACAAACTAAACATTACCACTAAACACCTTAATAGAGTCGTAAATAAAACTATCCATAAAACCACAAGCCAATTAATTTCTGAAAGAATTATTCTAGAAGCAAAACGATTGATTGTACATTCTAAAGACAATTTGGCCAATATAGCCTATACCCTCCAATTTTCTGACTATGCTTATTTCTCAAAGTTTTTTAAATCTAAAACAGGTATGACCCCCTTAGATTTTCGGAAAAAATATTTTTAAGGACATCCTAACGACTAAAGTATAATGAGCGACATCATGTGAAATTAAAGGCTAATACTTTAATTTTCAACAGCATATTCTATCTGTGATTTATTTGCTAACTTTAGAGCTTAAACACACAACAAAATCATACACAAAACCGTTGGCATTCAACCGTTAAAAATCATAATTATGAGTAATTTAAAAGACATTAAATCCGAAATTGAAAAATATGCGAATGACTCAAATTTGACTGAATTGCAAATAGTTGATAGACTGCAAAAACATTACTTTGAAAAAAAAGTAAACGAAAATTTAAAGCTCTATAAAAAAGGAAAGAAAAAAGTGAGCGAAATAACAAAAGACTTGAAAATCTCGCCGCGAAAATTTTATGCGATTTTAGAGCAAAAGAAAATAGAACATAAGAAATACAAAAAAATTGATTCAAACATTTAAAGTTAGCACTCTAGATACGATTTCTGAACAAACAATTGCAATTAATTTATCTGAAGCCCTTTCTAGAGAAATAAACTTTGTTCAAAGTTCTGGTGTGCTTTCTGAAATGTTAAGTTCAGGAGAATTAAAACTTATTCAAAATATCGAATTAAAACATCATCTTGCTGGTTTTGGAAGTTGGATAGAACGAAATGAGCAACAGGAGAATGAAGTTAACCAATTTAGAAAAGACATTACAACTCAAATCCTAAAATCAGGTAGTTTCAAAAAAATAATTACAGAATTAGGAAGTCCGGATTTTAATTGGGAAACATCTTTAGATTCTGTAAAAAATAAATCATTGTTTAATTCGATAAAGCTATTAAACCATCTAATCGTATTTAAATCGGCATCAGAAATAACCGCCAGATAAATCTATGGGCCTTTAAGCAAAGAAATTGATACAATTTTAAAATTAATAAATTTTGAATTGAATAAGTAAAGTACAATACCGTATATAATTTATTGCTAATGCTCGCCTACTTCTGAAAATCCTCACAGATTTTCTATTTAGTTTTTATTTGCTAGCTTAGTTGCAAAACCACACAAATAAATACCCAAAACCGTTGAACTCAAACTCAATAATTAATGAAAAAAAGATATTGGCTAATTGGAATTTTTATTTGTCTTTTTATTCTGCTTTATTGTTTAAAGTCATATATGAATAAGGATATCATTAAATGTCCTGAGTTTAACAAATCTTATTCTGAATGGTTTCCCTATAATGAAGGAGATATTTTAACTTTTAAACATTCTGATTCTATTCAAGAATATATCGTGAGCACATATAATGTTCGCAATACTAAAAGCTACAACAGAAATATGAAATGTGGATGTTGTGAAGATGGAATTGTGATTTACCTTACCCAAAAAAGAGACACAATTAAAATTGATTTCAATAATTTTATAAATCCTAATAGTTGTATGGGAAGTAGAAGATTTATAAGTAGAAATGGGAAAGACATAAATGTAAAAGCTACACAAAATCAAAAAGAACTTGACTTAAACCAAATATCCTCAGACAGTCTAATAATAGAAAAAAGCATAGGAATAAAACAACTTTTTTGGAGAGGAAAATTATGGAAATTTGAAAGTATCAAAAAATCAAAAACTGACATCAAAATAATTTCCAATAATGGATGTTAAAAAACAATGTCCATCACCGCATATTATTTATGACTTGATTCTCGCCTACTAACAATACAAACGCAGCAAACTAGCCTTAGCAAAATCCTTACAGATGCTCAATTTAGCTCTCTTTTATAAATTAGGGCATTAAAAGTAATATTCATAACACTACGTAAAGTCACGTATAGAAATATCTAAAATATGTTATAACTTTATAACCTCACAGTCACGTGTTAAAACATACTTTATCCGGAAAAACAAAAAGGATATAGCACATGATTGAGTTGATATAACAAGTTGCCAGTAATTAAAGAAAACCAGCATAATCTATTAAAACCTAAAAATCAATGAATGTCAACCAAGTAGATTTTTACGAACTATGCCTTGACGAAGGCGGAATTTTTTATAATGAAATCTATGGACTTGAAAAGGATATTTTTAATCAATGGATTAGAGATAATTTACAAGAAATTAATACAATAGAATCTTATAATGACGTAGTTCCAAGTAATGAAATATTAAATCGAATTACTGACCTTGGATATGAACATATTCACTATCAATGTCACTATTCGGCAAAAGCTTCAACAATTGCCGATTGTAATTTTACATACTATACAGGATTTGTAACTCGCAATACTTTCCCTTATCCGATTATTACACATAGTTTTAATACTGTAGATGGGAATATAATTGACCTAGCCAGAATTGAGGATGCTGAAGATCCTTTTAACGAGGAGAACGATAGTTTACCACACACCTATTATGGAATTGAAATTCCGAGAGAATTTGTCTTAAATTACGAACAAGAAACTAAAGAAGAAAAATCAATGAAACCATTACTTTATGAATGGTTTTTACATAATAACTAAATTCAAGTAAAAAATATGGCTAGTTCAAAACACCCAAACGGAGTATATAAATGGAATGATTTAACTGGTAGTGCTTTTCATCCAAACGGAGTTCAAGCTTACAACAATTTAACTGGAAGTGCTTTTCATTCTAATGGAGTTCAAGCCTACAACAATTTGACTGGAAGTGCTTTTCATTCTAATGGAGTTCAGGCTTATAACAATCTGACTGGAAGTGCTTTTCATTCAAACGGAATTCAAGCTTACAACAATTTGACTGGAAGTGCCTTTCATTCAAATGGTGTGCAAGCCTATAATAATTTAACTGGAAATTCATATACTTCAAAAGGAATACTAAAGAAAACTAAAACATTTTCATTTAGCCTTGGAGAAGGAATTGAACTTCAAATTTTTCCGATTAAAATATCGGTTTATGGAAGAAAAGTGAATAAATAACTACTGGCAACACCGTATATAATTTATTGCTAGTTCTAGCCTACTTACGAAAATCCTCGCGGATTTTCTATTCGGTTTTTATTTGCTAAATTAGGTGCTTAAAACACGCAACAAACCATATACAAACACGTTGTGCGCAATTAAAACAAAAATATGGCAAAAATTTACCTTTCTTATCAACATCAAGACATTGAACTAATCAAGAAAATTGGTGAAGATTTAAAAAGCCGAGGACATTCAATAATAATGGACGAAACCATTATGAAAGTTGGTGTGGATTGGAGAAAAGAGCTACTGAATGAATTAAAAAGTTCTGACGGACTACTTGTATTAATTACTAAAAACAGTTTAAACTCGAAATATGTTATTAGTGAAATAGGCACAACTAGAGCATTTATTGACGAAAATGAAAACAAAAAGTTTTTAATTCCAGTAATTTACGGAGACATAGAAATCCCTGATTTTATTAAGGATTTGTATTGTATACGACTTTCAGATGACAATTATGAGGAATCGATAAATAGAATAGATTCTTCTATTTCTAGTTTCATCGGAAAAAAAGAAGCTGTTGAGGAAAAAGCTTCAGAAAAAAGAGAATTTATAGAACGAAAAGCAGCTGATTATATAAATATAGCCACTGACGCTTTAAAAAAGAGAGAGAACCAAAATAAAGCTGTCGCTTACTTATGCTACGGTATCGGATTTATAACACTAGTTGCAGGTATATTCTTTGCAGTTAATGGACTAAAATCAATTTCAGAGGTTACAGAAACTATTGAGGTTACGCCAAACATTGTCTGGATAACGATTATTACTCTACTTCTAAAAAGTGTCATAATAATTGGTTTATTATTGGCTTGTTCTAAATACACTTTTACTTTGGGAAAATCGTTTATGCACGAAGCTTTGAGAAATGCTGACAGACTACACGCTATTTCTTTTGGAGAGTTTTTTATTAAAGCCTACGGAGACAAAATTTCGTCATACAATGAAATAAATGAAATCTTCCAAAATTGGAATATTGACAAGTCATCTTCTTTCTACGAACTAAATTCAGATAGTTATGACCCAAAATTTTCAGAAAACCTTATTGATATAATTAAGTCACTAACAGAAAAAATTAAAACAAAATAACTGCGCACAACAATGGCTATAAGTAATTGCTTGTTCTCGCCTACTTCTGAAAATCCTCACGGATTTTCAGTTTGGTGTGTACTTGCAAAGCTAAGCGCTAAACCACGCAACTAACCATATACAAACACGTTGGGCATAATTAGAATATGATAAATATAATTACAGTAAATTATCCATTAAATGGAGATGGAATTATTAATACCTCAATTGATGGAGGTGAAACTTTATTAGATGCGGATATTGTAATTTTCGATCCTTCTGAATTTTCAAGTTTATGGGAAAATGCCAAAAGAGGTAATGATAATGTTAGACGCCTATACTCGCCAGAATCTGACCAAATTAGAAACACTTTTAGTTCGAGAAGAAACGAAGTAGAAACACTTCTTGAAAACGGTAAAGTTATAATATCCTTTCTTCATCCGACTTCAGGTTTTAAAGGAGAAATAGGAAATCAAAGCAAATATGATATTGTTTCTAATTATGATTTTCTTCCACTAAGACAGGACTTTTTTCTAGGTCGACTTAAATCTGGTACAAGTAGTATAAATGGTTCATTAAAACTGAACAAAAGTAAATCTCCCTTTAATCAATTTTTTGGTGCATTTAAAAGTGAAATCGCATATACATCTTATTTTGACCTAGATGCTTCGGAAAAACCTGAGTATTTTATTCTTAATAAGGCTAATAAGGGCATTGGAGTTGTTTTACCAGTATTTGAAGGTCTTGTTGTATTATTACCATCAATAGAGTATGACAGAAATAATAGCAAACTGATTGGTGTAATAAGAAGTTGTGCAAAACAATTTTTGACAAAAAACATTCAAACACCGCCACCACCTTGGGTTAAAGATTTTAAACTACTTGGTGAAGCTGAACTTGACTCTAAGGCAAACGATATTCAACAAAAAATTGAAGAATTACAGAAGGAAAAAATTGAAATTGAAGAAGAGAAAAATGAAGTAACTCAATTTAAAGGGCTACTTTTTGAACAAGGTAATGAACTTGAAGAACTTGTTATAAAGTCATTCCAAAAAATGGGTTTTGAGGCAGAAAATAGAAAGTTTGATGACTTAGAACACGATGTGGTCTTTGAATCACCAGAAGGTAAAGGACTCGCAGAAATAGAAGGAAAAGACAATGATGCTGTCCATATTTCTAAATTAGACCAACTCAATCGAGCAGTAGATGAAGATTTTGAATTAAGAGGTAAATATCCACAAGGAATTCTAATTGGTAATCATTATCGTCTTACAAATCCCGAAAACAGAAAAGAACCATTTACAGAAAAGGTTCATATTGTTGCGAAGAAGAAAAGTTTTGGACTACTTACTACTTACGAAATATATAGAGCTGTTAAATACATTTTTGAAAATCCTGAAGACTCAGAATTCAAATTACAATGTAGAAATAGAATATTGAAAACAGTTGGTGAAGAAATAATATTAATTGACAAATAACTATGCCCAACAAAACCTATAAGCAATAGCGCCCTGCGGGACGCTACTGCTCATAGCCAAACCGTTGGCAACAATTTGGAGATGATTCGAAATTGATGTATATTTACACCAAATAATTGAATTATGTCAAGACAAAGTATATCATTTACAGAACCTAACGACGAATGGCTGAAAGCACAAGTCAATGGAAAAGAATATTCAAGCAAAAGCGAATTAGTAAACGATTTAATTAGACAAGCTAGAAAACAACAAATCGAAATTGATTGGGTTCGAACTAAATTGGAAAAAGCTGAAAATAGCGGATTTACAAGCGAATCAAAAAATGAAATTTTAGCTCAATCAAAAACTTTACTGAATGGCTAAATATCGATTAAGTAACGAAGCTAAAAATGACTTAATCCGAATCCATCACTATGGAGTTAAAAAATTTGGAATGACTCAAGCGGATAAATATTTTGAATCATTCTTTAAATATTTTGAAATTATTTCCCAAAGGCCTTTTTCATTCGAGTCAGTTGATTATATAAAAAAAGACTACAGAAGATGTGTTTGCGGAATAGATAGTATTTACTATAAAATAAATAATGACGTTGTTGAAATAATGGCAATTGTCGGAAGACAAGATTTAAACGACATACTGTAATCTGAATAATAAAAACTGTTTCTAGCCTACTTACGAAAATCCTCGCGGATTTTTGCTACGCACAGTTCGCTTCGCTCGTGTCTATTCGGTTTTTATTTGCTAAATTAGTTACTTAAACACGCCACTAACCATACACAATCACGTTAGCCACAAGCAAAAAAAAACGATGCGAATAGCTTTAATCTTATTAATTGGAATACACGGAATTATCCATTTATTCGGATTTCTTAAAGCATTTGGCATATCTGAATTTACGACTATTTCACAACCAATTCCTAAAACTTTTGGATTAGTTTGGCTATTGACATTTCTTCTTTTTGTACTTGCAATCGTTTTATTAATATTTCAGTCCAATTATTGGTGGTTAATTGGATTTTTAGCTGTAATTGCTTCACAGATTTTAATTTTAACTTATTGGTCTGACGCAAAATTTGGTACAATAGCAAACCTAATAATTCTCGTATCAGCAATAATAGCTTATTCAAATTTTAGCTTTAAAAATAAGATTACTGAAGAACGGAAAAAACTGTTTGAAAACTCACAGACTGTTAGTGAAGAAGTAATTACCAAAGAGACTATTTCGGAATTACCTTCTATTGTACAAAAATGGATGATTAATAGTGGAACAATCAGTAAACGTCCGATTTCTAATGTGCATTTGACTCAAGAACTACAACTTAAATTAAGTCCTGACCAAGAAAATTGGAACAATGGAAAAGCCGAACAGTATTTTACGACAAATCCGCCAGCATTTAATTGGAACATTGATACAAAAATGAATTCAATTTTTAGCGTAGTTGGTCGAGATAAATTTGAGAGTGGAAATGGAGAAATGATAATAAAGCTGTTATCGCTCATTTCTGTAGCAAATGCCAAAAACAGCAGTAAAGTTGACCAAGCAACCTTACAAAGGTATTTAGCAGAAATAGTTTGGTTTCCTTCAGCGGCTTTAAGTCCATACATAAAGTGGAACACTTTGGACGAATATTCCGCCAAAGCAACTATGGATTATAACGGAACAAAAGGTACAGGAGAATTCCACTTTGATGAAGAAGGAAACTTTAAAAGATTTGTAGCAATGCGTTATCAAGATTCAAATTCAGAACAACCAACCGAATGGACTGTTATTGCGACAAAAACAGAAGAACGAAATGAAATAAAAATACCTATCGAATGCGAAGCAAGTTGGAAATTGAAGAGTGGTAAATGGACTTGGTTAAAATTAAAGATTAAGGAAATCAAATACAACGTGAAAGAAATGCCAGATGGTTAGCAATGTATAAAAACAATAGCAGTTTAATCGCTTAAACAAAAGTAAATAAATATAAAAAAGGTCTGTATTTAACCGAAAAGTTAGTGCATAAAATCCGCTACTATTCTTAAACTAGACGTTGGCAAACATTTAAAATGAGAAACTACACATTAATCTTTATCCTTTTATTTATCTCTCTAACTGGAAATTGTCAAGATGCAAAGCTGAAAGAAATAAGAGCAAGTTATAGTCTTGGTGAGAAAACAAAAAAACTAATTGAACAAAATAAATTTTCAGAACTAAAATCTGATTTTGGACAAACTGCTAAATTAAATACTCTAATTTCATTAATCCAAAGCGAAAAAGCAAAGAGTGGAGAATATAAGTTAAGTTCCGATATCTATTTTAATCCTGACATAAATAAATATGTGTATACGATTTACAGCTCTAAATGGATTAAAACAGAATCTGATTGGGGACTGAATGACTACTTATATATTGTTGAATTAATTATCGAGCATAACAACTCGAATAATGAACTAAGAGTCACTCAGAGAAGTATATTAGACCAAAATTCAGATTTAAAAAAATGGTGGCAATCATTAATGGACAGTTATAATAAACCAAAGTTTCAACGGAAAAAGTGGGCAGATGAATACAAACTCGTTCCACCACCACCTCCACCACCACAAACAACAGAATGGTTTAAAAAATAAAAACGATTTGCCAACACCGTATAAAATTAATGGCTAGTGCAAGCCTACTTACGAGAATTGCTAAGTCCAGTTCGCTTTGCTCCTGTCTATTCGGTTTTTATTTGTTAACTTAGTTGCTTAAACACGCCACACTAAAACGCAGCGAACAGACGAAGTAAGTCATACACTAAACCGCTGAAAATAGCACCTTTAAAAGAACTTCAATAATGAAAAAGATCAGATTAGTAATTTCGTTAATTCTTATTTCAAATTTATTATCTGCTCAGAATGAATCTGATATTACTCAATTTGATAAAGCACTAAATCAATTTATTAATGTAAGAGATTTTTGTATTTCAAAAGATGGGAATGAAGCATTCTTTACTGTACAAAGCCCTAATCAAGAAATCTCACAACTTGCTTATATTAAAAAGAAAAAAAAGGGATGGTCAAAACCAGAATTATTACCTTTTTGTGATTCATATATGTATTTAGAGCCTTTTTTATCATTTGATAATAAGCGACTATTTTTTGTCTCTAATAGACCTTTAAATGATTCTATTAATAAAAAAAAGGATTTTGATATTTGGTATGTTGAAAGAGATAACAAAGATAAGGTGTGGTCAAAACCTAAAAACGTTGGTAAACCAATTAATTCAGAATTAGATGAGTTTTATCCTTCTGTCAGTAAAAATGGAAATATATATTTTACAATGGTATCGCCTGACGGTTTTGGAAAAGATGATATTTATTATTGTGAATGGAAAGGTGACAGCTATTCAAACCCTATTTTATTAGATGAAAACATTAACAGTGCCGGCTATGAGTTTAATGCCTTTATTTCAGAAAAAGAAGATTTCATAATCTATTCAAAATATAAAGAAAAAGATGGTCAAGGAAGTGGGGATTTATATATTTCGAAGAAGGATACAAAAGGAAACTGGAAAAAGGCTGTAAATCTAGGAATTCCGGTGAACACAAAGTATATGGAATATTGCCCATTTTATGATGAGCAAAACCAAATTTTATATTTTACAAGCAAAAGAAATAATATACATCCAAGAAATTTTGATACTATTTCAGAATTTAGAAAATATATTAATGAAAGTAACAATGGCTTAAGTAAAATTTATAAGACCTCACTTAAAATAAAATAGTACTATTGCCAACAATGTATAAAATAATAACGGTTTAATCACTAAAACCAAAGTAAGTAAAAATAAAAAAGGTCTGTATTTAACTTAAAAATAAGCGTTTATAAAACCGCTACTATTCTTATACAAGACCGTTCTACACAAGTTAATGAAAACAAAGTTACATATATTCAAGACTGTTGCTAAACATTTAAGTTTTACAAAAGCTGCCGAGCAATTATATATTTCACAACCGGCCATATCCAAAGCAATTAAGAATTTAGAACAAGAATATAAAACAACATTTTTTGTTAGAAAAAGGAACTCTATTGAAATAACAATAGAAGGAAAATCATTCCTTATATATGTAAATAAAATATTAGCTATCTATTCTGAAATGGATGAGCAATTTCTACATAAAAATGAAACCTTTCCTGAGTTTATAAATTTTGGGGTAAGTACAACGTTATCCAATTATGTCATCCCAAAAGTAATTGCGAAGTTTAGAATGCAATTCCCTAAAACAAAATTTGATATAGTTAGTGATAATTCAGAAAATATTGAAAATTTAATTTTAAATGAGGAAATCGATTTTGGAATTACAGAAGGGAATTTTTCTAACCCAAAAATGCACTTTAAAAAATTTATAAAAGACGAAATTGTTCTTGTAACCAATGTTAATAATTCTTCATTTAAAAAAGGAAGTATTGATATAAAAGCGCTACAAAAAATCCCAATAATTGAACGAGAAAAAGGCTCTGGAACTAGAGAAATAATAGACCGTTTTTTAGTTAAAAATAACATCTCAAAACTCAATTGTGTAGTAACATTGAACAGTACCGAAGCTATTAAAAATTATTTATACAACTCTAACGATTATGCACTTCTTTCAATCAATGCTATTAATGATGATTTAATACATAATAACCTCAAGATAATAGACATAAAAGGCTTGAGTATTGAAAGATGGTTTTATTTTGTTAAAAGAACAGGTTACCTTTCAAATTCTTTAGAAAAATTCGAAAAGTTTATTCGACTCAATCATAACTTTTAGTTATCTCAAATAGCAAATTAATTTGCTTACAGGCTATTCATTCAATCTACTTTTGTATCAAATAACACTAAATGATATGAAAGATATATTTTCAAAAACAGTTTACGTCCTTATAATTACCCTTGCGCTTTTAGGTGTATTAAACAGCCCAACGGCTTTGTTACTTGGTTTTGTATATACCGTTATTTTCAATAATCCGTTTAAAGAATACAGTCATAAAGCAATTCATTATTTTTTAAAAATTTCGGTTGTTGGATTAGGGTTTGGAATGTTTATTAAAGAAACTTTAGAAACAAGTAAAGAAGGATTGAGTTTAACCATTTATTCAATACTTTTAACTGTCACTCTAGGTTTGCTATTAACAAAACTTCTAAAGTTAGATTTAAAACTAGGTCACTTAATCACATCTGGAACAGCAATTTGTGGCGGTAGTGCTATTGCTGCAATTTCTCCAGTTATTAAAGCTAAAAGTAAAACAATAAGTATTGCTTTAGGTATTGTTTTTCTATTAAATTCTATTGCCTTATTCCTGTTTCCTGCAATTGGACATTTTTTAAGTTTAACACAAGAACAATTCGGTTTATGGTGTGCAATTGCAATACACGATACAAGTTCTGTGGTTGGAGCTGCACTAGGCTATGGAGACGAAGCATTGAGAATTGCAACAACAGTAAAACTATCTAGAACTTTGTGGATCATCCCTTTATCCATTTTTTCAATGTTTTTATTCAAAACAAAAGGCGAAAGAATAAAAATCCCTTACTTTATTGTATTATTTGTTATTGCAATACTAATTAATAGCTACCATATGTTACCTGAAACAACTACTAGCTTAATTGTATTAATGGCTAAACGTTTATTAATAATAACATTGTTTTTAGTAGGCTCAACCATATCTATAAAAGATTTGAAATCCACAGGAATGAAACCCATTGTATTAGCGCTGACTTTGTGGGTTTTTATTTCCTTTTTTTCATTAATTTATATTTTAAACTAAAGCCAGTGTAAAAACAACACGTATAATTAACTGACGCTCGCCTTCTTAAAAAAATCCTTACAGAATTTATATTCGGTTTTTATTTGTTAACTTACTCGCTTAACCACGCCACACCAAAGCGCAGCGAACAGTCGAAGTAAATCATACAGAACAACCTTGACTCTAATTAAAAAAAAATTGATGACGCCTAAACAGAAAGAAAGAATAAAAAATAAAATCAAGAAAATTAAACGAGACCTTCAAGCTGACAAAAAACATTGGGGCGGATTTTATCACGATGGTAGAGGATTAAGATATTTACCACCCGAATTATACTTAAAATTAGAGGATTTCACTGGTGCTTTACGATACTTCAATTGGTTCACAAAAAATTTCCCTGAAGACATTGGTCATCCAATCTTCCTTTTTGAATGGACAATTACTCTTTTTAAAACGAAAAGAATTGAGCAAGCCGAAAAGAAAGCAATTCAAACTTTTGTATCTAATACTTATATTTTCGACAAATTTCTTCAAAAAGAATCTCTTCAATTCGAAAAATCTGAATCCTCAAATTGGCAGCTAGAACAACTAATTGAATACTTTAATTATACTATAAATCAAGAATATTTGATGGATTTCGGAAAATGGCTAGAGAGTTTTACTACCAGCAAAAAGTTTTATGACTTTGCAAATAGATTTATTGAATTGAGACAAAAATTGGAAAACGAACCTGTTGGAAATACGAGAACCGAACTTATTGAGATAGAAGAAGAATTAATAAAAAAATATACGAATTAAAACAACTACTCACAACACCGTGAATATTTAATTGCGGTCTTCTTCCCTACTTGTTAAAATTCCTGCAGAATTTTAACGGGTTCGTAAATGTTTGCTAAATTAGGTGCTTAAACACGCAACTAACCAGACACAATCACGTTGGCTGCAATTTAAGAACGAATAACTGACAAAATTTTGATAGTAAAAAATTTAGAGAAAATTGAATTTGATATAATTGTTGATTGCTTTTTAAAGTCTTTTGAAAATTATTATGTTAAGCTACCAACAGACAAAAACTATTATAAAAATAGATGGAGATTAGCAAAAGTTGATTATGCCTTGTCCTATGGAATGTTTGATGACGAAAAATTAGTTGGATTTATAATTAACGCCATAGATAAACGAAATGGAGAAAAAATAGCCTTTAATACCGGAACAGGTGTACTTCCAGAATATAGAGGGAGAAGAATCGTTAAATCGATTTACGATTTTGCTATACCAGATTTAAAAATAAATGGAGTTACAAAATGTTCATTAGAGGTAATCATTGAAAATACTAAAGCAATAAAATCTTATCAAAGTATTGGATTCGAAATTTGTAAAACATTTAATTGCTTCAGTGGAGAAATTAAATTAATCTCAAATGCTAAAATTGAGATGAATAAAGTTGACTATAATACTTTTGATTGGGGAAAATTACCTAATCAAAATTTATATTCTTGGGATTTTAACTTAGAAGTAATTAAAAACGGAGATTACGATTACTATCAAATTACAAAGGATAATTTTATTGAGTCTTTTTTTGTTATAAACACCAAAAATGAATATTTAGCACAATTTGAGATTTTAAAAGAAAGTGATGGCTGTTGGAATAGATTATTTAAAGGGATAAAAGAAGTATCAAACTCAATAAAAATAATAAATGTTGATACAAGATTAAAGGAGAAAATAAATTTCATCAGTTCAATTGGATTATCGAATACTGTTAATCAATATGAAATGGAAATGAATATATAAACTGTAGCCAACAAAGAACTATGGTAAAAACAAACAAGGTACTGCTACTACCTATATACATTTCAAAACTGCAATACCCACCACTATCTTTAGCATTTAAAACATACAAAGCCCATCTACCGCTTGATAAAACCGCACACCAAGCACACAAAGCTGAGTGCCAAGACCACTAGGTAAAGAATCCGGTTCTAAAACCACTGTAGAAACCGTAGAAGAACCATTCAAAACCAAAGGAGGAGCCAAATGTAGCACATAATCCAAACCATCAAAATCAAAATCCAACACACCATACGTCAGCTCAATATGGGTAGCACCAGCCACAAAGCCCACCTCCGCCATATCAAAATCAGTAATAGTTAAAGCCATACCAACGTTAGAAATCTTCATCGAAAAAGGTAAAACCTGCCGTACAACACAAGCTGGAGTATAGTTAAACGCGGTTAACAATTGAGGACCATAAGCATGCCCTACCCCATTCACAACACGGCGTTCCCCACGTTTATGCGTCGGACACAAAACTTTCAACCGCATAAACAAGCCCATCAAACGACTATGAAAATGCGTAAACTTGTGTCCTCTATAAAATGGACCTAAAGCCAATCTAAACGCTTTATTAACCGCAGAACAATGCCCAAACTCACTAGCGTTTTCAAGCACATGCTGCATACTAGCCTTGCTCTTTATTGCTTTTCTTGTAAATCCACCACCCGCTTTTCGGGCAATCGGCTTACCATTCAAATAATAAAAATTAATACCGTTCAACGTCCCTATTAAAGGGATAATGCCGCTCTGTTGTGCCACAACATCTAATTTTAAGCTAAACACCTAAAAAACATAAGTATACAAAATTTCACAATACAGGTTATAGCGTGGTTATGCCGTGCTTATAACAGGCTTAAAACAAGCTTATAGCATGGCAAAAGAAACAGACTTAGGGATGACACCAATAAAACCAGTGACAATTACTGCCAATAACCCTAGAAATATTCCAATAACACATGCCATTTACAACTGCTAATTGTTGTATCTTTATACAGCGTTATTTAAAAGTTAAAGACCCAACAGCACAATGAAAATCCTATACATACATGGTTTAAATGGAAGTTTGAGCCCCGAAAAAAAAGCGCTACTAGAACCTTATGGAGAGGTGTTTGCCCCAACCATAGATTACCAATCAGACACACACGCTATTGCGAGTATAAGCACAGCTTTTAAAGCAAAAGGAATTAATATCGTCATAGGAAGTAGTATGGGCGGCTTTACAGGCTATTACGTCTCAAACATAATGCAATGCCCTGCCCTACTATTTAATCCCGCCTTAGCCCTGAGATCAGTTCCTCAAACCATCCCCGAAATAAAAAACAACACAAGCCGTTTTAAGCAAATCGTTTTAGGCACACAAGATGATGTCGTAAACCCTAAACAAACCCTTAAGTTTCTATCTGAGACGCTCATAGACCATCCAGAATACAAAATACACATCCATAACCAGCTAGCACATCGCATTCCTTTAGAAGTCTTTAAGGAAGAAATACAACTGTTTTTTAAATCCTTATAATTTAAAATCTAAACACTAACATAACAAAAGGGTAAGCACAGCGTCTATTTTCCAATACAATATATAACTAACCCTGAATCCATTGGTGTTACCACATTTGGGCAACAAATAGGATACAAAAAACAGTAAATAAGGGAATATTAGCGATAAATATTAACAAGTAATTCATCGTCTTAAAAACAAATATAGCATAAAAAAACCGCTCGAATTGAGCGGTTTTAAAATAAAGACAACAAGTATTAATTAGCTGTTCCAGAGCCTAAATAAGTACTGTTTGATACTTGACTACCATCAGCAGTAATAAATGCCATAAATAACTCTACTGTGTCTCCTGCATAGGTTGTCGGAATTGCAACAATTTGACTGCCAACTGTTCTGTCTGCTCCATCAGTTAAAGAAATAGATTCTTTTTTTGATGGATTGTAAACCAATAACATTGCTTTGTCAGTAGTGTTCGCATTCCCTTCCGCAGAGTTATCATCCCAGTTAAAAGTTACTTCTCCAGCAGTTGCAAGATCAGTAGTTGGGTTTAATGCTGTTGATAAACCTCCTCTACTTACCAATGCGTTAGCATAATCCACATTGAAGTTCGGCTCAATACCACCAATAGCGTTATTTAACACGTAAGACATTGCAGCATTGAATGCTGTTTTCTTAACTGCTAAAAACTTATATCCTTTTTGAATAAAAGGTTTAACAGCTTGAATAAATTCTAAAGTCACCGTAAACTTATTTCTTTGGTTTACCTGACCTGTAGTTCTTGGATTGGCTACACTTGAAGGTTTAATTCTAATGTAATCAATTCCTTTCCAGCTTCCACCGATAACGTTACCAACCTTACCTGAAAGACCTCCTAAAATACCTTGAGCAATTTTACCCATAACATAAATAATTTAAATGAAACATAATTTTCTTCGGACTTGGTACGGACTTAACACGAAGTTGTACCTTCCGCTGAAATATATGGCAAGTTTTATGCTATTCTTTTGATATGGATTTTGTTGCTTTAGATTGCTTCTTTTTGCATTTTAGAAAATAAACTTTGGATATATGATACTTTCAAATCTGCCATTTTTGAAATGATTTTATGAAGCTCCTTTTCCTTTTTATTAATTGCTGACACAATATTAATATGTTTTTGCAACTGAATTGCATCATAAAACAATGAGCTGTAGCTGTTTTTCAAAGTGTTCCTACAATCATCTATTGAAATAAACGGAATAACACTACCTTTTAAATAGTAAGCGTAAAAACCGCCTATTTGCAACATCATAGATAAGTGAAAAAGTGTGTGTTTTACCTCTTCTGTTGTAGTAGTGACAACGAAACAGTTAGCACAGGATTTTAAGAGTGGTTTTCCGCTGTTTAGACCTTTATTTAGAATGAAAAAATGAGGGTTCGAGTAGGTTCTTCCGATTTGGTGTGTTTTTAGTTCAAAAGTTGACATAGCTATCCAATTTAAAATTGCTTCGCTACGCTTCGCGCCATTATTTTTTTTGAAAAGAAAAAAGATAGCCATAGTTGTTGTGGCGTGGGTAAGGCTGTCAAGGTTTTTGGATAAAAGTTTTTTGAGTTGAATGTCTAAATCAAAAGAAAAAGGGTATTGAAAAAAGTTTTATTCAAAACCCGTAGGGCTTGACCTTTATAGCCTTGTGCGGTTGGCAGAGGTAGCCACATATATTTGCCATTTTTTTTTATTTTAATATTTCAAATCGGTTTAAACTTGATTCAATTTACTTTTAACTTTTCTGGGGAATTAACACTTAAAAAAATAGGTTTCAGTTCGTATTTGAGCGTTGGATGAAGCGTTTGTATGGGTAGCGTTTTAAATAGTTGTTTGATAAAACAGCATTTAAACAAGCTACTTATACAGGACTTTTAGACAATAGCTTATTGCTTTTTTGAGGCACGATAAAAAGTAATGTGCTATGGCGTAATACTACATATTATAAACCTATTTTTTTATAACCGCTGACTTGGGTGGTTGGGAAAAGTGGTCTTTAATATTTGTTAACGAAATGAAACAAACAAAGACTTGAGGTAAGGAATACTTGGACTTAACGATGGTTTTGTGCAGATGAATGAGATAACGAATATTATAATAAATTAACGTTACCCTTTGAATGTTCGACTGTTTAATGTTTGTTCAAAATGTAGTTAGAAGTTCGGATGTGAGCGTTGGAATAGCGGATATTTAGCTCGTTTCATTTTTATTTTAAATTAATGTACTCGTGAATATCCACAGTTTAATTTTAGTTCCGATTTGTGCGGATGGTGAGTGGATATTTTACATAATAGCAGTTATAGCGACGAAAATATAATAACACGCCGTAGGCAACCTCTGAAAGGATTTTTGCTCCTATAACTTCTATTATGTAACATAGCTTGGGATTGGTTTTGTGGCGGAATAGTTGTTTTGAACGTTGGCAATAGCTCTTTGCTTTTTTATTGTACCAATTTATTAAAATGGATACTTTTAAATAAAAAAAGAAATGTGCTATTATAGCGCTGGCTACAAGTATTATGACATAAAACCAATTATGTATTGGCGTGCGGAACAACACAAAAGACAGAGGATTTTGAGGTACGAAAAAACTGGGTTTTGGGTTGTGGGGAATAAAAAAAGAGCCTTCCGAAAAAGACTCTTTCATTATTGCTTAATGGTCGTGATTTGAATGGTCATCACTTTTTTCTTCACCAGATTGATTCATCATCATTTCGTGGTCGTATTTACAGCAACCTGGTAAACCATCATATGCTTCTTCATCACCTGCAATTTTTTCGGTATCATATCCTGAAGCTGCGATTGCTTTATGGATTGCCATTGCATCGGTTTTTGTATCATCAAAAGACACGTCAATCTTCTTTTTATCGACATCCCAATTAGCACTTGCTACGCCTTCAACACCGTTAGCTGCTTCTTCGATAGTGTTTTTACACATTCCGCAATTTCCTCTTACACCAAAAGACAGGTCTGTGATTGCCATATCTTTTGACATTTCAGTAGTTGTGGTTTCTGTTTCTTTTTTGGTTTCGTTTTTACAACTTGTAAAACCTAATGCTGCTATTACAGCTACACTTAAAATTACTTTTTTACTCACGTCGATTACATTTTTGTTTTTGTGTTCGTGATTTTTCTTTGAAAAATTCATTGTTTCAAATTTAATTGTTATTACTTGATTTTTTATTCTATTACTTGTTTTACTTCACCACAGGTTAGCATTGCTTCGCCAAAGTATGGATTGATTACTTTTTCTTCTTTACTCAACCAATATGCACCATTGTTGTTATCTGACATTGGACAAAATTCTACATAGACCTTTTCATTGATACCAAATAGTTGAACAGCATTGATTAGATGTGATGATAAATGTTTAAAATGGTCTCTTTGTGATTTTATATCGGATGTTTCAGAAATTGAGGTTGCAGAAGATTTTATTTCGCCTTCTAATGACATCCAATGGTTATGCGCCTTATTATCTGACAACAATTTCATATCTACTTTGTTCAATTTATTTAATAAAGTTGTTGCGTTTGCTGAAGTACTTTTTGAATCTTCTTTTACTAAAGCATCTTTTAAATTGATATACGCATTGAAAACAGCTTTTAACTGCTCTTGAAATTTCGCTGACACTTTCAAACGCTCATTCATATTAGTGTGGTCACTTTCTTTGTTAGAAGCATTGTTATCCATACCTAAATGACCTTCGTGTCCCGTCATTACTTTACCACCTTCTTTATTCATCATAGACTTTTTGCCTTGTAATTGTGCAGCTGCATCAACCGTAAATGTTCCGTTAGTCACTATTTCATTTCCAGCAAATATACCTTCTACAACTTCATATTCATTACCAATTTGATTGCCTAATTTAATTTCAACCATTTCAAAAATAGGTTGGTCTGGATTTGTTTTGAGGTACACCACAGAACGTTCACCTGTCCATAACACAGAAGATGTAGGAATTGTCAATAGGTCTTCATTTTTAGCTGTACTGCCTTCAATATTTGCGGTTACAAACATCCCAGGTTTAAATACATCGTCCTTATTGCTTAAAACAACACGTAAGGTTACAGTTCTTGTTTTTGTGTTTAAAACTGGGTCAATGAAATCAACTTTACCTTTAAACTCTTTATTAGGATAAGCATTGGTTGTTATCATCACTTCCTGTCCTTTTTTAAAGCGGTCAATCTGATTTTCATACACATCAAAATTTCCCCAAACTGTGTTGAGATTGGCGATTTTTAATAAGGGTTGACCTTGTTTGATATAATCACCTTGCTCTACCAATTTTTCTGTAACAGTACCCGAAAAGGTTGCATAAACAGGAAAATTTTCTTTCACTTTTCCTGTTTCTTCAATCTGATTGATTTGATTTTCAGAGAGCTTCCATAACTTCAGTTTATTACGGACTGCTTTGTATAAAGCAGGTTGTGATTCTTTTAAAGATGCTGCTGTAATTAATTCTTGTTGTGCTGCATACAATTCGGGTGAATAAATGGTTGCCAATAATTGACCTTTACGAACTTCTTCGCCTGTAAAACTCACATTCAAACGTTCAATTCTTCCAGCGAAATAACTTACCTGTACTGCATTGGCTTCTTCGTTTTCAGCAATTTTACCGGATAATTTGATAGTATTGCCTTCAACATTGCCTTTACCAACAATAGATGTTTGAATATTAGCTAAAGCCATAGCATTTTCGGTCAATTTGAATTGGTCTGCTAATAAACCATCACTTCCACCATCAGCAGGAATTAAATCCATACCACAAATAGGACAATCGCCTGGTTCTGGTTGCATAATTTGTGGATGCATAGAACACGTCCACATTTGATTGGTTGCTGCAACCGCATCGTGATTATGGTCTGTTCCTTCTTTTGATGAGCCACCAAAAAGCAACCAACCCAATAACACACCTACTACGAGTATGCCAATATATATGACTATTTTATTATTTTTCATTCTCTAATCGTTTTATCATTGCTTTCATTTCTTTTATTTCTTTACGTTGTGCTTTTATAATGTCTTCTGCTAATTTCTTAACTTCTGGGTCTTGAATATCTGCTCTTTCACTTGTTAAAATAGCGATAGAATGATGTGGTATCATTGCTTTCATCCAAAGGATATCACCAATAATTGGTGCTTGTGTTCTCACCAACCCTAATGCACCTACAAACAGAATAAAACTACCTGCGAGTATGGCGATATTCTTCTTTTTGTCGTTATACATTTTTCGCATAAAAAACCACATTATTACTGCCATTGTTGAAATTCCTAAACACGTCATATAGAATCGTGTTAAACTAAACCATACGTGGTCTATGGAATAGGTGTTTAAATACATTGTGATGTACATTGCTACAAATGAGCAAGCCAGCATTATAAAGAAGGTTTTGTAGTTTCCTTTGTTTGAGTGTTTTTTTGAATTTTCCATAATTTTTGATTTTAAAAGATTAACATTAAACTTGCCATAACAATCATAATTGCATTCTCTATAAATGTGGCTTCAGTCATAGGTAATTTTAAAGCAGTACCCAAACACGCACATCGAATTGATTTTTTGTCCAATAATGTTTTTGTTACTCCAATAGTTGTTATCCCTAATACTATTAGTGTAATTATTAAGGCTATATTGATTTCAAACCGCATTAAAAACATCAGTCCTAAAGCTGTTTCAATAAAAGGATAAACTTTCCCATAAAAAGGGACACGTTTAGCTAAAGGGTCGTACATACGGAAGGATTCAGGAAAGCCTTTTAAATCTAACATCTTGAAAAAACTAAACACGATGTAAAATAACCCCATAAAGTCAAGCATAAACGCGTTCCATCTCCAATTTTTATAATGTAATAATACACTTGCAGTTGCTATATAAAAAATGATAAGCAATAAAGGTTTTAGCTGTTGTAATTTGCTTTTTTCTTCTTCCATAGGCATTGCCGACATACTTGAAGATGCAAACACATTCTTCTCATTCTTTTCAGATAAAGTATACTTTTCTGGTAATGCTTTTTGTAGTATATCAGTTGAAATATGTTTATTCATTTTCACTTCTGCCTCACCTTTTTCAAGATTAACAGACACCTCTGATACGTGGTCTATTTTACTCAAATATTTCTCGACGGAAGCCTTACAGTTATTGCAAGTCATTCCCGCAATCTTATATGTGTGTTTCATTATTGCTGTGTTAAATAATTAATAATCGTTGATTGAACATAATAAGTTCTAATTGATTCTATTTGGTTCATTTGAAACTTTAGTTGTAGTTCTTGAATATCCAAAACATCATTAAAATCAATCGTTCCTGTTTCATAGCTTTTGATTAAAATATCTTCTGCATCTTTAGCTTGCTGTAGGTTTTTTGTTTGAGTAGCATAACTTATTCTTGCAGAAATGCGTTCATTATTTGCTTTGTCTAAAAGCGTTTCCAATGCATTTAAACGTTCCTGTTTTTGGACCGTAATTTCCTGCTGTTGCAAATCATTTTGTTTGGTCTGTGATTTATATTTCTTATTGAAAATTGGGATAGATACCGAAACCATTGGCATTACAATATCCTTTCCGTTATCGCTGAAATCCATATTTGGTCTTTCAGCAACATTGATATAATCTAATCCAAAACCAATCATTGGACTGCTTTCTTTTTGATTTAATAATTCTGATTGCTCTATGGATTTATAAAGTTTATCATATTTCAGCAATTCAGGATGTAATGCTAAATTTTCAGAATTAATATCAAAGTCATCTGAAGGTATCATTAAACTATCTACCACATTCAAGCTAACATCATTATCTCTATTCAATAAATTATTGAAGTTAGTTTGTTCTGCTAAAAATTGTTGTTGCAATACATCTTTTAATTGTTGCATTTCGTTTTGACGCATTTGCAATCGCAACACATCTACTGCGGATGCTTTACCAACCTCAACAGAAGTTAATGCCAACGTCTCATAAGTTTCTAATAGTTTGATGTTTTCAGTTAAAACCTTTTGCTTTGCTTTGTTGGCGTATAGATTATAATAGGATTGTGATACCGAAGCCATTAGTTTTCGCTTTGCGATAACAATGTCCTCGTATTTAGCATCTGCCAATGAACTCACATAGTTTTCTCTTGATATAATGGTTCCGAACCACGGTAACATTTGTTTAGCAGATACTTTAAAGCGTTGTGCTCCTGTTCGTGTTTCTGGTTCACTTACAAAATATCCTACACCAAATTCAGTATTAGGAATGGTATTGACTTCGTTTACTTTTTCAGAAGCTCTTTTGTATTGTAATTCAAACTTTTGAATTTCTGGATTGTTTGTTAAGGCTTCATCTATAAGTATTTCTAATTGTTGTGCATTTCCAATGAGAACAAAGAATAACGAACAAAGAATAAAGACTGATTTTATCTGTTTCATTTTACAGTTCTTTTAAGTTGAAATTCGGCTTTCCAGCTATATAATACTGGAACTACAAATAAGGTTATTAAGGCTATAAGCATTCCACCAAAACTTGGTATTGCCATAGGTATCATTATATCGCTTCCTCGACCTGTAGAGGTTAATACTGGTAATAATGCTAAAATGGTTGTAGCTGTAGTCATTAAACAGGGTCTGATTCGTTTTTCTCCTGCTTCCACTATGGATGCTCTAATTTCCTTTTTATTCTCTGGTGTATTTCTATCAAAAGTTTGCGTTAAATAGGTTGCCATTACCACACCGTCATCGGTTGCAATTCCGAATAGTGCAATAAACCCAACCCAAACAGCAACACTTAAATTAATTGGGTGCATTTGGAACAAGTCACGTAGATTTTCGCCAAAGAAATTGAAGTTTAAAAACCATCCCTGACCATACAGCCATATCATAATAAAGCCTCCTGCAAAGGCTACTGCAATACCTGTGAATACCATTAATGATGTCCCTACTGAACGAAACTGGAAATACAAAATCAAGAAAATTATTGCCAATGCTAAAGGAACGACAACCGATAAAGTTTTTTCTGCTCTTAACTGATTTTCGTACGTTCCTGTAAATTGGTAGTTAATACCTTTTGGAACTATCAATTCACCAGAATCTATCTTTTCTTGGATTAAGGCTTGTGCATTTTCTACGACATTGATTTCTGCAAAGCCATCTAATTTATCAAACAAGACATAACCTACCAAAAAAGTATCTTCACTTTTAATGACTTGTGGACCTTGTTCGTATCTTATAGTTGCCAATTCGCTTAATGGCACAGGACTACCTTTTTCAACTGGCACATAAATCTGTTTTAAATCGGTTGGGTTTGCACGTAATTCTCTTGGGTATCGTACACGAACACCATAACGCTCTCTACCTTCTACCGTTTGGGTTAAGACCACACCACCAACTGCTACTTTTAATACATCTTGAACATCTTGTATCGAAATGCCATAACGTGCAATTTTCTCTCTATCAATATCAATTAACAAATAGGGTTTACCAACAATACGGTCTGCAAAAACAGCTTCTTTTTTAACACCTTCAGCTTCCTTAATGATGTTTTCTAATTGCACACCAAACGCTTCAATCTGCTTTAAGTCTTGACCTTTTACTTTAATTCCCATAGGTGCTCGCATTCCTGTTTGAAGCATCACTAATCGGGTTTCAATAGGTTGTAGTTTTGGTGCAGATGTAACACCTGGTAACTTTGTAACTCTTACGATTTCATTCCAAATATCGTCTGGTGATTGTATTTCTGGTCGCCAATTACGGTAGAACTCGCCATCATCGTCTGGAATGAGTTGTTCTTTTGCATTAAGAGATTGCCACGCTTCACTCTGTTCCGCTCGCAATGACATTCCGTTTTTTAACACATATTCACCATCATCATTCACTTTATAACGTTGGCGTTCTCTGTTTTCATTCAGCATATATTCTGGTTTGTACTGAATGATATTTTCATACATCGACAAAGGTGCTGGGTCTAAAGCTGATTCTGTTCTTCCTGCCTTACCAACTACGGTTTCAATCTCTGGAATACTGGCGACAGCCATATCCAATTGCTGTAAAACACGTTTGTTTTCTTCTACGCCAGAATGAGGCATCGAGGTTGGCATTAGCAAAAATGAGCCTTCATTTAATGATGGCATAAACTCTTTACCAGTGTTTTTCATAATGAAAAAACCTGCAATTACAATAGCCGTTGGTACAGATAAAAACAACAATTTATTATCTAAACACCACCTTAAAATACGTGTGTAATATTTGATGAATAATGAGAAAATACCTAATAAACCAAAGCAAATAACACTAACGAAAATGAGATTCCAGAAAATGCTTTTATCAACACCTAATGGTCTCCAATATTCTGCTAACAAGAATACTATTGCTGATGCTGAAATAATAATATTAATAAGGTTAGCTTGCTTGTCTGTTATCTTATTTTGAAGATTGAGAAGTGCGGTAATTCCAAAAGCTATTAATATCAACCCTAACCAATACCCATAGATAATTGCAGCGATACCTAACGCTATTAAAACACCATTTAAAACATATTTAAAAGTGTTTTTGATGTTTTTCTTTCTGAATAAAAATGCAGCAAACGGTGGAATTAAAAACAACGCTACTATTATAGAAGCTGTTAATGCAAAAGTCTTTGTGAAGGCTAATGGTCTGAATAGTTTTCCTTCCGCTCCAATCATTGTAAATACAGGAATGAAACTGATAATAGTTGTCATAACTGCGGTCACGATTGCGCCAGACACTTCAGCCGTTGCGTTATAGACTACTGTGTTAATTGGGATGAGATTCCCACTTTCGTGGGAACGATTCTCGTCTAAATGTCGAATTATATTTTCTGAAAGGATAACACCAACATCTACCATTGTACCAATAGCAATTGCAATCCCAGATAATGCGACAATGTTGGCATCTACACCAAAGAGTTTCATTGCAATAAATACCATTAAAACTGCAACAGGTAATAGTCCAGAAATTAGTACGGAAGCTCGAAGATTAAACACCATAATAATTATTACTAAAATGGTAATCAATATTTCAAGAGTTAAGGCTTCGTTAAGTGTGCCTAATGTTTCTTGTATCAATTCTGTTCTATCGTAAAAAGGCACTATGGTTACTTGTGAGGTTCTACCATCCGATAATACTTTTGAAGGTAATCCTGCACTTAATTCATTAATTTTTTCCTTTACGTTATTGATGACTTCCATTGGGTTTGCGCCATAACGAGCCACCACAACAGCACCAACAACCTCTGCACCTTCTTTATCTAATAATCCACGTCTTGTTGCAGGACCTAATGAAACTTTACCAATATCCTTTATCCTAATTGAAGTATAATCTCCTGAAGTGACTACTGCATTTTCGATGTCTGAAATGGATTTCACATAACCCAAACCACGAACTAAATATTCGGCTTGGTTAATTTCCAATGTTTGTGCACCAATGTCTTTATTGCTTTCCTTAACTGCTTTTACAACTTGGTTTAAACCAATGTCGTATTGACGCATCAATTCTGGATTCACGTCCACTTGATATTCCTGAACATAGCCACCAATAGAAGCAACCTCTGAAACACCACTTGCAGAGGACAACGCATACTTTACATAGTAATCCTGAATACTGCGTAACTCTTGCAAATCCCAACCACCAGTTACATTTCCGTTGTCGTCACGTCCTTCAAGCGTGTACCAAAATATTTGTCCTAATCCTGTGGCATCGGGACCCAAAGCAGGATTAACACCTTCGGGTAATAAACCACTTGGTAAGGAATTAAGTTTTTCGAGAATACGACTTCTACTCCAGTAAAATTCTATGTTTTCTTCAAAAATGATATAGATACTTGAAAAACCGAACATAGAGGAACTACGAATGGTTTTTACACCTGGAATACCGAGTAAAGATGTTGTGAGTGGATAGGTGATTTGGTCTTCTATATCTTGTGGTGAGCGACCATCCCATTTAGTAAATACTATTTGTTGGTTTTCACCTATATCTGGAATGGCATCTACAGCAACTGGGTTACTTGGTAAAAATCCTGTATCCCAATTAAAAGGTGCATTTACTGTTCCCCATCCTACGAAAAGGACGAGAAGTAGTACTGCAACGAGTTTATTCTCGATGAGAAATTTGATTGCTTTATTAAGCATAAAATTTGATTATTAAACAGTTAGACATTGGTAGAATACCTGATAAACTTCAAAATAATCGATTGAATTAGTTTACTCACATCTATTCTATAGCATAAATAGGTGTTCGTGATGTGCTTCGCAGTTCTATTTCCTTTATATTTCAATATAAAATAGAACCGTAACTTTGGCTATGCTTATATTTTCTATTTCATCTAAAGAAAATATAATTCAAATTCACTATCAATCATTTTAAAATTCATTCGGTATTAAGAAAACACCGAATACAGCAAATTATCCTTACAACATTGCTGTCATAGGATAAAAGAGTCTATTGTTTAAAAATCAAATTAAATAAGTCTCGTCAATCTTGAAGATTTGCTTTATGACGAGTGGTGGTTCGTATTCTTCAAAAGAAGATACATTGTTATCTAAACCTTCAAAAAGGTTAATGTAAGTGTAAACAAATGAAGCGATGAATACCTGTTGCTCAAATGAGATTTTGTCAACTTGCAATTGCAATTCGTCTTGACCTTCAATTGCTAATTGTTCATCATCACAACAATTTTTCTTGGTAATAGAACATCCTTCGGTTGAAGGCTTTTCCATTTCCATTCCGCACCCTTTGGCTTTTTGAAAGATAGCAGTTTCTACTAACGTATCTCCACAATAATGCATATTCAAAGTAAATGACATTGTAGAGAATAACACTACAAAAGCCATTGTTAAAGACATTATTTTATGGAAAAATTGCTTCATATTGATTGCGAAGTTACGAAATTTTAACAACTATTGATTTTGTTTAACAGAAGTTTAATTGACTAATCTGCTTAATCCCAAGTCATTTTCTGCAAGCGAACCGCATTTAATATTGCTAAAAGTGCAACACCAACATCTGCAAAAACTGCTTCCCACATTGTTGCCAAACCTCCTGCTCCTAAAATCAATACAATTACTTTGACACCAAATGCCAAAATAATATTTTGCCAAACAATTTTTCTTGTGGAACGACTTATTTTAATCGCCTTTACCACTTTTGAAGGTTGGTCTGTTTGAATAATAACATCTGCTGTTTCAATAGCTACATCACTTCCTAAACCACCCATTGCGATCCCTACATCACTTGCTGCTAAAACTGGTGCGTCATTAATACCATCACCTATAAAAGCTATTTTGTTTGCTGGATTTTTCTTTAAAATTTCAACTTCGTTTAATTTATCTTCTGGTAATAATCCACCTTTAGCATTTTTAATATTCAATTCTTTTGCGACTTGTTGCGTAATGGAATCTTTGTCACCGGAAAGCATCATAATATTTTTAATGCCTACTTTGTGTAATGCTGTAATAGTTTCTTTTGCATCTTCCTTTAATTCATCTGCTATGACTACATAACCTGCAAATTGATTATCGATTGCAACTAATACTATCGATTCTACAATAGGTTCCGTTTCAGATGGAACATCAATATTATTGACAGTCATTAAGGCTTTATTTCCTACTAAAACTGTTTTACCATTAACAACGCCTTTTAAACCTTTACCTGCAATTTCAGACACTTCAGTAGCTTCAAAATCTTCTCCTTCTGCTTTGTACTCTAAAATGGCTTTAGCAATTGGATGCGTGGATTGTTCTTCCATCGCCATTAAGTATTGCATAAATTCGGTTTCTTTCCAATCAATTGCTTTTACTTCTTTGATTTTGAAAACACCTTTGGTAACTGTTCCTGTTTTATCCATCACCAATGTATTCATCTTGGTCATTGCATCTAAAAATGAAGCACCTTTGAACAATATTCCATTTTTTGAAGCTGCTCCCAATCCACCGAAATATCCTAATGGAATTGAAATCACTAACGCACAAGGACAAGATATTACCAAGAAAATTAATGCTCTGTATAACCAATCTCTAAACACATAATCATCTACAAAAAAGTAAGGTATAAAAGTAACACCAATAGCTAAAAACACTACAATTGGTGTGTAGATACGAGCAAACTGTCTGATGAATAATTCTGTTTTAGATTTACGTGCTGTTGCATTTTGAACCAAGTCTAATATTCTCGCAATAGAACTGTCTTCAAACTTATTGGTTACCTCAACTTCAATAACGCTTTCCAAATTAATACTACCTGCGTAAACCTTTGCTTCTTTTTGAATGGAATCTGGTTTACTCTCGCCTGTTAAAGCTGCGGTATTTAATGATGCTTTTTCAGATAATAAAATACCATCCAATGGAATCTTTTCACCAACACGAATTTGAATTTTCTCTCCAATGTTTACATCTTCTGGCGAAACACTCTTATAATCTCCCTCACGAAATACATTGGCTTCTTTAGGTCTAACATCTAATAATGCTTTTATATTTCCTTTTGCTCTGTTGACTGCTGCGTTTTGAAATAATTCCCCTACTGCATAGAATAGCATTACAGCAACACCTTCTGGATATTCACCAATGACAAATGCACCAATTGTAGCAATAGACATTAAAAAGAATTCGGTAAAAACATCGCCTTTTACAAGGCTTTTCCATCCTTCTTTGATTACTGGAAATCCAACAGGAATATATGCTAAAGTGTACCAAACTACTCGAACCCATCCTTCAAATTGAGGTATCGCATCAAAATAGTCTACCGCTATACCCACAATAAGCATTGTAAAACTTAAGATTGCAGGAATGTATGTTTTGAATGCACTACCATCGCCGTGGTCGTGATCATCATCGTGAGAATGTTGTTCTTCTGAATTTGGTTTTAAATCTCTTAAATTGACTTTCTTTTTTTTCATTTAATATCTAATAATTTTTCAATGTCATTTGGAATAGGCATTCGTTTTAATGATGGCACGTTTGCTCCACCTGTATTACCAAGTGGAACGTGATTAATAAATGATTTCCAGCCACCCACAAGCAACCTAATTATTTGACCTATTACTTCTTTCGTATCTTTTTGTCTATATCCAAACTTTAGCATAAGCCAATGTGAATAGGTATGTTCTATAGGATAAGATTGTCCTATTATATGACTACGTTCTAAATGATACCAAGCATCACCAAATTGTTTATTTTCTAAACAGAAACTGTATTGTTTTAATTCTTGGTTATACGCCTGTTTTAGATGTTTAGGTATTTTAGTATTAAACTTCATATCCTCTAATTTTGGATAAATGTACTTTAATAATAAGTGCAATGGAAGTGCAATAATTAGACACTACACTTATCGCAAATACCTTTTACCACCAAATTTACATTCTCTGACACAAAACCATCTGGCACTTTTATTTGAGGTATTTTATGTTCTGTTAAGCAAATGGTTTCATTGCAATTATTACAATGGAAATGTAAGTGCAAATCGGTTTCAATTTCACAATTACATCCCTTTTCACATAATGCATATTTTGTAATCCCTGTACCATCGTCTATTTGATGCACAATAGCCTTTTCTTCAAAGGTTTTAATAGTTCTGTATAAAGTGGTTCTGTCTGCTTTTGAGAAAGCATTTTCAATATCACTTAAAGTAACAGCGACCTCTTTTTCTGCAAGAAACTTATATATAAGCAAACGCATTGCTGTAACACGAATATTTTTTGACTCTAATACTTGTTCTATTGTTTCCATAATTAATGTGCGTGTTCTGCTTCTCCTTTTTTCATTTCTGCGTTAAGATAATAAGCATTGTTATAAGCAAATTTTGTATTACTTTCTATGTTTTCAGTAAATTGAACCGATACCCAATCACCATCTTTAGTGCCTAACACAACTTCGATAGGTTTAAAGCTCCAATCGTCATTTTCTTTTTCTACTGAAAACACATAATATCTTTCGCCTTCTTTTATAATTGCACTTTCTGGTAAAGCTTTTGTTTGGGTATTATCTACTTGAATTTTACCTTGAATATACATACCAGGAATTAAGTTACCTTTTTTGTTTTCTATTTCTGCGTGAACGTGGACTGCTTTTGGGTTGTCCTCAAAGGTTTTGCTTACGGAATAGATTTCTGCGATAAGCTCTGCATCTGGTATGGATTGTACCGTAAAGTTAACTTTCTGACCTTTCTGTACTTTATAAACATCTTTTTCAAAAACCATTAAATCGGCGTGAACGTGATGCGTATTTACAATTTCAAATAATTCGGTTTGTGGCTCTACATATTGACCTGTTTTTACTTCAACTTTTTGCACAAAACCTTCTATTGGACTTCGCAATGCTATGCGCTGTGCAATTGTTCCATTGCGAACTGATGTAGTGTTAACGTTGAGTATTCTTAATTGCGCTTCTAAACCATTAACCATTGCTTTTGATGCTTGATATTCTGCTTCTGCTTTCTGGAAATTAGCACCAGAACCAACACCAGCATCGTATAATTTTTGTTGACGTTCATAATTTTTCTTTGCAAGCTCGCTATTGCTATAAGCGTTTAAATAATCCGTTTGCGCTTGTATGATATTTGGGTGCGATAGATAAGCCACAACTTGACCTTTATTAACCTTATCACCTTCAATCACTTCAATTGAAACGACATTTGCACCAACAACAGTAGTAATAGCTGCTTCGTTTTGTGGTGGTACTTCTAACGTTCCGTTTGCTTCTACATAGCCGCTCATATTACGTAATGCTAACGTATCTATTTTCATTTTCAATGCATCGAATTGCTGTTGTGAAAGCATTACTTCGTCTTCATCGTGATGCTCTTCGTTAACTTCTGTTTTTTCTTCCTCATCGTGGGAATGACCATCATTCTCGTTATGATTTTCTTTATTTCCGCAAGCTGAAACAAATATGGCTAACACCATTACGGTAAGGATTTTATATATTTTGTTTTTCATTGTCTTATTTATTAAAATATTGTAATTGAAATGTGCTTTCTAAATAGTTTACTAATGCAGTCTGTGCTTCCAGTTCCGATTGAATTGCTTCTTTTATCAACTGCGTAAATGCAGTATAATCAATTTCGCCTTCTCTATATGCCAGTAATGCACCTGTTTTTTGCTCTTTTGTTAATGGTAAAACTTGGTCTTTGTAAAACTCCCAAGATGTTTTCCATTTCATATAATTTTCTTTAGCCTGAACAAACCTTGATTGTACTTCCTGTTTTTTGAACGCTACATTGGTTTCCGCTATTTCTTTATCAATTCTGGCACTTCTAACTTGTGCTTTGCTAGAACCTGATAAAAACGGAATTGAAATTCCTGCTTGATAGGTGTAAAATCCTGAATTGCCATTTACTTTTTGTAAACCACCTTGAAGATTGAACTTTGGCAAATTATCTGCTTTTGCAGCTTTATATTTAGCTTCCGCTTCATCTACAATGTTCTGCGACATACTGTACAATGGATGACTTTCAATACTGAATGTTTCCATATCAATATCTATCGCTACCTCAAATTCATCTGAAACTGTAAAAATTTCTTCTGATACCAACCACAAATTGAATTGCTGTAAGGCAATAAGATAATTACTATAGGCTTGCGCTTTTTTATTCTGAATTTGAAACGCTTGATTTTTTGCTGCCGAATATTCTAATTTAGAAATAGCTTCGACTTCATAATTTAAAGCTACTGCTTGCTCGAATTTGGAATAAATGGAATCCAATTCCTTATACAAATCATAGTTTTGTTTCATTTGATAGCAATTAGACCAAGCTTTTTTAACTTCCAATTCTAATTCCAACTCGGAAAGTTGAAAGGCTTTTTGTGCCAATTGAATGCGTTGTTCTTGTAGCTTCTTTTTAGAACCAATGCCAAATACATCGATATTTGATTGACCAATACCAATGGTTGTATAGATGCCATTTCCATTATCAATTTCTTCTCCACCTGTAAAAATTTGAGTCGTTCCGAAATCATAGGCAGTCGATTTTAATTGTTCTTGTTTTGTAATTTCCAACTGCTTTTGCTTCAATAATGGATAATTACTTTTTGCGAGTTTAACAGCTTCCTGTAATGAAATTTCGGGAATTGTATCATTCAACTCTTGTGCATTACTTTGTGGTGAAAAGCCAAATAGTAATAATACAACTGCTGTTGCTGTTACTAACTTTTTATTTGGCTTAAACGTAAAAGATTTGTTTTCTACCCAATGATATAAAATTGGTAAAACAAATAAGGTAAGCAAAGTTGAAGTTAATAATCCACCAATAACAACCGTTGCCAATGGACGTTGTACTTCTGCACCAGCTGATGATGAAATAGCCATTGGTAGAAAGCCTAATACATCTGTAAAAGCAGTTAGCATAATAGGTCTGATTCTTCGTTTAGTACCTTCAACTATTCTATCCTTTAGATTGGTTACACCTTCTTCTTTTAATTCGTTGAGTCCGCTTATCATTACCAAACCATTTAAAACTGCAACACCAAACAGCACAATAAAACCAACACCTGCCGAAATACTAAATGGCATATCACGTAACCACAACGCCACAACACCACCAATAGTTGCCATTGGAATAGCTATGTAAATCATTAAGGTCTGTGGTAAAGATTTTAATGCAAAATATATTAGTATAAATATGAGTAACAATGCAATAGGCACAACGGTTTGTAATCGGTTGCTGGCACGTTCTAAATTTTCAAATGCACCACCATAACGAATAAAATAACCTGATGGTAATTCTAATTGTGCATCTAATTTTGATTTAATTTCAGTTACTAACGATTTTACATCACGTCCTCTAACATTAACACCTACATAGGTTCTTCTATTGGTATTATCTCTACTGATTTGCATTGGTCCTGCTTTATAGCTTACATCTGCAATTTCACGTAAAGGAATTTGAGCACCCGAAGGTAAATTGATATACAGGTTTTGAACATCTGAAATATCCTTACGGTTTTGATCGCTTAATCGTACTACTAAATCGAAGCGTTTTTCACCTTCAAAAATTACACCTGCTGTACCACCTGCAAATGCAGATTGTACGGTTTGATTAAGCGTATTTATTTGAAGACCATATTGCGCCAATTTATTCCTGTTGTAATTGATTGTCATTTGTGGCAAACCTATTGTGGCTTCCGCTTTCATATCACCAATACCTTCAGTACCTGCGATAATTTTAGATATTTCTTCGGCTTTTTGAGATAGAATATCAATGTCTTCACCATAAAGTTTTATAGCAATATCTTCACGAACACCTTCTAATAACTCGTTAAAACGCATTTCAATAGGTTGTGTAAACTCATAATTAACACCAGGAACCATTTCAACTGCTTCTTTCATTGCTTCAATCAATTCATCTTTTGATTCTATAGTAGTCCATTCACTTTTAGGTTTCAGAATTACAAAAACATCGGCAATATCCATAGGCATCGGGTCGGTTGGAATTTCGGCAACACCAATACGACTCACAATTTTATCAACTTCTGGAAATTTTGCTTTTACTATTTGTTCTATTTTGGTAGTAGTTTCAATAGTTTCTGTAAGTGAACTACCTGGTTTTAAAATAGCGTGAAATGCAATATCACCTTCATCGAGTTGCGGAATGAACTCGCCACCCATTCTTGAAAACATAAAAACGGTTATTCCGAACAACACAACTGCAATACCAATTACCCATTTCCCTTTTCGCAAGGCTCTAACCAATAAAGGTTGGTATTTATCTTCAACCCAATGCACAAATCTATCTCCATAAGATTTTTTATCGTTTTTAGGTGCTCTTAATATTAAAGCTGACATCATTGGCACATAGGTTAAACAAAGTACCATTGCACCAATCATAGCAAAAATAAAGGTCAAAGCCATTGGTTTAAACATCTTTCCTTCAATACCTTGTAAGGCTAAAATGGGTAGAAAAACGATAAGGATAATCAACTGACCGAAGAAGGCAGCATTCATCATCTTTTTTGAAGCATTAGACGCCACTTTATCTCTTTCTTTAGATGTAAGTTGTTTCTTTTTCAAAACTTGTGATGCTATAAGAAAAACAGTGCTTTCAACAATAATTACAGCACCATCTACAATGATTCCGAAATCAATTGCTCCTAAACTCATTAGGTTTACCCAAACATCAAAAACATTCATTAAAATAAAAGCAAATAATAAGGATAATGGAATAGTAGAGGCAACTATTAAACCTCCTCGCCAATTACCTAATAAAAAGACCAACACAAAAATGACGATTAATGCACCTTCAATAAGATTCGTTGTAACTGTAGAAGTTGTTTCTCCAATTAATTTACTTCGGTCTAATAATGGTTCAATAATTACGCCTTCTGGTAACGACTTTTCAATTTGAGTCATTCGCTCTTTTACATTGGCAATAACATCATTGGAATTAGCTCCTTTTAGCATCATTACCAATCCACCTACAACTTCTCCTTCACCATCTTGGGTTAATGCACCGTAACGAATTGCCGAGCCAAATTGTACCGTAGCAATATCGCCAATAGTGACAGGTATATTATTAATATTCTTGACAGTGATTTTTTTAATGTCCTCTAAACTTCTCACCAAGCCTTCACCACGAATAAAATTGGCTTGATGGTTCTTTTCAATATATGCACCTCCTGTATTTTGATTATTGGCTTCAAGTGCATTAAACACATCTGTAATGGTAAGGCCAATAGCATTTAAATCGTTTGGGTCAACCGCTACTTCGTATTGTTTTATTTTTCCACCAATAGCGTTTACTTCTACCACACCAGGAACCATTGCCATTTGACGCTGTACAATCCAGTCTTGCATTGAGCGTAAATCTGCAATGTTGTATTTGTCTTTAAACTCTGGTGCAACTTTTAGTGTGTATTGGTAAATCTCTCCTAAACCTGTTGAAATAGGACCCATTGTAGGTTCGCCAAATCCAGTAGGTATTTGCTCTTTGACTTTGTTTAGTTTTTCGGCTACTAATTGGCGAGGTAGATATGTTCCCATATCATCATCAAATACAATAGTAACCACAGATAAGCCAAAACGAGAAATTGACCTTATTTCCTGAACATCAGGAAGATTGCTCATTGCCACTTCAATTGGATAAGTAACAATTTGCTCAATATCTTCAGTACCTAAATTGGGGGATTGTGTTATAACCTGTACTTGGTTATTGGTAATATCTGGAACAGCATCTATTGGCACTTTGGTCATACTCCAAATACCTGTTCCGATTATGGTAAGCGTAAGCAAACCAATAATGAATTTGTTATTGATTGAAAAATCAATGATTTTATTAATCATAGAAAATGTATTAATTCAGTTAAACTATTCGATACAATTCTGATATAAGAAAATAGAATTACACGAAATGAAATGAACCCTTTAGGCTCAAAATTGGATATAGCTATCCATTAAAAAACTGAATTATACTTTAGGTGGCTGGAAAAGTGATTCCAAATATCTGGAAGTGAAGTTTACTTTATGTAAATTATATTGTTTTTTCTCTTCAAACTTTAATCGATTGGTTAAAGCCAAATTATTGTTCGCAATAATTAATACCAAAGGGTAACAACATTGATTATGGGAATGGACTGGTGTATTCTCCTTATCTGGGTTATGATGATGCTCTTCATTTTTAGCATCGCTCTCAATGTAATCTTCAACTACATATTCAAAGAAAGAGTCTCCATAAACTTTATGGTCTTGATAATGGGTAATTACATTTGAAATTTCTTTAATTGGACCACAAAAGTCCATATCTATGCTTATCCCTTGAAAAAAGAATAAAATAGACATTGATATGGAAACAAATATTTTCATATAATTTATACAAATATACAAATTATTGAATGCAATGGTGTTGCAAATAAATTGATTGGAAAATTACAAAAACCATAGAGCATCTTTAGCATCGTCTGGAACGCCATTATTAAAACGTGGTGCTATTTGTGCTACCATTTCTGGATATTTTATTGTGATTGGTACATTTTGTTGTCGAAGCGATTTCCAATATAATCTGCTAAACTGATACACTTGTGTTAATAATTCTAACACTACATCTGCATCTTCAAAAGCATCTTCATCTGGACTGCTTACCTTAATTTTTATTGGGAACGGATAACCATCTGTATCTGAATACCGCTGTGAATTAGGGTAACGTGCATTATTAAACAACAAAAATTGATTTTCGCTAATACGTATGTATGTACCACTTACAGGCATTAACTTTTTGTTCCAATTAAGGTCGTAAGCAATAATATCTTCAGATTCTGTTTTGTTGATATTAAGAATATATAATGGTACTCCTAATTCTAATTGATGCATTCCTTCAATAATAGGCTGTAATTCTTCATATTTCATTTCTTTGTAAAAATGAATGACTACTTTATCTGCTTGAGCTACTGAAGTAAAATCTCTAATAGCCTTTAAAATGCTTCCTGCTAATAACTTGGTTTGGTTTTGATTGAAATATTCAAAATTTCTGAATAGACCGTTATTTTGAAAACTAAAAGCACTTGCTATGTAACGTCTGTTCTCGCCTTGATTGGTAAAGGCTCCTACTCCAATTACTAATTCTTTTTTATCGGTTACTGCTAACTTCCAAGGTGCGCCACCTAATTTAGCGTGTATTGCCAATGCCATATTTTGTAAGGAAAACTGAAAGTTGTATTGATTTTCAATATTTTCAATCATTTTATGATAATCCACTACTTGGGTAATAATACCTTCATTTAAAAACAATTCCTTTATTTGAATATAAATTTCTCTGTCTTCGGGATCTGGTGTAAACTTATCGAATGGGCTTAAATAAAAAGCAGCATACTTTACATTGTCGTGGTCAAATTTTAGGTTTTCCAGCTTTTGGATGATGTCTGGTAAAGGGTCGTTTTCGTTTGTAAATTCAATGAAGTGTTCTTTGGATGATGATGCTTTAATGTTCACATAGGCTTCTAATCCTTTATAATAATTCTTTTCTGTATTTACACCTTCCTTTAAATTTTGATAGAAAGACAATACCGAATCTTTATGAGAAGTATGGCATATGAAAAATATCTTGATATTTTGATTGTTTGGACGTCTATAAGGGTTTAGGATATTCATTGCCTTTTTAGGCACTAAATGGGTTTTCTTGTTACCGTATTGGTCTTTACCAAATTCCAATAAACCTACTTGTGGGTCGATATGGTTGATACGATTGAGTGGCACATCTATAAACGTATCAGTTTTAAATGGAAATATGACTTTAAAATCTTCTTTAAACAGATAGTTGGTTGCAAAATTATTAATAAGTGCTACGTACTTTTGATATTTATTAAGTGGTCTTATAGGTTCCTCAATAGGTATATCTAATGCTCGTGCTAATGACAAATTAAAAATTGGGTATGCTTGGTCAAACTGAATAGCATTGTAAAATTCTTGTTTTTCCTCTGTATCGAGGTCCATTTGGTAATTGAACGTTTTTTGACCATATACACAACGCTTTATTAGCTCTGAATCCTCTATATCCTTAACCGACGTTGTAAGGACTTTTGAAGTACCATCGTATGATACAATTAACTCTGGTAAGTCTGTGAGTTTTGCAAACTGTATCTTAAATGAAAATTTATAGTAGAGGTTATAGTCTGCTGTATTCCCTTTTTTTGAAGGCATCCACACTTGTACATCACCAACAAAGTTTTTTACTACTATATAGTCTTTCGATTTAAAATAGCTTCTTAATTGATGTTTAAGGAATTGCTTATAAATTCTTAATTCTCTACCATCTACTAAATTTAGCTTAATGCTTGGTGCATTAGGTATTTCTGTTGTAAATGTTGTAAATATTTGGTCTGTGTTAGATAAGTCTGCATCTGGAAACACCTCTTTAATCTGCCTTGAAAATTTAGATTTATGGATGGGATGACTGCCTACCATATCCTCTAAAGTTAAATAAATGGTAGGCGCACTATTAGGCCATTTAAAGTTGAGTATGTTGGTTTTGAGGTGTTCTTGCATTGGTATTGTAATTTTCAGTTTTACATAAAATCTATTTGAATTGCTCTGTTATTTTTAATCCTTTTTCAATAACTAAACTTATATCATTACTGTTATTGGATTGTGCATTTAATGAGCCTAAAATTTTTAAACTCTCTTCCGTATTATAGTCAATGGATTGTTTAAAAAACACTTCAATAGCTTGTTCTATTCTGCTTTTTAAAATTTTAAGTTCTTTTTGTGGATTACCCTTTTCTTCTGCTCTTGTAAGCGCATAGTATTCACCTTTTGAAGGTCTTTTAATTCTTTTATCCAAATTATATGCTCTATTTAGGAATGCTTCCAAACGCATTGCTTTCATTTCTTCTGTTGCCATATCTTAACTGTTTTCTATAATGTCTCGTTCTTCTTGTGTAAGACCATAGAGGTCGTACACCATAGTATCAATGGTTTTTTCTGTTTGGGTGATTTGGGTTTGTAACTCTTGGGCTTTTTTCTTGTTGTCCTCAAAGAGTTCTAACCACTCAAACTCATCTTTTTTGGTAAGCGGTGTGCCACCTGCTTTTTTAATGGCTTTGTTGAGTTCTTTTATAAAGTCTGCAAAGTCTAACTCGTGCCAGCTTTCGAGTTTTCGGGTTAGTTTTTCTATATTTTGAGAGGACATTATATAGTTAGTAAAACTTTTTGATTGATCATATAAAACATTTTGATTTTCAAATAACAGCTTTGATTTTCTCACTAATTCATTTTTATTACTTTCTTCTATAACAGTTGGAATTGGTGTTTTTTCAAGATAAACTTTTTGTATGTTTAATCTTCCACCATTTTTAGGGTCACCTAATGAAGTGCAAGTATTACAAAGAAAAAACCATACTAATTTTGAATTTAACACTCCAAGTAAAAAGTAATCTTCAATGGGTATGAAAAATATCGTTTTATTTAAATATGTTTTATTTAAATCGATGGTAAAACGGGATTCCTTTGCTATTTCTGGATAAATTATTTTTGGCTTATCGAACTCCTTGTAATAAGAAATTGAATCTTGAATTTCATACCATTTATAATCACCTTTTTTTCTACCAATTTTGTCTGATTTACTCTCTTTAGGTTTTAATCTATCATAAAATTGATTTAAGTATTTCTTGATAGCAGGGTATTTTTCAATATCTATTCCGCGTCTTGTGAAAATTATATATTTGCCTTTTGTCCTCAAATGATAATAACGTACATCATCACCATCGACAAATGGCTTTATAATTTCAATAGAATTATAGTCTTCGTCAATTAATTGTTTTCTTATAGTTTCATCAATTATGAAAGCCTCATTATACCCTGTCAAAATTCCTCGATAAAATTCGACATCTAAATATTTTTTCAATGGTTTTCCAACTGATAAAATCTTTGATAGTACTTTGTTTTCATTTTTGGAAATTAAATTCCATTCATTACCAAACAAGGATTTAGCACTAACTTTTATACCATCTTTTTCAATTGACGTAGAAATATCAAGGTTCTTTAAAGTGTTAATTTTTACGAAATCAATATCCTCTTTTTCAAATCTGTTTCTAATAATTGAAATGAAGGGAAAAGTCGCTGCATCAGCAAAAACAGGTAATTCTCCAAAATCAATTAATTTTTCTATTGAATAATCATTACCTAATATCTTTCTAATATTCAAACCATAAGTGACATTTGTAAATTTGTTTGGGGTAATATATCCAAGTAGTCCATTATGACTTAAAAGTTTCATTCCCTTTTCCAAAAAATAAACATATAAGTCTGCTGTACTTTGATAAGAGGAATAGTTTTTAGATAAAAATTCCTTATAATCTGATATAAGCTCGTGCCTTACATAAGGCGGATTGCCAATAATTACATCAAAACCACCTTTATCAAATATCTGTGGAAATTCTTGTTGCCAATTAAAGGCTTTATCTCCTGCTACGGTTTTGCTATCAATTAATGAGTTACCACATTTAATATTGTTGCTTAAATCGTTGAGTTTACGTCGTGGTTGTGCTGTACGTAACCAAAGCGATAGTTTGGCTATTTCTACGGATTCTTCATTAAGGTCCACACCGTAAATATTGTTTTCTAAAATGGTGTTTTCTATATCGCTTAAAATAAGGCCACCACCCAATACTTTTGCTTTTAGCTCATCGATGTAACGGTGTTCTTTAATAAGAAAATCTAATGCTTGGTTCAAAAATGCTCCAGAGCCACAAGCAGGGTCGCAAATGGTTATTTTTAGTAGCCACGCTCTGTAATTATCTAAAACCTCTAATAGTTGTTTTTTGGTGTTTTGATGTGTTCCCTTTTTTATCTCGAAATAGGCTTCTTCTTTAAAACCTAATTGGTCTTTTTTCTCTTGGCACAATTTACCAACGGTATTTTCTACAATGTATTTGGTAATGTATTTTGGTGTGTAGAACACGCCATCTTTTTTGCGTTTACTCTTTTGCTTATCGAACTCGCCACCTTCAATTTCGGCATTGACGCTTTCAATCTCGTTGAGTGAATTTTCAAAGATGTGTCCTAAAATATTGACATCTACTTGAGAGCTAAAGTCGTATTTAGCGAGTTTATAAGTGTGTTTGTAGAGCAATTCATCATCAATTTCAAGACCATCTAAAATAGCATCCGGTTTAAACAATCCGCCATTATAGGCATATATTTCTGCTCTTGAAGTTGTGCCTTTTCTACCTTCATCTAAAAAATGAAAGTATTGTTTAAAGAGGTTGTATAATGGGCGTTCGTCACCAAAATCGATGTCGGCTTTCCATTTGTCCAAAATTTGGATGGTTGAGTTTGGTGGCAATAGGTCTCTATCTTCTGCAAAGAAAATAAACAGAAAACGGTCTATGAGTTTCTGTGATTTTTTGAATAGGGATAGTTTTACGTTTTTTTCGAGTGCTTTTAGTTCGTCTGCTTCTTGAGACATCTCGGAAAGCTTCGCTTCAGTACCTTCTAAACTTAAATTTTTAAGTTTTTCGGTAGTGCTCGATGTGACAGCTTCGGATTTAATGCGTTTGGCATTTCGTTTTACGAGGTCTCTAAAGAGTTCGCGTTTAAATACGGAATAGTCGTTGTAAAACTGTTTGGTAATCTTGTCTTCCTCTACTAAAGATGCTTCTTTTATAGTTAGCGGTAGATTGTTAAGAATGTTGTCTTTTTGTAAGCATAGGTACAATAAAGCAAATTCTTCGGGCGCTAATTGAAAGAGATTAAACTCTAAAAACTCGGTAGCATCGTTGATGTAAAACCTCAACTTCTCAAAATTGGACGTAATAACATACACACAGCCTTTTTGATTGGCTTTATAATCGAACGCCTGTTTACGGATGCTTTCTAAATCTTTGGTATTGGTTCCCTTTAGTTCAATTACGCCAATTGCTTTAGCTTCCTTTAAAATAGCTCCATCTGCTTTACCTGCGCCTTTTTGGTTTTTAAACTCGGTAGTGATATTAAAATCAGGCTTTGGATTTAGCGTATAACCCAAGACATTGACAAACAGCTCATCCAGAAACTTTGCCTGGTACTGTTCTTCTTTAGAGTTTTTAATATTCTCTTGAATGGTAGCATTGTGAAAATACTTGGTATATTTTTTATAGGCACGCTCTACTACTGAATTATCTTGTTGCGCCAGATATGTTTTTATTACTGATGTTTGAAATAATGCCATTTAAAGCTGCTGTTTTTTGTTGGTTAAGTTCTTAATTTCTTCTTCTACTTTTTTGAGGATTTCCGTAATGTTGGATTCATCTTTAAGCATATTGACAATTTTATCAGCCATCCAAAAGTTTAGTAACTCATTTTTACTCTTGTTTAAAGCCTTTGCTAAATCTTCTACTTGTTCCTTTCTGGCCATACGTGTACCACGTTCAATCTTACTTAATAAGGCGGTATCGATATTCATTTGAGAGGCAACCTCACGCAGTAATAGTTGCTTTTCTTCCCTTAACTTCCTTATGTAATTACCAAATGTCATTTTAGAGATATTTTGACTTGTCAATATTTGTCTAATGTAAGAAAAAGTAAGTAAAGGAAAATAAAAAGATATAAACACTTATTAACAGGTAATGAGGATATTAAGGATTTGAGGAAGTCAGTTTAATCATTTCCTTAAATCCTTAAAATCCTTAATTACGTCTTTGCAGGATTTGAATAGTTATTGTGTGCTTCTCTGTGTATTAATCCTGCTTCTACAAATTTGGTAATATAGCCTTCTGCGGTTTTGTGTGGGATGCTCTGCTTTGTTGCTAAATCTAAATACTCTTGCCTGCTAAATTGCTTTGGCAAACTTTCTAAAAAGCGTTCTTTTCTATTTAAACGTTTTGTTGCTTTTTGCTCAATAGGTAAGTCGTTAAACACTTTACTACTATGTTTTACTAAAATTGAAATAATAGTTAGTGCATTTTCAAAATCTATATCTTCACATTCTTTAGTTGCGTTTACATCACCATCTTCCATAATGCGGAAAGCTGTGAATAGCATCATTATCCTAAACGCAATTAAGCCTAATCGCCTTATTGTTGCGATGTACTCTTCAGGTTGTAGGTTGATGTATTTGGTCTGTAAGGATTCAAAAAAGGTATTGAATTGCTGTTGTTGAGTTGTGGTTAATCGTATTTCAATCTCTGGATTGTTTTTTAGCGTTTTGTACAATTCTAAAAACTCACTACCTAATTGGTTATAGTAATCATCTAAACCTACTTTATTGCTATTTTGAAACACGTTTTTCCAAGTTGGTTTTATATTCATATAGTAAAACATAAAGCGACTAAATAAGCCATTTTCTGCATTGGGTATTAGAGTCGCCACTTGTTTAGGTGTACCTGATAATACTGTTGATAAACACGGTTTTTCAATATCTACATATTCTCTATCTGTTCTGCGATAATAGCTTATAGTTTCGTGATGAAAGGCTTTACGAAAACCATCGGAATAATTACCATAATCGCTTTTAAAGGCTTGTGCTAACGTATCGCCTTCGGTTTCAAAAATTAACCCTCTGCCTTTATTATCAGAAATTAATTGATATACGCCTGTTACACTATTGTTAGCAGGAATGAACAGCATCCGCTCTGGCGGTTTACTCGGTTTTTCTAAGTTTTCATCTTTGCCTTTATTCATATTGTAAGTAGCGGTTTCTGATTGAAATTGCTGCTTTAATACTTTGGCTTGTTCTCTTTTTAATTTGTGAACGGGCTCTACCAAATTTTTAATTTGGTTAAGCCTTCCTTTACCTGCAGATGCAGGTGCAGTTACAAATAGATATAAATTACAAAACACTTTACGTTGGTCATATATCCCGAAGAGTTTAGGAAAACACGCACTAAATGCTGTTAATGCACCTAACAATAAAATGTCTTTTTCTTCCTGTCCATTAGCAGGGTTTACAACTTGTTGTAAAAACTGTGGCAAATTCTCATATACCTTTTCTGGTATTGTTGGCATAGATTCATTTGGTGTGTCAACTACAGTTGCAACCTTTGTTGCAACTTCGTTGTTGTTTTGTAGTTTAGTCGGTTTGACACCTGATTGATGTGCATAGTGATAAAAGGTAGCAATTGTAATTCCGTGTCCTTTTGCGTTTAAGCATTTATCGAATTGTGCATCACACTCTTTAGCATCGTAACCTGCATAATTTTTACTTATACGATGGAAATAATCTCTTCCTGTTTCTCTGTATTCTTCTGCTAAAGCAAAGCCTAAATCTCTCCAAGTGGCATAACTTCCTGTTATGTCTGTACCTGATTGCTCGATTGCTGAAATGTAGGATTCAATGTCGTTATCAGCAACTGCAACAACATTGGTTGTTGCTGTGTTGCTTTTTGGTTTTGTTGGCTCTTTAGGAACTTCTAACCAATCTTTTGGGTTAAATATTTTAGTCATAATGCTTGATGTCTTTTATGTAGAAAGGCCGTTGGGTCGTATGGTAAAAAACACGCTCTGGAAACGTCTTTACCCGACTGGTCAACCTCAATGTTATAATTGTGTTTAATGTAATTTGCTACTGCTGTGAAATATTCTGAATGTGATACTTCTGAAATATCTATTCTAATAATCCATTTTAAACCATCACCAGATGGTGAAATAAAGAGCATTTCGGTTTCAAAATATTCATCATTTAAGAGCTGTGTTCTTAACTCTTGTAGATTCTCTAAATGGTCAAAATCAATGGTTAATAAATTAGAATGCTTTAGCAAATTGTTATCGCTTCGTTTTTCAAATGTTCCTGAAAGTGTTACGTAATCAAAGCGATTCGCTTTGAATTTACGCGCTTCTTTTATATTGGTAATTGCTCTTAATTCTTCAGTAATCTTTTTGTATTTATTACTTGTGATTAATGCAAATACTTGATGTAATCGCAAGGTTTCCGAAGGAAACACATTGCGAACAGGTGCTTTAAAAAAGCTACAGTTGGCATACCACGTATCGTCTGGTTCATTAAGCCATTCCAATTCGTCTTTTTCCTTGACTTCTAAATTTAGATGTAGCTCTTGATTTATCTTCTGGTACAAATCTTCTTCATCGGTTATTCTAAAATGATATTGTGCAAAATCGAATACATCACCTTTAAAGGCTTCTAATTCTGTATCTCTATGTGTTGCTATAATACCATCAATATGAATCCGTAAGGTTTCTTTACCACCATTAAAAGGGTTTCGAGTTATCCCACAGTCCCTTCCTTTTACAGAAAGGACTGTTTGATTAGGATAATACTGTCTCAACACATAGGCATAGATTTTTAAACCATAATGTGTTTTGTCTAAAATTGCTTCTCTACTTATTTCCATCTCGCTTGAAATTATGGTTGTAGTAGTTGTCTTGAAGCAACTGCTCTATGTCAGCAACTTTATAGTAAAATTTACCTTTTACTTTGCTGTAAGGCAAAGTGCCATTGGTTCTTAAAGTTTGTAGCGTTCGCTTACTTATATGTAAGGTCTGCAATACATCTTGATTGTCTATCCACGTATCTTTTAATACTTCTGCTCTCGATTGTCGTAACAATTCGATACGTGCTTTTAAGTGCTTAACATCTTGCGAGAGCGTTAAGAGTAAATCGATTATTTCAGTCATAACTTCACCGCTCCTTTCTTAATTAGGTAATCGGCAGCTTGCTGTTCGATTTCGTCTCTTGAGTCCATACGGTTACGCAGTAACCAATGGTCTAACTCTTCTCTTTGGAAATAAATCTTTTTACCATTCGGTTTATAATGTGGAATGGTTCCCGTACTTGTAAGTTTATACAAGTGCGATTGGGATAATTCTAAATACTTGCAAGTTTCATTAAAGTTTAATACTTGCTTTTGCATTGCTTGTTGCTCTAACAAGAGTTTTTCAATGCGGTCTAACTTTTCGATGATATTTGTGTCCATCGTTTATTTTGTTTTAAATAAATGAGGACATCTGGCCAAATGTCATTCTTGGTTTTCAAGAACAGGACAAAGGTTGAAAATTGGCTTCCCGTTTTTAGTAAGAGTGTAAAACAAGGGTAAGACAACAGTAAGATTTCTTACTATTCTTACTGTTTTTTATTGCAGTTGTTGGATGATTTTATCTATTTCTTCCTTTTCTTTTGGGTTGTGAACTTTGTTTTTGTGAAGATTATTCGCTTTTAATAGCGTACCTGTTTTAGTAACAAATTTTTCAGAACGTTCTATTGCCGTAGGATTGAAACCATTAAAAAATGGCTTTAGTTTTGTTACAAGGTAACTAAACTGTGTAGTTTCGCACTGAAGATAAATTTGCGATTCTGTATTTGCAAAATCTTTTGTTAATAACAGTTGGTGCAACTGTTCAACAGTTGTGCGGTTATCTAACAAATCGATTTTTAGATTTACTTGTTTAAGTACAGTTAGCAAAGTTGAGGTGTCATTACTTTTATATCCAAAAGAAGTCTTGGGTGTTGCTTTCGTTTTTGATGTTTTTTTGGTAGCAACTTTTTTAGTGGTGTTCTTTTCTATTAAGCTAACATCAAAAGTTTCATCATTAAAGTATTTTTCTGCAATTTCAGCAATTGAGAATTTTGTGTTTACGGAAAACTGACCGTATTGCTCTTGTAGTTCAGCATACAACCTTATTACAGATACTTTTAAGTAGTTTATGATATAATTGTCATCATTGTTGAAATCTGCTGTTATACCTCTTTTATTGATATAAGTTGCAATGTCATTTAAGTACTTATCAAATTTATTAAGTAGAATGGTATAGCTGTATTTATTTTCTGGTGTAGTTGCATTTTTCGGAAATTCCTTTACAAATGATGCTACTGTATTTTCTGTTTCATTAATTATTAGCTTTTGATAGTATTCTTTTTTCGCATTTAAAGGCTTTTTAAAGTTTACTTTAAAAACTGCGTTATTAGCTTTTTGGTTCAATTTAAAATCAGACAATAAGTATTTAAAATCCTTTTCCTGTCTATTATCTCTATGTAAGCCATTGGTTATAGAAACCAAACTTGAAAATATACTTCCTTTCATTATAAATCCAGTTGAATACGGTTAGCAGCTTCTTTCTTTTTATCGTCAATTACTTTGGCATATATCTGTGTAGTGCGTAACTCTTTATGACCTAATAATTTTGATACAGTATATATGTCTGTACCCAAAGTTAATTGTAAGGTAGCGTAGGTATGACGCGCACAATGAAACGTAATAGTTTTAGTAATACCTGCCTTCATCATCCATTGTTGTAATTTTAAATTAGACCAGGCACTATAATGTAAGCCATCAAATACTTTATCGTCTGGATTACCTTTTTCTCCTAATAGATTTCTTGCTTGGTCTGATATTGGTAAGGTTTCAACACCTTTAGTTTTCTTTTGTCTAAATCGGATATAATATCCCATTTCTTTTGAGTGCTGGATTTCTGACCATATCAGTTTTTCAATATCTGACCAACGTAATCCGGTTAAAGCTGAAAAAATAAAAGCATTCTTTAAGATAGGCAGTTCACATTCTGTATTAACTGCTTTTTGTAATTCATCAAGCGTTAAAAATTCTCGTTGAGGTTCTCCTTGTTTAAAATACTCTACACCATTTGCAGGATTTACTTTTAAAATTCCATCCTTGACCGCCTGTTTTAATGCCGCTGAAAATTTACCATAATACGAATATTTTGAATTTTGAGACAATTGCTTACCTGCTCTACCTATTGCTTCTTTATCTAAATACTCTTTGAAACGCTCAACAAACGATTTGTCTATATCTTGAAAACTAACATCTGTTGGACAAAACTTTTTTAAATGTTTTAGCATACTATTCCAATTACCATAATTGCCAGAGCTTGTATTTTTCTTTTCTGCTAAAGCTGTGATATAAGTAATAAAACTACCTTTTAGCTTTTCAATATCTTGAAAGCCATAAATACCATTTTGAATTTCTATTTGTCGCTGTGCACATATAGTTTCAGCCAATTGTTTGGTTTTCTTATTAACCTCTCTTTCAGTTTTGGTTTTAGGATTAGGTGTAAGGTATAAGCGTAAGTATTCTGTTTTACGTTTGCCTTTATGATAGTAATCTAAATACAGACTTATTTTGTCGTTCTTCTTGCGTTGTCTTAATGTTACTTTCATAATGGAATTAATTAAAAAGGTTTTCTATTTGCCATCTGGCCACAATACGCTTTCTACCAAAAGGAACTGCTTTTAAACGTCCTTGTTGAATCATTCTTTGAATGGTCCATCTACTCACGCCAATCAGTTGTGAGGCTTCTGTTACGCTTAAAAAATCTTTGTTATTTACAGCATTAGGATTGCGAACTTCAACAACTTGTTTTTGCTGTTGCATATCTTCAGTAAGAGTAGCTTGAATTTTTTCTTGACGTTTGCGTGCCTTATAAGCTCTTTTTGCACAAGTATCGCCACAGTATTTAGTAACTGTTGTACGTGCTGTAAATGCATTACCGCAATGCTTACAAGTTTTAGGAATGAATAAATTACTGCTCATAAATGGTGCGTTATGTAGCGTAATGGTGCAACGTGGTGCGTTATGGTGCATCATTTCGCCAATATCTTAGCCAACAGAAATGGGCAACAATTCTATATTTCAGGCAACAGATATACAACAAATTTAATCAAAAAAGAGCAAATAAACAACAAATAAAAGAAGACAAAACACTATAAAGCCAACAATAACAAGGGATTAACAAATAAAAGAAAGTAAGTTACTTCCCGATACAGAAGTTTGCGAAGATATTACCCAACAAATCATCATTGGTAATCTCCCCTGTAATCTCTCCAAAGTGATACAAGGCCTGACGAATATCAATGGCTAACAAGTCACCAGACAAGCCAGTCTCTAAACCGTCTTTCACCTTCTGAACCTCTTCAAAAGCCTTCAATAAAGCATCGTAATGACGTGAATTCGTTACAATGGTTTCATTATTACGTAACGCTCCCGTATTAATTAAATCCAGAAGGGTTTGCGTCAATTGCTCCACTCCAAAACCAGTCTTTGCCGAAATAGGAATAACCTCAGTGGCATTAGAATCTAAAGCCGTTCTAATAGTGGCCAATTCAGAATCTGTAATCTGGTCAATCTTATTTAAAATAACCAATAACTGCTTTTGTGGAAACTTATTTTTTACCTTTTCAATCTCAATCGTAATGGTTTTAATAGCTTCTTTATCCACAGCCAACTGCGGACTACTCACCAAAAACATCACCACTTGGGCCTGCTCTATCTTTTCAAAGGTTTTCTTTATTCCAATGCTTTCAACCACATCTTCAGTCTCACGAATACCTGCCGTATCTATAAACCGAAAACCTATACCTCCAATAGAAATTTCATCTTCAATTGTATCTCTTGTGGTACCTGCGATTTCAGAAACAATCGCACGGTCTTCATTTAATAAAGCATTCAATAAGGTCGACTTTCCTACATTAGGTTCCCCAACAATGGCAACAGGAATACCATTTTTAATCACATTACCTACAGCAAAAGAATCAATCAAACGTTTCAATACAAAATTAATACGTTCTATTAAGGCCTTAAACTGAGTTCTGTCTGCAAACTCTACATCTTCTTCAGCAAAGTCCAATTCCAATTCTATTAACGAAGCAAAATTCAAAAGCTCTTCACGAAGCTTAGCTATTTCAGAAGAAAAACCACCACGCATCTGCTGCATCGCAATCTGATGCGACGCCTCATTATCACTAGAAATTAAATCGGCAACAGCTTCCGCCTGACTCAAATCGAGTTTACCATTTAAAAAAGCACGCAAGGTAAATTCACCAGCCGTAGCCATCCTGCAACCTTCGCGTAAAAACAACTGAATAATTTCTTGTTGAATATAAGAAGACCCATGACACGATATCTCTACCACATTCTCACCCGTATAAGAATTAGGATCCTTAAACACAGACACCAAAACCTCATCAATAGTTCGCTGTGCGTCTATAATATGGCCTAAATGAATGGTATGTGTCGCCTGTTGGTTTAAATCCTTATTAGAAACAGATTTAAAACATTTTGAAGCAATGTTTATGGCGTCCTGTCCAGATAATCGTATAACTGCAATGGCACCACTTCCTGAGGGTGTTGCTAAAGCTACAATGGTATCGTTATGCATATTCTAAGTCTTTGTTGCAAAAGTATTGTAAATTATGGGATTCTTTAGACCAACGTTCCTTAAAAGCGTTCACTTATTAGAGACTTTACTTATTTTACGAGTTTTACAACTTTGTTTTTATATTTGTAACACGTTAATTATTCAAAATACTATCATCTAATTTATTATTATGAAAAATCTATTCCTATGCATATTTGCGAGCCTACTAGTAATGGGTTGTAAAGAAGAACCTAAAAGAACTAATTATATTATTAATGGAACTGCAAAAGGGGTTTATAATGGTGTTAGAGTACATCTAAATAGTATAGATGAAAAAGGAAAGGACAGACGCGTTAAAACCCAAATGATTGTAAATGAACAATTCACTTTTGAAGGCGAAATGCAAACACCTTCATTATATAACATTACCGTAAATAGTATTCCAGGAAAGCTACCTTTTATGTTAGAAAACAGTGAAATAAACATTAATATTAATAAAGGTAGAATACTAAGCTCAGAAATAACAGGTTCTAAATCTCAAAAGAAATTTGAAACCTATAAAACGGGATTAAACAATATTGAAAAGGAAATATTACCTGTAAGAACTGCAATGCGAAACGCAAGATTGCAAAAAAACACAGCAAAACAAGATTCCATTTTAAAACAATTAGAAGTCTTAAACAATAAAAAAACACAATACACCTTAGATTTTATTGATAGTAATAAAGACAATTTTTTTAGTTTATTTATTATTGGCGAAGAACTCAAAAAGCCTAACCTAGATATCGAAAAATATATGGAGGCCTTTAATAATTTATCGTCTACAGTACAAACATCTAGAGACGGAGTCGCTGCCAAGTTAAGATTAGAAAAACTTTACAGGGCTTATACAAAAACTACCACTTTAGAAATTGGAAAAGTTGCTCCTAATTTTGAAGCACCTAATGCAGATGGCGAAATGGTAGCTTTAAACGATCTTAAAGGCAAAGTAACTATTATAGATTTTTGGGCAGCTTGGTGTGGTCCTTGCCGAAGAGAAAATCCTAATGTTGTTAAAATTTACAATGAATACCATAGTAAAGGATTAGAAATTATTGGGGTCTCTTTAGACGGGTCTCGTGGACAAAAAGATCCTAAAAAAGCATGGTTAGATGCTGTTAAAAAAGACAAATTAACTTGGCCTCAGGTATCTTACTTACAATACTTTAATGATCCTGTTGCACAACTGTATAATATCAATTCTATTCCTGCAACATACGTTTTAGATAAAGACGGAAAAATAGCAGCTAAAAACCTTAGAGGTACTGCTCTAAAACTTAAGGTAGAAGAACTATTACAAAAATAAAATACGGTCTTCTGCTATTTTAATTTACCCGTTTTATAGAGTACAAACAGAATTATAATGGGTATGGCTAATAAACCAACATACCCTAAGTTTGTTTTAAATAAGCTTGGCATTAAGAGTAAAGTCACTACATAACCACCAACAGCACCACCAAAATGGGCATCGTGACCAATGTTACCAATTTTATTTTTCATGCCATAAATGGAATATAATAAATAGCCTATACCAAACACATAACCTGGAATAGGGATTGGAATAAAAAACATATACAAACTCATATCTGGTTGTAATAAAATAGCAGAATATAAAATCCCTGTTACAGCACCACTTGCACCAATAGCACTGTACCAATATTCATTTTGATGAAAATACAATGATAGAAGATTTCCAAAAATTAAACTGCCGAAGTAAATAATAATAAAATGAAAATTGCCTAATCCTGCAACCACTGCATCTGCAAAAAAATAAAGCGTAAACATATTAAATAATAAATGCGTGGTATCTGCATGTAAAAATCCAGAACTCAACATCCTAACATGTTCTCCGCGCTTTATACTACCAACATTAAACTTGTATTTTTCAAAAAAGCCACGATCATCAAATCCTTTAAAGGATATAATAACGTTGGCTGCAATAATTATAATGGTAACTAAACTTATACCTAAATTGTCCATAAACTCTAATACTATAAATCAAATATAATATATATTTGTGCTTTAATACTAACATACATTAATGCAACTTATTGCTTATATCTTAGTTTACCCTATTCTTTGGCTAATTTCAATTTTACCATTTAGATTACTTTATGGATTCTCTGACGTTATTTACTTTTTTATGTATAACGTTTTTGGCTATAGAAAAACGGTTGTAAAAGACAATTTAAGATTAGTTTTCCCAGATAAATCAGAAAAAGAAATTTCATCTATAGCTAGTAAATTCTATCACCATTTTTGTGACATGATGGTGGAAGCTATAAAATCATTGACTATTACTGAAGCTCAAATGAACAAACGCTTCAAATTTACCAATGTAGAATTAATCAATGATTTAGAGAAAAAACAACGAAGCATTATTTTAATGTGTGCACATTATGGGAGTTGGGAATGGATTTTTATTTTACAAAAGCATGTAAAACACAAAGGTTATGCCGTCTATAAACGTTTAGCCAATAAGTATTTTGACAAATTAGTTAAACGAATTAGAGCAAAGTATAATTCGCATTTAATTACGACCAAAGAAACCTACAATGTCCTCCTTGAAAGCAAGAAAAAAGGAGAATTAACCATCAATGGTTTTGTATCTGACCAAACTCCTAAAGTGAATAAAGCTTTTCATTGGAATGAATTTATGGGGATTAAAGTTCCTATGTACACTGGAGCAGAAATGTTAGCCAAAAAATTAGATATGGCTGTAGTGTTCTTTAGTGTAAAACGCATTAAACGTGGCTATTACGAAACAACTTTTAAAACCATAACAGAAACTCCTAAAGCATACAAGGATTACGAAATTACAGACCTATTCTTTAAGTTGGTTGAAGAACAAATTTTAGAAGCTCCAGAGTTTTACCTTTGGACGCATAGACGTTGGAAACATAGAGACAAAGTGCCTCCTAAATTTCTTTAGGCTATTTCCTTCTAAAAACAAAGATCAAGCTTACGGCCAATTTTAGATTATGAACACACTTAGTTCATATATCAAAACCACAAATTATTACATCTCAAACCAAGCATCTACATTAGTTGCCGTACAAGGCTTACCAACTAAAGTTTTATGTACAAACTCATTGTTACATTTAGAATATTCATAATCTTTAGCCCATACTTCATGATGTTTTGCTAAATCTATGATACTCTCACATACATAATTAATTTCGGCATTCGTTGTTGTTGGGTGAATAGACATCCTTATCCAACCGGGCTTACGTACTAGCTCTCCTATTGAAATCTCATTGGTTAACTCGTGCGACATTTGCTGATCTACGTGCAATAAGAAATGCCCATAAGTACCGGCACAACTGCAACCACCACGTGTTTGTATTCCAAATTTATCGTTTAGTAATTTCACCGCTAAATTAAAATGCAAATCATCAATATAAAATGAAATAACACCTAGTCTATCTTTATGCTGACCTGCAAGAATGTTGATATTGGAGATACCTTCAAGCTGCTTAAAAATAATATCAACCAACTCGTGCTCGCGTTTCAACATTTTATCCACTCCCATTTGTTCCTTTAACTTTATAGAAAGAGCTGTTTTTATAACCTGAAGAAAACCAGGTGTTCCACCATCTTCTCTATCTTCTATATTATCTATATATTTGTGTTCGCCCCAAGGATTGGTCCAACTTACAGTACCTCCTCCTGGACAGTCTGGCACCATATTTTTATACAGTTTCTTATTAAAAACCAAAACACCTGAAGTTCCTGGGCCTCCTAAAAATTTGTGAGGCGAAAAGAAAATAGCATCCAATTGTGCCTCCTTATCTTTAGGGTGCATATCCATATCTACGTAAGGCGCAGAACAAGCAAAATCTACAAAACAAACACCACCATGTTTATGCATTAACCTAGCAACATCATGATGCGGAATCTGAATACCTGTAACATTTGAACCGCCTACTACAGAAGCAATTTTTATGGTACAATCTTTATATTTATGTAATAAGGTTTCTAAATTCTTTAAGCAAAATAAACCTTCATCATCTGGCGGAACAACTTCAACCTTAGCCATCGTTTCTAACCAGGTCGTTTGATTAGAATGATGTTCCATATGCGAAACAAAAACAACAGGGCGCATTTCCTCTGGAATAGAAGTAAATTCCTTTAAATTCTCAGGAACTTTTAAACCTAAAATACGCTGAAACTTATTAATAACACCTGTCATACCGTTTCCTGAGCAGATTAAAATATCATCATCATTAGCATTAACGTGATCCTTAATAATATGCTTAGCTTTATGATACGCTTTGGTCATTGCTGTACCAGAAACTGTAGTCTCTGTATGTGTATTGGCTACAAAAGGTCCAAACTCATTACTAATTTTCTCTTCTATAGGTCTGTATAAACGTCCTGAAGCTGTCCAATCGGTATAGATGATTCTTTGTTCTCCATAAGGGGATTTAAAGCGTTGATCCTGACCAATGATATGTTGTCTAAATTGATTAAAATAGGTTTCCAATTCAGTTACCTCTGTAGAATTCGTTTCTAAAATCATCCTTCTGTCATTTTACAAATTAAGACAATGACTATCAACGCATGTCTTAATATACTTTTATTTACTTGAGACTCTTAGTTATTTACAGCTTCTTTATATTAGAATTAAATATTAGCAATCGCTTTTATTTCTTCAATAAAACGATCTGCTAAAGTATCTGCTGCTGCTTGTGATGGTGCTTCGGTATAAATTCTAATAATTGGCTCTGTGTTACTCTTACGTAAATGTACCCAACTATCCGCGAAATCAATTTTTACACCATCAATAGTCGTTAATTTTTCATGGCTATAATTAGATTCCATAGCGTTTAAAATGCCATCAACATCCAATCCTGGAGTTAATTGAATCTTCTTCTTACTCATAAAATAGTTTGGGTAAGAAGCTCTAAGCTCACTAACTTTCATTTGCTTTTCAGCTAATAAACTTAAAAATAATGCCACACCAACCAAAGCGTCACGTCCGTAATGAGAATCTGGATAAATAATGCCGCCATTTCCTTCACCACCAATAACTACATTGTTTTTCTTCATCAAAGTAACAACGTTTACTTCTCCTACTGCACTCGCTTCATAAGTTCCTCCATGTTTTTCGGTAACATCACGTAAAGCACGTGTAGAACTCATATTACTCACTGTGTTTCCTGGCGTTTTACTCAATACGTAATCGGCACAAGCTACTAAAGTGTATTCTTCTCCAAACATCTCTCCTGTTTCATCCATAAAGGCTAAACGATCAACATCTGGATCTACCACGATTCCGAAATCTGCATGCTCTTTTACAACCGCTTTTGCTAAATCACCTAAATGTTCTTTTAATGGTTCTGGATTATGTGGAAAATGACCTGTTGGATCACAATATAATTTTACAGGCTCAACACCTAAACGTTCTAATAATAAAGGAATAGCAATACCTCCTGTAGAATTCACACCATCTACAACCACTTTAAAATTAGCCTCTTTTATAGCTTTTACATTCACTAAGTCAAGGTCTAAGACCTCATCGATGTGAATATCAATATACGCATCGTTAATTGTTATTTTCCCTAAATCATCAACCTCAGCAAAACTCATAGTGTTAGAATCTACAATCTCTAATATTTTCTGTCCTTCTGCTCCATTTAAAAACTCACCTTTAGCATTTAAAAGCTTTAAGGCGTTCCATTGCTTAGGATTATGACTTGCAGTTAATATAATACCACCATCTGCATGTTCTAATGGCACAGCGATTTCTACTGTTGGTGTTGTAGACAACCCTAAATCAATAACATGAATTCCAAGACCAACTAAAGTATTCATTACCAAATTCTGAATCATTTCACCAGAAATACGAGCATCTCTACCCACAACAACGACATAGTTGTCTTTATTACGCTGTTGCTTCAACCAAGTTCCGTAAGCAGCTGCAAATTTAACCGTATCTATAGGTGTTAAGTTTTCGTCTACTGGTCCTCCTATAGTCCCTCTAATTCCTGATATTGATTTTATTAAAGTCATGTATACATCTATTTTTAGCAAATATAAATAGATATACCGTTTTTAACTATTTTGTTATTATGAATTTGTAAATTCGATGCATGAATTTTCTCGCCCATATTTATCTTTCAGGAGACAACGAACTCATTACTATTGGAAACTTTGTTAGCGATGGTGTAAGAGGTAATAAATACAAATTATACCCTACAGAAATTCAAGCAGGCATTAAGTTACATCGCCATATTGATACTTTTACTGACGCGCATCCTCTTTTTAGACAATGCACCAAACGCTTACATAAAGGTTATGGTCATTACAGCGGCGTTATTGTAGACATCTTTTTTGATCATTTTTTAGCCAAAAACTGGACCACTTATTCAGACATTCCGCTTGCAGATTATATTGATAATTTTTATAAAAGTCTTAAAGCGCATATTGAACTCTTACCTCCGCGATTTAAAAAGCTCACTCCAATTATGATTGAAGATAATTGGTTACTCAGTTATGCCACAATTGAAGGCATACAAACTGTTTTAAATGGCATGAATCACAGAACAAAAGGGCTTTCTAAAATGAACTTAGCAACCAAAGAGCTTAAAGTACATTATGATGCTTTTGAAGCCGATTTCACCTTATTCTTTGAAGACCTTAAAACATTTAGTAACACCAAACGTATAGAGATTGAAAAGCAATTTAACATAAAACAGATTTAAGCATTACTATCTAACCGTATTAATTCTTGAAGTTTAAAACGACTTACAATTATGGCAAAACAATCCAAATTAAAAAAAGCACTAAAAATAATAGGTGGAGTTATCGTATTCTTCACTTTACCTTCACTGTTACTTTTTGGCTTTATATATTTCAAATACAATGAAGACTTACCAAAAGGGCAACCAGGAGCTAAAGCAGACCAACTAGCCACAAAAATGCTTGATGCCTTAGATGAAGCAGCCTATTTAAATACCGACTATTTAGAGTGGACCTTTAAAGGTAAACAACACTACAAATGGTATAAGTCTAATCATACCTGCGAAGTATACTGGGACAATTTTACAGTGCTTTTAGACTTTGAAAATCCTAATAATTCTAAAGTTTTTGTTTTAGAACAAGAATACAATGGTATAGAGAAACAAGACTATATTACTAAAGCTGAAAACTATTTTAATAACGATTCGTTTTGGTTGGTTGCTCCCTACAAAGTATTTGATAAAGGCACGGAACGCAGATTGGTAAAAACAAAAGACCAAAAAGACGCCCTTTTAGTAACCTATACTTCTGGAGGCTCTACGCCAGGCGATTCATATTTATGGCATTTAGATGCTAATGGAAAACCAACAAGCTTTCAAATGTGGGTGGATATATTGCCTATTGATGGCTTAGAGGCCACATGGGAAAATTGGGTAACTACAGAAACAGGAGCGGAATTACCCACATTCCATAAATTGTTATTTCTTGGGATAGAAATGGGTGATGTGAAAGGTCTTAGCTTGTAAGTTAGTTGCTAAGTTACAGATTTACAAATTAGTAAAGAGACTGTTTTATTATCCAAAAAACAAAGCAATACCTCAGCTTCTCATTACATCACATCTCATCTTCTAGTTGATTATTTTAATAATCTACTCAATTCAAAAATACCTAGTACTAGGTATTTTTGAATTGAGTATCATTCATTAATTTTTCAATCATTATTAATCAACTATTTTACCATGAAAAATTTTATCCGCTTTTTTTTATTACTCTGTTTAATTACAGTAGTGTTTTCTTGTTCTGATGATGAGACAACAGATACTGTTAACCCAAATAATTCCATTATAGAATATGTAAATGCACCTAATTCTGAAGGTCAATTATTATCAGAAATCTATATCGATAGTGATAATGCCACGACCTATGTTTATGGAAATGCAGATGCATCTGGCAACCCTTTGCAGGTTAAAAGCTTCGCCTACAGAATTGCAAATTCAAACAAAACAGAGTTTATTATTTTAGATACCAATCAAAGAGTTTCACTGCTTTACTCTGAAACTAATGGGATTAAAGATAACATCATACACCGTTTTGAATATCCTGAAGACGGTTTAGTAAACTATGTTGTTTATGATCGCGATTGGACGTCGATGGAAGATACAGTAGTTAATTTTTCAACTATCGAAGTTGATGGAGAAGATTTTACAGGTTATAATCTTTTAAGAGGTACAAATACCATAGAATGGACTGCTCTAAGTGGTTGGCTAGGTGTTAGTGCCGGAGTTGCTGGCGCTGCAATATTAGTAGTTACGGCTCCTACTGCGTTTGCAGGAGTTCTGGCTGCTGTTATTTTTGCTGGAGCTGCTTCCGCATCAGAACCACCTGTTGATGTTACCAATCCTAATGCGCCAAATACTCCTGATACAACACTAATAGAAAATCAATGTAATGATGCTAACCTAGAAGTTATTATTGGTATAGATCCAGGCAATCTTTTGGTTGCTATTGTTAATGGAGAGACTGAAGATTATGATTTTTATTGGTCTACAGGAGAAACCGATACAGGTATAATAAGTGATTCTATTATTGCCCCAGAAGAAGGCAATTACTACCTAATGGTTGTAGATAACAATGGCTGTGTTGCTTTTGGGTCTGCAACAATAGGCGAAGTTGAACCAGTAAATGCAGAGCTATTAATTGGCACTTGGTATTTAGTTGGAGAAACAGAAAATGGAGAAAATACTTTTAGTATTGACGATTGTAATATTATTGTACAGTTTAATGCATCTCAGTTAATTTCTACAGAATATTATGGAGATTTCTGTGAAAATGCTGATGAATCTACTAGTAATTATGAAATAAACGACAATACAATTATTGAAACTGCCGAAGGAGAATCGTCAATAATTACAGTATTAGAATTATCACCCAACAAGATGGTCTTAGAAGAAGTCGATGGCGACTATGTATATGTGGAGACATATGTTAATATTTTTAGTACTTGGACAATCACTGAAAACTCTGACTGTGTTTCTACTAATGGGAATACATCCTCAGATAATGGAACTGGACCTATTACATTAAATGACAATTATACAGTAACTCAAGAAGATGATGCTAATGGTAATTATATTACTAATAATTTCACTTTTGAGAATAATGTTTTAACTATAACTGCAGTATATCAAGATTTTTTCTCTCCACCTTGTGGTGGTGTTGATTTTAAAATAGCTAATTATTCTTCTCAATTGACTTATAATTTGGAAACAGATACATTTACAGGAACAAGTGAAAGTAACCAAGAAGAAGTAACGGGACCTGGTTGTGTTGAATTAGGAAATAATTGTAGCGGTACTGTTACATTGACACGCTAAATAAAATACTATAAAATTTTAAAAAAAATCCCTTTCATTTTGAAAGGGGCTTTTAATTCATCTTAAGCAGCACCAAACTGTTTTTATAAAATAGAAATTGGAAGAGCGCTAATAAGAACTAAACTTCAAAAAGCACTAACCCAATACTGCAATCCAAAAAACTACTTACTCCTCTGCCCTACAAACTGCTGACTCTTTAACTTAAACAACACATTAAAACTTGTTAAGCTCCCATAACTTCTTGTGATATATTGTTGTAAATCTATCTTTTCTTGTTCTTCAAGATTACTTGAATTAATTTTCTGTTCCATAACACGCAAGCGATCACGAACCATAGTAATCTTACGAAAGAATGTATCTATAGGCATTTCACTCGACTTTAAGTTTGTATCTCCAGGTTGCATAATTAGCTTTCCGCCTTTCCACTTATCTGCAATTGTAACTACTTCAGACACATCAGACCATTTTTTTAATATGGATTTTAAACTGCGTTCAACTTCATAAAAACTAACCGTATCCACATCGTCTTCTGCAGCTTCTATGACGTCAAATTCAGAGTCTAAATCTATAGTTTCTAATCCGTTATCAATAAAAGTCACCCAATAGTGTTTTGAAGTGACATTGGTAACAACTCCTTTTCCAAATTCTGCGTGGTTTATTCTCGATCCTATTCCTAATAATTTCATCGTGTTTTTTATATGCTTTAGGGTTATTAAAAAACTAAAATAATAAAAAAAATATCTGAATTTAGAATGTATTTACAAATGTTAAGAATTATTAAAAGTTATAAATTCGATGAAAAAATCTTATTATTTTTACTACAAACACAATTTAAAACCAATTCACTATGAAAAAAGTAATTTTTACACTTTTATGCTTCGCTTTCGTTTTAACAGCTTCTGCTAATAACACACCAAAAGAAGGAGATATATTAACCGTAAAAACGCCAACAGCGCAAGGCTTTAATCACGTTGATTTTCCTAAAGCGAATATTTTGATAAAACGAGGTGTTGTAACAAATTATAAGTCAGTAAATAATGAAACCGTTGTTATTGATAAAATAGAAACTGAAGCTAACGGTTCTACAACCGTAACACTTAAGAAAAAAGACGGTTCAAAATTCTTTGGATTTTTAAATACCGTTAAAGCCAATTACACAAAAGCTATAAATTCTGGCGAACTTGTTTTAACTAAATAACAAGACACCCTTAATTAATGGATATAAAAAAACTTAGTCTGTAATTTAGACTAAGTTTTTTTATATCTTTATTTTGCAATTGACCATAGGTTAATAAGGGCTATTTTACAACACAGCCTACTTCTTCTTTCGCTTAGATTTATCCTCACTAAGTTTTACATAAATTAACTTTGAACGCCCTCTAGAATCTTCACGGCGTTCAATTTCAAATGCAGAAATTGAATTTATTAAAGGCGTTAGTTTCTGAAACCCATAATTACGAGAATCAAAGTTAGGCTGTTTCTTTTGCAGCAAACTTCCTACATCACCTAAGAACGCCCAGCCATCATCATCGGCAACATCATCTATGGTAGACGCAATAAAATTAATCTCTTTTTGTGTGATAGTATCGTAGTCATTTTTTGGGGCTGTTGGTGCTGTACTAGATTCTGAAGGTCGTTCTTCTCGTTGATTTTTAAGAATCTCGATATAAATAAACTTATCACAAGCCACAATAAATGGGTTTGGTGTTTTCTTTTCACCTATACCATAAACAGCCATACCAGCTTCGCGCAAACGCGTTGCTAAGCGTGTAAAATCACTATCGCTAGAAACCAAACAAAAGCCATCTACCTTTTCAGAGTACAATATATCCATGGCGTCAATAATCATAGCTGAATCTGTAGCGTTTTTACCTGTAGTGTAACCATATTGTTGTATTGGTGTAATGGCATTTTCTAACAACAAGTTTTTCCATTTGTTTAAGTTAGGTTTGGTCCAATCACCATAAATACGTTTTATAGTGGGATTGCCATATTTAGCCACCTCTTCCATCATTTCTTTTATGTAAGCAGACGGAATGTTATCTCCATCTATTAATACTGCTAGTTTTATATCCATTGGTATTTCATGTATTTTCTATTGGTATAAAGATAACCGCTTTACAGCAAAAAACCACTCGTATTGAAGTGGTTTTTTTATGATTGTCTATTAATAACTTTAGGTATGCTTTGCCTTTTATCCAATTTTGCTACTTTCTTTTACCTGAAAGCGCGTACGGCTTCTTTTTTCCTTTTTTTTTTAATCTTCTGATTTACTATTAATAAAATATCACGTTCAATTAGAGTTAAAATTAGAAGCTTCAACAATGACTCTCACCTCTCTTACATATCAAAAAGTGGTGATTTACATAAGCTAACAAAATGGCCTTAGAGCCACATTAAATTAGATGCATTTTGAGGCCTACCATAACCCGAACTAATTATATAAATAAGAAGTCGTCATCGTCCTTTGAGAAATAACGTGTTAACACACGTCTCGCATCAATATCGTTACGATTTATATCGTTTTTGAGCCGTTTAGGCTTAGACTTTAATAGTCTATTTCTTAGGTCTTGTAGTGCTTTCATAAAACAGGTCATTTGGTATAATCAAAGATACGAAACTAAAAGCATTTTTGGATCACAATTAGAGACATAAAACATCTAAACATCAAAGATTTAGCAGTAATTTAACAATGTGATATAATTGAGTTAAACTTAATGAAGTTTTTGTTAAATTCTAAAGGCAATAACACCCTAAAACGCACCACTAATCTAATTCATAACCCACTCTATAGCTAAAGCCTTAATACTGATAAAAAAAAGACATATAACATTCAATAATACCAACATCATTAAGTTCAAGATGTAGATGTTCTATTACGACTGCTTGTTTTATGCATTTATATTTAGTCCACTTGAAGTGGTATTGACTATTTTTTTCATTAAATTTAAAGCAACGAAATAACGAACCTAAGATGAGTTTTATAAAAAAAATAGGGCCTTTAAACCTCTTTATGCTAGCTTTATGTGCTTTAATTATAGTGGTTGCCGAATATTTATTCTTAAGAGGAGATGAGCTTCATGCTATATTTGTAGGGCTTTGGGCACCAACAATACTTGGATTAGTAATCTTTATAAAACAGATTTTGAATGGAGGCCAATGAAATCATTTTTTCGTTTTCGCTATTTGTATCCATTTGTGTAATCGTTTGGGCTGTTTTAGTAATTCGCGCCTACAACAAAATAGATAGAAACGACTAATACGCTATTGATATATTAAGGAACGTCCTTACAATATCAAACCTAAAACAAAGCCTTTCTGATGCACTCAACTTGGTAAGCCTTATGAGTGGTATTTTGTAAGTGTATTATAAGCCTCTTTGTTATCAATACTTATAATGTTATGCTGAGGCAATAAAAGCCATAAATAAAACTATTTTTTTTTAATATTTGAACTGCTAAAACAAAAAAATATTACAATTTCTTAATGAGAAAACCTCTTATAATTCCCCATTGTAACGAGTTAAAACTTAAAAAAATACTACTTTTGACAGCTTATAATTTTTAGCAATATAAGCACTAATGGAAAAGGCAAATAAAAACAAGTTTGGAAAACTATTAAAGTGGGTTTCTGCCCTATTTTTACTACTTATCATTAGTTTGTTTGCTATACCTTCCATTTTTAATGATCTCATTTCTGAAGAAATCAAAAAAGGTATCAATCAAAATTTAGAAACCGAACTTCAATTTAAAGATTCTAACATTTCGTTCTTTACACATTTTCCTTCATTAACCTTTTCGTTTCAAAATGTAAATTTATCAAGTTCTAAACCCTTTGAAAAAGACACTTTAATTAACGCAAAAGAATTAGGATTTGGTATCAATGTATTTAAACTCTTATTTTCAGACAGAATCGTAATTAATGAAACCTATCTTACCGATTGTAATATAAAACTGGTTAAGGATAAATTTGAACGCAACAACTACGATATCTTAAGAGCAACAGACACTACAGCAGTGGCAAATGATAGCAGTTCTGCTGGTTTAAACCTAAACCTTAAACGTCTTAAAATTGAAAATGCAACAGTTGAATATGCAGATAACGACTTGGGTATTCGTGTTTTTTCTCATGGACTTAACTACAACGGAAAAGGCGGCATTATTGATGGTGAACTAAAATTAGGTTCAAAACTAGACATCACGAGTGTTGATGTGGTTTTTGAGAACTCAGAATACTTAAAAGGGAAAAAATTAAAAGCAAAATCGTTTACCATTTACGATACTAAAAACCTATCTATTGCTTTAGATAAAAACACTATTTCGTTAAATGATCTTGAAGTAAATTTTAACGGTAACTTAAAGGTTTTTGACAATGGTTTTGCCTATAATTTACTTTTTAAAACACAAAACGGCACTCTTAAAAACGTGATTAGTGCATTACCTCCAAAATATGTAGAATGGTCTAAAGACTTAAGCCTTAAAGGAGATATGACAGCAAAGCTACACCTTGCTGGTTATACGGGATCTGTACCTAAAACTTCTAAAATAAATCGTACAGACCTAACAGTTAACATTTATGACGGTTATATAAAACATAAGGACGCAGACCAAGCCCTAGAAAACCTGTATGCAAATTTTAAAGGAGATTTTAAAGACAACTGGATGAACCTTAGCCTAGATAGTCTTAACTTTTCACTCAATAAGGAAATTACTACGGGGCAAATGTTTGTAAAAGGCAGAACAGATTCCATGTATGTAAAGTCTAATATACAATCTAATATTAACCTCAACATTCTTAATCAAACTTTAAGTTTACCAGATTTAGAATTTAATGGCATATTAGCTGCAGATGTTACTGTAGATGGAATTTATGAACCACAAACATCTAAATTACCCAAAACCAAAGGTGTTTTTAAATTAACTGATGGTTACTTGCTAACATCCGGATATCCAGAGCCTATAAAAAATATTGAACTTAATGCCAAAATCCTAAATGAAGGGCAATCATATGCAGAGTCTTCACTAACAGTAAATGCTCTAAACTTTAGCTTTTTAGATACCCCATTTACAAGTCAAGGTTATTTTAAGAATTTTGACCAACCAGAATATGATATAAAAGCGAAAGGACGTATAGACTTTACAACACTAAATCAAGTTGTAGAATTACCGTTTTTAATCGTAAATGGTCAATTAAATGCCGATTTAAATTTAAAAGGACAACTTAATAACTCACAAAATGAGAATAGTAACAGCGGCACATTAGATTTAAAAGATGTTGAGATAAAAACGTCAATACTTCAATATCCTGTTTTGATTAAAGAAGGGCAATTTCTATTTCTAAACGATAAAATGGCATTTTCTAAATTAGCTATTCAACACCAATCTTCTGAAGTAGATATGGATGGCTATTTTCAGAATTATATAGATTATGCACTATTATCTAAAGGAGTATTAATGGGAGATCTAAATTTAAAATCACCAAAAATTGATATTACCGAATTTTTCCCAAAGGAAGAACAACTAATCCAGCAGTCTAACAGTACTGCCAATATAAATACAACAGAATCCGTTGTAACAGGTGTAATGCAAATCCCTAAAAACTTAGATTTAGCTATTCAAATTAAAATAGACAGCCTAAAATACAACAGCTTAAATATCACTGAATTCTCCGGCCATTTAGGGTTAAAAAATCAAGGGCTTTTCTTAAAAAATAGTACTTTAGAAATGGTTGATGGTACAGCACAGCTCAAAGGGTTCTATCAAGCTTTAACCACAAAAGAAGCACTGTTTTCTATGGATCTAAAAGCTAATCAACTCAATATAGAAAAAGGATATAATAGTATGTCCTTATTTAAAGAATTAGCACCTGCTGCTGCACAAGCCTCTGGAATAGTATCGATAGATTACAGTTTAACAGGCACCATAGACGATGAAATGCTACCCGTTTTACCCGCACTTAAAGGCAAAGGCACATTAAAAGTACATAGTGTTAAATTTGATGGTTATAAGCTAATGGGTAAAGTATCCGAAAAATCTGGCTTTGGTGCTTTAAATGACCCAAAAGTGTCTGAAATCACTATTATATCTACTGTAGACAATAATATACTAGACATAGAACCGTTTAAGTTTAAAGTAAGCCCTTTTAGACTAAGAGCAGAAGGCCAAACCTCTTTTGATGGCGACCTAAACCTTAAAATGCGAATAGGTTTACCTCCATTAGGAATTATTGGCATTCCTGTGGTTATTGAAGGGAATAGCGAAGATTTTAATGTAAAACTTGGTAAAAAATCAAAAGATCTTAATACTGAAGCAACTACTGAAACGAATTATTCTCAAGAAGAATTAAACAGGTTGTCCACGCAAAAAGACGCTATTCGCAGTGGAAATTCAGCAGATGCCATTAATAAAATGCAACAGGAAATTAAACGTGTAAAGTCAGATTCGCTCCAAAAACAATCCCCAATTAAACCAATTTAAAATCTAATAGCAACTCACCTTCTATAGACGCTTGCACATGATCGCCTTTATGATTTAAACCTTTCCCCATTGCTGGTGTTCCTGTAAAAATAAGATCACCTTCCTCTAAAGTCATAAATGAGGATACATAAGCAATAATTTCAGCAAAACTATAAATCATTAGACTGGTATGCCCTACTTGTTTTTGTTCTCCATTTATCTTCAAATCGAAATTAATAGCATTCAAATCGGAAAATTCGGAAACAGACTTAAAACTTGAAATTGGAGAGGCACCATCAAACCCTTTAGCCAAAGCCCAAGGTCCTTTATTTTCTCTGCTAGCCGCTAATACATCTGTTGCTGTATAATCTATACCAACTGCTATTTCTGAAATGTAAGAAGTGGCATCTTCTAGTGTAATATCTTTACCTTGTGTTCCTATTTTAGCAACTAATTCTACTTCATAAGCCAGTTCATTTGTAATTTTAGGAAACGGAATATCTTTATTTCCTGTAACCAAAGTAGAATCTGGCTTTGTAAATATAGTTTGCGCACCAGTTTTATTAGCACTTATTTCTGAAGTTTGGTTGACGTAATTCTTACCAATGCCTATGATTTTCATGATTGTTTTTGGGTTTTAGTTTTGTAATGGTAAATGTACAAAATGCGGATTAATTAAACGGCAACAAGATTAAGGTCAAAACAACGACACTAGTCAAACTGACTTGAGTATATCTACATTTTCTTCACCTACTCTTTTTGCTCTCCAAGTAGATTCTAAATGTTCACTAATTTTACCATAACCAAAACCACACGACCTTATTAACAGCTTAAACCTTTACATTTAATTAACAACTATAATTTGTACCTTTGCAACTTCGCAAAAACAACAGGAGGATTTAAATAATTTATGAGCCAATTCAACGATTCTATTGAAGTTAAAGGTGCACGAGTTCACAACCTTAAGAACATTGATGTCACTATCCCTAGAGATAAACTAGTGGTCATAACCGGTTTGTCTGGTAGTGGAAAATCATCTTTGGCTTTCGATACCATATATGCAGAAGGACAACGTCGTTATATTGAAACGTTTTCTGCTTATGCACGTCAATTTCTAGGCAGTTTAGAACGTCCTGATGTAGACAAAATTGATGGCCTATCTCCTGTGATTGCTATTGAACAAAAAACCACAAGTAAATCACCTCGTTCTACCGTTGGCACCATAACAGAGATCTATGATTTTTTGCGTTTACTTTATGCTAGAGCTGCTGATGCTTACAGTTATGAAACGGGTGAACAAATGGTAAGCTATAACGATGAGCAAATTAGAGACCTTATTTTAGAATCGTATAAAGGCAAACGTATTAATATATTATCGCCTGTGGTGCGTTCTCGTAAAGGTCATTATCGCGAATTGTTTGAGCAAATTGCCAAACAAGGTTTTGTTAAAGTAAGAACAGATGGAGCCATTGTAGATATTGAAAAGGGTATGAAACTAGACCGTTACAAAACCCACGATATCGAAATTGTTATTGATAGGCTAAAGATTGACGATAACGAAAACAACGAGAAACGCTTGATGGAATCCATAAATACAGCCATGTATCATGGAGAAGATGTATTAATGATTATTGACCAAGACACCAACGAACCGCGCTTTTTTAGTAGGAATTTAATGTGTCCTTCTTCTGGTATTTCATATCCAAACCCTGAACCAAATAATTTTTCATTTAACTCACCAAAAGGAGCTTGCCAAAACTGTAATGGTATTGGCGAATTATATGTGGTAAACGATCATAAACTAGTTCCTGACGAATCCTTATCCATTAAAAATGGAGCTTTAGCACCACATGGACCTCAAAAGAAAAGCTGGATTTTCAAACAATTTGAAACTATAGCACAACGCTTTGAATTTTCATTAAGCGACCCTTGGAAAGACATCCCTGAAGACGCTAAAAAAATTATACTTCATGGTGGTAAAGATAAATTTACAGTAGAAAGTAAACTCTTAGGAGTCACACGCGATTATAAAATAGATTTTGAAGGTGTTGCCAATTTTATTGAAAGTCAATACCACTCAGATTCCACATCCTTAACACGATGGGCAAAAGAATACATGGACAAAGTAGAATGTTCAGTTTGTGAAGGTTCGCGTTTACGCAAAGAATCGCTTTATTTTAAAGTTGATGGTAAAAGCATTGCCGAATTAGTAAAAATGGATGTCGTTGAACTTGGCGAATGGTTAGATGGTTTAACAGAACGCTTATCAAGCAAACAACAACAAATCTCAACTGAAATCATAAAAGAAATTAGAAATAGAGTTCAGTTTTTATTAGATGTCGGACTTACCTATTTATCACTAAACCGAAGTTCAAAATCGCTTTCTGGTGGAGAAGCACAACGTATTAGACTAGCCACTCAAATTGGCTCGCAATTGGTTGGTGTATTATACATTTTAGATGAACCAAGTATTGGCTTACACCAACGCGATAACGAAAAACTAATTAATTCTTTAGTGTCTCTTAGAGATGTTGGAAATTCGGTAATCGTTGTTGAACACGATAAGGATATGATAGAACGTGCAGACCATGTTATAGACATTGGTCCTTTTGCAGGTAAACATGGTGGAAAAATTATAAGTGAAGGCACGCCAAAAGAATTACTAAAACAAAACACATTAACCGCTGCTTATCTCAATGGTGAAAAGGAAATTGAAATTCCAAAAACCAGAAGAAAAGGCAATGGTAAAAAATTGGTATTAAAAGGCTGCACCGGAAATAATTTAAAAAATGTAGACATAGAACTACCATTAGGTAAAATGATTGGTATTACTGGAGTGTCAGGAAGTGGAAAATCTACCTTAATTAACGAAACCCTCTACCCTATTCTAAATGCACATTACTTTAATGGAGTAAAAAAACCAATGCCTTATAAGAGTATAAAAGGGTTAGAACATTTAGATAAAGTCATTGACATTAACCAATCACCAATTGGACGTACTCCAAGAAGTAATCCTGCAACCTACACTAAGACTTTTGATGAGATTAGAAGTTTATTTGCTAAAATACCCGAAGCGATGATTCGCGGATACAAACCAGGCCGTTTTAGCTTTAATGTTAAAGGCGGACGTTGCGAAACATGTCAAGGTGGTGGTTTACGTGTCATTGAAATGAATTTCCTACCAGACGTCTATGTCGAGTGTGAAACATGCCAAGGTAAACGATTTAATAGAGAAACATTGGAAATTCGTTACAAAGGAAAATCAATTAGTGATGTGTTAAATATGACGATTGAAGAAGCCGTTGATTTTTTTGAAAACATTCCTAAAATCCATAGAAAACTTAAAACCATTAAAGATGTTGGTTTGGGGTACATTACCTTAGGTCAACAAAGCACTACACTTTCCGGAGGTGAAGCTCAACGTATTAAGTTAGCTACAGAACTAAGTAAACGAGACACTGGAAACACCTTTTATATTTTAGACGAACCAACCACTGGCCTACATTTTGAAGACATTAGAGTCTTAATGAAAGTCCTTAATAAATTGGCAGATAAAGGCAATACCGTTTTAATTATTGAGCACAACTTAGATGTGATAAAAACAGTAGATTACATCATAGATATTGGCTACGAAGGAGGAAAAGCTGGCGGACAAGTGGTAGCCAAAGGTACACCTGAGCAAATTATAAAAGATAAAAAGAGCTACACTGCAACGTTTTTGAAGAAAGAACTAATGTAAATTCTTACAATTCTTCATAATTCTGACGTATTTCATATTTTTTTTAACGCATTAGATTAAAACTGCAAGCGTTAGCATTTTAATTGTATAAATTTATTTAACTAACAATTAAAATCTATAATTATGAAAAGTATTCTTTGGCTTGTAGCAGTAATTTGTATCGTTGTGTGGTTATTAGGACTTCTCGATATTATTCCAGGAATGAGCAGTAGCAGCCTTATCCATATACTATTGGTTATTGCTATAGTAGTTATATTGTATAATATTATTTCAGGACGAAAACCACTGTAATTACTTAAATATCTTAACTTTTAAGCGTATGAGTTTTTCATTTATACGCTTATTTTTTTGTTAATAGCCAAATAATTCGTTCATTTTAACTTAAATTTGGTCTTCCAAAAAATCAGACAAAGCCATATAATTATATGGCTTTTATAATGCTATAATAAATTATTTAAACAATATGCGAACAGAAAACAAAAATAAAGGCTGGAATGAAATAAAAACAAACGACTCATGGGCAATTTTTAAAATCATGGGAGAGTTTGTTAATGGTTATGAAAAACTAAGTAAAATAGGACCATGTGTTTCAATTTTTGGGTCTGCAAGAACAAAGCCAGATCATAAATACTATAAGCTCACAGAAGAAGTTGCTAAAAAGATTGTAGAACAAGGCTATGGAGTTATTACAGGTGGTGGTCCAGGTATTATGGAAGCGGGTAACAAAGGTGCTCATATTGCTGGTGGAACTTCCGTAGGTTTAAACATAGAATTACCTTTTGAACAACACGACAATCCTTATATAGACAATGATAAAAGCTTAGACTTTGATTACTTCTTTGTACGTAAGGTAATGTTTGTAAAATATTCACAAGGCTTTGTAGTTATGCCAGGAGGATTTGGAACTTTAGACGAACTTTTTGAAGCGATAACCTTAATACAAACTCATAAAATTGAATCATTCCCTATTATTTTAGTTGGAAAAGATTTTTGGGGCGGCTTAATGGATTGGGTAAAAACAACCTTATTAGACGCTGGAAATATCAGTGCTAAAGATTTAGACCTTATTCACCTTGTCGACTCTGGAGATGAAGTTATCGAAATATTAAACAGCTTTTATAAAGAGTACGACCTTAGTCCTAATTTCTAAGAAAATCTTATTTTTTTTTGAAGAATCCCTTCTTTGCTATGAAAAAAAAAATCGTAGGTTTTTTTATAATTACTTTATTCACTTTAACCGTTTCTGCTCAAGAAACAGTTAAAGTGATGTTTTATAATTTATTAAATTATCCCTTAGAAAATACGATTCCTAATCGTATATATGATTTGTCTTATATTTTATCTGACTATCAACCCGATTTATTTTTAGTCTGTGAGCTCAACAATATCACTGGAGCCATGGTTCTCTTAAATACAACAAAGATTGCTATTAACTCTAATTATGAAATGGCAACCTTCACTTCTAACACTTCTGATGATACTGATGGTAATCAAAATGATTTACAGAATCTTTTATATTACGACAGTTCAAAATTTACTATTGAAGAAGAAATTATTGTTCCCACTTATCTAAGAGATTTTAATGTCTATCGGATTCAATTAAAAACAATAAATCAAACTACAGATCCTGTAGAAATATATATTATTATTAGTCATTTAAAAGCGTCTAGCGGAGCCTATAATGCACAAAAGCGTTTCGAAATGATTGAAGATCTTGAAGGTTATCTAGAGACTTTACCTGCTAACACTAATGTCTTATTAGGCGGCGATTTAAATTTATATACCTCTAGCGAAGCCGCGTTTCAAACCTTATTAAATGAAAGTAATACCATCACATTTGTAGATCCTGTAAATCGCATTGGTAGTTGGCACAATAACACCGATTATATTGATGTATTTACACAATCTACACGTACACAAACTGGTTTAGGTGGAGCTACAGGTGGTTTTGATGATCGTTTTGATTTTATACTAACTTCAGACAATATGATAAATACAGCAAATATAACGTATGTTCCAGGTTCTTATCAGGCGTATGGTAATAACGGATTAATTTCTTGCTGGAATAAATCTATAAACTCATTAGATTGTGAAACCACTGGTTCTGAATTTTCGTATGAATTAAGAAATGCATTACACAGTTTTAGCGATCACCTCCTTGTTACCTTATCACTAGAAACAGATGCTTCTTTTTTAAGTGTAGAAGATTTTAGATTTTCGCCTGGTTTTAACCTCGACTCAACAATTATAAATCATAGTCTCACAATTAATATCACCAATATTGAGTTATACAATAAATGTTTAGTAATATATACTAATTTAGGTCAGAAAGTAAAACTATTCCAAATGAGTTCAGAAGCTAAACAACACTTCGATATTTCTGATTTACAAACCGGATTATTTTATGCAAACATAGATAACAGTAATTCAAACCCTATAAAATTTATTATTTCTAATTGAACAAAAACTTAATCATAACGACTTTATTAATAGTATTTGGCTACAGTATTGCAGCTCAAAATGCTATGGATATTAATGCTAGTGTAGATGTAGAAACAAAAACAATAACGATATCTCAGACTATTGTTTATAAAAATGAATCTAACACTATTTTAAAAGAAATATATCTTAATGATTGGAACCATAGTTATTCTAGTAAATCTACACCATTGGCCCAACGCTTTGAAGAAGAGTTTAGCACAAAATTTCACTTAGCAAAAAATGAGCAACGTGGTTTTACCTTAATAACAGCTATTAGAGACAACAAGAACAATTCCTTAGAACATAACCGCTTAAAAAATCATGTAGATGTCATTAAGGTGGTCCTTAAAACCCCTTTACAACCTAATGATTCTTATACGATACACCTTAACTATCAGCTTTTAATACCAGATGCTACTTTTACAGGCTATGGTGTTTCTAAAACTAAAGATTTCGATTTAAAATATTGGTATATCACACCTGCCGTTTATAATGGTGAATGGCAGTATTACAGCAATAAAAACTTAGACGATTTATTCATCCCTAAATCCGATATAACACTAAGTATTACACATCCTAGGAATTACAAGGTCACTTCAGAATTAGATTTTAATGCCACCCAAACGAATAACAAAACCCAAACCACCATACTTAGTGGTAAAGATCGTATTGACACCTATTTATCATTACATAAGTTTCCTCCATATACCTTTGTACAAACAGATGACTTTATTTTAATTTCTAACATTAAGGAAAAAGGACTACAAGATCACGCCAAAGCATTACTAACAGACAAGATTACACGGTACCTCACTAAACATCTTGGAGAATATCCTCATAAGCAATTATTAGTATCTTCTATCGATTATCAAAAAAACCCGCTCTATGGTCTTAATCAATTACCCGCTTTTTTTAGACCTTTTCCTAAAGATTTTCAGTATGAATTAAAACTAGTTAAAACAGCTTTAAAAAAATACATTAACAATACACTATTACTTAATCCAAGAAAAGAACATTGGTTAAGTGAAGGGCTTCAAATCTACTATTTAATTAAATATGTTGAAGACAACTATCCTGATGTAAAACTATTAGGAACTTTAGCCGATTTTTGGGGTATTAAGTCTTTTCATGCTTCGGACTTAGATTTTAACTTTCAGTACTTTCTGTATTCTATGGAAATTGCACGAAAAAACCTAGATCAGCCCTTAACAACCTCAAAAGACTCTTTAACAAAATTTAATGCCAATATTGCAGGAAAATACAAAGCCGGAATTGGCCTCAATTATTTAGATCAGTTCACTGACGATATTGATTTATCTCAAAGTATTACATCGTTTTTAAAAAACAACCAACTACAACCAGTTACAATTAGCGATTTTGAAACTTTCATTACAGCTGAAACATCAAAAGATATTGATTGGTTTTTTACAGACTACGTTAATACCAGAAAAAAAATTGATTTTAAAATTAAGTCTATAAAAACTACTGAAGACTCTATAAAATTAACCTTAAAGAATAAGAGAGATAACTCAATGCCTATATCGTTGTTTAAGTTAAAAAACGATTCTGTTATAGGTAAGTTATGGGTAGAAAACATTAAAGACACTAAAACCATCACATTGCCTAAAGACAGCACTGAGAAATTTGTATTAGATCACGACAATGTTATTCCAGAATACAATCAGCGCGATAATTATAAAACTCTAAAAGGTAATTTTTTAAATAATAAACCATTACAATTTCGCTTATTTAAAGATATTGAAGACCCTAATTACAATCAGGTGTTTTTTATGCCCTTAGTTGAGTTCAATAACATTTATGATGGTTTAACACTTGGCACAAAGATTTATAATAAAACTATTTTAAGAAAACGATTAAATTATCGCTTCTCACCTCAATACGCTACAAAATCTAGAGCACTTACAGGGTCTACCTCTATATTTTATACTCATAACATAGAGAACAAAAATCTTTTTGACATCACTTATGGTATTACTGCAGGCTACCAATCTTTAGGTCAAGATGCTTTTTTTACAAGAATTCGTCCAATTATCACTTTTCAATTTAGGGATGATTCTAATTTTAGATCCAATAAGATAGACCAAATTATGGCCAGATATGTAAGTATTGACCGAGAATTTGGTGAGAATGCTATTGCTGTTTTAGATGAACCCGATTATGGAGTCTTTAATTTGAGGTATACACAATCTAATCCAGGCATTATTAATTACTCTAAGTTTAATACCGATCTTCAAATAGCAGACAAATTCAGTAAACTCTCAATTAATTACGAATTTAGACAACTCACAAAAAGCAATAGAAATATCAACTTTAGATTTTTTGCAGGTTTCTTTTTAGAAAACAATTCTGATCCTAGCTCTAACTATTTTAGTTTCGCATTAGATAGACCTACAGATTACCTATTTGATTTAAATTATTTAGGACGCTCTGAAGCTTCTGGTCTGTTTAGCCAACAAATTATAATTGCAGAAGGTGGTTTTAAATCGCAATTAGAGACACCATTTGCCAACCAATGGATGACAACGGCTAATTTTAGTACCTCTATTTGGAGATATATTCAAGCCTATGGTGATGCAGGCCTCGTAAAAAACAAATACAACTCTCCAAAATTTGTTTACGATTCTGGTATTAGATTAAATCTTGTAGAAGACTATTTTGAAATCTATTTTCCAGTTTACTCTAACTTGGGTTGGGAAATCGCAGAACAAAATTACGACGAACGTATCCGCTTTATGTTCACTATAGATCCTCAAGTACTTTTAGGTCTGTTTAGACGAAAATGGTATTAACAAATTCTTACTGAAAAGTTAAAATTGTTGAATATTTTAAAATATTCTTATCAATATTTATATTTTACTAATAATATCGCAATATTATAACGTCAAATGCTGTTGCATAAAATTTTTAATTTTTGTACTTTCGCTATATAAATTTTTACCTTCATGAAGACCAAACCTAACACCAAAACAGAAATAACTTTTGACGATTTTAAAGCAGAAGTATTAAACGATTACAAACTTGCCGTAACAAGTAGAGAATGTAGTTTACTTGGTCGTAGAGAAGTTTTAACTGGTAAGGCTAAATTTGGCATCTTTGGTGATGGAAAAGAAATTCCTCAAATTGCCTGGGCTAAAGCCTTCGAAAATGGAGATTTTAGATCTGGATATTACAGAGACCAAACCTTTATGATGGCTATTGGCGAATTAACTATTGAGCAATTCTTTGCTGGATTGTATGCCAATACAGATTTAAAAGAAGAACCAATGTCTGCAGGTAGACAAATGGGAGGCCATTTTGCCACTCATAGTTTAGATGAAAATGGCAATTGGAAAAACCTAACGGAACAAAAAAACTCAAGTTCAGATATTTCTCCTACAGCAGGACAAATGCCTAGACTTTTGGGCTTAGCACAAGCCTCAAAAATATACAGACAAGTTGAAGGTATTGATGCGACTAATTTTTCTAAATCAGGAAATGAAATTGCTTGGGGAACCATTGGAAACGCTAGTACAAGTGAAGGCTTGTTCTTTGAAACTATAAATGCCGCAGGTGTTTTACAAGTACCAATGGTGATTAGCATTTGGGATGATAATTATGGCATTTCAGTACATGCAAGACACCAAACTACAAAAGAAAATATTTCTGAAATACTAAAAGGTTTTCAACGTAATGAAAACGAAAAAGGATACGAGATTTTTAGAGTAAATGGTTGGAATTATCCTGAGTTAATGGACACGTACCAACGTGCTGCAAAAGTTTCAAGAAAAGAACATATTCCAGTAATGATCCATGTTCAAGAGTTAACACAACCACAAGGGCACTCTACATCTGGTTCTCATGAACGTTACAAAAACCAAGAACGTTTAGCTTGGGAAGCAGAATACGACTGTAATGTGCAAATGCGTCAATGGATTATTGCTAATAACATTGCTACAGACGAAGAGTTAACCGCCTTAGAACGAGAGATTAAAAAAGCCGTTAGAGAAGGTAAAAAGGCCGCTTGGTCTGCATTTATAAATCCTATTTATGCAGAAAGCAAAGAAGTACTTGGTTTATTAGACCAATTGGCTTCTACAAGTTCAAATGGTGTATTTATAAAGAAACTAAAGAACGATTTAGAAGCTATAGACGAACCGTTAAGAAGAGATTTATTATCCGCAGCCCGTAAAGCATTACGTTATGTTGTAGCAGAATCATCTCCTGCAAAAACAAATCTTCAAAACTGGATCAACAATTATATCAATTCTGTACAACAAAAATACAGTTCGCATTTACATAGCGAATCCAAACTTAATGCTTTAAACCAATCTGAAATACTTCCAACCTACGATGCTAATGCAGAAGAAGTAGATGGTCGTGTGGTTTTAAGAGAAAATTTTGATGCGATTTTTAGCAACTACCCAGAAGCATTAATATTTGGAGAAGATGCAGGATATATTGGAGATGTTAATCAAGGCCTAGAAGGACTTCAAGAAAAACACGGAGAACTAAGAGTCTCTGATACAGGCATTAGAGAAGCGACAATATTAGGACAAGGAATAGGTATGGCAATGCGTGGCTTACGCCCTATTGCAGAAATTCAGTACTTAGATTACATTATGTATGCGCTTCAAATTATGAGCGATGATTTAGCTACTTTACATTACAGAACCAAAGGCCGCCAAAAAGCTCCTTTAATTGTAAGAACTCGTGGTCATAGACTAGAAGGTATTTGGCATTCTGGCTCACAAATGGGAGGTGTTATAAACCTTATTAGAGGTATCCATGTTTTGGTACCAAGAAACATGACTAAAGCCGCTGGTTTTTATAATACATTACTAGATAGTGATGAGCCTGCTTTAGTCGTTGAATGTTTAAATGGCTACAGATTAAAAGAAAAATTACCTAACAATATTGGCAAGTTTAAAACACCAATAGGAGTTGTTGAAACAATTAGAGAAGGTGAAGATATTACCTTAGTATCTTACGGCTCTACGTTACGTTTGGTAGAACAAGCCGCAAAAGAACTACAAGAAGTTGGTATTGATGCAGAAATTATTGACGTTCAATCTTTATTACCATTCGATTTAAACCATGATATTGTAAAGAGTATTGCCAAAACGAATAGAGTAATGGTAATTGACGAAGATGTAAAAGGTGGTGCTTCGGCATATATTTTAGATCAAATATTAAATGAGCAAAATGCTTTCGAATATTTAGACAGCAAACCGAAGACACTAGCCGCAAAACCACACCGACCGGCTTATGGTACTGATGGCGATTATTTTTCAAAACCATCTGTAGAAGATATCTTTGAGGCTATTTATGATGTAATGCACGAGTTAAGTCCTGCTGATTATCCTAAATTGAGATAATTTATACACAAATTAAATTTTTAGTTATCTAAAATTCAAAAACCTAAACTTACATCAAAGCTTAGGTTTTACAAACCATATAAGAGAGGGCAATTGCCCTCTTTTTTTTTCTATTTGTTTGACATGAGTTGCACATTGTTTGTCGAATTTTGTTGTAAACAATTGATTATTTAAAGACTTTAGAGAAAACTTTTTAAATTTATAACTTATGAAAACAAAAGGAGTACTGTTAATTTTAAGTGTTTTACTTTTTAGTTCTTGCATTGTAAAATCGCTACAACCGTTTTACATTACAAGCAGTTTACACTATAACCAACACTTATTAGGTAAATGGACAGATCACAAAAAAGGACAATGGACCGTAGAATCGTTCCAAGCAAAATTTGAAGAAGACCAAAAAGAAGGCATAAAACTCTCTGAAGACGACAAATTAGCATACAACACCTATAAAGATGGCTATCTCGTTACTTACATCAAAAATGAAAAAGAAGCCGTTTTTATAGCCATGCCTTTTAAAATTGAAAACCAATATTTCTTAGACTTTATACCTATAAACATTGAAGACGAAGAAATAAACAGTTTAGCTGCAGAGCACTTACTAAAAACACACTCTGTAGCAAAACTAGATTTTACTACGGACAAAAACGTTATGTTTTCTTGGCTTAGTGAGGAACGTATAAAAGATATCTTCGAGGAAAACAAAATACGTTTAAAGCACGAAAGTATTGGTCCAGAACAAACACTATTGCTTACAGCGACCTCTGAAGAACTGTATCGCTTTTTAAAAAAATATCTAAACGCTGATATTGAAAATAAGTGGACAGAATCGGATCAAATAGCACTAACAAGAGCAAATGCAAAACCTTAACTTTAATACCATATTAAAATCTAATTACCATAGGCCACTACGTTTTAATAGTGTACTGTGGTTGTTTGCATTTGTAATCTTACTGTTTATTTTTTCAAAAGGCCAACTACCAATACGTGTAGATTTTGCCTATACTTTAACTTTCTTAACAGCACTAGCAATACCTGTTTTAATTAATTTTTACGTTTTAATACCCAATTACCTCAAGCAAGAAAAATACCTTATTTACAGTGTTACATTTATTATAAACCTAGTTGTCTTTGCCACTCTCAGTTCATGGCTTTTACAGCCTATTTTAGATGTCCTATTTCCGAGTTATTTTTTTATATCCTATGTGTCTCACAAGAATATATATTTAGTATTCATAATCTTTTTAGTAGCCACAAGCTTACTTAAACTTACTGAAGATTGGTTTTACTTTAACAAAAACCAAAATCAACTACTTAAAATTAAAAATCAACATATAGAAACACAACTTTCAACTTTAAGAGCCCAATTAAATCCACATTTTCTATTTAATTCATTAAATGTTATTTATGCTTTAGCTTTAGAAAAAAAAGATGGTATAACAGAGGCCATTGTTCAGCTTTCAGATATTTTACGTTATGTTATCTACGATTCAGATACTAAGCGTGTTAGTTTAAAAGACGAAATCGCTTTACTGAAAAACTACATTTCATTTCAAAATCATCGTATAGAATTACCAGTTTCTACACAGTTAAATATTGATATTGAAGATGAAAATTTCAAAATATACCCAATGTTACTTTTGCCTTTACTAGAAAACAGCTATAAACACGGAATTATAGCAGGAGAAATTAACTCACCTATAAAAATAGCACTATCTCAAAAAGGTCACCAATTTAGATTTACGATAGAAAACACTAATTTAGACACAAGCAATCAATTAGAAGACAAACATTCTGGTGTTGGTTTAGAAAATTTAAAAAATAACTTAAATTTAGTCTACCCAAACAAGCATCAGTTTCAAACTAAATTACAAAACGAAGTTTTTAAAGTTCTATTAACTATTAGTAATGAAAAATAAAACACGTATAAGTTGTATAATAGTAGACGACGAACCTTCTTCGCAACGTGTTCTAAAATATTTTATAGATGAAACTACCGTATTAGACCTAAAAGCCACCTGCAGTAATACCGCTGAAGCTTTTAAGTTTTTACAACTAAATAGCACTATAGATCTGCTCTTTTTGGATATTAATATGCCCAAGCAAACGGGTTTAGACTTTTATAAATCTTTAAAGAATCCGCCTGAAGTTATCTTTACCACGGCCTACTCTCAATATGCTGTAGATGGTTTTGAAGTTAATGCTATTGATTACTTATTAAAACCAATAGCTTACGAAAGGTTTTTAATGGCCATAAATAAGGTTATTAAAAAGAAAATGACTACCGACAATGATTTCCTGATCTTAAAAGAAAACAAAGTATTACACAAGGTTTTTTATACCGATATCCAATATATTGAAGCTTTTGGAGATTACGTTAAAGTACATACTAGAGAAAAAACAATTGTTACGCATAGTACATTCTCAAAATTTATGAGCTCCTTACCTGATAATTTTCTGCGTATTCATAAATCATTTTGCATTAACTTGAATAAAATGAATCGTCTTTCTGGCAATCAAATTACGATAGACACACATACAATTCCTATTGGCCAGACCTACAAGGATTCTGTTTTAAAAGTTCTAAATTTACATCATGAAAATTGAATCTATAGTTACCATAAAAAAGGAATTAAAACACCTTACTCAAGAAGAGCTTTTAGAGCTTTGTTTACGCTTAGGTAAATTTAAAAAAGAGAATAAAGCCCTACTCACCTATTTATTGTTTGAATCTCACGATGAAGATGGTTATATCGCTAGTGTAAAAGCAAGTTTAGACGAACTTTTTAAAGGCATTAATACCGATAGTTACTTCTATATGAAGAAAACGATTAGAAAAATCTTAAGAGAAATTCGTGTGTATAGTCGCTATTCTCTAAAGAAAACTACTGAGGTAGAACTTCTACTCTATTTCTGCGAAAAAATGAACGAACTACAACCATCTATCCATAGAAATACCACATTAAGTAATATTTATAAGCGCCAAGTGCTTTCTATTAAGAAAAAGATTAAAGTATTACACGAAGATTTGCAGTATGATTATAATTTGCAATTAGAAGCCTTAGAACACTAGTTATCTTGTTTCTTAGCCTTCTTACTACCTTTATACATTTCATACTTCACTAACCTTGCTTCAAGTTTAGCATTAAAAACTTTTATTTTTCGAGATGGTCGTAATCCAACCGACTTTAAAGCTTCTAAATTAGAAGTAATTAGCCACGCATTGGTATTTGGATAACCATGTTTTAATGTTGAACCAATATTTCCGTAGAATTCTTCAACATTCAAATTCTCTAAACGCTCTCCATACGGAGGATTAAATACCATATGTAATTTCTCATGTCCAGATTTTTGGGTTTTAAAGAAATCTTCATGCTGAATATGTACAAATTCATCTAAATGTGCATTCTTTATATTCTCTTTCGCCTTTGCAACTGCTGAAGGAGATTTGTCGTATCCCATTATTTTATGATGAAAATCGCGTGTTTTCTTTAAAAGAGATTCTTCAATTTTTTCAAACAATTCTACATCCCAATCTTCCCAACGTTCAAAAGCAAATTCTTTTCGCATTAGATTTGGTGGAATATTGCAGGCAATCATGGCCGCTTCCGCAAGCATCGTTCCACTACCACACATGGGATCCATAAAATCGGTTTGTCCATCCCAACCACTCATCATAATTAAGCCAGCTGCTAAAACTTCATTTATTGGAGCAATATTCGTTGCCGTTTTATAACCTCGTCGGTGTAATGATTCTCCAGAAGTATCTAAAGAAATTGTACAACGCTGACGGTCTATATGTACATTAATTTTTAAATCCGGAAAACGTAAATCAACATTTGGACGTGTGCCATCAATATCTCTAAAACGATCTACAATAGCATCTTTAGTTTTTAACGCGGTGTACTGCGAGTGCGTAAACACACTGTTATGAACGGTTGCATCAACGGCCAAAGAACCTGTAGATTTCAAATACGTTTCCCATTTCATATTCTTTACATTTTTGTAAAGATCTTCCTCCCTTGTGACTCTAAAAGAATGAATAGGTTTTAGTATTTTTATAGCTGTTCTCAACCCAAGATTAGCTTTATACATAAAGCCTTTATCACCTTCAAAACTCACATTTCGCACCCCTTTTTCCACTTTCATGGCTCCAAGTTGTGTGAGTTCTTTTGCTAAAATATCTTCGAAGCCAAATAGGGTTTTGGCTAGCATCTTGTAATTTTCTTCCATGTGTTACGTCATATAGCTTAAACTCTTATTAACTTTTTCTTTTTACTTGTAAAAATTACCATTTTACATTCTAATTTTGCGTTTTTTATAAACGTAGTGACGCTGTGTTAAGAAAAAACAACTTCAATACAGTCTAAAAGCCAAACTTTTTGGTTTAAAACTAAAAGTCAATATGAGTTCATTGCAAAAATACAGTATTTTTGTAGGACATTTAACGTTATGAGTAAATCAACTAAACAATGGTACGCATCTTGGTTTGATACACCTTACTACCATATTTTATATAAAGACAGAGATTATGCAGAAGCTCAAGGGTTTATGGATAATCTCACTAACTATCTTAACATTCCTGAACACGGTAAAATTTTAGATTTAGCCTGCGGAAAAGGTAGACATTCAGTGTATCTCAACTCTTTAGGCTATAAGGTTACAGGAGTAGATTTATCTGAGCAAAGCATTAATTACGCTAATCAATTTGAAAATGAAACGCTAAAGTTTAATGTACACGATATGAGTAAACCATATCCAGATACGTTTGATGCCGTTTTTAACCTCTTTACTAGTTTTGGTTATTTTGAAGATGAAAATTGCAACCTAGAAACCATAAAATCTATTAAAGCAGAATTGAATGCGTTTGGATTTGGTGTCATAGATTTTATGAACTCCAACTACATCATTGAAAACCTAGTAAAAGAAAATGTAAAAACAGTTGAAGGAATTGATTTTCTGCAAAAACGGTCGGTTAAAGATGGTTATATCATTAAAGATATTAGTTTCAATGCTGATGGAGAAGCGTTTCAATTTCAAGAACGCGTAAAAGCATTTACATTAGAAGATTTTGAAACTCTTTTTGAAAAAGCAGGAGTTCATTTATTAGATGTTTTTGGGGATTATAAATTACGAAAATACCATTCTAAAACCTCAGAACGCTTAATCATGATTTTTAAGTAAACTACATGAATAGTTATTTTTTACCATTACTTGCCGTCGTTATAGGTGTTGTTATTGCTTTATTAACTAAAAAACAAAAGTCAATTTACACCAAATTACTGTTATCATTTAGTGGAGCTTTTTTATTAGCATTAACCCTTTTTGATTTGTTACCAGAAGTCTATGATCATATTGATGCTAAGCTTACAGGTTTGTATATAATGTGTGGTATTTTGCTACAAATTATTTTAGAATTCTCTTCTAAAGGTGCAGAGCATGGCCATTTACATGTTCATAAAGACGACACCGATTTTCCTTGGTTACTCTTTATTAGTTTATGTATTCATAGCTTTTTAGAAGGGTTTCCTATTCACCAACACAACGATATGGTGTATGGTGTACTAATTCACAAAATTCCGATTGCTATTTTAGTCACAACCTTTTTATTACAATCTAACTATAGCAAATTACAGATAGTGAGTTTCTTGATCCTTTTTGCAACAATGACACCTTTGGGGACTTTTATTTCTAACCACTCAACCTTTATGGCAACCTATGTAGATGTCATTAACGCCATTGTAATTGGTATCTTTTTACATATTTCTACAACTATTTTATTTGAATCTAGTGAAGGTCATAAATTTAATTTATCTAAATTAGTGGCTATTTGTTTAGGTATTTTAATAGCTTATTTTATTTAATGTTTTCAAAAGAAGAATCAAGACTACTACGACAAGAATTTTGGACCAGTTTCGGAAAATCATTTCCAAGAAAATGGCTTTTATACGACACCAAAATTAAAGGCGTTTCATTTAAATTTCATTTCGATACTAAATCGGCCTTGATCGCATTAGATTTAGAGGACAATTTAGAAAACCGAATTAACTGCTGGCAAGCGCTAGAATCTTTAAAAAATATTTTAAAAAGCGATTTCCTACCTGATGTTATTTTTGAAGAAGAGTACATACTCGAAAATGGAAAAGAAATTTCTAGAATTTATTTACCTTTAGAACAAAAGGTATCCATCCATAACAAAAATACATGGAGAGCTGTTATGGAGTTTTTTAATAAAAACATGGATTTGTTTGAAGCCTTCTTTGAGGAATATAGAGACATTATTAAAAGCTAAAAACGCTTACCACTCTTAACTAAAATGAAATAGCCACAAATAAATGGAAATAAACCAAATTATTGATACCATATATCCACTAACCACTCCATCCAAAAATTTAATTAAAGCGTCAATAACTGAAACGACATTTCCAAAAGGGCATATTTTATTTAAAGCCAATAAAATTGAAACCAGTATTTATTTTATCAAAAAAGGAATAGCAAGAGCGTATGCCTATTCAGAGGATCATCAAATTACATTTTGGTTTGGTACAGAAGGTGATCCTATTGTTTCTATGCAAAGTTATGTGAATCACCAAAAAGGGTATGAAGATGTAGAACTATTAGAAGATTGCGAACTCTACGAGTTAAAAATAGCACAACTTCAAAAACTCTTTTTAGAAGACATTCAAATTGCAAATTGGGGGCGTAAATTTTCAGAATTAGAACTCATTAAATCCGAAGAACGACTTATCTCTCTGCAATTTAATACCGCAACTGAAAGGTATTTAGCACTTCTCAAAAATCATCCTAGCATTATACAACGCGTGCAACTCTCTCATATTGCTTCTTATTTGGGTATTACTCAAGTGAGCTTAAGTAGAATTAGGGCAAACATAAAATAAATGTCGTTTTTATCATTTGTTAAATAGTTTCTCTAAAATGTTTAAGAATTTTGTCCTCTAACATTATTCGCTATTAAAGGTTATAAAATTGTTTTTCACCTTTTAATAAATCGGAATAATTTAAAGCCTAATTTTAAAATAATAGTTTAGATATGTTAAATACAATAAAATTTAAAACAGCTCTTGTTCTATTCTTGTTTATGGTTCTTTTTATGAGCTGCAACAATAATAACAACACAGAGAAATCAACAGTAAAAACAGAAACTAAAGCTTTAAAAAAGATATTGTTTGTGGTTACTAGTCATAATGAAAAAGGTAATACAGGTGAAAAAACAGGTTACTATCTCGGAGAAGTTTCACACCCTTGGGACGTATTACACACTGCTGGTTACGAAATAGATTTTGTAAGTCCAAAAGGAGGAAAAGCACCTGTTGATGCCTTTGATATGACAGATACAATCAATAAGAAATTTTGGGATAACGACATCTACCGCAACAAAATTGAACACACAAAACAACCTCATAAAATTAATCCCAATGATTATATAGCTATTCATTATGCTGGAGGTCATGGTGCTATGTGGGATTTTGCAGACAACACAGAAATAGCAGAGATTGCAGCTAAAATATATGAAAACAACGGCGTTGTTAGTGCTGTTTGTCATGGCTCTGCAGGTCTTGTAAACATTAAATTAAGTAATGGATCCTATCTCGTAGATGGCAAAAAAGTAAACGCCTTTACCAATGAAGAAGAGATTAAAGTAAAATTAGAAGATGTGGTTCCTTTTTTACTTGAAGATACATTAAAAGAACGTGGTGCTATTTTTGAAAAATCTGCACCTTTTACAAAACATGTTGTTACAGCTCAAAGATTAGTAACAGGTCAGAACCCACAATCAGCTCATAGTGTTGGAAAAGCCACCTTAAATGAATTACAAAGACTAACTAAAAGTGCTAAATAAATGACTGGACAAAAAAATTTAGAGACACTTTTAAAATCATTGCAACCAAAACATAATGTTGGCGAATTTGTATTTTGTAAAACAGAACATTTGGAACAAATCAATTTGAACCAAATTATAATGACTTTTAAAGAAGAGGAAAGCATTACCCTTGTCACTAAAAAAGAAGTCGCAGACCAACTCAATTTAGACTATGCTTTTGTGGCATCTTGGATTACACTTACCGTACATTCTTCTTTAGAAGCCGTTGGTTTAACAGCCGCATTCTCTAAAGCTTTATCTGAAAATGGTATTAGTTGCAATGTGGTTGCAGCCTATTATCATGACCATATTTTTGTCGATAAAAAAGACACCGATAAAGCCATGGCAATTTTAAATGCATTTTCAAAATAAAAACTTCACTGTTGATACAAAAATTGAACAACAAATGAATTGGATACTATTAATAATTGCAGGCCTATTTGAAGTTGCCTTTGCCGCATGCCTAGGAAAAGCTAAAGAGGCTACCGGAATTGAATCCACCTATTGGTATATCGGATTTCTTATTTGTTTAGGCATAAGTATGGGACTTCTTTTAAAAGTGACGCAACATTTACCTATTGGAACAGCGTATGCCGTTTGGACAGGTATTGGCGCTGTAGGAACTGTTCTGGTTGGTATTTTGGTTTTTAAAGAACCAGCAACATTTTGGCGCCTATTTTTTATCACAACCTTAATTATCTCAATTGTTGGGCTAAAAGTAGTTTCGCATTAAACCAAGAATTATTAATACCTTATTTATCTGGCCTACTAAACTCCTTCTAAATTTTACTCCATCTATTAGCTATGCTACTTTTATTTCTTAAATTAGGCGCTTCTAAAGCCCAACTGTACATATGTAAGTACGATTTGTGTTATATGAATAAACAAAATTTATGAAAAAACTTACTTTACTTTTTTTTGCTATAATTTTAATAAGTTGTAGTAGTGATGATGACAAAACTTCAGAAGACAACGAAAATACCGGATTTTATAAAATTGAATACACATCTCAACTTTCAGATGCAGATTTAAATTTAGATATCACATTTTTATGGAATGATGAAAATGGACAACCTCAAAGTGAGACAACACAACTAATTAACCCAGCAGCTTACACTGAACTGGCAGACGAAAAAACAGTTGAAATCTCGAACTTAATTGGTATAACATTTAAAGTAAATAGCGGAAGTAATTATTTATCTGACACTTATGTAAAAATAACTAACATAGACAATAATTCTTCTTACGAAGTCACTAATTCTGAATCAATAGCCTCAACAGGAGGTGCTATTGACAACAATACATTAACCGTTACTTTTAATACCGAAAACAACACTTTTGAATCCGTTTATTCAACTTCAAATTAAAACTACATTTGGCATATTCAGCCAAGATTATTATCCCCATAAAAATCAAACCAACTTCAAATAAAAAATGAAAATAATATTCAAAATTCTAGTGCTAACAATCGTTTTTAGCTTCACTTTTCAGTCTTGCTCATCAAATGATGACGAAAATAATTCACTTGACCAAAGATTTGCAAAAAAATGGTACACAGGCACACAATACTTTGATATTGAACAAGGGGTTTCTTGTGAGAATAATTACTATAATTTAAAAGGTAATGGAGATATTGAATATAAATATTGGGCTGGTGGAAATACTTGCCAACACTATACTGAAAATGGAAATTGGTCTATAGAAAACAATATTTTATACCGAAATTTCCCTTCAGATGAAGGCACAAATAATGGCTTAATTTTATCAGATGAAATTATAAGCATTTCAGAAACAGAATTAGTTGTAAAGGATTTAGAGGATGATGATATAACAACTTATTACAATTACGAATAAACAAAAGCCTAAAGGATAAAATCAATGAGACTAAATCCAAGTGCCTTATTTAAAGTAGAAACAATTAGACATTCAAAAGATCTTATTCAGAACACTGAAATTTATATTTCTTTAAGAAATATTTATCATAATGATGTTAAAATTTAAACTGTCACTTTTTGGTAAAGTAAATCTTATGGTATAGTTTTGAGCCCTGAAATGAAAAAGACTTTCAATAAATATCTTTCTTTAATATTTGTTTTATTACTAAGCACATTCGCTAAGATACATGCGAGTGAAGCTGTTGCTAATTCAATAAATACACTCACTACACACCATTGCAGTGTCTCTCTTAATTACACAAAGAAATCAAGTGGTGCAACTTTTGTTCCACATCATAAGAGTACAGACGACAGACGAAATGTTGAAATCATTGAAAGCAATAAAGTAGAAGACGAAGAAGCTTCTACTAAAAAACAGTATTACAAAGACTATTTAGAAACAGCCTTTATTAATGCGCTATTGTTTGAACAGTCTTCTAAACTGCTTCAAAAAAACATATATCGTCCACAAAACGTTATCCATGAATCTAGTCTTAGGCTTCATGTACAATTCCAAGTTTTTATAATTTAATTCCTTCAAAACAGACCCGCAATTGCTATTGGTCTGTTTCTTATTAAAGGAGGTAGAGTTCCCAACTCTAAAAATGTCATTCCCATTTTTCCAGGGGTCTGACCCATAAATTATATCATTTTATAAAATCATTTTACACGTGAACACCATTAAAAAAACAACCATTTTCACAGGCCTATTTATGCTTATTTTTCTAGCGAGCTGTGAAAAACACAAAGAAGAAAAACACGAAGAATCAACATTTCTCGTAACCACTCCAATAAAAAAAGACACAACGCTTATTAAAGATTATGTGAGTCAAATCCACTCGATTAGACATATCGAATTAAGAGCTTTAGAAAAGGGCTATTTAAAACATATCTCTATAGATGAAGGGCAACACGTAAAGAAAGGACAACCCTTATTTCAGATTATGCCTAACATTTATCAAGCAGAACTCAACAAGGCTAAAGCCGAATCTAAAGTTGCGCAAATAGAACTCGCCAACACGCAATTACTAGCCGATGGAAATGTAGTATCGCCTAATGAATTGGCCATGGCGAAAGCTAATTTAGAGAAAGCCAATGCCGAAGTCTCTTTAGCACAAACTCACTTAGGTTTTACCAGTATAAAAGCTCCTTTTAATGGAATTATTAACCATTTGGAAGCTAGAGAAGGTAGCCTTTTAGATGAAGGAGAACTACTTACAACACTATCTGACAACAGCCAAATGTGGGTGTATTTTAATGTGCCAGAAGCAGAATACCTTGATTATATTACCAGTGAAGCTAAAAAGAACAACACAAATGTTGAGCTTTTAATGGCAAACAATAAGCGTTTTAATCAAAAAGGCATTGTTGAAACAATTGAAGGTGAATTTGATAGCGAGACCGGAAATATTGCGTTTAGAGCAACATTTCCTAATCCTGATGGAATTTTAAGACATGGTGAAACAGGAAGCATTTTAATGACAATTCCTTACAAGGATGCTGTTATTGTACCACAAAAAGCCACGTTTGAAATCTTAGACAAAACCTATGTTTTTGTTGTTGATAAAAACCATGTTGTACACCAAAGAGAAATCACTATTGGTGCAGAATTACCGCACTTATTTATTGTAGAAAAAGGTGTGTCTGAAAACGAAACCATACTACTTGAAGGTATAAAAATGGTAAGAGATCAGGAAGAGATTCATACAAAAACTGTAGATCCTGTTACCGTTTTATCTAATCTAGAACTTTACGCAGAGTAATTCTAACTAATCTACACACATCATCATGTTTAAAAAATTTATTAAAAGACCCGTCTTGGCTATTGTCATTTCGGTGATCATTATATTTATAGGTGGCTTAGCGATAAAGCAATTACCTATATCTCAGTTCCCGCAAATTGCACCAACCACAGTCAATATTTTTATTGCGTATCCAGGTTCAAGTGCCGATGTTTTGGTAAATTCCACATTAATCCCATTAGAAACCGCAATTAACGGTGTTCAAGATATGCGTTATATCGCTTCTGATGCCACAAGTGCTGGTGAAGGCACCTTACGTGTTATTTTTGAACCTGGTACAGATCCCAATGAAGCCGTTGTTAGAGTAAAAACGAGAGTCGATCAGGTAATGCCGTTACTTCCAGAGTTGGTACAACGTGAAGGAGTTATTATTACACCCGTACAACCCAGCATGTTAATGTACGTTAACCTATCGAGTGAGAATAAAGCTAACGACGAAAAGTTTCTCTACAATTATGCCTACACCAAAATAATCCCTGAGATACAACGTATTAAAGGTATTGCAAGTGCTCAAATTTTAGGAAGTCGAAAATTTGCTATGCGTGTATGGTTAAAACCAGATCGTATGCGTGCTTATAATATTTCTGCGGAAGAAGTCTTAGAAGCTATGGAAGACCAGAGTATTTTGGCACGTCCTGGGCGTTTGGGACGAAGTTCGGGCAAAACCTCACAATCCTTAGAATATGTACTCACCTACCAAAATCGTTACAACGAACCCGAACAATACGAAGAAATCATTGTTAAAGCCAATAAAGAAGGCCAAATTGTTACCCTTGCTGATATTGCTGACGTAAAACTTGGAAGTGAATTTTTTGATATTTATTCCAATTTAGATGGAAACCCATCAGCCTCTATTGTCTTAAAACAAACTTTTGGTAGTAATGGTAGTGATGTTATTGACGCTGTAAAAGAAAAATTAACAGAGCTTGAAGTAGATTTACCGCCAGGAGTTGATTTCCAAATCAGCTATGACGTTTCTAATTTCTTAGATGCTTCTATAGATCAAGTTATTCATACACTGCGAGATGCTTTTATCTTAGTTGCCATAGTGGTATTCTTATTTTTAGGAGATTGGCGTTCAACTTTAATTCCAATTATTGCTGTTCCTGTTTCTTTAATTGGAGCCTTTTTTGTGATGCAACTATTTGGGCTATCTATTAACCTTATTACACTATTTGCCTTAGTACTTGCTATTGGTATTGTTGTCGATAATGCCATTGTCGTCGTAGAGGCCGTCCATGTAAAAATGCACGAAGAACATCTCACTCCCTACAAAGCCTCCTATGAAGTTTTAGGTGAAATTGGTGGTGCTATTGTAGCGATAACTTTAGTAATGGTTTCTGTGTTTATTCCTATTTCTTTTATGACGGGTCCTGTTGGTGTATTCTACCGACAATTCTCTATTACCATGGCAGGTTCTATTGTTATTTCTGCTATTGTTGCCTTGACTTTAACTCCTGTACTTTGTGCGATGTTATTAAAAAATAACCATGGTAAAAAGCGAACCTCTCCATTAGATCGCTTTATTGATTGGTTTAACGGAGGATTCGAAAAACTCACAGGTGGCTATGTAAAGATTTTAAATAAAATCGTAGCCAGACGCGTGATTACTTTCGGAATTTTAGCAGCCTTCTGTACCGGAATTTTCTTTACCAATGAAGTGTTACCTGCAGGCTTTATTCCAAATGAAGACCAAGGTATGATTTACGCTATTATACAAACTCCTCCTGGTGCAACCTTAGAGCGTACCAACGAAGTAGCTAAAAATCTACAGAAAATTTGTGAGGAGATGGATGGTGTTGAATCCGTATCCTCTTTAGCAGGTTATGAAATTATGACTGAAGGTCGAGGATCTAACGCAGGTACTTGTTTAATTAACCTAAAACCTTGGTCAGAACGTGAGCACTCCGTTCATGAAATTATGGAAGAACTAGAGGCCGAAACTAAAGATCTAGGAGCCATTATAGAATATTTTGAACCTCCTGCAGTGCCAGGTTTTGGGTCTTCAGGTGGATTTGCGATGCGTTTATTAGACAAAACAAACTCTACAGATTATCATCATTTTGAGCGTGTGAATAATGACTTTATGGAGGCCTTATCTAAACGCCCTGAACTAACAGGTTTATTCACCTTCTTCTCTGCCAACTATCCGCAATATGAGTTAAAAATCAATAACAAAATTGCCATGCAAAAAGGAGTGACTATTGGCACAGCCATGGAAAACCTCAACATTTTAATTGGTAGTACTTATGAGCAAGGCTTCATTCGTTTTGGTCGTTTCTTTAAAGTGTACACCCAAGCAGCACCAGAATACAGACGCTTACCTACAGATCTCGAAAAATTATTTGTAAAAAATGAAGAAGGCGAAATGGTTCCTTATTCTGCTTTTATGAGTATTGAAAAGAAACTTGGTCCTAACGAAATTACACGTTATAACCTTTACAATTCAGCATCCATTAGAGGCTTGCCTGCGGCAGGATTCACTAGTGATGACGCCATTAAAGCGATTAAAGAAGTTGCTGCCACGCAATTACCAAGGGGTTATGATATTGCTTGGGAAGGCTTAAGTTTTGACGAGGCTCAAAGAGGTAATGAATCTATTTACATTTTTATAGTCGTACTCATATTTGTCTACTTTGTATTAGCTGCACAATACGAAAGTTTCCTTTTACCCTTTGCTGTAATTCTATCCTTACCAGTGGGTGTTTTTGGTTCCTTTATTTTACTTAAAGCTATGGGATTAGCTAATGATGTTTATGCACAAATAGGAGTCATTATGCTGGTTGGGTTACTCGGTAAAAATGCCGTGTTAATTGTAGAATTTGCCGTCCAAAAACGCAGGCAAGGTGCTACTATTTTAGAAGCCGCTATAGAAGGATCTAGAGCGCGATTTAGACCAATATTAATGACATCCTTTGCCTTTATTGCCGGGTTAATTCCGTTAGTTATTGCTTCTGGAGCTGGAGCTATTGGGAATAGAACCATTGGTGGCTCTGCTTTAGGTGGTATGCTTATCGGTACACTTGGAGGTGTTTTAATTATTCCTGGACTGTACTATGTTTTTGCAAAAATGGCAGACGGAAAAAGTCTAATTAAAGATGAAGCTAGTGAACCTATTTCTGAAGAAATGATGCGCGTTAGTGAAACTAAAAATCAAAGTGTAGCCAATGCTGAAAAAATCAGCAAACTCACAAAACTATTGAAAAAACTTCGTAAAAATAAAAACGATGAATAAGATAAATTCGATTAGAAAATCACAGCTTATTGGTGTGCTCACCTTACTATTACTATGTGCTTGTGTACCTACGCAAAAGGCTGTAAGAGACGCAAACGTAGCAGTACCAAAGCACTACCAAGATAAAACTACAGATTCGGCAAATAGTGCCACCATACAGTGGAAAACATTCTTTTCAGACCCAAAGCTAGTCGCATTGATTGATACTGCGCTAGCCAATAACCAAGAGCTTAATATTATGCTACAGCACATTGCTATGGCTAATAATGAAGTAAAAGTTAGAAAAGGTGAATATTTACCTTTTGTAAATGTTTACGCAGGCGCAGAAGTTGAAAAAGTTGGTGAATACACTAGAAACGGAGCTGTAGAACAGCATCTAGATGTTCGTGAAAACGAAGAATTCCCAGAACCTTTAACCGATTTTTCAGTAGGCTTAGATGTATCATGGGAACTCGATGTTTGGAAAAAACTACGCAATGGAAAAAAAGCGGCTGTTTTAGAATACCTGAGCACTATTGAAGGGAAGAATTTTATGGTCACCTCTATTGTTTCAGAAATAGCCAATTCGTATTACGAGCTTTTGGCTTTAGATAATCAGTTAACTATCATTGAGCAGAATTTAGAGCTTCAAGAAAATGCTTTAGAAATGGTAAAATTACAGAAACAGGCAGCTAGAGCAACTCAGTTAGCCGTAAGACGTTTTGAAGCCGAAGTCTTTAAAAATCAAAGTAATAAATTTGAAATTCGTCAACAAATTGTAGAAACTGAAAATAAGATTAATTTTCTTTTAGGCCGTTATCCACAAAAAATTGACAGAGATGCAGACGATTTTATCAATCGTCCAATAGATGCAATTGAAGCCGGTATCCCGGCGCAACTTTTAGCCAATAGACCTGATATTAAACAAGCAGAATATGAATTAAAAGCTTCAAAATTAAATGTTAAAATAGCCAAAGCTAACTTCTACCCTTCTATTGGTATTAAAGCAGGTATTGGCTTACAAGCCTTTAAAACAAAGTACCTTACTAGTACACCTGAATCACTTTTATACTCACTAGTTGGAGATGTGGTTAGTCCATTAATCAATAGAAATGCTATTAAAGCGGAATACAGTAATGCCAATAGTAGACAACTGCAAGCCGTTTTTGAATATGAAAAAGCCATTTTAAACGGTTATATTGAAGTCGCTAATACGCTTTCTAACATCAATAATTTAAAAGAAAATTATGAGTTAAAGGAACAGCAAGTTCAGGCAATGACAGAAGCTATTGACCTTTCTATTCAACTCTTCAAATCTGCTAGAGCAGAATACACAGAAGTGTTATTGACACAAAGAGAGGCCTTAGATTCTAAAATTGAAATTATAGAAACGAAAAGAGACCAATTCTTGGCTAATGTAAAAATTTATCAAGCCTTAGGTGGTGGATGGAATTAGTTGAAACCTGCCCCAAGTCTGAAAGCCATTTTACAATACTGTAGAATGGCTTTCTTTTTAGAATTATAATGAATTTTGACATTAATACAAAATAGGGTAACAAATGTGTTAAACCCTATAATAAAGTATTCCTATTCATAACAAAAAAAACATAAGTCTAGTTAAAGCCTTTATTTAAGGTATATAAGAATAAAAATAAGGTTTATAGATGCTTATCATCTGGAACAAAATATACCTTACCCCGAAAACAATGAAGGATAAAGTGTATATTTATTGTTATATAACTAGTTGGCAACAAGCTAAAAAAACATCGTGAAAACAATTGCAATTCTATATCAATCCAAACTTCCACCAATTAAAGATGGTGTTCAAAAACCAATGAAACTTGGAGGTTATTCCGACAGCGGAGCAGACATTGCTTACGAATTGAAAACGAACGGCATCCAAATAGTTACACCAATAAATAATCCAAATATTAATACTGATTTAGATTGGGTATTTCCAGATACTAAAAAAGGAATTCAAGATGCGTTGGACAAAGGAGCAAATACTTTTTGGTTAAATACAGTTTTATACAAGAGTCACGAAATCGTAAACTTTTTTGATCGAGATATTGAATTAATTGGACAATTACCAAGCCAAGTCGATATTTATGACGACAAATATTTTACAAATGAGATTTTAAGAAAAAATAAAATTCCCATCCCTAAAACAACCTTAATTGCAATAGAAAATTTGACTAATTACTCATTAAATATTGATTTCCCATTAGTCCTAAAACCATTAAGAGGAAGAGGAAGTCAAGGTGTTTCATTGGTCAGAAACCAAAAAGAATTAGATAACAAACTAAACGAAATATTCAAGAATAATGAATATGGAAATATGGTATATCTTGAGCAATATTTAAGTGGTCAAGAAATAACTATAACCGTAATGCCTTCAGGTAATTATTTAATTGACAATCAAGAAGTCTTACACAAAGAGCCTTGGTGCCTACCTGCGGTTAAAAGAATCAATCATAAAAATGGAATTGCACCTTATAACGGACTAGTAGCTGTAACGGAGAATAGTTCTGTTCTAGGAATTGACGAACTAAGTTCACGAAAAACTATTGATGTCTGTAGGCAATGTGAAAAAGCGGGAGAATTGCTTAATATCAAAGCACCAATACGAATTGATTGTAGAGCAGATGAAAACGGGAATTATTTCTTGTTCGATTTGAATATGAAACCTAATATGACTGGACCATCACGACCTCACAGACAAAATCAAGATAGTTTGACTTTATTGGCTTCAAGAAAAATTGGTTGGAACTATATCGATTTATTAAAAAATATGATTAGACAATCGTGGAAAGCCTGTTTCTAACACAGTATATAATTTATTGCTAATTCTTGCCTACTTACGAAAATCCTCGCAGATTTTCTATTCGGTTTTTATTTGCTAAATTACGTACTTAACCACGCAACAAACCATATACAATAACGTTGTGCTTCATTACCACAATGAACTTTCCTGAAATA
>NZ_JAHKPS010000014.1 GCF_018860565.1 Winogradskyella psychrotolerans
CTTTCTGGCACACCTGAAACTGGTGGTACTTGGTCTCCTGCACTAACTAGCGGAACTGGAATATTTGATCCTAACACAGATCCTGAAGGTGTTTATACATATACTTTAAACAATTCATGTGGAACTAATTCTGCAACTGTCACTGTTTCTTTATCTGATGTAAATGATGCTGGAACTGATGGTACTTTAGAACTTTGTAGTACAGATACTGCTGTAAACTTATTTGACAGTTTAGGTGGCACACCTGATATTGGTGGTACTTGGTCCCCTGCACTTGCTAGTGGAACTGGAATGTTTGACCCAATGGTTGATGCTGCTAACACCTATACCTATACTGTTTCTAGCGGAACAGTTACTTGTCCTGATGCTACGGCAACAGTTACTGTTTCTATTTTACAAGCACCTAATGCTGGAAATGACGGAACACTTAATTTATGTGATTCAACAAATACAGTTAATTTATTTGATAGTCTTTCTGGCACACCTGAAACTGGTGGTACTTGGTCTCCTGCACTAACTAGCGGAACTGGAATATTTGATCCTAACACAGATCCTGAAGGTGTTTATACATATACTTTAAACAATTCATGTGGAACTAATTCTGCAACTGTCACTGTTTCTTTATCTGATGTAAATGATGCTGGAACTGATGGTACTTTAGAACTTTGTAATACAGATACTGCAGTGGATTTATTTGATAGCTTAGGAGGAACTCCACAAACAGGTGGTACTTGGTCTCCTGCATTAACAAGTGGGACAGGAGTATTTGACCCAATGGTTGATGCTGCTGATACCTATACATATACTGTTTCTAGTACAGGTTCAAGCTGTCCTGATGCTACTGCTAATGTTGTTGTAACGTTTACTCAAGCACCAAATGCCGGAACTAATGGTACACTAGATTTGTGTTCTAGCGATTCTAGTTCAGTTGATTTAATTGATTACTTAGAAGGAACTCCAGATACAGGGGGAGTTTGGTCTCCTGCTCTTGCCAGTGGAACAGGAATGTTTGATCCAGCTATAGATGCCGCTGATATTTATACTTATACTATAAATAATTCATGTGGAACTAGTTCTGCGACAGTAACAGTCTCTATTTCAACTGCAAATGACGCTGGTACAGATGGTACTATTGAGTTTTGTAGTAATACTTCACCTATAGATTTATTTGATAGTTTAGGAGGAACTCCACAAACAGGTGGTACTTGGTCTCCTGCATTAACAAGTGGCACTGGAGTATTTGACCCAACGGTAGACACTGCTGATACCTATACGTATACTGTTTCTAGTACAGATTCAACTTGTCCTGATGCAACTGCTAATGTTGTTGTAACACTTACTCAAGTACCAGATGCTGGATTAGATGACACACTTAATTTATGTATCGATGATACAAACTCTGTAGATCTATTTGATAGTTTAGGTGGTTCCCCACAAACTGGAGGGATATGGACACCTGCACTTGCTAGTGGAACTGGAGTGTTTGACCCTACAGTTGATACTGCTGATGTATACACCTATACCGTAACATCAACAGAATGTAACTTAACAGCTTCTGCTAATGTATCTGTTACAATACTAGACCTTCCAGACGTTACAGGACTAGAACTTTCTATGGATAACAATTTCATTTGTTTAGGTCTTCAAGATGCCGAAATTATTATTAGTGGAGCTAATCAATTACCAGATGGTGATTATTCTATTGTATATCAACTTAGTGAAGCTAACGCTTCTGTAAATACTGCTGCAATTTCTGTAGTAAGTGGAAACTCAACATTTATAATTCCACAAACACTATTACCAAACCCTGGAATTACTATGGTTACTCTGACTCAATTATATGTACTTGGGCAAACTTGTAGTGCAATTACTAATACTGTTGAACCTTATAAGATAATAGTACAAGATCCACCAACACCAGAATTAATTGACAACGGCACAGAGTTTTGTATAGAAGATAATCCAACCATTGCAGATTTATCCAACAACATTTCTAACAATATAAATGTAGGCGACTCAATTGTGTGGTATGATCAAGCTATTGGAGGTATACCTTATGCTGATACAGATGCTTTACAAGAAGGGATTATATACTATGGAGCATTTAGAACAGAAAATAATTGTGAAACAAGTATAAGATTAGAAGTAACTATTAGTTTTATTGAATGTGTAAAAAGCATTGTAATACCAGATGGTTTTTCTCCAAATGGCGACCATATTAATCCTGTTTTTGATATTCTTTACTTAGACGAACTTTATCCTAACTTTAAACTTAGCGTTTATAATAGATATGGAAATATACTTTACGAAGGCGACAAAGACTCCCCTAAGTGGGACGGAACATGGAAAAACAACAATACTGTTTTACCTGTTGGAGTATATTTTTATATCTTAGAATTTAATGATGGAAAAACGGAACCAATACAAGGTAGAGTGTATCTAAGTAGATAATTTACGACATATTAAAATGATAAGTAAAATAACAACATATTGCATTGCCATAACAACTCTTTTTTTAGGGTTGAAATTGCACGCACAACAAGATCCTCAATACAGCCAATATATGTATAATATGAGTGTCATAAATCCTGGTTATGCTACAGATGACAACTCTATGATGAATCTTGGCCTACTTTATCGTACGCAGTGGGCTCGATCTATTGGTGGACCAACAACCGGTACATATTTTGTTCATTCTACAATTACAGATAACGTAGAAGGAGGCTTATCTGTTGTACATGATGAAATTGGTGACGTTGTAAAACAAACAAGTGCTTTTGCAGATATAGCTGTTGTGGTTCCTGTAAGTGCAAACACAAAGTTATCCTTTGGGATAAAGGCTGGCGCTACTTTTTACAGTACCAATTTTGATGGGTTTGTATATTCTGACCCTTTACCAGATCCGGCCTTTGCAGAAAATATAAGCCGAGTTATTCCTAATGTTGGAGCTGGATTATTCTTTTTCTCAGATCATTATTATTTAGGCTTATCTGCACCAAATCTTTTAGAAACAAAATACCTTGAGGAGGATAGCGGAATTATATCTCAAGGTAAAAAAAATATACATGTATTTTTCACTGGTGGTTATGTCATAGATTTAAATGATACTTTTAAGTTTAAGCATTCTTTTATGGCAAAGCATGTCGATGGCGCACGCTTATCTATAGATCTAAATGCAAATGTTTTAATTGATAATTTGGTAGAAGTTGGTGCTGGCTATCGCTTTGATGATTCTTACGTTGGTATGATTAATTTTTCAATGACTGATGCCATACGTATTGGTTATGCCTACGACCATACAATATCTAATTTAGGTAGATTTAATTCGGGATCACACGAAATAATGCTATTATTTAACATTGGTAAACTCGGAAAAGGCTACGACAAATCGCCAAGATTTTTCTAATTAAAGACAAATGAAAACGTTTAAACTATATATCTTATTTGCTGTTTTAACAACAGGAAATCTATGCTTTTCACAATCTAGTAAAGCTGATGCGCTTTACGAAAATAGAGCATATGTTGAAGCTGCTGAGATTTATTCGGAACTTCCAAAAACAGCAGTTAATTTAGAAAAGCTAGGAGACTGTTATTATTATAACTCTGAATTTGATCGTGCTTATAAAGCCTACAAACAAGTTTATGATTTAAAAAATGATACGGAACTCACTGAAGCATTTTATTTCAAGTATTTTGATGTATTAAAAGGAACCAGAAAATACGAAGAATCAGATGAAATTTCATCTCTTTATTTAAACAACCCTATTAATACCAAAAGTTTTAAATCGTTGTTAAAACGTATTATTCCTTATGAATATGAACTAAAAAATATTACAGAAGATATTGGAGGTTCAAATTTTGGAGTTGGTATTTATGGAGATAAAATCGTTTTTTCTTCAACAAAAAATTTAAAAAATCCAAATTACAAATGGAATAGCAAACCGTATTTAGATTTATATGAAGGTAAAGTAACTGTCGGAAATTCTATAACATTAGATAGCATACAACCTTTTAATAAAAATATAAATACTTCAAAACAGCATGAAAGTAATGCCGTATTTACCAAAGATGGTAAAACCATGTATTTTTCTAGAAATCACAAAAATCGAATTGATTTAGATTCTACAAAAATTGCTGTTGTTAGTATCTTTAAAGCAGAACTAGTTGATGATAAATGGACAAATGTAGAACCTGTACCCTTTTCTAGTAACACCTACTCTACTATGCATCCTGCTTTAAATAGTGATGAAACAAAATTATACTTCGCTAGTGACATGCCAAATACCATGGGCTCTTTTGATATCTTCTACGTAGATATCTTAGGAGACAATTCTTTTGGTGAACCCGTTAACTTAGGTGCAAATATTAATACTGTTCGTAGAGAACAGTTTCCTTTTATTGCTCAAGATAGCACTCTTTATTTTGCTTCTAATGGAAAAAATGGTTTTGGTGGTCTAGATGTATTTTCGAGTAGCATAAATAATGATAAATACCTCGATGCACTTAATTTAGGTGAATCTATTAATACTGAAAAAGATGACTTCGCATTTGTCGTAATCGATTCTTTAAACACTGGATACATATCTTCTAATAGATCTGGTGAAGATAATATATATACTTTTAAACGCATTGAAACCGAAAGAACTTATACCATTGAAGGTTTAGTTACAGACAAGGTAACAGGTGAAATTTTACCTAATACAACCGTAACTTTATTTGATGAAGATGGAAATGTAATAAGTGAAGTTATAGTGGGTGAAGACGGAAAATATCAGTTGACAACTAAGCCAAATCAAAATTATTCTGTTGAAGGTTTTCAACCTAAATATATTCCTCAAATTGAATTTTTTGACACTAATGATAAAGGCAACATAGAATTTAATATTGAGCTTGAAATAGAATCTTATAAAGATGCTGAAGAAATTGTAACTGATGATGAATTTGGTAACACTTTTATTGAGTTAGAAAATATTTATTTCGACTTTGCGAAATGGGACATTAAACCACAAGCTGCAAGAACCTTGGATGTATTGGTAGATTTACTTAAAAAGTACCCAAGAATGGAAATACAGCTTGGAGCACATACAGATTCTAGAGCAGGCTTTGAATTTAACTTAGACTTATCTGAAAAACGTGCAAGAGCAACTTTAGAATATTTAGTACAAAACGGAATCTCAAGAGCGCGTTTAACGTCTAAAGGTTATGGAGAGTCACAACCATTAGTTCCGTGTGGCGAAAATTGTACAGAAACAGAATTTTCAATTAACAGACGTTGTGAATTCCTTATTTTAAAATAAAGGAAACACTCTGTTTCACAATAATTATGGCACTTTCCAATGAAATCGTATTAAGGCCTCGTTTTAAATTTGAAGTAACAACTCATAACGAAAAATTACTAAAAGGTTTTGACGAAACAAAAACTAACCAAACAGAATTTATTGTTTCTAGGATTGACGATCACGTTTTTATAAAATTCCCAAAAAAAGACCAACATTTTTGGTCTCCTCAATTGCATTTAGAAATTAATGAAGATGGAAAAGGTAAAACAATAGTTCATGGTCTTTTTGGCCCCAACCCAACCGTTTGGACTATGTTTATGTTTTTTCACTTTATAGTCGCTGCTCTTTTTCTAGGTTTTGGAATTTGGGCATATACAAACATAAGCCTAGGAAACACTTATGCGATACAGCTGTTTCTAATGCTTTTTATGATTCTAATATGGATTGTATTATATTTTGCAGGTAGAATTGGACGTTCAAAAGGAAAACCAGAAATGTATAAATTACATGATTTTATGAAAAAGACTCTTAGAACTTACCGTTGATTATAACCAAAACGTTTTAACTGATTCTGATTACTTCTCCAATTTTTATTCACCTTAACATACAATTCTAAATGCACTTGTTTACCAAAGAATTTTTCTAAATCTTTACGTGCTTCTACTCCTACTCGCTTTAATGCCGAGCCTTTATGTCCAATAATAATTCCTTTTTGAGTCTCTCTTTCTACCATAATTACGGAACGCATTCTTATAATATCATCCGCTTCAAAAAACTCTTCAGTATCAACTTCTACAGCATACGGAATTTCTTTTTTATAATGTATTAAGATCTTTTCTCTAATGGCTTCGTTTACAAAAAAACGTTCCGGTTTATCTGTTAATTGATCTTTAGGGTAAAATGCAGGAGACTCTGGTAATAATTCAATAATTCTATCAAATACATTCTGAACGTTAAAACCTTCTGTTGCTGAAATTGGAAAAAACTCGGCATTAGGCACTTTTTGTTGCCATAACTCTGACTGTTCTTCGAGTTGTTCTTGGTTTGACGTGTCAATCTTATTTAACAATAATAAAACAGGAATCTTTGAATTTGTGATTTTATTAAAGAAAGCTTCATCTTTTAACTCCTTCTCACCTATTTCAACCATATAAATTAATACATCTGCATCATCAAAAGCTGACTTTACAAAATCCATCATAGACTCTTGTAGCTCATATGCTGGTTTAATGATACCTGGTGTATCACTTAAAATCACCTGAAAATCTTCGCCATTTACAATACCTAAAATTCGATGTCTTGTTGTTTGTGCTTTTGATGTTATAATAGATAATTTTTCACCTATAAAAGCATTCATCAACGTAGATTTACCAACGTTAGGGTTACCAATAATATTTACAAAACCTGCTTTGTGCATTCAATATGTTTTAGACTGCAAAGATAGTTTAAAAAACTTGATCACATTTTATTTGTTTAGCGATCTATTAGTATAGCGATTAATTTCTATGTTTTAAACCTTATAAAACTAGGTAGACACAAATAGAATTGTGGTTTTACAATATAATTACCTAAAGACAAGAAAATAATAATCCTTCAACAATTATAATAGCTTTTAAAACATTTTGAAGTGAACAAAACTGACACTCAAAAATTTTAGACCGATGAGAAATACTCTGTTTAGCAAATACGTGTAATTAGGCTAGTAATAAACGTATATTACCTAGTTTATGGAAAACGGAAGACCAGTAGCACAATAATTATCTAAAACTTTTATGGTAAGCCTAAAATCAAATTACCAAAAAAAAAACGTCCTACAAAAGCATAATCACATTGCTATCGTAAAAAATAAAACAATTTATCTTTAGTTTTGAGCTACATTGCTTGTGTTTACAAGCGCCAAGCCAACAGACTTTAAAACGTCCTTAAACTTAATATGGTACTACTGATAAATAGTTTTACATAATCGCAACACTTAATAATTTTACAAGACTAAAAAAACATTGAAAATAAAAAAAGTCTTTCCAAAAAGGAAAGACTTTTTAATATCTTAGTAGAATCTAAAATTATATTGTAGCAACATGTTTAGTTAACTGTGATTTTAAGTTACCCGCTTTATTAGAATGAATCACATTCTTTTTAGCTAACTTATCAATCATACTAATTACAGAAGGCAACATTGTTTGCGCTTCTTTAGCATCAGTAATTTCACGTAACTTCTTTATAGCATTACGAGTTGTTTTATGCTGATATTTATTAAGTACACGTCTTTTTTCGTTACTTCTAATTCTCTTTAAAGCTGACTTATGATTTGCCATTATATTCTTTCTTATTAAAAATTGTAGCCCGTAGGGGAATCGAACCCCTCTTACATGGATGAAAACCATGCGTCCTAGCCGATAGACGAACGGGCCATTTTGGTTATTTTATTATTTAAATGAACCGACAACGTTTCCATTGCGGTTGCAAAAATACAACTATTTTTAAATTCTGCAACACCTAAGTAATTTTTTTTTTAAAAAATTAATATGCCTTGGCAAAAAGCACACGTTGAACTGATGGTTTCCCGCTGTATACGCACGTTCCTTCCTCTTTTTTATTTTTCATAGGTATACATCTAATAGTTGCTTTTGTTAACTCTTTTATCTTTTGTTCAGTCTCTGCTGTACCATCCCAATGGGCTGAAATAAATCCTGTTTTTGTATTTAAAACCTCTTTAAAAGTTTCAAAATCATTTACTTCAGTAATATGCTCGTCTCTATAATTTAAAGCTTTTTGAAATAATTCATTTTGAATTACCTCAAGAAGCTCTTTTATTTTTGAAGCCAAACCATCCATCTGAACAATTTCTTTAGTTAAGGTATCCCTTCTTGCCAATTCGATGGTATTATTTTCTAAATCTTTTGGACCTATGGCAATTCTTAAAGGCACACCTTGCAATTCGTGCTGCGCAAACTTTGCTCCTGGTCTATGAGTTGTTCTTTTATCAAACTTACAGCTTACTCCTAATGCTTTTAATTCTTTAATTATGCTTTCAGCTTTTTCTGTAATTGCTTCAAATTGCTCATCAGTCTTATAAATAGGTACAATAACAACCTGAGATGGTGCTAAGTTTGGTGGTAATACCAAACCTTTATCATCACTATGCGTCATTATTAACGCTCCCATTAATCGTGTTGAAACTCCCCAAGATGTAGCCCAAACATAATCTAGTTTACCTTCGTTGTTGGTAAACTTAACATCAAATGCTTTTGCGAAATTTTGACCTAAAAAATGAGATGTACCAGCTTGAAGCGCTTTTCCATCTTGCATTAATGCTTCAATACAATACGTTTCTACAGCACCTGCAAAACGCTCACTTTCTGTTTTCACTCCTTTTATAACAGGTATAGCCATAAAGTTTTCAGCAAACTCTGCATAAATATCATTCATTTGTTCTGCTTCAACTAATGCTTCTGCTTTTGTAGCATGAGCCGTATGTCCTTCTTGCCATAAAAATTCGGCCGTTCTTAAAAATAAACGTGTTCGCATTTCCCAGCGTACCACATTGGCCCATTGATTTATTAAAATTGGTAAATCTCTATAACTTTGAATCCATCCTTTATAGGTATTCCAAATAATAGCTTCACTTGTTGGTCTAACAACTAGCTCTTCCTCTAGTTTAGCTTCAGGATCTACTCGTAACTTCCCGTCGTTATCTGGGTCATTTTGCAATCTATAATGTGTAACAACAGCACATTCCTTAGCAAAACCTTCAGCATTTTTCTCCTCTGCTTCAAATAAGCTTTTTGGAACAAACAATGGAAAATATGCATTTTCATGACCTGTTTCTTTAAACATGCGATCCAATTCAGCTTGCATTTTTTCCCATATGGCATAACCGTACGGCTTTATAACCATACAGCCTCTTACAGCAGAATTTTCTGCTAAATTAGCCTTTACAACCAATTCATTGTACCATTTTGAATAATCTTCAGCTCTACTCGTAAGATTTTTGCTCATTTTAAGTGTTTTGGCACAAATATTGTGCTTATGTTAAATGTATTAAATAGTTCAGCAAAACTAACTATTTTTGCTATGTTCAACAATAAAAAAAAAGAGATATGCAATTTAAAACTATTATAATTAAAAAATTGCCATTTTTTGTTGCACTTGGTTTAGCGACTGTGTTAACTTCTTGTGGGTCGTTTCAATATTCTGGATACGACAATGACGGCATCTATTCTTCTGAAGAATATGAAAAAGAAACCGACGAACCTGTCGTGACAACTTCGACTAATGACTCTAATTATTACAAAAATTATTTTGCTGAAAATTCAGCAGAAATTGAAGCCATAAAAGAGGAAAGTGAAGTATTTACAGATATAGACTCCTATGAAAGTAACTATGTTGAAACTCCTCAAGATACATTAGAACAACGACCAGCTTATGGTGGTTGGGGACAAGACAACAACACTATAACCATTAATTACATCGACAATAGTTGGTATGGTTACAACAATCCATGGATGTGGAATATTGGTTTTGGCTATGGTTACTATGGCTGGGAACGTCCTTGGGGATACAGGTATAATAATTGGGGTTGGAATAGTCATTGGGCTTATGGTTATGGCTACCATTCTCCTTGGTACTACAATTACGGTTATGCTTACGGCTACGGTCATAACAATTGGGGCTGGAATAATAATTACTACAGAAACACCAATAGATATGCTTACAGCAACTCTAGAAGAGGATCATTACTTTATAATAATAACTTAAGCCGTAGAAATACTTCTACACTTTCTCGCAGAAGTAATTCTGCACTATCAAGAAGAGATTATTCTACTCGTAGAGTATTAAACTCTAGTAATGCCACTAGAAGTACTAGAAGCACAAGAACATTTTCTAATTCTTCAACTAGGACAATTAGAAACTCAAGTTCAACTAGGCCTACACGTACAGTTAGATCGAGTTCAAACACGAGAGTTAGACCTTCTACAACAAGGTCAACAAGATCAAATACTAGAGCAACTACGCCTACAAGAAGCACAAGATCTTCTGGTTCTGTACGCTCTAGTTCTAGCAGCTCTAGGTCTTCATCTGGCAGCGTAAGATCATCAGGAAGTTCTAGGTCTTCTAGTAGTAGCTCATCTAGCAGTAGACGTGGCAGAGGATAAACTTATATTTGATTCCTAAATTTAAAAAATTACTTATGAAAAAATTACTTATGTTATTAGGCGTAGGCTTAATAAGCACATCCTATATTGTAGCACAAGACATTACTGACGCAGTAAGATATTCTATGGATGAAATTCAAGGAACAGCTCGTTTTAAAGCCATGAGTGGTGCTTTTGGAGCCTTAGGAGGGGACATGTCTAGTGTTAATATTAATCCAGCAAGTTCTGCTATTTTTAATAACAGTCATGCCTCATTATCTGTAGGCTTATTTAATAAGAGTAATGATATCAGTTATTTTAATGAGAATAATTCATCATCAGATTTAACCATTGACTTAAATCAATTAGGTGCTGTGTTTGTTTTTAATAATGTGAATTCGAATTCACTTTGGAAAAAATTCTCGTTAAGCGTTGCTTATGATAGTTCTACAAACTTTGATAATGATTGGGTTGCTAGAGGAGTAAATCCAAATAATACAATTGGTGATTACTTCGTTGAGAATGCTAATGGACAACCTTTAGATGATATTTCTGCTTTACCGGGAGAATCTTTATCTCAAGCTTATTCTGAAATTGGCTCTATATACGGTTTTCAAAATCAACAAGCATTTTTAGGATATGAAGGCTATATCATAAATCCTGATGAAGATGACACTACAAACAATTATATTTCAGCTATTAAAGGCGGAAATTACAATCAGCATTACTCCTATGCTAGTTCTGGTTACAACGGAAAATTAGCATTTAATTTTGCAACAAGCTATAATGACAAGTTTTATTTTGGATTAAACTTGAACTCACATTTTATAAACTACGATCGCTCTACTTTTCTTGATGAGTCTAACTCAAATGCCAATTCTACAATTACAAACGTAAATTTTGAAAATAATTTACGAACAACAGGAAGTGGGTTTTCTTTTCAATTAGGAACTATTGCTAAGATTACTGAAGCATTTAGAGTGGGATTATCATATAACTCACCAACTTGGTATAGAGTCTCTGAAGAAACTTCACAGTATTTAGCCACAACTAGAATAGAAGGAGGAGTACCTATTAACCAAATAGTAAATCCAAATATTATAAACATATACGAAGATTACAAATTACAAACACCAGGAAAACTTACAGGAAGTTTAGCATATGTTTTTGGAAAGAAGGGCCTAATAAGCTTTGATTATGCTATAAAAGATTACAGTAATATAAAGTTTAGACCAACATCTGATTCGTATTTTTCATCAATAAACAATGAAATAAATGCTACTTTAGACACAGCCACTTCTTATAAAATAGGTGGAGAATACCGCTACAAACAACTTAGCTTTAGAGGAGGTTATCGTTTTGAAGAAAGTCCTTATAAGGATAATGATTTTTATGGTGATTTAAACGGCTATTCCTTAGGTTTAGGATATAATTTTGGTGATTTTAATATTGATTTAGCATTTAGCCAATCTGAACGTGAAATCAACTATCAATTATATAATATAGGACTTACAGATGCAGCTTCAATTAAATCTAAATACACAGATTTTATATTAACGTTAGGTTTTAATATATAACAGAACTTGCAATACACAACAAAAGAAGCCTGAGCATTTAATTGCTCAGGCTTTCTTGTTTAGACATCACTACTTAACCAAACCTATTACAAGTGTCAATTTTATATCAAAAAGATTGTCTATAAGATTGCTTTACTCGGTGCAAAAAGTATTCTGCTACTTACATTAGGTTTAATTGTGTAAAACTTCATAATTCTATAAGTTAGTAATTTATTTCACAACTAAATAAATAGTATTATCTGTTGTTTAAATTTGTTATACAACCTAAGTTCATCATTTTTACATAATGAATTTCTGACTATTGTAACGGTTACAAATCGACTCTTATTAGTATAGTTACGACTTAAGATTACAAAAAAAAAGCCTGAGCATTTAATTGCTCAGGCCTTTTTTTTTATCACATCTACATTTTATCGTTTTAAGGTAAAATGGGCTTTAT
>NZ_JAHKPS010000023.1 GCF_018860565.1 Winogradskyella psychrotolerans
TTTCAGTATAATACAAAAAACACGAATGGAAATCAAAAAAGACATAATAGAAAAAATAGATATGTTGCTACAAATGGCTTTTGATGATGGACAAATATTCTTCTCAAAGGAAGTTGATGATAACACCGAAAAAGCATTTAGAATTTGTAAATCCTTAAACCTAATTAGACAAAAACAATCTGGTCTTTTTGAGTTGGATGAAAAAGGTGTTTTTGTAATACAAGATGGCGGAATAGAAAAATACTTATCAAGTATTAGAACCGAAAAAGAATTGGATTTAGTTATTAAAAACTTAACCAGTAAAAGATTAAAATACGACATTTTATATAACATAATGTATGTGGTTATAGGTGGAATTTTAGCATCTATCCCTAACATAATGAGTGGAGATAGAAACTCAAAGGAAGTAGAATTATTGACCAAAGCAGTATCCGAAATAAATGAACTAAATGATAGTTATCAAAAGCAGTTGAATCAAACGAACACCTTAATACTTGGATTAAAAAACGAAATAGACTCGTTAAAAGTTGATTAAATTTCATGATATTCAAATTTTAAAAGTTATAATCTGAATAAAAAAAACGTGTGGCAACAACGTGTATAATTAATTGCTAGGTTCTTGCCTACTTGTGAAAATTCCTGCGGAATTTTCACGGGTTCGTTAAAGTTTGCTAACTTAGTTGCTAAACCACGCAACTAACCATACACAAAACCGTTGGCAACAATATAAAAAAATGGGCTCTATTAAATAATTTAACGTACTATATTAAAATATGAATCTTAAATTCTACTTTTTTATCATATTAACTTTGTTATCAATTAACACTTTCAGCCAAGAGAAAAATGTAAGGTCTAAAAAGCAGCTAAATGATAGATATAAAATCATTGAAAAAGAAAAAAAAGAATTAAGAAAGCAAATAGATGGTTCAATATTAGAGGAATTGAGCTTTGAGGACATTGACGGTAACAAACATACTTTGGAATCTTTAAAAGGAAAAATAGTTGTATTAAATTTTTGGTTTATTCAATGTAAACCTTGTGTTGAGGAATTTCCTGATTTAAATAAATTAAAAAAGAAATTCAAAGGTAAATCTGTAGAATTTTTTGCTGTTACATGGAACGATAAAAATTCATTAATTAACTTTCTAAATACAACTACACTTGATTTCACTGTAGTGCCTGACAGTAAACTAATTAAAAAATTTAAAATTCCTTATTATCCATATAATATAATAATCGATAAAAAAGGAAAAATTGAATATATAAATGATATTTTAAGCTTAAATATTATGAAAAAAATTGAACGAAAAATAAATAAACTGCTGTAATATAAAATGATTTTACAGCATCATTTTAAAATACTGTTTTTGGATAAATCTAAAAGTCATTACACGTTTGTTATGTCTTAAAATTTTATTTAGAAAACCATTATTAACATTAAAGAAATGAACAGAAAAGCCACCTTTGGACTAATTTTAATAATATTTTTTGCGTATTTATCATACGGGCAAACGGAAAGAGACATAATTATTAATGATTCAATTTATCCAATAATTCACGAATCTGAAAATTATCAAAATGTAAAAAATAAGATTTTTGAATTAGAAAAAATTTATGGCTATGAAGCTGAATTAAAATATTCCCTTATAAATTATAGCTACCAATACAATGATATTGAATTTTTCAAAACTGAATTAACAAAACTTGTAAAAAATTATGGATTTCAACTCATTTACTTAAATGGTAGAGAATCTTATTATAAATCTATCACAAAAGGAGAATTGGCTGAATGGTTTAAAGAAATGTACCTTAAAAATCACTTTTTTTGGTTAAAAAATAATTTTGATAAACAAATAGATTTAAAAAAACTAAATGACATTAAGGAAAAAGACCAACTAATAAATAAATACACTAGACAAATTTGGAATGAATTAGAACTTGATTCAACTCAAAAAGCCAAACAAAATAATTTAATATCTGATTTCTATTTTACAAATATTGCAGAACTATATGAAATTACTAAAAAAAACAGTAACTACCCAAATAGTAAGAATTTCGCTCTAGTCCAAAATAACTTATACGTTGCAGAAATCCATAATTTACAAGCAAAATCAAATTTTAAAAGATATTGGACTCTTTTTTATTCTTATTTTAAAAAAGCATATTTGAATAATGAAATCACTTACGCAATTTTCAAAAGCTATGACCAAATGAGTTTTGTGCATTTTGGTAACCAACGCTTTGGCCTTTTAGAAATTAACAAAATTCCTGAAATCTATAAGAAAGAAAATTTGACAGAAGTACCTATTGTCGATTTGGAATTTTATTGGAAAATTAAAAATGAATTTAACTGGAAATAAAATACTGTTGCCAACAATGTATATAATTTATAGCTGCTTATAGCCTACTGTCGAAAAACCTCACGGTTTTTCTATTTCGGTTTTTATTTGCTAACTTACTCGCTTATAACACGCAACAAATCATATACGAGACCGTTGCCAACAATATAAAAAAAACCAAAACGCATAGAATTTTAATGAAAAAACTAACTTCAAAATTTATCGGAATTGGAATTTTACTCTTGATTTTATCGTGTAAAACTTATACTATTCCAACCGAAAGTTTTCGAGAACAAATGAAGAACACAAACTCGTCGAATATGAAAGACGTAAAAGTTAATAATCCTCTGACTTTTGGAAATATCTCATATTCAGCAAACAACATTAACCGAATAATCGTTGTGGATAAAAATGGAAATAAAACCTATCTGGATAATTCTGGCTCAATCGAAATACGTGTTACTCATAAAAATGGAAAAAAATTTCATATGTATTTTGACACTGTAATTTTAGAAAATGACACTTTGAAAGGTGGACGCTCAAGATTTGTTCAAAGTTTAAAAAGACAAATTCCAATGGATAGTATTGCGAAAATTGAAGTACAAGATGGCGGAAAGAAATTTAACTATCAAAACTAAACAGAACGTAAAAATACTGTTGGCAACACCGTGTATAATTAATTGCTTTTTTCTAGCTTACTTGCGAAAATTCCTGCGGAATTTTCACGGGTTCGTAAAAGTTTGCTAAATTAGTTGCTTAACCACGCAACTAACCATACACAAAACCGTTGCCACACATATGAAAATCAAACCGCTAGAATATGAAATTTCCGAAAACACTATGAAAAGTGTGGATGATGTAACTGACGAAAAAGCAGTTTTGGATTTAAAAAAAGAACGGAAAACTAAAAAGAGTAATACATTTTTGATGATAAATAAAGACACGTCAAAACTCTCTTATGTAGTTCCGACTGAATATTTAAAAAAATTTTACGGTGGTAAAATTCCAAAACCATCAAGTCTATTTCTTGGACAAGCAATTGAGTTTGAAAAACAAGCTTCTAACTATTTAAAACTATTTCCAAAAACTGTAGAATGGACTTTACATCAAAATCCTGACCCAAATGACAATCCGAATGATAACAGTATATATTTAGTTCAAGAAGATACTTACTACAAATATTTAATGTATAAAATAAGTTCTATAACAGCACTAATATCAACCGTAGAATGTTTTATCAACGAAATAATTCCAGAAAATTTTACGATTGAGAATAAAAAAAAGGAAACTGTTGATAAAGAAAAAATTGAAAGACATTGGAATTTAAAAAGTAAATTAAAAACAGTAGTACCTAAAATAAAAACAGTAAAGGATTTAAAAACTTACGAAATAAAAGCAAACCGATTTCTTGAGTTGAGTAAAATACGGAACGAATTTACTCATATGAAAACAAAACTTGACGGAAAGAATATGGATCCGTTTCTTAATTATTTTGAGCAATTAATAAACTTGGATTTAAAACAAAAAATTGAGGAAACTAAAAGTTTAATTGACTTAATTGAACCTACATAGATTATAAAAAATACGTGTGGCAACACCGTGTATAATTCATTGCTAGTTCTAGCCTACTTACGAAAGTCCTCGCGGACTTTCTATCTGTGATTTATTTGCTAACTTTAGTGCTTAAACACGCAACGAAATCATACACAAAACCGTTGGCAGTAAGTTGTCAGACCAACAAAAATCGAATTTAAATTTAAACATTTGATTTTTTTAAAGACATAAATTTTAAACCAAAGGAACTTGAATAGAATACTAAAAAACGAATATTTTCAAATTGCAGTTGGAATATTATTCGGAATTATATTACTTATTCTTTTCATCGACAAAAAGTCATTTCTTGGAATTTTTGCATTTATTGGTTTTTTCTTTATTCTTCTAAATATAATCAGACTAATTGATGTTCTGAACGGAAAAAAATCTGACTTAAAAAAACTAATAAAAGGAACAGTTATAGCACCATTAATTTTAGGTGCATTTATTGGAATTGTGGCTTCTGAATTTAAACATTTAGGAAATACAGTAAATCAATCTACAATTTTTAGAGAATTTGGCGTATATGGCTTAATACTTGCGATTTCGATAATCATATTAAGATACTTTTTCAAATCAAAAGAGAATCGAAAATTTAGTTTTTCTGGACTTATTTCATCAATAATAGTATTTCCTTTATTGCTAATTTCTTGCGTGACTTTTATTAATCGATACAAAGCAGAAAAGGAATTAAATCCTACAGAATCTATTGTTTGGGAAAAAGAATCTGAAATTGACGAAAAAGACAAAAACGATTCTCAATATTGGATTTTCACAAACGTTGGAATTTACAACGAGAAGTTCAAAGTTAAATCTGAACTTTGGAATAAATTACAAAAGAATGATACTATACTTTTGTTTATAAAAAAAGGAAATTTAGGGTATGAAATAGTTGAACGGATTGAAAAAAAACCTACTGCCAACACCGTGTATAATTAATTGCTTTATTGAGCTTACTTGCGAATATTCCTGCGGAATATTCACGGGTTCGTAAATGTTTGCTAACTTAGTCGCTAAACCACGCAACTAACCATACACAAACACGTTGTGCGCAAGCTAAAAAAACACCCTGAACTAAATGACAGAACCGATAAAGAAGAATTTTATGTCTGGAAAGCATTGGATTATTGTTTTAATAATCTTGATTTCTGGTTACGGAATTTATAATGGAATAAAAGATAAAAATCAAAGATGGACTTACGAAAGCGCAAAAATTTTAACGGATAAATGTGTTTCTGACTCAAAAGAAATGGCGGAAAATCACCCTGAATTGACTAACGAATACTGTAAATGCTCGACCGAAAAAATTCAATCGGAATTTACTCAATCGGAATATATTGAGATTACCAAAATGTCAATCGATAATCAGACTAAAAAATTATTGCCAGTATTTCAAAGCTGTTTAAACGAATATCAAGCAAAAATAAAAGCAAAAAATCAAGAATAGGCTTATGATAAAATCTAATATCATTAAAGAAATTGCGCAAGAATTGGATTGCGGATTTGACTGCTATTTTAATATCAAAACTGATGAAATTGTTGCAATTCCAAACTTTTCGCAATTTTCTGACGAGGATGAATTTAAAGAGGCTTTTAGTGATAGTTTAGAAAAAGTAGAAAAACACAAAACGGATTTTATAAAATTCGAGACTTTAGAAAGCTTTGAGTCATTTAAAATTATGGAGCTTTTTGTCGAGCAGTTATCAGACCAAAATCTAAAGTCGGAATTGGAAAATACTTTAGCAAATAAAAAGCCATTTCAGAATTTTAAGCATAAAATCGACCATTCTGAATTTAGACAAAGTTGGTTTGAATTTAAGAAAAATGAGTTGGAAAAAATAGTAGAAAATCAATTAGACAACGGAAAAGCCAGCGCACAACACCGTGTATAATTAATTGCTTTGTTCTTCCCTACTTGCGAATATTCCTGCGGAATATTCACGGGTTCGTAAAAGTTTACTAATTTAGTTGCTTAACCACGCAACTAACCATACACAAACCCGTTAGGGGCAAGCTAAACCACGCACACAAAATACCGTAAATGAAAGCAACTTTTTTAGGACACGGACTTGATTCAGGAGACAAAAATAACGTCGGAAAACAAATTGTAGCATCTTTAGAAAGCAAAGACTATAGAATTTTCAATGGTTTCGTTGCTTTTGCTTCTATTTCAGGCGTTAAAATGCTTCAACCATTTCTTAAAAAAGCTAAATCTAAATATGACCATATCCGATTTTACATTGGAGTTGATAACAGAGGCACATCAAAAGAAGCTTTAGAATCTTTGCTTTATCAAAATATCAATACTTACATATATTATGATAAAAGAAACTACGTAACTTATCATCCGAAATTATTCATATTTGAGGGAGAAAAGTTTACAAGAGTAATAATTGGTTCTTCAAACTTAACAAGTTCAGGATTGAAATCTAATTTAGAAGCGTCTATTCAATTGGATTTTCGTACTGAAACTGATAAACAAGGAATAAATCTAATCAATGAAATTAAAGATTATTATTCCGATTTACTGGATTTATCATCATCAAAGCTTGAATTACTTACACAAGAATTATTACAAAAATTAATAAAAGATAACTTACTTTTTAACCAGTTTGGAGAGAAAGGGAAAATTAAAGAACCAAAAAATAACGATGGGGAAAATCCGGACGAAAAACAAACAGATATAGAAATTACTGATTATGATATTGAATCTGGATTTGAGCAAATTGACACATCGACTAAAAGAACTACTGAAAAAAGTTTTGGCGAAAACGACTATGAAAAATTCGACACAATATTAGAAAGATATATTTCTTATAAAAAAAATAAAAGACCTTCTGGAATAGTAAGTAAACATACAGATGATAGAGAACTTTTTTATTGGTATCAAAAAATGCATAAGCTCTATAATCAAGGTGGAGATTCGCTACCATTTGAAGTTTTTGAGAGATTATTAGATGTAGGTTTTCCATTTGGTGGCATAGGTAGAGAAAGAAAAAGATTAATCAAATGGAATAAGGATTTTAACAAAGTTGTAGAATATAAAAACAAAGTAGACCCAAATAGTGAATATACTTATGTGCCACAATTTAAGAACAAATCTAATCCATATTATCTTGTTGGTAGGTGGTGCGCTTGGCAAAAACAGAGAAGAAAAGGTAATAAAAGTTATGGCCCAAAACTGACTGAATATGAGGAAAGGAAAATGCAATCAATTAACTTCCTTTGGGAATTTGATAGTACAATGTATAAACGTCCCAAAGACGATGAATGGACTGACAGTTTAGTTGAGCTTGAGAATTATTATAGTAAAAAGAAAAACTTTAAGACAGTACCTTCTCAAAAAACCTATATTGGACATTGGCTAAACGACCAAATGACTTCAAAATTAAGACAAGACAGAGAAAATAGAACTGATTTAATTAGTGAAATCAGAGAAGAAATGTTAGGGAATCTTCTTGCAAAAAATGGTGTGGAATGGGAATGGGAGAAACAGAAACATAGAGAAAGTATTGAAGATAAAATCGATAGTTGGAAACTAATCGAAGAATTAAAGCGAACTGATAAAATCAAAGAATTCAGAGAAAAGAATCCAAAAATTTTAAAGAAACATAGGGACAATGTTGCACAATTAAGGAGTCAAAGCAAGAAATGGAATAATGACAGAAATAGATGGAAATATGAACTTTTAGACAAAGCAAATTTTCCGTATGAAAAACAATAAAAGCCAGCCCCTAACAATGTATATATTTTATTGCTAGGTTCTAGCCTGCTTACGAAAGTCCTCGCGGACTTTCTATTCGGTTTTTATTTACTAACTTAGTGACTTAATCACGCAACAAACCATATACTAAACCGTTACCCAACATTTGAGAAAACTCTTTTTATGAAAAAAAATATTGTAATTTTATTCTTCGTAATTATTTCTTGCGGATATTTATTCCAACTAGAAAATGACAAAATTCTGACTGAAAAAATCGAAGCGGAATTGAACTCAAAAAATAAAACAGTTGATTTTCCAAAAATTGCCAATTTTGAATGGGATAGTCTAATTATTCTTGGACCTTACTCTCAAGTGGAAAAAATCGAAGAGGAATTAAACTTAAATCTGACAAACATAAGACAGAACGGAATTCGATATTCTGATTATTATGATTTAGTCGTATTTCTAAAAGACAAAAAATCTGTAAAAATTGTTGAACTGAAAAAAGCAATGAGCCCTCAAAGGACAATAATTAATAAAGAGAAAAGTCTATTTATAACTGGAAACGACGGAATAATAACATTATCGGAATAAAAAAACGTTGGGTAACACCGTGTATAATTAATTGCTAAGTCACTGCCGACTTACGAAAATTCCGCTGGAATTTTCTATCTGTGATTAGTTTGCTAACTTAGTTGCTTAACCACGCAACTAACCATACACGAACACGTTACCAGCCATAAAAATGAGAATCAATTAATGGAGGACAGAAAAAATGAAAATAAAGCTTTAGCTACAAAAATTTCTTCGGATATAGTTAAGGTAGGTAACTCGCTTGCCGTTACTAATAAATTACTTCACGAAAGTAAATTTGAATTTAGAGGTGACTTCAAGGGTAATCAGATTTGGAAAATTGATGCTCACGAAATGGCGGTGAGGAAAATAATTTTAGGAGAAACTGTAGAAGGTGTCAAATGTATTATCTCTTCAAGCGAGAGTGGTGAAATTGGATTTTGGAATACCGAAGACGGTAGCTTGATAGATCGCTTTAAGTTAGATAATGATTGGATAACATCCTTAGGTCAAAACAAACTGAATAGTTGGTCTTTTTGTGCTGGTAAATCAGGTAATCTAATAAAGTTTGTTGACTTATTAGAAGATGGTGTTCGTAAACAAGTCGTCCAGGCACACGGTTTAATAATCACAAATATTGCATTAAGCAATAATTGCGAACGTTTAGCTACCAGCAGTTGGGATGATACAATAAAAATATGGGATCCAAATTCATTAAACCTTCTTCATTCTTTTAAAGCACATAATCTTGGAGTTAATGATGTCCTTTTTTTGCCTGACGATAAGACAATAATTAGTTGCGGCAAGGATGAGAAAATAAAAATATGGAATTTTGAAAAATCTTGTCAAATAGCTCAACTTGATGGGCACACTCATTGGGTGCAAGCAGTTTCACACAATAAACAAAAAAATATACTCGCTAGTGGCTCGTGTGATAATACTATAAAAATATGGGACATTGATAAACAAGTATGCCTTCTAACTATTGATAACGAAGAATGGATTAATGATTTAGTTTTTTCGGAAGATGGGAACTATTTGGTAGCTAATTGTTATAATGGAATTTCAAAAGTGTTTGACACAAAAACATTTCAATTAATTTGTGAGTACAAAGAACACTCTAAAGTATTCCCATATCATCATTCTATAAAAAGAGAAGCAACAAATTGGATTTATTCAGTTGTATTTGATGAGAATAACAAAGCAATATATACTGCAAGTGTTGATGGCACAATACATAAATGGAATTGAATATGCAAACAGAAGCAGTATTTGAAAATATAGCGGAGCGAATAGTTTCAGAACTTGTCAAAGCACAAAACTCGATTTTTATCGCTGTTGCTTGGTTCACCAATCGAAATATTTTTAATGTTCTTCAACAAAAAGCCAATGAAGGTTGTCAAATCAACCTTATGTATTCTGCTGACCATATAAATGAAAATTCATCTATTGATTTTGATTTACTTAAAACGAAGAAGTCTAATGTATTTCCAATTGGTGATGGTGACCACGATTTAATGCACAACAAATTTTGTGTTATTGACCATTGCACAGTTATTACAGGCTCTTATAATTGGAGTAATAAAGCGGAGTCAAATCATGAAAATATAACGATAACAAATGGTGTTACCACTTTAGCTGAACAATTCGTTTCTGAATTCAATAAAATAAAACAAACGTATTTCCCAGAGAGCGAAACTCAGAAAACAGAATTTCCTCTCAGTAAAATTATCAAGCGACTTGAGATAATAAAGAACTTTGTGATTTTAGAAGAAATTGATGAAATATCAAGAAGTGCATCAAAATTAGAGCAATATATTTTCAATTCAGATATCGATGAAATTATTGACCTGCTACAAAAAGAGGAATTTGGAGATGCAATAAATAAAATTGAAAGTTTCATTAACAAAAATCAACAATTATCTATTTGGTCTGACCCAGAAATAGCTGCATTAAAGCTTGAAATTAAAAATATCGAAAACCAAATAAATGCATTCGATAACGAAAAAACAGAACTCGAGAAAATCCTTGCTGAATTTCAACATCAGCATTCTATTGAACTTGGTGAAATTATTCTTGAAATCCTAAAGCTACGAAGAATCAAATTGAAGGATGATAAAGAGAAATTCGAAGAAGCTAAAAGAGATGAGGAAGAATATCAAGGACAATTTGAAGCGGAAAAAGAAAAGGACATTCAAAATCTAAATGACGAGCAAAAAAAGGAGCTGAAAAAGAAATTTAGGAAAGCAACCACTTTGTGTCATCCAGACAAATTTTCTAATGAACCTATTGAGGTTCAAAAACAAGCCGAAGCGATATTCAAAGAGTTAAATGAAGCTAATGCAAAAAATGACTTAGCAAGAGTAACTGAAATATTAGCAAATTTAGAAAAGGGTATCCTTAAAGCTGAAAAAGGAGACAGTATATCAGACAAAGAAATTCTTAGAGCTACAATCAATAGATTGAAACTAAAGCTGAAACAACTTGAATCTGAAATCCTAAACATTAAACAAAGTGATACTTTCAAAACGGTTACCTCTATTGAAGATTGGGACATTTACTTTGACCAAACTAAAGAAAAGCTTAAATCAGAATTAGAAGAACTAAGAAAAGAATTAAAAACGGCTGGTAACAATGTATATAAAAAATAGGCGAAATAGTAATAAAATCAAGGGTTTTGGCTCGTGTCAAACTTTGTGCTTAACCGAAAGTTTCGTGCTTCGAAGTCGCCTACTTTTCATATACTAACCGTTATATGCAAGCTGACCAAAAAAACACATGAATCCTGAAACAAAAATTCTCAAACAGAGATTAGAAGAAATTCGAAATACTCTACTTGAACTAGAATTCATAAAGAAAGATATAAAAGCTCTGATTAACTTAAATGAAGAGCATAAAAAAGGAGCATTATCAGAATCTAGATTTTTTACTAGACTTTATTTAAATTATACTAGACTATTTGTCATTGATATTTTTAAATTGACTGGAAAGAATGAACACCATAATATTCAAAAGCTTCTTGATTTTTGTAAAATTAACAGAAGGAAAATCGAGTGGTATAACCAAATTTCTTTAGAAAAACTAAATTCCTTAAACGATAGACTAACTGAGGTTTCAGTTAAATTTGAACAGATTGAAGGTTTGAGAAATAAATATTATGCTCACAATGATAAAAAAAAATATTCTTTCCCTTACCAATTATCATTGACAGATTTATGGGGAATTTTAGAAGGCCTTCAAAAAATTTTTAGTGAAATTAATTTAGAATTTGATAATCATCATTGGTATTTTGACATTCAGTATAATTCGCCTACAATTTTACAAAATATAAGCAAGTACAACAAAATAAGAAAATTGACTTTAAACGAAAACAGACAAAACGAATCATCAATTGAAACTAAAAAATTAATTGAAATAATAAGAAAAAAATAAAAGCCTGCATATAACAACGTGTATAATTAATTGCTTTGGTCATTGCTTATTTGGAAAATTCCTTCGGAATTTTCTCGCGTTCGTTTTTGTTTACTAAATTAGTTGCTTAAACACGCAACTAACCATACACAAAACCGTTACACACAATAGCTCAGAAAAAACCGAATGAGAAATATTTTAACCATAGTTTGTTTATTTATTGTTATTTCTTGCAAAGAATCAAAGACAGACAATCCGAATTCTGACAACGGAATTACTCGTGCTTTAGAAAATAACTCTGATGCAATTAAGCCGAATATGATTACGGAATTAAAAGCAACTGAATCTACAGAGAAAGAAAGTATTTCAATTGATTTGATATTTAGAAAAAATTCTATTGTCGAACCTACTCATCAGAAAGTCTATTTATCATTTTTACTTACCCAAACAAAAGAATTACAAAACTATCGCGAAATAACTTTTAATTACCATATCGAAAATGAAGAGTTTAATAAAAGTTCATTTCTCATATCTCAAAAAACAAAAGAATCAATTTTAAAGAAATTTAGTTTTATTCCTTTTAGGAATTACACCAAATATTGTCTTAAAAATTTTGAAGTTGGAACAATATATGCACTTGACATTTGGATTGACAACATAAATCAAATTTATCCTGACGAATTAATGAAAACTAACTTTTTTGATGTTATAGAGAAATTTAGTTATGAATGTTCTGATATGGATAAATCAAAGGATGCAAAAGCAACGCTTGTAGTTTTATACGTAGCTATTAAGGATTATGTTGACAAAGTCAAACCAGAAAACCCCCAATTAAGCAGTCAAAAACATAATCAAAAGTTCCTTGAGGAGTTATGGAAAATATGTAACAATGGAGAAATGATTCAATTTGCTGAACAACGTTTATTTGGAAAAGTTGGTGGGAATTGGGATGAATATAGTAAATATAATTCACAGAATTGATAAATTTAACGTGTCGCTACGGTGTGTAACAAAGTATATAAAAAATTGCTAATTTTACCTAAACCAAAGTTTGTTGCTCGTTTGCTAGCTTCTGATTTTCCTTCGGAAAATCCTCGCACACAAACACGCAACTTTCCATATACGTAACCGTTGTACACAAGCTAAAAACTCACTCAAACTTGATAAAAAAGATACTAATTGGAATTTTACTACTCGGAATTATAGCCATAATTGGATTCGTTGTTTTAATGGCAAATTTTGAGATTTTCGACGAACCAACTGAAACCGAATTAAAAGCGGAATGCGATTACGAAAGTTTGCGGAAAATAAAAATGACTGAAATGACTGGAAATGCGACTACGAATCGGTCAATTCATATTTACGCAACTGAATGCAATTACGACGAAAAAAAAGAACTTGAACCAATCTTTGTTGCAAGTGCTGGATTTATAAAACCAAAAGATGTAAATTTTGAGTGGAAAAGTTTTGATACCTTAACAATTCGATACAATAAAAAGTTAGAGATTTTTAAACAAAAAAAAGAATCGGAATCTATAAATCCGAAAATAATATTTGAATATATAACTGAATAAAAAGCCTGTGTACAACACCGTATAAAAATAATTGCGGTTTAGTACTTAATCAAAGGTCGTTGCGTGTTTGTAACGTCTGATTTTCCTTCGGAAAATCCTCGTATACAAACCCGCAACTATTCTTATACATCAACGTTATGGGCAATTAAAAAAAACTGAATGGCAACTGATGGAACTAAAATAATTGACGGTGATACTGCTCACGATACCTATTGGGGAATTATGGACTTGTATGATAGTGAAGCTAAATCAGAAATGATACTCAATGAATTCCCTCTAGAACAACCTGATTATTTTGATGCTTTCGACAATGAAATTTATGTAACAAGTTGTGGACTTGCATATTGGGAAATCGGGCTAATGACACCTGAAAGAGTTAAATATATTGAGAATGTTATAGCAAAAGACGCTTGTGTAAACGAATGGAGAAAGCTATCTGAAAAAGAAGGCAAATCAAGAAAAAGTGTATTAACACGATTTTTAAATAAAATCAAAAAAGAAAATGTTAAAGTACGAAAGCCAAAAAAGTATCGTAAAATTTCCAACTTCATCTTTAACGAAAATGATATTTTATCATTTAAACTTAAAGATAATAGTTATAGAAGTTTAATCTGTATGAAAATAGACCAATACAGAGGTAATTGTAATTATTGGTTTGTACCTACGGTTTATGAAAGTTCCGAAAAACCAACAGAAAAATCGATTACCAAAGAAATGATTTTAGGTAGAACTATTGGCACTGGATATGACAAAGAAACAACTAGACAAGAACAACCAGGAATTGAAATTATTTGGGATTATGTTGGTGGGAATCCTAAGTTCTTTTTTGGATTCGTAATTGATGCTGTCGAGCATAGAGATTTACTAAATTTTAAAGACTCTTTTGAAAAAATAGGTTCGGTAAAAATAATTGACGGACTGAAAAAAACAGGTTCATTTGGTTACTCGGAAAACTTTGAAAGGTTTGAGGAAAAATATGCTGACTTGGATAAACAAATAAGCATTTTTGGTTACAAAAAGTATCCTATCGACATAATGGTAAAAAAATAAAAGCCCATAACACTATATATAGCAAATTGGGCGATTAGTTTTTAACCCAAAAGTTGTTGTCTATTTGCAAAGTCGCCAAATCTTTTGATTTGGTATTAAATGAGAAAAATTAAAACAAAATAAAAAGATTTAGCTTGTGGCTAAACCGAAAATAATTACTTGTTTTCTGCCCAACTTACCATATATTTAACGTTATGCACAAGTTTGGCGTGCATCGAAAACCGTGTTTTTACAAAGGTCAGTTCTTTGTTTTAGTGGATTAAAAATGAAAATCTGAATTGAGAAATACAACTCGGAATTAAAAAACATTACGGAAAATCACGTTGAATTTCAGCTCGCCAAAATGCAGTTTTATAATCGAAAATTTAGTAAGCCGATATGTTCTGGCTGAATAACAGAAAGGCTAAATCTGACGGCGGAACTGTATGAAAAATAGATTTTCCCAGGTTCAGTTTTTAACGAGGAAAACTTAGAATACCAAAGGTAAAAGCTGAATATTGGATTCGGAAATATAAAGCGGATTGAAAATTGATTTTTTTTTGGGGAGTTTTAGGATAAAAATGAATAAATTGAAAACATAAAAAATGCGTCGGATTTAACTCTAGCGGACAAAAAAAGAAAAAAACCAGTGCATAACACCGTGTAAAAAACATTGCTTATTTTAGATCAATCGTTTGGGCATTGCTTTTTTGCTAGCTTCTGATTTTCCTTCGGAAAATCCTCGCACACAAAACCGCAACGTTCCTTACACAAAAACGTTAGCAACAATTTAAAACCAAGAAATGGCAATACCAGAAAGACAATTAAAAACTTGGTCAAATCAAGGAGCAGTGCAGTCATCTGCTGCGACACATAAAAGTGTTGAGAACTGTATAAAAAAAGTCAGTTGGAAAGATGATGTCAACTATGTAACATACTTACAAGGTTCATACCCGAACTACACTAATATCTATGGTAATAGTGATGTAGATTTAGTTGTTGAATTCCGTTCAATATTTTCTAAAGACCTTTCTGCATTATCAGCTACAGAAAGAGAACAATTCGATTCTAATTATTCAGATGCAAAATATTCATTAGCAGCATTCAAAACATCAGTTGTAGAGCAGTTAAAACTTTGTTATGGAGAGAAAAGTGTCAAAGTCGATAATAAAGCTATTGTAGTATCAGGAGATGGTAGCAGTAGACTAGATTGCGATGTTTTAGTTTGTAACCCTTATAGAAAGTATAAATCATATTCAAATGTCAATGATAATTATATAAAAGGAATCGTATTTAAAACTGAACACGATATTCCTAAAAAAACTATAATAAACTATCCTAAAATTCATTTAAAGAACGGAAGTATAAAAAATCGAAGTGATAACACAAATGGAAACTTCAAACCAGCAGTTAGAGTATTAAAAAACATAAAAGCTGCAATGGTTAATAATGGATATATAACAAAAGAACTTGCACCTTCTTATTTTTTAGAATGTCTAGTCTACAACTCAAATAATTCAAATTTTCAAAAAAGTACTTTCGAAGAAATTACAGTAGCAATTATCAATCAGTTTTATTCAGATAACAAAGATGGAACTATGACAAATTATCTAGTGCAAAATGAACAACGAAAACTTTTTGGTAGTGATGAACAACAATGGAGTATTTCAGATGCAACAACATTTGTTACACAAATAATTAAATTTTGGAACGAATATTAATGAGCGATAAAAAATTAAACATACTAGTTTTAGATGGTGGTGGTTCAAAAGGGGTTTATACAATTGGAGTTTTAAAAGAACTTGAATTAAGACTAGGTAGTCCACTATGTGAACATTTTGGTTTAATATTTGGGACTAGTACAGGTTCTATAATCGCAGCTCTTATTGCGCTTGGTTATGAAGTTCCAAAAATAGAGGAATTGTATTTAACTCTCATTCCAAAAATAATGAACAAAAGCTCTAAAAGTGGGAGGAGTCAAGCTCTAAAAGAAGAAGCAAATAAAATTTTTGGTTCATTAAAATTCGATTCTTTTAAAACTAACATTGGTATAGTTGCATTGAACTTTGAAACACAAATGCCTTTAGTTTTTAAAACTGACATCCAACAAGCTCACGGAATGAAGCAATCATTCAAAGCTGGCTTTGATTGTACAATAGAAACTGCTTTAAGATGTTCAAGTGCAGCGTACCCATTTTTTGAAAAAATGAAGATAAAAACAGAAAATCACGGAGAAATTGAAGTGGTTGATGGTGGGTTTATAGCAAATAATTCAACTTTATATTCAATGATTGATGCATATAAAGCACTTGAATACAAAGAGTCAGAAATTAATTTACTCAACATAGGAGTTGGTCAATACGTAGAAAAATCTTCAGGTTTAAAACACAAGTTTTTGAAAATGTTTGGAATTTACAATTTTGTTGAGAAGGTTCTAACTGCCAACACAAACAGTAACACGATAATAGCAAAACTTTTGTTTTCTAATTTGAATATGTTGAGGGTTAGTGATTCGTTTCCAGAACCTAAACACGGAACAAATATGTTAGAATCTGACATAAAAAAACTAAATAAAATGATTCAACTAGGAAGAACATCATATGCGAAGTACGAAAAAGAGATAGAAAAATTATTAAAATTGAAATAATATACTTTCAGTAATATTATACATTTATCGCTAGCAATTAATAGTAATGGGAGATACTATAAGACTTTTTATGTGGGGATATCAGCACCACTTTCAACATTCACTTCAATATGAAGCTGAAAATCTATTTAATCGTATTGACAAAAATTTAAAGCCAAAAATCTTTTTATTAGGTTTCTTGGTTGAAGAACGAGATGATAGGCACAAAATATGTTTAGAACCAGAGGATTGTGGATATAATATTGATTCATTCTCTAATTTAGAAAAATTAGCAGAAGAGCTTGAAAAAGTGGATGGTGAAGGTAAAATTTGGCATTCTCATCCAATTGCTCAAGAAAATCACAAAAATAGAATTGGAAACAAAGCATTAATAGACTCAATAAAAAAAATATTAGAAAGAGAAGACTTATATGGAGATACAGAAAAATATATTTCGTATCCTACTTATATTGATGGTTTTTTAGTTTTTACAGTTGTTGAAATACAAAAAGCAGCATTAAACAAGCATTACTCATTAACTAAAGAAAAGTTTGATAATCGTTTTAAAATCAGCCGTTCGTTTATTGAAAGCACTATTGATTCATATTTAAAAGAATGTTCAAACGCATTAAAAGACCCAAATCGTGGATTTCAAGCTATAGAAAGACAAGCGGAAGAGGTTTTACGAGAATCTGGAAAACAGTTTATGTATACAATTTCTCAAGCAGGTGGTAACTTTAATGGTTTACACGGCTTGTATGACGCTTGTAATACAATTGCATCAATGAAATATGAAGGAGCTGAAGGTTTTGGAAAACTTGCCATTGCAAACAAAGAACATATTAATTTACGTTTAACTTTAGAACTTGAGGAACCAATAAAAGTAAGTGATTATCGTAAGGTTAGAAAGTTTTTAGAACTTTCAACTGATGATTCAATTATTATATCTGATTCAGCTCTAATTTATGGACTAGGTGAGTTAGTTGGAAAGTATAACCCAAAAGATGAATCTTTATTTATCATTAATTTCATTAGTCATTTCAAGTGGGAAGTATTACACGACAATAACTCAATGATGGTTGTCGAATATAGGCTACCAAATATTTCAAAAGACAAATTAGATAGAACCAAGTTTTATTCCGATTTACCCAGAATTTTTAAGAACATAAAAAAAAGACAAATAGATAAATTATGGGACATTACAATGCAAGCTACTCAACAGAAACACGGAACAATGTTGGTAATTTCAAGTAATGCAGAGAAAGAGTCAGATAGACTTGGTAAGCAATGTTTTGCAATAAAACCAATGGAATTAGCAACAAATATTATTCAACAAATCACATCAATAGATGGTGCAGTTTTACTAAACCAAGATTCAACTTGTTTTGCAATAGGTGTAATCCTTGATGGTCTTGCCACAGACAAAGGCGATTCTTCAAGAGGTTCTAGGTATAATTCTGCTGTAAGATATTATGAACAGTTTGGTAGAAAAACACCTATAGTTATAGTAATAATTTCCGAAGATGGTATGATTAATTTAATCCCAGAGTTGAGACCTCAAATTAAACGATCTGAAATTACTGATAGGATTGAAAATTTAAGAGAACTAAATAAACTTGAAAAAGTAGAAAGAAAAAAATATTACCCAATTATAAACTGGTTTGAAAATAAACAATTCTACTTAAGCGAGAATGAATGTATAGAAATTAACGAATTGAGAAAAGAAATAGAACAAAAAGAAAAAGAACCTGCTAGCGTTTGGATTGTTAGAAATGATTTAATACCAAACAAGGAAATGAATGACAGCTATTACAAATAAAAAACTGTTGCTAACACCGTATATAATTTATTGCTGGCTTCTCGCCTACTTACGAAAGTCTTCGCGGACTTTCTTGGTTGGTAATTATTTACTAAATTAATTGATTGAAACACGCAACAAACCATATACAAACACGTTACCCAATATACTAAAATTGGAACTTTACGAACAAAAAAAACCGTTAAACTATGAGACATTTTTTTACTATTTTAATGTTATTAATTACAACTTTCTGTTTTTCTCAATCACAAGGATATACCGATTTTGAATCAGAGACATTAGAAGGTTGGGTTAATAGTGACAATTCAACAACCAATATAACTCTTGAGCAAAATGAAAACAATTATAGCTATTTAAGAAAGCAATGCAATGGAATGAATACTATATCTGGTGAAATGTCGATTAGGAACATAACATGGTTTCAAGATAACTATATAAACGGTTCAGGGGCAGCCCAAATTAATGGTGTAATTAAAAATACAAATTCATTCGATATTTATCTACGTCTTGGATTTTCTGATTTTGACAATACAAAAATCATTTTAACAGATCCAATTATAATACCACAAACAGATAATTGGGTAGTTTTTGAAATAAATACGACTTCTATAGATTTTACTTTAATCGAAGGTACAAATACCATTGAAAATGTTCTATCTAACATTTATGAAATGAGACTTCTTCATAACGAAAATATTTCTTTTGATGGAGCTTACGAAACTGGATTTTTTGAAATTGATGATATAGGAACTACATATCTAGGAATAAATGATTTCCTTTACAATTCTATTGAACTATATCCAAACCCAGCTCAAGACAATATTTCTGTGAAGACGGAGAATATGAGTATAAATAAGATAGAGATATTTAGCTTATTAGGTAATAAAATAAAAATTCAATATCATGAATTCGAAAATATCAACTTGACTAATATTGAAAGCGGAGTATATTTACTTAAAATATATGCTGAAAATGGTAAAATTCTAACAAAAAAAATAGTCAAACAATAAAAAATACATTGGGTAACACCGTATATATTTTATTGCTAGTTTTAGCCTACTTACGAAAATCCTCGCGGATTTTCTATTCAGTTTTTATTTGCTAACTTAGTTGCTGAATCACGCAACAAACCATATACAAGCACGTTAGCTGCAAGATAACCGAACGAGAATATGACATCTGACATTTTTATTAATCATTTTAATGAAACCATCTCTGAAGAAGGGAAAAAGATTCTAATTGATTTTTTTGTTACGTTCTCAAGATTTGAATGTGCATTGAAATCAACAATTGAATTTGCAAGTGTAAATAATCAAAAAGTTAGCCCAAATTGGGACTTATTTATAATCTCGATTAGAGACATATTTAATTCTGAAAAAACACAAGACCTAAATGAAGCCACAAATTTCATTCTAAATTTTTCACCTAGGGTTCAAACCCTAAACAATAATAACTTGGAATGGATTGAGCGTGAATTTAGTCCAAACACTTCTGATATAAACAAACTGAATCTACATATTAGAGATGTTAGGAACAATCTTTTTCACGGAGGAAAATTTAACGGTAATTATCAACAAGACGTTTCTAGAAACTACAGACTAATAAAGTCTTCATTAATAATACTAAATGAATGGTTAGAATTAAATGAAGATGTTCAAACTAATTTTTTAAAAGAAATAATATAAAAATGAAATTCTTATTTGACAGTAAAGGAAAACATATTGCTAACGAAGTGAATGGTCAATTGCACTCGACTTCTGGCAAAAATATTGGACACTTTTTACCTAACTATAATTTCTTTATTGATATGAAAGGAAAATATCTTGGAGAAATAGTCTATGAAAATAGATTACTTTATAAAAAGAATAATGGCTATGGAGGAACTAATTTTGGAGTTTATGGGAATTATGGGAATGTTGGAAACTATGGTAATCCAGGAAATTATGGTTCAATCGGAACAATATCTGGATATAGAGAAGTTGAATCGGAAAAATTAAAATAAAATCCTGCAGCTAACACCGTATAAAAATAATTGCGGCTTAGTGCTTAATCAAAGGTCGTTACGTGTTTGTAACGTCTGATTTTCCTTCGGAAAATCCTCGCATACAAACCCGCAACTATTCTTATACATAAACGTTGTGGTGCATACGAGAAAATGGTAACTAACATTAAAATATCGTCTTTAATTATATTGATTTTGTGCATTTTTGGCTGTCAAAATGCGGAACAAAAACCTATAAAAAAAATCGAAAAAGATTTCGGTCTTTACGAGAATGAAAGTGACAGCATTGCGGTTGAATTAAAATTAAACGAATTTAATGACTGGAACGAATTACTCGAACGGACTGAACAAATTGTTTGCAATGATAGTCTTCCTAAAATAACTTTTGACAACGATAGCATTATAAAAAGGGTTTATTTAAGGAATCCTTGTTGGGAAGGAATAAGTTGTATTTTAATTAAGCAAAAAAATACAATTCAAATACATAATGATACGATTAGTAAATCAGACAGATTTTTTTATCCATTAGATAGTTTAACAAGTGTTCTGAAAAAAGACTTTGAAAACAATGGTAAAATTCCATCTTGGAGCGTTAGTCCTGAAAAGCTAATGATTTTCATTTCTTACGACAACAATAATATGGAAAGACTTCCAAAAACATTGGAAAAAGTACTTAATGAATATGAAAAATTAACGGACAGCGTTGTGTTGAAAATATGGCTGAATGAAAAATTTGATATTCCACCACCACCGCCACCACCGAAAGAAATAGACGAAATTGAATTAATAGAGGATAAAAAATAAGTACGACACCACAACACCGTGTATAATTAATTGCTAGGTTCTTCCCTACTTGCGAATATTCCTGCGGAATATTCACAGGTTCGTAAATGTTTACTAACTTAGTTGCTTAACCACGCAACTAACCATACACAATCACGTTGTGCATAATAAAAAACCATATGAAAACTAAAATCAGAATTATATTTTTACTAACTTCTATTTCTTTATTCAGTCAAACGTCTGAAAAAAAATCCTTTGATGAATTCTTAAATGAAAATAATAACAAAATAATATATGTCGATTTTTGGGCTAGTTGGTGTAAACCTTGTTTAAAAGAAATTCCCAAAATTCGAAAACTAAGTAAGGATTATAAAAATTCGGAGATAATTTTTGTCTTTTTTTCAATCGATGAAAATTTGGATACCTGGGAAAATTTATCAAAAGAACTCAACATAAAATCGTACGAATTTAATTTCAATTCTCATCAATTTAAAAAACCCGAAATATTCAAAGAACTTAAATTAAGTTCTTTACCTAGGTATTTAATAATTAAGAATTCTATAATAATTGACGAAAACGCGAAGAAACCGAATAAAAAAATAGTTGAAAAGTTATTGAAATAAATTACTATGCACAACACCGTGTATAATTCATTGCTAGTTATAGCTTACTTACGAAAGTCCTCGCGGACTTTCTATCTGTGATTTATTTGCTAACTTTAGTGCTTAAACACGCAACGAAATCATACACAAAACCGTTGGCAAACATTTTGCGCTTGCCAACAATTTCAAGGCTTTTACGAAATTCTGTGCTTACTTGCTTCAGAAAAATACGTTGGAATTTAAAGCTGAACGTTAAAAAATATTACACTGGAATTTCTTACTCTTGCGGAACTTTACGCACGAATTTCGACTTCCCCAACTTCGGTTCTTTAATTCAAAATTATAGCAATCCTCAACTTTTGGATGATAAGCGGAATGGCAAAACGTACGGCTGAACCGTTCGCAATTTAAAAAAATTGAAACTAGTTGTTTAAATCAATCGATTCTGATGTCACGAAATTTCGGCCGAAAATCAAAACTGATGCTCTTTGCGGAAAAAAACGGAATAATAATTTGAAGATTTTTTTGACATTTAAGTAAAAAACGAAACAACGTACGAAAAACCAAAGATCCTATAAATACACAAAGGAGTAGTTCGTAAAAAGAAAAAACGTTAGCCAACAATGTATATAATTTATAGCTGCTTCTTGCCTACTGTCGAAAAACCTCACGGTTTTTCTATTTCGGTTTTTATTTGTTAACTTACTCGCTTATAACACGCAACAAATCATATACGAGACCGTAGCCATTTAAGAAAAAAATGAACAGAATTACAGAAAAACAGAACGAATCGAAATTTATTGAGTACTTGAAAGCTCAAAGAGTTGCATATAGTCAATGTAAATCCTACCAAGTTTTTGATGTGATAAGTGTGATTATGGCTATCATTTTACCTGTAATTGGGATGCTAAATGAGGATATTGTAAATTATTTAGGAGCATTTGGTGTTTTATGGACAATAATTTATTTAGTCACAGAAAATTATAGAAGTAAGAAAACTGAACAAGGTGCTAAAATACAAGAGCAATTCGATACTGAACTTTACGATATAACTTGGAATGAGATTCTTTGTAAAGAAAAAATCAACTCTGATACTCAAATTGACCTTGCAAATAAATATGACGGAAATGATTTGTCTGATTGGTATTCAACAGAAATTGATTCTTCATTACCAAAAGCAATTGCAATAATACTTTGTCAACGAATTAATTTTTCTTGGGAATTAAAATTAAGAAAAAGATATGTAACTTTTTTAATAATACTATTATTAACCTATTATGGTGTATTCGTGGTTTTTTTCGTTTCTAAAAATATTGGATTTTATGATATTTTATTATTAATCGCACCATCACTTTCATTTTTAATTTACGGAGTACAAAACAGTATTAATCTAAAAAACCATATTAATTCTAAAAATGAAACTCTAAAACAAATAGACCAAATATTAGATAATTATTCAGAAAACAGAGAAACACCAAGCGAAAATACAATAAGACAGATTCAAGATATAATCTACAATGAAAGAACTGTTCCTGAAAAAATCCCTAATTGGTTTTATAGACTTTCAAAATCATCAAATGAAGACAGAACTGATACCATAATTAAATTAATTAAATCCAAATTTTAAATGTCTGTATTATCATACTTAAACGAATTATCAAGTACAATCACTATTCCTGATTGGGAAAGAACTACAATAGACACTTCAATTAATTCATTATCTACCAAACTAGGTAATTACTTTGATAATATCGAAAGTAAATTTGTTTTTGGTTCATTTGATAGAAAAACAATCTTACGTAGAAGTCGAGATTCAAACTCTGACGTTGACTATATGGTTAGTTTTACGGATGGAGCTGATTGGACACCTCAAACTTTAATGAATCGATTAAAAAGATTCGCTGAAGCAAATTATTCAAAAAATGAAATTTATCAATCTTCACCTACAATAGTTCTTGTATTAGGTCATATAAAATTTGAGTTAGTTCCTGCATATCATACTTGGGGAACATATCACATTCCTGCACCAGCTTCTAGTTATTCAACTTGGATAGACTCTTATCCTAATGCAATGAGAAAAAATCTAAACGATAAGAATCGTGACAATAATTATGAAATACGAAAATTAGTGAGGTTACTAAAATATTGGAATGTTTTAAATGGAAAAGTATATTCTTCATATGAGTTGGAGAAATATGTAATTGACAAGTTTTTTTACTTTTGTACCAACCAAAAAGAATATTTCTTTCAAGCTGTTGAAGGACTACCGACATACGGTTTACCTTATTATAAAGAATCAAAGGTTAATTCATTAAAAACTAAAGTAGCTAACACAAAAAAATACGAACAAGATAATATGCCTTATACGGCTGAAAGCGAAATAAAAAAAGTATTTGAATAAAAACGGCTACCAACACCGTGTATAATTAATTGCTTGGTTTTAGCCTACTTACGAAAATCCTCGCGGATTTTCTATTCGGTTTTTATTTGCAAAATTACGTGCTTAACCACGCAACTAATCATACACAAACACGTTGGCATTAATATCGAAAAACTACAAATGAGAAACATTTTGAATTTAATTTTAGTTTTACTCTGCTTTAATTGCAAATCCACAAAAGAAATGTCTAAACCTGAAATTTTAGCCGAATTGATTATAGAAGTTAATGACAAAGAGCAATTGAATTCATTCTCGAATAAACTCATAAAATACAAACAGAATTCTGAATCAGTTTTCAAAGATGGTAATTACTATTACGATACTGAAAACATAAAAAATCAAGCTTTTCGTGGTTCAAGTGATGACATAAAAAAAGATACCGAATGGTTTTTATTGATTGATAATTTGAGCGACGGAAAATACCTTTGGGAATTCGACTGGAAAACAAGAATGAATGACATTAAATGGTCTCTCGACCAAATGGCTGAACAAAAGAAATATGAATTACCTGAATTACCAGAAATTCAAAACGAGAGTGATAAAGATGCTGGAGCTATATTGGGAATTATTAATGAGACGCTGAATACGAATGGATTAACTTTAATTAATCTTTATATCAATAGTGACTCTTATGTAACTGCTCTGATTAAGAAAAAGAATCTCGAAAAAATTATCTCAAAAGCGGCTCAAACTGGAAATAAAATAACTGAATATATAAAATACTAATGCCAACACCGTGTATAATTAATTGCTTTGTTCTAGCCTACTTGCGAAAATTCCTGCGGAATTTTCACGGGTTCGTAAAAGTTTGCTAAATTAGTTGCTGAACCACGCAACTAATCATACACAAAACCGTTGTAAACAATGCCGAAAATGAACTTT
>NZ_JAHKPS010000004.1 GCF_018860565.1 Winogradskyella psychrotolerans
ACAGTAAAAAAGTTCCTGTGAAAGGCACTAACGAAGAAGAAAATAACATCCAAATTTCTTTAGATCCTATTGAAAAATTAATTACACCTGTGAAAATTGATTTAGCACCTATTTTCTTTGAATTTGATAAGTCTAACATTACAGCTCAAGCTGCTTTTGAATTAGATAAATTAGTTCAGATTATGAAAAAATATCCTGAAATAGTTATTAGTGTAACATCACACACAGATGAAAGAGGTCCTGAAGCCTACAACACAGGTCTTTCTGATCGTAGAGCAAAAACAACAGTACAATACGTAATATCTAAAGGTATTAATGCCTCTCGTATTTCTGGTGTTGGTAAAGGTGAATCTGAACCTAAAATAGATTGTTCTGCGGGTTGTACTAAAGAACAACATGCTGAAAACAGACGCTCAGAGTTCCTTATTGTAAGTGGTGCTCCAATGACCGAATAAAAAAAACATTAACTGAAGCGCAGAAATTAAATCTTAAGTTTTTGCATCTAATTGAGGTTATATTAATAGCTATATCTCTGCGCTTCTTTATAAAAAAGAAAACTAATTACACCGTATTTAATTAAATATACCATAAACAGTTTATTGTGAAAAAGACGTTATCTTCTAATACTATTATTCACCAAAATTCATTAAAATTTGAATTAATAGAGTTCTGCAAAAAAAACCAACTATTAACTTATGGTAGCAAAATAGAATTGGAAAAAAGAATAACAGCTTTTTTAAATGGACAAATAGAAAAAGACAAAAGCATACCTTCTCTTAAATGCAAAAGAAGAATTATAAAAAAAGTTATCTAAAATGTAATTTGTATCAGTTTTCAATACAAAATAACTAAACCTAAAGAATTAACCTGCATTTTATAGTTCGCATTTATATTTCTACAACACTACACTAGCCTATTAAGCTTAATGTCAATTCTATAAAACAATAGAATAGCACACATTAGAAAAACAAAACACACTTACAAAATCATTGTAAAAAAAAGCTCAAAAAGAGAGCATTCTGTTTTTAGTTTCGTGCTTTAATCTTTAAAATTTGCAATACCTTCTTTTAACCAAGCATTATAATCATCAATATTTGGAGTATAAGCAACAGGCTCATTAAGATTTTCTTCATTATGATCCATTAAAACATAATACGGCTGTGTGTTGGTTTTATATTTAATGGTTTGCATTTCGCTCCATAGCTGACCTTTGTTTCTTAGTTTTTTTCCTGGTCTTAATTTTGAATCTGGTGCTTCGCCTTCAGGAAAATCTATTTGTTCATCTACGTATAGTGAAATAAGCACAATATCATTTTTAAGCTTAGATAACACTTGAGGATCTACCCAAACATTTTGTTCCATCTTTCGGCAATTAACGCAAGCCCAACCTGTAAAATCGAGCATTACTGGCTTTCCTACTTTTTTAGCATAAGCCAAACCGGTTTCGTAATCATTAAATGCTAAAATATCATGTGGTGCTAGCAAATGAGCACCCTCAGGAATATCAGTTGAACTTACAGAACCGCCACCTTTAGAATTCCCTACTCCATATGGAGATTCAGAATAATCCAACGGAGGAGGAAAAGCACTTATAATTTTTAAAGGTGCTCCCCAAAGTCCTGGAATCATGTAAATGGTAAACGTTAGCGTTAGTAAACCAAATAATAAGCGTCCTACTGAGATATGCTTTAATGGTGAATCGTGTGGTAATTGTATTTTCCCAAAAAGATACAACGACAGTGTTCCAAAAATAGCAATCCATATCGCTATGAATACTTCACGTTCTAAAACATGTAATTGCAGTACTAAATCGGCTTGCGATAAGAATTTAAAAGCCAACGCCAATTCTAAAAAGCCTAAAACAACTTTTACTGTATTTAACCAACCACCAGACTTTGGTAATGAATTTAACCAACCTGGAAAAGCAGCAAATAATGCAAAAGGTAATGCGATTGCAGATGAAAAGCCTAACATTCCTATTACGGGTGCGATACCTCCTTTTGAAGCCGCTTCCACCAAAATAGTTCCAACTATTGGCCCTGTACAAGAAAACGACACAATGGCTAAGGCTAAAGCCATAAAAAAGATGCCAACAAGTCCACCTCTATCAGCTTGCCGATCAGCTTTATTTGCCCATGAATTTGGTAATACAATTTCAAAAGCACCTAAAAATGAAATGGCAAAAACCACTAATAATATAAAGAAAATAAGGTTAAACCAAACATTTGTGGCTAAGGCATTTAAAGCATCGGCACCAAAAATTGCTGTTATGATTGTACCTAACAAGACATAAATTACAATAATTGATAGTCCATAAATAATAGCATTACGGATGCCTTTGGCTTTAGATTGACTCTGTTTTATAAAGAAACTTACTGTCATTGGTATCATTGGAAACACGCATGGTGTTAATAATGCGACAAAGCCTGAAAAGAAAGCAATAATAAAAATAGACCATAAACCTTTACTTGACTCCTCGCCTTCTGTCTCAGAAGCTAATATATCTGTTGTTGCTGCAACAGTTTGAGTTAAATCGTATTCTAAATCTACATAGGTTGGCGCTGTACACTGGGTATCATCACAAGACATAAAACCAACCTCTGATACGACTTTAGAAATTGTAGCATCTGAAATTTTAATTTTCTGCCTGAATTGCGCCTTATTTTTAAAGTATTTAATCTTCATATCAAAGACCTTGTCTATACTTTCTTTCCCTTTTTCTTCGTTGGTAGACCCCACTAAAGTAACACCTTCTTTTAAGGTATAGTCAAAACTTGTTGGAATTGGCCCACCATCAGCAACATTTTGTGAATACAATTTCCATCCTTCATCTATTGTTGCTGTAGAAACCAAAATCAATTCGGAATCATTTATTTTTTCAACAGAAGTACTCCATTTTACGGGCTCTAAGATTCCTTCTAAACTACCCATTGCGTTTGTAGTAGCATCAGTTAAATCCAGAGACATTTCTGCAGAGTTAGCTTCTACAACCTCAGCGTTCTTTAAATTATACTGAAGGTCTATATAGCTTGGCGGTAAACATTTTTCATCGTCGCAGACCATAAACTCAACCTCCCCTTCTACTAAGGACAATTCCTTATTTAAAACTTTAATACGTTGTCTAAATTCTGCTTTACTATCGAAAAATTTAATTTTCATCTGAAAAATAGGATCATCTACTGTCTGACCTTCATCTTCAGAGGTTTTACCAACTAATTCAAAATTTTCATTTTCTGTATATGAAAAGTCTGTAGGAATAGGCCCATTGTCGGGTACACTTTGTGAATACAAATGCCACCCAGAATCAATAGTTGCTATAGAAATAAGGTTATATTCTGTATCGGAAATTTTTTCAACTTTGGTTTCCCATTTTACGGGATCAAAAACTTGAGAGAATAAATTAAATGAAAAACAAAATACAAAAAGGCTAAGTAGTAGTACTTTTTTAATCGTCATAAATAAAGCATTAAAACACAAAAATAATTGAAGTGTTTTTATTAATAATTAACAATCTACTAATTTATAAAAACCTTAGGAATTTCGTTTGTTTTTACAATAAAAAAACCGAACTAGATGTTCGGTTTGTTTGTTTTAAGATTTAACTTCAATCTTTATTTTATCGGAATGCTTCCATTTGGAAATTCCTCCTTCTAAATCGTATATTTTTTCAAAACCAGCATCTTTCATTTTTTTAGCACATTTAGCACTTCTCCCTCCTGACTTACAATACAATATTACGGGTTTCTTTTTATCTAATTTATTAATGTCTTCATCAAAAGTTGGAGACATAAAATCTATATTTTGAGAATTGGCAATATGAATTTGTTCGTGTTCTTTTGGAGTTCGCACATCGACTAATTGAACATCTTCCAATTCTAGAATAGATTCCATTTCTTCAGCCGTTACTAACTTTACTTCAGTAGTATTATCGAGTTTTTTATCTAAACAGCTTACATTAAAAACCATTGCTGTAAAAAGACAACAGATCACAAATACTTTTTTCATAATTACTTGAATTAAAATTAGTCTTTAAAGGCAACATCTCCTTGCCATTCGCTAAATCCTCCAATTAAATTATAAGCGTTATTAAAACCTAATTGATTCATTATTGCACAAGCCTGACCACTTCTACCACCAGATCGACAATACACATAATAGTTTTTAGTTTTATCTAACTCTTCAAGCTCATAAATAAAACCTTGACCTTTATAAATATCTATATGAATAGCATCAGTAATTATACCCATATCAACTTCTTCTTGTGTTCTAACATCTAAAACAACTGAATTATTGTCTTCTTCAAGTTGTTTTTTCCAATCTTCTTGGGATAAATCTGCCATAGTCTTCTTAATTATTAGTGCAAAATTAACATTTCATTGTGATATAGACGTAAAAAAACCCGAAGTGTTACATAACGGGTTCATTTTTTAACATATCTAATCTAAAAAGCACAAGCTCATGTCTATTTAATTACACTTTAATAGTACAACCTATTGCTTTTGTTTCCTTTACTTTAACGACTTCTCCTTTTAATAAAGCATCAACCGCATTTTCTACATATTTTACTTTTACAGCTTTCGCATCTTGGTAATTATCGTCTATCGCCCCAATATATTTTACTTCGTTACCTGCTATTGTTTTTTCTAAAATGTAAATATGTGGTGTCTTTGTTGCACCGTATTGTGGATAAATTTTCTGACCTTTATCTGTTAAATAAGGAAACGTAAAGCCTTTAGATTTTGCTCTTTCTTGCATTGCTTTCATGTTGTCGCCAGGCATAACATCTGTATTGTTTGGCATAATAGCGATAACAGGAAAACCTTTAGAAGCATATTTTTTATTTAAAGCCTCTATTCTATCTTCATAAGCTACAGCATAAGGACATGTGTTACAAGTAAAAGTCACAATAAAGCCTTTTGCATCTTTATAATCTGAAAGTGAAACCATATTGCCATCAATATTCTCTAGATTAAAATCTGTAGCCATATCTCCAACATTATACCCCTGACCATTTAGTTTTGTTGTAATAGCAGATAGTGTAACTAACATTACCGTTAGTAATTTTAATATCTTCATCTGTTTATTATTTTAAAAATTGTTTGAGTTCGGTTTCTAATTCTTGTTGCGTGAATGATTTTTCGTAAAACTGTCGTTTGTCATTACTGTAAATAATTGTCGCTGGTATTGCACCAGACCATTCTTCTGCTATTGCTGGGATCCATCGGTTTTGATCAACATCATCTAAAGCAACAACCTTAGCTTTTAAATTATTCTTTTCTATAAATGGCTGTAAGGCAGTGTCATATTTATTTGGAAAATCTAAACTCACCAATAATAGCTCTACACCTTTGTCTTTATACTTTTCATTGACAGCCTCAAAATAAGGCAATTCTTTAATACAAGGTGCACACCAAGTTGCCCAAAAATTTACAATATGAACTTTACCATCCGTTTTATTAAGTAAAGGTGCTAAACCATCATAATCATAAACCTCAAATTGACGATCTGCCTCTAATTGTGCTACATTAGGTACGATCTCAGGTTTTATAATCTCATTTGTAGTAGATGTATCCTTACACGACATCAAGATTAATAAAACTAAAACTGCTACATTTTTCATCTTATAAATTTATTAATCAAAGTCTATAACTTTATAAATTTAACAAAATATTAATTTCATATATCAATAAAAACTATACATTTGTATATACAATTGTTGTATATGAAAGAATTGAATGACATATTAAAAACAAAAGCTGACTTACCGATATCAAGAGCGACAGTAATTAACATTTTTCATACCACCACTTGGATAAAAGATGATTTGTTATTGGAGCTAAAACCTTTCGATTTATCCTTAGAACAATTCAATGTGCTTAGGATTTTAAGAGGTCAAAATGGAAATGCCATAAACTTACAAGACATACAAGAACGTATGGTAAATAAAATGAGTAATACCACGAGACTGGTTGATAAGCTGATAAAGAAAAAATTTGTAAAACGTACGATTTGCAAATCCAATAGAAGAAAAGTTGAAATCGTTATTACAGATTTAGGTTTAGAAACGCTAAAAACAGTAGACCCAATTATAGATCACACAGAAAAAAACATTACAAAAAACTTAACTCAAGACGAGTTAACACAATTGAACACCCTTTTAATAAAACTTAAAAACAAATAATTATGAAAAACAGAAATTCAAACATTGCCATGCTATTAGTTTTAGCATTATCATTTATGTCTTTTACGACATTAAAAGACAAAACCGTAAAAGTTGAAGAGAGCTCAGTAATATGGAAAGGCTATAAAGTAGGTGGAGAACATACTGGAACGATTAATCTAAAAAGCGGTACTTTATCATTTGATGGCAAAACGTTAACTGGTGGAAATTTCACCATAGATATGACCTCTATTAATACCACAGATTTACAAGGAGAATACAAAGGAAAATTAGATGGCCATTTAAAATCTGATGATTTCTTTGGTGTAGAAGAGTTTCCTACAGCAACTTTAGAAATTACATCTGTGACAGGTCAAAATGGTACTTTTAATGTATATGCAGATGTTACTATTAAAGGAAAAACGGAAGCGATCTCTTTTCCAATGTTAATTAAAGGCAACACAGCAACCGCAAGTTTAAAAATTGATAGAACAAAACATAACATCACTTACAAATCGCCTTCTCTTTTAGAAACCTTAAAAGATAAAGCTATTTATGATGACTTTGATTTAAATGTAACCCTTAAGTTTTAATCCCCCAATAACTAAATTTAGTCACATTTAAATTTTGATTCCTGTTTTAGTAAAAAAAACTAATACAGGAATCTTTTTTTCTTAAAGTGTTTGAAATCCGAAATTTGATTTCTATCTTTGATGTTCAGATGAAAATAAATACAAATCATACTTGGTGGTGGAATTTCTCAAACTTACGTTCGTGAAATAATCCTTGGTATGTAATACATATATAAAAAAAGGCTTGTCATTCACGACAAGCCTTTTTTTTATTTAACAAGGCTTCAGAAGCTATTAAATTGAAACCTGTCTCTGCCTAAAGAGATATCAAATTGAATTTGACATAAAATGAAAACATTTAGTTTAAACACACATTATAAAAAAATCTTAGCAGACACCATTACTCCTGTGAGTATTTATCTAAAAATTAGAGATAAATTCCCCAACAGTATTCTGTTAGAAAGTAGTGACTACCATGCTAACGACAACAATTTTTCTTATATATGTTGCAATCCTATTGCTTCTATAAAAGTTGAAGGCAATACCATTTACCAAACCTATCCCGACGGTAGTTCTAAAAATAGCCTTATTGAAAGCGACGGTGTTGTTGAGGAAATTCACAAATTCACACAACGTTTTAAAGTGGATTCAAATAAAGCATTCAAATTTATTAATAATGGAATTTTTGGATACACTGCATATGATGCTATTAAATATTTTGAAGACATTGAGATTTCAAAAAAAGACCATTCAGTGTCTATTCCTGAAATATACTATGCTGTATATCAAAACATCATCGCGATAGATCATCAAAAAAATGAAGCGTATATTTTTGCTCATTGTTTTCATAGCGAAAATAATATTGACGACATTTTACAATTGATCCAAACCAGACAATACGCTTCTTACGATTTTAAAACTAAAGGCAGTATTGAGTCAAATCTTACAGACGACGAATATAAAGCACACGTAGAACTGGCAAAAAAACATTGTGGTCGCGGAGATGTCTTTCAATTGGTACTGTCCAAACAATTCTCGCAACAATTTAGTGGTGATGAATTTAATGTTTACAGAGCCTTAAGAAGTATTAACCCTTCCCCTTACCTATTCTATTTTGATTATGGGAATTTTAAAATATTTGGCAGCTCACCAGAAGCACAATTAGTAGTTAGTGATGGTAAAGCCGAAATTCACCCTATTGCTGGTACTTTTAAACGAAGTGGAAATGACCTTAAAGACGCGCAATTAGCTGAAGAATTAATAAAAGATGATAAAGAAAACAGCGAGCATGTCATGTTAGTTGACTTAGCCAGAAACGACCTAAGTAGAAACGGAAGCAATGTTACTGTCGAAAATTATAGAGAAGTACAATTCTTCTCTCACGTGATACATTTAGTAAGTAAAGTTACAGGTACAATTCACAAAAATACCGACACCATGCAAGTGGTTGCAGACACATTTCCAGCCGGAACCTTAAGTGGAGCACCAAAACACAAAGCCATGCAGTTGATTGAAAAGTACGAAAAAACAAGCAGAGGTTATTATGGTGGAGCTATCGGTTTTATGGATTTTAACGGTAATTTTAATCATGCCATTATGATTAGAACATTTTTAAGTCAGAATCATAAATTATTTTGGCAAGCAGGCGCAGGATTGGTTGCCAAATCTAATCCCGAAAGTGAATTGCAAGAAGTTTATAATAAGCTTGGTGCTTTAACAAAAGCGATTGAACAGGCTGAAGAGATTTAAAATATAATTAAAAAGATACCTGCTTTCGCAGGCATTTAAGATGAAAAAAATATTAGTCATAGACAATTACGACAGTTTCACATACAATCTAGTTCATTATTTAGAGGACTTAGATTGTGAAGTCACCGTAAAACGAAACAATAAACTAACGCTAGAAGAAGTCGATGCTTTTGAAAAAGTTGTGTTGTCTCCAGGACCTGGTATTCCAGATGAAGCCGGTTTATTAAAACAGATTATAGAAACTTATGCACCAACCAAAAGTATCTTAGGGGTTTGTTTAGGGCAACAAGCTATTGGAGAAGTTTTTGGAGGTTCATTAGAAAATTTAGATAATGTGTATCATGGTGTAGCCACTAGCATTACACTTTCAGTGGATGATGAATCCCTTTTTAAAGGCTTAGGCAAAACTTTTGAAGTGGGCAGATATCATTCATGGGTCGTTAATGCCAATTTACCAGATTGCTTAGAAGCCACGTCTTTTGATAATAACGGTCAAATAATGTCATTAAGACATAAAGTTTACGATGTAAAAGGTGTGCAATATCATCCGGAATCGGTGTTGACACCAGATGGAAAGCGGATTTTAGAAAATTGGGTAAACAGTGAGAAGTGAGAAGTGAGAAAAAATTAAAATATAATTTGGGAAGAATACAATATTTAGTAAAAATTAATGCCCCAAATTTCGACATAGTCGGAAACATCAAAAATCAGAAATAATGAACGAAAGAACGAAGATGCGAGGCGTAGCCTCAAGCACGAAGTTCTGAAAGTGAATGATGCTTTAGCAATTTCCTATTTTTGATTGTGATTTTTTGGTTCGTTTTGTATCAAGACAAAATGAACAGAACTAAAAAAGATATTTAATTAAAAAGATATTCCGTTTTACGGAACATTGATATGAAACAATTACTAAACAGACTCATCAACCAAGAAAGTATCTCTAGTGAAGAAGCAAAAAACGTCTTGGTCAACATATCCGAAGGGAAATATAACCAAAGTCAAATTGCATCATTCTTAACCGTTTATATGATGCGAAGTATCACTACGGAAGAACTTCGCGGTTTTAGAGATGCATTATTAGAGTTATGTATTCCTGTAGATTTAGACAATTACGAGACTATCGATTTGTGTGGAACTGGAGGTGACGGAAAAGATACTTTTAATATTTCAACCTTATCATCATTTGTGACAGCAGGTGCTGGAGTTCATGTTACTAAACATGGAAATTATGGTGTGTCTTCGGCTTGTGGCTCTTCAAATGTTATGGAACATTTAGGCATAAAATTCACAAATGATACCGACTTTTTAAAACGTAGTATAGATGAAGCCGGAATATGTGTTTTACATGCACCTTTGTTTCATCCTGCTATGAAAAATGTAGCACCAATCCGAAAAGAATTGGGTGTAAAAACCTTTTTCAATATGTTAGGCCCCATGGTAAATCCTGCATTTCCTAAAAATCAAATGGTCGGTGTTTTCAATCTTGAGTTATTAAGATTGTACAGTTACTTATATCAAGAATCGGATAAAAATTATGCCATTGTGCATGCTTTAGATGGCTATGATGAAATCTCATTAACAGGAAAAACGAAAGTGATTTCTAATACTTCAGAAACCTTATTTGAACCGCATGACTTAGGAGTCAAACAAATCCAACAGTCTGAAATTTTTGGAGGAAACAGCGTAAAAATGGCTGCCGAAATTTTTAAAAGTGTTATCAATTATAAAGGTACAGAAGCACAGCACAATGTGGTGTGTGCTAACGCCGGACTAGCCATTGCTACGTCCAAACAAATTTCACATAAGGAAGGATTTGAATTGGCCAAAGAATCACTTGTAAGCGGAAAAGCAAAACAGAGTTTAGATAAACTAATTGAATTAAGCAAATGAACATCTTAGATAAAATAGTAATAGACAAACGCAAGGAAGTTAACCTTAAAAAAGGACTAATTCCTATTCAAGCTTATGAACAACTACCTTATTTCGGAATGAAAACAAGGTCATTGTCAAAAATATTACGATCGAGTAACACAGGAATAATTGCCGAATTTAAACGCAAGTCTCCTTCTAAATCTATTATAAATGATACTGCTCTGGTTGAAGATGTTGCCATTGGTTACGAAAACGCAGGAGTATGTGGCATGTCTATTTTAACGGACGAGATTTATTTTGGTGGTTCCATGGACGATTTAATGATTGCCCGAGAACATTGCGAATTGCCTTTGCTTCGAAAAGAATTTATAATTGATGAATATCAGATTATTGAAGCCAAAGCCATTGGTGCAGATGCTATTTTACTAATTGCAGCCATATTAACCAAAGCTGAGATTAAGCAGTTTTCTGAATTAGCAAAAAGCCTCAATCTCGATGTGTTATTAGAAGTCCATAACGAAGACGAATTACACAAATCCATTATGCCATCTTTAGATATGCTAGGTGTAAACAATAGAAATCTAAAAACATTTGAAGTCAGTTTAGACATCTCAAAACAATTAAGTGCATTGATCCCAAATGATTTTGTAAAAGTGTCAGAATCAGGTATTAGTTCAGTGGACACCATCAAAGAATTACAGCCTTATGGATACAAAGGTTTTTTAATAGGTGAAAACTTTATGAAAACAGATAATCCTGGAGCAAGTGCTGGTCAGTTTATAAAACAGCTAAGTAAATAAGTTGTCATTCCGCACGTGATGCGGAATCCACTATGAACTATAAGACTAATAGATTCCTGCCTTCGCAGGAATGACAGAAATTAACGTTAAGTGACCTGCAAGGTTTATAAAAGCTAGCAGGTCTAAAATTGAAAAGAAACAAATTAATTTTAACGTCACTTCGAGTGATATTTGAAGTACGAAAAAATTATATCGAAAAGAAATAAATAGATTCCTGCCTTCGTAGGAATGACAAGAATTAAACAAATAACGTTAAGTGACCTTCAAGGTTTCAAAAACCTTGTAGATCTTAACACATAACATACATAATAATTTAAAAAAGTCGAATGCGTGATGAGATTCCCGCTTTCGCTGGAATATATGAAACTAAAAGTCTGTGGCATGAAATATAATGACAATATCCAAGCTGTTGCTAACCTGCAACCAGACTATTTGGGCTTTATATTTTATGACAAATCAGCTAGACATTTTGATACTACGATTCCTGAATTGCCAAAAACCATTAAAAAGGTTGGTGTCTTTGTGGATGAAAAACTAGAAATTGTGAAAGACACTATTAAAAAATTCGACTTACAAGCCGTGCAATTACATGGACACGAATTACCAGAATATTGTGCAGCAATAAACACTGCTCAAGTTATAAAGGTGTTCAGCATTAAAGATGAATTCAACTTTGATGTGCTGCAACCTTTCGAAGATGTCTGTAATTATTTCTTATTCGATACCAAAGGAAAATTACCAGGCGGAAACGGTTACACCTTCAACTGGAATGTATTAGAACAGTATCCATCAACCAAACCTTATTTTTTAAGTGGTGGAATTGGATTACATGAAATTGAAAAAATAAACAGCTTTAAAGAAAGTCTAGCTTCAAAGTACTGTTATGCTATTGATGTGAATAGTAAATTTGAAATTGAACCTGGATTGAAAAATATTGAAGAGTTAGAAAAGTTTATAACTCATCTGTCATTCTGCACGTGATGCGGAATCCACAATGAAAATTAAAAATAATAGATTCCTGCCTTCGTAGGAATGACAAAGGCTTATGAAAAACACATACAAGATTAACGAAAAAGGGTATTACGGTGAATTCGGTGGAGCATACATTCCCGAAATGCTTTATCCAAATGTAGAAGAATTGCGTCAAAACTATTTAAAGATTATGGCTGAACCTTCGTTTCAAGAAGAGTTCAATCAACTTTTAAAAGATTATGTTGGTCGTCCTTCTCCTCTCTATTTTGCGAAACGTCTTTCAGAAAAATACAATACCAAAGTCTATTTAAAACGTGAAGATTTAAATCATACTGGAGCCCACAAAATCAACAATACCATTGGTCAAATTCTAATGGCAAAACGTTTAGGTAAAAACAGAATTATTGCCGAAACCGGAGCTGGTCAACATGGAGTTGCAACCGCAACCGTTTGTGCTTTAACAGGTATCGACTGTGTGGTTTATATGGGAGAAATTGATATTGCACGTCAAGCCCCAAACGTCGCCCGAATGAAAATGTTAGGCGCCAAAGTGGTTCCTGCGTTATCTGGTAGCCGAACGTTGAAAGATGCTACTAATGAAGCTATTCGCGATTGGATTAATAATCCGGTTGACACGCATTACATCATTGGTTCTGCTATTGGACCACATCCATATCCTGACATGGTGACCCAATTTCAATCTATAATTTCCGAGGAAATAAAGTGGCAATTAAAGGAAAAAGAAGGTCGAGAAAATCCGGATTACGTCGTCGCTTGTATTGGTGGAGGAAGTAATGCCGCAGGAACCTATCATCATTTTTTAGACCATGAAGATGTTGGTATTATTGCTGTAGAAGCTGCTGGAAAAGGCATTCACTCAGGTGAAAGTGCCGCAACTTCTGTTTTAGGGAAAGAAGGTATTATACACGGTTGCAAAACCTTATTAATGCAAACCAAAGACGGACAAATTACAGAGCCCTATTCTATTTCTGCAGGGTTAGATTATCCTGGTGTTGGGCCGTTACATTCACATTTGTATAAAACAGGTCGTGGTGAATTTTATTCAGCAACCGACGATGAAGCTATGGATTCTGGTTTAGAATTAACAAAATTGGAAGGTATTATTCCGGCTATTGAAAGTTCGCATGCTTTGGCTATTTTTAAACATAAAACCTTTAAACCTAGCGACGTTGTTGTGATTAATTTATCTGGTCGTGGTGATAAAGATTTACAGAATTATATCGATTATTTTAAGTTGTAATAAAAATTTAATGTGATACTTTGATAGAAGAATTTGGCTTTTTCAATTTGTCATTTGAAATTTTAAGCAATACATTTACAGTTACCAATTATTTATACTTAAAATATGTCCGAAACGGTTTTAGAACTTAGAGATGCTACGATTTATCAAGGTGACAGTATGGTGCTGTCTAAGGTGAATTTTGAAATGCAAAAAGGCGATTTCGTCTATCTTATTGGGAAAACAGGAAGTGGAAAAAGTAGTTTCATGAAAACGCTTTATGGTGATTTACAACTAACAGAAGGTGAAGGCTCTGTGGTTGATTTCAATTTAAAAACCATGAAAGAAAAAGATATTCCGTTTTTAAGACGAAAATTAGGTGTTGTATTCCAAGATTTTAAATTACTGCCAGATCGTACGATTAATGGCAATTTAGAATTTGTATTAAAAGCAACAGGTTGGAAAGAAAAAGACCGTATTAAAGATCGTATTGATGTTGTTTTAGATAAGGTAGCCATGAAGACTAAAGGCTTTAAATACCCTCATGAACTTTCTGGTGGGGAACAACAACGAATTGCTATTGCACGTGCTTTGTTAAATGACCCTGAATTGATTTTAGCAGATGAGCCTACCGGAAATTTAGATCCTCAAACCAGTATTGAAGTCATGGAAGTATTGCAAGACATTAATAAAAACGGTAACACCATTTTAATGGCCACACACGATTATGCTTTACTTTTAAAATACCCAAGCAAAACCTTAAAATGTGATGAAAACAAGGTTTTTGAGGTGGTGCAACGTAAGAGTTAAATACAATGTATAGAAGCTTAAAAAAAGTTGCAAAACAGATTCTTCCAAAACAACTTTTGGAAAAAAATGAATTCTTTTTAAGAAGACTCATAAGTGTAAAATACAAAGGAAATAACCTTCAATGTAATATCTGTAATTTCAACTTAGATCGTTTTATTGAGTTAGATGATAAGGATTTATTATGTCCTAGGTGTGGTAGTAGAAGTCGTACAAGACGATTATATAAGCTATTAAATGAGAAGAAAATATTAAACGGAACTGTTTTACATTTTTCACCTCCACGCGCACTTTCTGAGCAACTCAAAAAACTAGACACTATTAATTATTACAGTTCTGATTTTGAAAATGAATTTATTGCAGATTATAATTACGATATTACAGCAATAGCATGTGAATCTGATTTTTTTGATGCGATTATATGCTATCATGTTTTAGAACATATTGAAGATGATACCAAAGCCATGTCTGAACTGTTTCGTGTATTAAAACCCAATGGTATATGCCTTATACAAACCCCTTTTAAAGAAGGTGACATTTATGAAGACTATAGTATAACTACTAAATCTGCTCGTAAAATTGCTTTTGGACAAGACGATCATGTTAGGGTGTATTCTGTTGAAGGTTTGAGGAACAGATTAGAAGCTAAGGGTTTTAAAGTTGACATAGCGTCTTTTGATTCTAATACAAAAGATATTTTCGGGCTACAACCCGAAACAGTAATGCTAGTTAAAAAATAAATTTAAACACTTTTTATAATTTATGATTTCTGTATTAATTCCTGTTTATAATTATAATATTTCCGAGCTGGTTTCCGAAATACATAAGCAGTTATCTCATACAGATTATCCTTTTGAAATCTTATGTTTTGATGACTGTTCTAATAATGGGGATTTACAAGAAATCAACAAAACCATAAATACCTTTTCGTATTCCAAATATGTCATTCTTCCAGAAAACATAGGACGAAGTGCCATAAGAAACCAACTTGCTAAACAAGCAAAATACGATTGGTGTCTTTTTCTCGATGCTGATGTTATGCCAAAACACAATAACTTTATTGAGCGATATCTCGAAGCTATTTCAGAAAAAACTGAAATAATTTATGGCGGTATATTATATCAAGAAAACCGTGTTAATGATAGCTCCTTATTACGGTGGATTTATGGAAATGAAAGAGAAGCATTACCTACAGAACAACGCCAAAAGCACAAATATGTAAGCTTTTTAACTTTGAGCTTTTTAATTCATAAAAGTGTGTTTCAAAAAGTAAGTTTCAATGAAGACATTCCGAATTTAAGACATGAAGACACCTTGTTTTCTTACAACTTAAAAGAACAGAATATTGAGATTGAACATATTGAAAACCCCGTTTATCACCTCGGCATTGAAAACAGTGAAACATTTCTACAAAAATCTCTAGATTCCGTAGAGGCGATCAATTTATTTGTAAAACAAGATTTATTACCTTCAGATTATACTAAAATTACAAAGGTGTATGCCTCAATTAAAAACAACCGAATTTCGAAATTACTTTCAGCTATCTATGTAAAACACGAAAACACTTTCAGAAAAAATTTATTAGGAAAAAAACCGTCACTCAAGTTTTTTGATTTGTACCGACTTACGTATTATTGTTATATAAATTCGAAAAAATAATGGCTTTTTTTTCTATAATCATATCAGTCTATAACAAAGAAGACTACATAAAAAAAACGCTAGAAAGTGTTATAAATCAATCATTTATTGATTTTGAAATTATTGTTGTTAATGATGGCTCAACGGATAATAGTGTAGCAGCAGTTGAATCATTAAATGATAAACGTATCCAACTAATAACCACTAAAAACCAAGGTGCATCTCATGCAAGAAACGTTGGAATAAAAGCTGCTTCTGCATCATACATTGCACTTTTAGATGGCGATGATTCTTGGGAAAGCGAATACTTACAACACATGGTTGATGCGATTATTAAGTTTCCTGATTTAAAAATATTTTCAGCAGGAGTATCTCAAAAGTATCAGAATAAAATTGTACCAGTCACGTATAGCTTCAACCAAAAGGAACTCTATGGTATTCATAATTATTATGAGTCTAGCCGGAAATTTTCGATAATTCACAGCTCAAGTGTTGTTTTTAATAAATCAATTATAGAAAAAACGGGGTATTTTGATACGTCTATTGTATCTGGGCAAGATACTGATATGTGGATTCGGTTTGGTTTGTATTTTGACATTCTTTTTATAAACAAGCAATTGGCTCATTATAATTTTTATCCTTCAAGTTTGTCTAACACTACATTTGATCTCAGTAAAAAACCAAAGTTTGATAAATATCAAATTGAAGAAAAAGAAAACAAAGCCTTAAGCATTTTTTTGGATTTAAACCGTTATTCAATGGCTATACTTAGTAAGTTACAAAATGACAAAAACCACTTTTTATTTTACACTTCGCAACTAGACAAAAGCAATTTGAGTTTAAAACAAAATTTCTTATTACGTAGTCCTAAATGGTTGCTAAAATTATTGCTTCAAATAAAATCTTTGAAAGGAGAAAAGGTATTTTATTCTAGTAATTAACCTTTAAAAACCTCATAATCCCTTATATATTCGGCTTCATCATATTCCGTAGATGCCAAAACAAAACAAACCGCTCCGGAAGAGAAATTATCTATTTCTCTCCAAATACCCGTTGGTATATACAAGCCTTTATTAGGTTTGTTCAACATTATTCGTTTTTTAGAATTACCATCATCTACAACAACCTCAAAACTGCCACTTAATGCAATAATAACGGATTCTTGTTCTTTATGAGCATGTCCTCCTCTACTGCTTTCTGTAGGCACATCATACAGATAATAAACACGTTTAATACTAAAGGGAATGGTCTCTTTTTCTATAACCGCTAAAAAGCCACGTTCGTCATGAACTTTAGGGATATCAATTATGTTAACATTGTTTATAGTATTCATGTTCAGTTTTATTTTAATAAGTCTTGCCATACTTTGGTAATCTCTTGCCGTGAAAATTTACGGACACTAGATTCAGCATTAGCCTTACAATGTTTGTATAAATCAGTATCAGAACTTAATCGAGTTAAAGCATTTGCTAAAGCTTCTGTATTATAATTTTCTATTAAAAGACCATTATGTTCGTTAACTATGATTTCATTGGGTCCTGATTTACAATCTACAGAAACCACAGGAGTACCCAATACCAAAGACTCTAAGAGAACTCTTGGAAATCCTTCATACCTGCTAGTTAATACTGTAAATAACGCATTTGCTATGACTTCATTTGGGTTGGACATATAAGGCAAAAAGATAACATCATTTGAAAGATTCAATGCATCAATACGCAATTTAAGCATTTCAAAATCAGAACCTTCACCTAAAATTTTAAGTTTAATCCCTGCTTCTGCTAGTGATGAAGCAGCATAACCATCAAGCAACAGAGAAATATTTTTATGCGTATCGTCTAATCTTCCAAAAAAAAGAATATAGTCCTCAGAACTAGTTCGTTCAGATGCAATTGTTTTATTTTCAATGGTATCAACAGGATTATGAATTACTTTGGTATTTTTAAAACTATAATCTTCAATTAGCTTTTCGCATATTCCTTTAGAAACACCAACAATTTTATAAGCATTACCATATAAAAATTGTGCTAAAATCCTATTAGAATGCACATACAAGTCCACTTTGTAATTTCTCACACAATATATGGTCTTATTTGGTTGGTATACTAATTTTGAAATTATAAACTCTTTAAATAAACCTATTCGAGTTCGGTTATCAATGACATAATCAAAATTATGTCTTCTTAAATACCGTTTAAAAACTCGCAACCGATTTAACCTCCCTAAAACAGAATCATTTTCATCTTTTAATGCGCCTAAATTGAGTAACTTTCCTTTGTATGGAAATTCAATTGTATTTAACACACTCACTACGTGAATATCAAAACCAACATCAAAAAGCATTTGGGATAATAAGCCAGAAGAGCGTTCTGCACCACCTTTACCTAAAGAACTTACTACAATACAAATCTTTTTTTTATTGGCTTTTGTCATTAACGAGTATCTTTGAAACAAATGTAACGATATAAATGAAACATGCTTATTTGAATTATAGTATATGTCTCAAAAAAAAGTTCCATTTACTCACTCAATTTAACAATAATGAGACAATAGTCTCAAAATAAAACACCTCTATTTTTACATGAAAATTTTATTAGTTGGCGAATATAGCAGGCTTCATAATTCTTTAAAAGAGGGATTAGAATTACTTAACCATGATGTTACAATTGTGGCTGCAAAAGATGGCTTTAAGAATTATGAAGTGGACTTCCCTATTTATAAAACATATGAAAAAGGATTTCTAAGAAAATTCAAAAATCTTATTTATAGATTTACTAAAATTGACCTTGAATCAATTCAAATTAAAAAACAAATCATTAATCTGAAACCCAAACTCAGTGATTTTGATGTTGTTCAATTTATTAATGAAGCCTCATTTTTATGTACTGCCACTATTGAAAAAGAGATTTTCGATTTAATTTCAACTTGGAATAAAAACGTTTTCCTATTGTCTTGTGGTACCGATTACATAAGCGTGAAATATGCGTACGATAAAAAATTTAGATATTCAATTCTAACTCCTTATCTAAATGGAAAAGATCAAATTTTAAGCTCTTATGGTTTAAAATATTTAGAGCCCGATTTTGTAGAACTTCACCATCATATTTATAAATCTATCGTTGGCGTTATAGCATCCGATTTAGATTATCATTTACCACTATTAAATCATCCTAAATATTTGGGACTCATTCCAAATCCGATAAACACGGAACAATTAGAGTTTAAACCATTAAAAATTGAAGATAAAATCGTCATATTTCATGGTATAAATTCAAATAACTATTACAAAAAAGGTAATGATATTTTTGAAGAAGCCTTAGCGATTATAAATCAAAAGTATGCAGATAAAATAAAAATTATAACTGTAAGAAGCTTGCCTTATAACGAATACATAAAAACTTATAACGAAGCACATATAATGCTCGATCAAATTTATGCTTACGATCAAGGGTTTAATGCTTTAGAAGCTATGTCCAAAGGGAAGGTTGTTTTTACAGGTGCAGAAAAAGAGTGGCTAGAGTATTATAATATTAAAGAAGATACTATTGCTATAAACGCTTTACCAGATGCTAAAACCATTGCAACTAAATTAGAGTGGTTAATTCTTAATCCTGAAAAAATTCTTGAAATTTCGATACAAGCTAGACGCTTTGTAGAAACACATCATAATTATAAAACTTGTGCTGAGAATTACCTAAAAACGTGGCAAAATCATATTTGAGACTACTCCGTTTTTGAGGCCGTTTGATTGTAATAACCTCTAATTACAAAAACTACGACTATAAAGTAGATAATATACCTTACGAAATGCGCAATAACAATGCCTTCTGTACCATAGTACTGAATAAAGACTTTTGACAATACAAAAAACAATCCTAGAGAAATTATTTCAGTAAACACAAAACTTTTTACTAGTCGTTTAGCTAAAAACTGATGGGATAAGACTAAGGCGCCTAATCTTACAAAATCACCTAATAATTGCCATTTAAACAAAGGTTTCATTCCTGTAAAATCTGGGTAAATAAAAAGAATAATATAGTCTTTAAGACTATAAACTAAAAGCATTCCTAATCCAAAGATTGGCAGTATGGTTTTATAAATATTGACTACTTCAATCTTAAATTCGTGCTTATTATGGATGCTGGCGAATTTTGGTAACACATACAGCGTAAATAATCCTGTGGCAAACACCATATAGTTTTTAGAAATAAATGTAATTGCGGTCCAATACCCAGCTTCATTAATGTTTATTTCATCTGTGACCAAGGTTCTTATATTCAACTCTATATAATTCAACAAAAATGAAGATATAAAAGACATTAATGTAAATGCTAATAACTTATTTTTATAAATAAGGCTAAGCGTTAAAGACTTAAACTTTACATAGGTTTTTAACGTTTTTCCAAATACAAATGCCAAAACAACTAACTGAATCACTGGTGCTAGTACAATGGCTATAATTACGCCTTTTAATTCTGAAGTATATAAACCAATAACAACAGCAACGGTTGCCAAAAGATAACTGATGAGTTCTATTTTAGCATAGCGTTTATAATCTGATAAACCACTAACTACAGCATTAACCACGCGGCTTCCAGCAACAAAAGGCACAATAACCGCTAATAACTGAAAAATATAAATATACTCCTGAGAATGAAAAAGGTAGTTGGACAAATACGAGGCTCCAAAAAATAAAACAGCTGCAGAAACAACGGAACCAATTATAGCAAAAATGGTTACAGTTGAAAATACTTTTGAAAGTTCTGGCTGATTGTTTTTAAATTCAGCGACATACTTTACAACACCATTAAATGTTCCTAAGGTAGATGTACTTGTGAGCATTGCTAAAACATTCCTCACCTGACCAATACTTGCATAACCAGCTTCTCCAACAGTAACCGCAAGTAAACGCTGAATAAATGCAGAAACTATTAACCTAATAGTAATAACCACTGCATTAAGTGATGTAATCTTAAGCACGATATTATTACTAATAAATTTTGGAAGCTTCACTTGTTGGTTTTTATTAATTATCTAGGCCTTCTTCGGTAATAACCCCAAACAAAGAACTACTAAAAAGTAATAGTATTATTCCAAAGTACATAAAATAGCTTAAGCAGTGTCCCATTACTGCGCCTTTAAGTCCAAATTCATCAATAAGATAAATACTAGAAAAAAACATAACAACAAATAAGAACACTTCTAAAATAAGAAAGTGAGCAAACATCTTTTTTGCCAAAAATTGATAAGCAATAACCATAGAAAGTACACGTGCAATATCTCCTAATATTTGATAACCAAATAAATCCTCAACAGGTTTAAAGTCTTCAGTAAACAATAAGTTTACTAACAGAGATCTACTAAGGTAAATAATAAGTAACAATACTAAAAACACAGGCATTATGGTTTTATAAAAGCTAAAAACTTCTTTTCTAAATGCTGTTTTTGAATTGATTTCAGAAAATCGAGGTAAAATATACAGTGCCATTAACGAATTAATAAACATGAGATAATAATCTGAAACTCTGGTCATCGCTGTCCAATATCCAGCAGATTTTATTCCTACCTCATCAATGAGGTAATTCCTAATTATAATCATAACAATAGGTAAAGCAATAGCACTAACCAAAGCCATTATCATATAAGGACTCAGTTTATTTAAAATAGACAAACTTACTTGAGTAATCTTAATTGAAGACACTAAGCTTTTTCTGAATGCGATACCTACAATAGTAATAAGTAAATTTAATGCTGGTGTTATAACAACAGCCAATAATGCACCATCAATATTCTCTTGATAAATAAGAATTAAAGTCACTAAAAGTCCTAAAATTTGACTAAGAATATTAATAAGCAGTAAAAATTTATGCTTAGAAAACCCATTCATAATGGAAAACGCAAACATGTTTAAAGCATAAAACGGTAAGACAAGCGCCAAGGTTTCAATGACATAAATATAGTTGTAGTTTGAAGAAAATATAATATCATTTATAAAGCCTGCATTGAAATAACATACAAAAGCCAAAAACACAGAAGAAAAGAATCCGAAGTAAAATACTGTAGATAAAGTCTTGGTAAGCTCAACTGCATTATCTTTAAATTCATTAACAAATTTAACGACACCTTTGTAAAGACCTGAAATTGCTAAGGATTGAATGGCACTTAAGAAATTTCGTAAATTCCCAATGAAGGCCATACCTTGTGGACCTATGTAAATAGCTATGAACTTAGAAATTAAAATTCCGGCAATAATCCTAAGGCTAAGATTAGCCATATTTAAATTCGCTGCCTTTACTAAAACTTCGTCATTTATGTAATTAAAAAGCTTTTTCAATTAGTAGATATTTAAAATGTCTATAACAGTTTGAATGTCATTATCTGTCATTACAGGACTTATTGGCAAACTTATAATTCTTTTATGAATCTTTTCTGTAAGCGGCAGATTAAAATACGAAAATGTTTGCAAGGCTTTTTGCTGGTGTGGTGGAATTGGATAATGGATTAACCATTCAATAGCATTTTGATCTAAAAACTTAGTAAAATCTGCTCTATCCTCAACCTCAACAACAAATGCATAAAACACATGATTCTGAGATCCATCGTAAAACGGAAGTTTAATTTTTAAATTATTAACTCCTTTTAAATAAGCTTTTGCAATTGCACGTCGTCTTTGATTGTCTTTATCTAAAGTTTTCAGTTTGATACTTAAAAAAGCTGCTTGTATATCATCTAAACGGCTATTGTATCCCACAATTTTATTGGTATACTTTTCCTCGCTTCCATAATTACGCAGCAATTTTATAACTTCAATAAGTTCTGAATCATTGGTTGTAACTGCGCCTCCATCTCCGAGTGCTCCCAAGTTTTTACTAGGATAAAAACTAAATGCTGCGGCATCTGAAAGGTTACCTGCTTTAGGTGAAGTTGAAGTTGAACTGTCCTTTTTAGAATTTAAAATTGCTCCATGTGCTTGAGCTGCATCTTCTATGAGCAATAAGTTAAAATCAGACGCTATTTGCTGTAATGCTTCAACCTGAGCTAATTGGCCATATAAATGTACCATAATAACAGCCTTAGCTTCAACAAATAAGCTGTAATTAGTCTCTACTGAGATATTATAAGTCTCTGAATTAGGCTCAACTAAAACAGGAATAAGTTCGGCATGTAAAACCGACAAAATTGTGGCAATAAAAGTATTTGCAGGTACTATGACCTTATCTCCTTTTTTTAATTTTCCGAGATGTATATACCCTTTTAATATCAATGTGAGCGCATCTAAGCCATTTGCTGTACCTACACAGTGTTTTGTTCCGCAATAGGCAGCAAACTCATTTTCAAACGCTGTAACATTTTGACCTAAAACAAAATGAGAATCATCCAAAGATTTACTAAAAGAGGCTTGAAATGCATCGCGAAAACGGTTATTGATTTTATGTAGATCTAAGAATTTAATCATACCAGCACATCGTCGAACACGTTAAAATTTTCTGTAGTTATATTATAAAATTCTTGTGAAATTGAACGCGCCCCAAAACCCTCTTTCCAAAATAATAAGCCCTCATTTATGTGTTGACCTTGGTTTATATTAGACGTTCCAAAATTGAAATATTTTTTACTTTTAAAGACATTTTCAATGAGGTGATGATGCAGAAAATCTAAGCTTCCCAATTTATTTTTATCTACATTGCCGGAAATATATTGGCAATGTGCTACATTTTGTGTTTCAAAAATAGTCGTTCCACCAACAATTTCTTCTTTATAAAACACATTAAACTGTCTAATATTATTTGGAAATCGTGATTTTAAAAGTGTGATTTCTTCTATACTATGCACGGGTTTTACCGCATGTTTTATTTCTAAATTTGGAATTAGAATGGTATTCCAAAATAATTCAAAAGTTTGTGATTCTAAAACTTTTAATTTCGATTTAATTCCTCTTTTAAAACCTTCTTTTCTGCTGTTTGAATATGATTTATACTTTAAATCTACCACTGAATGCAAATCTGTTCTTAATAACTCAGCATTGGTTTTAAATAGTATATAAGCTATTGGATTATTAATCTGATTTTGCAGATAAATAGCTGGAAGTTCTTTTAAGATTAAGTTGGTAATTTTCTTTTGGTATAAAAACTCCAAAATTGATTTAAATACTTGAATATAATCGGTTGTTTTTATTTTTTTAGAATAAATTAAACTACCATAAGTCAATCCTTGATGCGAATACAACGAATTATCTACCAAATTTGCAGGCAATAAGGCAATAAGCTTTTGCTTTTTATAAATTAATAAGGAAAAGTCATGAAAAATATGGCTGTGATAATCCATAAATTCACGCTGGAACAAAAAGGTGTTTTGGTTGCTGTTCAAAACAAAATTGTTCCATGTTTCTTTATCCGAAGATTTATATAAAATGACTTTGTATTCTGACATTAATCAAAAATAATCCTATTTTTTATTATGTTATAATTACAGAGGTAAAATTACCATTAGAATTTATATTTCAACAAATTAAAATTTAAATTATCTACATTTGTAACTTACATATCTTTAATTAATAAATGGAATATCAGAAGAACAAGTATTTAACTAAAGAAACCCGTTTTTTATTGATTCTTTATTGCGGTGTCTTCCTCTTTTGTATCTTTTCAGATCCAATTTATTCTCACGACACATACAGCTATTTAAAAGCTATGCCCTACCGTCAATTGGGCTATGTAATTTTTTTAAAAAGTTTTAGTTTCCTTTTCGGTTTACATTTTGATGTAGTAGTTGTAACTATTCATGCCATATTTAGCTTATTTGGTGTTCATTTTTTTTATAAAAAAGCAACTTCACTATTTAATTTAAACAATCTCTATAAATTCTTCATAATAGCAATATTATTATTTCCATTTTTCCCACCATTACTTATTGCTAATAATTTGTGCTCGGAAGGTCTTGGTTATGGACTATATCTTATATTCATTGCCATTGGTGTAGATATACTTTTTAATAACAAACAAGAATATATTAAATATTATATCATTGTATTTCTTGGATTAGTTTTTATGAGAAGTCAATTTATAATTTCTACTTTAATTTTCGCAGGAGTCTATTTTTTAATACATAGAAAATATATTTTCAAAAGAAAGCATTTATTAACCATTTTAGTTATGTGTGGTGTGGTGTTGATTGCAAGCTTAACAGAGCGTAGTTATCATAAATTAAAAGATGGTTTTTTCAAACCTACACCATTGGGTTATACGAGTGCCTCAACAGCTCCAATTTATCTTTCTGATAGTACAGATTATTTGCTTATCGAAGACAAAGATTATAGAGAAATACTAAAAATTAGCTTTGATACTTTAATTAAAAAGGATTTACTCCTAAAAGCAAACGAAACCCCAAAACAAGACTACTTATTTTTCCATAACAACCTACCTAAAATATGCAACCAAACTGTTAGAAAACAAGGTGTTGAATACTATTTGAAAAAAGAACAACCAAAAGAATGGAGTTTTAATCAAGCAGCTTCTTATCCCTATTTTGAAACTGAAGCAGCTTGCAAAGTTTACACATTTACCTTAATTAGAACGAATTTTGGAAAATGGTTACAGTTGTTTTATACTAATATTACTCATGGCTTTTATACTCCACTACTCTTTTTCTTCGTGGTAATTATGTTCTTTTTTAGTTTGATAAAAACAACTTTCTATTATAAAAGGAGTTATGCTATTCTATTTTTATTATCGTCATTAATTTTATCAAATGCACTTTTTATAGCTTTCGCAAGTCATTCTATACAACGCTATCTATTTTACAATTATGCTTTGTTATTTTTGTTGTTTATTAGTACAATCAAATTATTAAAACGTGAACAGTAAAATTGAACTTTCTATAGTAATGCCGTGCCTAAACGAAGCAGAAACGCTTACTATTTGCATAACAAAAGCACAATTATTTCTTAACGAGAATAACGTTAACGGAGAAATTATAATTGCAGATAATGGAAGTACTGATGGCTCTATTGCAATTGCTACATCATTTAATGCAAACGTGGTCCATGTAGAACAAAAAGGTTATGGAAGTGCGCTAAAGTCTGGAATTGATGCTGCAAAAGGTTCATATGTTATTATGGGAGATGCTGATGATAGTTACGATTTCTCTAACCTTCTGCCATATCTAACAGAGCTAAGAAAAGGCAAGGATTTAGTAATGGGAAACCGGTTTAAAGGTGGTATAGAAAAAGATGCGATGCCGTTTTTACATAAATATTTGGGCAACCCTGTATTATCTTTTATTGGACGTTTATTTTTCAAAATTAAGATTGGTGATTTTCATTGTGGGTTAAGAGGTTTCTCTAAGAAAGCTTATAACATTATGAATTTAAAAACTTCAGGTATGGAGTTTGCGTCAGAAATGGTTGTAAAATCTAAGCTAAATAACTTATCGATTGCAGAAGTGCCAACCAAATTACATAAGGATGGCAGAACTAGACCTCCACATCTAAATACGTGGAGCGATGGCTGGAGACATTTACGTTTTTTAATGCTTTATGCTCCAAATTGGCTTTTTCTATATCCTGGAATCCTATTGGCATTCGTTGGAATTGTAATGTCAGTTATTCTTATTATAAACCCAATTAAATTTGAAAACTTCACTTTAGATGTACACACCTTACTATATACCACTGCATTTTTATTAGTTGGTTTTCAATTTATCATTTTCTATGGCTTAACAAAGATATTTGCGGTTGAGAATGAATTACTACCTAAATCTAATCGTTATAACAAACTCTTCAAATTTATTAATCTCGAAAAAGGTTTAATTGTTGGGATATTACTTTTACTTATCGGAGTGTTTTTAAGCTTTAAAGGTATAGCTTCTTGGAAGGAAATTCATTTTAGAGAATTAGATACTAGTACCACATTGCGAATTATAATTCCTGCTATAACAACTTTACAACTTGGGATTCAAACTATATTGTTTAGCTTATTTTTTAGTATTTTAGGGCTTAAGAAGTAAACTTATTCTAATTTTTCAAAAACAAATAAATTATTCAGTCCTAGTTGAAATCGTTTATGTTTTATAAGTTTGAATTGTTCTGAATTAAATATCAACGGCATATCTTCAATCTTAAAACCATAATGTTCTTCTAAAGACATACCATCAATTAATCTCAATTTGGTTAAAACCCAAAGAATATGATCTACAAATGGGGAGGGAACAGTTATAATTATTCGTCCTTTTGGGTTTAAATAATTGTAACAATTATTTTTGAGTTGAACTTGTTCTTCTGTAGGAATGTGTTCTAAAACGGCAAGCATCGTAATTCCATCAAAGGTCTGATTTTTTGGTAAATCATTTGGGAACTTCCCTGGAATTAGCGTGTAATTTTCTTTTTGAATTGTTTCCGTTAATAATGGATCTATACCAATACTAAATGAAATTGGTTTCGTTTTTAACTTTTCAAATAATGTGTTATCGTAACAACCAATATCCAAGATGCTGTCATTAGCTCTTACATGAGGCGTTGTCATTTTTATGCGCCAATCTCTTAAAAACCGATCTATAAATTTCATTTATATGTTGAATTATTTCAAATTTAAAAATACGAGAAAATAAAAAAAGAGAAACACTTTTCAGTATTTCTCTTTTATAAATCTATCAATTAATTTGTAATTACATATTCTTATTACGCTTACGATCTACTTCTTTTAAATAGATTTTACGTATTCTTAAGTGGTTAGGCGTTACTTCTACATACTCATCTTTCTGAATATATTCTAAAGCTTCTTCTAATGAAAACTTAATAGCTGGTACAATCTTAGCTTTATCATCTGCTCCAGAAGAACGTACGTTACTCAACTTTTTAGTTTTAGTAACGTTAACTGTCATATCATCTCCACGAGAGTTTTCACCAATAACCTGACCTTCGTAAATATCTTCACCTGGATCTACAAAAAACTTACCTCTATCTTGTAATTTATCAATAGAATAAGGAATAGCTTGTCCGTTTTCCATAGAAACTAACGACCCATTTTGACGTTCTGGAATTCCACCTTTTAACGGTTTGTAATCTGTAAAACGGTGTGCCATAATAGCCTCTCCTGCTGTTGCAGTTAATAATTGATTACGTAAACCAATAATACCACGAGAAGGGACTATAAATTGACATACCATACGGTCGCCTTTAGCTTCCATACTTATCATTTCACCTTTACGCATCGTAACCATTTCAATAGCTTTACCTGAAACATTTTCTGGCAAATCAATAGTCATTTCTTCAAAAGGCTCACATTTAACTCCATCAATTTCCTTGATGATTACTTGCGGCTGTCCAATTTGAAGTTCATAACCTTCACGACGCATTGTCTCAATTAAAACAGACAAGTGTAATACACCACGGCCAAAAACCATAAATTTATCTGCACTATCTGTTTCTTCAACACGTAATGCTAAATTCTTTTCTAACTCTTTAGTTAAACGGTCTTTAATATGACGAGATGTTACAAATTTTCCGTCTTTACCAAAAAAAGGCGAATCGTTAATAGTAAATAACATGCTCATTGTTGGCTCATCAATAGCAATGGTTTTTAAACCTTCAGGATTTTCAAAATCGGCAACAGTATCACCAATTTCAAAACCTTCTAAACCTACAATAGCACAAATATCTCCCGTTTGTACTTCGTCTACTTTTAAACGTCCTACACCTTCAAATGTATGTAGTTCTTTAATCTTACTTTTTACAATAGAACCGTCTCTTTTTACTAAAGAAATCTGCTGGCCTACTTTTAAACCACCTCTTGTTAAACGACCAATAGCAATTCTACCTGTAAAAGAAGAGAAATCTAAAGATGTAATTAACATCTGTGTAGTGCCTTCATCAAATTTTGGCTCAGGGATATGCTCAATAACCATATCTAATAAAGGCTCAATATTTTCAGTTTCATTTTTCCAGTCATCACTCATCCAGTTGTTCTTTGCAGAACCATACACTGTAGGGAAATCTAACTGCCATTCTTCTGCACCAAGTTCAAACATTAAGTCAAAAACTTTCTCATGTACCTCATCTGGTGTACAGTTTTCTTTATCTACTTTATTTACAACCACACAAGGCTTTAAACCTAAGTCAATTGCTTTTTGTAGTACAAAACGCGTTTGAGGCATTGGCCCTTCAAAAGCATCTACTAAAAGTAAAACACCATCAGCCATATTTAATACACGCTCTACTTCTCCGCCAAAATCGGCGTGACCAGGTGTATCAATAACATTGATTTTAGTGTCCTTATATATAACGGAAACGTTTTTAGAGGTAATTGTAATCCCTCTTTCACGTTCTAAATCGTTGTTATCAAGAATTAAGTCCCCTGTGTTTTCGTTCTCACGAAACAATTGACAGTGGTACATAATCTTATCTACCAATGTGGTTTTACCGTGATCGACGTGCGCAATAATTGCAATATTTTTAATCTTAGCCATAACTGATGCTGATTTTTAAGCGTGCAAATGTACGGTTAATTCTGCTTTTTTCGTTAATTAAATGTTATATTTTAATTATCAAGCAATTTGAGTTCATATCTTTAGTTAAATAATTGATTTACAATACAAAGCCTATCTGAAAAAACCAATCGTTAATTAGGCGTTTATAACTGTAGTTTTAAACCCCATTTAAACCTTTAATTATTAACAAATGCAAACCATTAATAAATTCACCAAGTTTATCCCTTACCTCTATTTTTTATCGGTAATTACCTATTGGTTTACTACTATAAATAAAACGGAAGGTATTTCTGCTTATCCTATTTTATTATTTGGAATTCCTTTTTTATGGCAACTCATTACACCTAATAGGAAGCTAAACTTCTCATTAGGAATTGTTTTTGTTTGCTTATCGTCTTACCTAATACTCGCTTATCTTTTTAACTTACTCAATATTATTCATTGGACAGATACAGCAAGAAAACTACTTTTCTATGGTGGTGTTTTAGTTGTTGGTAATTTTGTAATGTCGCTTTGGATGATACGAAATAGTATAAAAAAAGCATTTTAAATATTAAAAAAAGCCCTGAATTTTATACTCAAAACACAAATAACTAAAAATCTTGGTCCCAACTAAACATTCATAATCGTATCTTTGCACCTTAATTTTAAGTTTAAAGCTTTGATAACAATCCCAAAATTAAAACACACGCAATCCAATAATTTCTTTCTACTTTGTGGCCCTTGTGCTATTGAAGGCGAAGATATGGCACTTCGTATTGCAGAAAAAGTCATAAAAATTACAGACAAACTGGAAATTCCTTACGTTTTTAAAGGTAGTTTTAAAAAAGCGAATCGAAGTAGAATTGATAGTTTTACAGGAATTGGGAATGAAAAAGCTTTAAAAATACTAAGAAAAGTTTCTGAAACTTTTGATGTTCCAACAGTGACAGATATTCATGAAGCATCTGATGCGGCAATGGCAGCAGCATATGTAGATGTATTACAAATTCCTGCATTTTTGGTGCGACAAACCGATTTGGTTGTTGCGGCAGCTAAAACAGGAAAAGTAGTTAATTTAAAGAAAGGACAATTTATGAGTCCTGAAGCCATGAAACACGCTGTACAAAAAGTAAAAGATGCGGGAAACGAAAACGCATGGATTACAGATAGAGGAACAATGTTTGGCTACCAAGATATGATCGTAGATTTTAGAGGTATTCCAACCATGCGCCAATATGCACCAACAGTTTTAGACGTTACACACTCATTACAACAACCTAATCAAAGTATTGGTGTTACAGGTGGACGACCAGATATGATTGAAACAATTGCTAGAGCTGGCGTTGTAAATAATGTAGATGGACTATTTATTGAAACCCATTTTGATCCTGCAAACGCCAAAAGTGATGGAGCAAATATGTTACATTTAGATAATCTAGAAGGTTTACTAACTAATTTGGTCGCCATTAGAAAAACTATCAATTCATTTTAATTTCATTTTCTAGACATATTTTGTAAGCAATCGTATTTGATTGTGACTATCTCTTTTTTACTCCAAGCTTATGACAATTAACTTTAATAGAGCCTTAATTATTGGGGTTACTCTTTTTTATTCAACCTTAGGTGCACAAACACAAGAAAGTCCAAAATACACGTCTTCTAATAAAGGTAAATTCTTTATAAGTTGGGCCGGAAATAGAGATTCATATTCAAAGTCCGATATAAGGTTTAAGGGAAAGGATTACGACTTTACAATTAAAGATGCCACAGCTAAAGACAAACCTAAAGGCTGGCATGTAGATTATATAAATCCAACACGGATAACTATTCCGCAAACTAATTTTAAGCTCGGGTATTTTATTTCTAATCATTATATGGTTTCATTTGGAGTAGACCACATGAAATACGTAATGAACCGAGACAAATACAGAACTGCAGATGGTTATATCAATTTACCTGAAGATGAATTAGGAAGCACCTACAATGGGGTTTACGATAACGAAACCTTATTTGTATCTTCAGATTTATTAAAATTTGAACACACAAACGGGCTTAATTATGTCTATACAGAATTTGCTAGATACGATGATATATCCTCAATCTTCGGAATTAAAAATACGGATACCTTTCAAATAAATATCACAGAGGGATTGGGTGCAGGTGTGCTTTATCCTAAAACCAATACTACACTTTTACAAAAAGAGAGGTACGATGAGTTTCATGTATCTGGCTATGGTTTATCTGCTAATGTTGGATTAAATTTTACTTTCTATAAACACTTTTTTGTTCAATTAGAGGCAAAAGGTGGTTATATAGACATGAATGATATAAGAACCACAAATGATTCTGCAGATAGAGCAGAACAGCACTTTTTATTTTTTCAACGCATCATTGCTTTTGGTGGCATTTTTAGAATATAAATGATACAGGTTAGACAAGCACAAATAAAAGACAGTCTAGAAATTAGATCAATTTTTAGAGATACTATTATTAATGTTAATGCAAAAGATTATTCAGAAAAACAGATTGCTACTTGGGCTTCTGGTGCTGAGGATATTGAACGATGGGAAGAACGCATTAATACACTCTATTTTATTGTTGCTGAAACAGAAAACAACATTGTAGGATTTGCCTATTTAAAAAATGGCAATTATTTAGATGGCCTTTTTGTTCATAAAGATTTTCAACGTCAAGGTATTGGGTCAAAATTATTACGAATTGTAGAATCGCAGGTTATGATGAATGATTTTGAAGTTATTAAATCTGATGTAAGCAAAACGGCTTTACCTTTTTTTGACAACAAATATTACGACGTAATCAAAAAGCAAAAGAAGAATTATAAAGGCCTTGTTTTTGAGAATTATTTGGTTGAGAAACTATTTTAACCAAACTAAAATTCTGTAATTATTTTACAAAATCCTTAACTCCTGCTTTAATTTCTATATCAACATAATTAACTCTTGGCACTATTGGACAAGAAAATTTTTCATTGTACACACAAGCTGGATTGTAGGCTTTGTTAAAATCAATTTCTAAAGTATCTCCATCAGGTATTTTTAAATCTAAATAACGTCCACCTCCATAAGTTGAATCTCCATTGGTCTGATCTAAAAAGGGTAAAAACAAATAATCTTCAAAACCTTCCGTCTGCATTAATTCTTCACCTTGATACACGTTTAATTGAAATGATTGTCCTTTTATTTCAAACATTACAACACCATAAATACGCTCCTTAGAAAGTCTATCATCTGTTGTTTTCATATTAAACCACTCACTATCTGGTGTACGTTTTAATACCGCTTTTACAACAAACGTAGAATCAAATTTAAAAAAGTCTAAACCTTCAAATGTTTTTAAATCTTTTGCTTTTAAGGGAGATTTTGAAGCATCCTTAAACTCTGCATTCATTTTTTTCTGAAATGGCGTTTCGTCAACAATCCTTTTTTTACTTTCAGAACAACCAAACGTAAAGATGACCAAAAAAAACAATACCAAATTCTTCATTTCAAATTAATTTAAACTTCAAAAATACAACATATAGAATTTCATTTTAGTTTTATGAGATATTTAATAGTATACATTTTATAATTATCTACTTTAAATGTAATTTTAAACACTTATGAAAGAATTAGATTTAGACGTTTTAATTATTGGAGCAGGCCCAATAGGAATTGCCTGTGCTTTAGAATGTAAAAGGCGAAACTTAAATTATGTTGTACTTGAGAAAGGTGCTTTAACCAACTCATTATTTAATTATCCGTTAAACATGACCTTTTTTTCAACGTCTGAAAAATTGGAAATTGACAACATTCCTTTTATCAGTAACAATCCTAAACCAACACGAAACGAAGCTTTAGAATATTACAGACGTGTTAGTACTTCTAACGTATTAAAGATTCATCTTTATGAAAAGGTAACAGAACTCAACAAAACACCAAACGGTTTTACTATTCAATCTAACAAATCATTATACAATGCTAAAAATGTTATTATAGCGACTGGTTTTTATGACATCCCTAACCTCTTAAATGTAGAAGGTGAAGATTTACCAAAAGTGTTTCATTATTACAAAGAAGCACACCCTTTTTCGCTACAAAACATTGCCGTTGTGGGCGCCAGTAACTCATCTGTAGATGCCGCTTTAGAAATTTATAGAAAAGGCGGAAACGTTACCATGGTTGTTAGAGGTGATGGCATTGGAGAACGCGTAAAATATTGGGTAAAACCAGATATTTTAAACCGTATTGAAGAAGGAAGTATTAAAGCCTATTTTAATTCTGAAATTAAAAGCATAAAACCTTCCGAAATTATTATAAATACTCCTGAAGGTGAAAAAACAATAGCTAACGATTACGTTATTGCATTAACAGGCTACAGACCTAACTTTGAATTTTTAGAAAACGCTGGAATTGATTTTTCAAAAGATGGCAAATCCATTCCAAATTACAATCCAGAAACCATGGAGTCTAATGTAAAGGGACTTTATTTAGCTGGAGTGATTTGCGGAGGAAAAGAAACCCATAAATGGTTTATTGAAAACTCTAGAATACACGCGAAACGGATTACTAAACATATAGATAAAAACAGATAAATTTAGATTTTTATTTTACAGGTTTTATTTCACTGTATTTTATAACATGAGACAGCACAATTTGAGTCTTTGTTTCTCCGTATGTTATAAGCTGATCTATAAAAGCTTCTAAGTGTTTTTGATTTTTTAGAACAACTTCCATTACAATGTTTTCATTTCCTGTAATTCGGTAGCAATTCACAACCTCATCATAAGTTTTAACCTTAACCAAAAACGGTTTTAGCATTCCCATAAATGCACGTAATGTAATTAAAGCTTTGAGTTGATAACCCGCTTCAAAAGGAGACACAAAAGTGGTATAACCTTGAATAATTTCGGCATCCTCCATTTTTTTTATACGCTCAGAAACCGCAGGCGAACTAATACCTACACGTCTTCCTATTTCGGCATTAGACATACGTGCATTTTCTTGCAGGCACTTTAAAATCTTCCAATTTAAATTATCTATATTCATTTAAAGAAACTAAGGTAAAATAACATCAATATTAAAGTAAATATACAAAACGACTTTAAATATTAAAGTTCAATTTCATTTTTAGTGCTTAAATTCGTGTGTATTGCTATTAAAATTATGAGTTACCACCTACCATCGCATTTTTCCGAATTGCCTGTTTACCAAAAGGCTATGGACATTATTGTACTTTCACGAAGTATTTCAACCTACCTCAATCAAGATTTATCATATTTGAATGCTGATGGTTCAGAGGATGAACATATTTATTTTACAGGAGATATTATACAGCAATCTACTAATCTGGCCCCTCAAATTATTAATGCAGAACAAGAACGTTGTTCTCATAAAAAAAGTAAACATTTAGAAAGTTTAGATCGCCTAACCACTCGGTTATATAGTAATTGTAGGCGGTTAGAAAAATCAAATAGTAATGGAAGGGATTATTTACCTATTCTTAGAGGTGAATTAAAAAAGTTTAGAAAACTAAAGCGTCATTGGATGATGACCTTGTAATGCGCCATAACGCAGCTCTGTTCATGTCCTCTCGGAATTAATTCATCGTTTATATTATTTGCTTTTTATTAGGTGCGCATTACTCATAAAAGCATTTTGGTAGTTCTTTATTCTAGAATTCATATCATCTGCAATAATTACAAACTGACATTTATTAAGACTCTCTGATAATCGTAAAATATGATTATAAGCATTATTTCGACCTAAATAATCGGCATCTTCAATAGCAAATAGCTGAACTTCTCCTAAATGAATTCCATTTAAAAAATAAAGTTTACTCAGACGAGACGGAGTTGCGATTACAATATCTTGCCCATAATACACTTCTGTTTTCTGCTTTTCAATATCGTATTCATCATAAAGTGCATAAATTCTTAAATCTGTGTTTTTGGTAAATCTTTCATACTCCTCCATTAATTTTAGAACATCAGCTTTGTCTTTTGCAACAATAATTGCACGCGGAGAATCCTCAAAAGCAGCTGCTTTTAATTTATGAATAGCAGTAATTATGAGTGCCGTACTTTTACCACTTCCTTTGGGTGCAATGACATAAGCATCTGATCCCCCTTTTAAAATGGGTAATACTTTTTTCTGAAGCGGATTTGAAGTTTCATAACCAGCGTTTTCTAAAGACGCTTTTAATAAAGGATGTAATTTTTTGAAAGACATGTATGCAATTTTTAATAGTAAATTAAAGATTTACTAATGGCTGCAAAGATACCACTAATGACAGACTTTACAGTCGGCTTTGTCTTGTATTTCTCCAACTAAATGGCCGTCTTCGTTCATTTTAAAACCACAGCAATCCATAAAACCTTGTGCAATCTGTTTTCTTGCACGTTGAATTTGAGATTTCACCGTAGGTAATGATAAGTGTAACTGATTGGCAATCTCTTGTTGTTTTAAACCTTTAATATCGGATAAAAACAAAGGATCTCTATATTTTTTAGGCAAGCTTTTTATAATACCTCTAAGGCAGTCTTGCTCTGAATGTTGATGAGTTTCTGGTTCTGATGCTACTTCTAAATCATCTACAGCAAGTTCTTTTTTACGCGCTCTGAAATAATCTAAAATAGTATATCTAGCAATTGAAAACAACCATGGTTTTAGCTTGTCTTCATCTTTTAAAGTATGCAATTTCGTATGAACTTTAATAAAGGTCTCCTGAAGAATATCTTCTGTAACCACAGGATTCTTAACCTTACTTAAAATAAAGTGTCTTATATCTTCTGCATAAATACCCCAAACAGCTTTCGTAGTCATATTCTAAAGTAATTAAAATTAGTTCGGACACAAAACTTTGCATCCGAACTAACACTAATTTAACAATTGCAATTTGTACATGTACAATTATCGCATGTACAGTTTTGACAATTTCCTTTTGAGCAACCCTCACAGTTGCAAGTACAATCTTTATTTTTCATGATATCTGTTTTTTATATTCATATAATAGACGAGATAATCCCAAAAAAGATGCAAAAAAGATGATAATATTTATTGATATTAAATCATTTCACCAATACCAATGCATCATGAGTAATTGGAAAATTACAAGAATTGGCTATAAAGCATAAGCTGTTGGCTTCTTTATGTAAACTCAATGCCAATTCTTTTTGATTAACATCCTTTATCGTTACTACAGGTTTTAATCGTACGGTTTTAAAACTTCCGCTTCCCGAAGCATTCACTTCTAAATCACCTTCGGCATTATCTGTATAACTTAAGACTTCTATATTATTTTGAGCACAAACGTATAAATAAGACATCATATGACACGATATTAAAGCAGACAATAATAAGTCTTCTGGATTATATAATGTATCATCTCCTCTAAAGGGTTTCGCTGCGGATACGTGTAATGAGGTTGCCTTATTGTCTATTAACACCTCGTGATTTCGACTGAATGCTCTTGGGTTCTGTGTACTTTCGCCTTGGTTAACTGTCCAATTTACGTTTGCTTTAAAGGTGTGCTTAATAGACATGGTTTTTCTATTTTATAAAAAAAGCGCTTCAATTGAAACGCTTTTTTAAATTTATTTGTTGAGATTCCAAATCAAGTTTCGGGTAAACGATTCACACACTTTTCTAAAAAAAAGAAAAGTAGTTACATATTTCTACGATACTGACCACCAACCTCAAATAATGCTGACGTAATTTCACCTAAACTACACACTTTACAAACTTCCATTAAAGCTTCAAATATATTTTCGTTGTTTATGGCACGTTGTTGTAAGTCTTTCAGCAATGCTTTTGTATCGTTTGCTGCATGAAGATTTGCTAAGGTTTTAATCTGAAACTGCTTTTCTTCTTCCGTTGCTCTAATGACTTCCGCAGGCACAACTGTTGGAGACCCCTTACTACTTAAGAACGTATTTACTCCAATAATTGGGAATTTCCCGTTGTGTTTTAAGGTTTCGTAATACAAGCTTTCTTCTTGTATTTTGCTACGTTGGTACATCGTTTCCATGGCACCAAGAACACCTCCTCTTTCTGTAATTCTATCAAATTCTAAAAGCACAGCTTCTTCTACTAAATCCGTTAATTCTTCAATTATGAAAGAGCCTTGGATTGGATTTTCGTTTTTATTTAATCCTAATTCTTTATTGATAATTAATTGAATTGCCATCGCACGTCTAACCGATTCTTCAGTTGGTGTTGTAATAGCCTCATCATACGCGTTAGTGTGTAATGAGTTACAGTTATCATAAATAGCGTATAATGCTTGAAGCGTTGTACGAATATCATTAAAGTCAATTTCTTGTGCATGTAAACTACGCCCAGAGGTTTGAATATGATACTTTAACATTTGTGCTCTTGCATTGGCGCCGTATTTGTGCTTCATGGCTTTTGCCCATATTTTTCTGGCAACACGACCAATTACAGCATATTCTGGATCTATTCCGTTTGAGAAAAAGAATGATAGGTTTGGACCAAACTTATTAATGTCCATACCACGACTTAAATAATATTCCACGTAAGTGAAACCATTAGATAAAGTCAACGCTAATTGCGTAATTGGGTTGGCTCCTGCTTCTGCAATATGATATCCAGAAATTGATACCGAATAGAAGTTACGAACGTTATTCTCTATAAAATACTCTTGAACATCTCCCATTAAACGCAGTGCAAATTCTGTAGAGAAAATACACGTATTTTGTGCTTGATCTTCTTTTAAAATATCTGCCTGAACCGTTCCTCTAACCTGAGCAATGGTATTCTTTTTAATTTCTGCATATACGTCTGCTGGCAATACTTGATCACCAGTGACACCTAATAACATTAAGCCTAAACCATTATTCCCTTCTGGTAACTCTCCATTATAAGATGGACGTTCTTTACCTTTATAAAGCTTCGCTATTTTAGTCTCTACTTCTTTTTCCAGTCCATTTTCTTTAATATACAATTCACATTGTTGGTCAATGGCAGCATTCATAAAGAAACCTAATAACATTGGCGCAGGACCATTTATCGTCATACTTACCGATGTCATAACATTTGCCAAATCAAAACCAGAATACAGTTTTTTAGCATCATCTAAACAACAAATACTAACTCCTGCATTACCAATTTTTCCGTAAATATCCGGTCTTAAATCGGGATCGTTTCCGTAAAGCGTTACACTATCAAAAGCAGTAGATAAACGTTTGGCTGGTAAGCCTGCACTTACATAGTGAAAACGTCTGTTAGTACGTTCTGGCCCTCCTTCTCCTGCAAACATACGCGCTGGATCTTCGCCTGTACGTTTAAAAGGATATAATCCTGAAGTATATGGAAATTCACCTGGTACGTTTTCTTGCAATGTCCAACGTAATAAATCTCCCCAAGCTTGATACTTTGGTAAAGCAACTCGTGGAATTTGTAAGTGCGATAACGACTCAGAATGTGTTTCTATTTTTATTTCTTTATCTCTTACCTTAAAGCTATAAATTGGATTTTTGTATTTGTTTACTTTCTCATCCCAACCTGTAATGACTTCCCAATTGTAAGGATCTAAGTTTAATTTTACACGGTCGAATTCGCTAACTAAAAGTTTTACAAAATCTTCATTACCAGCATTCTCCGAGATAGATTCTGAAGCAATTCCTGCTTTGTCTAATTTTGGTGTTACTTCTAAAACAGATTCTAATGTTTTATAAATACCGTATAAACGTTGTGCGACTTCAACTTGCGTATCTGCTGTTTTATCGTACGCGCGATTATTCTCAGCAATTTCAGATAAATAGCGTGTTCTTGATGGTGGAATCACAAAAATTTTCTCACTCATTTCCTTAGAAATTTTGAAAGTCGATTTTAATTCTGAGTCTGCCCTTTCAACCAATTTATCCATAATGGCTTTATAAAGCGTATTCATTCCTGGATCGTTGAATTGTGAAGCTATAGTACCATAAACAGGCAAATCGTCTTGATGCACATCCCAAAGATTATTGTTACGCATGTATTGCTTTTTCACGTCACGCAACGCATCTAAAGAACCACGTTTATCAAACTTATTAATAGCTACCAAATCTGCAAAATCTAACATATCGATTTTTTCAAGTTGTGTCGCTGCACCAAATTCTGGTGTCATAACGTATAATGCCACGTCTGAATGTTCCATAATCTCAGTATCAGACTGACCAATACCAGACGTTTCTAATATGATTAAATCGTATTCTGCAGCTTTTAAAACTTCAATAGCTTCGTTTACGTATTTTGATAAGGCTAGGTTAGACTGACGTGTTGCTAAACTACGCATATACACTCTTGAGTTGTTAATCGCATTCATACGAATACGATCCCCTAAAAGTGCTCCTCCTGTTTTACGCTTAGAAGGATCCACTGAGACTAAACCAATGGTTTTTTCTGGAAAATCGATTAAAAAACGACGCACTAGCTCATCGACTAAACTGGATTTACCAGCTCCACCTGTTCCTGTGATACCTAAAACTGGTGTTTTAGACGTTTTATTTTTAATATGAATTTTGTCTAATGTCGCTTTTGCAACTTCAGGGAAATTTTCTGCTGAAGAAATAACTCTAGCAATTGCTTTTGGGTTTTTAGTAGGAAGAATATCTACCTCGTTACTTAGTGTATCTCCAATAGCAAAATCGGATTGTTGTACCAAATCATTAATCATGCCTTGTAAACCAAGTGCTCTTCCATCATCTGGAGAATAGATTCTGGTAATTCCATAATCCATTAATTCTTTAATTTCTTCAGGGAGAATAACTCCACCTCCACCTCCAAAGATTTTGATATGACCAGCTCCTTTTTCATTGAGCAAATCATACATATATTTAAAATACTCGTTATGACCACCTTGGTAAGAGGTCAATGCAATCGCATTTGCATCTTCTTGAATCGCCGTATTCACAACTTCCTCTACACTTCTATCGTGACCAAGGTGAATGACTTCCACTCCTGTAGATTGAATAATACGACGCATTATATTTATAGCAGCATCGTGTCCATCAAAAAGAGATGCGGCTGTTACTATACGTACTTTATATTTTGGTTTATAAGGTGCAACTTGTTCCATTCTTAAAAATCTTGCTTATTTGAGTGGCAAATTTAAGGAATATTCAAAAATCTAAAGCAATAATCATCAATTATCTAAAACTTAAAGAAAGTCAGGTTCACGCGGAATTTTAATTAATTTTAACAATTCATTAAAGATCAATTTTATGCAAAAAATCACATTACTTATTCATTGTGAAGACCAACCCAACATTATTGCATCTGTAACTAATTTTATAGCTACCAATGATGGAAACATCGTTTATATAGATCAACATGTTGATAGAGAACAAAATATCTTCTTTATGCGTTTGGAATGTGAATTTGCATCTAACACATTTGCTCTAGAAAACTTCAAACAACTTTTTAGTACAACCTTAGCTCAGAAATTTCAACTGGAATGGAAAATTTTTGCTGCTGAAAGAAAACCTAAAATGGCCTTGTTTGTTTCTAAGTACGATCATTGTTTATACGATATTTTAGGACGTTATAATTCTGGAGAATTGTTTCTTGAAATTCCATTTATCCTAAGTAATCATCTCGATTTAAAACCTATAGCAGACAGTTTTAATATTCCGTTTTATCATGTTCCGATAACTGCATCTACAAAAGATGAAGCCGAACAAAAACAATTAGAGCTATTGAAATCGCACGCTATTGATTTTATTGTTTTAGCGCGTTATATGCAAATTGTATCTAAAACTTTAATTGATAATTATCCTAATAAAATAATTAATATTCATCATTCCTTTTTACCTGCATTTGTTGGTGCCAAACCTTATCATTCAGCTTATAAACGCGGAGTAAAAATTATAGGCGCAACCAGTCACTATATTACAGAAGAACTCGATGCAGGACCTATTATAGAGCAAGATGTGGCGCATGTGTCCCACACGCATTCTATAAAAGATTTAATTGCCAAAGGTAGAGATTTAGAAAAAATCGTTTTATCTAATGCTATTAAGCTTCACACAAAAAGAAAGGTTATGGTATATAACAATAAGACAATTATATTCTCTTAAACATTAAAACACATACATTAAAACAAAAATTAAAGTGACTATTCATATTAACAAGTGTCTATAAATTAAGAACAATTTAGCTTTAAAATTTAAAGCATTTTTACCTATAAGAATTATCTTTACCAACAATTAAAACTACAATCATGATTAAAAGAATTTTTGCCCTACTAATTATTTTCAATTTAACAGCTTGCGCCGAGTTACAACAGGTTGTTGATTCTTTACCACAAGGTACAAGTGATGTTATAGGCAACGCTGATATCGCAGCAGGATTAAGAGAAGCGCTAGACGCAGGTATTGAGAAACAAGTAAGCAAATTAACCGCTGAAGATGGATTCTTTAAAAATGAATTAGTAAAAATAGTTTTACCAGAAGAACTACAGAAAGTAGACAGTGCACTTCGTAAAATAGGATTAAGCAGTTTAGCTGATGAAGGCTTAAAAGTTTTAAACAGAGCTGCTGAAGATGCTGTATCGGAAGCTACTCCAATTTTTGTAAATGCCGTAAAAGATATCACTTTTGATGATGCTAAAAATATTCTTTTAGGAGAAGATAATGCAGCAACATCATATTTAACATCAAAAACGCAGACCGAACTTTATAGCAAATTTCAACCTGTAATTAATAATTCATTTAGTAAAGTTGGAGCAGATAAAATCTGGTCTAATCTAATTACTAAATACAATAGCCTTCCATTAACTAGTGATGTAAACCCGGATTTAACGGATTATGTTACTGGCGAAGCTCTAAAAGGTGTTTATACAATGATTGCTGTTGAAGAAAAAGAAATTAGAACTAAAGTCTCTTCTCGAGGAACGGATTTATTGAAAAAAGTATTTGCTTTACAAGACTAAAACGTTAAAGTCATTATTTTTTGCTACAATTTTCTGTATTTTTAAAAGATAAATCACTAACTTTCAACGACTAACTAATATTTTTTTTCGTTGTGGCCCATATTGATAAACTTCTAAATAAAAGGAAAAGGCTAAATCATAAATATAAGCAGCTTATTGAAGATGCTTATAATTTAAGACAAACAGACCACGCATTAAGTGACTTTTCAGAATACAAAGCCACAAAAGTTCTCAATAAACTTAACAAGCTTAAATTTGTTGTTGGAGACGCGAAATTGCACGCTAATTAATTAAAAACCTTAAGTAATTAAACTACATTTAATTATATCCTAATATTAGCATAACATTTAACTTATAATATATCAACATCTTTGTAATGCAAAAGATTGAGATAGTAATAATTTTAATTGAAATTATGAATTAAAAGTCGGTATTTAATTAAATACCGACTTTTCTATGTTATAGTATTTCACATTTAATCATATCCTAATATTAACATAACATTCAAACTAAAGAATATCAACATCTTTGCAGTGCAAAAAAGATTAAGTTAGTTAAGTTTTAAAGCAGTTAGTTAGTCAGAAGTCGATATTTAGTTAGGTATCGACTTTTTTTATGTTTATTAATGAAGTGTTTGAAAATAGCTATAAGACTTTAGTAAACGACTACCATACCAAGAGAACAACTCTCCATCTACAACTTTTATCGTTTTTTCTGGGAATTTTGATTGCAACTCCACAACGTGCGCTTCTTTAAACGGAAAAGGTTCACTAGAAAGAAAAATCAGATCGGCTTCTTTTAATTTTGGATCATTTAAATCGATTTCAGGATAGCGTTTTTCATTGCTATAACTATTAATAAATCCAGCTTCCGTAATCATAGCATCTATAAAATTGTCTGATGCAGCAACCATCCACGGTTTTTTCCAAATAAAATAAGCCACTTTTAACTTATCTATATGTTGATATTGAAGTTGAAATGCTTCGCGTTTTAATTGAATATTGGCTACTAAAGTTGACGTGGTCCTTTTAATATTAAAAATCTCCCCATACATGGTAATGAGCTCAAAACAATCTTCTAAATTATAAATATCGCTGACGTGAATAGGCGCAATAGCTTCTAGGCTTTCAATAATATCCTTTGTATTTTCTTCTTTATTGCAAAGAATAATATCTGGACGAAGCGCTTTTATCTTTTCAAGACTAATTTGTTTTGTACCACCAACAACAGCTTTAGATATTCTAAGGTGCTTTGGATGCACACAGAACTTAGTCACACCTACAATTGAAGCTTCCAAACCTAAATCTACCAATAATTCGGTTTGCGAGGGCACTAACGAGATGATTCGTTTGGGTGTTTTTTTGAGTTGAATTTCTCGTTTAAGTTGATCTTTCATTTAATTTCACTTTCTAATCTCAGTTTACATGCTAAAACACACTGAAGACTGTGATTGAGATTATAAACTCAGAATTTCTGACATCTGCAACTGTAATTCTTCAGCTTTTTGAGCTGCAGCTTCTGCAAAATCTCCATCTTGAGATGCATAAATAATGCCTCGAGATGAGTTAATTAATAAGCCAATCGATTTATTCATACCATACTTACAAACCTCTTGAAGGTTTCCACCTTGAGCACCAACACCAGGCACCAATAAAAAGCTCTCAGGAATAATTTTTCTAATATCTGCTAAAAACTCAGCTTTAGTGGCACCAACCACATACATTAAGTTTTTAGCATTTTTCCAAGATTTAGACGTTTCTAAAACCTGTTTATACAACTCTACTCCATCGACTGATTTTGTTTGAAAATCAAAAGCACCTTGATTAGAAGTTAAGGCTAAAAGTATGGTGTGCTTATCTTTAAAAGCTAAAAAAGGTTCAACTGAATCTTTTCCCATATAAGGTGCAACCGTAACACTATCAAACCCTAAGTCTTCTAAAAAAGCTTTAGCATACATGGTGCTTGTATTACCTATATCACCTCGTTTTGCATCTGCAATGGTGTAAATTTCTGGATGATTTTTGTTAAGATAATTGATGGTTTTTTCTAATGCTTGCCATCCTTTTATACCGTATGCTTCGTAAAATGCTGTGTTTGGTTTATAAGCTACGCAAAGATGGTGGGTTGCCTCTATAATTGCTTTATTGAAAGCGAAGATAGGATCCTCTTCTTTTAATAAATGCTTTGGCATTTTATTTAAATCGACATCTAAACCTATGCAGAGAAAGGATTGCTTTTTTTTAATTTGGTCTATAAGCTGTTGTGTGGTCATAGTATAAAAAAAGCCTCAAAAAGAGGCTTCAATTTAAATTACATCATCGTTCGCCTTTAACAACTCAGTGTTTTCAGCTAACATTAATTCGTCTATTATTTTTTGAATATCACCATTAATGATATTTGATAAATCATAAAGGGTTAATCCTATTCTATGATCTGTTACTCGTCCTTGAGGATAATTGTAGGTTCTAATCTTAGCAGACCTATCTCCAGAACTCACCATACTTTTACGTTTTTCAGAATCGGCAGCTTGTTGTTTTGCTAATTCTAAATCGTATAAACGCGAACGTAATACTTTTAAGGCTTTTTCTAAGTTTTTATGAGATGATTTCTGATCTTGACAACTTACAATCATACCTGTTGGTTCGTGATGTAACTTAATAGCCGAATACGTTGTATTTACTGACTGACCACCAGGACCTGTTGATGTGGTACGCTCTATACGTACTTCCGTCATGTCTAATTCATAATCAAACTCTTCCGCTTCTGGCAATACCATAACGGTTGCCGCACTTGTATGCACACGACCTTGAGTTTCTGTTTGTGGTACACGTTGCACACGGTGTACACCAGCTTCAAACTTTAAAGTTCCGTACACATCTTCTCCAGAAACTTCAAAAATAATTTCTTTAAAACCACCAGATGTTCCGTCACTCTGACTTACCACATCGACTCTCCAGCCCTTATCACTACAATATTTAGAGTACATTCGGTATAAATCACCTGCAAAAATACTCGCTTCGTCACCACCTGTACCTGCACGTACCTCAACAACAACGTTTTTAGCATCATCAGGATCTTTAGGAATCAACATAAAACGAATCTCCTCTTCAAGTTTATCAATGGTTTCTTTTGATTCTTCAAGTTGCATTTTAGCCATATCTACCATTTCAGCATCAGAACCATCTGCAATAATTTCTTCAGCTTCAGAGATATTATCTAAGGCCTCTTTGTAAACCTCACCTTTGTCTACAATTAATTTTAAATCCTTGTATTCTTTCATCAGCTTCGTGTAACGTTGCTGATCTGATATAATATCTGGTTGAATGATAAGATCATTTACCTCATCAAAACGTTGTTTTATTATCTGTATTTTCTCTAACATCTCTCTTCAAAATTGGATTTCAAAAATACGATAAATTATGGATTTTGAAACGTTGGATATCAGGACATTTTAACTTAAAAAAAATAAAACACCTAAAACATACGTTATCTATCAAGTATGTATCGATTCCTAGCTATACTTGCATTTTACAGACCGTTTGTGGTTTGGTCTTTTATTGCGAATGCTATTATCGGATTTTTCAATCCTATTATAGCACCAGCCTTAGTAACCAAATTATTTCTTACGATTTTTGCATGGTATTATGTGAGTGAAACCAATAATAAGCGAAAATTAACCTTTTATAAAAATTTAGGTATTTCTACTTTAAAGCTTTTTTCCGTTATATTTATTCTAGACTGCATTTTAACCATTATCTTTCTTACAATATTTAAGGAATTCACTTGATAACAAAATGATATTTGAATTAGACAATGTAGAACTTTACTTTAAAAACAAACGCATTTTATATGGTATTTACTTAAAAGCTGAAACAGGAAAAGTAACAGCTATTTTAGGTAGAAATGGCTGTGGCAAAAGTTGTTTGCTCAATATTGCTTTTGGGAATCTGAAACCGAAATACAAATTGGTAAGACTAGACAACAAACCGCTTTTAAAACCTTTATTTTATACAAAAATTGCCAAATATTTACCACAATATAATTTTATTCCTAGCGAAATGAAGCTTTCATTTGTTTTTAAACTATACGCTATAGACTGGACTATTTTTATTGAAAATTTTAAAGCATTCGCAATCTATAAAAACTCAAAATTTAAAGCTCTATCTGGTGGTGAAAGGCGAATTATTGAAACTTATATTATTTTGAAAGCAAAAAGTAAGATTGTATTTTTAGATGAACCTTTTTCGCATTTGTCTCCATTACATATTGAAACCGTAAAACAACTTATTGAAGAAGAAAAAAAAGAGAAAGCTATTATCATTTCAGATCACATGTATCAACACATCATTACGTCTTCTGATATTATATACTTACTAAAAAACGGTACCACAAAGAAAATTGAAAAACTTACAGAGCTTGAAGATTATAAATACTTAAGTGAAGGTAGCCTTAGAAGCTAAACATGTAATACACTCATCTAAGACGAGCCATTTGATTTTATAATATTATCTAAATCTACAACCACACCAACACCTAAAATTTGTTTCCACTGTAACTTTGGACCTTCAATTACAATTTCTTCATTGGTCATTTCATTGGTTTCAACTTCAACTTTTATATCATCATCGTATCTGATATGCGACCCTAAAGTCGCTTTAACATACCTATTTACTTTCATGTCTAGGTTAAGTTCCCATTCAACATCTATATTTCCAAAACTATTTATATAATCTGTATATAAACGCAATAGACTGGTTATTTTAATATTCTCAAAGACCTCTTCTTCGTACTGGTTGGTTAGCAAAATACCCAATTCTTGTCTAACTCTTTTTCCATCTCTAAGGATATTACCATCTAAATCATAAATTGCAGGATCTACACCAAAAGACCCTTTGTCTGCCAAATCTTTATCTAAAACAAATGTGGTTTTTAAGGTAAAAGGCGAAGCATAAAAAGACAAACGTTCTATATGTCTACCATATTCCATTCCCAACCCAAAAAACATATAACCAGGTGCTAAAAATCTTGATATAGGCTCATCTCTATTAGGATAATTATATCCATTAGCTAACTGCGTGTTAAAACTAAACTTTGCCGAATAAAACCAATTACTTTTAGGATCTAATTCTAGGCCTGCATTAGAAATTACCTCAAAAACATCTTCGGTTTTTCTAATGTCTTCAGCTTCTTGCTTGTTTAAACCATAACGCACGTTAAGATTAGAGTTCCAAAACCATTTTTCTTGTTTGTATTTTGCTATTGCTTTTCCTGTTACGATTCCAGAAATAGAGTTTGTTCCTCCCGAATTCCAATTTGTAAACGAAACTTGATTAAGTGTTAAACCTACCTCTTTTTTTGTTCTCCATCCCAACTCTATAGGTTGGTCCTTTTTCTTCTGAAAATACAAAGAATCAGGTTGCGCAAATAGCATGCTAGAACATAACACAAAAATGCTAAAAAGAAACCACGAAAAGTTTTTCATACTTAAAATAAGATTAATATGTAAATGTTCCGTATGCGCTTTTTATAGTTAGTGCCTTTTGATCTGAAGCTTCTACTCTACCTATTATTTTGGCTTCTACATTAAAAGATTTAGAAATCTCAATAATAGTCTTAGCTACTTCTGGTTTTACATACAATTCCATACGATGTCCACAATTAAATACTTGATACATTTCTTTCCAATCTGTTTTAGATTGTTCTTGAATGAGTTTAAATAACGGAGGAACATCAAACATATTATCTTTAATGATGTGAAGATTATCTATAAAGTGAAGTATCTTAGTTTGTGCACCACCACTACAATGCACCATCCCATGAATATCTTCGCTTGTGTAAGTATTTAAAATTGCTTTTATAATTGGAGCATACGTTCGTGTTGGAGATAGCACCAACTTACCTGCATCTATTGGAGAATTTTCAACAGGATCTGTAAGTTTCGTTTGTCCAGAATATACTAATTCTTCTGGCACTGAAGCATCGTAGCTTTCCGGATACTTTTCGGCTAAATATTTAGAAAACACATCGTGTCTTGCCGATGTTAAGCCATTACTTCCCATGCCTCCATTATATTCGGTTTCATAAGTTGCTTGCCCAAAAGATTCTAAACCAACAATAACGTCACCATCAGTAATATTTGCATTATCAATAACATCGCTTCGTTTAATACGAGCCGTTACTGTAGAATCTACAATTATAGTTCTTACTAAATCCCCAACATCTGCAGTTTCACCTCCTGTAGAATGAATAGTAACTCCAAAGGACTTTAAATCTTCTATTAATTCTTCTGTGCCATTAATAATTGCAGATATAACTTCGCCAGGAATTAAGTTCTTATTTCTTCCTATAGTCGAAGACAACATAATATTGTCTGTTGCACCAACACAAAGTAAGTCATCAATATTCATTATTAACGCATCTTGTGCAATGCCTTTCCAAACTGAAACATCTCCGGTTTCTTTCCAGTACATGTAAGCTAAAGACGATTTAGTACCTGCACCATCTGCATGCATAACAAGGCAATAATCCGCATCATTAGTTAAATAATCTGGTACTATTTTACAGAATGCTTTAGGGAATAAACCTTTATCAATATTCTTTATCGCATTATGAACATCTTCTTTAGATGCTGAAACACCTCTTTGCGCATATCTTTTACTCACCGAATTACTCATAAAACTATTGTATTTAACATTGGTGTTGCAAAAGTAAGAATTGCGTTTAATTATATGGAATGATTAGATTGGAATTAATTACTGTTTTCATTTTTCTGCGTAATGCTTCTTTTTTCTTTTGGCCTCCAAAGTAGATATTAAGGCCTAAACCCATCCTAAAGAGTAAATCATCTGATTCTCCTTCTATAAATCCGTCGAGTTCGTCGGTAAGCATATAATTATACTCTCCAAAGAGTTTTACACCTATACCTTCTCTAAAAATAAACTCAACCCCTAATCCGCCTTGAGCTTTTGTAGCTGTTAGTTCAAAATCATTAGATGCATTATAACCACTTCCAGCATATAAATAAGGCGAAAATTTTGTGTATGGACTGAATAGGAATTCTAAATTTAAATCAAAAGACATAAAACCTTCGTTATAAATATCTTTTATAACAACGTTATATTTATTGTACGTAAAATTAATATTTAGATGACTTGTAATATGATGTTTATAGCCAATTCTAAAATACACATCAAACTCAGATTCTGGATAATCTCCATCTATTATTGCTGAACCAGCTGCTAGGTCAACAGCATTGGAACCTCTATAATCAAAAAAAGCATACCTACGATTAATAGATTTTTCACTACGTTCGTCGGTTTCTTGAGAAAATGAAAAATTAAAACTAACAATAGTCATTGCTATGCTTAATACAATAGCATTGATTTTAGGAATCATATATCTCTAATTAGAAGACAAGTCTATTTTCAGTGTAGATTTTTAAGGAGGTGTGCAATATAAAAAAATATTAATGATTTCATCGAAATCAAAAAAAATATAGGAATAAAAAAAAAGGATAAAATCAAATTATTGATTTTATCCTTTTATCTTAATAGCTGTGAATACTTAATTTTTAAGATTCAGCTTGTAGTGTAGATTGTATCTTTACAACATCTTCATTAGTCACTTCATTTAAATCATCAGAATTATCTTGTGAAAGAATTAAAGTTGCTCCAACAAGGATAGCTACACTAAGTAGTAACTTTTTCATTTTTACAAATATTGATTAATAGCCCTACAAAAATACAACATAACCGCATTATGGAAATAGCTATTTTGTTTTTTTTAATGCAAAACCACTACCTTTTCGACAACTAGTTTGAAGTCATCGACAAACGACACAAAACAGATTTTGTTCATATCATTTTATACGTAGAACTACGTATATATTAAGCGTAATTTCATATTAACACCAACTTAAATACCTGTAACGTTACTATTTAGTAAACAAAAGTTCTCTGTATTTTGTTAATGGCCACAATTCATCATCTATCATTATCTCTAACTTATCACAATGGTATCTTATCTCTTCAAATAAAGGTTTTACTTTATTACAATACCCATCTGCCTTCTTTTCTATATTAGCTTGTTTATTGTAAACTTTTCGTTCATCTGTCATTTTAGTTACTAATGAATTAATAGCTTCTATATGCTGTGATATTTCTTCTATTAATGCCATCTGTTCTTTAGCAAAATCTTTAAAACGATTGCCATAAATAGCTTTTAATCCTGTAACATTTTCTATTAAAATATTTTGATATCTAACCGCTGTTGGCACCACATGATTTCTAGCAATATCTCCAACAACTCTACTTTCTATTTGGATATGAAGAATGTAATCTTCCATTTCAATTTCGTAACGCGCTTCGCATTCTACTTTATTCATCACTCCTAAATCATTAAAAAGCTTTAAGGTTGTTTTATCCATTTTTACCTTCAAGGCTTCAGGAGTTGTTTTATTATTGCTTAAGCCACGTTTCTTAGCTTCCTTTTCCCATGCTTCACTATAACCATTACCTTCAAAAAGAATTGCTTTTGACGTTTTTATATATTCTCTCAATACATTGAAAATGGCATCATCCTTTTTCATGCTTTTCTTATCAATCAATTCATCTACTTCAATTTTAAAGTCCATTAATTGTTTAGCAACAATAGTATTTAAAATCGTCATTGGGTTAGCACAGTTAGCCGTAGAACCAACAGCTCTAAATTCAAATTTATTACCTGTAAAAGCAAAAGAAGAGGTTCTGTTTCTATCCGTATTATCTAATATTACTTCTGGTATTTTACCAACAACATTAAGTTTTAAGTCGGTTTTCTCCTTTGGTGATAATTTACCTTTAGTAACTGTTTCTAACTCTTTTAAAACTTTAGTGAGTTGTTCCCCTATAAATACTGAAATTATTGCAGGAGGCGCTTCATTTGCACCCAATCGATGATCGTTACTTGCAGATGCAATGGCAGCCCTTAATAATTCTTCGTGTGTTTGAACCGCTTTTATAGTATTAATAAAAAAGGTTAAAAACTGAAGATTACTCATTGGTGTTTTTCCTGGCGACAACAAATTGACTCCTGTATTTGTACTTAAGCTCCAATTATTATGTTTTCCCGAACCGTTAACACCCGCAAAAGGCTTTTCATGCATTAATACTGTAAAGTTATGACGTTTAGCTATTTTCTGCATAATATCCATAAGCAAAGTATTATGATCTACAGCTAAATTTGCCTCTTCATATATAGGAGCTAATTCAAATTGATTTGGAGCTACTTCATTATGCCTCGTTTTTGCAGGAATACCAAGTAACATACAATGATGTTCTAGATCTCTCATATAAGCTAATGCTCTCGCAGGTATGGTTCCAAAATAATGATCATCTAACTGCTGTCCTTTTGCTGGGTGATGACCAAAAACGGTTCTCCCTGTAAGCAAAATATCGGGTCTTGAAGCTGCTAAAGTACTATCAATTAAAAAATACTCTTGCTCCCAACCTAATGACGCAGATACCTTTTTTACATTTTTATCAAAATATTTACAAACGGCAACTGCAGCATTATCAACTGCTTGCAGAGCTCTTAAAAGTGGAGTTTTATAATCTAGTGCCTCACCTGTGTACGACACAAAAACGGTAGGAATACACAAGGTATCATCATATATAAAAGCAGGAGATGTTGGATCCCAAGCAGTATAACCTCGCGCTTCAAATGTATTTCTTATCCCTCCGTTAGGAAAACTAGAAGCATCAGGCTCTTGCTGCACTAGCTGATCACCTCCAAATTTCTCAATTGCAAGCCCATTTCCTATGGTTTCAAAAAAAGCATCGTGTTTTTCTGCCGTAGCTCCTGTTAGTGGCTGAAACCAATGCGTATAATGAGTTGCTCCTTTTGAAATAGCCCATTCTTTCATACCTGTAGAAATATGATCTGCTACTAGACGATCTATTTTAGTACCTTTTTCTATAGCCTCTAACACGCTATTTAATGCCGTCTTAGTTAAATATTGTCGCATTGCTGCTTCATTAAATACATTAGACCCAAAAATCTCTGAGCGTCGTTTGTCTATTTTAATCTTTAATGGCTTTCTGTTTATAGATGCTTTTACAGCATGAAATCTTAGTGTTGACATATTAATAAAATTTTAAGGCAAAAATACGAAATATTTAAAATATGTACATATACCCATTTAAAAATAGGGTTGTTGACAATAATTAGCAACATTTTATCTAAAATACCCTATTTTTTTTGACCTAATAAAAAAAAAAGCAATATTTGTATCCTATTTAGATATAAACAAACAATTTATTATGGCAAAAATTAAATTAGAATACATTTGGTTAGATGGCTACTTCCCTACGCAAAACATGAGAAGTAAAACCAAGGTAGAAGAGCACGAAAACTTTAAGGGTACAATTGAAGAGTTAGGTATGTGGTCTTTTGACGGGTCATCAACTAGACAAGCTGAAGGTGGAGCTTCTGACTGTTTATTAAAACCTGTAGCAATTTATCCAGACCCTGATAGAATTAATGGATACTTGGTAATGACAGAAGTTTTAAACGCAGATGGAACACCTCACGTTTCTAATGGTAGAGCAACTATTGATGATGACGACAATGATTTCTGGTTTGGTTTTGAGCAAGAATATTTCATCATGGACTCAAAAACACAATTACCTTTAGGGTTCCCTATTGGTGGTTATCCTGCTCCACAAGGCATGTACTACTGCTCTGTTGGTGGAAAAAACACACATGGTAGAGCTTTAGTTGAAGAGCATGCTGATTTATGTATTGATGCTGGTTTAAATTTTGAAGGTATCAACCAAGAAGTTGCTTCTGGTCAGTGGGAATTCCAATTATTTGCTAAAGGTGCTAAAAAAGCAGGTGATGAAATATGGATTGCAAGATATTTATTAGACCGTTTAACGGAAAAGTATGGCTACTACATTGACTACCACCCAAAACCTTTAGGTAAAGATATGGACTGGAATGGTTCTGGTATGCATGCCAACTTCTCTAACGAAGTATTGAGAACATGTGGATCTGAAGAAACTTACGGAAAAATCTGTGAAGCTTTCCGTCCTGTTGTAAAAGAACATATTGAAGTTTATGGTGAATTTAACGACCAACGTTTAACTGGCTTACACGAAACAGCATCTATTAATGATTTTTCTTGGGGAATTTCAGATAGAGGCGCGTCAATTCGTATTCCTATTATCACCGTAGAAAAAGGTTGGAAAGGCTGGTTAGAAGACAGAAGACCAGCGTCTAACGGTGACCCATACAAAATTGCTGGTAGAATTATTAAGACCGTAAAAAGTGCCGATATTTCTTAATTATTAATATTATAAATAAAAAAAAGCCTGTATTATCTACAGGCTTTTTTTGTGCTTATTATTTTAAAGCCACATATATAAAGACCAAATAAGCTCCAAACAATAACATCCCCTTTAACCTTCCTATCTCAAATCGTTTTGGAATCATAATTAAAGGAATTAAAATGGCCGCAAATGCAATCATCCACCAGATATTAGTTGATAATATTTCTGGAGTTGCCGGATTTACAGCAATTGGTTTAACAACTGCGGTTAAACCTAAAACAGATGCAATATTAAAGATATTAGAACCGATAAGGTTTCCTAAAGACAATGCTTTCTCTTTTTTTAATGCCGCAATAACAGAAGCAGCAAGTTCCGGGACACTTGTACCAATAGCTATTACAGTTACAGAAATAGCATAATCACTAATTCCAATTGCCGTAGCTAATTGTTTTGCTCCTTCAACTAACCAATCTGATCCAAAATATAATCCCGCAGCACCAATTAGCAACCACATTACAATTTTAAAGTTTGAAACTACTGCGAGCGCATCATCGACTTCCTCCATACTTGCCTTAGTCGATTTTCGAGAGCTTTTAATTAAAACAATTAAAAACACAATTAAAGCTATAAATAAAATTGCTCCTTCTATAGCTGTGAGGATATTATCATTCCATAAAAAATAATATAACACAAAGGAAGATAGCATCATCATTGGCCAGTTTAATTTATAGAAATCTTTATCAACTGCCAAAGGAGAAATTATTGCTGTAATACCTAGAACTAACCCAATATTTGCAATATTAGAACCAATCACATTTCCCAATGCAATGTCAGATACTCCATCTAAAGCAGCCTGTAAACTCACCAACAATTCTGGTGCAGAAGTAGCAAAAGACACAACCGTCATACCTATCACTAGCTTAGACAACTTAAGCTTAAAAGATAAACCAACAGCAGCTCTTACCAAAAAGTCCCCACCAACAACCAATAACGCTAAACCCGCTATTACTAGAAATACACTCATCTCTTATATCTATTATTTATTGACGTAATTTATTAAAAACGCAAAGATAACACTTCATTGTACAGAAACTAAAACTATTTTTTTCGTTAAATAACTACAATTTTAGTTATACAACTAAAAAAATAGTTATATTTGAATTCAACTAGAAAAATGCACCATACTCCTATGCAAAAACTAACAAATAAAGAAGAAGAGATTATGCACATTTTATGGAAGCTAAACAAAGCTTTTGTCAAAGATGTACTAGCAGAAATAAAAGTAGATAAACCTCATTACAATACACTCTCTACAATTATTAGAAATCTAGAAGAAAAAGGATATGTAAGCTATAATGTCTATGGAAAAACACACCAATACTACCCAATTATATCTAAAGAAGATTATAAAACCAAGTTTATGAATACTGCTATTGAAAACTACTTCAATAGTTCGTATAAAAACGTTGTATCCTTTTTTGCTAAAGAAGAAAAAATTAGTGTTGATGAGCTTAAGGAAATAATTGAGCTAATAGAAAACAAGAAATAATATGGAATATCTTTTAAAAGCTTCCATGGTAATTGCTCTATTTTATTTATGTTTTTTTATTCTACTAAAGAAAGAAACGTTTTTTCAACACAATAGAGGGTTTTTGTTAATAGGTTTAATAATCGCTTTAGTATTTCCCTTAATAGTAATTCCTGTCTATATCCCCATAACACCTTCAACAATAAGCGAAACGCTATTTGTTAAACCGACAGTTTCAAATTACAACACCTTAAAACCCGCAAACACTTTGGATTGGACAACTCATATTCCTATGATTTACAGCGTAGGATTAATGGTCTTTTTAATTCAATTTATATTTCAATTTGGATCATTAGCGCTATTGCTATTTAAAAACCCAAAAACTACAGATGACATTTACACCTATGTTATTGTAGAAAACAAATTATCACCTTTTTCATTTTTCAAATGGATAGTCTACAATCCTAACTCCTATAAATCAGAAGAACTCGATCTTATACTTACACATGAAAAAGTACATGTTAACCAATGGCACTCCATAGACATTTTATTTACTCAATTAACATGCATTGTATTTTGGTTTAACCCATTGGTATGGTTATACAAAAAAGAAGTAAGACAAAACTTGGAATATATCGCCGATACTCAAACACAATCAAAATCTAACACAAAAAAAGAATACCAGCACTTATTATTAAAAACAAGTATCGCTAATCATGATATTTTACTAACAAATAATTTTTACAATTCATCAATCAAAAAACGAATTCTTATGTTAAACAAATCACGATCAAACAAAAAAAATCAATTGAAGTACCTTTTAATTCTTCCCCTTTTAGCTGGTTTACTAATGAGTATGAATACGGAAACTGTTTATATTGAAGCACAAAACAACAGCATTAAAAACACCAGCACCGCTACTAAAAATTCCTTCACAACTGAAAGCATCAAGGTTAAGTTCACGAAAAAGATGACCGACAATTGCTTAAGTGAAATAAAAACATGGTTAAAATCTAAAAATATCACTATGATTATAAAACATATAAAGCGAAACAGGAACAACGAAATTTCGAATATAAATATTGATTTTATAACAGAAAGCGGCACCACAAATTACCATGTTAAAGACAAAAATGGTATCTCTCCTTTTGAATTTAAAATGGATGATGACGGTAGTTTTGGAGTTGAAGTCGTCCAACCAAATGAGCAAAAGAAAACAACCTTTATAATCGAAGAATTACGTGATAGCTTAGATGTTATAGTTGAAGACTCAACCTATATTGTCACTCAAATACCAAAACACGAAACATATATTAGAAAATTAAATACTACTGTAGTTTCAGATACTATTTATTTCTCAATGGATTCTTTAGAGATTAAGAATCAAATCAACACAAAACCTGATTTTTATTATGAAGATGGCTCTAAACCCAAAATTATAAGTCAAGAAGTCATCATTCATAATCCAACCAATAAAGCAATTTATAACTCACGTTATGATTCGCAGAATCCAAAACCATTAATAATTGTAAATGGTAAACCTACTACACCAGAATATTTAAAAACTATCGATGCTAATGCTATTGAAAGCATGACTGTTTTAAAAGGAGAAGACGCACTAGATGCTTATGGTAAAAAAGGAAAGCATGGTGTTATTACTCTAACAACAAAACCACCTCAAACATACAACAACACAGAAATCCAATTTTTAAATAAAAACAACTTTTTATACATTCTAGATGGTAAAGAAATATCTAAATCAGATTTATTAAAAGTATATTCAAAAGAAAGGGTTTCAAGTTTAATAATTTTAAAAGGAAAAGAGGCAAAAGAAAAATATGGTAAAAAAGGTGCCAATGGAGTTGTAGAAGTGATTTCTAAAAACAGCAACAAATTTACTCAGAGTAAAACCATTAAAAAAGATAACCCATGGAAAGTCGTTGGCAAACCAAAAATAAATAGCTTGACTTATATTGACGATGAAGATGCTTCAAAAAATGGATCCATTGCTTATATTTCAAAATCTACACCAGATCAAATTTTAGATTTTCACGTAAATGAACTTAAAAGAATTGGAATCACGGTTAAGTATTCCAAATTAAAACGAAACAAAAAAGGTGAAATTACAAGTATAAAAATCAGCCTCGAAGATAAAAATGGATATAAAAGTAGTGCAACCTGGAAAGCTACTGATGGTATTCCGAATATAGAATTTGGAAAATCAGAAGGTTCATTAATAGCGAGAACTCAATAGAAAAGCCATAAATATGAAAAAAGCCAAACTATTTAAATACAGTTTGGCTTTTTTTATTGAAGTAATATTATACGTTAATCAACAATAATTTTCTTGATTACAGAACGATTTTCACTTGTTAACTTCAATAGATACATGCCAGACGTAACATCTAAATCTATATAATCTGCAACAGATTGCGATTGCTTTAGACGTTTTCCGTCTACAGAGTAGACTTCAACTTCTGCATTAACAGTTAACCCAGAAATATAAACACGCCCTGTTGTAGGATTTGGAAACACACGAACATTAAGTTCTGTATCATCATTTACACTTAAAGGTTGGCTCCAATTTTCGCCAATCATATTTCCCCAAATATATTCTACCATATCTGGTTGGTCTATAAATGGATTTCTATTCTTTTGCCAATTATAAACGATATTATTTCTATTCATTTCAAAATCATCTGGCGGATCATTTCTATGCCAATCTAACAAGGTTGCCAAATCTCCAAATTCACCAACATTACCATCAGGAAAACCATTTACTATTTCTAAACCATTGTAACGAACAGCCATATAAAACACACTTCTGGCCACATCACCTTTAAATTTCCCTAAGGTGCCAACTGGCCCATTATACTCACCATAAAATTGATTATTTCTACTACTGTTTTCTGGTCCATCAGCTGCTCGTAAAGCGTGTGCATCAGAGTTTCCATGACGTAAAGAATCGGCTTTAGTTGTCCAATAGATATCAATACCATCTGCAATTTCATCCTCTTCTATACTATCAAATCCACCTCGAGATCTAGGAAATGTATGCTCTCTATTCCATTTACCTGTACTCAAAGAACTTGTTTGGTAATCTAATTTTGATCTTCCTTCTTCCAAATACACCAACCAAACCTGATTGCTGTTTTCTGGATTTTGATCTGCTTCTTTTAAAATATCAATAACATCTGTATAAGTCTGTGCTCTAACTGTACTTGGATCTGCAATTATACCCTGCATTGCCTGTCTTAACGCAACATCTGCCAACCCGTCTAAGCTATCATAATAGCCATCTGGCTGTGTACTTTGTACCATACCATAAGTAGGCTCTAATGGTGTTCCCCATGCTGCAACGGTATAATCATTATCTACCACCCTAACCTCAACAGCTCCGTTAGATGCCACTATAGGCTCTACTAAATCTAAAAATCTAATTTTTAAAACCTCATCACCTTCATCTTCAGTATCATCAACTAATGTAATAGTTGTGCTTGTTGTATTTTCACCAGATAAAATAGTAAGATCCGTGTTTCCTGTATAATCTGATGTATTAAATCCATCATTATCTAAACTAATAGTAAAATTAAGATCTGAAGTCACATTGGCTTCAGCAGTAAATGTTATATCAAAAGTAGCACCTTCATCATATTGCGTTTCTGCAATTGAAATTTCAATAGGGTTGATAGAAATACCTGAACCATCATTTTCTCTTCGAGGGGTTGGAGGCTCTGCAGAAAAGGTTACACCGCCCATACCATCTACAAAACGCTGAATTGATTTAGGATTTGCATTAGTTCCATTATCATTATGCTGTATAGTTTGCCCTAATTTCGTTAATAAACCTGTAGCATCTGAATCATTAGTACCATAAACCATTGCATCAATTAAATTGGTTTGAGACGCCACTGTTTCCTCTGGAAAATCATTTATCGAAGCTTGATAAATACCCACTGCATCTGGCCCATTTTGTATTACATTTTCTGCCATTAATGACTGCGGAAAAGGCGAAACATTTGCACTACCAACAACTAATAAACCATTAATATCTGTTGTTAGACCATTTAAATCATATACAAAATAACTAGCATCTCCACCACTACTAGAGCCATTAAAAAATACCAATATGTAACCATCTGTTGAAAAATTGGGTGTTGCCGATTTTAATTCAATAAACTCATGAGTATCTATACTAGGAGTATCCGCATCTAACTCATTAATAACCAAAATTTGAGACCAACTAAATCCCGAAATCAATAGTAATACTATAAAAGTAATTTTTTTCATCGCTTTATTTTTCACAAAGATAGTTTATTATTACATCTAAATGTTAAATGCCAATTAATTACAAAACACACCTTAAATAAAACATGAAATTTATCATAAAATAAATTTCAAAAAAAGATGAATTCTTAAAATTCAGCCCTTATAAAGACCAAAGCCCTCTACGATTTCGAAAAGCACTCCAAAAAAGCCCTACAAAAGTTACAATATAAAAACACAAAAACTACTTTATATATTAAATTAAAACTTCAAATAAGACAAGTCACATAATATTATAACAATTATTATCTTTTTAGTTGTAATTTAGAATTCAAATTTGTCGATTTACACAAAAACATTTGGAACATAATGAGTTGAAAATATATATTGAAAACTCAATCAAACAAACAAATCATTTTATTAACCCTAAAAACCAAAAAACTATGATGACATTAGCAAAACTGATTATTGAAATTATATTAGCAATATTTTAAAAAATTAAAAAACAACCAAAACAAAACCACCAATCAAAAACAAGTAAGACTTAGTTCTAGAATAAGTTTTACTATTTTTGCTAAAGATTTATTATTCAACCTCTAATGAAAAACAAAATCTTTAGAATTCTGGCTCAACTAAACAAAGCCATACTTCCATCTTACTCCAAAAAACAATTAGACCTTAGCAAAGCTTCTAAGCTACAACTTGCCATAATAGCTTGGCGTGTTTATGTAACTAAAAATGCACTTAGTTAATTAAAGACTTAGTGTTTGCCTATTTGAATTAAAAATCCATACCATTTATTGCACTACGCAATACAAGCTTTATAGTCATTTCATTAGCTCTTAAGCTATAGAAAGGCTATTGCAATAATGCTCTAAAACTTTCCAATTTTATGAGAAATTTAAGACTGTAAATTTCATCAAACTACTGCATGGTGTTATATTTAGTACATTAACCTTAAAAACTAAAAAAATAATGAAAACCTTATATGAAGCAACTACAAAAGCAGAAGGTGGCAGAACTGGACACATCACATCAGAAGACGGTATTCTAGATCATAATTTATCGGTACCTAAATCTATGGGAGGTGACGGTGGAAATGGCACAAACCCAGAACAACTTTTTGGTGCTGCCTATGCAGCATGTTTTGGTGGCGCATTGCAATCTGTTGCTAAAAACGAAGGTATTAAAATTGATGATGACGCATTAAGTGTCACAGCTATTATTGGCTTTTGTAAAGATGAAGATGGCTTTTTCTTAGAAGCGACTTTAGATTGTTACATCCCAGGAGTTGATTTAGAAACTGGTGAAGATTTGGTAGAAAAAGCACATGAAGCCTGTCCGTTTAGCAAAGCTACACGCGATAATATTACAGTAACCTTGAATTTATTACTAGACGAATAAGGCTCAGCTATTTTTAGCTCGCCAATAATCTAATTAATAAACCACGTTTATCGTTATGATTTTCGTGGTTTTCATGTTTAATAGAGTAAATTTTCTGCAAATAAAAAAACCAACACTCTCAAAAATCGCTTGAAAGCATTGGTTTTATTAGTGACCTCGACAGGATTCAAACCTGTAACCTCTTGAGCCGTAATCAAGTGCGCTATTCAGTTGCGCCACGAGGCCTTTTTAAGTGGGTGCAAATATAATACATTTATTAAATGATTGCCAAATTATTTATTTCAAATTTTTAAATTACTATTTTTGAAATATGATTTCTAAAGAACTACTCCAACCTTTTAATTACTTATTCGATTCAGAAATAATCGATAGTATAGCCAATGTTGCGTTTCTTAAAACCTTTAAAAAAGCGGATATTATTATAGACATAGGTCAAGATTTAAATTTTATTCCGCTTCTAATTAAAGGCAATATTAAAGTTTTACGAGAAGACAACGATGGTGATGAACTTTTATTATACGTTTTAGAAACGGGAGATACTTGCGCCATGTCATTAACCTGTTGCATGGTTAAGTCTGTAAGTAAAATACGTGCCATTGCTGATGATGATGATGCCACTGTAATAATGATTCCTATAGAATACATGAAACTATGGTTTAATTCTAATGAGAGTTGGAGAAATTTTATCTTACAAAGCTATCAAATTCGTTTTGACGAAATGTTAGAAACCATTGACACACTCGCCTTTATGAAAATGGACGAGCGCTTATTTAAATACCTTACAGATCAGGTAAAGCTATCTGCTTCTACACATTTAGAAATGACACATCAAGAAATTGCAGAAGACTTAAATACATCTAGAGTCGTAATTTCAAGACTATTAAAACAACTCGAAAGAGAGAAAAAAATAGAACTTGGTAGAAACAAGATTAGTGTTTTAGAATTTTAGTCACATTTATTACATTACCTAAATAACAGAACTTTATTTTTGTCTTATAATTAATTTTATGGAATATATTTTACAACCTTGGCCTTGGTATGTCTCAGGTCCATGCATTGCTATTGTCATGTTTCTTCTACTCTATTTTGGAAGAACTTTTGGCATGTCCTCCAATCTCAGAACCTTATGCGCTATTGGTGGCGCAGGCAAACGTGTAGCGTTTTTTAAATTTGACTGGAAAAGTCAACGATGGAATCTCGTCGTTGTACTTGGTGCTATTTTTGGTGGTTTTATTGCACATTATTTTTTATCAAATCCTATACACATGGATCTTAGTGAAGCAACAGTTAAAGATTTAACAGCGTTAGGTTTTAATGATATAGGGCAAAGTTTATTACCACCAGAACTATTTCGTTGGAATTCCGTTTTTAGTCTAAAGGGAATTCTAATACTCATCATTGGAGGTTTTCTTGTTGGGTTTGGTACACGCTATGCTGGCGGCTGTACTTCTGGCCATGCCATAACAGGCCTAAGCAGCTTACAATTACCTTCACTCATTGCTGTTATTGGCTTCTTTATTGGCGGTTTAATTATGATTCACCTTATTTATCCAATACTCTTTTAATTATGGGAAAATATATCAAATTCTTTATTGTCGGAATATTCTTTGGAATAGTACTCGTTAAATCAGAAGCAGTTTCATGGTATCGTATTTTCGAAATGTTTAAATTTCAATCCTTCCATATGTATGGCATTATTGGAACAGCTGTTGGAACAGGAATTCTACTACTATTACTTTCTAAAAAAAACAACGTAAAAACCATTAAAGGCACAACCTTAAACGTCCCTTTAAAAGAACGTGGCTTTACACGTTATATCATTGGCGGAACTATATTTGGCTTAGGTTGGGCTTTATGTGGTGCCTGTCCTGGACCAATGTATATTTTGTTAGGTACAGGAGCTTTTTCTATTATAATTGTCATTATTGCAGCATTATTAGGTACTTACACCTATGGGTTGCTAAAAAACAAACTTCCACATTAATATGGAATTAATTGAAATACTAGGCTATATAGGTGCTTTAATTGTTGGACTTGTTTTAGGTCTTATAGGCGGAGGCGGTTCTATTTTAACCGTTCCTATTTTAGTATACTTTTTAGGATTTAGCCCAATCGTTGCTACAGGCTATTCGCTTTTTGTGGTAGGCAGCACCGCATTAGTAGGAACCATACGAAACATCAAAAAAAATACAATAGATTTTAAAACGGCTATAGTATTTGCAATTCCTTCAATAATTACGGTTTTTATGGTGAGACGTTTGGTCATACCAAATTTACCCGAAGTCATATTTTCTATTGGAAACTTTAAACTTACCAATTCACTTTTCATCATGTTGCTATTTGCTATCATTATGCTTTTAGCTGGTTGGTCAATGATTAAATCTAAAACCATTAATAGCGACAATGTCATTAAAACATTTGACAACACCCATTATTTTGCTATTGGTACTCAAGCCATAGGTATTGGAGCTCTAGCAGGTTTAGTTGGTGCTGGAGGCGGATTCCTAATCGTCCCTGCACTAGTGCTATTGGTAAAACTCCCTATAAAAAAAGCCATTAGTACGTCATTATTTATAATCGCCATACAATCGCTTATAGGTTTTTTAGGAGATTTAAAAACGTTACAAATTGATTGGCAATTTCTAATCACGTTTACTGGAATCTCAATTGCTGGGATTTTTATAGGATTAGCACTTTCTAAAAAAATCAGTGCAAAAGGATTAAAACGAGGATTTGGCTATTTCACCATATTTATGGCCATTTATATTATATTCAAGGAGCTCTTTTAACAGACTTTGTGATAATTATCACATTTCAAAAAATGAAGTTTCGTAAATTTGCAATACAAACAAATAAAGAATGAAAATAGAACAATTATATACAGGCTGTTTAGCACAAGGTGCATATTATGTTGAATCTGAAGGTGAAGTTGCTATAATTGATCCGCTTAGAGAAATCCAACAATATGTTGATAAAGCTAAAGCTAATAATGCCAAAATTAAATATATTTTAGAAACGCATTTCCATGCTGATTTTGTATCGGGACATGTAGATTTAGCCAATAAGACTGGTGCTACTATTGTTTTTGGACCAGGGGCTACTACAAAATATGATATCCATTCTGCTAAAGATGGAGAGGAACTAAAAATTGGAAACATAACTATTAAAGTCTTGCATACACCAGGACACACTTTAGAATCTGCAACCTATTTATTAATTGATGAAAACGGAAAAAATCACGCTATTTTTTCTGGAGACACACTATTTTTAGGCGATGTTGGAAGACCTGATTTAGCTATTAAATCTGATTTAACTAAAGAAGATCTAGCTGGAATGTTATTTGATTCTCTTCGAAATAAAATTATGCCTTTAGCCGATGACATTATTGTTTATCCTGCTCATGGCGCAGGCTCTGCTTGTGGAAAAAACCTAAGCAAAGAAACTGTTGGTGTTTTAGGAGAACAGAAAAAAACAAACTATGCTTTACGTGCAGATATGACTAAAGCTGAATTTGTAAAAGAAGTGCTTGATGGTATTGCACCACCACCACAGTATTTTGCAAAAAATGCTATGATGAACAAAATGGGTTATGATGCTTTTGAAACCGTTTTAAAAACGGGTGATGTGGCACTTAATCCTGATGAATTTGAAGCTATGGCCAATCACGAATCTGCTTTAGTGTTAGATGTACGACCACAATCTGATTTTATAAAAGGCCATATTCCAAATTCTATTTTTATTGGACTTAATGGGCAGTTTGCCCCTTGGGTTGGCGCCTTAATTAAGGATATTAAACAGCCAATAGTATTAGTTGTTCCTGAAGGCAAATCTGCAGAGGCCGTGACAAGACTTTCTCGTGTTGGTTATGATAATACATTAGGCTATCTTAAAGGTGGCTTAGACGCATGGAAACAAGCAGGAAAAGAAGTAGAAACATTAGATTCTGTTTCTGTTGAAGAATTTGCAAAAAGAGCAAAAGCAAATCCCATAAACATCTTAGATGTTCGTAAAGATGGAGAATACCAATCGTCTCATATTATAGATGCACAACATTTATCATTAGATTTTATTAATGAAAAGATGAACGAAGTAAGTAAAGATAAAACCTATTACGTACACTGCGCTGGAGGTTACCGTTCTGTTATTGCTGCATCAATTTTAAAAGCTAGAGGCTATGATAAACTTATAGATGTTGATGGCGGCTATAATGCAATTAAAGAAACGGATATAAAGACAACCGATTTTGTTTGTCCTTCAACTTTATAAAGTCAAAAATTATGAAAAACACACTTAAAATACAAAACTTAAAATGTGGTGGCTGTGCTAATACTATAGTAACACAGTTATCTAAACTCGACGGTATTTCTGAAGTTGTTGTAGATAATGACACAGACGAAGTAAGCTTTCTTGCGTCAACAGAAAACGACATAGAAGCTGTAAAAAATAAATTATCTCATCTAGGTTATCCCATTCTAGGAGATGCAAACTCTTTACCTAAAAAAGCGAAATCTTTTGTGAGTTGCGCTGTAGGCAGAATATCTAAATAAAATCAATAATTCTACATTACAAATAAAAAATCCCACTTTGAAGTGGGATTTTTTATTAAACTATTTCAGCACTGAGTCCTGCTTGTAAAAGCTTGGAACATCGTGGCTCTAAATCTTCATAAGAGCCTGTTTTTACAGTACACTTTCCTTTATAATGCACTAACAAAGCACATTGTTCTGCTTGTTCTGGCATATGATCGCAAGCGTAAATAAGGGTGTCAATAACATGGTCAAATGTATTTACATCATCATTAAACAATACGATTTCATTTTGTTTTAATTCTTCTTCTTTTAGAAGTAGCTCTACGGCATGTTTTTCTTTTGTCATAGTGGATATCTTTTTAAGTGCTTCTAGAGTACTCAATGTGACAGGCTCTATTTTTAATTACTACTAATTTATAAATTTTAACGAAACCCACTGCCCTTTTTGTATAGTTTCCTCCAATTTTAACATCTGCTTATTGCATTCTGCTTCAATTATTGGAATATCTTCTTGGTAAAAACCACTTAAAAATAGTGTTCCGTTAGGATTTAAACACTTAGCATAACTTGCTATATCTGCTAACAAAATATTCCTGTTAATATTAGCAATGATACTATCGTATTGTTTTCCTTCTAATAAAGCTACATCACCTTCATAAACCGAAATATGCTTACAATTATTTCGATTGACATTTTCTAAACTATTCAAATAGCACCAATTATCAATATCAATAGCATCGAGTTTAGTTGCTCCTACTTTTTCTGCTAAGATTGCCAAAACACCAGTTCCGCAACCCATATCTAAAACAGTCTTATTCTTAAAATCATTTTTCAAGATATGCTGAATCATCATATGAGTCGTTTCATGATGCCCTGTACCAAAACTCATTTTAGGCTCAATAATTAAATCGTATTTTGTGTTTGGTTTGTCATGAAAAGGTGCTCTAACAGAGCATACATCATCAACTATAATTGGGTTAAAATTCTTTTCCCATTCTTCGTTCCAATTCGTTTGCTCTATTTCCTCTGAAGTATAAGAGATTTCAAACTCATCTGATTTTAAAACGTAAACATCGTCTAAAATAGTTTCACTCCACTCCTCTTTTTGAATGTAAGCCGTAACCCCGTCTTCGGATTCTACAAAACTTTCAAAACCAGCATAACCTAATTCTGCTATTAAAATCTCAACTGCAGGTTGTAAAGGACTTACCTTAAATGTATAACCTAAATATATTTCAGACATTTATTTCTTTTTTTTGCAAATTTACTAATCATTAATTTAGTTACTATTACTTTTGTTGCAAATTAAAATATTATGAACAAATATATTGTTGCTATTCTTTTTTTGGTTTTTTCTCAAATATCTATTGCCCAAGACAATAATGATATAAAACTATCTGCACTACCTTATTATAGTTATGGTAAAGGTTTAGGCATTACCTCTCCTGACAGTATTTTTAAATTAAATATTCGTTTTAGAATGCAAAACCGATTTACTTATTTAAATAACGACGATGAAGATAATGGATACGAAGCCATGATTAGACGTCTACGTTTACGTTTTGATGGTTATGTTGGGGATCCTAGCATAATTTATGTCATTCAATTATCATTCTCTCCAAATGATGTAGGAGCAATTGAAGACGGCGACAACCTTAATATAATTAGAGATGCAATTGTATTTTACAGACCTGATGAGCATTGGAATATTGGTTTTGGACAAACCAAACTCCCAGGAAACAGGCAGCGTATAAATTCCTCTGGTGCTCTACAGCTTACAGATCGCTCAATAAACAATTCCCGCTTTAATATTGATAGAGATTTTGGACTACAGGTCTATTATTTAAATGAATTAGAACATAAATTTTCGTACAACATTAAAACCGCGATAAGTACTGGTGAAGGTAGAAATTGGACCAAAGAACCTGATACTGGATTAGCTTTTACAGGCCGTTTAGAACTGTTTCCTTTTGGAGTTTTTAAAAGTAACGGAACATTATTTGAAGGCGATTTAAAACGCGAAAAAACACCTAAACTAATGCTTTCTGGCGTTTATCATTACAATGATGATGCACGAAGAACTCGTGGTACTATTGGAGATGATTTATTTGAAAAACGCGACATACAGTCCCTATTTTTAGATGCCATTGTAAAATACAATGGTTGGGCGTTTCAAACGGCTTATATGAACAGAACAACTGATGATGCCATAACCATTAACCCAGATGATGCTTCAGAATCAAGATCTGTTTTTGCTGGTAGTGGTTTTGACACACAATTAAGTTACCTTTTTAAAAGTAATTATGAGCTTGTAGGACGCTTTTCTTACCAAGAACCACATAAAGACATTGAAATGTTAACGCCACAAACCAACCAATACAGTTTAGGAATAACTAAATATATTTGGGAACACGCTTTAAAATTACAAGCAGAAATTACCAACAGTGAACTCAACTATTTTGATTCTAGTAAAACCAATGATTGGTATTTACGATTTCAAGTAGAAATTGGTATTTAACTCTTGATATAACAATAGTTTTAAGAGTTTCTTTAAACGCAAAAAAAAGTCCTTAAATAACGGAGTGTATTCCATTATTTAAGGCCTTTTATTATGAGTCGTAGTAAACGATATTTAGAAGGCGTTTACAATTGCATAAAAGTCTTCTGCTTTAAGCGCTGCACCACCAATTAATCCACCATCAACATCTGGTTTAGAAAAAATCTCTTTAGCATTTGCTGGTTTTACACTTCCGCCATATAATATTGAAACAGAATCTGCAACGTCATTTCCATATTTATCTGCCAAAGTTTTTCTAACGAAAGCATGCATATCTTGAGCTTGCTCTGGACTCGCTGTTTCACCTGTTCCAATGGCCCAAACGGGTTCGTAAGCTAAAACAATGCTTTTAAAAGCATCTGCACCTAAATGAAACAATGCGTTTTTAATTTGCCCCTCAACAACAGCTTCTTCATTTCCGGCTTTTCTATCTGCTAATTCTTCTCCAAAACAGAAAATAACGCGCATATCATTTGCTAAAGCCGCGTCTACTTTTTTAGCTAATGATTCATCCGTTTCGTTGTAATATGCTCTACGTTCACTATGCCCAAGAATTACGGTTTTAATTCCGATACTCTTTAACATACTAGCACTAACCTCACCTGTGTAAGCTCCGTTTTCTGCAAAATGCATATTCTGAGCAATAACCTCTATAGGTTCTTGGCGTAAAGATTCAAACGCTTGCCATAAATTTGTAAACGTTGGTGCAATCATTACCTCAGCATCTGATGTTTGATTTTGCTTTAACAAATCTGTTATTAACAGTTCTGTTTGAGGTAAATCATTATTCATTTTCCAGTTTCCGGCTACAATATGTTTTCTCATAATATAAGTGAATTGATTTTTTAATTTTAATGCACAAAAATAACACAATAAAGGTGAAAGTAAATTGACAATTATCAGTATTTCATTAAGATAACTTTACTCTAGGATCTAACCAAGCATAAATAATATCTACAAAAATATTAATAGTTATAAAAATGATGGCTATCACTAAAACAGCTCCCATTATTACAGGTAAATCTAAAGTATTTAATGCATTTACAATTTCTTTACCTAAACCATTCCATCCAAAAATGTACTCTACAAAAACAGCTCCTGCCAACATAGACGCAAACCAACCTGAAATAGCTGTAACTACAGGATTTAACGCATTTTTAACTGCATGATTTTTTATAACCTGAAACTCACTTAAACCTTTAGCTCTTGCTGTTCTAATATAATCTTGATTTAAGACTTCTAATAATGAATTCCGCATCAACTGAATCACTACGGCCAATGGCCTAATTCCTAAAACAATGGCTGGAAGTATTAAATTTTTCCATTTAATGGTCATTTTCTCACCAAAATCATCAAGTTCGTACAAGCTTCCTGTCATCTCTAAATTGGTGTACTTATGTAGTACAAAACCAAACAACCAAGCGAACAAAATAGCGCTAAAAAATGATGGCACACTCATACCAAATGTGCTTAATATTTGAATGGACTTATCGATCCAAGTATCTTTGTACAATGCTGAAATGATACCAAAAACAACACCTAAAATAATCGCAATAACAATAGCTGAAATTGCTAAAACAAACGTATTTGGAATAGTTTCCCCAATTACTTGAGTTACTTTTTTGCCTTGCTTGGTAAAAGATTCTCTTAAATAAGGTGTTTTTACAACCGTAGTTGTATTACCTAATGTAAAAAGCGTTGTTGCAGTATATTTATTAGGACTCAAATAAGTATAATCTTTTGGTGTATTTGAATGAAATGAAATGGGCGACAAATCATTTAAATAATATAAAAACTGGGTTCCTATAGGTTTATCAAAGCCATATTTTTGTTTTACCGCTTGTACTTGTTCTGCCGTTTGATTTTGACCTAACATCATCTTAGCAGGATCGCCAGGTAAAATTGTAAATAAAAAGAAAATGACAGTTATAACGCCAATTAAGGTGATACATGCGTAGCCAATTTTATGAAATAAATACTTTATCAAAAACAGATTCTTTTTTTAATTTCAAAATCTAACTATTGAAAACTATTACACAAAGAATATCTAAAGTTTTTCAAAAATTATTTTAGTTAGCATTTAACACCAATCTCAAATTCACGTTAATATTATTAACCACACAAAGGTTACAAACTACAATTCAATAGCTTCAATATCATTCCAATGTGCCTTGTTTACCACTGTTCCACTATTTAAAATAATGACTCCTGGGTTTGCCCTAACAATAGTTTTTACAACTTTCTCGTCACATAAGTAAAATTCAAAATTAAGATTGTAATCTTTTTTTAGCTGTGCTTTATCTGCAGAGCCAGAAGATGTTAAACCAATTACAGTATACCCTTTTTTCATCGCTTCGTCTGTAAACGATTTTAACTTTGCTACACCTTCAGCTTCACCTTTAGTAACATTATACATCGTAATCATTATTAACTTTTCTTTTTCTAAGAAATATTGGGTTAAATCTTCATCATCAGATTCTATAGATAAATCCTGAATTGGAGGCACATAACCTTCATCAATAACTTTAGTTTCTACACCTACATACTCACCGTCTACTTTTGGATAACTTCCATTGGTTACAAATTGTTGCTCTTCGCCATTAACATTAAATGTCCATGTATATTCTGTAATTGCTTTTGGTGCACCTTCTGGAGTCACCATTTGTTCCGGTAAATTTTTACCAATCGCATAAGCTCTAAAATCTATTGATGGTAAATGCATTAAAACGTGATAACCAAACCAAAGTGACAATACAAAACTTAATAGAGCAATTATAGTTGTTGGCAATTTTGTAAAAATAGGTTTAATGTGTTTTATACCTACAAATAGAATTAAAACAAGCACTAACAGAATCACATCTTTAGTAAAACTTTCCCATGGTGTTAGTTTTAAAGCATCACCAAAGCAACCACAATCTTTTACTTTGTCGAAATAAGCAGAATAAAAAGTTAAAAATGTAAAAAAGATAATCATTAATAATAAACTCCACACCGTAAATTTTGGTTTATAGCCTATTAATAGAAAAACACCTAAAACAACCTCAAACACTACGACAATAACAGAAATCCCTAAAGCATAAGGAATTAAAAATTCAATATTTAAAACATCTGAGCCAAAGTATTCTTCAAGTTTGTATGAAAATCCGAGTGGATCATTCAGTTTTATAAATCCAGAGATAATGAATAATATTCCGGTGAATATTCTGCTAAGGTTTATTATGTATTTCATATGCTTATTGTATTCCTTTTGTCCACTAAGAGTCGTCTAAGTGACATTAAATATATGCTTATTTTAATAGATTCCTGTCTTTACAGGAACAACAAGTTAATTACCTTCGTTTAAATGAATTAAAGCAAAAACTGCATAATTTATCATATCTTGATAATTCGCATCAATCCCTTCACTAACAATTGTTTTTCCGGCATTATCTTCAATCTGTTTTACACGTAATAATTTCTGTAAAATTAAATCTGTTAATGAGCTTACACGCATATCGCGCCAAGCTTCACCATAATCGTGATTTTTATCTAACATTAATTGCTTTGTTATGGCAATTTTTTCATCGTAAAGTTTAGTAGCTTCTTCTGTACTTAAATCGGGTTGTTCTACAACTCCCTTTTCTATCTGAATTAGAGCCATAGCACAATAATTAATTATGCCTATAAACTCACTAACTTCGCCTTCATCTACTTTTCTAACTTCGTTTTGCTGCAGCCCTCTTATACGCTGGGCTTTTATAAAAATTTGATCGGTTAATGATGGTAATCTTAAAATTCTCCATGCACTACCATAATCACTCATTTTATTTACATAAAGAGCTCTACATTTGGCAATTACGGCATCATATTGTTTTGAAGTATCTTGCATTGCTATAAATTAAGGTTCCGAAAGAATAAACTCTTGGATTAAAAACGATTCAAATATAAAGCCATGCCCTATATATTAATCTCGATTATCGCGTAAAATTTCCGTAAATTTCGCATAAATAAATTAGAAGTTCAAGATTTGAGGTTTAAAGTTTTCTTAACGTTTTTTTTAGATTAAATTATGAATATTAACTGTAAAGGCAAACTCATAGATTTATCCACACCTAAAGTGATGGGTATTCTTAATGTTACACCAGATTCGTTTTTTGACGGCGGAAGATATAATAACAAAACTGCTATTTTAAATCAAGTTGAAACCATGCTAAGCCATGGAGCTACTTTTATTGATATTGGTGGTTACAGCTCTCGCCCAAATGCTGATGATGTTAGTGAAACTGAAGAATTAAACCGTGTCATACCTATTATTGAATTAATCTTAAAAGATTTCCCTGAAACTTTAATTTCTGTTGACACCTTTAGAAGTCACGTTGCGAAAAAGAGTATTGAAGCTGGTGCGGCCCTAATTAATGATATTTCTGCCGGAAAACTAGATAACAATATGCTTACAACGGTAGGAAAATTAGCTGTACCATATATTATGATGCACATGAGAGGAACTCCTAGGACCATGCAACAGCACACTCAGTATAATGACCTAACAAAAGAAATTATCTCTTATTTTGCAGACAGAATTGCAGAAGCTCACAAAGCAAAAATAAACGACCTTATTATAGACCCAGGTTTTGGGTTTGCAAAAACCACAGAACAAAACTTTGAATTGCTCAATACACTAGAATTACTACAACTAATAGACCAACCTATTCTAGCTGGAGTCTCTCGAAAATCTATGATTTACAAAACATTAAATTCAACTTCAGAAAATGCTCTTAACGGTACCACTGCTTTACACATGGTTGCTTTGCAAAAAGGAGCAAAAATTTTACGTGTACACGATGTAAAAGAAGCTTCAGAATGTATTACCCTTTATAACCAATTGCAATCTAATTAACCCATGCGCTATATATACTTACTTATTATTTTAACATGTTTTAGCTGTAGCAACGAACGTGTTTTACACTTACCGGAAATTGAACAAGCGGAAGTTACAGAAGTTTTAGATGTATCACCTGCTTATATTTTTTATGATGAAACACAAGCTGATTCGACTTTATTAAATCGAAAAAATCTGATTATCTCTACAAATTGGCTAGTTAATGTAGATAAACGATTAACATTAAAACAAGCCATTCCGCATATAAAATTTATACAAGACAAAAAGCGAAATGCCGAAATGCATAAAAATGAAGATGCTAAAAATTATTTTACTTGTAATGATACGAGTATTGGCAATTTGGGATTTTTAGAATTTACAGATGTTTTCTACGAGTTTTCTGAACCAATAGACACCTCTATAAATCTACAGGATCTCGTAGCAGAAAAATTAAAAAACAACCAAACCTCAACAAGTACTTTTTTAGAAATACCATTAGACATAACTAATAACAATAAAGATAAGATTCAACAAGAACTCCAATCTTATATAGAATTATTAGCTCTTAGTACTTCAATTTCTGAAGACATGGTAATAAAAGGCTATGCTATTGATCTTTATTTTGATGAACGTATGAGCTTTCAAGATTACATTTCAGTAAAATCAAAATTATCAAAAATTAAATCTGAAAAAATTATAATTACCAACAACGAATTTATATACTAAAAACATACTCCTTTTAACTTTATTAAAATCGAAAAGGGCTTAATTATTAGAGACGCATTTTCTTTTCTACTAAACATAAATTACTAAATTAGCAGAAACACTAGCCATTTGGAAAATTTACAACTTTGGGATTTTAGATTTATAGACTTCGTGGATGTCTTCCTCGTAGCTATTCTACTCTATTACATCTACAAGCTTGTAAAAGGCACCGTTGCCATCAATATCTTTATTGGTATCCTTGTCATTTATTTTGCTTGGAGATTAACAGACTTCCTCAACATGCAGATGCTTTATAGCATTTTCGATGGATTTATGAAAGTTGGTATTATTGCATTAATCGTTGTGTTTCAACCAGAAATTAGAAAATTTCTTCTAATGGTTGGCTCTACTAATATTGGTGGCAAACGAAATCTTTTTAAAAACTTTAAGTTTCTTAAAAACGACGATCAAACCTCAACAGATGTTGACGCAATAATAAATGCTTGCAACAAAATGGGGACTACAAACACAGGAGCTTTAATCGTTATTGAACGTAACAATAATTTAGATTTTCTAACAGATACAGGAGACGAAATGAACATCTTAGTCTCACAACCTATTATAGAAAGTATCTTTTTTAAAAATAGTCCGCTTCATGATGGCGCTATAATAATAGACAAAAACATTGTAAAAGCAACACGAGTTATTCTTCCTGTGAATAATGAAAAAAACATTCCAGAACGTTTTGGGTTACGACACAGAGCTGCCATTGGTATTACAGAAAAAACAGATGCTTTAGCACTTTGTGTAAGTGAAGAAACAGGACAGATTTCTTATATTAAAAATGGCGAGTTCGAAATGTTTAAAAATACAGATGAACTTAGAGAAAAAATTAAGCAAGATTTAGGTTAATGAATTGTAAAAATTGTAATAACACGCTTAGAGCATCACAAAAATTTTGTGATGAGTGTGGTGCAAAAATTATTCATAATCGCCTAAAGCCAAAAGTATTGGCTCAACAAATAAACGAACAATTTATTTCCATTGATAATAAATTCCTACGCACATTTATTGATCTTTTTAAACAACCTGAAACCGTAATTATAGGCTATATTGAAGGTACTCGAAAAAAATATATAGATGTACTTCAATATTTTGCGATTGCCTTAACTTTAGCCGGAATTCAGGTCTTTTTAATGACCACCTTTTTTAAAGAAGCTTTAGATTTTGGATCAGCATTTATGGAAGGTTTTAATTCTGCTACATCACAAACAAAAAATCCTTTTGCAGATTTTAATTTCGATATTTTCACTAAATATCAAGGTCTTATGTATATCATTTCTGTACCTTTTTCTGCTTTAGGCACATGGTTAGGTTATTATCTACTAGGTGAAAGACGCTATAATTTTACAGAACATTTAGTGATTAACCTATACTACTCTGCCCAAGTCATTATTATTTCGGCTGTTTTAACAATTTTGTTTTTAGTATTCGGATTAGACTATCTAATTGTTTATAGCATTATTGCCATACCAAATTTTGTTTACTTTTTCTACGTTCTCAAACGCATATTTAAAGGACCTTTTTGGGAAGCATTTACACGATTTATTTTTGTAATGATTACCTATTTTATATCATTCTCTATTGTAGGACTTATTTTCTTTATCTTAGGTATTATTATCGCAATAATGGCACATAATTGAATTGTAAAAACTGTCATATAACGCTTGAAGAACACGATGACTATTGTAAAAGTTGCGGTGCTAAAGTGATTAGAAACCGATTGACACTTCGTAATCTTTTTGAGCATATTAGCGAAACCTTCTTTAACTACGATAATAAATTACTCCAAACGTTTATTCAACTATTTAAACAACCTGAAGACGTAATAGTTAGCTATATAAATGGTGTACGAAAAAAATATGTTAACCCTATTAGTTTCTTTGGATTGGCATTAACCTTAACTGGACTTTCAATATTTTTATTGAAGAAATTTTATATGCAGCATTTAGACTTTTCTGGTTTTTTTGGCGACATTAACTTTTCACAAAATGCGTTTGACTCATCATTTAGTTTTGGTTTAGAGTACAATTCCTTAATTTATGTTGCATTTATTCCAATATCGGCAATTATTTCATGGATTGTTTTTATAGATAAAAAATACAATCTCACTGAGCATGCTATAGTTTACTTATACTCCATGTCTTTTTTAATGGTACTGATGTTTTTTATAGCACAAATCGCATTACTCCTTACGCCAAGCAATTACATGCTCTTTAGCCTTCTATTATGGCCGCTAATGTTTTTATATCATTGCTATATTTTAAAACGACTATTTAAACTATCATTAGGAAGTTTAATTATAAAATCTATGCTGTTTTTTATACTATTTTTTGTGACCTATATTGGTGTTTCAATTTTAGTATTTGTAATAATGCTGATTACAGGCGTTGTTAATCTTGAAGATTTTGCCCCAAAATAAGGGTCTTTTACTAAACCTCTTCAGCTTTTAAAAACTGCACTTCGTAAAGATTTTTATAATATCCTGTTTCTTTTTCTAAAAGCGTTTTATGTGTCCCAATTTCAACAATTTCTCCAGCTTCCATAACTATTATTTTATCAGCTTGCTGTATCGTTGCCAATCTATGAGCAATAACAATAGACGTTCTTCCTTTAGTTATTTTATCTGTAGCATCTTGTATTAATTGTTCGGAATATGAATCTACAGAAGATGTTGCTTCATCTAAAATTAAAATACTAGGATTGGTTACATAAGCTCTTAAGAAAGAAATTAATTGACGTTGACCAGAAGACAACATTACACCACGTTCTTTTACATTATAATGATAACCATCAGGTAAACTAGAAATAAACTCATGAATGCCTATTGCTTTTGCTGCATTAACAACATCCTCTTCTGTAATCGCATCGTTATTTAATGTAATATTATTCAGAATTGTATCTGCAAATAAGAATACATCTTGCAATACAACAGCTATTTGACTTCGAAGAGAACTTAAAGTCATATTTTTAATATCTGTATCGTCAACTTCAATAGTTCCTGAATTGATATCGTAAAACCGATTCAGTAAATTTATAATTGTAGATTTTCCTGCACCTGTTGCACCTACAATAGCTACAGTTTCTCCTGCTTCTACATGAAACGATATTCCTTTGAGAACCTCTTCCTCTTTAATATAAGAGAATCGCACATTTTTAAACGAAATATTACCTTTAAAGTGATTAGCTTCAATAGTTCCAGAATCGTCAATATTAGACGTAGTATCTAAAACTTTAAAGACACGATCTGCAGCCACCATTCCCATTTGTAGCGTGTTGAATTTATTGGCTATTTGATTTAAAGGTCTAAACAACATAGGAATAAACATAGTAAAGGAAATTAAATCCCCTAATGTTGTGTCAGGGTTTTCAGAAATAGCATCAAAGCCACCAACTAAAATAACCATTGCCATAGTTAATGATGCTAAAAATTCTGCAATTGGAAAGAAAATAGAATTATACCAAACCGTTTTTAACCACCCTTTTTTGTGACGCTCATTAATCTTCTTGAAATTTTTGTATTCCGTATCTTCACGTGTAAATAACTGTAAGATTTTCATACCAGTTACACGCTCTTGAACAAATGAATTTAGGTTAGAAACCTCTGTTCGCACATCTTCAAATGCACGTTTCATATATTTTTGAAAAATCTTAGTCGCAAATAAAACAATAGGCATTGTTATAAATACAATAAGGCTCAACTTTATATTTATAAATGCCATAAAACCAGCAACCACTAGCATTTTTAAGACATCACTAAAAATCATAAACAGCCCTTGTCCAAAGATATCGGCAATACGCTCCATATCTGTAACAGCTCTTGTAATTAAAACACCAACTGAAGATTTATCGAAGTACGTCATTTTAAATTTGAGCATGTGCTTAAATAACTTCACACGTATATCTCTAACCACAGATTGCCCTAACCAACTCGCATAATAAATAAACAGTAATTGAGAAACAACCTCAAGCACCAATAAAGCTAGCATGATAAGCATGTATAGTACAAAACCGTTGTATTCTTTATTCGCAATTTTAACATCAATAGCTTCCCTTAACACATAAGGTCTAAATGCACCAAACAATGCCAAACCTATTACACAAAATAAGGAAATAACAAAAACTGTACGATAGGGTTTTATGTAGTGCAACAATCGTGTAAACAACGATATATCAAATATTTTTTTTCCTTTTTCTGCCATTTTATGCCGAACTTGTTTCGGTATCTTTTCCGTTACAACGGAAATTTAATTTATTAACTCTCTAATTTAATTGTTTCAGGATAAACTATTTTAACCAAATACAATCCATGAGCAGGAACTGAAAATCCAGCTTCACTTCTATTCTTTGATGCAATAATTTTATGCAAATCTTCAGATTTCAGTTTACCTAAACCAATATTTACCATCGTCCCAACGACGGCTCTTACCATGTTCCTTAAAAATCGGTCTGCAGTAATTGTAAATATGAGCTGATTAGAGTGTTGGGTCCAAAAAGCTTCTTTTATATCGCAATTATACGTTTTTACTTCAGTATTACTTTTAGAAAAACATTGAAAATCTTTATACTGAAATAATATTTTGCAAGCCTCGTTCATAGCTTCAACATCTAAAGGTTGTTGAACTTGGTAAGCAAAATCGTAATCAAACACATTTTTTGATGTCGATATTTTATAATGATACGTTCTACTTACGGCATAAAACCTAGCGTGTATTTCGGGCTTAACTTCAAACACAGAAATCACAGCAATATCTTTGGGTAAAAAAGAATTCAGTTTATAAACTATATCAATAGTTTTAAAGTCGCCTTCAAAATCAAAATGTGCAAACATTTGTGACGCATGAACACCTGCATCTGTTCTACCAGCTCCCATTATAGCTATTTCGGTTTTCAGTATAGTAGAAAGTGCCTTTTCTACAACTTCTTGTACAGAAATAGCGTTAGGCTGATTTTGCCATCCATGATAGGCTTTACCATTATATGATAGTTCAATAAAAAATCGCAATAGAAATCTTACTTTTGTTAAAGTGCAAAGTTACTGTTTTAGTTGCTAAAGAAATCCTAAAATATAAAGTTATAGTTTAGCGATTTCTCTAAAAATAAATATGAAAAAAATACTCCTTTTATCAGACACTCATAGTTACATAGACGAGGCCATTCTTAAACACGTAAAGCAGGCTGATGAAGTTTGGCATGCTGGAGATATTGGTGATTTACAAGTTACCGATAAAATTAAGAGCTTAAAACCCTTACGAGCCGTTTATGGCAATATTGATGATGCTAAAGCACGAACAGAATTTCCTCTTCACAACAAATTTATGTGTGAAGACATGAGTATATGGATAACTCATATTGGTGGTTATCCTCCAAAATACAATAACCGTGTAAAAGAAGCATTAACGGCAAATCCACCAGATATTTTTATCACAGGACATTCTCATATTCTAAAAGTGATGCCAGATAAAAAACTAGATTTATTACACATGAATCCTGGCGCTGTAGGCAAACATGGTTTTCATAAAGTAAGAACCATGCTAAGGTTTAAAATTGAAGGAAAAACAATTAAAGATTTGGAAGTCATTGAGTTTAATTCTTAACTATTAAAAAACAAAAGCATCATGAATACGTTTAGTCCAAATTATTTTTACGATTATTCATAGCATATAACAACCCTAAACCTGCCGTACCTACACCAATGAAGATTGAAGTAACTATAGTAAACGCAGCCAATTTATACAGCAAAAAACTTAAAAGCAAAGCACCCAATACATGTAAAAACACTTGTTTTCTCATTTATATAATTTATTAATTGTTAACCTTTACAGCCCTCAGCTAAATTATAAAATTTTCTAAAACACATAAATTCTTTTAAGAAAACAAAAAAAACCCAAACGGCAGCGTTTGGGTTTTTCACACTAATACTACTAAGATTTTAGGTCTATCGTAATCGATCTACAGATTTTACGAGATCTTCATCCTTTTTAATAGCCTTGTTAGCCAAGACTAAACACACAATAGAAAAAATAGGAAGAAGAATCCCAATACCTTTCTCAGAAACGTTAATTTCTCCAGATAAATTTAGAGATTGATATACAAAGATTCCTAGTAAAACAAAGTTTAATACTATATTGAGTCGTCCCAAAACAAATTGGGATTTCCTGTTTTTAAATCTAAAAATCGAAAATACAGATAATAATGCAGAACCCAAAAATAAACCTAGATAAGTATAATTATCTATCGCAAATACTTTTGCTCCTGAATTATCTGTCCACAAATGAAACACAAATATTAAACCTGCTGAGATAACAGCAGCTAAAAATAAATATAAGGTTTGTATGCGTTGAATCATATCTTTTATTAAAAAAGTTCTGCAAAATTAGCAGTTTATTTTTTAAAAAGATAGAAATTGTTTTAAAATAAAATTGTATTATTGCAATAGAAAGAAGTAACGTACTGAGTTGCATCATTCTAATCTTCCAAATTAATCTCACTTTTTTTCTTTTTATTTCATTTAGAAAATATTGAATTAATAATATCAAAATTATAATACATATACAACATACGAATGTTTGAAATTTCTCAGTTAAAAGCTAAAAAACTTCCTGAATTACAGGAGATAGCAAAACAACTAAACGTACCAAAATACCGTACACAAAAAAAATTAGACTTAGTTTATCAAATTTTAGATTATCAAGCAGCCAATCCTGCTGCTGTTAAAGCTAAAGTGGAAACAGAAGCTAAAGCTGAACCTAAACCAAGTAAGCTGCCACAAAAGCGTGCTAGAGTTCAAAAAGCTCCGCCAAAAGCTAAAGAACAAAAAACGCTAGAATTTTCTGATGATAAAGAAGAAACTAAAGCAACACCTCCAGAGCGCAAACCTCAGCCACGCAAGCCCCAAGAACGTAAGACACAAGAGCGCAAACCTCAAGAAAACAAACCTAGAGAAGATAAATCTAGTACTGACAAACCTACTAACGAAAAGGCTCATAACAAACCTCAAGAACAAAAGAAACCTAACCCTCGTAAAGACGACAACAGACGTTCACAAAACAACAAGGACAACAGGCAACCACGTTCTAAAGATGGTAATAAAAATAACGGTAATAAAGATAGCAGAAATCGCTATCGTGAACCAGACTTTGAGTTTGATGCGATTATTGAAAGTGAAGGTGTTTTAGATATTATGCAAGACGGTTATGGTTTTTTAAGATCTTCGGATTACAACTACCTATCGTCTCCAGATGATATTTATGTCTCTCAATCTCAAATTAGATTATTTGGTTTAAAAGTAGGAGATACTGTTTTAGGTAATGTTAGACCGCCAAAAGAAGGTGAAAAATATTTCCCATTAATTAAGGTAAGTAAAATTAATGGTCAAAACCCTAATGTTGTAAGAGACAGAGTTGCTTTTGAACATTTAACACCATTATTTCCTCAAGAGAAATTTAATATTGCCGAAAAGCAAGCAACAATTTCTACACGTATCATGGATTTATTTGCTCCAATTGGAAAAGGGCAACGTGGTATGATTGTATCGCAACCAAAGACAGGTAAAACCATGTTATTAAAGGATGTTGCCAATGCTATTGCAGCGAATCATCCTGAGGTTTATCAAATGATTTTATTAATTGATGAACGTCCTGAAGAAGTTACAGATATGCAACGTAATGTACGTGGCGAAGTCATTGCTTCAACCTTTGATAAAGAAGCACATGAACATGTAAAAATTGCAAACATCGTTTTAGAAAAAGCAAAACGATTGGTAGAATGCGGGCATGATGTTGTTATTCTTTTAGATTCTATTACACGTTTAGCTAGAGCTTATAACTCTGTTCAACCTGCATCTGGAAAAATTCTTTCTGGTGGTGTTGATGCGAATGCTTTACACAAACCAAAGCGTTTCTTTGGTGCTGCTCGTAACATTGAAAATGGTGGTTCTTTAACCATTATTGCAACAGCGCTTACAGAAACAGGTTCTAAAATGGACGAAGTTATCTTTGAAGAATTTAAAGGAACAGGTAATATGGAATTACAGTTAGACCGTAAGATTTCTAACCGTCGTATTTTTCCTGCAATAGATTTAACATCATCTAGTACAAGACGTGATGATATTTTATTAGATGCAACTACTATTCAACGTATGTGGGTTATGCGCAAATATTTAGCAGACATGAATCCAGTAGAAGCTATGGAATTCATTAACGATCGTTTCAAACAAACTAGAAACAATGAAGAGTTTTTGGTTTCTATGAATGGCTAAACCATTTCAGAATATATATCAAAAAAAAACCTTGAATTAAAAATTCAAGGTTTTTTTATATATCATATTATCCTGATGTTATATTCTGGGTTTATTAATGCCTCTATCGTACATCACAATACTGCCTGCAACAGACACATTAAGACTTAATTGAGATTGAAATTTTACTAAAAAATGACTTTTTTCGATAGCCTGTTTAGACAGCCCATGGTCTTCTGCACCTAATAAATAAACACAACGTCTAGGATGATTAAAAGTTTCTAAAGCCACAGCTTCTTCTGTTAATTCTACTCCAACGAGTCTTGCTCCTTTAGGGATATTATTAAAGAAATCTTCAAAAGTATCGTAGTGAAAATAAGGCATTGATTTAACCGCATTATGGGTATCACAAGCTTGTTTTGCATAACGATTGCCTATTGTAAAAATAAAACTTGCTCCTAGATTCTGAGCAGACCTCCAAAGCACTCCTAAATTTTCTGGCGTTTTCCCATTCTGAATTCCAATTCCGAAAAATTCGTTTGTAAAATTATCATTCATGAATCAAAAATATAAATTTGAGTTATTTTTTGATTAAGAAATCAAAAAAAAGAGGTTGTATAAATATTTAAAATACTATTTATACAACCTCTTTTTGATCTATATTATGCTGTTGCAGCTAACTTAATGTTTTGTTTATACTCTATTGGTGAGCAATTGTATTGCGCTTTAAAGATTTTAGAGAAGTAACTTCTACTTGAAAACCCTAATGAATATACAATTTCAGAAATGTTTAAGTCTGTGTTTTTAATAAGCTCTTCAGACTTCTTAACTCTTACTGATCTTATAAAACTGTTAAGCGTCTTACCATGCATTAATTTGAATCCTTCCTGAACCTTAGCTGGACTTATTGAAATCTTCGCTGCTAATTCTGTAACGCTTAGGTTAGTCTCAGGGAAATTATTAATGTAATCCGATAATTCTTTTATTTGCTTTAATTCAAATGCAGTTAATGATCCTGTTGGATTTTGAAAACTCTTTAGATCTAAAGAATGTTGTTCTATCTCCATGGCTAATACAAAATTCACTAATCCTTGAATTAATAATGTTCTTACAACACCATCTTGCTTTATAGCCTTTAATTGCTTAATGTTTTCTGCAATTTTTAAGTTATAAGAACCTACATAACTATAATCTGCTGTTTTTCCTGAAATAAAAAGTTCTGAAACCATATTATTTATAGGGTGCTTCGCTGAGCTCTTTTCAGAGGTGTTCACCGAAATAATCGTAGAGTTTACATAAACGTCTTTAAAAAAGCTGATATGATTTTCATTGGTCTCAATATTAGCAGAAATTCCTGTTTGAAATGTTTTAACTGTGTTTGAAGACCCATTATTATTAAAAGAATGTTTTAATTTTCCTTCTGAACAATATAAAAAGTTAACTACTGATCGTTTAGAACTTTCAACAACGAACTTAATGTCTTCTTTAAACTTTACATCAAACTCAATGAATACAGTGTTTCTTTCTAGTTCTATACCTCTAATTAAGCCTACACCTAACTCATTATCTATTTTTAACTCAACCTCTTTTAGGTTTGTTGTAAAAGTTCCACCAACTTCATTATTTAAAGCGTGAAACATAAATTGTAAATTATTTGCTTTAATCTCTATAGTTTTCATATGTGTTTGTTTTTGGTTAGACTGTAATTTTTATAAATCCTATTTAATCTTACTCATTAGGATTGTAACTCTTGTAAACTTAAATGGTCTCTTTGGTGCTTACTACGGCATTAAGTTTTGAATACCTTAGTTCTGAATAAACAACTTCAAATTTGCGTTTTGGAAAAATTCTTCCCACTCTTGCAAACTGCTTTTGTAAATGTTTAGATGATATTTTCATGATATAATTGATTGGTTAATTTTCTTATGACAAAGTAACAACCTCTTTAGGCTTGCTATGTTATACAATTCCTCATTTTTGTTACATCATTTCTAATATGTGTTAAACAAAACACAAAAAAGTACAAATTAGAGGTCTATTAAATCAACCATCAACTCCATATAAACCAATGCTTACAAATACACTGAAGAATAACCAGGCAGAATGGGTAATTAAAAAAGTAGATTTAAATAAAAACGTTTAAATTGAAGTAACCTTGAAGAAGGCTTGTGTTAATCTTTAGAATTATTTCTATTGACAACTATAAGTAAGATAATAGCTATTACTAATACAATGTGAATTACAGCAGATAATGCATAAACAAAAAAGCCTATCGCCCAAAGGATAACTAACAGCACTAAAAAAACGTAAAGAAAAGTCTTCATTGTAGAAAAACGATTTTATTAAGAGCTCCAACTCTTTACAGAAATTTGCTATAAACCGGTTAAAAGAAATAGTTTAAGCACTAATAAAAATGAGGAGTAAAACTCATAACAAATATGCTCAATTACAAATAGAGCATGTTATACAATTTCAGAAAATGTTTATACTATTTTAAGGCAGACGATAATGTCTATTATTTTAAAAACGGCAAGTAAATTATAAATGTGGCACCAATATTAGGTTTGCCCTCTGCAATAATAACTCCTTTATGGTTTTCTACAATCTTTTTACAAATGGCTAAACCAATACCTGTACCTGAATATTCAGATTTACCATGCAACCTATTAAAGAGTAAGAAGATCTTTTCGGCATAAGTTTGCTCAAACCCAATACCATTATCCTTAAAGGTAATTTTATGATGAAACTTATATAAGGATTCCTTTATTTGCTCTACATCTCTAGAGCGCACCTCTTCGTGTGTAATTTCTATTATTGGAGGAACATCTTCTTTACTATACTTTAACGAATTGCTTATTAAGTTGATAAACAATTGTTGAATTTGAAACGAAATGACCTCCATTGTTGGTAAATCATCACAAATAATTTTAGCTTGTTTCTCTTCAATACTATCTAAAAGCTCTGTCTTAGCATGCTCTAAGAGCATATTCATATTTGTTTTTAAATATTCCTTTTCTGATGTGTTTGTTCTGGAATATTGCAATAAATCTTCGATAAGCATACGCATTCGCGCAGATGCAGACTTCATTCTTTGAATATAGAGTTGTCCACTTTCAGAAATACGATCCTTTTCTTTAGCCTCTAGTCGTGACATAAAAGTCTGGATTTTTCTTAAAGGCTCTTGCAAATCATGACTCGCAACATAATTAAACGCAGACAGTTCTTTATTGGTACGTTCTAACTCTTGATTACGCTGCTCTATAATTCTGTAGTTTTCAACTTCACTTGTAATATCAATGGTAACACCAAACATTTTTTTATCACCTTCAGTATCATCCATAAGTTTAGAATAAGCCTTTAGATGCCTAATGGTCCCATCTTTGTGTACTACGCGATACGTCGTAAAAGGCAATTCTTCTTCGCGCATCATCATATTAACTTGCTGTCCTAAATGGTTGATATCTTCTTCGTGTACGTATTTATAAAAATTTTCTAAAGTTGGTTCAAAACTTTGTGGCTCTTCACCTACTAGACGATATAAATTATCTGAAAACTCAAATTCATTTTCTTCAATATACCAAACCCAAGTACTGGTATTACTCACAATCTCAGATTGTTTGGTTAATTTTTCAAAAATTTCTAATTCAACATTATTCTCTTTTAGAACTTTTAAATCCTTAGTCATCTTAAAATAAGCTAGTAAAAGAATAACTAATGTTACTATTAATAGGCCATAAAACAACAAGGGTGTTAAACCTATTTTCTCTTCATTAATCTCTTGATTGTGTATTAATAAACGCTGCTCTAATTCTAACATTTCGGTGATATCTGCACGGATTCTGTCCATCTTAATTTCACCTTCATGAAGTAAGAATAATAAATCTTGAGAGAGTATTGCATCATCCTTTGCTAAACTAAACGATTTGTCAAAATTCTTAAAGCGTGATGCAATATCGCTCTTTAATTCCTTGAGTTTTTCTACCTGCTCACCATTAGGAACAATTAGAGTATCTAGCCTAGAAAGGTTGTTGGTTATTTTTTGTAGACTCTCATTGTACGGATTAAGAAATAGTGAATCATGCGTTAGCAAAAAGCCTCTATGTCCTATTTCAGCATCTTTTAGGTTGGAAATAATAAGCTCTAACTCACTTCTTAACGAGTAATTATCTTTAACAACTTTTGATGTTTGAGATAACTCACTAATATGTTTATACGTAAAACCACCTATACATAAAATAACAAAAAGACCAACAACAAAAGCGGTTCTTAGGTATCTGCTGGAAGGTGTTGGCATAGCTTATAATCTTAATAAAAAATTGTCTTTATTTAAACCACTGGTATGATATTGCCAATTGGTAGTTACGACTTCTGAAAGTACTTTTTTAAGTTTTTCAAAATCATTAGGCTTCTTAATATATACATTGGCACCTTTAACAAAGGTGTTTTCGATATCTTCTTCTGATGCCGACGTAGAGTAAATGGCAATGGCCATACCTCTTAATCGTTTAGCCGATTTGATATCTTTTAAACATTCTAGTCCTGATTTTTTTGGCATATTAAGATCTAGAAATAATAAGTTAGGAAGGGTATTATTGGAATCATTTAAATATTCCATTAATTCTATACCATCCTTAAAAAGTAAAACTTTACTTTTAATTTTCAATTCTTCAAAGGCTTCGGTAAAAAATAACCTATCGTCCTCATCATCATCAGCCAAAGCTATATTAATATAATCGCTATTCATATCTACAAACTTATAGTTAGGTTAGTTTATTTGTTTTCTTTTAGCAATAATACGCTGAAAAGCTGAAGGTGTAATACCTGTTGTATTTTTAAATTGTTTACTTAAATGTGCCACACTGGAATAGTTGAGTTTAAATGCTATTTCGGTAAGCGAAAGATCTTCATTTGTCAATAATATCTTAGTGTACTCTATTTTCTGTAATATAATAAAATTTTCAATGGACGTATAAGTCATTTCAGAAAACAAATTAGACAAGTAGTTGTAATTCTCTTCGAGTTGCTCAGACAAATAAACAGAAGTCTTCACATTTATATCCTTTTCATTAAAGACCATATCTACGATGACATCTTTAATTTTTTGAATAACGATTTTTTTAGGGTCTTCTACAACCTCTATTCCGAAACTATTAATATCTTCATGAAACAGTTTTAACCGCTCTTCTGATACTTTATCCATCAATTCTATTTCACCAAAAGCTGTTTGCTGATAATTGAATTGGTGTGCTTCCAATTTCTGCTTTAAAACAGTATTGCAAACTTTAGTAAAATCGAATTTTAACAATAATTTCATTATAAATCGTATAGCACTAGGTTAATATTTACTCTATTTTGATTTTAATCAAATTTAATATTAAAATTCACATAAATCACTATGTTATTTTACAGAATCACTAAAACATAAAGATTGAAACTAAATATTTCTATAGATTGAACTTTTTAAAATGTAAAAAAAGCCGATTATAATAACCGGCTTTCCTTTGTCATATAGATTTAATTGATCTACTAAAATTCTGAATAATTAAATTTTTGACCGCCTATTGAAATATCTGCCATTGCTCCAGCTTTTGATTTTGCAAAAATGACAACCCCATCATTATAATTGACATTTTTACTAGCTCCTTTATCTACTATTACCGCTTTTACTTCGGCAGAAAACTCAAAGTTTCCTTGCTTAAATGCATTTAAGGCCTCTTCTGTTTCAAAGAACACAACTTGTATATAGGCTTCGCCGCCTGCTTGTAAACCAATGTCTAGTTTTTTCATATCAGCCATTCCTATAGGCATTTTGTCTTCATAAACAACACCGTTACCCGAAGCTGCACCTATAATTAAAGCACCTTCTCCTATATTTGGAAACACAACATAGCCTGAAGAATTGCTAAAAAATTTCTCTAATCCAACATCTGAATTCTTTAACGTTGAGATTGCTTTCTCGGCATCTTTCATAACACGTTTATCATCTTTATTTTGAGCAAATGCAAATACAGTTACAAACATCAATGCCATCGTTATTTTTAAATTTCTAATTTTCATAATTTTCAATTTATTGATTAAACATTCATTTAAAAAAAGTCTTAAAAACAGTTAGTCATCTAACTTTCTTTATGGTAAAATTATGAGTATTCTCTATTCTTAATTGATGCAATACAATTAATTATTGATGCTATTAGAGATTGCATTATGATAGAATCATAAAAAAGAAGGCAAATAAAAAAGGCTTCCGATTTCTCGAAAGCCTTGTCTTACTTAGTAGCGGGAACAGGACTCGAACCTGTGACCTTCGGGTTATGAGCCCCAAGACCTCCTTTTTTGAAACCATTTTACTGGGGTTTCACGCTATTATTATGTAGAATCGTGTTCAAAAACGTGTTCAGTTTTATGTTCACTAGTTATACAAATATTTATATGCAATATAAAAAATAATTTCATACCATAAAACATCTTTTTTTTGTTGAATACAATTAATTAGTACTTCGATTAAACCTAGTAATCTGAAAACATTTTCAACATATAATTAGCTATGCGCAAATCATAAAACAACTAAAAAGACTTTAGATATCATAAATAAAACAAAGGATAACAATTACAAAAAACTGCTGTTATCCCGAATATTTACATGATAAATTACTATTATTGTGTTGATATAACACGTTGCCATTAATTA
>NZ_JAHKPS010000017.1 GCF_018860565.1 Winogradskyella psychrotolerans
TTTCTATTCGGTTTTTATTTAATAAATTAGTTGCTTAAACCACGCAACAAACCATATACAACAACATTGTAAAACATTTACCAAATCAACAAAATGAAGAAATACAAATTAAACTTTCTAACAATTTTACTTCTGATTCCAATGTTTGCGATTGGACAAATTCCGAAAGGACATTTTTTAGACGCAGACGATTCGGCTGAAAAAGGATATAAATTAAAACCTTTCAAACAGAAAAAAGAGGGAATTTATCATTATGCAATTCTGACGGAATTGCCATTTGAAAATGATTGTGAAATCGGAATTTCGGAAAAAGAACAAATTGCTTGTGCGGAAAAAAATCTAAATGGTCTGATAAGGGAAAAACTGAATTCTGAAATGGGATTTAAAGGAAACGTTTATGTTTATCTGACTGTAACTGAAAAAGCGGAAATAATTGACATAAAAGTTAAATCATATCCACAATCAGATGAAATTGATAAAATAATAATGCAAGCAACCGAACAAATAAAAGTTCGACCAGCAAAATATAAAAAGAAGGTTGTTAAATCTCGATTATGGACAAAATTAGAATTTAATTACTTTGAAAATGATAAAGCTAAATTCATTGGAAAGTGGATTGGAGAAGATGAAAAGGATATAGGATACTTGAACTTTGATTCGGAAGGTTATGCATATTTCGAAATACAAGGACAAATAATGGGCGGAAAAGAGTTTGTTCAAAATGGAAAAAAAGGAAGTATGACCTATGAAATAAATAGCGAAACAAAACCTATACAAGTAGATTTAATAGTAACGATGTTTGAGAGTAAACAACAAAAGAAACTACTTTGTATCTCGAATTTTATTGATGATGACACAATGGAATTTGCTATCGGCTTTGAAGGAATACGTCCGACCGAATTTGATTCTGAAGACTCAATAATTTTGAAACGTGATAAATAAAAACGTTTTACAACAACGTTTATAATTAATGGCTAGTTTTGGCTTGCTTACGAAAATCCTCGCGGATTTTCTATTTGGTTTTTATTTGCTAAATTAGTTACTTAAACACGCCACTAATCATACACGAGACCGTTGTAAGCAATTTAACACCAACATACTACAATAAAGAAAATGGACGCAATAACTAAAAGCTTTTTAAAGGAATTTGTAGAAAGCAAAAATTACACATCTTTAACTTTAAGCGACCAATTTGAAATGTTCGCTAACTTTTGTATTGTAAATAAAGAATATGATTCTGTGAGCTTCGATGAAAAAGAAATCTCAACAGGAAAAAACACTCAAGGAATTGACGGAATTGGAATTATTGTAAATAATAAGCTTTGCAACTCAGTTCAAGAAATACAAGAACTAATTGATTTAAATAGATTTTTAACAGTAACATTTATAATTATCCAATCTAAAACTTCTTCAAAATTTGATGGAACTCAAATTGATAATATGTTTCGTTGGACTAAAACATTTTTTAACGAACAAACAGATTTATTTGTTACAAATGAAATGAGGAATTTCATAGAAATCAAGGAGTTTATCTATGCTAATTCAAAGTTTATGAAACATAGAAGTCCTATTTGTAATCTTTATTTCTGTTCAACTGGAAAATGGACTAATGACTCAAACTTACTTGAAGTCGTTAACAGTAATACTAAGGAATTAGAAGATTTAAACTTATTTGAGAATGTAAGCTTCTTTCCTTGTGATTCTAAACAAATTCAAAAACTATACAGAAAAACTAAAGAACCTGTAGAAGCTTCAATAGTATTTGAAAAAAAAGTTACAATTCCAACAATCAATGAAATCAAAGTTGCGTATTCAGGAATGATTCCATTTTCAGAATTCAAGAAAGTTATAATAGATGAATCAGGGAAAATGAAATCCGTTTTTAATGATAATATTCGTGATTATTTAGAACAAGAGAATAATCCTGTTAATACAGATATTGCACAAACTTTGACTAAAGGAAATTTAGATTCATTCTGTATTTTAAATAATGGAGTTACAGTTGTTGCAGATGAAATATCAGGCCCAGGAGATAATATAACTATAACAAACTATCAAATTGTTAACGGTTGTCAAACAAGTAATGTCTTATACGAAAACAGAAATGTTCCTGAAATAGACAAAATGCACATTCCTTTAAAAATAATAGTAACTGATAATTCAGATATTAAAAGTAAAATAACAAGGGCTACAAATAATCAAACAGCAGTAGACGCTGTGGAATTAGAAGCACTTACAGAGTTTCAAAGAAATTTAGAGTTCTATTATCAAGCTTTGCCAAATGACAATAATAAACTTTATTACGAAAGACGAACTAATCAATTTAAAAGTTCTGAAATTCCTATGAAACGCATTGTAAATAGGGAAACTCAAATTAAAGTCTTTTCTTCAATGTTTTTAGACAAACCACATTTAGTTGCAGGTTATTATGGAAAGTTAATAAAAGATATGGGAGATGACATTTTTAATAATGAACACGATTATCTGCCTTATTATACAAGTGCATTAACTTATTACATTTTAGAAAATTTATATAATAACAATAAACTCGATAAATCAACGAGAAGATTTAGATATCAAATTCTTTTAATTTTTAGATTTTTAATATCACCACAATCAGTACCGAATCCAAAAGACAAGAAAAAATCTGAAATATTTTGTAATAGAATATTAGAAGTTTTAAAAAATGAGGAAAATGCAATTTCTATATTTCAAGAATCAATAGAATTCTTACAGAGTGATTTTTTAAATTTAGACTTTAAAGATAGAAAAACTGTTGAAAGAAAAGGAACAACAGATATAATTACGAATGGATTAATAGAAAAATATTTGAAACAAGCATAAAAACTGCTTACAACAACGTGTATAATTCATTGCTAGTACTCGCCTACTTACGAAAATCCTCGCGGATTTTCTATTCGGTTTGTATTTGCTAATTTAGTTGCTGAAACACGCAACGAAATCATACACAAAACCGTTGGCAGTAATATAACTTAACCTCAAATAATGAGATATTTAACGACTTTTTTGCTTTTTTTGGTGTTAGTGAATTGTCAAAAAAAAGATAATAAACCTGAATTTATAAAAGCAGAATTTATTTCTTCAAAAATTGACAGTATGAATTCTGAAAAAGAAGTTCAAGCTTTCGTCAATCAATTAAAACATCCTTTTTATGAGCAAAAAATATCCGATGATTCAATTAGAATTTACAGAAAATTTGAAGAATTTGAACTTAAAAAAATAAGTGAATTTAAAAGAGATTGCAGATTTGACGAAGACACTTTAACTAAAAAAGTTGCTGACTCTTTAAAAATAAACAAAAGTTTTTATAAATCAGATTTTGACAACAATGGTTTTACAGATTTATTGATAATTGGAGATGGCCACAATTGTATGGCAATGGCTGGCTGTGAAGATGGCGAATATATCTCTTGTGATTTCGGAGTTTACTCTCTTATGAATTTCGGTAAAGATTCTATTAATTCTATCGATTTAAATTTTATAACCAAGACTTTATCTTTTGTTCCAAAAATTATTGAGACTAAAAATGGTTCATTCATCGAATTACATAAACCGTTGGATTACAAAATTGGTGATGAAGGAAAAAACACGTTCGGTAGAGTTATTCCATTAATATATAAATATGGAACTTTTATTGAGCGTAACGAAAAAAAGATAGAATACGACATTGAAAAAATAGAGTTTATTGCTAATGGCTGTATGGCAGGTTGTCCTGAATTTATAATTTCAATAGACAAAAATAAAAACGGAAAATTCAATGCGTTAAATTATAATTGGTTTGACAAAAATTTCTCATACGATTTGGAACCTAACGATGTCAATGGAGAATATAAAGCTCAAATTTCAGATAAACATTTTAAAGAAATATATGGAATTATCAATTATTTAAATTTTCCAAATTTGGATAATTCATATTATTCTGGTGCAATTCACTCAAGCTCTGTTATTTTAAAAATCACATACAACAATGGAGAAATTAAGACAATAAAAGACGACGGATTAATTGGAACTTATGGTCTTAAAAGAGTTTATGATATGTTTTACGACTTAAGATTCAATCAAGAATGGAATTAAAAATACTACTGCCAACAACGTGTATAATTAATTGCTTGGTCACTGCCGACTTACGAACATTCCTGCGGAATATTCTATCTGTAATTTATTTGCTAAATTAGGTGCTTAACTACGCAACTAACCATACACATCAACGTTCTACGCAATTTGAGAAAAACAGTACTTAATATAATAATTCTGACTTTAATTTTGATTAGTTGCAAACAAAACAACAAATCGGAATTAAATACTCGTGAATTAACTCAGATTGAAATTACAGATGAATACAAACTTGAATTTCTGAATCAAATCTTGTCAGATAATTCAAAATCGAGAATAATATTTGATAAAAAGGAGTTGATTTCTAATTTATCTATAAATATTCCCCCAACTTTACCAGTAGACTTAAAAAACCCAAAACGGACCATATCTCATTCTGAATTCATATCTGATACTTTAAAAATAAATGATATTGACTTTGTAAAAGGACAATTCCAAAAGAATAAGGGGTTCAACATTTCGAGAATAAAAGAATATGAATTTAATGTCATTGACATAAAAAAATATACTGAGAACAAAATTGAGTGGGATTCTATAAACAAGATTGCAGAAAAATATTATGCGGAAAACAGCGTTGCAAATATTTACTCAATTCTGTACATAACCAAACCCATTTTCAATAAAGAACTGAATTTGGCTTATGTAAGAATTAGACAAGGTTCTGGAGGAATGACCAGAATTTATGAAAAACATAATAGAATTTGGAAATTAAAATATGAATTAGATAATTGGGTGGAATAAAAACTGCGTAGAACAACGTGTATATTTTATTGCTAGTTCTCGCCTACTTACGAAAATCCTCGCGGATTTTCTATTCGGTTTTTATTTGCTAACTTAGTTGCTTAAACACGCAACAAAGCATACACAAAACCGTTAGCAGCAATTACTACAAAAAGTGAATAAACTCGACTATAGCATATCATTAAGAGCAAAAAAGTTATCCAAAAAAGAGATAATAAAAGAAATGAGTGAAAATGGGTTTAATGAATCTGAAATAAGCTATTACTTAAAAAAATCTGACGAAATATATCTAAATCAATTATTGAATAACAAACAATCAAAATCTACTACTAAATCAAGTCGTGTTTTTAAGTCTGTTGTTCTTATAATTACACTACTCTTATTGCTAGCAGTTTTCTATGGATATGCAAGAATCGGTCTTATTGGGTTGTTTATATTTTGGAGTTTAGTTAAGTTCGGCTCTTACAAGAGATAAAATGTTAGTTTATTTTGACTTTAAAATCAAATTAATCACAAAACTTAACTCAAAAAACAATGTTTGACATCGGACTTGTTTCTTATCAGTCAATTTTTTTACTGTTGCGATCTGCGTCGCTCTCCTACTCTACAACGTCGGACTGACAAACAAAACGTTCAATGCTGACTCTAAAAAATTAAAAACGGCTGCTAACAATGTATATAATTTATAGCTGCTTGTAGCCTACTGTCGAAAAACCTCACGGTTTTTCTATTTCGGTTTTTATTTGCTAACTTACTCGCTTATAACACGCAACAAATCATATACGAGACCGTTGTGATTAATATTG
>NZ_JAHKPS010000008.1 GCF_018860565.1 Winogradskyella psychrotolerans
AAACTTTAACGAACCCGTGAAAATTCCGCAGGTATTTTCGCAAGTAGGCAAGAATAAAGCAATTAAATATACACGGTGTTGTACACTGGCTGTTTTTTCTGATATCAATTGTTTTAGAGATCTTTCTTTTTTCTTATTTCTTGGTCATCTAGTTTTTTCAAGAATAACTGAGAATTATTAATTTTTAAGAATTTAAAATTTCTTTTGTAAATCGTTGTTGGATTATTATGTTTAATAGTTATGATAGAATCAGCAGAAATTGTCCATTCTGCAATTTCATCATTATAAAATTCTTTTTCACTTCCACATAAAATTCCAGCCAAACGCATAAAAATTTTTCTATCATTTTTAAAATGATAAGCCTGATGTTTTTTTCGGATTCTTTTTTTCTTTTCGAAAATTATGATTCCTTCCTTAAACTCTTTGGGCTCCCAAATACCTAGTAATTGGACATCGATATTTTTATTCTGTTTTGTAAATGAAAAACAAATAGATATAAATAAAAAAAGTAAATACAAGTTTCTCATTTCTTAGCTTGTGTACAACGGTTTTGTGTATGATTAGTGGCGTGTTTAAGCACCTAATTTAGCAAATAAAAACCGAATAGAAAATCCGCGAGGATTTTCGTAAGTAGGCGAGAACCAGCCATTAATTATACACGTTGTTGTAAGTAGTGCTTTTTTAGTTCACTTACTTAATTTCAAAATCCGAAATGCTCCTTGAATTACCAATGCAAAAACAATTGTTCCGATAATCAAATCAGGTTTATTAGAACTCAAATAATGCACTAAAATTCCTGCAATAATTACTCCCAAATTGATAATCACGTCATTCGAAGTGAAAATCATACTCGCTTTCATATGTGCTTCTTCTTTGCTCTTTGACTTTTGCAAAATATAAAGACAAATTCCGTTTGCAATAAGTGCAAAAATCGAAACTATAATCATTGTTGAAAAATCGGGAAGTTTCTCGTTTCCGAAAAATCTTCTCAAGACTTCTACAAATCCAATAATCGCAAGTATTATTTGAAAATATCCAGCAAGTTTGGCAATCCGTTTTTTCTTTATTACTGTTCCGCCAACCGCAAACAAACTAATTCCGTACACAAAACTGTCCGCAAGCATATCTAAACTATCGGCAACAAGTCCCATAGATTTTGAGATAATTCCTGTTGTCATTTCAATAATGAAAAAAGCAAAATTTATGGCAAGTACAGACCAAAGTAGTTTTTTCTGATTTTCGTTTTCTTTAAATTCCGTTTGGTCGGTTTGTTCCGTTGAGATTTTTTTTCCACCTAAATTCAATTCGATAACGGACTTTTCGATTTGGTCAATTTCTCCGCTGTGAAAAACGGTCAATTTTCGATTCGGAATATCAAAGTCCAAATTCGCAATGCTTGAAATTCCGTCCAATTTCATTCGGATAAGATTTTCCTCTGAAGGACAATCCATTTTGGTAATATCAAATATTGTTTTATTCACTTGGTATCTGGGTTTTTGTATTATACTGAAA
>NZ_JAHKPS010000026.1:0-2500 GCF_018860565.1 Winogradskyella psychrotolerans
TTTACTTCAAGATAGATTCCAAAACAAAAAACCCTTACTAGATATCTAGTAAGGGTTTTCAAAAAAGGCGGCGACCTACTCTTCCACAGTAAAGCAGTACCATCGGCGCAAACGGGCTTAACTACTCTGTTCGGAATGGTAAGAGGTGAGCCCCGTCGCTATAACCACCTTAAGTTTTTATCTTGAACATGGTTCAAGACCTTGGCTGTTATAAATAATCAACACTAATATTGTTGACATATTGAAAAAAAGACATGATTTTGTAAGTAAACTTTAATAAAAAAACAGACTTGCTCAGCAATCATTACTGGTCACTGAGCAAAGTCGAAGTGACAATAAACCTATGGGTTATTAGTACTACTCGGCTATGACATTACTGCCTTTACACCTATAGCCTATCAACGTGGTCATCTTCCACGACCCTTTAAAGAAATCTCATCTTGTGGTGGGTTTCGCGCTTATATGCTTTCAGCGCTTATCCCTTCCGAACGTAGCTACCCTGCAATGCTCCTGGCGGAACAACAGGTACACCAGAGGTTCGTCCAACTCGGTCCTCTCGTACTAGAGTCAGATCCACTCAAATTTCTAACGCCCACAGTAGATAGAGACCGAACTGTCTCACGACGTTCTGAACCCAGCTCGCGTGCCACTTTAATGGGCGAACAGCCCAACCCTTGGGACCTTCTCCAGCCCCAGGATGTGACGAGCCGACATCGAGGTGCCAAACCCCCCCGTCGATATGAGCTCTTGGGGGAGATCAGCCTGTTATCCCCGGAGTACCTTTTATCCTTTGAGCGATGGCCCTTCCATACGGAACCACCGGATCACTATGCTCTACTTTCGTACCTGATCGACCTGTATGTCTCTCAGTCAAGCTCCCTTATGCCATTGCACTCTACGCACGGTTACCAAGCGTGCTGAGGGAACCTTTAGAAGCCTCCGTTACTCTTTTGGAGGCGACCACCCCAGTCAAACTACCCACCAAGCACTGTCCCTGGTTAGAGGTTAGACTCTAGATAAGCAAAGGGTGGTATTTCAACAATGACTCCACAACGCCTAGCGACGCCACTTCAAAGTCTCCCACCTATCCTACACATTACTTATCCAAAGCCAATACTAAGCTATAGTAAAGGTTCACGGGGTCTTTTCGTCCCACTGCGGGTAATCGGCATCTTCACCGATACTACAATTTCACCGAGCTCATGGCTGAGACAGTGTCCAGATCGTTACACCATTCGTGCAGGTCGGAACTTACCCGACAAGGAATTTCGCTACCTTAGGACCGTTATAGTTACGGCCGCCGTTTACTGGGGCTTCATTTGAGATCTTCGAAGTAAACTTCTAAACCCTCCACTTAACCTTCCAGCACCGGGCAGGTGTCAGGCCCTATACATCATCTTTCGATTTAGCAGAGCCCTGTGTTTTTGATAAACAGTCGCCTGGACTTTTTCACTGCGGCCCCCCCAGAGGGGGGCGACGCTTCTCCCGAAGTTACGCGTCAATTTTGCCTAGTTCCTTAGCCATGAATCTCTCGAGCACCTTAGAATTCTCATCCCAACTACCTGTGTCGGTTTAGGGTACGGGCTGCTTCACTCGCTTTTCTTGGAAGTCGATTTGCTAGATTATCACCTTGACCGTAGTCTCAGTGTACTATCGCGGTATTACTACTCGCTTCAACGTACTATTCCGTCAGTACGCACTAACTTTTCGCCTCCGTCACTTTTAGTGTGAGCAGGTACAGGAATATTAACCTGTTGTCCATCCACTACCCCTTTCGGGTTCGCGTTAGGTCCCGACTAACCCTCAGCTGATTAGCATAGCTGAGGAAACCTTAGTCTTTCGGTGTGCGGGTTTCTCGCCCGCATTATCGTTACTTATGCCTACATTTTCTTTTGTAGCTTCTCCAGCATGCCTCACAGCACACCTTCGACGACACTACAATGCTCCCCTACCACTTTTACAAGTCCATAGCTTCGGTAATATGTTTATGCCCGATTATTATCCATGCCGAACCGCTCGACTAGTGAGCTGTTACGCACTCTTTAAATGAATGGCTGCTTCCAAGCCAACATCCTAGCTGTCTAAGCAGTTCAACCTCGTTTATTCAACTTAACATATATTTGGGGACCTTAGCTGATGGTCTGGGTTCTTTCCCTCTCGGACATGGACCTTAGCACCCATGCCCTCACTGCTGATTAACATTTTATAGCATTCGGAGTTTGTCAGGAATTGGTAGGCGGTGAAGCCCCCGCATCCAATCAGTAGCTCTACCTCTATAAAACTATAAATCAACGCTGCACCTAAATGCATTTCGGGGAGTACGAGCTATTTCCGAGTTTGATTGGCCTTTCACCCCTACCCACAGGTCATCCGAACACTTTTCAACGTATATCGGTTCGGGCCTCCACTGTGTGTTACCACAGCTTCACCCTGCCCATGGGTAGATCACACGGTTTCGCGTCTACCACTACTAACTAAAGCGCCCTATTCAGACTCGCTT
>NZ_JAHKPS010000011.1 GCF_018860565.1 Winogradskyella psychrotolerans
ACAACGGTTTAGTATATGATTTGTAGCGTTGTTTCAGCAAGTAAGTTAGCAAATAATAATCGAAATAGAAAAACCGCGAGGTTTTTCGTGAGTAGGCTAGAAGCAGCTATAAATTATATACATTGTTACCTACAGTTATTTATGTCGATGAATCTATCCAAGTTATCAATGTCCATTTTCCATCTAATTTCTCAAAGTAGTATTCACCACTAATTCCATTCTCAATTCCACGATACTCAATTGTTGTTTTATTTCCGTTTACTTTTATAAACTGTTCATATTCCGGATTTGGACTATCATCTTTTACGAAATTCAATTTTCGATAATTTTGCCGATTTATAACTTCTTTTGAATATTCATAATCTTTTTCTGGGTCAGCATATTCTACCGTCATAGGTAGCTTTACTCGGCTTATTTGAAATAGCGAATCTCTATTAAAAAGTTCAAGAAAGTCTTTGAAGTTGTTGTCAATATTTACGACTTGATTTCGATTGAATTTTACTAATTCGGGTTTTATAATTATTAATTCTTTTTTTCTCGGAAACTTTCCGTGTTCAAAAGTCAGTTCTACACTATTTTCTTTTTTTTCAAGTGTTTTTATGTCAACATCATAAAAGTCAGAAACCACGAACGTTTTATTTTTATAACCTAATTCAGTAGGTTGAATTAAAATATGAATGTCAGTTTTAGAATTTTCGGTTTCGAGAGGTAAACTTTGTCCATTATAAAAAGTCATAACTCTTACAAAGAAATCATTTCCGTATTCCGATTCAACTTGGCCAAAATCACGAAGAACTGATTCAAACTCCGATTCTGACGTTTGAGTGATTTCAGAAGTATGTTTGTAAACGAAAAAATTGTCTGATATATCTAAAGTGTCTTTAAAATCTTTTTTGTCAATTAATTTTCGTTCTCCGCTTTTTAGTTTTTCCGCAACATTAATTTCAGAGTCCGAAGTTTCCACGAAGCGATAGTAATCCGAAGTTTGAGTGTTTTCAGATGAACTTTTGTCTTTTTCTAAATTCTCAATTTGCTTTTGTAATTCAGAAATTTGATTTTCTTTTTCAGCCAGTTTTTCAGTCAGCTTTTCCAATTCCGATGAAGCTTGTTTTGAATTACAACTTGCAATTAAAATCAATGTTAAAATCAGTAACGGAATGTTTTTCATAATTGTAGGTAACGGT
>NZ_JAHKPS010000001.1 GCF_018860565.1 Winogradskyella psychrotolerans
GATACGTTTGAAGATGCTAATGGAAATGCTCTAACCTTATTAACAGTGCCAACCTTTGATAGTGCTGACCAAGGCAGTTCAGAGGGGACCTTATTAGTAGGAGAGACAGCTACATACACAGCCACTTATGTTATAGAGCAAGAAGCAGTAGATGCAGGCGGCTTTAGCAACAGTGTATTTGTAGAAGGCGATAGTCCAGAGGATACCACGGTAGATGATACGAGTGATGATGGTGATGACTCAGATGGTAATACGGATGATGATGCAACAGTGATTACTATCACGTCAGATCCTAAAATCAGTTTGATTAAAACGACATTACCTTTAGAAGACACTAATGGAGATGGCATAGTTGGTGGTATAGATGATATTATTACCTATGTATTTATTGTTGAAAACACAGGGAATTTAACATTAACTAATATTATCATAGAAGATAATTTACCTGGCTTAAATTTATTAGGAGGTCCAATAGCTCAGCTTATTCCAGGTGAGATTGACGACACAACTTATACAGCAACATACCTTATTACACAAGAGGATATTGATCTAGGTAGTGTTACAAATTCAGCTTCTGTAAGAGGTGAAGGTCCAGGTGGAGATTTAAATGATCCTTTAGATGATATTACAGATATCAGTGATGATCCAAATGATGATGATAACATTGATGATAATGGTAATGGTAATCCAGATGATCCAACAATAGTTTATGTCACGTCAATTTACGATTTAGAAGTAACTAAATTAGTAGATGAACTTAATCCAGTAATTGGCGCTCAGGTTACATTTACTATTGAAGTGGCAAATATTGGTAATGTAACTGCAACAGATATCATAATTGATGAGCATATACCAAGTGGATACTCATTTATTTCAGCATTAACGACTGGTGGTACATATTCTGAACTTAATGGAGAATGGACAATTACTCAATTAGATCCAGATCAAGTTGAAATCCTTGAGATTACAGTAGAAGTACTTGGGTTTGGTGATTATTTGAATACAGCTTATATTCAAAGTTCAGTTGGAGGAATCGATGTTGACACTAGTAATAATGAAGGTGCTGCAGAAGTATTCCCAATATGTTTAACAATTTATAACGAGTTTTCACCAGATGGTGATGGTGTTAATGAAACATTTGTAATTGATTGTATAGAACAGTATCCAAATAATAAATTAGAAGTTTATAACAGATGGGGAAATATTGTTTATAGTACCAAAGGATACCTAAATAACTGGAAAGGTACATCTAATGGTAGAGCTGTTATGAATCAATCAGATGACTTACCTGTAGGTACCTACTATTATGTACTAGATTTAGGTAATGGTTCTGATCCAAAAGTTGGATGGTTATACATTAACAGAAATAACTAATTAATACTGAATTATAAAATAATTAAAATGATACATAAATCATCACTAATAAAAGGATTAATAGTTTTAGTATTTTTACTAATCAGTGCTGTTAGTTATGCACAGCAAGATCCTCAGTATACACATTATATGTATAATACGTTAAGTGTTAATCCTGCTTATGCTGGTCAAAGAGAGACATTAAGTGTTGTTGGTTTACACAGGTCTCAGTGGGTGGGTATTGATGGTGCACCACAAACACAATCTTTAGGTATTCATACTCCATTACGAAATGAGCGTATTGGTTTAGGACTAAATGTTGTAAATGATGCTTTAGGGCCAGCAAGTGAAACATTTGTAGATGCGAATTTCTCTTATACAATACCTTTAAATGCCAACGATTTAAAATTGTCATTTGGAGCAAAAGGAGGATTTCATATGCTAGATACTGATTGGAGCAAAGGTCGATTTCAAAATCAATTAGATGCGAATTTTCAGGATAACATAAACTTAATATCACCAATGATTGGAGCGGGTTTGTATATGCACACTAGAAAATGGTACTTAGGTTTAGCTGTTCCTAATTTTATTGAAACAAAACATTATGACGATTATGAAGAGTCGGTTGCCACTGAACGCATGCATTTTTATTTAATTGGTGGTTACGTTTTCAATATTAGTGAAACAACAGAGTTAAAACCAGCATTTTTACTTAAAGGAGTGTCAGGCGCACCAATGATTGCAGACGTATCAGCAAATTTTTGGTTCCAAAAGAAAGTCACTCTAGGTTTAGCTTGGAGATGGGACGACTCAGTAAGTGCATTAGCCGGTTTTCAAATAACCCCAGGTATGTTTGTTGGGTATAGTTATGATATGACAACAACTGGACTAAACAATTATAATAGTGGTACGCATGAATTTACACTAAGATTTGAAGTTAAAAGATTGGGTAGAATACTATCACCACGTTTCTTTTAAAATAAAAGGATAAAATGAGCTTGTTAAAATGGGTGATTATCAAAAGAAATTATTAATATGTGTCCGTTAAAAAAATAAATAAAAACGCATGAAAACAATATCTAAATATATATTATTAACATTTGTGCTTGCATTTTCTTCAGCTGTTTTTGCACAGAACGGAAAGATACAAAGTGTAAAAGATGACTATAGAGATTTTGCTTATGTAAAAACAAGTGAAGTTTTATTGGAAGTCGCTAATAAAGGGTATAAATCTGCCGATCTCTTTCAAAAATTGGCAAATTCATTTTACTTTCAAAATAAAATGAAAGAAGCTGCCAAATGGTATGGTGAGTTAATGAATATGAATGAGGTTATTGATCCAGAATACTATTTTAGATATGCTCTAGCTTTAAAAGGAATAAAAGATTATGAGGCTTCAGATAAATGGATGGAAAAATTTAATGAGCTTAAACCTAATGATTTAAGAGGGAAAGCATTTTTATCTAAAGTAGATTATAAATCAGATATAGAAGAATTAAGTAGAGATGATATAGAATTACTTAATCTAGAAATTAATACTGAGTTATCAGATTTTGGAACCACAGAATATGAAACAGGTATTGTGTTTGCTTCGGCAAGAGGAGGAGGTCGTAAATACAGATGGAATGAAGAACCTTACTTAGACTTGTATTATGTTGAAAAAACAGAAGATGATACATTTGGAGAAGTTAAAAGTATAGAAGGAGAAGTAAATACTAAGTTTCATGAATCTAGTGCTGTATTTTCACCTAATGGAAAATATATGTTCTTTACTAGAAATAATTACCACAGATTAAAGTATAAAGAAGATGACACAGGCATTAATAGATTGCAATTATACAGAGCAACTTTAAATGAAGATGGTCATTGGGGTAATATTCATAAAGTTCATTTTAATAGCGTAGATTACAGTGTGGCTCATCCTACGCTTAACGTAACAGGAACTAAGTTATACTTTGCTTCAGATATGCCTGGAACTTATGGGCAATCAGATATATTTGTAGTAGATGTTAATGATGATGGAACATTAGGAGAACCAGAAAACTTAGGAAGTTCTATAAATACTGAAGGTCAAGAATCATTTCCATTTATGAATACTAATGGCGATTTATACTTTTCATCTACAGGATTTCCAGGTTTAGGAGGTTTAGATGTATTTAAATCTGAAGGTATAGATGAAAAAATCAAAACAGGATCTAACAGAAATTTTCCTATAGAAAATGTTGGTAAACCAGTTAACAGTGAATGGGATGATTTTGGATATTATGAAAACTTAGTTACTAAACGTGTGTACTTCAGTTCAAATAGAGAAGGTGGTAAAGGAAGTGATGATATTTATACGTTTGAAGTTCCAGAGATAAAATTATTAGTAGAAGGTGTTGTTCAAGACATGAATACAGAAGAATTAATACCTAATTCAACCGTTATTTTGTATAATGAGGATGGTGTTGAAATAGCTCGTCAAACAGTAGGAGAGGATGCTTATTTTAAATTTGAGGTAGATCCTAAAAAAGAATATTTAATTAGAGTTGAAAAAGAAAAATATACTTCTGACGAAAAACGTTTTACTACTCCAAATAAGAATCAAGAATTAAAGATGGAGCTGCTTATAGAGAAAGATGAGCAACAAATAGAGCCTTGCGATGATTTGGCAAAAGTGTTAGATATTCCTATTATTTATTTTGACTTTGATAAATCTAATATTAGATATGATGCCGAAATTGAAATTCAAAAAGTATTAGCAGTACTTACCAAATATCCAACAATGCATATTGACATCCGTAGTCATACAGATTGTAGAGGACCAGCAGCTTATAATGAAAAGCTTTCAGAGCGTAGAGCACAGTCTACACGTCAATATCTCATTAATAAGGGAATTGCAGCAGAACGCTTAACAGCTAAAGGTTACGGAGAATCACGATTGGTAAACGATTGTGGCTGTGAACCATCGAACAATTCTCATTGTTCTGAGGAAGAGCACCAACTTAATAGACGTAGTGAGTTTATCATCACAAGTATTAATGGAAAAACTTGCGATGAGGAAAACAACTAGGCCTAATACTATGATATAACTCTAAATAGCCGCTTAAATCTTTAAGCGGCTATTTTTTATGAAATCCTTTACTTTTATTTAAGTTTTAGGTGTTAATTTCGCATTATGACAGAAGAACAAGTCATCCTAGTAGATGAAAAGGATAATAAGATTGGTTTAATGCCAAAAATGGAAGCCCATGAAAAAGCGCTTTTACATCGTGCATTTTCGGTATTTATTTTTAATGATAAAAAGGAGTTAATGCTTCAGCAACGTGCAGCACATAAGTACCATTCTCCAAATTTATGGACCAATACATGTTGTAGCCATCAACGCGATGGAGAAACAAATTTAAAAGCGGGTAAGCGACGTTTACAGGAAGAGATGGGATTTGTTACCAATTTAGAAGAAACAACCTCATTTATCTACAAAGCACCATTTGAGAACGGGTTAACAGAACATGAATATGACCATATTATGATTGGTTATTATAATGAAAAACCAAATATTAACCAAGATGAAGTAGCCAATTGGAAATGGATGTCATTAGATGCCATAAAATCTGATATGCATACAAATCCGCAATTGTATACAGCTTGGTTTAAAATAATTTTTGAGAAGTTTTATGAATTTATAAACGTTAATAAGTAATATGAAAGTTACTGTACATAGAAAAGCACATTTTAATGCAGCACACCGACTTTATCGGAAAGATTGGAGTTTTGAGAAAAATGACGCCGTTTTTGGTTTATGTAACAATCCTAACTTTCATGGTCATAATTATGAATTAATAGCAAGTGTAACAGGTGAAATAGACCCAGAAACGGGCTATGTTATAGATGTTAAAAAGCTAAAAGATATTATTAAATCTGAAGTTGAAGACGCTTTTGATCATAAAAACTTAAATGTTGAAGTCCCTGAATTTAAAGATTTAAACCCTACAGCAGAAAATATTGCGGTTGTAATTTATAATAAGATTAAACCGATGTTAGATTCAAAGTTTCATCTTGAAATTACGCTTTATGAAACACCTCGTAATTTTGTAACTTATTCTGGAGATTAATTTTATGAAGTATCAGTTATATCCATTAAAGTTTCAGCCTATTTTAAAAGATAAAATTTGGGGTGGTGAAAAGCTGAATCAATATCTCAATAAAGATTCAAAATCTAAAAAATTAGGTGAAAGTTGGGAAGTAAGCGCTGTTCCTGGCGATGTTTCTATAGTATCTAATGGAGAATTAAAAGGAAAATCGCTTCAAGAACTTTTAGGTATTTATAAATCAGAACTTTTAGGTGAAAAAAATTGGAAACGTTTTGGTGAAGAATTTCCACTGCTTATAAAATTTATTGATGCCAAAGAAAATTTAAGTATTCAGTTACATCCCAATGATGAGTTAGCAAAAAAACGACATAATTCTTTTGGGAAAACAGAAATGTGGTACGTAATGCAAGCAGATAAGGACGCTAATCTTATCGTAGGCTTTAAGGATAAAATAGATAAAGAGACGTACTTAAAACATTTAGAAGCAAAAACATTAACTGATATTTTAAATTTTGATAAGGTAAAAGAAGGTGATACTTACCTTATTGAAGCAGGAAGAGTTCATGCCATTGGAGCAGGTGTTTTGCTAGCTGAAATACAGCAAACCAGTGATGTCACTTACAGAGTTTATGATTGGGGACGTTTAGATTCAGAAGGGAATGCGCGTAAACTACATAAAGATAATGCTATTGATGCATTTGATTTTGAAATGAAAAATGATTTTAGAATCGATTATAAGAAGCAAAAAAATGCTTCAAACATTATAATAAATTGCCCATTTTTCACAACTAATTTTATAACAATAGATTCAGAAATTAAAAAACAAAACACCTACGATTCTTTTATAATTTATATGTGTGTAGATGGAGATGTTGAAATTTTAACAGATAATTCTCTCAATAGTATCTCTAAAGGTGAAACACTATTAATTCCTGCTCATATTAAAAGTTTTAAACTAAAATCTAACTCAGGAAAGCTTCTAGAAGTGTACGTTTAAAACTTCAAATAAAAATCGATTAAATAACTAAAAGGATTTAGTATTTTTGCGGTTATTAAAAAACATAATTATCATGTCAAATAAAAGAGAATTAAAAAAAGATATTAACTACGTTTTAGGTGATATTATTGAAGCGGTTTACGTGTGGGAATTAGCGAACGCTGAAAAGCCAACTAAAGAAAGTGAAGCTATTATTGATGAAGCTATTGCAACGTTTGATGAGTTAATTACTCGTGTTAATGATAGAAGTGCAGAAAATAAGAAAGCGCATTTCAAAGCCATTAGCAACGATCTTGAGTCTAAAGGAAGAGATCTTATTGAAAAAATCAATAAATTAAAATAAATAGACTTGTAAATTTGAAAATCTATTTTAAATTTGCAAACTGTTTTGCCGATGTAGCTCAGCTGGCTAGAGCAGCTGATTTGTAATCAGCAGGTCGTGGGTTCGAGTCCCTCCATCGGCTCTTTTTTTAAAACTTCAATTACCATTATAGTAATTGAAGTTTTTTTTGTTTAATACATATAAAATTTGAGGTATTTACAATACGTAGCAGATGTCAATTCCTTCTTTGATGCAAAAAAAATCCAATCACATAAATGATTGGATTTTTTTAGGACTCTAATGTGTAAGCTGCATTGTATACTTAGTCTATTTACCAGCTTCTCTATCTGTAATAGCTTTCCCTAGTTTTTTTCCGTAGAACGAATTCTTAATCTCTGTAGTTAGATTGTTGTAAATAGAATCTATATAAACCGGATTCGCATTTCGTGCTTCGTATAATGCTAAATAAGGTGCAATTTCACTATCCTTATTATTCATTGCAAACTGAATGGTATAGGCATATTTACGCTTTAAAAGCTGATCTGTAATTCTGCCTAAAGAGTCTACAGCAATACTGTCATTATTCTTTTGGGCATTAAAACGAGCTTCAATAATATCTAGATTTTTATTGTTGAATTGCGATATAATTCCAAGATACTGTTCTAATAATTCGTGCTGTTTAGATCCTTTAATTTCAGAATTAAAATTGAAATTCTTTAAAGTTGTATTAATTTCTGTTATGCCTTTATCAGCAAAAAACGGAATATAATGTTCCTCACCATCATTTTTAAATAGTTTTAAATAGAGTAATATAGGTTCTTCCAAATTGGTGTGTAAGTTAAATTCTGGTTGACCAGTAATAACCATTGAATCTAAATCTATAATAGTAGAATCTCCATCTTTTTGAAGGTAAACGACCCCTTTTTTTAATCCTTTAATATGTCCTTTTAAGGTAAAATTTGCGTCATTATTTTTGCCGCAAGAAACAGCTAGTACTACTAAAATTATGAGACTTAGAGCTTTGTTCAATTTTGTCATGGTTTACTAAATAATTAGGTGCGCAAATATCTTATAATTGTTTTAAAATTGCTAGCTAACAGCTGCTAATTCCATTAAAATTGTACAACCTATAGCTGCAATTGTTCCAACAGCATAACCAAAGACAGCAAGAAGAACACCTACTGTAGCTAAGGATGGATGAAAAGCAGAAGCGACAATAGGAGCAGAGGCAGCACCACCAACGTTAGCTTGACTTCCAACAGCTAAAAAGAAATATGGTGCTTTAATGAGTTTTGCTACTAATACTAAGAGTATAGCATGGATGGTCATCCAAACGACTCCAATAGCGATAAGTCCAAGGTTATCAAAAATCATGGTTAAATCCATTTTCATTCCAATACTAGCAACTAGGATGTAAATAAAAACACTTCCAAATTTACTAGCACCTGCTCCTTCATAATTTTTGGCTTTTGTATTTGACAATAAAATAGCAATTATAGTAGCTACACTAATCATCCAGAAGAATTTAGAACCTAGAAATGTAAATATGTTTCGTGTAGTAGGAGATTCTATTCCTGCCACAATACCTTCGAAAAAAGGAGCTAAAAAATTAGCACTTAGATGTGCAACGCTTACTGTTCCAAATGCAATGGCACAGATTATCATTATATCTGTAACTGATGGGTTTCGTTTGACCTTTTCAGAAAAGTTTGACATTTTTTCTTTCAACTCTTCAATAGAGGATGTGTCTGCTTTTAACCATTTATTAATACGATTTCTTTTTCCGATACCAATTAATATAATTGCCATCCAAATATTAGCAACGACGATATCTACAAACACCATACCTCCGTATTTGGCTTGGTTATAGCCATAAATTTCTAGCATGGCAGTTTGGTTGGCTCCTCCACCAATCCAACTTCCTGCTAAAGTAGAAAGCCCTCTCCATACAGCATCCGGACCAATACCTCCAACTGTGTCAGGTGAAACGGTAGCAATTAATAAAATAGCAATTGGCCCTCCAATAACAATACCTAAAGTTCCTGTAAAAAACATTACCAAGGCTTTCCAACCTAAATTAAAAACAGCTTTTAAATCGATACTCAAAGTCATTAGAACTAAGGCTGCAGGTAATAAGTAACGACTAGAAACATAGTACAGATTGGAACTATGTTCTGTTAACACACCTTCATCTGAAACGGTTGTCCATTCTGGCGAGATTAAACCAGTTGTGGTTAAAACAGCCGGAACCATGTACGCCATAAATAGTCCTGGTATTATTTTATAGAACTTTGCCCAAAATCCTGTTTTTATAGATTCTGTAATAAATACAAATCCAAGGGCCAGCATTAAAAGGCCAAATACAATAGTGTCGTCAGTAAAAAGAGGAGTGTTATCCATAGTTTAGTTGGTTTATAAGACGCAAAATACAAAAATTAAAAACGAAAAAAGTGACCGTTTCGAATCACTTTTTTTCTATGGGTTTATCTTTTGGTTTGGGTTGCCTATTGTGTTCCTTGAGATATTGCATTAACATCCATTCTATTTGACCATTAGTACTGCGGAATTCGTCCGAAGCCCATTTTTCAATGGCTTTCAGCATATCTTCATTTATTCGTAGTGCAAATGCTTTCTTTTTAGACATTATAGTTTCATTAATTAAACTTTGTTTTATAGGTAGCTAATACACTCTTGGCTTCGTTTTTTTTTTGTGTGCCAATTAATAATTTTTTACCGCTTTTTAATACGAGCTGAATCCCAATATCACCAGAAACGTTTATAGCGCTTCCTTTAGCTTTATTCCAAAGTGTGCCTCCTTTTAGTCCCCAACCTCCATATTCACCCAGTGGGTCATAGGTTCTTACGTAAGCTTTATTAATTTCGTTCCACTTAATATTTTTTAAATTCCAATGAAAGGGAAAAAACTTATAATGAATCCCAGTTTCATCTATACGCGTTGTAAGTTTAAAGAAAAAGATAAACCCAGAAGCTAAGAGAATAAGAAAAATAACACCTATGAGTTCTAAACTAGAAAAATTTTCAGGATTTTCTGTGTATTCTTTTACATAAATACTAATAGGAACTATTGTACTTACTAACATAAGTATAATTAACCACAACTGATTAAAACGTTGTTCTTCTTTAAAAATTTTCATTATCTGTTTTTATCACGTTCAAAAACTACCGATGACCAGTTAACTCCAATATCCTTAACAACCCAGCCTTCTCGTGCGTACTGATTCAGCAGATTTTCAAAATTTTGGATACGATTTTTAAACCCGAGTTTAGGTTGTACTAATTTATATTCTTTCATACTTTAATGGCTTAAAGTTCCAGTATTTAAGACAGGCGAAGCATCTTTGTCTCCACAAAGTACGACCATTAGGTTGCTGACCATAGCAGCTTTGCGTTCTTCATCTAAATCTACGACTTGCTTTTTATTTAATTCATCAATGGCCATTTCTACCATGCTTACAGCTCCTTCAACAATTTTATGTCGTGCTGCAACAATTGCTGTAGCTTGTTGACGCTTAAGCATAGCATTAGCAATTTCTTGTGCATACGCTAAATAACCAATACGTGCTTCTAATACTTCGATACCTGCGATAGATAAACGCTCGTCTATTTCTTTTTCTAGGGCATTACTGACTTCATTAACACTAGAACGTAAGGTAATATCTTCGTCAACACCTTCATCTGCAAAATTATCATAAGGATACATGCTTGCTAATTTACGAACAGCAGCATCGGTCTGTACGCGAACAAAGTTTTCATAATTATCGACATCAAAAGCAGCTTTATAGGTATTATGAACACGCCAAACTAAGATGGTACTAATCATAATAGGGTTTCCCAATTTGTCATTTACTTTTAAACGCTCGCTATCAAAGTTGCTTGCTCTTAATGAAATTTTCTTTTTAGTAAAAAACGGATTTACCCAATAAAAACCATTCTGCTTTATTGTTCCTACATACTTTCCAAATAAAAGCAATACACGAGAGCCATTGGGTTGCACCATTAAAAATCCAAAGGCTAATATTAATGCAGCTATAATGCCAAATACAGACCAGCCCGTTTCTGTAATAGGAATAAGAGCAATACTACCTAAGAATAATATTAAAAATAAAAATAACATTAAGTAGCCATTTGCAGGGACGATAATTTTTTCTTCTTTCATAATCTATAATTTTAATTGGTTAATAATTGTAATTAATCAATATGATATTAAAATGATATCATAAAGATATAACTTATTTTATAAGTATACAAATAGATATTTTTGTTACAACTTTATAAAAAAGAATTAAAATATAAAGTTTGGCACGAGCTTTGTGTTATACTAAGTGTAATGACTATTACTATAGTTACCACCTGGTAACACTACTACAAAGTAGTATCATTACATTTGGTTGGTTAGTTAGAAAAAGCATCTCGTGGTTGGGATGCTTTTCATTTTATAAGGGGATAGAAACGAAAAAAGCATCTCGTTTCCAAAATGCTTTCTAAATATTAAATAGTTGTTTTTTGAATTAAGATTTTATAAAATCTGTAACACTTTTAATGAGTTCAGGAGAAATAGGTCTAAAGGATTCGTTATAAGATTTTGAGTTCTCTAAATCATCTCCTCCAATTTCAAAGAGTACATGATTCATGTTTTCAATAATTACCAATTTAGATTCTTCATTAGCTTCTTTTAATAATTCAGCTTCTTTTACTGAAACTTGAAGATCTTTAGTACCATTAATAATAAGAATAGGCATTGTTAACTCTTTTATAATTTCAGTAGGATTGTACGACATCCAATTCATCATAAAATCTTGTATCTCTGGACCAAATAGCGATCCTAATGCAGGAGGATAATCTGTGGTATTCTCTCCGTTTTTTAATAAGCTAACCACACGCTGGGCTTCTTCACCTAGTTTTGGAGCCATTTTAGTAACTTGTTCTACAAGTACATCTCCTATATTATTACCAGCACCTGCCAGTGAAATAAATCCGTTAGCTTTATCTTTAGCCGCTAGCATACCAACTAAACTACCTTGGCTATGGCCAATGATGTAGATTTTACCATAACTTTCTTTGTCCTTAAAATAATTGATAATATCTGAAGCATCGCTCACAAAATCATCAAACTTTATATCTTTATCTACATTATTTCTTAAAATTTGTTTTACAATACGCTTATCATACCTAAATGTTGCAATTCCATTTTCAGTGAGTCCTGTTGCTAATTTTTTTAAGGAATTGTTTTTAAGGAAATTTTGATTTCCATTTCGGTTAGTAGGACCAGAGCCTGCAATTATGATTGCTAAATCGGGTTTATCAATATCGTGTGGAAGGAGTAATGTTCCATCAATCCATTTTGTTATTGTTAGTTCTTCTTCATTATAGGTTTTGTCTTGGCTAAAACCTAAAGTATTAACTATACATAGAATGAGAATTACAAATTGTTTCATTTTAAAATTATTTTAAGGATAAAGTTAATTGATATAGAATTGATTTTTGTTTTTTTTAACGAATTTTATAGCAATTTATGATTTGTAAATACAATTATTGAATTATAAAAATTGTGTTTTTCAGCGACGAAATACGTTATTTTGTCTATAAATGTTAAAATTAAGTGTATTTCATCGATTAAATATGTTTTTTAGCGTCGTAGTTCAAAATGAATTATATATTTGACTCGTACTAAAAATTAGTTTTTAGTTCAATGGATTAATTAATTAATATTTGCCTTGTGTTGTGTGTAATTAGAGACCCTAAATCTACCAGCATAGTAAAGCAAATAAACGAAAACCGAGATTGAGGGATCTCGGTTTTTTGTTTTTATAATAGTGAATAACTTAAGCTATTTCTCTTATTTTAATCTGTATTCATGTGTCTTTTTATAAAACAAGTCGTAATTTTATTTTTCAGTAAATTAGTATTCTGATATGAATTATAAAACGCTATTATATTTAACTAGCCTATTTCTAATAACTTTAGGTTTTCAAGAAAAACAAACCTTACCTGATGGTTTTGTTTATGCAAAATCTGTAATACCTGACTTGGATGTTGAATTGCGCTATTTTTCAGAAAATAATTTTGTTGGGGATACTATAGATGGTTATAAAGCGAATCGTTTAATAATAACCAAAAACACAGCAGAGAAGTTAAAATTGGTTCAAGAAGAGTTGCAAAAACAAAACTTGTGTTTAAAAGTTTATGATGGTTATAGACCACAGCGTGCTGTAAACCATTTTATTAGATGGGCAAAAGACTTAAATGACACTATTAAGAAACAGCAATTTTATCCTGAGGTAAATAAAAAAAACTTGTTTAAAGCAGGCTATATAGCTTCGCGATCTGGTCATAGTAGAGGGAGTACTATTGATTTAACCATTACAAATGGCGAAACTGGCGAGCCTTTAGATATGGGAAGCCCTTATGATTTTTTTGGAGAAGCCTCTTGGGTTGCTCATGAGGCCTTAACAGATGAGCAAAAGAAAAACAGACAGTTACTACAAACTGTAATGCTAAAACATAATTTTAGAAACTACGCAAAAGAGTGGTGGCATTTTACACTACGTTGGGAACCTTTTCCAAAAACTTTTTTTGATTTTGAAGTTGAGTAGTTTTACAAATTAGGTATAATATTCATGGTGTTTTTTTATTTTAAAAGCACATTGGTTTCGCAGAAATATACAATCATAATATTAAACCTTAATGCTTCATTCATCTTTATAGGTTTTGTAGGTTAATCCTATGCCATAATTAAATAAATCTCTTTTTAGTAAACTAGATTGTAAGCCATTCCCTTTTTCAAATTTCACCCAATTATTTCCGTTAATAAATACGCGTTTTATATACGTGTTTTTACTTTCAATCTCGTCTGTAAACGGTAACAAAGGTCTAAAATTGGTTGGTATTTTAACAATACTGCCCGTTTTAGATTTTATCTCTTTGTACTTTTTATTTGGTAATAATTTTCCGGCTTTGTTGGTGTAACCTAAAACTTGAAGCGATACAAAAAAACCATCTTTAGGGATGTAGATATCGTAGTCTTCAACATTTAAATCGTATGCATCTCCATCTTTTTCAGTTGCTCTAAAAACGATGGTTTCGTAGGTTAGTGCTTTACCAGGAACTCCGTTATCATTTTGATAAAATTTTACTTTAAAAAGCGTTGAAAATTTCTTTTTATCACTGTTTTTACGGTTGCGTTTTTCCCAATCTTTAGATTCTAAAGCAATAGGGAATTGTACATTAGTTATCTTTTGATCTTTTGAACTTGTCTTAGGAAAATATACTGCAATCTCAGATTCTATAGTAGGCAGCCAACAATTATAATAATCGTCATCTAGAGATGGTTTTAGTTTTTCCTCTTTAAATTTTCTATCAATTGTAACACCTATAAAAACTTCATCTAATTCTGAAGCTTCCGGTTGCATCAGAAGTTGATTAGGTAAATTGTTTGTAGCAACATTAAGGTCTTTAAAACCTAATGCAGAAATAAAAAGCGAATCGATATCTGGATATAATTTTTTAGTAAAAAAAAACTGCCCCTCATCATCGGCAAAAATACCGTTGCCATTGCCAAAAGAAATGGTAGCGTAACTAATAGGATACGTAGAAATGCTGTCTTTAATAGTAATTTGAGCAAAGGATAATTGCCCAATTAAGAAAAGTGAAAATAGTATTTTATGCATGGTTAAGCTTATAGTTTCTAAAGATACATTATTTATGCGCATAAAAAAACGTCTCAAAATGAGACGTTTTTATGTTGTTTACTAATTGGGATAATACCAAAATGGTATAGAAGCTGCTGTTTTAGATAGGGTACCTGAGGCTTTTAGTTCCTTGCGTTTTACATGTAAGATGTGTTTACCGTCATCTAAATTCTTTACACCAATATAGGTTTCAAAGCCGTTTTGTTTTTTTACGGTTTTACCAAGAACAAAATCGGTTTTATATAATGTAGTATCAATTTCAATAGAATAGAGTGAATTAAATGTTGTCATATATTCACTTTTTGAGGCATCACTAATAGTACCAGAATTAATGGAACTCATTTCAGAGGTAATCCCTCTGGTGTCTTCGTCAAGTTTTAATTTAGGGTTAAACTTGTAAATTTCATCTTCTATAGATTTATCAAAAACAATAAATACTTTAATGTAGGAATCGTTTATCACTTTACTATTAATAGCAATATTTTGAATAAAATCGGAATCATCAACAAGCATATCTTCATAATTTAATGAATTAGAAATGTGCTGCCCTGAAGGTTCAATAAAGTTAAAATAGTTAGACTGATTGTAGTATAAAGAGGTCATCCATATCAATGAAATATAGATGGGGACTAAAAATAAACTTAAACGTTTTCCAAATTTATGATCCAGGAAATTATAGACTAATGGTCGGTATAAAAACGAAAGTGTAATAATACTAAAACACCAATAGATTGGGAAGTACAGCTTGCTAATCCATTTTTTCTTTTTTAAAAAACCAAGAGTTATAAAATCTATAAAGGTAAGTAGCATTCCAACAGTAAGAAACACCAAAAGAATAATGCCAAAATATGTTGAGATGTCACTAAAAGTATGATTGTTCAGAAAAACAGTAACCACAAAAGCAATAGCCCCAAAAGTTAGCGCAATGGCCAACATATAGAATATAAGTAAAAACGAAATAGCAAAAATAACACTACAGTAGTTCTCTAAACGCCCAATATACCTATCAAAAGAGCCAACTTTACGTTTTAGATAGTTGTTAAATCGTTTGCTGTAATTTAAGGTGTCGTATTCAATGTCTCCAGAAACATAACGTAATCCTAAGGCTCCAATCCATAAGCCTCGTAAAAGTACATGTAGTAGTAAGTTAAAAATTAATATAGAACAAGCCGAAAGCGCCACAATCATAACTATCGAGAAAAAAATATTGTTTTCGTTTTGAGCGTGTTGGTAGGCAATTTCTAAGTTTGGGTAAGCGGAGAATAAGCCAAAAATGGCAAAACCCGATATTAGCAATTCTAATTGCCAGCTTTCTTCTTGTAGTTTATCTAATAGTTTTTTAAATGTTGGTTTATTATAATCTTCACTCATTTTTATTGGGTGGATTGAAATTCAGGTTAAAATTAGGCATATTCAATTAAAATCAATCTTTTTTGTCCTATTTTGAAACCCTTTCCAAATTTCATCGTTTTTATAATAGAACTCAACTTGATTTTTTGTTCTTAGGAAATTGAAAAAGTCAATATGAGTTTTTAAAACCGCTAACCAACGCAATGCAGAAATTAGAGACTAAACTTATTAAGCTTTGTAAAAAAGGAAATGACGTTGCTCAAATGCAAGTTTATGATAAGTATAGTCAAGCTATGTTTACCATTGCTTGTCGTTATTTGAATGAAGAAGATGCAAAGGATGCGATGCAAGAAGGCTTTCTAAAAGCATTTAGACATATTGAAGCTTATAAACCAAAAGCCACTTTTGGAGTTTGGTTAAAACGTATTATCATTAACCAATGTTTAGACGTTTTAAAGAAAAATAAGTTAGAGTTTGAAGCTGTTGAGGTTTCAGACCTGCAGATTACCATTGAGGACGATTGGCAATTTGATACTTCAATTACGAAGCAAGAGATTTTATTTGCCATTGAGCAGTTAAACGAAAAACATAGAATTGTAGTAAAGCTTTATTTATTAGAAGGCTACGATCACGAAGAGATTTCAGAGATATTAGAGATTCCTATAAAAACATCACGTACGCATCTAAGACGTGGTAAATTAAAGTTACAAGATCTATTAAAACAAAAGTACAATGAAGCAAGATATTAGGACCTTATTTACAGAGGAGGACGATTTAAAACCGCTTCCTAAAAATCATAGAAGCGAATTTGCAGATAAGCTTAAGAAGCAATCCAAACCAAAACAAAATCCTTATGCTTGGTTAAGTGCTGCAGCTATTTTAATTATGGCATTAACTATAGGGTTTAATGTTATGGAAATGGAATCAAAACCAGAACTAAATCACGTTTCACCAATTATAGCACAAGTAGAAGCCGTAGAGGCAGCATATCTTAAAGATATTGAAACCGAATGGCAGAGTTTTGTAGCTATTGCAGATGATGCCGTTTTGGTAGAACGTTTCAGAAAAAAGCTGAAAGATTTAGATACAGATTACCAAGATATTTCTGTTCAGTTTAAAGACGATTCTAATAACATTTTAGTCATTGAAGCACTAGTTGAAAATCTTCAAACACGACTTCAAATTTTAAAAGATATTCAAAAGCACATCAACATATTAAATCAAAAAAACGAACAGAATGAAAAATCAATTTAAAATCTTATTGCTGATGCTCATCACATCATGGTCAATTAATGCACAAAAACACGACGTTTATAATATGAGTTTTGATGCTCAAAATATTAAAATATTAGACCTAGACCTAGATGGTACATATGTAGGAATTGAAGAATCTAAGGATGATAAAATCTATTTTGAATATTCAATTGAATTCGATAATTATTCTAAAAAAGAAATTGAAAAGCAGTTAGAAGGTATTAACACTTCTGCTCAAATTGTCGAAGATAAATTGATATTTAAAACTAGTAGTACAAATGTATTATCTGATGTTGTGTATAGTATAGAAAGCTTATTTGGTATTACGTTTGAAGGTAATAATATATCTTTTAAAGAACCAACAAATAAACATTGGAGAAAATCTAAACAGTATTTCTACAGTCTTAATGATGGTTCTAAAATTAAAAGTCTAAAAGAATATCTTAAAAATTTAAAAGGACTTGATGGTAAAGGCGGAACTAAAAAAATTGAGAAAAAGAATGTAAAAACATTAAAAACTAATTTTATAATAAAGTTACCTTCAGATATCGATTTAAGAGTTGTGGCTGTGAATTCTCACCTAACTTTTAAGTTTGATCTTACGACTCAGGTTAATATAAATTCAAGAAATACCAATCTAATGTTTATGGGGATCACTAATCCTTTAAATAATTTTGATATTGTAAACGGTAAATTTAAAAGTAATGAACTCGATGGGGGAGCTTATAAATTTAACCATTTAAGTGATGTTCAAATAGCTGAGGTGCAAAATTTAACTATTGATAGTGAGTTTTCAACAATGAAAATAGGGGAAGTAGGAGAGCATGTCAGAATAGTAGATTTTAATGGAAAATTTTGGATTCATAATTTTTCTGAAAATTTCAAAAATTTTCAAATGGATACAGAATATTCGGAAATCAATGTTTTCTATCCTGAAGATAATGATTTCTTCCTTACAACGTTTGGGCATGATACTGTACATTATACGGATAATCTAATTACAAAAATCTCACCAAGTAAAAAGAATGAATCTTCAAAAATGATGATTATGGGTAAGGAAACGAACCCGAATAAAATTCAAATCAATGCCGTTTATGGCATCATTAGATTTGGGAAAGATTTTATTGAGTTAGGCGAGTAAAGTCAAAAGTTTGTTTAAATGAAAAAGCACTTAGGTTAACTAAGTGCTTTTTGTTTTTTTTGCTACAGAGCTAACAGCTAATCTAATACCAACGTTTCTTCTTCTTCTTAGAAGCCTCACTTTTGCGTCCTTTTTTATACTTACTACCTTTCTTTTTATGTACAATAGGTTTGGCTTTAGGATCTAAAGGGTAAGGATGCTCAGTTTCCACAGGAATCTGAACATTTATAGCATTCTGAATGGTTTTTGCATAACTTTTCTCATCAGCAGAACACATAGAATAGGCTTTCCCTATATGACCAGCTCGCCCTGTTCTACCAATTCTATGTACATAAGTTTCAGGTACATTGGGCATATCAAAATTAAGAACATTATCTAGTTCGTTAATATCAATACCGCGAGCAGCAACATCAGTAGCAATCAATACTTTTACATAACCATTTTTAAACTTATTTAGTGCTGTTTGGCGTTCACTTTGTGCTTTATCTCCATGAATACTATTTACGGCATAACCATTTTTTAATAAGGTTTGTTCCAATTTATCCACTCCATATTTGGTACGTCTAAAAATAAGAACATTACCTTCAATAGTGTTTCGCATTAAATGCAAACACAATTCAATTTTATTGCGTTTAGGGACGTAATACAACCGTTGACTCACGTCTTTTGCAACCGATTTAGTTGGAGTTACATCAATACGTTCTGGAGTTTTAAGAATGGTATTTGCTAATTCTTCAATTTTAAAAGGAATTGTAGCCGAGAATAATAAGGTTTGTTTGTCTTTAGGACACAAGCGCTCAATTTTCTTTATATCATCTATAAAACCCATGTCTAGCATTAAATCGGCTTCATCTAAAACAAAGGTTTCAATATAATCGAGATTAATATAATCTTGCTTATGCAAATCGAGTAGGCGACCAGGAGTGGCGACTAAAATATCGACCCCTTTTTTCAATACATCAATTTGAGGTTCAATGGATGCACCACCAAAAACAACTAAGGATGTTAGATTGGTAAACTCAGCGTAAGTCTTAAAATTCTGCTGAATTTGTACTGCTAATTCTCGTGTAGGACTTACGATTAAGGCTCTTATTTTTTTACCCTTTTTTGGCGCATCTTGCTTATCGTACAATTGTTGTAAAATAGGTAAGGCAAAAGCAGCTGTTTTTCCTGTTCCGGTTTGAGCAGAAACAATAACATCTTTGCGGTCTAAAACCAATGGAATAGTACGTTGTTGTACTAAAGTTGGTTCAACATAACCAGAAGCATCAACAGCTTTTAGTAAAGGTTTTATGAGATGTAAGTCTTTAAATGACATGTGTTTTGTATTTATTAAGTTTGTCATTCCTGCGAAAGCAGGAATCCACTTTGTTAAACGTAGCTTGTAGATTCCTGCCTTCGCAGGAATGAGAAACAAGATGTGACTAGCATAGTACAAAGGTAATTGAAATGTTTTACCAACGTTCTTGTATCCAATCGTTTTGTTCTTGTTCCGTTAAAAAAGTCCAAGCAATAAATCTACTGATTTTATGACCTTGTCCCATTTCAATGGTTTTTACTGCAGTAGCATTCACTTTGTCTAAAACTTTATAGGTTGGTTTTAGTGTCACTTCTTTCGAAATTAAACTTGTAAACCAATAACATTGTTTGCCAAAATGCTTGCTTTCATAAATCATGTCTTTTACAAAGCGTGCTTCACCACCTTTGGTCCATAATTCGTTGTGTTGTCCACCAAAATTTAAAAGTGCTTTGTTGGGGCGTTTACCTTTTAGGTTCCTCTGTTTTTTTAAACTTGCTTTTTGAGCATCTTCGGCAGAGGCATGAAAGGGTGGATTACAAATCGTAAAATCTACTTTTTCTTCTGGTTTTAAGATGTCATAAAAAAAGTTGTTTGCTTTGTCTTGACGTCTAATTTCTAGAGTAGATCTTAATTTGTAATTTTTTTGCTCTATAGTTTTAGCAGATATAATAGCGGTTTCATCAGTATCACTTCCTATAAAGGACCAGCCATATTCATGCTGACCAATAATTGGATAGATGCAATTGGCACCAACTCCAATATCTAAGCCTTTTATATGATTTCCTTTTGGAATCACCGAACTATTACCTTTTAATAAATCGGAGATATTATGAATATAATCGGCTCTGCCAGGAATTGGTGGGCATAAATAATGCTCAGGAATATCCCAATATTCTAATCCGTAATGGTGAATTAATAAAGCTTTATTAAGTGCTTTTACAGCTGCAGGATTGAAAAAATCTACAGAATCATCACCATATGTGTTTGGAGCCACATACTTGGCTAATTCTGGAGAACTTTTTATAAGGGCGTCAAAATTGTAGCGTGATCTATGCTGATTTCTTGGATGAAGTTCTGATTTTACTTGAGGATGTTGTTTTTTCTTTTCCAATGCTTAATAATTTATGGAGACAAAGGTAATGGAAAAGAAATTGGGTTATTGAGACCTTAGCCCAAATAACCCAATTCATTTTGAATATAATAACAATGAAATTAATCTACTTTTTTGAAACGTAACATTTCGTCACCAGCTTCATTGTAAAAGTATAACGTTAATCCTTCTTTTTTATATGTTGAAATACTATTAAATGCTTGGTCAAAACTGTCTGGAATAGCCATATCCATACACATTTTTCGAGTGGATGCTATAGCTCCAAATTCGATAGTATCTGAAGTTATGTTTTTTATTTGTCCGGTGTAATTATTACAACCATTAGCTCCAGAAGCACGCATTTCAGTGGTGTTTAGTTCAAGCGTTGGCACATTGCTTGTACTTTCTATCGCTTTACCATTAACATGGGTTGCTGCCCAAATATCATGAATGGCTAATTTGGGATCTTGCTTTTTTTCTAACACTTTTATAAGATCATATTGAATTGAAGACGCATCAGCCGGAACGCTTTTAGAATCTAACTGTGTTTCTGCAACTTCAATTTTTTGCAAATAACCAGGTTCAAAATTAAACCCATTTATTGTGGCGTAAAAATTAGACCATTCCGTATTTTTATAATTATCGGCTTTTGAAACTTGTAAGCAAGTTGTTTTTCCAGCACCAGCATCACAATCAACTTTGGCACTATTTACCCAATAGGTTGCCGTCGTTTTTTTTGTTGTGGAGCAGGAGGATAACATTACTGTTAAAATTACTACTGACATTGTTTTTAGTATCGTCATAAATATAAATATTGGTTATGATAGATGAAAATCAAAAGTCTTGCCAATTTTTAATTTAAACATCATAGTTTAATTACTATTCCATAGTAACGACCAAATCATCTTGTTTTACCATACTGCCTTCAGCTAAAGTCACCGATTTTATTTTTCCAGATTTATGTGCTGTAACGGTTGTTTCCATTTTCATGGCTTCAATTATAAACAACGGATCGTTTTCTTTAACGGTTGTACCTTTTTTTACTAAAACTTTATATAAAGAACCTTGTAAAGGAGCGCCAACTTGGTTGTTGTCTTCTTTGTCTATTTTTACATTTTCAACCTTTTTTATATTTAAAGAGGTATCAAAAATTTCAACAAATCGGTTTTCACCATTGACCTTAAAAAATACGGTTCTTACTCCATCGTCATTTGGAATACTTACTGAAAGTAATTTTACAATTATCGTTTTTCCTGGTTCAAGCGTAATGTTGGTTTCTTCTTGAAGCTTCATACCAAAAAAGAAATCTTTAGTTGGTATTAGTGCTATATTTCCGTAGAGTTTATAGTTTTCATGGGCTTTCTCAAAAACTTTTGGATATAACATAAACGATAAGAAATCTTCTATTTCAATAGGTCTTGTAAAGCCTTGTTGGAACTTCTTTTTAAAAGCAGCAAATTCTTTAGTAAAATCTACGGGTTTTAAATGGGCATTTGGTCGGTCTGTGTAAGAGGCTTTATTTTTTAATATAATTTTCTTAAGCGCTTTAGGAAAACCTCCAACAGGTTGACCTAAATCTCCTTTAAAGAAATTGATTACCGATTCTGGAAACGAAATCGTTTCGCCACGTTGCATGACATCTTCTGGCGTGAGATTATTAGTTACCATAAAAATAGCCATATCACCAACCACTTTTGAGCTTGGTGTGACTTTTATGAGGTTGCCAAACATAGTATTGACTTGTGCGTACATTTTCTTGACCTCATCAAAGCGGTCTCCAAGACCTAAGGCAATGGCTTGTGGTCTTAAATTTGAATATTGACCACCAGGAATTTCATGTTGATACACCTCAGCTGTTCCTGCTTTTAATCCTGATTCAAAAGGATAGTACATTTCACGTGTATCTTCCCAATAGTTTGAAAACTGATTGAGCGTATTTATATCAAAATCATGAGCGCGTTTTTGCCCTTTCATCATTTCAACAACGGCATTAAAATTGGGTTGAGATGTGAGTCCAGATAAGCCGCCAAGCGCTACATCAACCACATCAACTCCAGCTTCAATGGCTTTTAAGTATGTTGCGGTTTGTAAGGATGAGGTATCATGTGTATGAAGATGAATCGGAATATTTACAGTGTCTTTCAAAGCACCAACTAATTCCGTTGCAGCATAAGGTTTTAATAAACCAGCCATATCTTTAATCGCAATCATATGTGCACCTGCATTTTCTAAATCTTTTGCGAGTTGCGTATAATAGTTGAGATTATATTTGCTTTGCTTTGGGTCTAAAATGTCTCCTGTATAACTAATGGCCGCTTGTGCAATACCACCTGTTTTATCACGAACATAATTAATGCTAGGTTCCATAGCTTTTACCCAATTGAGTGAGTCGAAAATTCTAAAAATGTCAACTCCATTTTCCCAAGATTTTTCAACAAACATCTCAATTAAATTATCAGGATAGGCTTTGTAACCCACAGCATTAGAGCCGCGTAATAACATTTGAAACAAAATATTTGGAACGGCTTTACGTAATTCTCTTAAGCGTGTCCAAGGGCTTTCGTGTAAAAAGCGGTAACAGACATCAAAAGTTGCGCCTCCCCAAACTTCCATACTAAAGGTGTTGGGATGGTTTTTTGCAAAGCTTTCGGCCACTTTTAGCATATCATAACTTCGCATACGTGTTGCTAAAAGTGATTGATGCGCATCGCGCATGGTGGTATCTGTATAATGTATTTTATTGTCGTCTTTAAGCCATTGGCAAAAGGCTTCAGGACCTAATTCTGTTAATAGATCTTTGGTGCCTTTTGGAAATGCTTCAGAGCGATTATATTTAGGAACTTTAGCTGTTCTAAAAACTTTGGTGTTATCAATATTTTTGACATCAGAATTACCGTTAACAATTACTTCAGCTAAGAAGTTCACTGCTTTAGTGGTTCGGTCTTGAGGTAGTTTTATTTCGAATAATGAAGGCGTATTTTGAATAAAATTTACCGTGACTTTTCCTTCTTTAAAGGTCTCATGCTGAATGACATTTTGAAGAAAATGAATATTGGTTTTTACACCTCTAATTCTAAATTCTTTTAAGGCACGTGTCATTTTCCGAACCGCTCCATCGAGTGTTCTACCATGTGCAGACACTTTTACAAGCATAGAATCGAAAAACGGACTCACGTTATACCCTTGATAAATACTGCCAGCATCTAAACGAATTCCCATTCCTGAAGCACTTCGGTAAGTGGTAATATTACCGTAATCTGGTGTGAAATTGTTTTCAGGATCTTCAGTTGTCAATCGACATTGCAAAGCAAAACCATAGGTTTGTAAGGATTCTTGATCGTATATTTTTATTTGTTGATCCGATAATTTATAACCACCAGCAATGAATATTTGGGTTTTTACCAAATCAATACCAGTAACCATTTCGGTGACCGTATGTTCTACCTGAATTCTTGGGTTGACTTCAATAAAATAGATATTGTCTTGTTGATCTACTAAAAATTCAACCGTACCAATGTTATTATAGTTGACTTCAGAGGTAATGGCAACAGCATATTTGTATAAGGCATCTTTTACCTTTTGAGATATATTATAAGATGGAGCAACTTCAACAACTTTTTGATGACGACGTTGCACAGAACAGTCACGTTCAAATAAATGTCTAATATTACCATGTCTGTCGGCTACAATTTGTACTTCAATATGTTTAGGGTTCTCGACATACTTTTCTAAAAACATGGTATCGTCACCAAAAGCGTTTAAGGCTTCGTTTTTAGCGGAATCAAAATGTTGTTCTAGGTCTTTATCATTTCTAACCACGCGCATCCCACGTCCACCACCTCCAGAAGCAGCTTTTAGCATTAATGGATAACCGATGGTATTAGCTTCTGAAAGTGCAATTTGTAAAGAGCTAAGGTCTTTTTTATTGCTTTCTATAATGGGAACATTACATTTTACAGCGATTTTCTTAGCGGTAATTTTATCACCCAAAGCATCCATAACTTCAGGGTCTGGACCAATAAAAATAATGTCGTTTTCTGCACACCGTCTCGCAAATTCTGAGTTTTCAGATAAAAAACCATAACCAGGATGAATAGCATCTACATTTTTTTCTTTTGCTAAAGCCACAATTTCATCAATATCTAAATAAGGCTTTAGAGGATCGTTGTCTTCACCTATTTGATATGATTCATCTGCTTTATTTCTGTGTTGCGAATAGCGATCTTCATAGGTGTAAATAGCAACTGTAGAAATGTTAAGTTCTGCACATGCTCTTAAAATACGAATAGCGATCTCACTTCGGTTAGCAACTAATATTTTTTTGATCTTCATGAGTGTGTTAATGTGTTGGTATTGTTTTGGTTAAATGTTTTAATGCTAGAGTTGAAAATCTAATTTGTGATAATTTATATTATGAAAATAATATTAACTATAACGTTTTCGTGAAAGTTACATAAATTATCAATAAGCTACATTTTTGTAGGTAGAAATTAGGTGTGTGGTTGAATAATAACTATAACCTGATTCAATTATCGAATAAATCTTATTGTGAATGGTTTAACGTAAATAGAACTTTAGACGTTTTCTTGTACGTTGAGGTAAAGCATCATTATTAAGTAGTAAATTAATATGATTTGGATTTTTATTTTCGGCGTATAATAATTCAAAAAAATCAAAAATTGAAACACTATCTTTTGCAGATGTAATTAATTTAAAATGATCGCCAGTTTTTACATGACCTTCTTCTAAAACTCTAATATATGTTCCGGAATAGCCTTGGTCTATAAATTGTTGTAAAACGGCTTCAGTTCCAAATTTATGCGCAAACTTAAAGCACGGTTCTCTGGGTTGTGTAATTTGTACTAATGCGTTTCCTAGTTTATAAACATCACCAATAAAAAGTTGTTTTTCATCTAAATTTTCAACGGTTAAATTCTCTCCTAGCATACCATAAGTCCAATCTAAATTTGGATATAAACCTTGCCAATAGGGGTATTGGTTTGCAGAAAATAGATAGCAGGCTTTAAACTCGCCACCATGAACCTTTCGATCTGAAATTTCATCACCTCTAACGTCTTTTTTGCCTAAATAGATAGGAACATCAGTTGGTTTCTTATAAATTCCAGTAGTAATTTCTTCGCCATTCCAAATGAATTTGGTTGGTTGTGCAATATTGGTTGAAATTACATTCATGGTTTAGCGTTTAATAGTTTTCCAAAAAGGTAATACACTCTTTTTATGAATTTCATATTCTGTAGGAATGTCTGTTAAAGGTTCTTCTGTAAATGTGAACGGGGCGTCTGCATTAAAATTCCAATAACGTTCCCCTAATATGCCATCTGTAGATTTGGTATGAGCTTTAGGAAAGTTAGTCATTGACAGTTTACCAACATTATTTTTATTAATTCCAAAAGCTTTTAAATCATTAGTAGTTTTATAAGTTAGAGTTAGTTTTAAATTGAGTGTTTGGGTGTCTTCAGAAATAAAGAAGTATTTCTCTTTTTTTGAATAATTTGCGAATTCTGAACTCCAAGGATAGTTAGGTTGAATGATGTTTTCTAATTCACTCTTTACTTTTAAACTGTCGCTTTCATTCTGAATAATTGAAATTAAATTCTCTTGTAAAACAGTAATGGTTTTAGCTTCAGGATTTATTGTTATTGTTGCTTTTTCTGCGATAATGTTACTTTGGTGAATTCCAAAAAAAGTGCCAATAACAAAAAATAGTATTTTAATTTCTTCCATGAGCTAATATAAATAAAAAAGCGCAAGTTTATTAAACTTGCGCTTCATAGCTATTAATCTTAGGGAAATAAGGGGATATTTACCTTGTTAGTACCGCAAAAATAGAATTTTAAATGATTTAAAAAATTGATTTATGATAATAAATGCAAAAAAATTATAATTCTTTTCTAATTCTACTTAGGCTTTCTGTAGTCATACCTAAGTAAGAGGCTATATGATAATTCTTTACGTTTTTTTCAATATTAGGATACGTATTAATAAAATTCAAGTAACGTTCTGCTGCACTTTGAGATAAATAAGATAAAATTCGTTTTTGAAAGGCGGCAAAAGAGCGCTCTAGTTTTAATCTAAAGTAACTATCTATTTTGGGGATTTTAGAAAATAGATTATTTATGTCTTGTTTAGAAATTTTATACAGTGTAGAATCTTGAATTGCTTCAATGGTTAGTATAGCTTTATCAGAATCGATAAATGCTGTATAGTCACTTACCCACCAATCTTCAATACCAAATTGAATGGTATGTTCTTTACCATGAGAATCTGTGTGGAATGTTCTTAAACAGCCCTCTAAAATATAATATTGAACATCTACAACATCGCCAGCATTAAGGAGTATGGTTCCTTTCTTTATATTAATTTTATGAAAAAGAGGCTCGATAGTCTTCATTTCGGCCTTTGTGAAGCTAAGATCTTTAAAGGCTACTTTTATAATAGGATTATCGGTTTGCACTTGCAGTGAATTAATGAATATCCTTTAAGATACGCAATATAGTTGAACAGAAATTATAAATTCGTTACTATAGTTGAATATCTGTTTATCTGCTTTTTTCTATAAGAAAAAACCACTTTGAATTCACAAAGTGGTTTTTGAATATTAATGAGATTTCTGCTTTCGCAGAAATATGTTACTTAATCATCTCGTAACTACGTTTGATAAAGTTAGTTAACTCTTCACCTTTTAAAAGACCTTGAGATAAACGTGCTAAATCTAAACTTTGGTTTATTAAACGTTCTTGTTTCTTTTTGGTCTTTGTTTCTAAAATTTCACCAACCAAAGGAGAATTAGTATTAACGATGAGGTTGTACATTTCTGGCATATTACCAAACATGTTCATTCCTCCACCACCAGTTTGTTGCATTTCTTTCATACGACGCATAAATTCTGGTTGTGTAATAATAAACGGAGAGGCATCACTATCCATAGCTTCTAATTGTACAGCAAACTTCTCAGAAGGTATTACTTCTTTTAAAAGAGTATCTAGTTCTGTTTGTTGCTCTTCTGTTAATTTAGAAATGGTATTTTCTTCTTTCTTAATTAAGTTATCAATATGATCGCCATCAACTCTTGCAAAAGAAATATTCTCTTTAGTCGTTTCTAACTTCTGAATTAAATGCGATACAATAGGAGAGTCTAATAATAATACTTCATAACCTTTAGCTTTTGCAGCTTCAATATAGCTATGTTGCTGGTCTTTGTTAGAAGCATAAAGAATAACTAACTTACCGTCTTTATCCGTTTGATTGGCTTTTATTTTATTGAAAAGCTCTTCGTAGGTATAAAATTTACCATCAACAGTTGGGTATAAGGCGAAGGCATCTGCTTTTTCGAAGAATTTTTCTTCAGATAACATTCCGTATTCAATGACTATCTTAATATCATCCCATTTTGCTTCAAAATCTTCACGATTTGCGTTGAATAATGATTTCAACTTATCAGCAACTTTACGTGTAATGTAAGATGAAATTTTCTTCACCGCACCATCAGCTTGTAAATACGAACGCGATACGTTTAATGGAATATCTGGAGAATCAATAACACCACGTAACATGGTTAAGAATTCAGGTACAATGCCTTCAACGTTATCCGTTACATATACTTGGTTTTGGTACAGTTGAATTTTATCCTTTTGCATGTTCATATCATTCGTCATCTTAGGGAAATACAAAATCCCTGTTAAGTTGAATGGATAATCTACATTAAGATGAATGTTGAATAAAGGCTCTTCAAATTGCATTGGATACAATTCTCTGTAGAAATTTTTATAATCATCACTTTCTAATTCTGTTGGTTGTTTAGTCCAAGCAGGATTTGGATTGTTAATAATGTTATCTACAGTAATCTGTTTGTGTGGCTCAGTTGTTTCTTTGCCATCTTTATCTTTCGTTGTTTTTGGAGTAAAATCTGGGTCGTTTATTTCCTTAGTTCCAAATTTAATTGGAACAGGCATAAACTTGTTGTACTTATTAAGTAGCTCACTAATTCTTGATTCTTCTAAAAATTCAGTAGAATCTTCTGCAATATGAAGGATGATTTCAGTTCCTCTATCGGCTTTATCAGAAGGTTCTAATGTAAATTCTGGAGAGCCATCACAGGTCCAATGTGCAGCTTCAGCACCTGTATGCGATTTTGTAATAATTTCAACTTTTTCTGCAACCATAAATGCAGAATAAAAACCAAGACCAAAGTGACCAATAATACCTGAATCTTTTGCAGAGTCTTTGTATTTATCTAAAAATTCTTCAGCACCAGAAAATGCCACTTGGTTAATATATTTTTCAACCTCTTCGGCTGTCATTCCTAAACCTTGGTCAATAATGTGAAGTTTTTTGCCTTCTTTATCAATTTTAACTTCAATGATAGGATTTCCATAGTCAGATTTAGATTCACCTATACTTGTAAGGTGCTTTAATTTTAGTGTGGCATCTGTACCATTACTAATAAGTTCACGTAAAAAGATTTCGTGATCGCTGTATAAGAACTTTTTAATTAACGGAAAGATATTCTCCACCGATACATTAATACTTCCTTTTGTCATGATATATAGTTTTTTGTATAATTAATTTGAATGGTTATCTATAGTCAAATAAAATACCAAGACGTAAAATGTGACAAAGTGACACAAGTACTATGCATGCATAACGAATGTAAATGCTAATAAAAATAAATTGTATCTTATATCTTAAATTGCTAAACTAAATAATAAGTTTTCCGATGGCTCGGAAACGAAAATAATTTTTCGATGTACAATTCAAAAATAATAGGCTTAGGTAAATACGTGCCAGATAATGTGGTAACCAATGATGATTTGTCTAAATTGATGGACACTAATGATGAGTGGATACAAGAACGCACAGGAATAAAAGAGCGTCGTTGGGTAGAAAAAGGTAGTGGTGATACTACAGCAACTATGGGAGTGAAAGCTGCAAAAATTGCTATTGAACGTGCAGGTATAGATAAAGATGACATCGACTTTATTATTTTCGCAACATTGAGTCCTGATATGTATTTTCCTGGTCCAGGTGTACAAGTACAGCATGCTTTAGATATAAAAACGGTTGGTGCATTAGATGTGCGTAACCAATGTTCTGGTTTTATATATGCCATGTCTGTAGCCGATAATTTTATTAAAACAGGAATGTATAAAAACATTCTAGTTATAGGAAGTGAGTTACATTCTCATGGTATGGATAAAACCACACGAGGGAGAGGTGTTACTGTTATTTTTGGAGACGGAGCAGGAGCAGCTGTCTTAACTAGAGAAGAAGATAACTCTAAAGGAGTTTTGTCTACGCATTTACATTCGCAAGGTGAACATGCTGAAGAATTAGTATTAATAGCTCCAGGGATGGGTAAACGTTGGGTAAACGATATTTTAGCAGATAACGATCCTAATGATGAAAGTTATTTTCCACACATGAACGGTCAGTTTGTGTTTAAAAATGCTGTAGTGCGTTTTAGTGAAGTAATCATGGAAGGTTTAATGAAAAACAACTTACAGGTTGATGATATTGATATGTTAATTCCGCATCAAGCCAATTTACGAATTTCACAGTTTATACAACGCAAGTTTAAGTTAAGCGACGATCAAGTATTTAACAACATACAGAAATACGGAAATACAACGGCAGCCTCTATTCCAATTGCATTGACTGAAGCTTGGGAAGAAGGTAAAATAAAAGAAGGAGATACCGTTGTTTTAGCTGCTTTTGGAAGTGGATTTACTTGGGGAAGTGTGATTATGAAGTGGTAATACAAATCCCTTTGAAAAAGGGGGCATTATTTGTAATTAAATTTTGCGAATGACTTGAACGTATATCATATAACAACGAGGTTGATTTTTTATATGCTTAAAAGACTGACGGTATGATTATTTTTAACACCTAAAACATATGCAGCATGCACAAACTATCCATTTTTTTACTACTTATTTTGTGCTTATCAAAAAATGCGACCGGGCAACAAAAGGATACTTATATTAAAGCAGGTCTTTTTTATGACAGCGAACAAAATGTCCTTTTAAAAGATCAAGTGATTCATGTTAAGGACAACAAAATTGTATCGATTGGTGTTTTTAATATGATTCCAGATGATGCTGAAGTAATCGATCTTTCTGAATACACCGTTTTACCCGGTTTGATAGATGCGCATACTCATGTGCTTTTTTCGCAAGATGCCACCGAAGATTTTTCAGAACATAGTATTCGTTCGCTCACTATGGAAAGTGATGCCATAAGAACACTTAGAGGTTCAAAACGTGCAAAATCGTATTTAGATGTTGGCATTACGAGTGTTAAAGATTTGGGTAATTCAGGACTCTTTTTAGATGTTGCCCTACGTGATGCTATTAATGAAGGTACTATTCAAGGACCTCGTATTTTTGCTTCTGGGCCAATTATGGCCGCTACAGGAGGTCAAGTTTATGGCGTATCTCCAAAACACCAAAATCTGATAGATTTGGAATACAGAATTGTAAATGGAGTAGAAGACGCTAAAATTGCGGTAAGAGAACACGTCAACCAAAAGGTGGATCTCATTAAGATTTGTGCAGATAATATTCCAAACAATACACACCTCTCTATTGCAGAAATGAAAGCCATTGTAGAAACGGCAAAAGCGTATGACCTAACTGTGGTAGCACATTCCATTACGAATCAATCGGCATGGAATGCTATACAAGCAGGAGTAGATGGTATTGAGCATGGATTTAATTTAGCAGATTCAACTTTAACCTTAATGGCTAAAAAAAAGGTATTTTTAGTACCCACAGAAAACAGTAAAGCTTATATGAAGATTTATGCTAAACTGTCTGGTTATGAAGACGGCGATTTACCTTGGGTAGGTAATTACATCAATAAGATGAAAAATAGACTCAATAGAGCCATCCAAAAAAAAGTAACCATTGTAGCCGGTTCTGATAACTACACAGATATTGGTGGTACGCGTGGTGAATCTTCACGAGATATGTTTCGAGCCTATTTTGAAGCCGGCATGACACCTTTGGATATTTTACAGTCGGCAACTTATATATCTGCGTTAAGCTTACACAAGGAAAACGAGCTTGGAGTACTAAAACCAGATGCTAAAGCAGATATAATTGCGGTAAAAGGTGATATTACTACTGATTTTATGACTACCATAACACAAGTGGTATTTGTGATGAAAGATGGAAATGTACACCTACAAGATCTGAACTAATTTTTGAGTTTTCAATATAAAAAAAAGCCCAAACAACAATTTGTTTGGGCTTTTCCGCTATTAACCAACTTTAACTAACACTATTATAAACGATAGTTTATAATTACTATTACTAAAAACTTATACTAATATAGACGTAATAGTTTGAAATTTATTTCATCGAATCATACATTTAACGCGTATTTAACAAAAACCCGAAACGCAAGTTTCGGGTTTTCTTCATTTAATAGTTAAGCATGTTCACTAACCATCAACTAATTATGCTAACTATTAAATATATGTTTTAAAACATACTACCACCTTCTTTAACGTCATTATCACGTTGTTTACGAGATTTGGCTCTGTATTTTCCACCACCAAAACGGTATGATAAACGTCCTGATATTTGTTGACTTTCCCAATTAAACTGGCCGTGTTGTACAAATGGTCTTTGGCTATCAAACTCAGCAAACATCGTGTCAAAAATGTCATTATAACTCAAACTAAAGCTCGCTCTGTTTTCCATAAAGCTGTATCGCATACCTAAGTTAACCATAAGCATGTCTTTCATTTCAAATTGTATGCTTTTATTTTTTCCTCTGTACATACCAAAAGCCGAAAAGCTTAAACTTTTGCTCACTTTAAAGTTGTTGAATGCTCTAACATTATAAGAAATGTTATCTACTTCAACAGTGTTTAAAATAATGTCTTGATTAGTATCAAACGATTCTGCTACACTTTTTTGGGTTTGCGAGAACAAATCAAAACTAGCATTAATACTCCACCATTTGGTTGGACGGTAATTTGAAGATAATTCTATACCATAAGCAGAGGTATTGTCAAAATTCAAATTGGTCATAATTAAGCGGTTAAGATCTGTGCGGTCTATTAAAATAGCTTGTTGTATTTCGTCTTCTATAATTCTGTAAAATACACCAGCTGTAATGCTTCCTTTTTCAAGTTGTCTGGTGTAATTTGTTTCAATAGAATTGGTGAATTGAGGGCGTAACTCTTGATTTCCAAATTGGGAAATTAAAGGCGTGTTCCATTCTGGTAAAGGATTAACTTGTCCAATGCCAGGACGATCAATTCTTCTGCTATAACTAAATTGGTATGAGTTTTTTTCTGAAGGTGAGTAGGTCACAAATGCTGAAGGATACAATTCAAAATAATCATTTTCAAAAGGAATATTTAATTCTTCGTTTGATGATAAATCTTTTTTAAACGCTTCAGAATCTACATTTACTGTTTCGGCTCTTAATCCAACTTGGTAGCTCCATTTTTCTAGCTTTTTACCAAAGGTTGCGTATGCAGAGTAAATATCTCTTGTGTAATCAAAACGAGTGGTTGTTGGGATGTAATCGCCAGCTTGGTTGGTTTCTCTAGCGTCAGACTCGTAAAAAATACTGTTGTCAAATAAACGGGCTTGAAGACCTAATTCTAACTTTACAGATTCTGATAAGGGATTAACATAATCTAAATTTATAGTGGTTCGATTTCTATCTGTATCTGTATTTTCAATAAAATTTGGACGTTGTGAACTGAAAAAGACATTGTTGGTATCTCCTAAGCCTTCATATATATTATGATCTACTTCTAGCTCAATATTATGACCTTCATCATTAAAATCGTGCTTGTAATTAAAGTTGTATTGTTGTGAATCGTTTTCATTTTCGCCTCCTGTAAATTGCGATTCATTAAGAGAACTGTTCGTAAGATATGCTATTCCAGAATTGACCTTAGACCAACCATCAAATATATTTTGATTTGTAAATATAGAGATGGTGTTTTTGTCATTCAAATAATAGTCTACACCTACTTTAAATAGGTTTGACTTGTTATTGTTTAGAATGTGAAAATTTTGTTGAATTTCTTGTTCAATTCTATTAATCTGGCCATAATTATCATTTTTTGAAACACTATTGCTGTAAGAGCCAAACAAGTTAAATTTTCCGTTACGGTAATTAGCATCAATAGAGCCGTTAAATTTAGGTTCTATATCATAAGCCAAACCAACATTAACATTACCATTAAAACCCAGTTGTGTGTTTTTATGAAGTATGATGTTTATAATACCACTCATGCCTTCTGGATTATATTTTGCTGAAGGGTTGGTAATTAATTCAATGCTCTTAATTGAGGTGGAAGGAATTTGTTTAAGTAATTGTTCTGCCGGAATATTGGACAGTTTGCCATCTACCATAACACGTACATTCTGATTGCCACGTAAACTTATTGAACCAGATTGTTGATCTACACTAACGGATGGTAAATTATTCATAATCTCACTTGCCGTTGCTCCAGCAGTTTGTAAGTCTTTACCAATGGTAATAACTTTACGATCTACTTTTTGTTGTATGGTAGAGACATCTGCAACAATGGTAACTTCATCTAAACCTGTAGATTCTTCTTCTAGCTTAATATCGCCAATGTTTACTTTGTAGTTGCCTTTGCCTAAAGTGATGTTTTTGTCAATAGTTTTAAAACCTACAAACTGAATGGAAACAATGATATTGCCTTCTGGAATGTTTTCAATTTCAAAGGTGCCATCGTCATTAGTTATGCCTCCTGTAATTACTTTATTTGCTATATCTTTAATGACAATATTAACATAAGGTAGAGGTTGATTTAGTTGGGCATCAATAACACGTCCTGAGACAGTACCGTTTTTAATGTCAGAATTGGAGTTGGGTTGTGCACTTAAAATGGTCGATGACACCATGATAAGCATTAGGAATAAATGCTTCATTTTGATTGATTTTTTTTGATTGATTTGATAGTTTGTTACTCACTAGACGACTATTTTTATATTATGTTACTTTAATTAATTTTTATTAACACTTTTTAACATTATGAATAAAAAAACACTAGTTATTGGAGCGTCTTTAAAACCTGAGCGCTATTCTCATATGGCGATAAAAAAATTGAGGCATTATAACCATGAGGTAAAAGCTTTTGGTTTAAGGTCTGGAATGGTTGATGATGTTTCTATTGATACCGAATTAATGCCATATAAAGGAATAGATACAGTAACATTGTATCTTAATCCAACGCGTCAAACGACTTATTATGATTATATTATAGGGTTAAATCCTAAGCGTGTGATTTTTAATCCTGGAACAGAAAATTCTGAATTTTATAATTTACTTAAGCAAAATAATATTACTTATGAAGTGGCTTGTACATTGGTGCTATTGAGTACTAATCAGTATTAAGCTTTCTTTTTAATAAGTAATAGGCCTAAAAACATAAGAAGGCCATTGATGATTAATATTTCAAATCCAATTTCATAACCGTTGAATAATTCTTTAGAATACATGTTTAACATATAAGAAAGCAATGGAGCTGCAATGGCTATAATCCAAACAAACTTATCTTTAATTTGTGATTGGCTTATTAAGCCAAAAGCAAATAAACCTAACAACGGTCCGTAAGTATAACCTGCAGCTTTAAACAGTTCCCAAATTACAGAGACGTCTTTAAAAATGAGATCAAATAGTAAGATTACCAAAATAAGAACAACACTAAATCCTATGTGAACGCGTTTTCTTAAATTTTTTCTTTCAGTTTCAGGTTTGTTTTCAATATCTAAAATATCAAAACAAAAAGAGGTTGTTAAGGATGTTAAGGCCGAATCTGCACTAGAGTAGGCAGCAGCAATTAAGCCTAGTAAAAAGAAAGCTGAGGTTACTATGCCAATTTCAGGAAGCATTGCGATTGTTGGAAATAAATCGTCCTTTGAAGCAGTAATGCCATTTATAGCGGCATAATTTGTAAGCATTAATCCCAGTACCAAAAATAAGATATTTACAAAAATGAGCACAATACTAAACGTTACCATATTTTTTTGAGCATCTTTTAAATTACGACAGGTAAGATTTTTTTGCATCATATCTTGGTCTAAACCTGTCATGGTAATCGTAATAAAAATACCAGACAAAAAGCTTTTCCAAAAATACTGTGAATCATTGCCATCGTCAAAAAAGAAAACTTTACTAAGGTTACTTTCTTTAGTATAAGTAATAAGCTCTCCAATACTATTTAAATCTAAAGCCGAAGCTAAGAATACTATTGTTACAACAACAGAAATCAACATAAACAAGGTTTGAAGTGTATCTGTGAAAATGATGGTTTTTATACCACCTTTAAAGGTGTAAAGCCAAATCAATGCTATGGTAATCATTACTGTAATAGCAAATGGAATGTCAAAAAGATCAAAGACTAAAAGCTGTAAAACTTTAGCAACTAAGAATAGTCTAAAAGAGGCACCAACAGTTCTAGAAATAAGAAATGCTACAGATCCTGTTTTGTAACTAACCATTCCAAAACGATCTTTTAAATAGGTGTATATAGAGGTTAGATTTAATTTATAATAAAGAGGTAATAAAACATAAGCAATAATAAGGTATCCAAAAAAATACCCTAAGACCACTTGTAAATATCCAAACTGTTTTGCTTCTATAGCACCAGGTACCGAAATAAAAGTAACACCAGATAAAGACGCACCAATCATTCCGAAGGCTACCAAATACCATGGAGCAGATTTGTTGGCTTTAAAAAAGGCAGCGTTAGAATCTTCTTTTCCGGTGAAATAAGAGATTAAAATTAGCAATCCGAAGTAACCTGCAATTAATAATAATATTGATGTTGGTGACATGAAGTGTAATATTTTAGTAATATTTTCGAAAAGTAGTACATTTGAAAAAAAAACGGCTTTAAAAATAAATTATTTATGAAAAATATCATCTGCTTATTTGTGTTTATTATGTTTGGATTGGGGCTTTTTGCTCAAGATTACAAACAGCTTGTTGCCGAAGGAACAAATACAGTAGAGGCTATAGTAGAAGTGGCAGAGCGTCACTTTGATACTGTAGGAAGAGAGCGTGGCCGAGGTTATAAACCTTTTAGACGTTGGCAGTACTTTGCTGAGCGTGCCATGGATGAAACAGGAAAATTAAAATCGCCTGAGTTTTATTATAATGAATTACAAGACTTCAATGCAAGAATGAATAATGAAGGCTTAGCAGCAAGAACTGTAGTGGGGACTTGGGAAGAAATGGGACCAACCTATTGGAATGCCACTTCAGGCTATAATCCTGGTGTAGGTAGAATAACGTCTATTGCGGTAGAAACCGGAAACCTAAACCATATTATTTCTGGAAGTCAGACTGGTGGCGTATGGAAAACTTTAGATGGAGGTGTAACTTGGGCAGTTCTTACAGATAATTTAGCAAATATGGATGTGTATGCACTTGCTATTGATCCGCTAAATAGTTCAACTTACTTTTGGGGATCTTACAGTGGAGCTATATTCAAATCTTTAGACAATGGAGCGACATGGTCGTTATTAAGTAGTTTACCTGGAGGTGGAAATGTAAATAAGATTTTAATCCATCCAACAGATACTTCAAAAATGTATTGTAGTGCTGAAGGAGGAGGCTTGTATAAGTCAACAGATGGTGGTTTGTCTTGGAGTATTATTCATTTTAGTGCAACAAATGGTTACGATTTTGAATTTAAACCTGGAGATCCTAGCGTTATTTATGCCTCTGGAAATGCCTTCTATAAATCTACAGATAATGGATTAACTTTTTCTGAAGTACCAGGAGTGGGACCCAATCAGTTTTCAAATGGCCCTAAAATGATAGGAGTTTCGCCAGATAATCCTATTGTAATATATGTTGTTGAGGCTCAAAGTGGTTTGTATAACGGTTTGTATAAATCAACAAACGGAGGTATAACGTTCACAAAATTAAACCATACGAATAAAAATTATTTTGGCTATTCATCTTTAGCCGATGACGATTTAGGACAAGCACCAAGAGATATGGACATTGCAGTAAATCCCAATAATATTAACGATGTACATATTGCTGGTATAAATACTTGGAGATCAACAAACGGAGGTGTTACTTTTAATGTGACGTCGCAATGGACTCCTTATGATGCTAACTTAGAGGATGTTGGATACTGTCATGCCGATGTTGATATTATGGAGTTTGTGGGTACAGGTGAAAGCACAAAGCTTTTAGTAGGAACAGATGGTGGTATTTATAGAGCAGAAAATCCAACAGTAGTTAACAGTAATTATTATACAGACCTAACAGCAGGAATGGGGATAAGACAGTTTTATAAGATTGGAGTGAGTCAAACTAATCCGGTAATTGTAACAGGTGGTTCTCAGGATAACGGTTCGTCATTATTGGGGGCAGACGGAAATTGGACAGATTGGTTTGGAGCAGATGGCATGGAAGGGTTTGTAGATAAAAACAATTCACAGTTAATTTACGGGACATCACAGTTTGGTGGTTTTATTAAGAGCTTTGATGCTGGTTTAAGTATCTCATATCTTACACAACCAGATGATAAAGGTGGTGATAGTGATTGGAATTGGGTAGTGCCTTTTGAGCAAGATCCTATTACACAAGATGTGATTTACTGTGCTTTTGATGAAGTTTACAAATCAATAGACGGAGGAGATGTATGGACCTCTATATCCCCAAATTTTTCGGCAGATATAGACCACTTTAAAGTAGCACCAACAGATAATAATAAAATGTATTTAGCTATTAATGGAGCATTTTGGTATACTGTTAACGGAGGAGTTAATTGGACGAAATCATCGCTTAGTATTGGTGGTGGACGTATAAATGATATCGCTGTTCATCCTACAGATCCAAATAAAATTGCGATAGCTACAACCAACAATCAAAAAGTATATGTTAGTACAGATAATGGAGCCTCTTTTTCATCTATTCGTTGGGATTTACCAAGTTTCTCTTCACAAGCTTTAGCTTGGCAAGACAATGGTAAAGATGGCTTGTATGTTGGTATGAATTATGGCATTTATTATACCGATAATGATTTAGGAAATACTTGGACTCCTTTTAACAATGGTTTGCCAAATGTTAGAATTAATGAACTTGAAATTAATGCCGCAGACAATAAATTATATGCTGCAACTTATGGTAGAGGTTTATGGAGATCGAGTCTTTATGATGAATCGTTAAGTGTTAATGATTTTGAACTAAATAATTTGTCGTTATATCCAAATCCAACCACTAACGAAGTCAATTTAAAATGGAATACAAACGAAGCAGTTGTGGTTAGAATTTATAATGCGATGGGTAAACTGATGTTTTATGCTAAAAACGTTAATTTATCTAATGCATATAAAATAGACACCTTAGCCTATGAAACTGGAGTTTATTTTGTAAAACTGAACAGTTCAAATGGAGAACTCATTAAAAAGTTAATTATAAAATAAAACCAATAAAAAACTAAAAAGTCCAATTATATATGCATTATAATTGGATTTTTTTATGTCTAAAAATCAGTACCTTCGCACTCATGGAATTTTCATCAAAACTCTTAGAAAACGCTGTTAATGAAATGTCGCAATTACCAGGAATTGGTAAGCGTACAGCACTACGTTTAGTTTTACATTTATTACGACAGCCAGAAAATCAAACCTTTCAGTTGGCAGATGCTTTGTCTAAGGTGCGCAGGGAAATCAATTTCTGTAAATCTTGCCACAATATTAGTGACAAGGTTTTGTGTGAAATCTGTGAAAACCCAAATAGAAATAGTGAATTTATTTGTGTAGTAGAAGATGTTAGAGATGTTATGGCTGTAGAAAACACGAGTTCTTTTAAAGGCTTATATCATGTTTTAGGAGGGAAAATATCTCCAATGGATGGTATTGGACCTCAAGATTTAAATATTTCGACCTTAGTAGAAAAAGTAAAATCAGGTAAAGTAAAAGAATTGGTTTTTGCTATGAGCCCAACAATGGAAGGGGATACGACTAACTTTTATATCTTTAAGCAAATACAAGGTTATAATGTAGCAACATCAACCATTGCAAGAGGTGTTGCTGCAGGTAACGAATTAGAATATACAGACGAAATTACATTAGGTCGAAGCATTATAGACCGTGTACCTTTTGAAGCTTCTTTAAAATCATAGCAAAATAGTGAAGTTATCTGTTATCATATTAAACTACAATGTCCGCTACTTTTTAGAATTATGTCTAAAGAGTGTCGTAGCTGCAATTGCAGATATCGATGCAGAGATTATAGTTGTAGATAATAATTCGCCTGATGATAGTTGTGATATGGTTAAGCGGCTTTTTCCAACTGTGAATTTAATTGAAAACAAAGATAATTCAGGGTTTTCAAAAGGAAATAACATTGGTGTAACTCATGCAAAAGGTGAGTATTTATGTATTCTTAATCCAGACACCGTAGTTGCAGAAGATACATTTATAAAACTTATTCAATTTGCAGATTCCAAAGATAATCTTGGTATCGTAGGCTGTCAATTAATTGATGGAAAGGGTAAGTTTCTTCCAGAAAGTAAGCGTAATGTGCCCACTCCAAAAGTGTCTTTACAAAAAGTGTTAGGTAATACTAATGGTTATTATGCAAATGACGTAGAGATTGAAAACACAGGCAAAGTTGATATTTTAGTAGGTGCATTCATGTGGCTTAAAAAAGATGTTTACGAATATGTTCATGGTTTTGATGAAGCTTACTTTATGTACGGAGAAGATATAGACTTATCTTATAAAGTAATAAAAGCAGGTTATGATAATTTTTATTTTGGAGATACAACAGTCGTTCATTTTAAAGGAGAAAGTACCTTAAGAGATCGTAAATATGCTAAACGCTTTTATGGTGCAATGCAAATTTTTTACAAAAAGCATTTTAAACAGAATGCGGTATTTAATGCTATCGTTTGGTTAGGAATTAAACTGGCTTATGTAATGAGTAAAGCTCCAGAAATAGTAGAAATAAAATCTGAAAGAAGTTTTATTTACACTAAGGCTATTAGTCAATCTTTAGAAGAACAATTACCCCAACCAATCGAGATTACAGATGCAATACAAGACAAAATTGAAAAAGACAGTATGCTTGTGTATGATTTTAATGTATTGAAAGCTAGTGATGTAATTAATGACATGAAACAAAAATCGATGCAAGAGAATATTGTTTTTAGATTTCTACCAAAAAACAGTAAATTTATACTCGGAAGTGATAGTGCTACAAATAGAGGGGAAGTGCTACATTTTTAGGTTGTAATAATTGAATAAAAGTCAGTAAATCACATGTTTTTTTATTAATTTTGCAGTCGATTACAAAATAAAGACCCACAAATTAAAGATATGGCAAAGTTTGAACTTAAGTTACCAAAAATGGGAGAGAGTGTTGCAGAAGCAACTATAACCTCATGGCTTAAAGATGTTGGAGACACTATTGAAGCAGACGAAGCTGTTTTAGAAATTGCTACAGATAAAGTAGATAGTGAAGTTCCAAGTGAAGTAGACGGAGTTTTAGTTGAAAAACTATTTGAAGTTGATGATGTTGTACAAGTAGGTCAAACCATTGCAGTTATTGAAACTGAAGGTGGTGGAACAGTAGAAGTAAAAGCTCCTGCTGCAGCACCAGAACCAGTGGTTGAAGCAGTAGCACCAAAAGTAGCAGAAGTTGCACAAACAGTGGTGGCAGCAAAAACATCTGTAGAGCCGGTAGTTTCTACAGAAGATCGTTTTTATTCTCCATTAGTTAAAAATATAGCAAAACAAGAAGGTATTTCTCAAGCAGAATTAGATACCATTCCAGGAACAGGAAAAGATAATCGTGTGACTAAAAACGATATTAAAGCGTATTTAGAATCTCGCAGTTCTGCACCAAGTCCTGCACCTGCTGCACAAACAGTTGAAGCTCCTAAGGCAGAACCAGTTGTTGCTCCAAAAGTAGAAACACCTAAAGCACCAGAACAACCTAAGGCTGAGAAACAGGTTGAAAAACCTAAAGAAAAGCCAATTGCAGTTTCAGGAGGAGATGAGATTATTGAAATGAGTAGAATGGGGAAACTCATTTCAAAATATATGATAGATTCAGTACAGACGTCTGCACACGTGCAATCGTTTATAGAAGCTGATGTCACTAATATATGGAACTGGAGAAAAAAGGTTAAAGACGGTTTTATGAAACGTGAAGGTGAAAATCTGACCTTTACTCCAATCTTTATGGAAGCTATAACTAAAGCTCTAAAAGATTTCCCAATGATGAATATTTCTGTACAAGGAGATAAAATTATTAAAAAGAAAGCTATTAACGTTGGTATGGCAGCGGCTTTACCTGATGGTAATTTAATTGTACCTGTAATTAAAAATGCAGATCAGTTAAATTTATTTGGTATGGTAAAGCGTGTAAACGATTTAGCGAATAGAGCACGTTTGGGAAAATTAGACCCAGATGATATACAAGGCGGAACGTATACCGTAACTAATGTTGGTACGTTTGGTAGTATTATGGGAACACCTATTATCAATCAACCTCAAGTAGGTATTTTAGCCTTAGGTGCTATTAGAAAGGCACCAGCCGTAATTGAAGGACCAGAAGGAGATTATATAGGTATTCGTTATAAAATGTACTTGTCGCACTCTTACGATCACAGAGTTGTTAATGGAGCGCTAGGTGGACAATTTGTAAAAGCCGTAAAAGATTATTTGGAAGGTTGGGATAGTGATAGAGAGATATAATGAATTCTAAAAAACCAATTGATAATAAAACGAAATCTACGTTTTTTGAGGTAGTGGAAGTTATATTATATTGGGTTGGAGGTATACTTCTTATAGCTGTTTCTTCCGTTATTCTTTACTATATAGTTGTATTAATTTTATTTTTTGTGAAATAGCAACTATAGAATAAAATTTTAAAAAAAGCACAGTTTGGTACTGTGCTTTTTTTTATGGTCCTATGGGTTTTTATAACAATTGAATTGCTATTAAAGCATGGTGTTATACTGTTTCTATACTATCTTATTATGTGACAACCTACCTGATATGTCGTATTGTTAAGCTCTTTTGTTGAGGTTGTAGTAGAGTGTTTTTAAAAATTCATTAACCTTATATGGTTTTACAATAGAATCGTTGAATTGTGCACTTTTAAAACGGTCATCTTGTTCATCTTGTGTAACTGCTGTTAGCGCAATAACTATTACAGGTTTTTGGAGTTCACGGATTTTTTTTGTGGCCTCTATACCGTCCATTATAGGCATGTTAACATCCATTAGCACGATATCGTAATCCATTATCATAATTTTATCTAGCCCTTCTTGACCATTAGTGGCAACATCAACTAAAATGTTGTGACTCTCTAGTGTTTTCTTGGTAACTAAAAGATTAATGGTATTATCATCTACAACTAAAACTCTTTTGTTTTTAAGCCTGTCTATCGATATCTTATCTTCTATATTTTCATTGGCGTGTTCTTTTTGGGCTTGACCTACGGTGATTTCGAAATAGAAATTTGAACCTTCACCAACAACACTTTTGAGTTCTATTTTAGAGCCCATATCAAAAAGTAATTTACGCACAATGGTAAGTCCTAACCCTGAACCTTGAAAATAGCCTTGATGTTTTAGTTGTCCAAATTCTTCAAAGATTTTTTTCTGGTCTGCTTCAGAGATGCCTTGGCCATTATCTATAACTTCAAATTTTAGCTTTAAATTGTTTTCGACCTTTTCTATTAAAGTAACAACAAGTTGTACTTCGCCATTATTAGTGAATTTTAAAGCATTACCAAGTAAATTAATTAGGATCTGTGACATTTTTGTCTGATCACCTTTTATCCATTTAGGGATTTTACTATCTAAAGCTATTGTAAGGTTATTGTTGGTTTGGCCTGTGATGTATTCTAGAGACTCTTTTATATTATTTAATAGGTCTTTAAGAAGAAAGGCTTTAGCTTCTAATTCATTTTTTTCATTAGAATCCATTTTATTTAAAGTCAGTACGTCATTTACTAAATTGAGTAAGTAGTCTGCAGAAAATTTTAAAGATTGTAATTCTGTTTTATGAGATTTTAGATTTTTATCGTTGTTAAGTACAGTACTTAATCCAATAATTCCATATAATGGTGTGCGTAACTCATGACTCATTGTAGATAAGAAACGCGTTTTTACTTCTGCTAATTTTTCAGATTCTAATTTCGCTTCTAAGTATTCTTGATTCTTAATCTTGAGTTCGTTATTTAGTCTTCTTCTGTTTTTTATTACCTTCAGAAGGTATAATAAAAGTCCTAAAAGTAACAATGAAACTAAGACACTGCCTATTAGTAGATTTTTTTGTGCTTCGGATTTTTCAATCGCCAATTTACTTCTTAATTCTTCATTCTCAAGCTCTTCTTGGATTTGTGCACTTTTTAAACCTGCCGTTAAAATTTTTGCCGATTTCTCAATTTCCTCTTCACGTCTTGCAAGCGAAAGACTGTCCTGTATTTTGCCAATCTCGTAAGCCTTTTTATAATCTTCTTTTTTTACAAGGCAATTAATATAGCCTTCATAGCCTTGCTTTAAGACATCGATATAGTTTGTTTCTTTAGCCATGCGTATGGTTTGCTGGTATAAATCTGCGGCTACATCGTAGTCTTTATTGTAAAATGCATAATGCGACTTAAGTAAACTAATGCCGGTTTGTCCTAATTTAAAATCTTTGCCTACATTTTCTTCAGCAGCATCTATATAAGGCATAGCGCCTGTAGGATCGTTAAGTTGGTTAAAATGGATATCTGCAATATTATAGTTTAATATAAAAAGCGCCATTTTGTTATTTTGATTTTTTGCCAGAGGTAAGGCTTGCTCAAAAGAATGTATAGATTCAATAGAGGATCCAAACGCTAAATAGATATTACCTAGGTCTATCTTAGCGCCTATAATCGCCGTAGTGTCTTTAAGTCGTTCTGATAATTTGTTGTTTTTTTGAGCGTATTCAATAGCTTTTACAGAATCGTTTAAATGAAGGTAGGAATTGGCTAGGTAACTACGGATGTTAAAAACTTCGAGAGGAAGCTCATTTTGGTCAACAATTTTTAAAATTTCGCTAGCATTAAGAATTACAGAACTGTAGTTTTCTTCATAGTAATCTGCTATCATTACGTTTTTAATGGAATCAATATGACTTGTGATTTCGGAATCAGAAGCGTCTAGAATACTATCATTGGTGTCATTTGTATGTTGCGCATGAACGTTACAAATGAGTAAAAGTAATAGGAGGGAGGGGAGTAAAAATCGCATTATTGGTTGGCAAAATGTTTTATTGTCCTACAAAATACTGAAATTTATTGTTTATACTGTGGGTTTTTTTTATAATATTAATAGAGGAATGCTTAGGGGTTTTCTAACGCTTAGGTTTTTTGATAAAATGGAAAAGTAAATTACTAAAGTATGGTTCTATATACTGTAGGTTTATTAAAGCAAATCAGTCTTTATTAAAGAATCTAACTACCTTTGTAAAAAAATAAATAAGTCATGCAACTCAATCTTACAAAACCCATCTGCTTTTTCGATTTAGAAACTACAGGGATTAATATTTCAAAAGACCGTATCGTAGAAATTTCAATCCTTAAAGTCTATCCAGATGGTAAGGAAGATGCAAAGACATGGTTAGTGAACCCTGAAATGCCAATTCCAGCTGAAGTGACAGCAATTCACGGTATTTCGGATGCAGATGTTGCAGATAAACCCACTTTTAAAGAATTATCCAAGGAAATTTATAACTTAATTAAGGATTCAGATTTAGGTGGTTTTAACTCTAACCGATTCGATATCCCTTTATTGGCAGAAGAAATGTTAAGAGCAGGTGTAGATTTTGATATGAAAAATACACGATCTGTAGATGTGCAAACCATATTTCATAAAATGGAACAGCGCACTTTAGTGGCTGCTTATAAGTTTTACTGTGATAAGGATTTAAGTGATGCTCACAGCGCAGAAGCAGATACTAAAGCCACATACGAAGTTTTAAAAGCACAATTAGAGCGTTACGAAGATTTAGAAAACGATACCAAGTTTTTAGCAGAATTTAGCTCACGTAAAAAGTTTGCAGATTTTGCAGGTTTTTTAATCTTTAATAAAGAAGGAGAAGAGTGTTTCTCATTTGGAAAGCATAAAGGCAAACGTGTGGTTGATGTCATGGAACAAGAACCAGGCTATTTTGGTTGGTTACTAAATGCAGATTTTCCTTTGTATACCAAGAAGGTTTTAACGGCAATTAAACTGCGTCAATTTAATAATAAGTTAAGTTAATACCAAAGCGTTAAGAAGAATGAAACTAATCTGTATAGGTCGTAATTACACAGACCACATTAAAGAACTCGAAAACGAAAAACCTACAGATCCAGTCGTGTTTTTAAAGCCAGATACGGCAATACTATTAAAGAAGCAGCCTTTTTTTATTCCGGATTTTTCAGATGATGTTCACTATGAAGTAGAAGTTTTAGTGAAAATCAACAAAGTAGGGAAATATATAGATAAGAAATTTGCACATAAATATTATGACCAAATAGGGCTTGGTATAGATTTTACAGCACGAGACCTTCAGGCACAATTAAAAGCCAAAGGCTTACCTTGGGAAAAGGCAAAAGCCTTTGATGGAGCTGCTGTAATAGGGAAGTGGTTGCCAAAAACTAAATTTGAAAATATAGACAATATCAATTTTAGTTTAAAGCAAAATGACGACACCGTTCAGACAGGGAATACAGCACTTATGCTTTGGAAAATTGATGAACTTATAGAATATGTCTCAAAATATTTCACTTTAAAAATAGGAGACATTATATTTACGGGCACACCAGCAGGAGTTGGTAAAGTTTTTGCAGAAGACCAATTAAAAGGATATCTTGAAAACGAGGAAATGTTTTCAATAAAAATAAAATAAATGTCAGAATATTATAAATTACATCGCGTACGAGAAATGGCTGATAATGACGAAGATTTCGTTGCAGCTTTAGCAGCCGCTTTTTTAGAAGAGGTGCCAGAAGACGCTGAACGTTTAAGAACAGCAGTACCAGAAAAAGATTATAAGGAAGTTTATCAAGCTGCTCATAAAATGAAGCCAACTATCGATCTATTTGAACTTGGTGTATTAGATACATTGATAGAAGTACAGGATTGGGGTAAATTTGAGCAATCAGATAAAAATATAGATGAGCAGCTTACAACAGTCTTAACTGCAGTAGATAATGCTGTAAATGAAATTAAAGCCGATTTTGGACTATAACATATAGATGCAAGCAGAGATTATTACTATTGGAGATGAGATTCTCATTGGCCAAATTGTAGATACAAATTCGGCGTTCTTAGGCAAAGAGTTTAATAAGTTCGGAATTTCTATCTATCAGATTACATCAGTACAAGATGAAAAATCACATATCCTTAAAGCGCTAAAAGAAGCTGAAGAAAATGCAGATATCATTATTATAACTGGTGGCTTAGGACCAACCAAAGACGATATTACCAAGCATACTATTTGCGAATACTTTGAGGATACCTTAGTAGAAGACAAAGCTGTTTTAACTAATGTAGAGCAGATTTTTGCAAAATATAATTCTGCACCATTATTAGAAGTTAATAAGCAACAAGCCTTAGTGCCTTCTAAATGTAAAGTATTAATGAACCACAATGGTACAGCACCAGGTATGTGGTTAGAAAAAAACGGAAAAGTATTTGTATCGCTTCCTGGCGTGCCTTACGAAATGAAGGCCTTAATTACAGAGCAAGTTATTCCAAAATTAAGAGCACAATTTAAGTTTCCTTATATAATGCACAAAACCATCTTAACTTATGGTTTAGGAGAAAGTGCATTGGCAGAACGTATTGAAACATGGGAAAATAATTTACCTAACTTTATAAAGCTAGCCTATTTGCCAAGTTTAGGACGTGTACGTTTGCGTTTGTCAGGAAAAGCTAATGATAAATCTGTAGTTGAAAAAGAAATACTACATCAGGTAGATTTATTATTAACACAGATTGAAGATGTTTTTGTAGGTTATGAGGAAGATGAATCTATTGAAGCTGTTATTGGAAAACGTTTAACTGAGCAAGGAAAAACGTTAGCTGTTGCAGAAAGTTGTACAGGTGGACGCATTGCCGAAGCATTTACAGCAAATGCAGGATCTTCAGCTTATTTTAATGGTGGTGTAGTAACCTATGCAACAACATCTAAAATAAAAATTTTAAATGTTTCAGAAGCGGATATTAAAAAATATTCGGTAGTGAGTAAACAGGTAGCAGAAGCTATGGCGAAGCATGTAAGAACATTATTTGACAGCGATTATGCTATAAGTACAACAGGAAACGCAGGGCCAACAAAAGGAGATTCAGAAGCAGAGGTTGGAACGGTATGGATTGCAATTGCCTCTAAAGACCAGGTGTATTCTGAAGTTTTTAACTTTGGAGATCATCGTGAAAAAGTGATTGGTAGAGCTACAAATAAAGCTTTTGAAATGCTTCAGAAATATTTTTTGAAAAAGTAGAGTTTTATATTTGCTGAAACGTAAAGTTTTATTAAATTTGCACCCTGTTTAAAATATCTATGTTCGGATATTATATTCTTAGGGTTAGTATTTTCAAAGAATTTCTTTGAGAAAAATAAAATTTTAAGAGTTAGCAGAAAAATAATAATACACCTAAAGAAAGAAAACAATGTCAAGAGTTTGTGAACTTACTGGGAAAAAAGCGATGGTTGGAAACAATGTTTCTCACGCTATGAATAAAACAAGACGTACATTTGATGCCAATTTAATCAAAAAACGTTTTTATATTCCTTCAGAAGATAAGTGGGTAACATTAAAAGTTTCTACATCAGCATTAAAGACTATCAATAAAATTGGTATCGAAGCAATGTTAAAAGAAGCTAAAGCAAAAGGATTTTACAAATAATAGCGTTAGCGCTTAAGTCAATTTACAATGGCAAAAAGAGGAAATAGAATACAAGTTATCTTAGAGTGCACAGAGCACAAAACTTCTGGAAAACCAGGAACATCAAGATATATTACAACGAAGAATAAGAAGAATACGCCAGACCGTATGGAGATTAAAAAATTTAATCCTATCCTTAAGCGTATGACAGTTCATAAAGAGATAAAATAAGAAACCATGGCAAAGAAATCAGTAGCGTCTTTACAGACAGGATCAAAACGTTTGACAAAAGCTATAAAAATGGTGAAATCACCAAAAACTGGAGCATACATGTTCGTAGAATCAGTAATGGCACCAGAATTTGTCAATGACTTTTTAAACAAAAAATAATCTTTATTTATATATAGATTAACTAAACTGCTTTCATTTGAAAGCAGTTTTTTTATGTTTATATTTGAAAACATCTGACATCTTAACAGTAAAATATTAAAGGCAAGGTTGTTGCAATGTAATAATTGCGAATAATACTGTCACACTGAGCTTGTCGAGGTGCTGATTAATAACCTAACAACAAAATGAGTTTTTTTAAAAAAATATTCTCTTCCGAAAAGAAAGAAACCTTAGATAAAGGCTTAGAGAAATCTAAATCTTCTTTTTTCAATAAATTAAATAAAGCCGTTGCCGGAAAATCTAAAGTTGATGATGACGTTTTAGATAATCTTGAAGAAATCCTAGTCACTAGTGATGTTGGTGTTAACACGACATTAAAAGTGATTACACGTATTGAAGAACGTGTTGCTAAAGATAAATATTTAGGCACTTCAGAATTGAACAAAATTCTAAGGGAAGAAATAGCTGCGTTACTCTCAGAAACTAAGTCTGGCGAAGAAACAGAATACACAATTCCTGAATTACCAAAACAAGCTAATGGTTCTAAAACGCCTTATGTACTTATGGTTGTTGGAGTAAATGGTGTTGGAAAAACAACAACCATTGGTAAATTGGCATATCAGTTTAAAAAGAAAGGCTTAAAAGTAGTGCTTGGAGCTGCAGATACCTTTAGAGCAGCAGCAATAGATCAATTACAGGTTTGGGCAGATAGAGTAGATGTACCAATGATACGACAAGAAATGGGATCTGATCCTGCTTCTGTAGCATTTGATGCTATTCAATCTGGTGTCAATCAAGAAGCAGATGTCATTATTATTGATACAGCTGGACGTTTACACAATAAGATCAATTTAATGAATGAGCTGACAAAAGTAAAACGTGTCATGCAAAAAGTAGTTGGCGATGCGCCTCACGATGTACTTTTAGTTTTAGACGGCTCAACAGGTCAGAATGCTTTTGAACAAGCTAAACAATTTACAGCAGCAACCGAAGTTACTTCTTTAGCCGTAACCAAGTTAGACGGAACTGCCAAAGGAGGAGTTGTGATTGGTATTAGCGACCAGTTTCAAATTCCGGTGAAATATATTGGAGTAGGAGAAGGTATTGAAGATTTACAAGTCTTTAATAAATACGAATTTGTAGATTCATTCTTTAAATAACACCTTCTAAGTTCAGGTGTAGCACCATTAGGCGTTTTATAATGTGTAAACCATTACATTTAAAGGATTATAAGATTTTAAAGCCGATTACAATACTTACGGTATTGTATTCGGCTTTTATGTTTTTTAAATATGCAGCGTCTTTAATATTGGTCTATGCAACACCACAAAGCCCTTTACTTCCAAAGCAGTTAAATGCTTATGCATCCTTTCCGTTGTATTTTATAGTCGTATTTTTTGCTGTCCTAAGTTTCTTTAGTATGCGAAGTTTATGGACTAAACAGTATAATGTTAAACGTGTTTATGCCTTGTTTGGAATTGTATTTTTGTTTTGCATTTTTCAGAGGCAGATTTATCAATGCATTATGCGTTTTAATCCTTATGGCTAATTAATCAAAGCATTAATTTTTATCCAAAGCTCATTATCAAAATTAGAAAGCGCAAAATTATTATCGTCAGCAGATTGGCCCATTCGTATGATGACTAATTTTTTACTAGGAACCACATAGATTTTCTGATCATTTTTACCCAGCGCAGCATACATGTCATCTGGCGCATCAGGAATAAGTGCTCCTGAGAACTCAACTTGAGTTTGAGGTAAATGATACGAAGATTTACCATTTAACCACCACAAATAACCATAAGCCAAATTAACCTCCTGAGAAGTGTTGGTGGCAGCAGATAAATAATTGTCGTTTACAATTTGTTCATCTTCCCATTTGCCATTGGCATAAGTTAATAAGCCAAATCTAGCCATGCTTCTGGTATCGCTTAGGTAAACACTTAAGCCACTTAAGTCTATCCAATTTCCAGTCATTCCTATTTTGTCTCTAAGATGTGTATTAAAGTAATTGTCCCAAGTTGTATTGCTAGACTCAGCCACAACATCTTGTAATTTTACATACACATTATGGTAAGCCCAACGCGTACCAGCATCTGCCATATACTGTAAATTTACAGGCGAAACATCATCACCTAAAGTATCGTCTAAACCAGAGGTCATGGATAATAAATTTTTACAAGTAATTAGGTTTTCTTTTTCTAATGGAGCACTTGTCCAACCAGTACCAAGATAATCTGAAACTTTATTATTGATATCCAATAAACCTTCATCTTGAGCAATTCCAGTAACTGCAGTAGTTAATGTCTTTCCTGCACTTGCCCAATACCATGGGGTAGAACTGGTATGGTTATTAAAATAATGTTCTTCAACTATTTTGCCGTTATGAAGAATCATAAAACTTTTAGAGTTTTTTTCCTCTAGGAAGTCTAATAATGGTTGAAGCTGATCTTCATTCCAATTTAATTCTGAAATTGATTTAGTTTCCCAGGTATCGGAATTTAAAGGAGGGAAATAGATCTCATCGGTTGGAGAGCCTTGGTTCTCTGAAGAAGTATCATCACTTGAACAAGAAATAAATAGAAATATAACTATTAAAATGGATGTAAATTGAAAAGATTTCATCGTAAGTTTTTATTTAAGACCTATAAATATACTAAAGGTTTAATTTACATTGTATCTTTGCAAACTGATTTATTTAAACATGCGTACAAAAACTCTTAAGAAAAACAGAATCAACGTAGTAACTCTAGGCTGTAGTAAAAATGTTTACGATAGCGAAGTGTTAATGGGACAGCTAAAAGCAAGCGGAAAGGACGTTGTCCATGAGCAAGAAGGCAACGTTGTAGTGATTAACACTTGTGGTTTTATTAATAATGCCAAGGAAGAAAGTGTGAACACCATTTTGGAATACATGCAGAAAAAGGAAGATGGAGAGGTTGATAAAGTCTTTGTAACAGGTTGCTTAAGTGAGCGTTATAAGCCAGACTTAGAAAAAGAAATTCCAAATGTAGATCAGTATTTCGGTACTACAGAATTACCAGGCTTGTTAAAAGCTTTAGGAGCCGATTATAAGCATGAGTTAATTGGAGAGCGTTTAACAACAACACCAAAAAATTACGCTTATCTTAAAATAGCAGAAGGTTGTGATAGACCTTGTAGTTTTTGTGCTATTCCTATCATGCGCGGAAAACATAAAAGTACTCCAATTGAAAATTTAGTTACTGAAGCAGAGAAATTAGCTGCCTCAGGTGTTAAAGAATTAATTTTAATTGCTCAAGATTTAACCTATTACGGTTTAGATATTTACAAAAAACGAAATCTTGCTGAGTTACTAGAACACTTAGTTAAGGTTGAAGGTATTGAGTGGATACGATTACATTATGCATTTCCAACAGGATTTCCGATGGATGTGTTAGACATCATGAAGCGTGAACCTAAGATTTGTAATTATCTAGATATTCCGTTACAACATATTTCTGATGACTTACTAAAATCGATGCGTCGTGGTACAACTAAAGAAAAGACCACTAAATTGATTCATGAATTTAGAGCTATAGTTCCTGAAATGACCATTAGAACAACACTAATTGTTGGTTATCCTGGTGAAACAGAAGCACATTTTGAAGAACTTAAACAATGGGTTTCTGAAATGCGTTTTGAGCGTTTAGGCTGTTTTACGTATTCTCATGAAGAAAATACACACGCTTACAATTTAGAAGATGACGTACCTGAAGAGGTGAAAATTCAGCGTGCCAATGAAATCATGGAAATTCAATCTCAGATTTCTTGGGAATTGAATCAAGCCAAAATAGGACAAGAGTTTAAAGTGGTTATTGACCGTAAAGAAGGTAATTATTTTGTTGGTAGAACTGAATTTGATTCGCCAGATGTAGATAACGAAGTTTTAATTGATGCCTCTAAGGTTTATTTAAAAACCGGAGAATTTGCAACCATTAAAGTAACTGAAGCAGAAGATTTTGATTTGTATGGCGAAGTCTTAGTGTCCTAAAACAATTTGAAATAGCTAAAGCTTTTTACAGTTGTGCTATTCGGCTTTTATATAGGCTTCTTTCATCCATTCAATTAATTCGTCGTCAATGTTGTCAATAGATGTTATTTGAACACGATGTGTACACATGGTACCAAAAGGTCCGGAATTTCCTAGTCGGTCTGTAGTTAGTTTTTCAGGGAGTTTTAATCCTAAATCAATTCGTGTTTTTGTAGCAGGTTTTATTAACACAAATTGGCGTTTTCTAATAACGCTAACACTGGTTTTTTTAGGTGTGATGGTCACATCTGTTCCAAAGGTTTTAACGGTAGCAAGTATCTTTTCATAAATAGGAAATAAACTCTCCTTGCCTTTATATTGGTTGCTCACCAAATCCTCAGGCGTATTGTTTTCTTCTTTAGAAAGGGTAACAATGGTATTGGCAAAACCATGGGTGACACCATGTTCTTTTTTTAGGAAATTGACTCCTTCAGAATGTTTAGCAAATGCTTTTTTACTTAAAATAGATTTCCATTGTTCTAAGGATTTGCCTGTTTTCTCAGGCATATTATCAATCATGGTTTGTAACGCTTTTTCCATTTTGTTTGATATTTCTGTTAAACAAGTGACAATATACTGTATTTTGTGTCATATAGTTGAATACAAATCCGTAGTAATATGACCAGCTCAGTAAAACACAATAGAATGCAAATAGGTTTATTATTGTTTTATACACTTGTTAGTGTGATTATTTGGTATTTTGTTTTTTAAATGTTGCCTTTCGTTTTTTAAGACTTTATATTAATTTATTTCATTTATCTGTATTCCGGATTTTCAAAATTCCAACGTGTACCATCATCCCAATCCTTACGAGAATTACCGTAAGCAGGATACCCATTATTTTCCTTTAAAAGTTTAGCCAAATGCATTAAATTATAAGTCATAAAGGTGGTATTTCTATTGGTGAAATCATTGTTTTTAGCATCTGCTTCTTTATCGAGATAACTAGGACCAGGTCCAACTTCGCCAATCCAACCGCAATCTGCTTGTGGTGGAATAGAATAACCAATATGTTGCAAGGCATAAAGCATACCCATGGCACAATGTTTTACGCCATCTTCGTTGCCTGTTATAATAGCACCTCCAACTTTTCCGTAGAATAGATATTGCCCTTTGTCATTTTGTTGGCCACTCATGGCATAAAAACGTTCAATTAATTTGGTGGCTTCCGAGGATTTTTCACCCAACCAAATTGGTGTGCCAATAACGCAGATATCTGCTTCAAAAATACGTTTAAAGAGTGTTGGCCATTCGTCGGTTTGCCAACCGTATTCTGTCATGTCAGGATATACTCCTGATGCCACATCATGGTCTATAAAACGAATGGTATCTACACTAACATCTTCCTTTTTCATAATGTCTATGGAGCGATCCATTAAGCCTTGTGTATGACTCACTCTTGGTGACTTCTTAAGCGTACAGTTAATGAAAACGGCTTTTAAATTTGAAAAATCTGGCTTTGACATGTGTTTCGTTTTTTAGTTATCCTTAAAAGATAATGAAAAATTATTAGACATGCTGGTCGATTAAAATAGCATTGCCATCAGGATCTAAAACCACAAAGCTTGCAGGTCCAGAGGTGGTTTCATCTGCTTCGTGTTCTAATATGATGTTTTTACTTTTTAGATGTTTCTGAATGGTGCGCACATCATCAAATTTTTCGAGTGCATTGGCGTGTTGGTCCCAACCAGGATTAAAAGTGAATATATTGTTTTTAAACATGCCTTGAAACAAACCCACTAAGGATTCTCCATTTTTCATAATGAGATAGTTCTGTTCTAAACTTCCAGCAAATACTGAAAATCCTAAAGTTTCGTAAAATGTTTGTGAGGCTTTTATATCCTTTACCGCAAGACTTATTGAAAATGCGCCTAGTTTCATAATTTAGAGTTTAAGTTAGTACTTAAAGGTAATGAAAGTTTTAATTATGACGTTTAGTAGATGTTTTTAATGACCGAGAGTACGTAGAGAACCAGCAATTAGTTATGCAAATCTTAAGGTTATAAGCCTGTATTATTAATCTAGATATTAGTATTGTGCCTTACGCCGTGTGTTCTTTTATGCTATAAGCTTGTTTTAAGCACTTTATAAGCATGCTATAACCACGCTATAACCTGTATTTTGAAATTTTTTATAACGCTGTTTCATAGGTGTTTAGCTTAAGATTTGAGATTGTGGCACAACAGACCGAAATTATCCCTTTAGTAGGAACGTTATATGATATTAATTTTTAGGATTTGAATGGTAAGCCGATGGCACAAAAAGCGGATGGTGGGTTTACTAGAAAAGCGATTTAAACTAAGGCTGGTATGGAACGTGTGTGTGAAAAAGCCAATGGGTTTGGGTATTGCTCAGTGGTGAATGAAAAATTTAGGTTTATTTGGTATTCATTTTATGTGAGGACATATAGTTGTTTGACGGTTTTGTGTATGATTAGTTGTGTTGGCTATGATTAAATTATTAAAAGAAAACGAACCATTAGGAAAATCCGCAGGATTTTCCGAGTACCCACACTAGTAATTAATTATAAACGGTGTTGCCATTTCGTTATTTTATTCCATTCGTTTTTCAATTCCGATTTTGTGTTAATAATTCATTCTGTATTATATTATTCAATTTATTGATATAAAACATATCTCGGTGGTTTTATTCCATTTAGTCGCAAATAAACGAGCATTTGCCCTCGGTGATGAGTAATGTGGTCAGTAAGTAATAGAAAAATTTGTCTTTTGGTTCTATCTAATCCTAAATAGTCCAATCTATCATTAAATTTAGTTGTATCAAATTCAGTTATTAATTTTATTGTTTCATTAAATGTTTTTTCTATTGTTGCAATCATTTCCTTTTTTGATTTATTCTCAACTTTAAGTTCTGTGTCTGTATTCCAATCTCTTGCTTTACGTTCACCCAATAAAGTTTGACTATGCCAATCCATTGCCCAAGCAATATGCATTAAATTTTCAGCAAAGCTCGATGACTCTGGTGATGCTTTAAAAGCATATTTGTCTTCTGGCATTTTCTCCGCAACAAGAACCAAGTATTTCCGAGAATTTTCCAATCGTTCCAAATAATCCTCAATAAAACTATCCTGTTGAGCAAACAGAGGTGATGAAACTGAATTCAATAGAAAAATTGTCGTAAGGATAAATATATGTTTCATAATTTTAAAATTTCGTTTTATTTATTTCGATTTTTATCCGTTCAGAGTGCGTTCCATCAATGAATGTCAATGTCTCGCGGCTATAAAAGCGTTTGAATGTTTTATAGCCAACGTTAAACGAAAGTAGTTTTTTTGAGATTTATAGTCAAGTGATTTATTCTTAAGTATTTAGTTTTTTATTTATCTTCAATTTTTAATAAACTAAAACACCGTTTATATTACAACTCTAAACATTTTGTTATTGCTTAACTTAAATTTTTAAGTACTTCAATAATTTCATCTGGTTCAGAGCGCGTTCTGTAGTCTACATTGACGTAATTCCATTTTATAATACCATCCGTATCTACAATAAATGTAGCAGGTATTGGTAAAATACTAGCATTGCCATTATTAATTTTCTTCAAATCTAGTCCACGATCTACGCGCATATGTTCCATTAAAAACTCAGGAACTTCCCAAGCCACACCATATTGTGACGCTATCTTTGCGTCTTGGTCAGATAACACTGTAAATGCCATTGTGTTGATTTCGTTTTCTGTTAATGAGCCATCTGGTACTTCTGGACTAATGGCAACTAATGTAGCTCCTAAGGCATGAATTTCACTTAATTTATCTTGCAATGCTCTCAATTGCAAATTGCAATAAGGACACCAACTACCACGATAAAATGTAACAATTACAGGCCCTTTTTCGAGTAAACCAGACAGTGAAATGAGTTGCCCTTTTGGATTTGGTAATTCAAAATCTATAGCTTTGTTCCCAATTTTTAGAGCATCTTTTCCTTGTTCAAAAGCTTTTGCTTTTTCAATGATATCATCAACACCTTGCATAAATTCAGGTTTTGCTTTTCTCCCTGCAGCAATCTTAGCGTCGGTTTGTTCTTTTAATGTTTTCATTATTTGTCTGTTATTTACAATTCTATAGCATTGATATTTACTTATAAAATAGCGTTTACTAAAAACTAAAGTTTGATTTTAGTTTGCTACAGCATCTTGATTATCAAAAAATGGAAAATAATTTAATCTCGTTAAGGTAAGCTATATTGTAACCACTTTTTAATAAATTTTAAGCTGAATTGTATGGTTTTATTTGGTGTTTAAAGGTATTCAGTTTTGACTCTAAGACATCATTAGTATTATTTTACCAATACATTTAACGATTGTTTAGCTCTATCTTGTTATTAAAAAGTTCTATTTAATTAATGATTATTTTTTCTACACGTCTTGAAATTGAATCAGATAATTGAAAGAAATATATTCCTGAAGATATTTCTTTTAAAGAAACTGTATTTAATCCAGCATTAATTTTGATGGTCTTTATCGTTTTTCCTTCAATATTTTGAATTTTTAATTTGAGGTCATTAGTGGTTTCTATTACTATTTTATCAGTTGCAGGATTTGGATAAATATTGAAATTTATTTTAATTGTTTCATCTAAAGACAATGCCAAAGGTATGTCTCTGACGGCTCTCACATAGTTATTAACATATAAAATATCACCTTGTGGTCCAAAATATGTTGGGTAAGTATTGTTTCCTACTTGTTTTGGATCGTTTCTTTGCGCACCAGCACCATGTGTGTCATATATTGTTGGTATAAATGTTGGAGGAAAAGACATTTCACCTTGCGCTTCACCAAAGCAAGTGTAAACGGCATCAGAATATGGGTTTGGTCCATCTTGTAAGGGTGAACTTGTCCAATAATAGCCATAATTAGAATCTCCATTCGGATTGGTAAATGAGCTACATGTAAATAAAGGGTCTATAGCTGGAGAGTTTGTGGTTTGTAATGATCGCGTATAATCTACGATGCTGTGTAACTCTTTAGCGTTTGGTAAACGCCAATCATCATAACCAGCAAGCGATAGATTTTCACAGTAAAGTAAAGCATTTTCCCAATCGTATGTATTGCCATTATCAACTTGTTGCCACATTAATCCTGTAGCATTATCTGAAATAGTACCATCACCATTATCTACAAAACTATTTATGCCATATGATGTGTTTCCTCTCACCATTCTAAAATACATTTCATTAGGGTTACCATTCGCAGGGTTTAATTTGGGATAAGCTTTTAATCTACCATCAACAAAATTATATCCAAAAATACCTAAGTTTCCACTCATTATTAAACCAACATATTGCGTGCTTGACCATGTTTGAGCATCAATTTCTCTTTCGCCTGTAGAAACATCTCCAATTGGTTGATTAAAATAATTGACATCTATAAACATATCTACGGCATCATCACCAAAGCATCTGCCTGTGAAATTTGCTAAAGAATATAATTCTTTTATAGTAGGTACTCTCCAATCTGTATAGCCTCCTAGGGTAGAATTAGCTGCTTTTGTAAAAGCTGCTTCATAGCTTATTTTAGTTCCCATATCTTGTTCCCACATTAAACCTGTGACATTATCTGTAATGGTTCCGTCTCCGTTATTTGTATAAGAGGGTTGATTTCCTATATACTGAGCATCTTGTCCGTAAAATGCTTCACCAGCAGAAGGTGCAGAAATTATTGAGGTATTATTGTAATAATCTGAAACAGATGTATCTACAATTGGATACGTTTGACTAAACCCAATAAAATATAAACTTAAAAATAGAATTGTTGCGCAGTTTTTAATTGATTTAAATATAATCATGTCCTCAATATTTTGTGAATATTCAATGATTTTGACTGTTTTTTTTATAAATGGTTTAATGATTAATTTATGTGGTGTTTTTTTTAATTAAAGTCAAATTATAAATAGTTGATTCCAAGATCTTTTAACTAAGATGATCAGTAGTTATTACAACTCATAAGCATTGTTATTCACAAAGAACACAGCGTTCACTAAAAAGAGTTTTCCATTTTCCCAGAAGCTTCTAAAAAGCGTGTTATCTACCATGTAAATAAAACTACCGCTTCCCATGGGTTCTTCGCCAAATACTAAAGTTTGGTCTAATGCTTTTAAAGCCTGTTGGCCTGCAAAACCAGAAAACACTTTGGTGTCATTTAAGTATGCCACGTTATAGCCGTTTTCTAATATATTGTATGCAGAGCTTCCTAATTTAAGCGTGAAATACTGATCGCTGTAACCAAATGCCATAGGATGCGTCGCATCTACTTTGGTATTAAAAATAGCACCTGTAATAAGGTGGTTGCTGTACTCGCGTTCGCGATCTGCATAAGCCGTAAGGTTTTCTTTTTGGTCATCAGCTTCAGGTGTTTTAAAATTGAGACTAAAGCCTTCTTTACCCGCAAAACTTCGCAGTGCACCATCAATAGCAATTACTTTTCCGCCAGATTTTACCCAATCTTTTAGTTTTGTTAAGTTGTTTTCGGTGAACACTTTGCCGTAGTAGCCATTTGGCAGAATTAATACATTGTATTTGTTTAAATTGGTTTTGCTAAAATCATCGGTATTTATAGACGTCAACGGATAGTGTAATTGTTGTTCAAAGAAATGCCATAGTTCACCATAGCTTAAAGACGATGTGCCTTCACCAGAAAGAATAGCTACCTTTTGTTTGTTTACCAATTTAATATCTGGCGAGCCCATATCTGGAGTGCTTTGTGAAAAACCAGAATTAATTGCTGTTAAAGGTTGTGCATGCTCTTGTGCAATGGTATTTAATTTTGAAACCATTTTTTTAATATGCTTATTGTCTCCTTTGGTGATGATGAGTGACCCTCGTTCAAATTTGGTGTTATTAGAAGTGAATGGTTTTTCGGTAAACCTCACTTTAAAATTTTGCTTTAATAGTTCTGCTAAAAACTGAGCATCTTCCATAGAGTTCCATTTGCTCACATAGCCATAAGCATCGTTTAAGTTTTGAAGTGCTTTTTTGCTTAAAATTATTCTGCTCTGTACTTGAGAGGTGCTTGCAATAGCATCTAATCCATAGGCATAAGGCAGTGACCAAGCCGTGATATCGTAAGTTAAAGAATCTGAGAGTTTGGTGTTTGGTTCAAATAATACCTTTACCATTTTACCTTTGGGTTGATTGCTATGCACCACTACCGCATTTGCATCTACATTAAAACTACCTTGTTTTCCTGTGGCATAATGGTAACCCGAAACCTTAGTGTTTGTGGCATTTTCGAAAGCAATCTGATGTTTATTTAAAAGCGTTTTTAGGCTATTCAATTTATCTTCATTGCCTTTTAAGACGTAGCTTTTGTATTTTAAGTTGGTATTATTAAAGAATTTACTAAACTCGGTATTTAATTGTTTTGCATTTTTTGAAGCCATTTCAACCGTAGAAAGTCCTGTGGTTGTATGGTGTGTTAAGCGTTCTACTAATGTTAACACATGGCCTTCGTCATTCAATATACCTAAACCAGCCATACCGTGACCGCCTTGCTCATAAGTCATTCCCATGGCTCCCATAAACGTTGGGTAGGTGTCTCCATAACTTGGATACAATAAATCAAAACGTTCTCTGGTAAAGAATAGCCAACCTTCTTTGTCAAAATACTTAGCGTGATTTTGTCCTATTTGTGTTTGGAAATCGCGTTGCCAATCGGTAATAATTTCATGAAGTGGTTCTGCTGCAGGTGCAAAATAGTATGGTTCGTTAATGCCTTGCTCATGGAAATCGACATGCACATGAGGCATCCATTTGTTATAAAACTCTAAACGTTGTTGTGTTTCTACTTGTGTTGCCCAAACCCAATCTCTATTTAAATCAAAGAGGTAATGATTTGGCCGTCCTGCTGGCCAAGGTTCGTTGTGTTCACTCGCTTGTTTGTCAACATCGTATGGTTCACTTTTTGTTCTGTTGTACCAATTAACGTAGCGATCACGACCGTCAGGATTTACACTTGGATCAATAATAACAACCGTGTTTTTAAGTAACTCTTGTTGCTCAGTTAGTAATTTATATAAGGTAAGCATAGACGCTTCAGAACTCGATGCTTCATTACCATGCACATTATAACTTAACCAAACAATGGCAATATCTGTTGCTGTTGCTTCGCCTTCTAATAAACCTGCATTTTTTAAATTGTTTTCTCTAATAGTTTCGAGTTGCTTCATATTAGCTTCGCTCGTTACAAAAGCCAAATACAAATCTCTGCGCTCGTTGGTTTTTCCGTAGTTTTCTAATTTTACTTGATGAGGAGCTGCTTTTTCAACGGCTTTAAAATAATCAATAACCTGATGATTTCTGCTAAATTGTGTGCCAATATCATAACCTAAAAAGTCCGTTGGAGATGGAATGGTTTGCGCTGAAGTTAAGGTTAGGCCACTAAAAACGACCAAAAGAGCTAAGATGAATTTTTGCATTTAATTTAAAATTAAGGTTGTAAGCTAGTAAAGATAGTTAGTGCAACTGAATTAACTAAAAATTAGCAGATAAAAAATTGAAGAGTATTATCTTTATGCCATAAATAAGTTTGATAATGCCAACCAATTATATTCCGTTTAAGGATACCAATTATTTCTCAGATTTTATATGCGATTATCTCGCTGAAAAAGAAGAGTTAAAAGAATTCTACCATCGTTTTCCTAAGTTGGAAAATTTTGAAGCACAGATAAAAGAAAAAGGTTTGTCTGTTAGAGCGCAGTCTAGAACTATTCTCGCAGAAACTTTAAAGCAGCAATACAAAAACATAGCGACTTCAGAGCTAACAGCAGAACATATTGAACGTCTAAATCTTGAAAATACCTTCACGATTACTACAGGTCATCAATTAAACTTATTTACAGGACCATTGTATTTTCTGTACAAGATTATTTCTACTATAAACCTAGCAAAGCAATTACAAACAGCATATCCAGAGTACAATTTTGTGCCTATGTATTGGATGGCTTCAGAAGATCATGATTTTGAAGAAATCAATTATTTCAATTTTAAAGGCAAAAAGATTCAGTGGAATTCTGATCAAACAGGAGCTGTTGGTCATTTTAATACCGAAGGTTTAGATGAAGTATTCGAGGTGATTTCTTTAGAATTTGGAGGTGGAAAACATGCGGAACAACTAAAAACATGGTTTAAAGAAGGCTATCTTAAGCATCATAATTTAGCAGATGCTACACGTTATTTGGCTAATGCATTATTTGGAGAACATGGTTTAGTGATTATAGATGCCGATGATAGGGAATTGAAACGTTTGTTTATTCCACAGATGAAACAAGAAATGCTAGAACAAACAGCATTTAAAACTGTTTCTGAAACCAATAAGAAATTAGAAGATTTAGAATTAAAGATTCAAGTAAATCCGAGAGAGATTAACCTCTTTTATATTAAAGATGGTATACGCGAGCGTATTGTAGAAAGTGAAGGCGTTTATTCGGTACTAGATACTGATATTTCTTGGAGCAAGAGTGAGCTACTAGAGCATCTTGATGAATTTCCGGAGCGATTTTCGCCAAACGTGATTATGCGACCTTTATATCAAGAAGTGATTTTGCCAAACCTCTGTTACATTGGTGGAGGCGGAGAAATGATTTATTGGTTGCAATTAAAATCTAATTTTAAAGCGCAGAATGTTACATTTCCGATGTTGCTATTACGAAATTCGGCCTTAGTAAAAACAACAAAGCAAGCAGAGAAGCTTGAGAAGTTGCATATTTCGGATAACGATTTGTTCTTAGATAGACATTCGTTTATTAATAAAAAGGTTAGAAAAATATCGAATATAGATATTGACTTTTCAGAGCAAATTCAACATTTAGAAACCCAATTTAAAAGCCTTTATGATTTAGCAGAACAAACAGATAAATCTTTTATTGGTGCTGTAAAAGCCCAAGAAGTCAAACAATTAAAAGGCTTAAAACATCTTGAAAAACGATTGTTAATAGCACAAAAGCGGAAATTAGCAGACCAAATTAGTCGTTGTACAGAATTACAAGAACAATTATTTCCTAATCAAAGTTTACAAGAACGAAACACTAATTTTTCAGAATTATATTTAGAGTTTGGCGAGGATTTAATACCAGAATTACTAAAAGCTTTAGAGCCATTGAAAGGTGAGTTCTTAATATTAAATTTAAAATAGTCCATGCACAAGATTGATATAGAGTTGGTAGAAATGACCTTAGATGTCATGAAATATGTCATCGGCCGCGTTTCTGCAACCGAACATCAAATAGGTAAACCTAAAAAATCTGAAGAATTAAAAGCATTAGTTGGCGAAACCGTAACACCTGATGGTGTTGGAGGAGAATATGCGTTTAACCTTTGGAAAGCACATTTAGCAAAAGCCAATGTGCCTGTAGATCACCCAAGAAACTTGGCATTTGTACCAGCTTCACCAACGAAGGCGGCAATTATGTTTGATTTAATTACGTCGGCATCAAGTATACATGGCGCATATTGGATGGAAGGTGCAGGAGGTATTTTTTGTGAAAACGAAGCCATGAAATGGATTGTGTCTTTAACAGGTTTACCAGAAGGTGCTTTTGGAGTTTTTACAAGTGGAGGCACAGCAGCTAATTTATCTGCGATTGTCACCGCTAGAGAACATTGGAGAGAAAATCCGGAGTTTAAGCGCGAAAAAGGATTGATTGTAACATCAATAGGAGCACATTCATCCATAAAAGCCATGGCTAAAGTGGCTGATGTAGATATTGTTTTGGTAGATTCTGAAGAGCATTTAACAGGCGAAGCGCTTAGAGAAGCGATTGCAACATTAACCGAACACCAACGTAAATGTTTATTTGCTGTTGTTGCAACTGGAGGAACCACTAATGCTGGAATTATTGACGATTTAGATAGTATAGCTAAAGTCTGCGAAGAAGAAAATCTATGGTTTCACGTCGATGCTGCTTATGGAGGAGGTGCTTTGGTAGCAGATTCTGTACGTCATTTATTTAATGGTATAGAAAAAGCTGATAGTATTACCATTGATCCGCATAAATGGATGTTCTCACCATACGATTGTGGTGCTGTAATTTATAAGAATATGGAATTGGCAAAAAATGCCCATTCGCAACAAGGCTCATATCTCGAAATATTTAAGGATGAAGGAGCACACGGATTTAATCCAACCGATTATCAAATTCAATTGACGCGTAGAGTTAGAGGTTTGCCTTTATGGTTCTCTTTAGCAACACATGGTACCGACCGTTATAAAGAAGCTGTAGAACGTGGTTTAGAATTGGCACAAATAGCAGGACGACTCATTGAAGCGCATCCAGATTTGGAATTGGTGAGGGCACCAAGTTTATCATGTGTCTTATACAGAAGAATAGGTTGGAAACCCGAAGATTATACACATTGGACATACGAAAACCATGAAAAAGGATTCGCATTAGTGACACCAACCAAATGGAAAAATGGTGATACTTATGAAACTTGTTCGCGTTTTTGTTTTATCAATCCTGATACTACCGAAAAGGATATTGCTATGATTCTAGATAGTATGGTCTAAGTTCACTAATGTAATGTAGTAAATTGATGAATTATTTGATGGATTTGTGATATTAACTTAATAACACAAAAGCGGATTTTATGTTAAAAACTTAATCTAAAAAATTATAAATCGTAAATCGTAATTCGCAAATCAATCCTTATTTTTGCGCATGCAACACAACAAAGTCCTAATTTTAGATTTCGGATCGCAATACACACAGCTTATTGCGCGACGCGTCAGAGAGTTAAACATCTACTGCGAAATTCACCCATTTAACAAAATTCCTTCAGATTCAGAGAGCTTTAAAGCCGTCATTTTATCTGGTAGTCCAAACTCAGTGCGAGGCGAAGATGTGCTTCATCCTGATTTAGAGACTATCAGAGGGAAAAAACCAATGCTAGCCGTTTGTTATGGCGCGCAATATTTGGCACATTTTTCAGGAGGCGAAGTCGCAGAATCAAATACTAGAGAATACGGAAGAGCAAATTTGGCTTTTATAAAGTCTGATGAAGATTTCTTTGAAAATATACATGAAGGGAGTCAAGTTTGGATGAGTCATAGTGACACCATTAAACAATTACCAACAAACGGAGTGCTTTTAGCAAGTACGAGTGATGTTACAAATGCCGCTTACAGAATAGAAGGCGAGCAAACGTACGCGATTCAATTTCATCCTGAAGTATATCATTCTACAGATGGACATCAATTATTACAGAACTTTTTAGTTAAAATAGCTGCGGTTGAACAAGATTGGACACCCAATGCCTTTGTTGAAGAAACGGTTCAAGACTTAAAAGAAAAACTAGGCGACGATAAAGTGGTACTAGGATTATCTGGAGGAGTAGATTCTTCAGTCGCTGCCATGTTATTACACAAAGCTATTGGGAAAAATCTCTATTGTATTTTTGTAAATAATGGCTTGTTACGTAAAAACGAATTCGTAGATGTGTTAAAGCAATACGAAGGTATGGGATTAAACGTTAAAGGTGTAGATGCTTCGGCACGCTTTTTGAATGCCTTAAAAGGATTGAGTGATCCAGAAAAGAAAAGAAAAGCGATTGGAGCTGAATTTATCGCTGTTTTTGATGACGAAGCCCATTTAATAAAAGATGTAAAATGGTTAGCGCAAGGCACAATATATCCAGATGTTATAGAAAGTGTTTCAGCAACAGGAGGCCCAAGTGCAACCATAAAGAGTCATCATAATGTTGGTGGATTACCAGATTATATGAAGCTAAGTGTGGTAGAGCCATTACGCGCTTTATTTAAAGATGAAGTAAGACGTGTTGGAGCGTCAATGAATATGGATAGTCAGCTGTTAGGTCGTCACCCATTTCCTGGTCCAGGATTAGCAATTAGGATTCTTGGAGATCTAACTGAAGAAAAAGTACGTATATTACAAGAGGTAGATGCTATTTTTATTAATAACCTTCGTTCTTGGAATTTATACGATAAAGTTTGGCAAGCAGGAGCTATGTTGTTGCCAGTGAATAGTGTAGGTGTCATGGGAGACGAACGTACTTACGAAAAATGTGTAGCTTTAAGAGCTGTAGAAAGTACAGACGGCATGACCGCAGATTGGGTAAATTTACCTTATGAGTTTTTGCAAAAGACCTCAAATGAAATTATAAATAAAGTAAAAGGTGTCAATAGAGTGGTGTATGATATTAGCTCAAAACCACCAGCTACTATTGAGTGGGAATAAAAAATAAGAACGAATTGCTTAGCAATGTCAAAGTACAGTTTGTCGTAAAATAGAATACATGAAGAACATTTTAACCATCATATTAATTGCGTTTACCTTTGGTTTAACGGCTCAAAATTATATTGAGCATACGGTAAAAACAGGGGAAACAATAGAGAGTATTTCTAAGAAGTATTTAGTAACTCCTTTTGATATTTACGCACTTAATCCTGATGCAAAACGGAAATTTCAGCCTAATACAATATTGATTATTCCGAATTCAAAAATAAAGAATGAACCAATTGTAGGAGAAAGCAGAGAACTTATTGACTATAAAAATCATAAGGTAAAACGTAAAGAAACGTTATATGGTTTAGCACAAAAATATAACGTTTCTGAAGATGAGATAAAGAAAGCAAATCGATTCTTGTATTCTGAAAACCTTAAAAAAGGAGATAAAATTAGAATTCCAAGGTATAGAACAGTTGTTTCTAAGCAAACCTTGACCAATACCGTAAAAAAATATACTGTATTACCTAAGGAGGGCAAATGGAGAATTGCCTATAAATTTGGCATTACTGTCGCAGAATTAGAAGCTTTAAATCCTTTTATGAATGAAACCATTCAGCCAGGAGATGAGCTTAATGTGCCTAATATTGAAGATAAAGAAGAAAAAACAGTAGAAGCAAGTTTTGGTTTTTATGAAGTATTGCCAAAAGAAACATTTTATAGCCTTAAAGGGAAACTTAATTTAACACAAGAACAATTAGAGCAATTAAATCCTGAATTAAAAACAGCAGGTTTAAAAGCAGGAATGGTGTTAAAGGTGCCAGCAGATGTAGATACAACGGGACGTATGGCAACTGTAGGTAAAACAAACTTAAAAACGAGTTTAATAAACTTTAAGACTAAAAAAATAGCCTTAATGATGCCTTATCAGCTGCACCGAATTGATGTAGATTCTGTTGAAGAAGTTAAAGACCAAATTAAAAATAGTAGACGTTTATCGGCTGTTTTAGATTTTCATGTTGGTGTATTAATGGCATTAGATTCGGCAAAGCAATTAGGAATTTCAACAGACTTAAAGGTTTTAGATACACGTTATAATATTGCAGCAACAAGAAAGTTATTAGACGAAAATGATTTTTCAGATTACGATGCAGTTATTGGTCCAATGGAAGAGACGAGTTTTAATCGTGTGGCCATGGCATTAAAGGCAAATCACGTTCCTGTAATTGCAGCGATGAATAAGCCTAAGGAAGTTTATAGCAATGTATTTCAAACCATTCCAAACGATAAATTGTTGCGCAAGGCAATGGTAGATTTTGTAAAAGCAGATAGCTTAAAGACCAAAGTTGTTATTATTTCTGATCAAGCTCATAAAGTAGGAAGTCAAGCCCTACAAAACGAGTTTCCAAACTCGAAACTCATATTATCGAGAATGGATAAGAAAAATAAAACTAAAGATGCACATTACATTTATCCTGCAGATATACAAAATGTGTTTTCTGCTGGTAAAACTTATGTGTTTTTACAAACCAATAATAACTCGTTTATTTCTAGTGTAATAAGTTTATTAAATGGTTTAGTGGTAAATAAAACTGAAATAGTTTTAGTAACAACAGATAAGAATAAAGCATTTGAAGGTAAAGATATAGACAATATTAGTTTGTCTAAATTAAAGTTTCACTATCCTTCCATACATAAAGATTTTGACGAAACAAAATCTAACGGTTTTGTTAAAGCTTATAGAAAAGCATATGGTGTTTCACCGAGTAAGTATGCTGCTCGTGGGTTTGATATAACATTAGATCTTTTAATGCGATTGGCTTCTGCAGAAAATTTATATATTGCTTCTAAAGATTCTATTGAAACAGAGTATATAGAAAATAAATTTAGATATAATAAAGTGCTTTTTGGTGGTTATGTTAATCAAGCGGTTTACGTTGTAAAGTTTGATGATTTACGAATTGTAGAAGCAAAATAGTTGCAAGAATACCCTTAAAAAAGCTTATATATTATATCCTAAATATTAAAATTAATCATCCTTGAAAAGCTTACTTATATTTTTTACTTTATTATGTGTTGGGAGTTTTTCTAATGAAGAAACCGTAACATGGGATGAAACATCTAAGCTTACTTGGGCAGATTTTAAGGCAGAACCAGATGCAGAATCCGATGCTGTTGCTTTAACGGCCTCAGGGATTACTTTTGGCTATTCTCTAAAGACGGCTGGAAAAAGAATTGCAGCGGTTTCAACCACTGTAGAAGCTCATTTTTATCCTAATAAATCGTGGTATTTAAAAGATAAAGGAAACGCTCATATTTTAGCTCACGAGCAATTGCATTTTGATATAACAGAACTCTACGCACGAAAGTTTAGACAACAATTAGCTGATCTTGAGGTTAATCAAAATATAAAAGCGCAGATGAATGCATTGCACAATGCCATTAACGAGGCTGTTAGCAAAACTCAAAAACGTTATGACCATGAGACTATGCATTCTATGAATATTGAAAAACAAAAAGAATGGGAAGTTTTTATTGAGAAAGAGCTTAAAGCTTTAGGTCAATTTAAATAGTAATTGTTTGAAAGCTAGTACTTCATTTATCAATCCTATAAAAAAAGCAATACGCTACTTTTATTTACACATAAAATTTAATTAAAATGGAATTAGATGGCACGGTTTTAATTGAATTGGCACATTATAAAATGCCTTTTGGTAAATACAAAGATCAATATCTCGTAGATATTCCGGAATATTATTACATCTGGTACCAACAAAAAGGGTTTCCTCAAGGTAAGCTAGGAAAGATGATGGCACAAATGTGTGATATTAAAATTAACGGTTTAGAAGAGTTAATTTATACCATCCGAAGAGATTTTAGGAAGTGATTTTAGGGAGTTATCTTAATACTAACCTAAGTAATTTGTAGCAATAGTTTCCGCTTTTTTATGCTATGTTTTTTTATCGTCCTCCACTCAATATTTTAAGAAAATCATACTTTTTTGTGACTAAAAAAAAGACATATACAAGAAGTAAGGCCATTGCAATTTGAGCAACTATTTTTAGTATTGGATCCTCAATAAACGTGGTTAATATAGGATATGAGATTACAATAATAGGAGAGTGGTACAAATGCAGTAAATAAGAAAATCTCCCTGTATTATAAAACTTAATTTGAATATCTATTAATAGAATAAATATCAAAAATGAGATAGGAAATTTTAGAAAATCAATGTAGAAAAAACTTAAAATAACACTTAAGATAACAGAGGTAATGATTAAGGTTTTTTTATCAATCTTGTTGTGATATTTTGAGTATAAAACACCAATTAAAAATAAAAATGCGACATCTAACCTTAAGATTAATGTGCCAAGTAATAAGAAAGGGAGTATAACAAATAGCGTTTTAAACTCTTTTTGAGTGACTAAAGCAATAATTGAAAAAATAACAAATATGTCTCTTATGAAATAGGTAGGCGGATTTATTGGAGCTGAGTTTAAAGAGAAGAGCCCTTCTGTTATTAGAGACAAATCAAAACTTAATCGATTTAGAGGGTTGTATCCTAAAATATAGTACACAAACAAGACTAAAATTAAAACAACCATATTGGCAATTAGATATGGAATTAATAAACTTTTAATCTTTTTAAAAAATAAATTTTGTTTATGTCTAGATACTTCAAAATATAAATAACCTGATATTATTGAAAGAATTGCAGTGCCATAAGGCGGAATTTGTTCTACTATAACATAAGCTATACCATATTCCAATTCATTTTTAGTATGCGTAAATACAATTAGTATTACTGCAATTAACCTAATTAATTCGATACTTGGTTTCATTCAATTAACTGTTGTCAATGTCTTTATATGGATATGCAAGCATTTTTATACTTCTATAGATTAAAGTTGTTGCAGTATTCTATGTAAATGTTTTATATAAAATGTTAAACGAAGGTAGAAGAAATATTTAGAAAGTCAAACCTTCAAATTTATAAGACAGGTTTCTGTGGGTTTTAAATTTTTTTCAAAACGAGTAACCCTTGCGCTTATTTTAATTCGCCTCTTGATTAATGTGCTTAAATTAATACTATGTTTTAGGAATGTGTGTTTAGAACTGCAAGTGTCTTTTTCTCATTTAAAATTTCCGATACATCTGTTCGATTAGCATTTCTTTTATAAAGTAATTGCTTAGAGTATTCCGTTAATTGGTTACATGTAGTAATTCTTTTATCTTTTAATAGTATAGTGTGTTTGTCATTAGATAGCAGCTCATAATTAGATGTTGTTTGTAATTGTCTGATGCTCATAAAGTAAGTTAGTTATTTGTTAACATTATTTCATAGAAATAATAACATATTAACAAACGATAAACAATTCATAGATAACTCGTTTTATTTCGTAAATTTGCCTGCGTTTAACAGCGCAATATGACCACAAACCCTAAATATATATTTGTAACAGGAGGCGTGTCTTCTTCTCTAGGAAAAGGCATAATAGCAGCATCTCTAGCTAAACTCTTGCAAGCACAAGGTTACAGAGCAACCATTCAAAAATTAGATCCGTACATTAATATTGATCCAGGAACTCTAAATCCGTATGAGCATGGCGAATGTTACGTTACAGATGATGGAGCAGAAACTGACTTAGATCTGGGCCATTATGAACGTTTTTTAAACGTACCAACATCGCAGGCTAACAACGTTACAACTGGTAGAATCTATCAAAGTGTAATAGATAAGGAAAGGCGTGGTGAGTTTTTAGGTAAAACGGTTCAAGTTATTCCACATATTACTGACGAGATTAAACGAAGAATTCAAATTCTTGGAAACTCTGGAGATTACGATATCGTGATAACTGAAATCGGTGGAACCGTTGGAGATATAGAGTCTTTGCCATACATTGAAGCTGTAAGACAGCTAGAATGGGATTTAGGCGAACACAATACATGTGTTATTCATTTAACCCTAGTACCTTATCTTTCTGCAGCAGGAGAATTAAAAACCAAACCAACCCAACACAGTGTAAAAACATTGATGGAAAGTGGTGTACAAGCTGATGTTTTGGTCTGTAGAACAGAGCACAAACTTAGCGATAGTATTAAAACAAAGTTGGCACGTTTTTGTAATGTAAAAAAGGAAGCGGTTATAGAATCTATAGATGCTTCAACCATTTACGATGTGCCAAATTTAATGTTAGAAGAAGGTTTGGATAAAGTGGTTTTAAATCAGCTACAACTCAAAAGTGATGTGCCAGATTTGAAACGTTGGAATGAATTTTTAAAACGTCATAAAAATCCTAAAAGCGAAGTTACTATAGGTTTAATTGGAAAATATGTAGAGCTTCAGGATTCTTATAAATCTATTTTAGAGTCATTTATTCATGCTGGAGCAGAAAATGAAGTTAAGGTTAATGTAGAGCCTATTCATTCCGAATATTTATCTAAGAGTAATATTGAATTTAAGCTAGGTCATTTGGATGGTGTTTTAGTTGCACCTGGATTTGGCGAACGTGGTATTGAAGGTAAAATTGAAGCGGTACGTTTTGTACGTGAACAAAATATTCCTTTTTTAGGTATTTGTTTAGGTATGCAAATGGCCGTTATAGAATACGCTAGAAACGTACTAAATCTTAAGGACGCGAATTCTGTAGAAATGGATGAGCAAACTCCAGATCCTGTAATTAATTTAATGGCATCACAAAAAGATGTGGTTAATAAAGGAGGTACTATGCGTTTAGGTACTTGGGATTGTAATCTAGAAAAAGATAGTATTGCTTATAAGGTATATAAAACCGAAACGATTACAGAAAGACACAGACATCGTTTTGAGTTTAATAGCGATTATAAAGCTCAATTTGAAAAGTCAGGTATGAAAGCTACAGGTTTTAATCCAGAAACGGGCTTAGTAGAAATTGTAGAAATACCAGAAAACAATTGGTTTGTTGGTGTTCAGTACCATCCCGAGTATAAGAGTACAGTGAAAAATCCACACCCATTATTTGTCGCTTTTGTGGCTGCAACATTAAAATATAAAAAGAAGAAATAATAAAAAAATGTGCCACTTTGGCGCAAAATAGATTTTGGATAACTATTTGAGTTATGCAATTGTTACCATACAAGACCTGTTGGGTTTCTCTAACCTTACGGGTCTAAAACTGAAAAATAAACATGGAAGAAAAAAAATTCGATATTAAATCTATAATAGGTTTTATCCTCATATTCGGAATTTTGGTATTTATGATGTACCAGAATCAGCCAACTCCAGAAGAGCTCGAAGCGCAGAAAATAGCAGAGCAACAAAAATTGGAAGCTGAGAAGAATAGCAGTAAGCAAACTGAAACTTTGGTTACCACTTCAGAAGATTATGGAACTTCTCAGGTTTTAGATTCAACACAGCTTGTTGCTGCTCAAAGTAAATTAGGAGCATTATCTTATGCTTTAACATTGCCAGGAGAAGCCATAACAACCGTTAATACAGATGTTTTTGAACTAAAATTTAACAGAAAAGGTGGTTATTTAGCAGAAGTAAAGCTGAAGAATTTTGTAGACTATGATTCGGTGCCAATTTATTTAATTAAAGATGGTAATAGTGCTTTTAATATCACCTTTGGTACATCGGATAATCGTACATTCAATTCTAAAGATTTACCATTTCAACCTAGCGTAACTAAAAGTGGTGAAAACACAGTAGTGTCTATGAAACTTAAAGTTTCTGAAACGGCATTTTTAGAATACCGTTATGAGTTGAAACCTGATGATTATATGATAGATTTTTCAGTTAAATCTCAAGGGTTAAGTGGTGTTTTTAATACATCACAACCTTTAGAGCTCAACTGGGATTTAAAAGCGTACCGTCATGCAAAAAGTATCAGTTACGAGAATAGATACACCGATATTCATTACGAGCACGAAAACGGAAAACCAGATTATACAGGAGCAAGAGATACCGAAGAGGATTTAGAAGATGTCACTTGGATTGGTTACAAACAACATTTCTTTACTTCTGTTTTATTAACAGATAAAGCTTTTAAAAGCGCAAGAATAGAAGCTGAAGATTTAGTTGAAGATGAGGAAATAGATACTGTTTTTACAAAACAATTTTCATCTAAAATTCCATTAGCATACCAAGGTGGTGAGATAAATCAACCTATGGACTTTTATTTTGGACCAAGTGACTTTAAGGTTTTAAACGACTATGGTAGAAATTTAGATGAAATTGTACCATTTGGTTGGGGTATTTTTGGGTGGATAAACCGCTATATCTTTATGCCTTTATTTTCATTTTTAGGTAGTTTCCTTCCTTATGGAATTGCTATTGTAGTTATGACTATTTTAACTAAAATAGTACTGTCATTTGTACAATACAAACAATTCTTATCTCAGGCTAAAATGAAAATTTTAAAGCCAGAATTAGATGCTGTTAGAGAAAAGTACAAAGACAACAAATTAAAAGCACAGCAAGAAACTATGGCTATTCAAAGTCGAGCAGGTGCCAGTCCGCTAAGTGGTTGTTTGCCTGGTCTAATGCAAATCCCTGTGTTTTATGCCTTGTTTCAATTTTTCCCATCAGCTTTCGATTTAAGACAGCAGCCGTTTTTATGGGCTAAAGATTTAAGTTCTTACGATTCTATTTTAGACTTACCATTTCATATTCCTTTTTATGGTAGTCATGTTAGTTTATTTCCAATTTTAGCTGCTATTGCTATTTTCTTCTATATGAAAATGACAACAGGCCAGCAAATGGCAACACAGCCAACTCAAGAAGGGATGCCAGATATGGCAAAAATGATGAAGTATATGATTTACTTCTCTCCACTTTTAATGTTGGTATTCTTTAATAATTATGCTTCTGGATTAAGTTTATATTACTTTATCTCTAACTTAATTAGTATTGGTATTATGTTAGTAATCAAAAATTATATTATTGATGAAGAAAAAGTGCTAGCTAAGATTGAAGTAAGTAAAACAAAGCCTAAGAAACAAAACAAGTTTCAAAAGAAAATGGCTGAGATGATGGAGCAAGCAGAGCAACAAAAACAAGCACAACAAAAAGGCAAAAAGAAATAATCATTTTTGTCTAAATACTAATAAGCAAATTATAGCCTCAACATTTTTGTTGAGGCTATTTTATTACATGATTTTAACGCGCAGAAAACAACGTTTCTAAGGATGCAAATACAAGGGGATTGTAGATTGTCTTAATCAGACTTAAGGCTGTATTTATCTTTTCTTAAATAGGGTAGTAGAAAAAGACCCAAACCTTTTACAGTTTGAGCCTCTTAACTAATTAATCAACCTAAAAAGTTGTGAGGTTATATGCCTCATTATTTTATTTATTGCATTGGTAAAAGCACCATGTCAATAACATGTACAACACCATTCATAGATTGGATGTCTACTAAACTAGTAACAATATTACTGACGCGGTTATTAGAGTCCGTTAAAGTAAATGCAGAATTATCAGCAGTAATTTCGCCGCCTAATGTCATAACCGCTCCGTTTGGTAAACCGCTAGATTGTATGTTGCCACTAACGATATGATGGGTTAATACAGCGTCAACTGTTGCAGGATCTAAATCTGCAAGAGCAGTATTTCCTGAAGGATCTAATTCTACTAATAAATTAGCGAAAGCATCGTTAGTTGGTGCAAATACTGTAAATGGTCCAGCAGTAACATCAGATACTGTAGTAATGTATGGTACTGTTGGTGTACCTGAATCAGCTAATTCTAATGCTGCCACTAAATTTGATAAAGCAGGATTAGTAGTCGCAAAGGTTGCGATTGTAGGTAAGCCAATGACTTCATCAACAATATGTACAATTCCATTGCTTGCTACATTATCTGCATTTGTAACTGTTGAAGATCCATTCAACATCACTCCATTAGAAGTGGTAAAGTACAAACTTAAATTTGCCTCATTAGGTCCTGTTGCTGCAGTATTGGTATAACCAGATTCAGCATCAACTAAGTTTGTAGATGTTAGCGTGCTACCAATAATAACATGGTTTAATAAAATGTTTTTAACTAAGGCTTTTTCAGCTGTAGACAAGTTGTCTAGATCTAAACCCGTATCCGATAGTAATTGTGCAAATGCATCATTACTAGGGGCAAATACAGTAAATGGACCTTCACCTTGTAAGGTTGTGACTAAGTCTGTTGCTTGCAATGCTGCAGCTAAAGACGTTAAATTGTTTTCTATGGCGATGTCAACCACTGTTGTTGGCGTTGGTGATGTTCCATTGTCATCATCATCACTACAAGCAGTAATACCTACAACTAATAGAAATACTGTAAGTAATTTGAAGTTTTTTGAAATAATTTTCATTGTTTTGAGTTTTATATTGTTCAACATTGCAAACTTATATCAGTTTGTTTAACAAAAATACGAAATGATTAAACAAAAAGTTTTTACGATTATCACTTTAACACTATTTTTAACATCTGTCTATGCTCAAAATCCAGTGAATCAATTTGATAAAGACGGGCTACGACACGGTATTTGGACTAAAAACTATCATAACACAGATCAAAAACGTTATGAAGGGGTATTTAAGCATGGTAAAGAAATTGACTCATTTAAATACTATACGTTATCTGCAGGAAAAAGTGTTTTGAGTGCTATAAAAGTTTTTAATGAAAAAGACAGTATTGCAGATGTTACTTTTTTAGCTTCAACTAAAAAAGTGATTAGTGAAGGTAAAATGAATGGTAAACGATTTATTGGTACATGGACATTTTACCATAAAAATTCTTCGGCCAAAATGATTGTTGAAAATTATAATGAAAACGGGTTACTAGAAGGTGAGCGCTTTGTTTATTTTAAAAATGGATTGTTAGCAGAAAGTGCCCATTATAAAAATGGCTTATTACATGGAGAATCAAAATGGTTTTCAGAAAAGAATGTATTGTTAAGGCATACACATTATAAAGACGATCATTTAGAAGGTAAAACCATTAATTATGATGCTAATGGTAATATAACTTCGGAAGGTAATTATATTAAAAGCCAGAAAAAAGGCATTTGGAAATATTATAAAGATGGTAAGCTTACAAAAAAAATAGACCACACCACACAAGAAGTGTTATACAAGAAAGAATAGTTTAAAACTATATAATATATAGAATTTCAGAATGGCAATCTTAATAGGATTGCCTTTTTTATTTTGTAATTTTGCCGAAGTTTTTCGAACTAAAATAGTATCATTATTATAATGTTAGTGTTTTAAGTTGTCCTCTTAAAAGGACTGGAGGGATGTTTAAAAAAGCATCTAGTTATTAATTAAAAAGAGATACTTGCTTTTGCAGGTAATTAATATGAAAAGAGTCATTGTAGGACTTTCGGGAGGAGTAGATTCTAGTGTTGCAGCCTATTTATTAAAAGAGCAAGGCTATGAGGTTATAGGTCTGTTTATGAAAAATTGGCATGATGATTCCGTGACCATTTCAGACGAATGTCCTTGGTTAGAAGATAGTAACGATGCCATGCTTGTGGCAGATAAATTAGGTATTCCTTTTCAAACGGTCGATTTAAGCGTGCAATACAAAGAACGTATTGTAGATTATATGTTTAATGAATATGAAAAAGGACGTACACCAAATCCTGATGTCCTTTGCAACCGTGAAATAAAGTTTGATGTCTTTATGGATATCGCTTTAGAATTAGGTGCCGATTACGTGGCAACGGGGCATTATTGTAGAAAAGGCACGATTGAAAAAGATGGAAAACAAATCCATCAGTTATTGGCTGGAGCAGATGATAATAAAGACCAATCGTATTTTCTTTGTCAATTATCACAACAGCAATTGGCAAAAGCATTATTTCCTATTGGAGAATTACAAAAACCCGAAGTAAGAGAAATAGCCAAAGCTCAAGGTTTAATAACAGCCGAAAAGAAAGATTCTCAAGGTTTATGTTTTATAGGAAAAGTAAGATTGCCAGAGTTTTTGCAACAGCAACTAAAACCAAAAGAGGGGCATATTGTTGAGGTGGCAGATACGTTTGAAATGTATAGCCAAGTTTTACCGCAATTTGATTCTAAAGAGAATGAATTAGAATTCTTATCTAAAAAACCAACATATCATTTAACAGATGGAACAGTAGTTGGTAAGCATCAAGGAGCACATTATTTTACTAAAGGTCAACGAAAAGGTTTAGGCGTTGGAGGTACTGTAGAGCCTTTATTTGTAATTGATACTGACGTTAAAGAAAATATAATTTATACAGGTCAAGGTAAACAACATCCTGGTTTATACAGAAATGTGTTGTTTGTTACCAATGAAGAACTGCATTGGGTTAGAGAAGATTTAGCTTTAAAGGACGGTGAAACAATGTCTTTAATGGCTAGAATTCGCTATAGACAAAATTTAGAAAAGGCCACCTTATATAAGGTTAATTCTGGTATGTATGTAGAGTTTGAAAATAAACAGTCTGCAATTACCGAAGGTCAATTTGTTGCTTGGTATTTGGAAGATGAATTACTAGGTTCGGGAGTTATTTCCTAAATTACAGTTAATGTATTTAGGTGTTTATGATTGAACAATTTGTGTTTTTAACCATAAGATAGTTCACTAATAACTATATTTTTAAGTTCAATAATTAATGGTCCTATGAAAAAGATTTTTACACTTCTATGTTTAGTGGTTATTGCTAACAGTTTTGCGCAACAAGATGCATGGGTTTATTTCACAGATAAACCAAACGTTGCTGCTTCAATAGCAAACCCAATTAGTATACTTACTCAAAAAGCAATAGATAGAAAACAAAATCATAATGTGGCTATTGACGAACGTGATGTGCCCGTAAATGAAACTTATATTTCAGATATAAAAGCTCAAACAGGAATTACAGCCTTAGCAAAATCGAAATGGTTTAATGCGGTTCATGTTAGAGGAACGGAAGAAGCTATAAATGCTTTAAGTAGTCTAACGTTTGTAGAACGTATAGATTTTGCAGATCATAATTTAAATTCTGCATCACGAAGTTATACAAGCCTAAATAAGACCGAAATTGAAGAAGAAACAATTGCATTTACTTATGGAGATACTCAAAATCAAGTAGAAATGATTAATGTCGATAACCTTCATTTAGCGGATTTTACAGGAGAAGGTATAACTATTGCTGTTATGGATTCTGGCTTCCCCAATGCAAATACTATAGGTGCATTTCAGCGGTTACGAGATAACAATGATTTGTTAGATGGTTATGATTTTGTAGATAGAACCTCAGAAATATATGCATTTACAGGTAGTAATCACGGTACAAAAGTATTGAGTACAATGGCTGGTTTTATTCAAGATCAGTTTGTAGGAACAGCGCCAGATGCTTCTTATTATTTATTTAGAACAGAAGATTCTGGAAGTGAAAATCCTGTAGAAGAAAGTTATTGGGTAGAAGCAGCCGAGCGCGCAGATAGTTTAGGTGTAGATATGATTAATACATCTCTAGGGTATCGTATGTTTGACAATCCTAATTACGATTATACTCCCGCAGATATGAATGGGCAAGTCACTTTTATTGCTAGAGGAGCTACTATTGCCGTAGAAAAAGGAATCTTAGTTGTGGTAAGTGCAGGTAACTCTGGAGCAACAGATTGGCAAACCGTTGGATCTCCTGGCGACTCTCCAGCTGTGTTGTCTATTGGAGCTGTAGATGAAAATGGCGACTATGTAGCTTTTAGTTCACAAGGAGGAGGAGCACAAATAGGTTATCAAAAACCAGATGTAGTGGCTAGAGGTGGCGCTGCTTATGTTATAAATGAGTTTAATAGTATTGTTCAAAATAATGGGACTTCTTTTAGTGGACCTATTCTTTGTGGAGGTATTGCGTCATTATGGCAAGCCATTCCAGATGCTTCACCTACAGAAATTATGGATTATGTTAGGCAATCTGCATCACAATTTAATGCACCTGATGATTTTTTAGGCTATGGGATACCAGATTTAGATCTAGCCCTAAGTAATGCTTTGTCTATAGATAAATCTCAAATTGAAAACTTTAGTTTTTATCCAAATCCAGTAGTAACAAGACTTAATATTAAAATACCTTCTACTGTAAATCAATTAGAAGTGTCAATTTATAATCAATTAGGTCAAGAGGTTTTGAATCAATGGATAACTAAAGATTTAAGTTTTGTCAATGTATCAGATTTAGCTTCAGGGATTTATTTAATTAAATTGTCCACAACAAATAATTCTAAAACAGTTAAGTTCATTAAAGGTCAAAGTCATAATTAATGTCAGTTTAAGTGATTTTGAGGTATGAGAAATAGTATCGAGAACTGTGTGGACTACAATTCCTTTGGTATAATAAAAATTAACCTCAATTTCAATCGTGAAATTCACTTGAATTACCGAAATTTATACACTATTATAACAGATATAATTTTAGAATATGGTAAATAGAATCACATCACTATTCAATATAAAATATCCAATTATTCAAGCGGGAATGATTTGGAATAGCGGCTGGAAATTAGCATCTGCAGCAAGTAATTCAGGAATCTTAGGTTTAATTGGAGCAGGTTCTATGTATCCAGATGTTTTACGAGAACACATACAAAAATGTAAAGCCGCAACAGATCAACCATTTGGTGTTAATGTACCAATGTTATATCCAAATGTTCAGGAAATCATGGATATTATTGTTGAAGAAGGTGTAAAAGTTGTCTTTACTTCTGCAGGAAACCCAAAGACTTGGACCAAATGGTTACAAGACAAAGGTATTACAGTGGTGCACGTGGTTAGTAGTGTGAAGTTTGCATTAAAAGCACAAGAAGCAGGAGTAAATGCCATTGTAGCCGAAGGTTTTGAAGCGGGAGGACACAATGGAAGAGATGAAACTACGACTTTGACGTTGATTCCAATGGTAAAAGAGCAGCTTCAAATTCCGTTAATTGCAGCAGGAGGTATCGCCACAGGAAAAGCCATGTTAGCTTGTATGGTGCTAGGTGCTGATGGAGTACAAGTGGGTAGCCGATTTGTAGCGAGCGAAGAATCTTCAGCACACCAAGCATTTAAACAAGTTGTAGTTAATGCTAAAGAAGGAGACACGCAGCTTACTTTAAAAGAATTAGCTCCTGTGAGATTAATAAAGAATAAATTCTATAACGAGCTACAAGAGCTTTATAAAACGAGCCCAACACTAGAACAACTTAAAGAATTATTAGGTAGAGCTAGAGCCAAACGCGGTATGTTTGAAGGAGATTTAGAAGATGGAGAGCTTGAGATAGGCCAAATAGCAGGTTTAATTCATGATGTAAAACCTGTGGCAGCAATTGTTGGTGATATGATAAGTGAGTTTGAGGAAGCCAAGAAAATGTTAAATGCATTTTAGTTTTTAAATTAAACACGCTTAAACAGCTATAGGTCTCATAATTAAAGTGGTTTAATATTATTAAAATTGTTGAATTTAACCTTGTTTTTTATAAGTTGATAAATTATTGAACTACTACATTTTAAAACGCTTAATTACTTATTTTTTTTAATAAAAAACCTAAATTTGTGCTTACTAATTTTAACTAGTAGCGTATGAATTTAACCACTGAAAACATCCTCTTAATAGGTTCTCTTTTACTTTTTATAAGTATTATAGTAGGAAAAACATCTTATAAATTTGGAGTACCAACATTAATACTTTTTTTAGCAATAGGGATGTTAGCCGGTTCAGACGGTATTGGTGGTATTCGTTTTGATGATCCTAAATTAGCACAGTTTATAGGTATTGTCTCTCTTAACTTTATATTGTTTTCTGGTGGTCTAGATACCAATTTTAAAGCCATAAAACCCATTCTTAAAGAAGGTTTGGTGTTGTCTACCCTAGGAGTATTTCTTACCGCAGCAACTCTTGGTGTCTTTGTTTGGTTTGTTACCGATTTTACTATTTATGAAAGTCTGTTGTTGGGATCTATTGTGTCTTCTACAGATGCAGCAGCTGTTTTTTCTATTTTGCGTTCTAAAAACTTAGCATTAAAAACAAATTTAAGACCAACATTAGAGTTAGAAAGTGGAAGTAATGATCCCATGGCTTATGTACTAACGTTGGCTTGTTTAAGTTTAGTTATTAATCAAGACCAGAGTGTTTTTACCATGGTTCTAATGTTTTTTCAGCAAATGATCTTAGGTGGTATTGCTGGTTTTGCCTTTGGTAAATTGAGTAAGATTATTATCAATAGAATTAAATTAGGTTTTGAAGGGCTTTATCCTGTTTTGGTAATTGCGCTAATGTTTATTACATTTTCTGCAACTGATTTTGTTGGAGGAAATGGATTTCTCGCCATTTATATATGTGCAGTGTATTTAGGAAACCAAGATTTAATCCATAAATCTACAATTCTTAAAATGTTTGATGGGATAGCATGGTTAATGCAAATTGTATTATTCCTTACCTTAGGGTTACTTGTTTTTCCGTCGCATATTATTCCTTATATGGGCATAGGATTGTTAATTTCAGTATTCTTAATTCTTGTCGCACGACCAGCTGCGGTATTTATAAGTCTCATCTTTTTTAAAATGAAAATGAGAAGACGGTTTTATATCTCGTGGGTAGGGTTACGTGGTGCCGTTCCTATAGTGTTTGCCACTTATCCACTTTTGGCAGGCATTGATAAAGCCAATATGATATTTAATATTGTCTTCTTTATTTCTGTAACCTCTGTTTTAATTCAAGGAACAACCTTATCGCTTTTTGCAAAATGGCTAAATGTGGCGTTGCTAGAAGAAGTAAAACCAATTGCAGAGAATGATCGTTATATTCTTAACTTGCCTAAATCAGCAATGGAAGAAATCTTAATACCACCTAATAGTTTTGCGGTAGATAAACGAATTATAGATTTACATTTTCCTAAGTCTGCATTTATTGTAATGATTAAGCGTAATGATAAGTTTGTGCGTCCGGGAGGTTCTACAGTTATTGAAGCTAATGATACTCTAGTGCTTCTATTAGATAATGAAGATAGCTTAAGTGATGTAAATGAAATACTTAATCAAGCTTTAATAGGTTAAGATTGGTGTTTTACTTTAGCTTCGCAACTAATATTGTTTAATTTTTATTTGCAGTTTTAAAATTTATCGTTATAATTAAATTAACTTCCAATCTATTATTTTATAACCTATCAAATATCACATCATGAAAAAAATAATAACTTTACTTATAGTGCTTTTTGGTTTTTACTCTTGCAATGATGTTTTAGGTAAGGAAGAATATGAAAAAGTTAATTGGAACGCCAGAGAAGCCAGTATAAAACCTTCAGATTCGTTAGAGGTGGGGAAATCATATTTGTCTGTTTATTCTCAAATCTATAGTTATTCACAGCACAAAACGTATAATCTTACAGCAATGATAAGTATAAGAAATACAAGTGCTAAAGACACTATTTATTTGTCTAAAGTCGACTATTATGATACACATGGCGCCTTGTTAAAAACGTATATTGACAAACCTGCTTATTTAACTCCTATGGAAACCATAGATATTATTATCAACGAAGTAGATGATGCAGGTGGTACAGGTGGTAATTTTATTTTTGATTGGAAAACACCTAAAAATTGCCCTGAACCCATTTTTGAAGGAGTGATGACTTCTACGTCTGGTCAGCAAGGTTTATCGTTTTTAACACAAGCTAAAAGAATTGATTAATAACCTTTTATTTTGAGAGTCATAAAGACCTGTTAAAATTTTAAAAGCCCCTTATCATTTACCAAATTATTCATTCTTAAAACTAAATGGAAGTATTACTTTTGCGCCATGGTTTTAAGCAACTACACTAAAGAATTTAGATACAATCTTAAACTCGCATCTCCTGTGATGTTGGGTATGCTTGGTCATACCTTTGTGAGCTTTATAGACAATATCATGGTAGGCCAATTAGGTGCAGCAGAATTAGCAGCAGTATCTTTAGGTAACAGCTTTATTTTTATTGCCATGTCTATAGGAATTGGTTTTTCCACAGCCATTACACCTTTAGTGGCAGAAGCTGATACTGAAGGAAATTTTGAAAAAGGAAAGTCAGTGTTTAAACATGGCCTTTTTCTTTGTACAGTTTTAGGATTGATTTTATTTGGCATCTTATTATTTGCTAAACCTTTGATGTATATTATGGATCAGCCAGAAGAAGTCGTGAATTTGGCTATTCCTTATTTAGACTTGGTGGCATTTTCATTAGTGCCATTAATCATTTTTCAGGCATTTAAGCAATTTAGTGATGGTTTGTCGCTAACCAAATACCCTATGTATGCTACAATAGTTGCCAATTTACTAAACGTCGCTATTAATTATGTGTTGATTTTTGGAAAGTTTGGTTTTCCTGAAATGGGTATAGTTGGAGCGGCAGTTGGAACCTTAGTTTCTCGTTTTGTTATGGTAGCTTATTTATGGTGGTTGCTAGCTAAACGCGAAAAATCGAAAGCGTATGTAACTAATCTAAAGTTCTTTCAATTACGTAAACAGCCTATTAAAAAACTAAGCAATCTAGGACTGCCAAGTGCTATGCAAATGTTTTTTGAAGTTGGTATTTTTACAGCAGCTATATGGTTAAGTGGAACACTAGGGGCAAATGCTCAAGCAGCTAATCAAATTGCATTAAATTTATCCTCAATGACTTTTATGGTGGCAACAGGATTGAGCGTTGCTGCTATGGTTAGGGTAGGAAATCAAAAAGGATTAAAAGATTTTAAAGCTTTAAAACGTATAGCAGAATCTATATTCTTAGTCGGTTTTATTTTTGCAGTAATTTTTGCCTTACTTTTTGTGGTGTTTCATCAAATGCTTCCTGATTTGTATGTCGATTTAGATGATCCTGAAAATGCAGTAGATACAGCAGAAGTCGTAAAGATTGCAGCTACATTATTATTAACAGCAGCTGTTTTTCAGATAAGTGATAGTCTTCAAGTTATTGCACTTGGTGCTTTACGTGGTTTACAAGACGTTAAAATTCCAACCATAATTACTTTTATTTCGTATTGGGTTGTAGGTTTTCCTATTAGTTATTATTTAGGGAAAGCAGAAGCTTATGGAAGTCTTGGTATTTGGATTGGATTAATTGCAGGATTAACTGTAGCCGCTATTCTCTTGTTTATTAGATTTAATTTGCTGACTAAGAAACTTATAGTTAAATCATCTAACTAACGGGTGATTTTTATTGGTGTTTTGATATTTTAATATTTGTCGAGTAGCTCATTCAAAATCTATATATTTGTAACTTAAATTCGGAAAGCTTCGGGTTTTTAAATACACAATTCAAAAAAAATGGAACTACCAAAATTTATATTAGGAGACAATACAGATTATCCTAATGCCATATTTATTATACATACAGAATTTCCTCGTTTTATTATTAATCTTGAAAATGATGAGGTAGAATGGTTTGAAGAATTCGATCAGCACGATGAAAAAGAATTAGAAACGGAAACTGAGAACTACATTCAACAAGCAACAGATTTCTACGATAGAGAAATTGCGAGATACGACGAGTAATGCTAGACCAACTTATACAATACGATGAAGAACTTTTCTTGTTCCTTAATAATTTAGGGTCTGAGTCTTGGGATGGTTTATGGTTAGTTATAACCAATAAGCTAACTTTTATTCCGTTGTATGCTCTATTATTATATGTGATTTTTAAAAAATACGGCTGGAAAACATTGCTATTAATGGTCTTTGTTATTGCAGCTATGATCACATTTACCGATCAAATCACGAATCTTTTTAAGTATACAGTTCAGCGTCCAAGGCCTTGTAGAGCAGAAGGAGTGATGGACTTTACACGTTTTATAGCGCCTCGTTGTGGTTTATATGGCTTTTTCTCAGGACATGCCTCGAATTCCATGGCTGCTGCGATTTTCGCTGGTCTAATATTAAAACCTTATTTTAAGAATCTTATATATGTTTTAATACTTTGGAGTTTAGTTGTGGCTTATAGTCGCATTTATGTTGGAGTACATTATCCGTTAGATCTGTTATGTGGTTTAACTTTTGGAGCTTTGTCTGGTTTTGGGTTTTATAAGTTGCACAATTATCTTATTAAAAGATATATGCGTTAATTCCAGCTTTGTAAGCTTATTTCTTCGTTTTGTAATCTAAGTTAAAATCAAAAACCTTTTCTATTTTGCTCTAAAGTGAAAGTAAGTACTCAGCGGCAGCGAAAGGCGTTGTTTTTCCTGTTTCAACTAAAGCGATTTGCATTGGTAATTCAACTTTTATCTTAGCGGAATTATAAAACTTAGATTTTAAACGGTCTTCTATAGTTTGGAGTAACCAAAATTTATTTTGATTATTTCTGTTAGTTTCAAAATATTGGTTTTCTGAAGTCGTTTTGGTGTAATCTTCAATCATAGTCCAAACATCAGAGATGCCTTCACGTTTAAGAGCACTACATAAAGATACTTTTGGCGACCAATCCGAAGCTTTTGCAGGATATAAATGCAACGCTCTATTAAATTCTACTTTCGCAGATTTTGCGGCTTTTATGTTTTCTCCATCCGCTTTATTAATTACTATGGCATCTGCCATTTCTATAATACCGCGTTTAATACCTTGTAGCTCATCTCCAGCTCCTGCTAATTTTAATAATAAAAAGAAGTCTACCATACTGTGAACGGCTGTTTCACTTTGTCCTACACCAACGGTTTCAATTATAATAGTGTCAAAACCGGCAGCTTCACATAAAATTATAGTCTCACGTGTTTTCCTAGCTACACCACCTAAAGAATCACCAGAAGGTGAGGGTCTTATAAATGCATTTTGGTTTTTTACCAAATCTTCCATTCGGGTTTTGTCACCTAAAATACTACCTCTACTTAAGCTACTACTTGGGTCAACAGCTAAGACTGCAACTTTTTTATTTAAAGTCGTTAAATGAATTCCAAAAGCTTCAATAAAGGTGCTTTTGCCTACACCAGGCACTCCAGTAATACCTATTCTTATAGATTTATTGGCATAGGGTAAACATTTGGTAATTATTTCGTTTGCTTTTTTTGAATGTGAAGGATTTGTACTTTCAATTAAGGTAATAGCTCTACTTAAAGCTGTTATATTTCCTGAAGTAATACCCGAAACTAAATCTTTTACTGAAGGTTGTTTTTTACGATTTGCTTTTATGATTTTAGCAACGTTGGCACTTAAACTATCAGGAGATTTAACACCATCTTGTTCTTGTAAAGCAGATTGATATGTTTTATTGGTCTTAGCCACTTTTTTATAATAAAGTTGTAAAAAGGTTAAGATTTTGTATTAGAACGCTCTTCTATGGGCACTTCAATTAAGGTATTGTCCCAAGCCATAGTTAATTTTAAGTTCCCTGTTTTATTGTCAAAAGCGATGGTGAATTTTTCTACTGTTTCGTCTAATTGTTGTGTTGGAACTTCAATCTCTAAGGCATCGTAGTTAGGATCCCACATAGGCTCCATTTTTTCATTAACACCCCAATCATACTGTTTAGTGTTAAACATGACTTTCCATGATTGTTCCATAGGAACAGTCCAAATGGTATATTTTCCTTTTTTTAAAAGGATACCTTCTATCATCAAATCTTTGTTAGTCTCAAAAGTGGTAGCTTCGTTTGCCCCAGTTCTCCATACTTTTTCAAAAGGTACAAGTGCTCCAAAAACAATACGTTCACGTTTTGATGGTCTGTTGTATTCTACCTTTAAGTTTAAATCGTTAAGTGTAATTTCAGCTGAATCTTTCGGGCTTAAACGAGGAGAAAAAATATTTTCAACAAATGCAGAATATAATAGCAAGCCTAAAGCTAAAATGGATAAGAAAATAAGGAGGCGTTTTAACATAGTTGTTAATCTTAAATAATTCGGGTTAAAAATTTAGAATACAAACTTATGCATTCAAGATTTAAAGATAATTCAAATCCATAACTTTATAGATGTCAAACGTTGAATTTTATGTAAATCTTATAAAATTGAATTTTTTATTGACGATTCTTGCAACACTTCAATTTTTGTGTCGTCTTTAATGTGTAACCAATCAAAAAACAGAACCAAAATCAGTACGTTTCAAATTCATATTGTTGAAAAATGCAAACAGAATGATAGACAAGCGCAGATGCAATTGTACAATCAATACTGTGACGGCATGCTTATCGTGGCACTTCGATTTGTAAAAGATACGATGGAAGCAGAAGATGTGGTACAAGAAGCGTTTATAAATGCATTTTCAAAATTAGAGCATTTTAAAGCTGAAGTTAGTTTTGGAGCTTGGCTAAAACGGATTGTTATTAATAAATGTATTGATGTTTTAAAGTCGAAAAAACAGCGCATAGTTGAATTAGAAGCCTATCATTTGAATGTTATTGAAGATAATAACGAAGATGATTGGACTGTTGAAGACGATATTACAGTTGAAGATGTAAAACGAGCGATAGAAACCTTGCCTGATAAATACAAATTTGTGGTGTTATTGTATTTAATAGAGGGTTACGACCATAAAGAAATAGCTGAAATTTTGAATATTTCTGAAATCGCATCGCGGACACAGTTATCTAGAGGAAAACAAAAATTAAAGAACGCCTTAAAATTAAAAAAGAATGGGACAAGATCTTAGAAATTTATTTGAAGAAGACCAAAAAGATCAACACATAAAAATGTCTAAAGGTCATGAAGCACGTTTTCTTCAAAAATTAGAAAATGAATTTCCAAAGGAGCAAAAATCAGCCAGCAGATTAAAGATTTTAAATATCGCTGCAAGTGTTGTGTTGCTGTTAGGCATAGGTTATTGTGGCTATCAGTATTTAAAGCTTCCTGTAGAATCGGTAGAACCAATAAAGGTTGTTAATACCGAAATGAAATCCTTAGGAGATGTTTCACCAGATTTAAAAAAGGTGGAAGATTATTATTTGGCCAGTATTAATTTAGAATTATCTAAAGTACAACTCACACCAGAGAATAAGGAATTATTTGATGGTTATGTGGAACGGCTAAAAGAGTTAAATGATGAATACAAAACACTAACCATTGAGTTAAATACCAATGGCCCCAATGAAGCCACTTTAGATGCCTTAATTAATAATTTAAAATTTAGACTCAATTTAGTCATGCGACTAAAAGATAAATTACAAGAGTTTAATGACGATGCCTTTTCTGAAGAACGTGTTTAGAAAGACATTGTATTTAAAGTCGTATAAAATCAATCAATCAATCAATCAAATCAAAAAACGAACAGAATTTACTCAGTTGTTCTGGGTATTTCTAAAAATCAAGAATTATGAACAACATTAGAATTTTAGTAATGTGCCTAATAACCACATTGGGTTATGCACAAAAAAAGATGACTAAAACATCACAATCTATCAAAGTGAACAAAGAGGTCGTTGTCGATTTAAATACTAGTTATGTAGAGATAGAAATAGATACATGGAACAAAGATGTGGTAGGCGTTGAGGCTTATATTGAAGGCGATAAATTATCTGATGCCGAATTAAAAGAAGCTTTAGAAAACTGGGATTTAAAAGTAGAAGGCTCAAGTAACAGCGTGCTTATATCTTCAACAGGAGGAAGCAGTTCTGCATTATTTCCGCATTCAGAATATTCTAATGCCTTAAAAGAATTAGAATACCGATTAATCGAATTACCAGAAATGCCAGAAATGCCAATGATGCCAATGCTTCCAGAATTAGTAGAAATGCCAATGGTACCAGAGATGCCCGAAATGCCAGTGATGCCAAAGTTACCAACCTTACCAAAAGGAGTAACTACTATAGAATTTGATTATGACCGTTACCAAAAGGATGGGGAAAAGTACTTAGCAGAATGGAGTAAAAAGTATGAAAAACAAGGTGGAAAAGAATTTCAGAAAAAAATGGAAGATTGGGCACGGAAGTTTGGGGAATCGGGTTACCAAGAAAAAATGAAAAAATGGGGAGAAGACTATGCCAAACGCTTTGAAGGTAAATGGGCGAAGGACATGGAGAAATGGGGAGAGAAATTTGGGGAAGAGTATGGTAAGGATATAGAGAAATGGGGTGAGGAATTTGGTGAAAAATTCGGAAAAGAATGGGAAGAAAAAATGGAAGTTTGGGGAGAGCGCTTGGAGAAACAAATGGAAAAACGGGCAGAAGCTATGGAGAAAAGAGGTGAGTCTTTAGAGAAAAGACAGGAAGCACTTGCCAAGCGACATGAACATCTGGCGGATAGAAGAACTTCTGTTTATGTGAAGCGATTAGAATCGGGAAACAATAGTAAAATAAAAAAGGTAATTAAAATTAAAATCCCTAAGAAAGCCAAACTAAAGACTAATATTAGGCATGGTGAATTAAAAATAACATCTGCTATACATAATATGAAAGGTGATATTTCACATTCATTTTTAGTAGCAGAATACATTGATGGAAGCGAGACTTCCATCAATGTATCCTATTCTCCGGTAATGGTGAATACTTGGAATTTGGGGACTTTAAATCTCAATTTTGTGGATAAAGCTCAGATTAAAACGGCTCAAAATTTAGTGCTGAATTCTAAATCGTCTAATGTAACGGTAGGTAATTTAATTGACACGGCTATTATTGATGGGAGTTTTGGCGATTTAACAATTTCTAATTTGAGTGCGACTTTTAAAAACCTCAATTTGGTTTTAGAAAATAGCGATGCGCTTATTAATTTACCAAAAGATGTAGATTATACTCTTTATTTTAAAGGCAACCGTTCTAAGTACAATAATAAAGTAACGACGCAAAAAACACTTCGCAATTATCCTGAAGGACAATCTTCAAACCGAAATATTATGGTGAATGCTAAATTTAGTAATGTGATTATTAATTAAAGCGTAATTATAATGTTAGGTTGCGTGTAGTTGACATCTAATTGTTTATTGACTGCGACGAATCTTCGATTTTAATTTATTATTAAACTCACATTTAGTTTTCCATGAGATAGATTTTCTATTTTTATGGAAATTTTGTTTTTATGTCAATTTCTGCTTTCGAAGCATTTTTAAAATCAATCAAACCACATTCGTTGTTTGACTCTAATATTACCTCCCACGATTTTATCGCACTCGATTTATCTATTCATAATACCGAATTAGAAGCGATTAATGTTTCCTCTTCTGATGATTTAGAACAATTCATATGGAGTTATATGAAGTCCAATAATGCCAAAATCGCTTATGGAGGTTACTTAGAAAAGCGCGGTATTTATCAACGTAGTAATTATTTTAATCAAACAAATTCTGACACGGAACGTAACATTCATTTAGGGTTAGATCTTTGGATAGAAGCCGGAACTCCAATTTTTGCGCCTTTACCTGGAACCATTCATAGTTTTAAAAACAATACCAATTATGGTGATTACGGACCAACTATTGTTTTGAAACATCACATTGAAGAATTTGAATTTTATACACTCTATGGTCATCTTAGTTTAGAATCTATTGAGGATTTAGAAGTTGGAGTAGAAGTGAACCAAGGCGAGCAAATAGCAACATTAGGAACGGCAGAGATCAATGGTGATTATCCTCCGCATTTACATTTTCAAATTATAAAGGATATCCAAGATTTTAGGGGAGATTATCCAGGCGTGAGTAATCAACTCGATTTAGCCTTTTATAAAGACAACTGTCCTGATCCTAATTTACTATTGAAGCTATATTAAGTTTTCTTTTCATAAGTTTTATACATCCATTCGGCAATAAAGCATAAAGCAATAATTGCCCCAGAAACGAGCACACCTGTAAGGTTAGATTTGTATTGTTGATTAATTAATATCACTAAAGCTAATACACAAAGTGTACAACCAACGATCGGAATTATTTTATGACTACTCGTGTCTTTAGACGTTTTAAAACCCACAAAATTAACGATGCCAAAAATGAGTATAAACCCAACACTTCCGGCAGTGGATATACTTTCTAAATCTAAAATATTCACTAGAATTAATGTCGCAATCGCTGTGACAAGTAAACCAATGGGTTGATTCCAAAGTTTAGATGTAAAATGGTGTGGTAATTCATCATCTTCTGCAATTTCAAAATTAACACGACTACCTCCATATAAGGAGGCATTGATGGCCGAAAATGTAGAGATGAGCGCTGCAATGGTAATAATGGTAAAGCCTATTTGTCCTAACATCGGTTTTGCTGCTTCTGCTAATACGTAATCTTCAGCTGTGGCAATGGTGTCAAAAGGCAATGAGCCAACGGTGACTATAGCAATGATAATGTATAACACAATAACAAAAATGACAGAGCCATAATAAGCTTTAGGTATGTTCTTTTTAGGGTTGATAATATCAGGAGCCGCATTCGCAATAAGCTCAAAACCTTCGTAAGCTACAAAGATCACCATACCTGCAGCAAATAATTGTACAGGCGATTCCCAATGAGAAACAGCCAATTGTGATAGATTAGGGTTTCCGATGAGACCATAAGCACCAATACCAATAAAACCAAAAAGTATAATCAGTTTTATAATCACGGCATAAGATTCTATTTTTCCAACAACAGCAATACTGTAATAGTTTATGGCAGTGGCGAGGATGATAATGGCGCTTGCGTAAATATGAAAGTCGACAGTTTTGTTTGATGTTAGCTCTAACAAATTAGGAGCATACGATCCAAAGGCCGAAGCGTAAAGCGAGAGCATAATAATATAGCTAATCCAGAGTAAGTTATTAATGGATCCACTAAAAATAGACACCCCAAATCCTTGGTTAATAAACTTTACGGTACCACCTCGATCAGGATAGTGTTGCGATAATTTGACATAACTATAGGATGTAATTAAAGCCAGAAGGCCTGCAAATAAAAAGGCTATGGGTGTGCCACCTTGTGCTATGGATACAGCTAATCCGAGAACGGCAAAAATACCACCACCAACCATACCACCTATACCAATAGAAATGGCATCTTTTAAACTTATTTTATCTGCCACTAAACTAAGATTTTTTTATTTGCTTTTGGGCAAATGTTTTTCCAATTATGAAACCAGCAATAGCTAGCAATCCATCAGAAAGAGAAAACCATAATTCTTTAGGTAGCATAATAATATTGAAAACGGAGGCTGCAAGCATAAGTATGCCTACAATATAAGACGGAATGATACTTTGTTTAGAAATTTTAGCAGCTACAAACATACCAGTTATCATACCTGCAAAATGACCAATAACAACACATATTTTTGAACCCATAGGAATTTTATCCATATTGTTTGTTATCCACTCCATATCCATAGGGTTTGCACCTTCTGGTAATGGAAATAGATTATGTCCTATAATTGATTCAAAAATGTAAACGGTTAAGGATGCGACAATAAACCCAATAATGGTTGCTAAAACATTTTTCATAAACCTACTTGATTAGTTTGAGGGTTTAAGGTAATAAAAAATGTTAAAAACCAATCTGATTTTACATCTTTAGTTGTGGCATCTTATTTTTTACAAACTACGTAAAGAATACCTTTGCGTTTGCTTGTGTTTTTTGAAAACTGATTGGCGTTTTTTGCTTCTACCACAGAAAAACCAATGTCTTCCAATAATGCCGTTATTTCTGCACGTTTTACCCAATAGGTTTTAGGCTGGTTTTTGTGAAACAGTTTCCAATTGATATCATTATTTATTTTTAACCATGGAAGATGACGACTAGACTGTTCTTCGTTTCTTAGTTTTCTTAACACATTTACAAAAGAGCTTAAAGCAGGATTGTAGATTTTAGATTCATAATCTAAAAACGAAAATATAACAATAGCGTCCTTTTTAGCAACACGGTAAGCTTCTTTTAGTGCATTGGTGAACAAATCTTTTTTATCTATAAAGCACAATACTTGCTGCAGATACACTAAATAGTCAAACGAATCACTGTCATAATTATCTAAAACAGCAGCATCAGAAATGCTGAAATTAATATTAGAATCATTTGTGCTCGCTTGTTTTTTTGCATGTGCTATCATATTAGGCACAACATCGAATGCAGAAATATGATTGAATCCTTTTTTTTCGATATAAAATGAGAGCCTTCCTCCTCCTGTTCCGGCTTCTAAGACATGTTTAGAAGTATCTGTGATGTACTTATTTAATAAATAGTCCTCAGATTTATTAAGGTTTTGGTGGTTGGCCCATAATTCAAATACTTCATTTGAATAGCGCTTTGCGTTTAAGTTTTGTACGCCTGCTGTCATTTGTTTTCCTAATTTTAAATATTGACATCTGTCAATTAGTTGATTTATAGCTTTTTAAAAATAGGTAATTTCAAACAGTAAAAAAAAAATATTTTTCTTAAGTTGTTAACAACCAGTAGTTAAGTTGGGTTTTTGTTGTGTTCAACTCTTTTTTGTGCATTTAATCGTAATTATTGCATGTTCAAGTCTAAGTATGTAACTATCTGTACCCTTAGGTTTTATGTTTTTTTTTGTAAAATGTCGATACTTATCAATTGCATCAAAACAGATAATGCCATTTTATTTAATTAACGCTGGATGCTGTCGTTAGCGATAATCTCTGCTATTTTTTTACCAGCTAATAAAATTCTAGGTAGTTGCAAAATCTAAGCGATGTACAGGCTGAGGTGTTGTAGCGTCAAAAAGTGTACTTCGCATTATGTTTTGCGATAAGGCTTTTCCTATAGTTTTAACGTATTGCCACTTACTAAATACCTGCTGGTTTGTGAATTGCAGCTAAATAATCATCTTCAAATATAACTGTGAGCGGGAAAATTAATGTCTTAGTTTGACTTACATCTTTTGGAGTAGCTAAGGTAATGTGTTCTCCTCCGTTTATAAATGTTGCAGAATTTGCGATATGGTCATTAACCGTTATATAATTTTTCTTTAGTGCTTTTTTAATGCAGACTTAAAAAGATCAACACCATATTCTTGTAGAGGCAATGGAAAAGGTAAACTAAGAACAATATGTGTTTCGGTAAGGTTGATGTTGTCTTTAAATTAGCGTTTAATTAATGCCATTGGGTGCTAAATAGTTACCATCATAGCTTCCTGTTATTATTTGTCCGTCGTTTCTAGTAAAAGTAAAGGTGAAAACAATATTGTATGCAGTAAAATTAGTAACGGTAACAGAGCCAGATTGTGCATAGACATCAGAATCTGGATCATTGCTAGACAGAAGTATGGTTTCAGGATTAAATTCGCTATCTATAATAGATCCATTAATTGAAATGGCATAATTTTCAATGTTATTATATGTGGTGTTCTGTATGCTTTCAGTACCTAAGTCAAAATACACATAGGCAATATCGTCTAGATCTACATTACTAGTGATTTGCGAACTCGTTTTGTTAAACAAACGGATTCCAAGGCTGTTAGTATTATTATCGTTGTTAATTATGGCAGAAGTTAAAGGGTAACTTATATTACTATATATAAATTCATTTGTGTCTTCTGGTGCAATGCTGGTATTTTCTTCAGGAGAACAGGCGTTAATTGTAATAGCAAATAATAGTGTGATAAGGTAAGGTAGTTTGGGTTTCATAATTATTTTATTTTCAAATTCATAAGTAGGTATTAGAAGTAAATATATAATAAAAAAATGATGTACTATATTGAGCGTTTTTTTACGTCTGAAGTTTTCTAATAGATTTTGATAAAAAACAATTACAAATAATAGGCCTTCATCGTTTATTGCTCATATAGTCTATTTCTCGTTGATAATAAGCTTTTAATGGCTGTGTAATGTATTGTAGACAGTTGTATTAGCCACCTAATTCAGCCATCTTTTTTCCAACGTGTATCATGACGTCATTAAATGCTTTGGAAGGGCTGAACTCAATTAGTTTTACATCTTCTTGAACTATTGCTGTGTGTCCGTTTTATAAATAATAAATAGCATCATCAGAAAGTATTTCTTCTTTTCCGTCGTCATATTTTACAAGTAGTTCTCCGCTCAACACATAACCCCAATGCGGACAGTGGCAACTATTATTATCTAATCCATTAAGTAAGGGGGGAAATTCGTTCCTTTAGGTAAATCGTTAAAACATACAGCCATTCCTCCAAAGTTATCTTGGGTTCGCATTACAGTTCCTGGGCCTTCCTTTGCAATTGGAATACTTTTTTTTGTTGATTTTTATATCTATTGGTTTTAATTGTTTTTCAATCTTACATTTAATTTGGTGCTGATATTTGTGTTTATGTGTTTGGTTATTAATGTTTTGTGTGTCTGTGAGTTAGTGAGTAAAAACCAAACAGAAAATTCACGAGGATTTTGGTAAGTAGTTAGGTAACGCTATATGATGTGTGTTGTTATTAAAGATCTATTAAGATGTTTAGATATAATTTGCTCTTGTTGTTACCTGATAGTATGGTACTATAAATTTGTTATAACCACGCTATAACCACGCTATAACCTGTATTTTGGGATTTGCGTTTTTTGCATGAAAATGTAGGGCGTTTTGGTATAACACTACTTTGATTTGAAGTGTTGTAGTATGGAATTGGATCTCGGATTTAGAACCTTGTGTTGTTAGAAAATCTTATTTTTTCAATGGAATTGTGAATCCTAGAGCTATCGCTCCAACATATTGCTCAACGGATGGTTGGTAGTAATAGGAAAATCCTAAATCGACATTATTGTTTTTTCCCAATTCCAAACCGAATGCAATAGGGAGGTGAAAGATCATACCGCCTTTGTCAATATTATCCAAGAGTGTGAGGGTTTCAAATTTACCGATGGACGTTCCGATTCCTAGTTCAAGATAGGGTGCTACCCAAGGAATTGGAGCTCTAAGTCTCGCTTTTCCTCCAAGTAAAAAGGCTTTTGATTCTGCCTTTTCATCGGTAGGTTTATTATTTAAATCTTTGCCATTTGAACTCGTTAAAATTAGACCAGCATAAGGTCTTAATTCAAACCAAGAACGGACTTTTAGAACGAGTTCTCCTTGTAATAAAAGACCACGATCAGCTACATCATTCATGCTATTATAAGGTACGCTAATGCCGTATCCGATTATGGCATTTATTGATTTTTCCTTTACAAACTGTGCGCTTACGATGTTTGAGGTAAGAACTACGATTATTACGATCAAGATTTTTTTCATAATGTGTGGTTAGGTTTTAGTGTATGGATGGTTAGAAGTAAGGGTTTGTAGCCATACGAGTCTAACTTTGCGTTCTACTTATTATCGTTTGCTAAGGGTGAAATCATAATATGTGCACGGTGTGTACCAGGATTCATAATCCAAGGATGGTTAGATGCTACTGGTGCTTCTGGTAAACCGGTAGATGCTGCAGTAGCCCACGGTAAATACACCACGTAACGTAATTTGGCGTTGTCTACTTTTGCTGTTTCTGGATCGTATTCGGCTTTTGGTCCGGAATAGATATGTAATGTTGCACCGGTAGGAATTGTAAATTTACCAGCCTTCATTTCTTCTTCTCGGATATCAAAAATGTCTTGGTGTTTTTTGCCTTCGGCTTTTAAGGCGCGTCCTCTTGCCATAAATGGTTCTAAATCTTTGTGATAGCATGCTGCACTGAACCCGTTCTTTTTAGGATCATCGGCAAGAACAATAAATTCATTATCTCCTTCTTTTAGCGTTACAAATTCACCTGCCATATTATAGCCAATAACTTTACAATTAGCTCTACTGGCTTCTGGAGCCGCCATTAATGCGGTTGCAATTAAGGCTTCATCTGTATCAATAGGTTGTAATGTGGTATTGGTTTCTTTTGTTGTTGGTGCTGTTGTAGTTTTTGTTATGTCAGCCTCTTGCGTGATTGTTTTTGATTTGTCTGATAAATTACAAGACACTAAGAGTCCTGTGAACATTATAGCTGTGATGATGTGTTTCATGTTGGTTGGTGGATTTTTGGATTGAATTGTTGTTTTTACAAGTTACTAAAATCTGATGAGATTAAGGAATTTGGGTCTATATGATTTTTTGTGTTTTGATACTTCTCGATATGTTACAACGAAAAAAAAAGTTGGAACACTAGAAGTGACGTTTTGTGCATCACAAAAAAATCCTGATGGGTTACATCAGGATTTTTAATTCTATAAATAAGATTTCTGCGTCCGCAGGAATTGGTGTTATTCAACAAGAACCCATTCTCCTTTTTCAATTAAAGGGATAGCTTGCTTATATTTTACTTCTTTGGCCTCACCACTCATTACATGCTTAATGGTTACTTTATCGTTACGACCAATTTTAGGTTGTTCTCTAACAATAGTTTCTACCACTTGTTGTTGGCGAGATGCACCTTCACCAGCTTGTCTACTTTGTGAAGAACGCTCATCTAAATTTTGAATCTCGTCTTTTTGAGTTTCTAATTTTTCTTGTTTACGTTGTTTTGCTTCTTGAATGGTGTTAGCTGTTTCTTGTGGAATTTCACCTTTAAATAAGAAGGAAATCACATCTTTATTAACTTGGTCAATCATAGCTTTAAAAAGCTCAAAAGATTCAAATTTATAAATTAATAAAGGATCTTTTTGCTCGTGAACGGCTAACTGTACAGATTGCTTAAGTTCATCCATTTTACGTAAATGTACTTTCCAAGCATCATCAACAATGGCTAATGTAATGTTTTTTTCAAAGTCATTAATTAACTGTGTTCCTTTGGTTTCGTATGCTTTTTCTAAGTCGGTAACTACTTGTAAGTTTTTAACACCATCTGTAAAAGGCACAACGATACGTTTAAACTTATCGCGTTGCGTGTTATATACATTTTCAATTACAGGAAATGCTAAATCAGCAGCACGTTGCATTTTTTCTCTGTAGTGTTTAAAAGCAGCTTTATAAATAGTTCCTGCGATATCAGTGGCGTTCATTTTTCCGAATTCAGCTTCAGAAATAGGCGACTCCATAGAGAAATAACGAATTAATTCGAATTCAAAATTCTTAAAATCGTTAGCGTTTTTATTAGTTTCAGCAATACCTTCAGACGTGTCAAAAATCATGTTGGCTAAATCGACTCTTAATCGTTCACCATGTAAGGCATTACGACGACGCTTGTAAATGACTTCACGTTGCGCGTTCATAACATCATCATATTCTAATAAACGCTTACGCACTCCAAAGTTATTCTCTTCCACTTTTTTCTGTGCACGCTCAATAGATTTAGAAATCATACTATGTTGTATCACTTCTCCTTCTTTTAAGCCCATTCTGTCCATCATCTTAGCGATACGTTCAGAACCAAATAAACGCATTAGGTTATCTTCTAAAGACACATAGAACTGTGAACTTCCTGGATCTCCTTGACGACCAGCTCTACCACGTAACTGTCTGTCTACACGACGCGAATCGTGACGCTCAGTACCTACAATAGCTAAACCTCCGGCTTTTTTAACTTCTTCACTTAACTTAATATCGGTACCACGACCAGCCATATTGGTAGCAATGGTTACTTGTCCTGCATTACCCGCTTGTGCTACAATTTCAGCTTCTTTTTTATGTTGTTTCGCGTTTAAGACGTTATGTTCAATTTTACGAATACTTAACATTTTACCTAAAAGCTCTGAAATTTCAACGTTAGTTGTACCAATAAGAACAGGACGACCTGCATTTGCTAGTTTTACAACTTCATCAATAACTGCATTGTATTTTTCACGTTTCGTTTTGTATACTAAATCGTCTCTATCATCTCTAGCGATTGGTCTGTTTGTTGGAATTTCTACAACATCTAATTTGTAAATTTCCCAGAGTTCGCCTGCTTCTGTAACCGCAGTACCTGTCATACCAGACAGTTTACGATACATTCTAAAGTAATTTTGAAGCGTTACAGTTGCAAAAGTTTGTGTAGCAGCCTCAATCTTTACATTTTCTTTAGCTTCAATCGCTTGGTGCAGTCCGTCTGAATAACGACGACCATCCATAATACGACCTGTTTGCTCATCGACAATCATAACTTTGTTGTCCATAACAACATATTGATTGTCTTTTTCAAATAAAGCGTAAGCTTTTAAAAGTTGGTTTAAGGTATGGATACGTTCTGATTTGATACCGAAGTCTCTAAATAAATCTTCTTTAAGGTTGGCTTCTTCTTCAGAAGATAAGCCCATGGCTTCGATCTTAGCAATTTCTGTACCCATTTCTGGCATTACAAAGAAATCAGGATCATCTTTACCAGATAAGAACTCGACTCCTTTATCTGATAACTCAACTTGATTATTTTTTTCATCAATCACATAATAGAGTTCTGCATCTACTTTAGGCATTTCTCTATTATTATCTTGCATGTAGAAGTTTTCCGTTTTTTGAAGTAATTGCTTAATTCCTTCTTCACTTAAGTATTTAATTAAGGCTTTGTTTTTAGGAATACCTCTGTAAGCTCTTAATAATAGGAAACCACCTTCTTTAGTATCTCCTGCTGCAATTAATTTCTTTGCTTCGGCTAAAACACCAACTAAGTATTTACGTTGTACTTCTTCTATTTGTTGTACTTTAGGTTTTAGAGCATCAAATTCGTGTTCTTCTCCTCGAGGTACAGGGCCTGAAATAATTAATGGTGTACGTGCATCATCGACTAATACTGAATCGACCTCATCGACAATAGCATAATGATGCGGACGTTGTACTAAATCGTCTGGCGAATGTGCCATGTTATCACGTAAGTAATCAAAACCAAATTCATTGTTAGTTCCGTAAGTAATATCTGCGTTGTATGCTTTACGGCGTGCATCAGAGTTGGGTTGGTGGTAATCAATACAATCAATACTCATTCCATGAAACTGGAATATTGGTGCCATCCACGCGCTATCACGTTTTGCTAAGTAATCGTTAACCGTTACTAAGTGTACTCCTTTACCTGCTAAAGCATTTAAATATACCGGAAGCGTTGCTACAAGCGTTTTACCTTCACCAGTTTGCATTTCGGCAATTTTACCTTGGTGCATAGCAATACCACCAATAAGCTGAACATCATAGTGAATCATGTCCCAAGTAATTGGCTTACCTGCAGCATCCCATGAATTCGCCCAAATGGCTTGATCGCCTTCTAAAGTTACATAATCGTGACTACCAGAAATTTCACGGTCAAAAGCATTTGCCGTCACAGGAATCTGTGTATTATGAACAAAACGTTTAGCAGTTTCTTTAACAACAGCAAATGCTTCAGGAAGAATATCGTTTAAGACTCCTTCTGTTACATCGTATATTTGGTCGTCTATTTTATCGACCTCCAAATAGATGTCTTCGCGCTCGTCAATATCTTCAGTGACTTGCGCTTTTTCTAAAAGTTCGTCCTTTTTTGTTTGAAGCGGTTGTCTAGCTTCGGCAATTTTTGCTTTAAATTCGGCAGTTTTTGCCCTCAGTTCATCGTGTGATAAAGCCTCTAAAGCTTTTTCGAACGTTTTTATTTTTTCAACAATAGGCTTAATGGCACTAACGTCTTGTTTGGATTTATCTCCAACAAAAACTTTAAGTACTTTATCTAAAAATGTCATATTATAATATTTGTAACGGATTGATTGGTGTCAATCTTTTTTTTGTTAATTTCAGTTCGTTTGTTTTAAACACGCCTAAAGTCTACTAATAGAGACCGTGGTTAGTTGTGAATTTTACAATTTCCGGCTTAGTTTTAATCTTTAGGAATTAAAAAAACCATCCGAAAATAAAAAAAGTCTCTCAGTTATAATAACGCAAGAGACTTTTTTGTGATAATTTTATATGTTAATATTCATCCTCATTCCAGAGGTAATCTTCGTCAGTAGGATAATCTGGCCAAATTTCTTCAATAGAGTCGTAAGAATCTCCTTCGTCTTCTATCGCTTGTAAATTTTCAACAACTTCTAAAGGTGCTCCTGTTCTAATAGCGTAGTCAATAAGCTCGTCTTTGGTCGCTGGCCAAGGTGCATCACTTAAATAAGATGCTAATTCTAATGTCCAATACATAATTGCGTTGTGATTTTATTTTTTGCAAAAATAATTTTTTAGTTGAACAATCCAAGAAAAAAATACATTAATTAGCTCTTAGTTTATGTAAATTAATTTATCGGTCTCGTTGAACATTTATATTTGTGTGATTTGAATAATTCAAATGGTATTTATAAATGTTTTATCAGTAATAAAAGAACGTATAATCTTCAACCTTTGGTTTCGGATTAGCTATTGTGATTTGTAATCCTATTCTGATTTTAATAAATAAGTTATGATTCTTTATTAGGAATCCATTTTATCTCTTCAGCTTGTAAGTCATGTGACAACTTCCGTGCCAATACAAAAAGGTAGTCAGATAGTCTATTAATATACATCAATGTTTCAGGTTGAAACGGTTCTAAATCGTTGAGATGCGACGCCAAACGCTCAGCTCTACGGCAGACTGTTCGTGCTATGTGACAGAATGACACGGTTTGATGTCCGCCTGGTAAAACAAAATGCGTCATTGGAGGAAGGCTGTCTTCCATAAGGTCCATTTCTTTTTCTAATTTCTCAATGTCTTCGGTTGCTATTTTCGGAATATTTAAGCGAGCCTTACCGTTTTTTAGAGTTGCTTTTTCTGGATCTGTGGCTAAAATAGCCCCAACTGTAAATAATCGATTTTGAATATGCATTAATGTATTTTTATACAATTGGTTAATGTCTTGGTCTCTGATTAAACCAATGTGCGAATTGAGCTCGTCAATGGTGCCGTAACTTTCTATTCTTATATGATGTTTAGGGACGCGTGTGCCACCGAAAAGTGCGGTTGTTCCCTTGTCTCCTGTTTTTGTATATACTTTCATGTAAACAAATTTAAGCGTTATGTGTTAAATGTTGAGAATTATGAGTTAAAAATTATATGTTTTATTTGTAAAGTGTGAAGTTTTGAGATTTGAGGATGAAGAGTGAAGGAAATAGAATAAAGAGGATAGATCAAAGAGTTGTGAGTTGTTGGTGATTGGTCGATAGGAAAGAGACAGGATGCAAGAGTCAAGATTATAGAGAATAGAGTTTTTGGTTAGAAATGACGAATTTGGGCTAAAGGCTAAGAGTAACTGCTTACCGAACACTGTCTACTGATTAAACGTATCACTCTCAATAACACCATCTCGTAAACGAATGACACGTTTAGCATGTGCTGCAATGTCTTCTTCGTGAGTTACCATAATTACTGTATTACCAGCAGCGTGAATTTCATCGAAAAGAGCCATTATTTCGGTACCTGTTTTAGAATCTAGGTTACCAGTTGGTTCATCTGCTAAGATAATAGAAGGTTTGTTAACTAAAGCTCTGCCAACAGCGACACGCTGTCGTTGTCCTCCAGAAAGCTGGTTAGGTTTGTGGTCCATTCGGTCTGATAAACCAACATCTGTAAGTACTTCTGTAGCGCGTTTTATACGTTCCTTTTTTGAAGCTCCTGCGTATACCATAGGTAAAGCTACATTATCTAACGCTGTTGTTCTTGGTAGTAAGTTAAAGGTTTGAAATACAAAACCTATTTCGGTGTTTCTAATATCAGCAAGTTCGTCATCTGACATTTGACTTACATCATTCCCGTTTAAGTTGTATGAACCAGCGGTTGGTGTATCTAAGCAACCTAATAAATTCATTAGTGTAGATTTGCCAGATCCAGAAGGTCCCATTATGGCTACATATTCGCCACGCTTTATGTCTAAATCAATGCCTTTTAGTACATGAACAACCTCTTGTCCTAATTTAAAATCTCTAATGATGTTTCTAATTTCGATGACGTTGTCACTCATATATAAAAGATATTATTACTTAAATCTTCTGCAAGATAAAGGAATTTAAAAAATCGGTTCATTACATAAGACGTTAAAGTTGTAGACTTGTTACAATCTAATTTTAAAATGTTCTTCTGCTTGTTCTTTTCTAAAGAAAACAAACCCCATATGGAAGCAATCTACAGTAACCGTTACAGCATTGTGGTTTTTTATGTAATCCCAGGCTTCCGTCATACCTTTAGACCAATAAATATCATCAAAAACAAAAACAGAATCATTATGAGTTTTTGGTATTAAAGCTTCAAAATATTGAATGGTAGCGTCTTTATTATGATGTCCGTCGAAGAAGATAAAATCGAAGTTGTTATCGTTTAAAACAGAGATTTTATCAATGAAATTTCCAATTTTATATTCAACATTATTAATGCCCTGTTTTTTTAGCATAGATTGAGCGAAATTAGATGTATTTGAGCAGCCTTCAATTGTAATTATTTGCGAAGTATTATTTGCTAATGCTATAGCATAAGTTCCCATGCCTAAAGACGTTCCTAATTCTAAAACTTTTTTAAAACCGAAATACTTAGAAAGTCTAAATAATAACCGAGCATCTTTTTTAGAACTACTAGAGGTTTTTGCCATATCACTAACCTTTCGTTGCTTGGCATCTAAGGTTTTTGAACCTGCACCTAAGTCTGTGATATTAAGAGTTGTGTTGGAGTCCTTTAAATCCTTTTTATAATGTTTGAGTTTTGTATAGGCTTCATAACTTGTTTTGTCATAAAGGCATTTAGTTACAAAATTATAGACAAAAGGGGAGTGGACTCCATGTTGATTGGTGGCTTTTAAAAGGAATTGTATATATGCTTTTATTTGGTACACGTTTTAGATTTCCGAGTTTTAAAATTTCTTTGCCATTGTAGATTTGTTATTAACCTTCCAATTTTTCGGCTAATTCAAACCAGCGCAGTTCTTTTTCTTCAATGGTATCAATAATTGCTTGCAGCTTTTCTGAAAGTTTACTGATTTGGTCTTGGGATAGGTCTGGATTAAGGAATTTAGCTTCTAATTCTGATTTGTCTAACTCTAATGACCTTATTTTAGAGGTTAAATTTTTGTATTCTTTTTGTTCGTTGTAGTCTAGTTTGTTGGCTTCATTTTGCTTTTCAGCTTTTGTATTGTCAATTTTTTCTACCGTTTCAATTTGCTTTGGTTGGCTACTGTCATAAGCTCTAAAATCGGAATAATTACCAGGGAAATCATCAACAATACCTTCACCTCTAAAGACAAACATATGATCCACAATTTTGTCCATAAAGTAACGGTCGTGAGATACCACTAATAATACTCCAGGGAAGTCTCTAAGGAAATCTTCAAGGACATTTAAAGTTACAATGTCTAAATCGTTGGTAGGCTCATCGAGAATCAAGACATTAGGGTTCTGAATTAAAACAGTACATAAGTACAGTCGTTTTTGTTCGCCACCACTAAGTTTTTCTACAAAATCCCATTGTTTTTTTCTGTCGAATAAAAAACGTTCTAATAATTGTTGAGCACTAATCTGTCTGCCTTTAGATAATGGGATGTATTCTCCAAATTCTTTAATGACGTCAATGACTTTTTGATTGGGTTTTGCTTTTATTCCTCCTTGAGTATAATAGCCAATTTTAACAGTTTCTCCAATAACTACTTTACCGGCATCTGGTTGCAAACTCTGTGTTAAAAGGTTTAGAAATGTCGATTTTCCTGTTCCGTTTTTTCCAATAATACCTATGCGTTCCCCTTTTTTGAAAGTGTATTCAAAATCTTTTAATATAGTCTTGTTTTTAAACGCTTTAGATACTTTATGGAATTCTATAATTTTACTTCCAAGGCGTTCCATGTGAATTTCTAATTGCACTTGGTGGTCGTTACGGCGCTGGTGTGCCTTAGATTTTATTTCATGGAAATCGTCAATTCTACTTTTTGATTTTGTGGTACGCGCTTTGGGTTGGCGACGCATCCAATCTAATTCTTTTTTGAAGAGCTGTTTGGCTTTGCCAACTTCGGTGGCCTGGTTTTCTATTCGGGCTTCTTTTTTTTCTAAATAGTAAGAGTAATTTCCTTTATAAGTATGTAATTCGCCATGGTCTAATTCTATAATTTCATTACAGACACGTTCTAGAAAATAGCGGTCGTGCGTAACCATGAACAAGGTTTGTTGTGTTTTTGCGAAATAGTCTTCTAGCCATTCAATCATTTCTAAATCGAGATGGTTGGTTGGCTCATCAAGAATTAAAATATCCGGTTTGCTTAATAGTGCTTGAGCTAGTGCTAGACGTTTTTTTTGACCGCCAGAAAGTGTGCTTACTTTCATAGATAAATCGTCTAGCTTTAATTGCGATAACGTTTGTTGGTATTGGGTTTCAAATTCCCAAGCATTATGGCGGTCCATAGCTTCAAAAGCTTTTTGATAAGCATCAGCGTCTTCAGGATTTTTTAAAGCATACTCATAGGCTTCAATGATTTTTAAAATGGGGATGTCTGAAGCGAAAATGGTTTCTTTAAGTGTAAGCTTAGGATCTAAATCGGGTTCTTGATCTAAAAATGCTAATCGTAATCCTTTTCTAATGACGATTTGACCATCGTCTGGAGAATCTTTTCTAGCTAAAATATTGAGAATAGAAGTTTTTCCACTTCCGTTTTTAGCTACAAAAGCAATTTTCTGATCTTTATGAATACTAAATGATAAATCCTTGAAAAGTACAAGCTCTCCAAAAGACTTAGAAATGTTTTCGACGTTGAGGTAATTCAAACTGTTTTTTTTACAAAGAACGGAAATAAACCAAAAAGAATACTAATAGTTTTGATATTACTATTGATGCATTATATTTGTCTTTAAAGATTTATTGTACATATGAAGCGTATTAAGCTTTTAATTATTGTGTTGAGTTGTGTTATTGTTTCGTCCTGTATTCCTCATAAGGACACTATTTATTTACAAGACAAAGGGAGGTCAAATAATGATACTATTCCAAATAACTTGAGTGAAGTTCAGAAGCCTTATAGAATTCAGGTTAATGATATTCTTAATATAAAAGTAAAATCTATAGACCAAGAAGCTGTAGCTATCTTGAACCCAAGTGGCGAAGAGAAGTTAAATGCTAGTAGTGCAGAACGTGCTTATTTTGATGGTTTTACTGTAGATGTTCATGGGAATATTAGAATTCCAACTTTAGGCTATATTAATGTTTTGGGTTTTACAACTGAAGAAATTGAAAAGATAATTGAAAAAAAGTTGCTCGATGAGCAATTTAAAGAAACTGCAAATATTTTTGTAACTGTTAAATTGGCAGGTTTGCGTTATACAGCAAATGGTGAAGTTGGTTCGCCAGGAAGTAATGTGTTGTTTTCGGAGCGTGTTAACATTTTTGAGGCGATAGCAAATGTTGGAGAAATACCTGTAACTGGGAATAAAAAAGATGTTTTAATTATTAGACAGTACCCTCAAGGTCAAAAAATACATAGTTTAGATTTAACAGATGTAAATGTTATGAAATCTCCCTATTATTATATACAACCTAATGATATTATATATGTGAAGCCATTGAGACAAAAATCTATTGGTACAGGAGAAACAGCTGTATCTAGTTTGAGTACTATAGCTTCTATTGTGTCATTATTGGCGACTTCAGTATTGCTTTATTCAAGACTATAATTATTTATATATGAGGGATTACGAAGATATAGGCGAAGGGGATTCACAAGGTGTAGGTTTTGATTTTAAAGGGTTTTTATTTAAAGCACTGAATCTTTGGAAATTAATTTTATTTTGTGTAGGTGCAGCTTTACTCGTTGCTTATTTTATTAATGTACGAAAGGAGAGTATTTATAGGTTAGATTCTTTGGTTACTATAGATAATGAGCAAAACCCATTTTTTACGGCTAATACAAGTATTTCATTTAATTGGGGAGGGGTTTCTGGTAAAGTAGGTAGTATTTTAACAGAAATAAAAACAAGAACTCATAATGAATTAGTTATTGATTCATTAGAGTATTATAAATTATATCTCAAACAAGGCAAATACCATCTTATAGATATTTATAAAGATGCTCCGTTTAACGTTATAACAGATAAGTCTAAGCCTCAGGCATTAAATAAGGAAATAGGGATTAAACTTCTGGATGACTTATCTTATGAGATTTTTTATGAGTTTACTGAAAATAAGGTTTTGACTCAAGTATTTGATTCTAAGGAAAAATTGACAACTAGTGTTAGTGTAGGGATGTTTTCTAAAGTGTTTAAGTATGGTGAGGTTGTAAATATTCCTTTTTTTAATGGAGTTGTTAATTTAAAGCCCGAGGTGTTGGTGACTAAAGGTGACACATACTTTGTAAAATATTTAAATTTTGATAGTGTTGTAAATCAATATAAAAACAGTATTAATATTGAGCCTTACTCTAAACAGTCTTCATCCGTTTTAAGGTTGTCACTTATAGGGAAGAATAAATCTAAAATTGTTGACTTTCTCAATGCAACATCTGCTATTTTGAGTAGAACAGAATTAGAACGAAAAAATCTCTATGCTACAAATACCATAAAGTTTATTGATAGTAGTTTAGGTGCCGTAGATTTAAATCTGAAAGCTGTAACGGATGAAATGAATAGCTTTAGAAAGGATAATAAGGTCTTTAATGTAGAGGATGAAATAAGTCAGATTTCAGAACAGTTGAAGGCTTACGATCTAGAAAAACTAAATGAAGAATCTAAGTTAGATTATTTAAATACTTTAGAAAATTATTTAAGAACAAAAACAGACTACACTAAAATTGCAGCGCCTTCATCTGTTGGTATTGAGGAAGTGAATATTTTAACAGGTGTAAGTCGAATTATAGCTCTTTCTGTAGAAAGAAGAAACCTTGAATACTCCACTAAAGAAGGGTCTATCCTTTTTGAAGATGTAGATCGCCAACTCAATACAGAAAAGGATGTGTTGCTAGAAGCTATTAATGTTACTGAAAATACTATTGGAGTAAAGTTAAATACTATAGGTAGAAAGATAGCTAATTTAGAATCTAAGCTTATAGGGCTTCCTGAGGACCAACAAGAATATTTAAAGATTCAGCGTAAATTAGATTTGAGTAGGGAAGCTTTTGATATTTATCAAGCTAAAAGAGGTGAAGCTGCCATAGTAAAAGCAGCAAACGTATCGGATATTACGGTTATAGATGAAGCTAAGGATATTGGTGATGCTCCAATTGGACCAAATAGAGCATTAAATTACATGATGGGCTTAATGATTGGTTTTTTCTCTCCGATGTTTTTGATTTTTGTAGTTTATCTGTTAGATAACACCATTCATGGTTCAGACGAAGTTACAAGGATGTCTAAAATTCCAATTTTAGGATTAATAGGTAAATACCGATACAAAAATAATTTAGTGGCTTATGAAAAGCCAAAATCTGCTGTGGCTGAGTCTTTTAGAGCAATTAGATCGAGTTTGCAGTTTATTTTTAAAAATTCTGTTTCTGAAACAAAGGCGAATACCTTAATGATAACATCTTCAGTTAGTGGTGAAGGGAAAACATTTACATCAATTAATATAGCAACGGTTTATGCCCTTTCTGGAAAAAAAACCATTTTATTAGGACTAGATTTACGTAAGCCAAAAATCTTTGGGGATTTTAATATTACTAACGAAAGAGGTATTGTAAATTATCTTATAGGAGACAGTGGTTTGGATGAAGTTACTATGAGTACTCATATTGAAAATTTAGATGTAATTCCTTCGGGACCAGTTCCTCCAAATCCTTCTGAATTATTGATGGGAGATAAGCTAAAAGAACTCATAACTATACTTAAGCAAGAGTATGACATGATTATTTTAGATACACCTCCATTAGGTTTGGTTACAGATGCCTTAGAGTTAGTGCAATATGCTGACGCCACTATTTTTATGGTGAGATTGGATTATACTAAAAAAGGAATGCTGCAACTGGTAAATGCAAAACATCGATCAGGCGAACTTAAAAATGTAAGTTTTGTGCTTAATTTTTATAGACATAAAAACAATCATAATTATGGTTATGGCTACGGTTATGGCTACGGTTATGGCTACGGCGTTTATGGAAATACATATCATGAAAAAGACGATTCTTCACTTCTAAAAAAGATTAAGAATTTCTTAAAAAAAATATGAATCGTTTTAATTATTAAGTATTTTGATCACTAAAACTCAACTTCTAATCAAACGTATTTTTGATTTAGTTTTAGTGCTATTAGTTTTTCCTTTATTAATCATTCCTATTCTTGTACTTATTATTATCGCTACTATAGATACTAAGGAGTTTGGTGTTTTTTCGCAGAAACGAGTGGGGCAACACGGTAAAATATTTAAAATTTATAAAATTAGAACCTTAAAAGAAGGAAAACATCAATTAGGTCGTTTAGACCAGAGTGCCAGTGCTATTGGAAAATACTTAAGACGTACTAAATTAAATGAGTTGCCTCAATTATTTAATGTACTAATAGGCGATATGAGTTTTGTTGGTCCAAGACCTGATTTGCAGGGTTTTGCTGATGAGTTAAAAGGTGAAGATCGAATTATTTTAATGGTAAAACCGGGAATTACTGGTCCAGCCACTTTAAAATATAGGAATGAAGAACGTGTATTAGAGCGTCAAAAAGATCCAGATAACTACAATAGAACGATTATTTGGGTAGATAAAGTGAAAATCAATAAAAAGTATGTTCTTAATTATAGTTTTTACTTAGATTTGGCATTCATTTTAAAATCTACTTTAAACAAATGACACATTCAGAAGATAAGATTGCAATTATAGGATTAGGTTATGTTGGTTTGCCTCTTGCCGTAGAGTTTGCAAAGAAATTCTTTGTAGTTGGTTTCGATATTAATAAACAACGCATCAGTGAATTAAATACGGGTTTAGATAAAACATTAGAAGTTGACAACGAGAATTTAAAATCGGTTTTAACTACAGACTTAAACTCTAATAAAGGTTTATATATTACTGATAACGTTGAGGCATTAGCTGCTACAAATGTATATATTATTACAGTGCCAACTCCAACAGATGCATTAAATAAGCCTGTATTTACACCTTTAATAAAGGCTAGTGAAACTGTTGGTCGTGCGATGTCTAAAAATGATATTGTTATATACGAATCAACAGTTTATCCTGGTGCAACAGAAGATATTTGTGTCCCTATTTTAGCTGAGGTTTCAGGTTTAACTTATAACAAAGATTTTTTTGCTGGTTATTCGCCAGAACGTATTAACCCGGGCGATAAACAACATACTGTAACTAAGATTTTAAAAGTTACTTCTGGTTCTACACCAGAAATAGCTAAGAAAGTTAACGATTTATACTTAAAAGTAATTACAGCAGGTACGCATTTAGCTCCTTCGATAAAAGTAGCTGAAGCAGCTAAAGTTATTGAAAACTCTCAACGAGATATCAATATTGCTTTTGTAAATGAATTGTCTAAAATATTTAGATTACTAGACATTGATACTAAAGCGGTGTTAGAAGCTGCTGGTACGAAATGGAATTTCTTAAAATTCTCACCAGGTTTAGTGGGGGGTCACTGTATTGGAGTAGATCCTTATTACTTGGCACAAAAAGCTATTGAGTCTGGTTATAATCCAGAAATTATTTTAGCTGGTCGTAAGATGAATGACAGTATGGGGAGCTACGTTGCCACCGAAACTGTTAAGATGATGATTAAAAAAGGAGCTACGATTAAAGGATCTAAAGCCCTTGTTTTAGGAACAACTTTTAAAGAAAATTGTCCAGATATCAGAAACTCTAGAGTTATTGATATTATAGAAGAGTTAGAAACATACCACGTAAATGTAGATGTATATGATCCATGGGCTTCTAAAGAAGAAGTGAAGCATGAGTATGGTTTCGATCTAATTACTGATTTTGGAGGTTTAAGTTCAGATTACGATGCTGTTATTTTAGCGGTTTCGCATAATGAGTTCTTAGAATTAGATATTACTAAATTAAAATCACAAACAGGTGTTGTTTTCGATGTAAAATCATTACTTCCTTTAGACGCCGTAGACGCAAGATTATAATGTATTCAAACCCACATCACACAGCAGATCTATCTGAATTAAGTTTTTTAATCACAGGTGGTGGAGGCTTCATTGGCTCTAACCTTACAGAATACTTATTAAAGTATAATGCTAAAAAAGTAAGAGTTTTAGATAACTTTTCTAATGGGCATCGCGAAAACTTAACTGAGTTTATGGATAATCCTGCCTTTGAACTTATAGAAGGCGATATCAGAGATTTAGAGACTTGTAAAAAAGCTATGGACGGGATTGATTATGTTTCTCATCAAGCAGCTTTAGGATCTGTGCCTCGCTCTATTAATGATCCAGCAACAACGAATGAAGTCAATATTTCTGGATTTTTAAATATGATGATTGCATTAAAGGATAGTCCTACAGTAAAACGTATGGTCTATGCAGCATCTAGTTCAACTTATGGAGATAGTAAAGCATTGCCAAAAGTAGAAGATACTATAGGTAAACCTTTGTCTCCTTATGCTGTTACAAAATACGTAAATGAATTGTATGCTGATGTGTTTGGAACAACTTATGATACTGATGTAATTGGCTTAAGATATTTTAATGTATTTGGCCCTAAGCAAAGTCCTAGTGGTGCTTATGCAGCTGTAATTCCATTATTCATGCAGGCGCTTAAAGATAATGAGCCTTCAAAAATTAATGGAGACGGTGAGCAAACAAGAGATTTTACTTTTATAGATAATGTGGTTCAGGCTAATGTAAAAGGATTTTTTGCCTCTAAAGAAGCGAAGAATGAGGTCTTTAATGTAGCTTGCGGTGAACGTATTACTATAAATTATTTATGGGAATCATTGCGTATTGCAGCAAATTCTGAGTTAAAGGCTATTTACGGTCCGAATAGACAGGGAGATGTAAGAGATTCTTTAGCTGATATTTCAAAGGCTCAAAATTTATTAGGTTATAAACCAAAATATACTGTAAGAGAAGGTTTAAAAATTACTTGGGATTTTTTTAATTAGAGGAAATTTATCTATAATTGATTTGTTTATTTAAAATTAATATCTTTATTCCGAGTTAATTAAATAAGGTCTAGTGTATTCCCCTGATATTTCTAAACTTTAATATAAACATTAATTATTAATGACAAATATTTTAGTAACTGGAGGTGCTGGTCAGTTAGGGAGTTCGATTGCTGCTAAACTAGCATTAAAAGAAAATGTAACGGTTGTAATTATAGATAACCTCTCAACTGGAGAAAAATCCAAAATTCCTAAAAAAGAAAATATTAAGTTTATAAAGGCAGATGTCAATGATTATAATGACATTATCTCAATCTTTGCAACTTTTAAATTCGATTATGTATTTCATTTTGCAGCAGTTGTTGGTGTTGAAAGAACATTAAAAAACCCAATAAATGTCTTACATGATATAGACGGTATAAAGAATATACTGTCATTGTCCAAAAACTCTGGTGTAAAACGTGTTTTTTATTCGAGTTCATCAGAAGTTTATGGGGAGCCTTTTGAAATTCCTCAAAATGAAAATACAACACCTTTAAATTCAAGGTTGCCTTATGCCATTGTAAAAAATGTTGGAGAGGCATTTCTTAAAGCATATCAAAGAGAAAACGATTTAGATTATACAATTTTTCGCTTTTTTAATACTTATGGACCTTTTCAGAGTAATGATTTTGTAATGCCTAGATTTTTGAAATTGGCAATGAATAATCAGCCTATTCCAATTTATGGTCATGGAGATCAAACACGTTCATTCTGTTATATTGATGATAATGTAGATACTTGCCTCAAAGCTTTATATGAAGATGCGTATGTTAATGATGTTTTAAATATAGGTAATGGTGATGAAATAAGTATATTACATTTGGCAGAAAAAATTATAGAGCTTACTAATTCAACATCAGAAATCATTTTTCTTCCATCTTTAAAAGAAGGTGATATGACTAGACGATGTCCAGATATAACTAAGATGAAAGCCTTACTAGGAAGAGATTTAGTTACTGTAGAAGAAGGGATAATGAAAATGATAAATCACTATAATACTTATACAATTCAAAAGACTTACTAATTTAAGTAATTTTCCTTTCTTATATTCGCAATATTATTAAAAAAAAATATAATTGAAAACTGCAGAAGAGCATTGGTTATATGTCATTTCTTCAAAAAAGAAACTTCTAGACCTTAATTTTAAAGAAATTTGGAATTATAGAGATTTGCTATTTTTATTTGTAAAAAGGGATATTATAACATTGTATAAACAAACGGTTCTCGGACCGCTATGGTACTTAATTCAACCTTTATTTACATCACTAATATTTACGTTAATATTTAATAACCTAGCAGATATTCCTACAGGTGAAGGTGTGCCTAATTTTCTGTTTAATTTGGCAGGTATTACATCTTGGAACTATTTTAAAGATTGTTTGGTTGGTACTAGTGATACCTTTAAAAAGAACGAAAACATTTTTGGAAAAGTATATTTCCCTAGAGTTATAATGCCTATGTCTGTTGTGGTTTCAAATTTATTGAAATTTGGTATTCAGCTTTTGGTGTTTATTGGTTTTTATATCTATTACCTCTATTTTACAGGTAATACGTTTAATGTTATGCCACAATTAAGTTTATTGCTTTTACCTCTGTTAATAGGTTTAATGGCGCTTTTAGGATTAGGTTTTGGTATGATAATATCTTCAATGACTACCAAATATAGAGATTTAACTTTTCTAGTTCAATTTGGTGTACAATTATTAATGTATGGATCAGCAGTCATGTATCCAATGTCTTATTTTAAGGATAAATTGCCTAACTATTATTGGTTAATAGAATGGAGCCCCATTGCTATTATCATTGAGTCCTTTAGGGCCATGGTCTTTGGTGTTGGAGAATTAGACATAAATAAATTAATATATACTATAATAACAAGTTTTATAATTTTTCTGATAGGATTAATTATTTTTAATAAAACTGAAAAAAGCTTTATTGATACCATATAATGAGTTCGGAAATAATTTTAAAAGTAGAAAATATAGGTAAACAGTACCGTTTAGGACTTGTAGGTACAGGTACCATTAGTCATGACCTTAATCGTTGGTGGAATAGGATCAGAGGAAAGGAAGACCCTTATTTAAAAGTGGGTGAAGCTAATGATAGAAGTTCGAAAGGTGATTCCGACTATGTTTGGGCAATAAAAGATATCAATTTTGAAGTTAAGCGTGGTGAGGTTCTTGGGATTATAGGTAAAAATGGGGCAGGCAAATCAACCTTACTAAAAATTTTATCTCGTGTCACAGGACCTACAACAGGACAGATTAAAACCAAAGGAAGAATCGCGTCTTTATTAGAAGTAGGCACTGGGTTTCACCCTGAAATGACTGGGAGAGAAAATATTTATTTGAATGGTGCTATCCTTGGAATGACCAAAGCTGAAATAAATTCTAAAATAGATGAAATTATTGATTTCTCAGGCTGTTTAAGATATGTGGATACTCCTGTTAAGCGCTATAGCTCAGGTATGAAAGTACGCTTAGCTTTTGCTGTTGCAGCTCATTTAGAGCCTGATATCTTAGTGGTAGATGAGGTGCTTGCCGTTGGTGATGCAGAGTTTCAGAAAAAAGCCATAGGTAAAATGCAAGACATATCTCATAGTGACGGAAGAACTGTTTTATTTGTAAGTCATAATATGGCAGCTGTGAAGAGTTTGTGTACAAGAGCTATTGTATTAGAACACGGGACTTCGGTTTTTGAGGGAGGGGTAGATGAAGCTATTAGTTATTATTTAAATTTAGATAATACCAATGGGAGTGAAACCTTACGTTATTTTAAAGAAGAAGATTTTAAAGAATATTCTTTTTTTATACAATCTGTAGGCATAAAGGGAGTTTCTAAAAATTATGAAGAGCCCTTAACTAGAGAGGATCATTTAATCTTAGAAATGTCAATTACTAAACACACTACAGAGGTATTAGTGGTTGTTTTTCGTTTTAAGGATGGTGATGGTAATATTATATTTGTTACCAATTCTAATGATGCTCAAATGAATTTAGAAAATGAAGGTAAACAATTGTTATCAATGCATTTACCAAATTTTTTCTTTAATGAAGGAAACTTTAGTGTTGATGCTATGATTACAAATGGTAAAAAGCAATTGTTTTTTGAACCAGACTGTATTCAATATACGATGCTTCAGGAGGCTAAAAAACTAGGTGATTGGATGGGGAAAACCAAAGGAGCTTTAAAACCTAAATTTGAATGGCTATTAGAATATGAAAGTTGATTTTTTTATTATTGGTGGGCAAAAATGCGGAACTACGGCTTTGCATAGCTTTTTAATTAACCATCCTCAAATTAAAGGTGGAAGCAAACAGAAGGAATTAGATTTTTTTGCTTACGAAAAATTATTCAACAAAGGCTTGAGTAATTATCATTCTAAATTTAATAAGAACATTAAAGAAAAGATTTTATTAAAAAAAACGTTTTTTTTGGACTCATCGCCTTCATATTTATTAGATGAAAATCCTGAAATAACTTCAAGTAGAATATATGAGTATAATGCGAAAGGTAAGGTTATTGTACTTGTTAGAAATCCCATAGAAAGAAGTTTTAGCGCTTTTCAAATGTATAAAAAAAGATATTTTGAAAGAGATAGAAATTGGTGGGTTAAATGGGTTAAGGAAAGAGGAGGTGATACTAATAATATAATAAAAAGGAAAGAAGCAGAATTTAACAATTTTAATCTTTTTATAAAAAATGAGATTTGTGCGAGAGAAAAAGGCTTGAAAATAGAATGCCCTGTTTTAAAGAATGGGGAGTATTCAAAAAGTATAAATCTTTATAGAAATAAATTTAAATCAAATTTTTTATTGATTCAAAACGAAGAAATGCATAAGAATACGACTTCGACTTTAGTGAAGGTTTCGGATTTTTTAAATATTAAACCATTTGATTGGTCTATCTTTTCAGATAAAAAAGTGTTTGAGGGAAGTTATCATTTTGAAGTAGATTTAGAAACTATTAATCTTTTAAAAAATTATTACCAAAACGATATCAACTTTTTACTTAAGGATTTTAATATAGATTATAGATGATACACGTCACCAAAACTTTTTTACCACCACAACAAGAGTATCAGGAGATTTTAAAACGTGCTTGGGATACTGGATGGATGACCAACAGAGGGGTTTTGGTTAAGGAGTTAGAGACTAAATTACAATCGTTTTTAGGGGCGCCTAATATCATTGCTATGACAAATGGTACGTTGCCTTTACAAATAGCCATTAAAGCTTTAGGGTTAAAAGGAGAAATTATTACAACCCCTTTTAGTTATGTCGCTACGACTAGTAGTATCGTTTGGGAAGGTTGTACACCGGTTTTTGTAGATATACATCCAGAATATTTAACAATAGACGAGTACAAAATAGAAGCTGCTATAACAGATAAAACTTCAGCTATATTGGCAACGCATGTTTTTGGTAACCCTTGTGAAATAGAGGTTATTGAAGGGATAGCAAAAAAACATAACTTAAAGGTTATTTATGATGCGGCCCATTGTTTTGGTGTGACTTATAAGGGGAAATCTGTTTTTAACTATGGTGATGTAAGTACATGTAGTTTTCATGCTACAAAGCTATTTCATACAGGAGAAGGAGGGGCTTTGTTTTGTAAGTCAAACTATTTTGAAACCCTATTTTCATATCATAATTTTGGACATGATGGACCAGAGCATTTTAGTAGTTTAGGAATAAATGCTAAAATGAGCGAACCACAGGCAGCAATGGGATTAGCTGTGTTTCCATATATGGGCGAGATACTTTCAGAGCGCAAAAAAGTAGTTGACAGCTACAATAAAGCCTTTGCTTCAACAAAATTACAGTTACTTAAAATTAGAAACCATACTGAATGGAACTATAGCTATTACCCTATTATTTTTGAAGATGAAAAGCAATTATTAAACGTAAAACAGGCCTTAGAAAAACATTCTATTTTTCCTAGACGTTATTTTTACCCTTCTTTAAATAGATTGCCATATATTGAGCAGCAACGTATGGTAATTTCTGAATCTATATCATTAAGAATTTTATGTTTACCACTTTATGCCGGTTTAGGATCAGAGGATTTGAACCAAATTATTAATATTGTAAAAGAACAATTACTATGATAATCATTGGAGCCAAAGGTTTTGCTAAAGAAGTTTTACAAATTGTATCCGTAGATATGGATTTGCCAGATGACCATATTGTTTTTTTTGATAATGTTAGCGAAGGTTTGCCCTTGAAAATATATAATAGATTTAAAATTCTGAAATCATTTGATGAGGTAAAAAACTATTTATCGGAATCGGAAGACAAGTCTTTTGTATTGGGACTAGGAAATCCTAAGTTACGACAAAAATTATTTATACAATTTATAGAATTAGGGGCATTACCAGTTTCCGTTATTTCAAAAAATGTAGATATAGGGAGTTTTGAAGTAAATATAGGAGAGGGAACTTCCATTATGTCTGGTGTAAAAATATCTAACTCTGTAGAAATGGGTAAAGGGGGTTTAATTTACTACAACTCGATTATTACGCATGACTGTATTATTGGAGATTTTGTAGAGGTATCACCTAATGTAACTATACTAGGCAGAAGTCGTATAGGGAGTGGTACATCATTAGGTGCTTCTTCCGTAATTTTGCCCGATGTTACTGTTGGCAATAATGTGATAGTTGGTGCTGGAGCTGTGGTACTCAACGATGTGCCAAATAATAGTACAATAGTCGGTGTACCAGGTAGAATTATTTCAAAAGAAAATACAATATGATGGTTTCTGTTTGCATGATTACTTATGGTCATGAAAAATACATAAAAGAAGCTATAGAAGGTGTTTTAATGCAAGAATGTAATTTTGATGTAGAATTGATAATTGCTGACGACTGTTCGCCTGATAGTACCCATAAAATTATAGCTGATATTCAACAAAAACATATTAATGGCTCTTGGATAAAGTATACTAAGCATACTGCAAATAAAGGAATGATGCCAAATTTTATATGGGCATTAGACCAATGTCAAAGTAAATATATTGCTTTGTGTGAAGGTGATGATTATTGGACAGATTCTTCAAAATTACAAAAACAGGTTGATTTTTTGGAGGCTAATTTAGATTATAGTATATGTTTTCATAGAGTTAAGATATTAAGAGGAACAGAGTTGTTTGATGATACATCTATTGAGTTTAGATATAATAAAATACAAGAAATGCCTGCAACTATCAATAATTTACTTGAGTTTGGGAATTTTATACATACGACTTCAGTAGTGTTTAGAAATAGAAAATTCGAATTTCCAATGGAATTTAAATACTCTTCTGTTGGTGATTATTTTTTACATTTAATTAATGCAAAGTATGGTTTTATTAAAAGATTAGATATTGTTATGGCTGTATATAGAGAAGGTGTTGGAGTCTTTTCAACTTTAAATGATATAGAGCAACTAAAACAGATAATAAAATATCAAATATGTTTGGTGTCTTATTTTAAAGAAAATGAACAAAAGAGAATAATATTAGAAAAATTGTTTTTTAATATAGAAAGATTGAATAATAGCCACTTAAATCATCACAGTTTAGCAAAGAGACTAAGTTTTAAAAAAATTATAAAAATCTTTATCACAAAACTTTTTAAATACAGAAATGACTGATTTATATATTGTAATAGTAACATATAACGGCATGCGATGGTTAGACAAATGCTTAAAAAGTTGTGCCAACTATTCTGTAGTTATAATTGATAATGCTTCAACAGACGAGACTGTTTCTTTTATTGAGGTTAATTATCCTGAGGTTACTTTATTCAAGCTAGACAAAAACTTAGGTTTTGGTCAGGCCAATAATATAGGAATTAAATATGCTTTAGGTAAAGATGCGGATCATGTGTTTTTGTTGAATCAAGATGCTTATTTGGTGGATTCAGTTTTAGATGATTTGGTTACATTTCAAAAAAGGTATTCAGCATATGGTATTTTAAGTCCTGTTCATATTACTGGTAATAGGCAAAAGTTAGACCGAGGATTTTCTAATTATATGCTTAAAGAAAAAACAGGGCAGTTTTATTCGGACTTTGTTTTAGGTCAACCTTTATCAGAAGTGTATGAGGTGCCTTTTGTAAATGCTGCGGCTTGGTTGCTTTCTAAAGACTGTTTGGAAACTGTGGGAGGTTTTGATCCCTTGTTTTTTCATTATGGTGAGGATGATAATTACTGTCAGCGTGTGCTATATCATGGTTTCAAAATTGGTGTTCTACCAAGTATTTATGTTGTTCATGATAGGGAAGAAAGACAATCACCTACATCAAAAGCTTTCAGTGTTACTTATTATAAAAATAGAGAGATTTATTATAAGACAAAATTGGCAAATATAAATGTAGCAGCAGAGTATGATATATTGATTAAGCAGTTAGGGAAAACAATTTTGAAATTGCAATTACAATTAAAATTGTCTAAGGCAAATGGTTTTAAGAAAGAGTTATCACTTTTAAAGACAATAAAACCTTTAATTATAGAAAGTAGAACTAATAATGTGGTGCCAGGTCCTCATTATTTAAAATGAGCGTTTTAAGTATTTAATTAGATGAATATAAAAAAGGGACACCAAAAGCCTCCGTTTTATATTTAAAGAGTTATACAGTTACAACACTTTTAAGATCAGTAAGGTAACAAATATTCCGTTTTAACGAATATTATACATTATAGATTTTATGATAGATGATCGCTTCTCTTTTTTTTGAATTTTGTGGTTGGTTTTGATTGTACTTTGTATCTTAGTTTGTAATTTGTAATTATGCTAAAACAATCGCTTGTATCTATTATTATTCCCACTTATAACCGAGCTCATTTAGTTGGTGAAACTCTAGATTCTGTTTTGGCACAAACGTATAAGAATTGGGAATGCATTATTGTAGATGATGGAAGTACAGATAATACCGACGAAGTTTTATTATCATATATAAAAAAAGATTCTAGATTTAAATATTATAAACGTCCAGACGAATATCAACCAGGAGGGAATGGAGCTCGTAATTATGGTTTTGCAGTTAGCAAAGGAGTTTTTATAAATTGGTTTGATAGTGATGATCTAATGCATAAAGACTTTTTACTTAAAAAAGTTAGTGTTTTAGAGGAGGACTTGGAGCTTGATTTTTGTTGTTGTTTGCTTGCTGTATTTCAGCAGGATATAAATCGTGGGATTGAGCCTATAAAACCTGTAGTAATGAAATCCACGAATTATATTGAGGATTATTTATTAAGAGGTTTTAGTTTTTCTACTAACTCTCCACTTTGGAGAAGAGGGTTTTTAAAAGGCAAAGATTTATTTAATACAGACATTGTTAAAGGTCAAGAGTGGGATTTTCATTTAAGAATGTTAACATATTCTCCTAAATATAAATATTTAGAAGATGTTTTGTTTTTTGTAAGAAGAGGGAATGATGGTATTTCTACAAATTCAGCCATATCTATTGAGGCTCAGAACTCTATCTTTACCTGTTTTAATAACGCATTTAATATTGTAGATAATAATGTAAAAAAAAATAAGATAATATTATTGCGGTATGTGTTCTACAGACAAGCAGTAAATTATTATAAATTAAGTGTATTAACAAATAGTTTTAAAGGAAGGCTGAGAGTTATAAAAGAATTAGGCAATAAAATTTTATACTATAGTATTGTTGCAGAAACTGGAATAAAAATTAAACTTAAAATTATTCTAGGAATGTTAGTCTTACTTTTTACCGGTAAAGGTTTTAAATATTTTCATTTTCCTTGTTTTGATAAACGTACTGTAAAAGCGTTAAAATTTTAATTTATACTAAACAGCAAGTTATGTATTATTCAAAATTCAAATAAGTAATGGAAAATACTGTAAAAACCATTTTAATTAGTCAGGTGCCAATTCCTTATAAAAAGACAGGGAGCTGGACAACGATGTATGGTTATTATATAGGGCATTTTGAACACAAGATAGATTATATAGTTTGCAATGAAAATCATACAGCCAACAAATCAGTACAATATCAGCATCTTAGAGGTGTAAGTGTTTTAGATAAAATTCAGAATAAATTTATTAAAGGAAAACGTTACAATAATTATTTTGAAGCATTAGATAAAATAATAGAGCCTAATGCCAAGTATATTATTCAGATTGTAGATAACAAAGGTGTCGTAAATCCACTTCATCAGTTTTTATCTAAAAAACATAACCGAAGTAATTTTTGCATTCAATATTTTTATCATGGTTTCATATTAAACTTTAAAAATAATGAAGAAGCGCAGTTTTTTAAATCTATAGATGAGCTTTTTCTACTAACAAAACAGGCGCAATTAGAATTAAATAAAGTATACGGGGAAACGGGTTTAAAGATTCGATATTTGCATAACGGCGTAAATTCAGAAGTGTTCAATACCATCGCCCAAAGCGAAAAAATAGAGTTAAGACAGCATAATCATATTAACACAGATGAATTAGTGTTTTTATGGTGCTCACAAGATAGACCCAAAAAAGGATTAGATATTGCCTTGGCTGCTTTTGAAAAAGTTCATACAAAAAATAGTAAAACAAAGTTATTAGTTGTTGGTGTACATAAAGTTATAGAGCAAAGTGGTGTTGAAGTTATTGGTAAGGTGCCGAATAAAGATTTACCTAAATACTACCAGATGGCAGATATTTTTTTATTTACTACCTTGTGTGAAGAAGGTTTTGGTTTGGTCTTGGCGGAAGCACTCAAGTGTGGATGTTATTGTATCGCATCAAACTTTGGAGGTGTTCCAGAAGTTTTAAATTTTGGAAAATATGGAGTTTTAATAAATGAGCCCTTTAAAGTTGGTAAATGGGTTATAGAAATGGAAAATGCAGTTAGTGAATTTGAAGCGAAAGGCGAGAACCCATATTTGAAAGATTTGCCAAAAAATAGTTATAACCTAGAAGATTGGTGTAAACAAATGAATGTGTTTATTGATGAAGCTAGTATTAAACTATCATAATAGCTAAACATTGAAGGAAAAGACATATAAAGTATTAACTATTATTTATTTTAGCATTTAATTAAAATTGAATTTATAAAACGTATTGAATGCATTATAAAAAGATAGCAGTTGAAGGGGGTCAGAAATTTTCTAATATTGAAGGTAATCAGTATATGTCAGGAGGAGATGACGCCCTAAAAATTCTTTTTAGAATTATATCAGATTTTAAGATAAAAAAAGTATTAGAAGTTGGTTTAGGAATATGTTCTATCTTAGATACGATACTTAGGCGTTCAAAAGGAAATAATGTGTCTATTAGCTATTTTGGAACAGAAGAGAATGACTTTTGCCTTAAAGCATTGCCACAAAATGTTGTGGATTATAACCGAATAGCACTTCATAAAACAATAAGTGATATTCCAAAACCAGAAAGATTTAATTTTATTATTATTGACGGTTCAAATGATGCGCTAAATAATGTAAAAGAATTGCTTAATAGTAATGCTATTATGTTTATTGAAGGGGGAAGACAGTCTCAAATAGATATTATTAAACAAATTTATCCTAAAGCTTTAGTAGTCGAATTTGTAAGTATAAGTAGACCTCCAAGTTATGTTCCTTTTCACCAGAAATGGACGGGAAGTGGTAGTTTAATTTTTTGTGAACCAACAGCAAGCCAAAAGTTATACTGGTTTAAAGAAAAAGTACAATCCTATTTTGAGCAAAGAATAAGAAAATACTTTAGTAGATATATTTAATTCATTTTGAGTAAAGTTTTCCATATAGGCATTCCAAAATCAGGTACAACGAGTATCCAATCTGTGTTAGAAAAGGATGAGAGAATTGCACTTTCTAGATCGGCCTATTTTACGACTTCGTTATGGTGGTCTCATAAAGAAGAACCTTTAGTCACAAATAAAATAAACATCGAAAGTAATGAAACTTTAATTACAGCGGGTTTCAATAAAGTAAAGCTTACCGAGGTTTTTAACCGTATATCTAAAGTCCATCCTAATGCTAAAATTATAGTAACCATAAGAAGGCAGGAAGACGCTATCATATCTATGTTTAAATATCACATAAAACATAATTTTAAAGGTGTTAAAACCCTAGGAAATTGGATGTTTAAAACCAATTTGGGAATTGATTATCTCAGCGTGTGTATGTATGGAGATATCGCAAAGCTATTATTACTGCATTTTAAGAAAGAGAATATTCATTTTTTGTTTTTCGAAGATTTAAAAACACAACCAGATGACTTTTATAATGCATTTTATAACATTTTAGGATTATCTTTTAAACCCGAATTAAAGAACCGTCCTAAAAATATAATGACATTGTCAGAAAATCAATTGTATCTGTTATCAAGATTAAATCTTTGCTCACTAACTCAGGTAAATTCTGAACAAAATCTTACTTTTAGAAAATTAAGATCATTAGAAAAAAGAGCGAAAATTTTGATGGTTAAATTATTTAATATTAATAGACCAAAATCATTTTTTAAAATAGAAGAAATCAAAGGCTATAAAACATTAAAAGAAGACTACAAGGCTAGTAATAAATTACTCGTAGAATTAGGATTTGTAGAAGAAGCAAAATTAAAAGCATATAATTATAATATATAATGCAAAACCCATATATAGAAATATCAGGAAGAAAAATAGGTAACGATTATCCGCCTTTAGTAATAGCAGAAATCGGTATTAACCATGAAGGCTCATTAAAAGTAGCCAAAGAAATGGTAGATGCAGCACATAAAGCTGGAGCAGAAGTTGTAAAGCATCAAACTCATATTGTAGAAGATGAAATGAGTAAAGCGGCTAAAGAGGTTATTCCAGGAAATGCAGATGTTTCTATTTACGAAATTATGGAGCGATGCTCACTTAATGAAGCTGATGAATTAGCATTAAAAAATTATGTTGAAAGTAAAGACATGATTTTTATATCTACACCATTTTCTAGAGCAGCAGCAGAACGTTTAAAACAGTTTGATATACCTGCTTATAAAATAGGTTCTGGTGAGTGTAACAATTATCCTTTGTTAGCGCATATCGCAAAATTTGGGAAGCCTGTAATTTTAAGTACAGGTATGAATACTATTGAAAGTGTAAAAAAAGCAGTTGCAATTTTTGAAGCACACAACACACCATTAGCATTATTGCATACCACAAATTTATATCCAACACCATCGCATTTGGTACGTTATGGTGCAATGATGGAGTTACATCATGGATTTCCAAATAATGTATTTGGACTTAGCGATCATACGTTAAACAACAACGCTTGCCTTGGAGCGGTAGCACTTGGCGCATCGATTTTAGAACGTCATTTTACAGATCATAAAGGTAGAAAAGGTCCAGATATAGTTTGTAGCATGGATGAGCAAGAATGTGCAGATTTAATTATTGGTAGTAAAGAAATTTGGTCAATGCGTGGCGGAACTAAAGTGCCTGCAAAAGAAGAAAAAGTAACTATAGATTTTGCTTTTGCAACTGTTTGTACCGTTAATAAGGTTGTAAAAGGAGAGCAATTGACAGAAGAGAATATTTGGGTAAAACGTCCTGGGACAGGAAAGATTTTAGCTGAAGATTATAATAACGTTTTAGGTAAAACCGCACTTCGAGATATTGAAGAAGGTGAACACCTAGATTATAAAGATTTTGAGTAATGGACAAATTATACGATTTAGAAAAATGTTTCGAATATGAAAATGGATTTTATGCTACAGCTAATCCTTCGAGATTTAGCAAATTTATATCGCATTTAGAATTCTTTAAACGTACCTCAGAAATTAGAGGAGAAATCGTAGAGTTTGGTATTTTTAAGGGGAATTCATTTTTTAGATGGATAAAATTCAGAGATTTATTAGAACAAACAAGTAGTAGAAAAGTAATTGGTTTTGATATTTTTGGTGATTTTCCTGAAGCTAATTTTGAAGAAGATAAACTAAAAAGAGATGCATTTGTAGAAGAAACTAGAGGAGGTAAAAGCATTTCTTACGAAGAAATTACCGAGTTATTAGAGAAACAAAACCTTCACAAAAATGTCGAAATAATTAAAGGAGATATTCTTAAAACCTTAGATAAGTATTTAGACGATAATCCACATCTGAAGATTTCATTGCTTCATATAGATGTAGATTTATACGAACCTTCTAAAGTTATATTGGAGAAGTTATATGATAAGGTTACCAAAGGAGGAATAATAGTTCTAGATGATTATGGCGCTTTTGCAGGCACAAACAAAGCTGTGGATGATTTTTTTGAAAATAAAGTAGAGATAAAAAAATTACCATATTCTAATGCTATTTCTTATATCGTAAAATAACTATGCGTAAAATAGTCTTTCTTACAGGTACAAGAGCTGACTTCGGAAAAATAAAAGCACTCATACAAAGTGTTGAAAATCATAAGGATTTTGAAGCTTATATCTTTGTTACTGGGATGCATCTTTTGCAAGAATACGGTTATACTTTGATTGAGGTAGAGCGTTGTGGTTTTAAAAACATTTCTACGTTTCATAACCATACCGATGAAGCTACAATGGATTTAACGTTGGCAAAAACGATTAATGGTTTTTCTGAATATATAAAGGATATTCAGCCAGATTTAATTGTTGTTCATGGAGATAGAGTAGAGGCTTTAGCTGGCGCTATTGTAGGCAGTTTAAATAATATTTTAGTTGCGCACATAGAAGGAGGAGAGCTTTCTGGGACTATAGATGAGCTAATAAGACATTCGGTATCAAAACTATCTCATATTCATTACACTTCAAATAAGGAAGCCAAGAAAAGGCTATTACAAATGGGAGAAATAGAACCATCTATTTTTGTAATTGGATCACCAGATGTAGATATAATGTTTTCAAATAAATTGCCGGATTTAGATGAAGTAAAGCAGTATTATCAGATTGAATTTGATGCTTATGCAGTAGCAATGTATCATCCTGTAACAACAGAGATAGATACACTTAAAGATAGAGCCAATCAATTTGTAGATGCTTTAATTAAAAGCGGAAAAAACTATGTTGTTATTTATCCAAATAACGATCTTGGAAGTAAACATATCCTAAATGCCTATGAGAAGCTTCTAGATAATGACAGATTTAAAGTTTTTCCATCCATTAGATTCGAATATTTTTTAACACTTCTAAAAAAGTCCGACTTTATTATAGGTAATAGTAGTGCCGGAGTACGAGAAGCACCGTATTATGGTATACCTACAATAAATATTGGTAACAGACAGCTCAATAGAGCAAGTGCATCTAAAATAATAAATGTGCCTTGTGAAACAGCATTAATTTTAAATGCTTTTGACAAGTTGTCTACAGTAACATCAGAATCAGTTGGGACTTTTGGAAAAGGAGATAGTGCAAAATTATTTTTAGATAGCTTAGAATCATCAGGCGTTTGGTCTATAAACCATCAAAAACAATTTAAAGATGCGCTTTAATTCTTTGGATTTTCACATTTTACACTTTATAAGTTTGTTTATACAAAAATCTAAAACAGAAATATAAATAATGCTTACTGTCTCTAATTATCATTATATCAGACCAAGTTACAAAGCTAATTATCCTAGTATTTTTGGCGTAACACCAGATGCGTTTAAAAATCAAATTCAACTTTTAAAGACAATAGGAGATATTATAACACCATTAGATGTGTTAAATGATATTGAAACAATCTTAGAATCTAAAAACAATTATATTCTTATCACTTTTGATGATGGATTAAAAGAACAATACAATCATGCGCTTCCCATTTTAGAAGAAGTTGATGCTTCGGCAATATTTTTTGCAAACTCTAGTAATACAAAAGAGGAAAAAGTAAGCACTGTACATAAAATTCATTTGTTACGATCTTTAATCGACTCAACAAGTATTTTTAACCGCATTAATGAACATAGTCATATTGTTTTAACCTCAAGTGAAAAAAAGACGGCACAATCAATTTATAGCTATGATAGTAAGTTGAGTGCCGAACTTAAATATTTGCTTAATTATAAATTAGATTTTAAATTACAAGAAGAATTAATAACAACGCTTTTTAATGATTATTTTGAAGAATCTGAAGTGCTTCAGTCATTATACATGAATAAAGAAGAGTTAAAAGATTTAGCTCAAAAAGGGTATTTAGGCAGTCATACACATAATCATTACCCTTTAGGTTTAATTAATAGAGAAGCTATTACATTTGAATTAAATGAAAGTAAATCTTATTTCGAAGCATTAACAGAGTGTCCTATTAAAATGGTAGCCTATCCTTATGGAACAAAAGAGGCGGTTACAAAAGAGGTTTCAAATATAGCAAAACAAGTAGGTTATAAATTAGGATTTACAACAAACAAAGGATCAAATACTATATCAGATGATTATTTAGTGTTAAATAGATTTGATTGTAATGATTTAATTGGAGGCAAAAACAGTAAATAATGAGAGTAAAAGAAGCCACAATTGAAGATTGGGATAAACTGTTTCAATTCTTTAAAAGGATATATAGAAAAGATCATCCTTTACATAAAAAAGCATTTTGGGAATGGCAATATGGTGATGCTAAATATGGCAGATCATTTATTTGTGTTAATGACAATGAAGACATTGTAGGACATGTTGGTGCCAACTTTCAAGGTAATATCGCATGGATTATTAATGTTTACTTAGATAAAGAATGTAGAGGAAGAGGAATCTTAGGCAAGCTTTATGCGTTGGCAAGGCAGTATTATCCTCTAGCAGCAACAGCAGCTAATGAGGCCGGTTTAGGCTTGTATAGAAATATGCGTTGGATACGATATTATGATTTAGTGCGTTATGTAAAAGTAAACCCTTCGTTACAAGATAAATCTTTTCAATCTGTTTGTAAACCAGTTGCAATTAAAGAAAATCCATTTAAAAATAGCGCGTCACATTATTTTAGTCAACCAGGAATTGATGGATTAGTTTTTAACGATACCTCATCCGCTGTTTGTCAGAAAAAAGCAGGTGGTTTAAGAGCTGTAAGTATTATAGATGTTGAGGATTTTGAGAAAATGGCTTGGGATTTAGGCTATAATTGGGTAGACTATATTACCTCTTGGAACGATTTAGATATTAAAGAACTTATTAAAAACGAATGGACATTAGATTATAAAAATGTAGTGCCATGGAGACTAAATCCAATTGAAGAAAACTATTTTTGCGATATTACTTTTCTTTCCGAAAAACCATTAGACAATAATTTTGTTGTTCGTAGAAATTTTTCAGATCACGGTAGAGTAGGAAGCTTATAATTACAATATGAAAGTACTTTTAATAGTTCCTGATGGAGTTGCAGTGAGAAATTATCTCTATTCTAGTTTTATAGTAGAGCTTTTTAAAAAGAATGCGGAGGTTATTATTTATCATCAACTTTCTGAAAGTGCTATTACAGAAATTAAAAATGTACATCCTCAATTAGATACATTTATAGAGATCCCCAAATTCATAGAATCTCCTTTAACAAGGCTGTTGAGAGAAAGTTTGGCTTTTGCTCGTATTTTAAGAAATATAAAAGCATTAAAAAATAGAACAGTAATAACATTTTGGAATAGGAATCACAAGACATTTAAACTTAAAGCACTTAATATTGTATCTGAATTTTTTGGATTTATTCTGTCAAAATCATATCAATTGGTTTTAAAAGCAGATCATTGGTATGAAAAACGCATATTAATAAGTCAAGTTATTGAAAAAATAACTAAAGATTTTAAGTCTATTAATCCAGATGTTGTTTTAAATCTTCATCAACGTTCACCACTAACGGCTCCAATTGTAGCAGTTGCTAAAAAGGAAAAAATTAAATGTTCTACAGTAATCTTTTCATGGGATAATATTCCAAAAGCAAGATTAATTTCGAGATACGATAGTTATTTGGTATGGTCAGATCTAATGAAAGATCAATTAGTTTTACTCTATCCTGAGATTAGTAAGCATCAAGTGTTAGTTGTTGGTACAACACAATTTGAATGTTATTTTAACCAAGAAAATTACCTCAAAAAGGAACTCTTTTTTAAGCAATATGGCTTAGATCCTTTAAAGCGGACCATTTGTTTTTCTGCAAATGACAGGTCTTCACCATACGATCCTAATTATTTAGAAGATATTTGTAAAGTTATAAAAGAAATGGTCGAAAACGAAAGACCACAAATTTTATTTAGAAGATGTCCTGTTGATAAGAGTGATAGATTTGATACTATTTTAGAGACTTACAAATCATTTGTAACACCAATAGATCCAGATTGGAGGGTTGAAAGCCACCTTAAAACAGCATTTGCATCTATATATCCTACTTATAACGATTTTGTTTTGTTGGTAAATACAGTAAAGCATTGTGACTTAGTTATTAACTTAGGAAGTACCATGGCTCACGATTTTGCAATATTAGATAAACCTTGTTTATATTTAAACTATGATCCAATTTATAATTCAACATTACCTGTAAACACTATTTATAATTTCGAACATTTTAGAAGTATGAAAGGCCTTAACGCAGTGGGATGGATTAATAGTAAAGCAGAAATTTTAGACATGATTTTAAAGGCCCTAAATAAACCCAATGAAGTAGGAGCAGATAGAAAAAAGTGGATGGAAACTATCGTTTTACATCCATTAGATAAAAATGCAATTAATATTGCTAAAGCCATATTGTAATGCATATTTGTTTTATTACTAGTGAGTATCCTAAAGTAAATTTTCCACATGGAGGAGTGGGGACATTTGTCAAAGTTTTTGCAAAGCAATTAAGCGAAAATGGACATAAAGTTTCAGTAATTGGAATTAACAATTACACAAAAAAAGATGAGGTTGAAGAAGATGGAGATGTTACTATTTATAGGCTAAAACCCAAAAGACTAAAAGGGTTAACATGGCTATTAAATAATAAAACTATAAATTCAAAGATTAAGGAAATACATAATAAAAATCCAATAGCTATTATTGAAACAGCAGAGTTGGGGTTGGCTTTTATGTCCAAAATAAAAACTGTAAAATATGTTATTAGGCTCCATGGAGGACATCATTTTTTTGCAGAAGCAGAGAATAGAAAAGTGTCTGTATGGAAAGCTTATCAGGAAAAGCGATCATTTAAAAAAGCCGATGGATTTATTGCAGTGTCTAATTATGTAAAATCTCATACGCAGAATTACCTTAGTTATAATAATAAGCCTATTGTTGTATTAAGTTCGCCTGTTAATACAACGTTATTTACCCCTAATAAAAGTTTAAATGCAGATCCTTACAATATTACTTTTATTGGTACCATCTGTGAAAAGAAAGGTATACGGCAATTAATAATGGCTATGGATGGCTTGGTGGATATTTATCCAAATATTAAGCTCAACATATATGGCAGAGATTGGTTCTTTAAGAATGGGGCGTCTTATGTTGAAATGTTACATAAGAATTATTCAGATATTATTAGTAAGTGTGTTACTTTTCATGGCTCAGTACCTTATGATACGGTTCCTGAAGTATACGGAAAAGCAACTGTTTGTGTGTTCCCTTCTCACATGGAAACGCAAGGCTTGGTCGCTTTAGAAGCAATGCTTATGGAAAAAGCAGTTATATTTACCCAAAATGGTCCTGGACCAGAATTAATTACACATAAAAAAACAGGGTTATTATGCAATCCAACAAGTCCAGAAGATATTAAAGAAAAAATAGAATGGGTTTTAGAACACCCAAAGGATAGCATTATTATAGCTAAACAGGCAAGAGATTTTGCTCTAAATAATTTTGAAATTAAAGGTTTAACAAAAAAGAATATAGAGTTTTATAATTCTATTTAATTTATATGACATTAGCAATTATTACATCTACACCACACAAATTTAAAGATGGTAAATACTACGCTTACGGTCCGTATGTAAGAGAAATGAACATATGGGCAAAGTACGCAGATAAGGTTTTGGTAATAGCTCCAAGAGCCTCTAATGATGACGTGGATGAAATTGAATCAGCTTATACAAAATCGGTTGAATTGGTAGAAGTAAAGCCTTTTAACATTACAACGTTGTTCAATCTATTAAGAACATTGGTTTTGTTTCCATTCATTTCTTTCAAAATATTTAAGGTTATGAAAAAAGCAGATCATATTCACATGCGATGTCCATGTAATATGAGTCTTTTAGGAGCTTTTGTTCAAATTTTATTCCCCAAAAAGAAAAAAACGATTAAGTATGCTGGTAATTGGGACTTTGCTAGTCAACAACCTTGGGCCTATAGAATGCAACAAAATATATTAAAGAATACCACTTTATCAAAAAACATTAAAGTGTTGGTATATGGTAATTGGGGTGATGCTACAAGTAATATGGTTTCGTTTATGTCTGCTACATATAGAAACGATGAACGTGTGCCTTTTGCTGTTAAGGATTATACTAAAAAGTTGAAATTTGTTTTTACAGCAAGTTTAGTCGTGGGGAAAAGACCGTTATTAACCATTAAAATAATTGAAGCATTACGAAAAAATGGAATTGATGCAGAAGTACACATATTTGGTGATGGTCCTTTAATGGGGAAAGCAAAATCATATATTAAAGAGAACAATCTAGAGGACAACGTTTTTATGTACGGCAATCAAGATAGAGAAACTGTTAAAGCTTGTTTAACTGATGCTCATTTTTCAATTTTACCATCAAAAAGTGAAGGTTGGCCAAAAGCAATTGCAGAAGGTATGTTCTTTGGAGCCATACCTATTTCTACAAAAATTTCATGTTTACCATGGATGTTAGATTATGGAAATAGAGGAATTCTTATTAGCAACAATTTGGATCAAGCTGTTCAAACTATTTTAGATCATATTCAAAAAGGAGATGTGTATCTAAGTGAATTAAGTAAAGCTGCTTTGGCTTGGTCTCAGATATATACCTTAGATAAGTTGGATGAAGAAATTGGTAAATTGGTTGTAAAATGATTCGATCATTACAAATAATAGATACTTTACATATAGGGGGTGCTGAAAGAATGGCTGTTAATGTTGCTAATAGTCTCTCTCGCGAAAATGTAGAATCTCATATTTGTGTTACTAGAGCAGAGGGACCGTTGAAAATAGCTTTAAATAAAGATGTTCAGTATTTTTTCTTGGGAAGAAAGTCAACTTTAGATATTAAGGCATTACTAAACCTTCGAAACTATATAAAAAAGCATAGAATTAATATTCTGCATGCTCATGGTACATCTTTTTTATTAGCTGTATTAGTTAAAGTACTTCGTCCTAAAGTGAAATTAATATGGCACGATCATCACGGTAATAGAGTTCATAACACGAGTACACTAAAATTAATGTTACTAAAGTTAGCTTCATTTAAGTTTAATTTAATCTATTGTGTCAATAACGAACTAAAAGATTGGGCTTTAAGAAAATTATATTGTAAAAAGGTTGAGTTTATTCCTAATTACCCAACCCTCAATTTAAATAAATCTACTGTTTTAAAAGGAAAAGATGGTAAGCGTATTTTGTGTTTAGCCAATTTACGAAATCCTAAAAATCATCAAATGCTTTTTTTTGCCTTTAAGAAATTAGTAGAAGAATACAAGGATTGGTCATTACATTGTGTTGGTAATATTTATGATGATGATTATTATAAAAATTTGAAAGCGTTTATAATGGAAAACAACTTAGAAAAGCATATTTTTTTATACGGCTCAAAGAATGATGTCTCTCATATAATAGAGCAGTCTAATATTGGTGTGTTGTCTTCTACATCAGAAGGCTTGCCAATGGCTTTGTTGGAATATGGAATTGGTAAATTACCAGTAATAACAACAAATGTTGGTTATTGTGGTAAATTAATTTCAGATGATTCTTTAGGACTTTTAATAGAAAGTGAAGATAAAATGGCTTTATATAAAGGTTTTAAATTATATGTGTCTAACTTTGAATACCGAAAGTCTTGTGCAGAAAATTTTCATAAAAAAACCCTTAGTGAATTTTCAGAAACAATAGTGTCAAAAACAATAGTAAAAGACTATAATTTTTTAATAGCTTAAATAATAACTTTTTATGGATTTAAAATATATATACTTGCTATTATTTCATATTGTAGTAGGTGCATGTATGTATTTTATTGGTTTTTTTCCTAGAGCGTATTTTTTTATAATTACGATTTACTTTATAGGATTAATTATTGTAGCTCCTCAAAAAAACAAGAAAATAGAAGTTTTAAAGGCTTGTGCTTATTTGGTAGGCATTGAAGTTTTATTTAGAATGACCAATGGAGCTATATTTTATGAAGCTTCAAAATATTTAGTTATTGTTTTTATTCTTATGGGTATGTTCTATAATGGTATTTCCAACAGAGGCTATCCTTATTTTATATTTTTGATATTATTAGTGCCTTCAATAATTGTAGCTTCGATGAATATAGGTTTTGACTCAAATTTTAGAACCAATGTAGCTTTTGTTCTCACGGGGCCCGTTTGCTTGGGTTTATCTGCGTTATATTGTTTAGATAAAAAAGTAAGTAGGAGTGAAATTCTTGAGATATTATTGTACTTGGCTTTGCCAATAGTAGCATTAACGACTTATCTGTTTATTTTTTCGCCTAGTATAAAAGATACATTAAGCGGAACGCAATCTAACTATGCAGCTTCAGGTGGTTTTGGTCCAAATCAAGTCGCAACAATGTTAGGGGTTGGTATGTTTGTGTTTTGTGTATTTATATTTTTAAAATCTAAAAATCTACTCATTACTGGTATCAACTGTATATTATTTGGTGTAGTTTCATTTAGAGCTATTGTAACATTTAGCAGAGGAGGCGTAATAACTGCAATTATGATGATAATCGCATTTATGGTTTTTCTATATTTAAAATCTCATTCAAGGGAGCGGTTTAAAATAATATCCTCGTTTTTGGTTTTTTCTTTAGTTCTTGTTTTTACTTGGATGTATAGTACCGTGCAGACAGAAGGACTTATTGAAAACCGTTATACTAACAAAGATGGTGCGGGTAGAGAGAAAAAAGATGTAACTACAGGTAGACTCGATTTATTTCTGGGAGAGATTGACGGTTTTACAGATAATCCCTTTTTTGGTGTTGGAGCCAATGGAATGAAAGAGTTGCGGATTGAACGTTTTGGAAGGGGAGTAGTAAGTCATAATGAAATAAGTAGGTTACTATCAGAGCACGGCATATTAGGCATTATTATATTATTAATATTAATTTTTACACCTTTAGCATTTAAAGCCGAAAATCCAGATAATATTTTTTTCTATGCCTTTCTCTGTTTTTGGTTTGCCACCATTAATCATTCTGCCATGCGAATTGCTGCACCCAGTTTTATTTATGGATTGACATTATTATATGTATTCAATGAAAAACGTCCTGTACATAGGAAACGCCTTATCAAATAAAGGGAAATCTATAACTTCTATAGAGGTTTTAGGGAAACAATTAAATGAAATTTGTATTGTTAAGACAGCTTCTAGCTACAACAATAAATTATTGCGTTTAATTGATATGTGTAAATTGGTGTTAGTTAATAGAACTAATACAGATTTTGTTATAATCGACACTTATAGTACATTTAATTTTTATTACGCATTAATAATAAGTCAATTATGCCGACTATTAAAACTAAAATATATTCCTATTTTACGAGGAGGAAATCTAGAAAATAGATTAAAACACAGTTCAAAATTAAGTCACCTTATTTTTGACCATGCTTATAAGTTAGTAGCGCCTTCTCACTTTTTAAAATCAGTTTTTGAATCCTATAACTATAAAGATGTATTATATATTCCAAACAATATAGAAATAGACAATTATGATTTTTATAGTAGAAGTATTGATTGTATAAAATTATTATGGGTAAGATCTTTTTCTTCAATATACAATCCAGAACTAGCTATTTTAGTTTTAGAAAAATTATTAGAAAAGAATTATAATGCTCAATTAACTATGGTTGGGCCAGAGGTAGATGGCTCATTAAAAAAAGTAAAGGATTTAGCAGAATCAAAACAACTACAAGTAAATTTCACGGGAAAATTGTCTAAAGTAGAATGGTTAGCGCTTTCAAAAGATTCTAATGTTTTTATTAATACAACTAATTTTGATAATACTCCTGTAAGTGTCATTGAGGCTATGGCTTTAGGTTTGCCAATAGTTTCTACAAATGTAGGTGGCTTACCTTTTTTAATTACAAATAATGTTGATGGGGTGCTTGTAGAGCCTAATAATGTTGATGCTATGGTTGATGCTATTATAAAATTAGACGAAAAGAATAGAAGCGAACTAGTTAATAATGCGCGCCTTAAAGTAGAAAAATTCGATTGGCATGTAATTAAACCCGAATGGGAAACCCTTTTGTCCTAAAATTATGTTAAAAATCATTTGTACTTATTATATTTACACCATAGTTTTTCTCATCAATGTCTAAAAAAAGAGGTATTCATTTCGAAGTTTCTGAGCGTAAAATTCTACTTAGAGTTTTAGACTTAGTAATGGTGTACATAGGTGTGTACTGTTTAAGTCTTTACTTTGATTTTGAATATATTGTTGTTAGTACAGAAAATAGTATTGCGTTAGTTTTATTAGGAGTTTATGTTACTGTTTTTGCTACTATTTTTGAATTGTATGATTTACAAAAAGCCAGCAGATTAGACACTACATTTAAAAATATTGTAATAACAACTTCTACTGTTGTGCTGTTTTATTTGTTAACTCCAGTACTTTCACCTTATCTTCCTGTTGAACGTATTCAAATTGTTTATTTATATGTTACAATAATTGTTTCAATTCTCTTATGGAGATTAGTGTATATTAACTTAATTGAATCGCCTCGTTTTTATAAGCGAGTCCTTCTTGTTGGAGAAGTATCTAATATAGATGGTCTAATTAAAGCATTAGATACATCAGATCCAAATTACAGAATAGTTGGTTTTATAAATAGTGAAGCTTCTAGTGCGGAATCAGTTAAGTTTACAGGGTTAAAGGAGTTTAGAGCCACAGAATTTTTAGAAACAATTGATAAAGAACGAATATCCGAAATTCTTGTAGCAAGCTTTAATACCGAGGCTATAATGGCTGAGGTTTATCATGATTTAATGCTATTACTAGAACGTGGTTTTAAAATAAGAGATTATTCTCAAGTTTATGAAGAGCTGCTTCAAAAAGTACCTATTCAGTTTGTTGGTAAGGATTTCTATAAGTATTTTCCTTTTAGTCGAAGTAATGAAAATAAGCTCTATATCTTTTTTCATCGTGCCTTTGATGTTACGTTTTCATTAATAGGCCTTATGTTAGGCGTACTATTGTTACCTATTATTTTAATAGGTAATTTAATGGGGAATAAAGGACCTTTATTTTATGTTCAAGAGCGTGTTGGTATAAACGGAAAACCGTTTCATATTCTTAAACTAAGAACCATGGTTGTTAATGCCGAGAAAGATGGAGTAAAGTGGGCTCAAAAAAATGATAAAAGAATTACATCATTTGGGATGTTTTTAAGACGCTCTCGTTTGGATGAGGTGCCTCAGTTTTATAATGTACTAAAAGGTGATATGAGTATTATTGGACCTAGGCCAGAACGTCCTTTTTTTGTTAACGAGTTGTCTCGTATAATACCATTCTACGAAACACGTCATATGATAAAACCAGGGTTAACTGGTTGGGCACAGGTTAGTACAAGGTATGGCTCTTCAGTAGACGATAGTCTTACCAAGCTTCAATACGACTTATATTATATTAAACACAGAAGTGTTTTTTTAGATTTCAGCATTGTTATAAAAACGCTAAGTACGATCTTGTACTACAGAGGACAGTAGTTTTCGTAAGAATTAATTCTTATTAAAGAATTGTATTAAAAAGATATACCTTACTAATAACGCCACAAGTAAGGGAATTAAACCAATAGCAAATACCTGAACGCCACCCAACCAATGAAAAGTCATCAGTGCTAACATGATAATTAAAAACTTAAGGTAGCGCTTAACCCAATTTTTAATTTTAGGTTTTAACAATTGTCCTATGACAATAATATTAAGTGGAAAAGCCCATAGCAAATTATAGTTTTGAGCTGTTGCAGAGTGGTCTGTTAAGAACCATAAAAATAGTATAATAACACCTATGACACCTGTAGTCCCAAATATGGTAATATCTAACCAATTGGTTCGAATATTATTTTTATAATCTCTATAGGTGAAAAATAAAATACAAAGGCTAATTAATCCTATTATAATTAAAGGGTTAAACAGAATATTTAAAGATGAATCTGTTTCCTTTTTTTCATACAGAGTAGAAGAGCTTTTTACTAAATTTTCAGTGTTGTTTAGTGTTGCAGTTTCAAAAAAGGTATGAATATATTGTGGCAAAAACATATGCTCGTTAACGGTTGCTGTTCTGTCAATAACGGAACCCAAAGCAATGTCTATCCCAAAACTCCCCCAAGTATTTAAACCTACATGATCGTGAATAAGGGTTCTAAACGTTTTTGGTTTAAAATTGTCAGGTAGCTTAAAATTAATTTTACGTTCAGAAACTTTTAGAGTGATATCTCTAATTCGTGTCGCACAATTGTCATAAAAGAAATCGTATAAATAACGTCTGTTTTCTGGTTTATAATTGTTTTCTAAATAATTAAATAGTTTTTGTTTTTCTTCTGTAGACAGGTTTAAGATTTGTTCGTCTATGGTGCGATTATCTTCTTTATAGGCAAAATAAAAATCTTTAAAGTAATGTTTGCTTATCAGGTAATTGAGTTTTCCTTGAGCGAATTTCAAATAAAAGTTAGGAGCTTCAAAGTCGTAAGCACCATAGCCATAGACTACATCAATACCTAAATTTCGATCTTTTACTCTAAAGCCATTGTGACCAAAAGCATCATTTAAAGAGTTACCAGGACCAATAGTCAACACCGTTATCTGAGCATCAGGTGATAATTGCCGTTGCTGTGCAAAGTTTGAGAAAAATGTAAATAGGAAAGCAAAAACGAACAGTTTCAATTTCATAATAATGATTATCTAAAGATGCTAAAGTCTAGTTTTAAAGAAAATACATTAGAGTATAAAGCTGCACTTTGGTCACCAATATCAGTAAAAGCATAATCGATTTGAATGCCTCTATATTTAAAACCAACACCAAAGTTAGGTTGAAATGAAATTTGTTCAGAATTATCAATCTGAATTTCATTCTGAAAATTACCAACTCCAGCCCTTAAAAAGACTAAATCTGTATAACCAAACTCAAATCCCAAAGCAGGATTTATACTCGCAAAAGATGTTGAAATAATATCGTTGTTTTGAGCAAAACGCATGTTTAAGTTTACAGCTGCTAATAAAGAATAATCATAATGAAAAATCCATTTTTTAGACATTCCTAACTGTAACTTAGGTATTGTTATTTCAGTGGTTTCAGGAAGTTCCTGATTTTCTCCTTCAATAGCACCGCTTATTTGTTCAAACTTATCTTCGTCAATTGACCAAGCATTATAAGTGGTTGTAATATCTCTTGCCATAAAGCCAAACTTCCAATTATTGTTACCTTCAAATTGAATGCCTGCATCTAATCCAAACCCCCAAGAAGACGCAAAGTCACCAATAATTCGTCGGATTATTTTAGCATTAACTCCAAAGTTTAAACCATCTAAAGGTAATTTTCTAGCATATGAAAAGGTTAAACCATAATCTGCAGTAGAGAAGGTGCTAATTCTATCGTAATTAATATTGCCTTGATCGTCTATTAATTGTGTGGTGTCTAAAATGTCATCAACTCCAAATCTAATTAATGAAATACCTAATGCACTTTCGTTATCTAAAGGCATCGCATAAGCGATATAATTATAATTGGCAATGTTTGCAAAATAGCTAGAATGCATTAAGGAAAGTTGACTGTCTTCAAGATGAACCAATCCTGCAGGATTCCAATATCCAGAATTAACATCAGCAGTTTGTGATACAACAGCATTACTCATACCTAAAGCAGCAGCATCAACACCAATATTCATAAATTCATTAGAATATTTTCTTGTAGTTTGTGCCGAAGCTATAAGCGTAGTAAGTGTTAAGAGAATTACATAGTAATTTTTCAACAGCAATAATTTTTTACAAAGATGCACATTATTTTTCTGAAGTAGTTTAAACTTTTTGTTTGTAATGAAGATTTTTTTTATCTCACAAAGTCATTTTTAGTTAGATATCCTACGATACAGAGAACAAAAATGATAAATTTTTTTAGTTAAAATAAAAAGTTTAAATCACTTCTTCCTATTTAACTGTTAAACGTCGTTTTTATTGCATTCTTTATATTGCAATTTGAAATAGACTCAAATACTTTTATATTTTTACAAAAATTAAGTTTATGAGATTAAAACAACATATTCCCAATATAGTAACACTTCTGAATTTGTTTTCAGGATGTATTGCTTTAATATTTGCAGTGAATGGTAACTTTGTTGCCGCAGCATTCTTTGTGTTTTTAGGTATATTTTTTGATTTCTTTGACGGACTTTTAGCAAGAAAGCTAAATGTACAAAGTCCACTAGGTATTCAGTTGGATTCGCTTGCCGATTTGGTAACGAGTGGAGTTGTACCAGGAGTTATCATGTTTAAACTTATTTCATTAGCCATTGATGCTCCAAGTTTTTCAACTCATAGCGATAGCTGGAATTCAGTGTTTCATTGGCAAGGATTTAAAATGTCTGTTTTGCCATTAATAGGTTTGTTTATTGCTTTAGCTTCTGCTTACCGTTTAGCAAAATTTAATTTAGACGAGGATCAACAAAGTTATTTTAAAGGCTTGCCTGTGCCAGCCAATACGTTAGTAATATTGTCATTACCCTTAATTTTAGAATACCAAAATAGCGATTTAATAAATTCAATAATTATTAATAAATGGTTTTTAATAGCATTAACTCTGCTTAGTTGTTATCTATTAAATTCAAACATAAAGTTATTTGCTTTAAAATTTAAAAATTGGGGATTTAAAGACAATGCTATTCGTTATATTTTTCTAATTTTAAGTGTGGTGTTATTAATTTTACTTCATTTTGCAGCAATACCACTTATAATTGCATTATATATAATACTTTCATTATTAACAAAATCTAGTATAGTTTAACTCAACACATTTTCTAAATAGAATTTATAATTAATGGCTTCAGGATTTTTTGCATTACTAGATGATATAGCGACTTTGATGGATGATGTCGCTGCGATGACCAAGATAACAACGAAGAAAACAGCAGGTATTTTGGGGGATGATTTAGCCGTAAATGCAGAAAAAGCATCAGGGTTTGTCTCTTCTCGTGAAATTCCAGTACTATGGGCAATTACAAAAGGCTCATTTTTAAATAAATTAATAATTTTACCTTTAGCGTTTCTATTAAGTGCGTTTTTACCTTGGTCTGTTATTGTTATTTTAGTGCTAGGAGGATTATACTTGTCTTATGAAGGGGCTGAAAAAATCTATGAATTTTTTGTGCCTCACCCTAAGGAAGTGACTAAAGAATTTAAAGGAAACTTTACAGAACAAGAATTGTTAGATTTAGAAAAAACGAAGATAAAATCTGCAATTGTAACTGATTTTATCCTATCTGTTGAAATTGTTATTATAGCCTTAGGATCTGTAGTAGGAGAACCAATAACAACTCAAATCATAGTTGTGTCTATTGTAGCATTAATAGCTACCGTTGGTGTTTATGGTATTGTGGCATTAATAGTAAGAATGGATGATTTTGGATTACAGCTAATTAATAAAAGTAATGGAGGAAAAGGTGTTTTATTTTCAATCGGAACTTTTTTGGTTTGGGCTTTACCAAAACTAATAAAAAGTTTGTCTGTTATTGGGACTATAGCTCTACTTCTTGTTGCTGGAGGGATCTTTGTCCATAATATTGAATTTTTACATCATTTCTTAGAACAAATTCCGTCTATTTTAAGAGATTTTATTATCGGATTAGCCGTTGGATTAGTTTGTTTAATTTGTGTTGAAATATTTAAAAAAATATTTTTTAGTAAGCGTTCTAAACATTAAAAATAGCAACGTTAATTGGTGTGAAAACTTGTTAAATTTAAAGTTGGTTAATAGCATAACCCTAACTCTAATATTGAAATAAAAATATTAGAACCTATTAAATTAAAGCGAGTAAAAAATGAAAAAATTTAAACTTAAAGAGTTAGTAAGAGTATTTTTATTTCTATTAGTAGTTCAGTTTATTATTGGTTTAGCAGATGTTTTACTATCTCAAGCTCACAGTGAGTTATCTTCAATAACGTCTTTACTTATAGCTATTTGTAGTTATCCTTTGAGTCTTATCAGTAGCGATTTACCATTTTATGTTTCAGAAAGCATATTAATGGTTATTTTATATTGGATTATAAACCTAATGATACAAGCTGTGATTTTGTATATAATGCTAATTGTGGTAAAAAAGATGAGAGAGAGTAAATAATCTTAAAACTCAAGCTTTGTTTTACGTAGCTCAAAATTCTGACCTAAATAAACTTTTCTTACCATTTCATCACTAGCCAATTCTTCAGGTTTCCCTGCTTTAAGAATGTTACCTTCAAACATCAAATAAGTTCTGTCAGTAATTGCTAGTGTTTCTTGTACGTTATGGTCTGTAATTAAAATGCCAATATTCTTCTTGGTCAGTTTAGCAATAATTCGCTGAATATCTTCAACAGCAACAGGATCTACACCTGCAAAAGGTTCATCCAATAGAATAAAACTAGGGTCGGTGGCTAGTGCTCGTGCAATTTCTGTTCTACGACGCTCACCACCAGAAAGTAAGTCGCCTCTATTAGTTCTAATATGGCCTAAACCAAATTCTTCAATTAGCGATTCCATTTTATTGTGTTGCTCTTTCTTACTTAATTTTGTAAGCTGCAATACACTTAAAATATTATCTTCAATACTTAGTTTTCTAAAAACAGAAGGTTCTTGGGCTAAATAACCAATACCATTTTGAGCACGTTTGTACATTGGATATTTCGTGATGTTGGTATCGTCTAAATAAATATTTCCTCCATTAGGCTTAATAATTCCAACAATCATATAAAAAGAAGTGGTTTTTCCAGCTCCATTCGGACCCAATAAACCAACAATTTCGCCCTGATTAACCTCAAGGGAAACATCTTTTACTACTTTTCGTCCGTTATAGGACTTCATTAAATGTTCTGCTCGTAACTTCATATTATTTCTAAGAACGCTAAATTTAATAAAATCATATAGATTCTATTTGCTTTGGCAATCATTTATTAAAAGTTTAACCTTGCTCTGTGTTTAAAATTTAGATAATGCTATACGAATAATCTAAAATTTTAAAGCGAATTGGCACGTTTTTCTTTTCTTTTTTGATTTTTAACAACTATAGCCGAGATATAAATACTAATCTGATATAATAATAATATAGGAATAGCTACAATAACTTGACTTGCAATATCTGGAGGTGTAATAATTGCAGATAAAACTAAGACTATAACTAATGCGAATTTTCGGTATTTCTTTAAAAACTGCGGAGTTACAAGACCTACTTTTGTTAAAAAGTAAATAATTATAGGTAGCTCAAACACAAAGCCAGAAGCAATAGCAGAAGAACGTACAATGGCAATTACAGAACTTACGTCAAACTCATTAGATATTTGATCACTAATTTGATAATTGGCTAAGAAATTTATAGATAAAGGTGTCACAATATAATAACCAAAGAGTACACCAAGAAAGAATAAAAAGGATGCAATAACTATAAATCCTCTAGAGTTTTTACGCTCACTCGGTTTTAGTCCTGGACTTATAAAACTCCAAAGCTGATAAAGCACATAAGGAAATGAAATTATAAAACCAGCATAGATAGAGGTCCAAATATGTGCTGAAAATTGACCAGCAACAGTTCTGTTTTGAATGATAAAAGGAAATTTATCAGCGCAAAAGGTCGTATCTGTCATACCTAAAAACTGAGACATCTTACAAAGACCTTCATAGGTAGGGAAGTCCATATGTGTTGGCCCAAAAATGATGACATCAAAAATAAACTTTTTAAAAATAAAGGCTAATGTTGCTGCAATTACAATACTAATTGTTGCTCTAACTAAATGCCATCTTAAATCTTCGAGATGATCTAAAAACGACATCTCATCCATTTGTTTTTTTGCCATTATATAATGCCTTCTTTTATTAAATCGTGAAGATGAACCACACCTGAGTACTTGCCATCATGTTCTACCAATAGTTGAGAAATTCCAAACTCTTCCATAACTTCCTTAGCATCAACAGCCATAGCGTCTTCAGAAATGCGTCTTGGATTATTACTCATAATGTTTTTGGCTTTTAAACCCGTAAGATCATCACTTTTACTTAACATACGTCTTAAATCACCATCTGTAATAATACCTACAATTTTATCCTCTTCTACAACAGCAGTAACACCAAGCATTTTCTCTGTGATTTCTACAATTACTGTTTTTAATGAAGCCTCAAGATTAACTTGTGGTTTTTGGTTTTGTGAAGATAAATCGTTTACTCTTAAATAAAGACGTTTGCCAAGTGCACCGCCTGGATGATATTTGGCAAAATCTTTACTTGAAAAGCCTCGTAATTCCAATAAGCAAACCGCTAAAGCATCTCCCATTACCAATTGTGCAGTAGTGCTAGTTGTTGGAGCTAGATTATTAGGACAAGCTTCTTGAGCGACATAAGCATTCAAAATATAATCGGCTTGTTGTCCTAAAAACGAATCTTTATTGCCCGTAATAGCGATCATTTTATTATTTGCATTCTTAATAAGTGGTACCAAAACTTTAATTTCTGGCGTGTTTCCACTTTTAGAAATACAAATAACAACGTCGTCTTCTAGAATTAATCCAAGGTCTCCATGGATGGCATCAGCAGCATGCATAAAAACAGCTGGAGTACCAGTAGAATTTAAGGTTGCAACGATTTTGTTAGCAATGATAGCACTTTTGCCAATTCCTGTAATAATAACACGACCTTTAGACTGGTAAATTAACTCTACTGCATCTGCAAAATCTTCCGTTAGTAAATCTGATAAATTATCAATAGCTTTACTTTCTAATTTTATCGTTGTTTTTGCAGTTTTTAAGATGGATTGTTTAGTGTTCAAAACTTATTTTTTATAGAGTTTTTTAAATATAAAGAATTTGTTATCTTTAAAAGTTGTTGCAAATGTATATAAAATACTAATAAGGATTAATGAGTATTGCAGAAATTGACTTACATACTTCACTAAAAAAACACTTTGGATTTTCAGAATTCAAAGGTCTTCAGGAAGAAGTTATAAAAAACGTCGTAGCAGGTAATAATACTTTTGTTATTATGCCAACAGGAGGCGGAAAATCGTTATGTTATCAGCTACCAGCTTTAATAGCAGAAGGCACAGCTATTGTTGTGTCGCCTCTTATTGCACTGATGAAAAATCAGGTAGATGCTATAAGGGCAGTATCTGAACACGAAGGTGTAGCACATGTTTTAAATTCGTCTTTAAATAAAACAGAAGTAAAACGTGTTAAGGATGATATTACAAATGGCATTACTAAATTGCTATATGTAGCCCCAGAATCATTAACCAAAGAAGAGTATGTTGACTTCCTACGGACCGTTAAAATTTCTTTTATGGCTGTTGATGAAGCGCATTGTATCAGTGAATGGGGACACGATTTTAGGCCAGAATATAGAAATTTAAAAACTATAATTAAACGTATTGGTGACGATATTCCTATCGTTGGTCTTACCGCTACAGCTACAGAAAAAGTTCAGGAAGATATTTTGAAAAGCTTAGGAATGCCTAATGCTGTAACATTTAAAGATTCTTTTAATAGACCCAATCTTTATTATGAGGTACGACCAAAAACTAAAAATGTAGATTCAGATATTATTCGTTTTGTTAAGCAGAATGAAGGAAAATCTGGAATTATTTACTGTTTAAGTCGTAAACGAGTTGAAGAATTAGCACAAGTTCTTCAAGTTAATGGAGTAAAAGCCGTACCATATCACGCTGGTTTAGACGCTAAGACTAGAGTAAAACATCAAGATATGTTCTTAATGGAAGATACAGATGTGGTGGTGGCGACAATTGCTTTTGGAATGGGAATAGACAAACCAGATGTGCGTTTTGTAATTCATCATGATATTCCTAAAAGTATTGAAAGCTATTATCAAGAAACAGGACGAGCAGGACGAGATGGAGGAGAAGGACATTGTTTGGCCTACTACGCTTATAAAGATATAGAGAAACTTGAAAAATTTATGGCTGGGAAGCCTGTTGCAGAACAAGAAATTGGACATGCATTATTACAAGAAGTTGTTGCTTTTGCAGAGACATCTATATCTAGACGTAAATTTATCCTTCATTATTTTGGGGAAGAATTTGATAATGAAACTGGAGAAGGTGGAGATATGGACGATAATGTACGTCATCCTAAAAAACAAGTACAAGCTCAAGATGATGTTCAGGTTTTATTAGATACAGTCAAAAAAACTAACGAAAAATATAAGGCTAAAGATTTAGTTCAAGTGCTTGTTGGAAATTCAAATGCACTTATTTCGTCTCATAAAACAGATCAACAAGCCTTTTTTGGAGTTGGTAAAGCGAAAGATCCGAGGTATTGGATGGCATTAATCAGACAGGTCATCGTTGCACGTTATTTGAAAAAAGACATTGAAACTTATGGTGTGCTAAGATTAAGTGAAAGTGGTTTGGATTTTATAACCAATCCTCAATCTTTTTTAATGGCAGAAGACCATGTTTATGATATAGATTCAAGTGATGGTATTGTTACAAATACTAAAGGAGGTGGTGCCGTTTCAGATGATAAGCTCATGAAAATGCTTAAAGATTTAAGAAAACGGAATGCTAAAAAATTAGGTGTGCCACCTTTTGTGATTTTTCAAGACCCTTCTTTAGAAGATATGGCTTTAAAGTATCCTATTAATATAGAGGAATTATCTAATGTACATGGAGTAGGAGAGAGTAAAGCTAAAAAATATGGGAAAGATTTTGTGAATTTAATAGCAGATTATGTTGAGGAAAACGACATTATGAGGCCTGATGACATGATTGTGAAGTCTACAGGTACAAATTCTGCGATAAAGTTATATATCATTCAAAATGTAGATCGTAAATTGCCACTAAATGACATTGCCTCTTCTAAAGGTATGGAAATGCCAGCTTTTATAAAGGAAATGGAATCTATTGTGTTTTCCGGAACAAAATTAAATATTGATTATTGGATTGATGATATTTTAGACGAAGACCAACAAGAAGAAATCCATGACTATTTTATGGAATCTGAAAGCGATAAAATAGACGATGCAATTGAAGAATTTGATGGAGATTACGATGATGAAGAATTACGTTTATATCGAATTAAGTTTATGAGCGAAGTGGCGAACTAAGTCCTTATAATAATTTGATGCTTACCCTAAGCCGTCTAAAATTATATTTATATATAGTAAAGGCGAGTTGTAAAATAGTATCGAGAACACTATAAAATAATCAACTAGTGTTCTCGATACATCATTTTAAATGTTTGCTAAACTTCAATTTTAATTTTACTCGAAAAAGAGATTATAGTTATTCTTCCTCATCAGAAGCATCAATCACAACATATTTACTAAACAGAAGGTCGTGTTTTTTTACTTTGATTTGAATACTTTTAAGTGTTGCTTCTTCTAGTTTTTTTACATCATGTTCTTCAATCTGAAAATCAATCTTAGTAACATACCTTCCTTTAATATCAGAACTTTCAGACTCAAACTCTGGCATATCAGCCTCTAACTGTAGTTTAAAGTTATCACCAGAAAACACAAGTTGAGCGCCATTTTTAGATTTAACATTTAGCTGACCAACAATAACTGTCTGAAAAAAGAAATAGCCTCCTAATTCGTTCAAACCAGCAAAAAGCACATTGTTTTCAGAAACACCAAAAGGTTTGTTTTCCACATCAGTTATAATAGCTTCAATAGTATCTCTAGGCATAGAATTAGAAGTTTTAGAGCCAAAGAGTTTAGATAGGGAAAATGCCATGTGTTTTGTTTTTTTTCAAAACTAACTTTATTAATTTAAATGTCAAATTTAAATTCTATTCTTTAGTTTCAAAGTGGTGTGTTCGCTATTTAAATTATTGATATTCTGGTTGGTATTTTTTAAAATTTATTTGGTGATGCTATGAGGGAATTTTACAAATCTACAAACCTCCCACTTCAAACTTCCAACTCAGTTCACTATCTTTGCAGTCTTAAACAAAAGAAAACACAATGCAAGACGGTTTATACGCAAAATTTAACACCTCAAAAGGTGTGATATTAGTAAATTTAGAGTTTGAAAAGACTCCAGGAACAGTTGGTAATTTTGTAGCTTTAGCAGAAGGTAATTTAGAAAATTCTGTTAAACCACAAGGGACTCCATATTATGACGGATTAAAATTTCACAGAGTTATTCCTGATTTTATGATTCAAGGGGGGTGTCCGCAAGGTACAGGAACTGGTCATCCAGGTTATAAATTTGACGATGAGTTTCATCCAGATTTAAGACATAGTGGTCCAGGTATTTTAGCTATGGCAAACTCTGGTCCTGGTACCAATGGAAGTCAGTTTTACATTACTCATATTGCAACCGATTGGTTAGATAATAAACATACAGTATTTGGAAATGTAGTAGAAGGGCAAGATGTTGTAGATTCTGTAGCTCAAGGAGACATCATTGAAAGCTTAGAAATAATAAGACAAGGTGAAGCTGCCGAAAAATTTAATGCCATTGAAGCGTTTAGAACATTTGAAGGTTCTAGAGAAAAGCGTATCGCAGCAGAACGTGAAGCTGCAAGAGCAGAGTTAGATAAGTTAGCAGCAGGTTTTGATGAAACAGAATCTGGTTTACGTTACCAAATTATTCAAAAAGGTGAAGGTAAAAAAGCAGAAAAAGGAAATACAGTATCTGTACATTACAAAGGTCAGTTAGCAGATGGGACGGTTTTCGATTCGTCATACAAAAGAAATTCACCTTTAGATTTTCAAGTTGGTGTTGGTCAGGTAATTCCAGGTTGGGATGAAGGTATTTGTCTTTTAAACGTTGGTGATAAGGCACGTTTAGTAATTCCTAGTGATTTAGGATATGGCGCAGCAGGAGCTGGAGGTGTTATTCCTCCAAACGCAACATTGGTTTTTGATGTAGAATTGATGGATGTAAAAGCTTAAGATTTATCTTAATTTAGTAACAAAACAATAAAAGAATCGTCTCACTATTAAGTGAGACTTTTTTTTGCACTTAGATCAATCAAATAAACCGACCATTATGAAGGCTAAAATTTTAATAGCGCTTATTGTAATTATTACATGGAGTTGCACTAATTCTGTAAACTATTCTGAATCTTTTAAAAAGGAAACAGCAGGATATTACTTATATAATCCAGATGAGCTCATAGAGGTGTATTATGAAGGTAATACGCTCTTTTTAAATTGGAAAGAAGGTGAAATTGAACCAGTAGCCTTAGAAGAGAATGAATTTTTTGTTGCAGATATGTATAAGAAATTCCGGTTTGTACAACATCCCGAAACCAAAGCACGCTATTTATCTGTAATTCCTGAAGGTGATGAAGCTAAAATTACTTACGATTATTTAAAGGCACCAAAAGGTTATAAAACACCAAGTATGCATTTAAAAGATGGTAATTATAAAGAAGCACTTGAAGGGTACTTAGGCATTAAGAAAGAAGATTCTACAAGCTCTTATATAAATGAATGGAGTTTTAATAAAATAGGCTATAAGCATATGAGTAACCACGAGTATGATAAAGCTATTGAAACATTAAAAATTAATGCGGCTTTACATCCTAATAGTATTAATGTTTACGATAGTTTGGCAGAAGCTTATTTGCTACAAGGGGATAGTTTACAGGCTTATAATAACTATAAGAAGGTCTTAGATATATCACCGACAAGTAAACGTGCAAAACGGTTTGTAGAGAGCAATGCTAGTAAGTTTCAAAAGTCACTGTAGGTTCTTTGCTTAATAAAACAGTTTAGTTGTTATAAGACAGGGTCTAATCTAGATTAGAAGTTTTGTTTTAAAAAAAAAGTGAACCTTTTTTAAGTTCACTTTTTTAATAATTGTTAGTACAAATAAATTAGGCCGTCTGCATCTCGTGTTTACCTTCATAAATTTCTTCAACGAGTTTTGAAGTAAATGCCGGTAAATCATTAGGATTTCTACTCGTTACTAATCCTTGGTCAACAACGACTGCGCTGTCTTCCCAATGTGCACCTGCGTTAATTATATCTTTTTTAATTGAGGCATATGATGTAACCTTTCTATCTTTTAGGACGTCTGCTTCTGCTAATAGCCAAGGCGCATGACAAATGGCTGCTACCGGTTTATGGTTTTCAAAAAATGATTTGATAAAATTTACAGCATCCTTGTTTTTTCTTAAGGTGTCAGGATTCATTACTCCTCCTGGAAGTACTAAGGCATTATAATTGGATTGAGAAACGTCATCTAATGTTTTGTCAACATTATATGTATTACTCCAATTTCCATCTTGCCAAGCTTTAATTTTTCCAGATTTTTCAGAAACAATATCAACATCAGCACCAGCTTCTTTTAAGGCGTTTAATGGTGCTTTTAATTCACTTTCCTCAAATCCATTAGTTGCTAAAATTGCGACTTTCTTTCTATTTAAATTTTCCATTTGTGATTGTATTTATTTTGTTATTAGTAATTCGATTCAACACTAAGATAATAAATGCTTTAGGCTATAGCGAATTTTAAAAGGGACTTAACGTCAGTTTAATACTAAGTGTTAAATGAAATCCGAATAATGTTAAAGATTAAAAAAAGCGTTAAAAAATTAACAGGCTTTTAATCAATAACTTTGGGTGTTTTTATGGTTTTATAACATTTATTTCAATGACCATCTATCGGTAAAAGTTGATTTTAGTCGTCATTATACATAATATTTTTTAATTTTATATCAACTAAAACAACAACCATATGAAGAAAAAACTACTCAATTTATTTATGATTTTTGGTCTTTTTGGTAGCCTTATGGCACAAGAATACATTACGCCAGATACTGGTATAACTTATACTTTAGACGACCTTGTTACTGCTAGTCCCGCAACAATATCTGTCTCAGGAACCACTTATACCTTAACAGACAATCTTACTATTTCTTCAACAGATACTTTTCTTATAGATACAGATCTCACTTTAGAAATTGGAGCAGATGTAAGAATTACGGTTTATGGAACATTTAATGTAAATGCAGATAATACTACTTTTACGGCAATTGATACAAACTTGCCATATGATGGCTTCCGTTTTGAAGAGTTTTCTAATGTTAATATTCAAAATGCTACCATTCAATATGGTGGAGGCTTACGTGTTTTAACAGAAACCTTTACTATTAATAACTGTACAGTAACTAACAATGTTTCTGGTGTAGCTACTGGTGGTGTTATTGCATTGTCTAGAGGTATGGCTCAGATAACTAATAATACAATTACTTTTAACGAAACTCCTGCTATTAGTTCGGGTGCAAATAGTGCTGTATCTCCTTATATATTTAATAATTATATAGAAGGAAACAACCAAGCTAATGCTAATAGACCACAAATTAATATGGGGACAACTATGGTAAATGAGCCAATTCAAATTATTCAGAATACTATAAAAGGTGACCGTAATTTAACTCAAGCAGGAGGAATAGCAGTTTCTAATTTTGTTGGAGGAGTCATTAACGCGGTGATAGATAACAATATAATAGTAGACAATCGTTATGGTATTGCTATACTTGGAGATAATGCTTCTGGATTTATTAGAAATAATGTTATTGAAGATAATGATATTCAAGGAAACCCTAATATAGGTGGAAGCGGTATTTCATTAAATGCAACTAATGAAGGCATGGATATTATTGCGAGTGGAAATGAGATACGCAGAAATTTATGGGGAATTACACTACAAGGAGAATCAAATATCAATTTAGGTGATGATGCAGACAATGTAGGGGAAAATGTGTTTTCTGAAAATGGTAATGGAGGCGTTACTTATGCCCTATATAACAATACTGATAATACTGTGACGGCATTACATAACTGTTGGGATGAAACCAATGCACCTAATACTCTTGCAGATGCCGAAGCTGTTATTGGACACCAAAACGATAATGCAACTTTGGGCTTAGTTACATTTGATCCTGTAAATTGCGCATTCTTAAGTGTTAATGAACTGACTTTAAATGATATTTCTGTATACCCAAATCCGACGGAAGGTGAACTAAACTTGGATAACAATGCATTATATACACAATTGTATGTGTACAGTATTGATGGAAAATTAATAACACAAAAACCACTTGAATTTGGTAAGAATACGTTATATCTTGATTTAAATTCAGGGATTTATATGTTACAATTACATGGTAAAAACGCTAAGGCAATTAAAAAACTTGTAGTAAAATAATTACTATACTCTATTAAATAGAGCTGCCTTAAAAGTGAATTTTTAGGGCAGCTTTTTTATTTTAGAGATTGCTTATACTAAAAGTGTTGTTATCATTATTTAGTCATATATTCTGATAATTTCACCATTTCCTTTCCCTTTTACACTTCTCACATATCCGTTTATAACTTTGTTCATTGGTATTGGGTTATGTCCTGGAAAAGCATCTTTATATTTTTCGTAAGCGTCTTCAACCATTCCTGAAGACACCACATTAACTCTAATTCCGTTTTCAATTTCGAGTGCTACAGCTTTTACAAAACTGTGAATAGCTCCATTTACCATTGCGGCACTTGTTGTTTGTACAACGGGATCATCTGCTAAAATACCTGTTGATAAGGTTATTGAACCATTTTGATTTAAATAGTCTTTTCCAATACGAACAAGGTTCACTTGTCCCATAAGTTTACTTTTTAATCCTATATAATAATCTTCTTCAGTAAGATTATTAAAATCATCCCATTTTGCCTCTCCGGCAATACATATTATAGCATCTAATTTTCCTATTTTATCAAACATAGATTTGATAGACTTGCTGTTGGAAATATCTACAGTTACATCTGCATTTGAGCGACTAGCTATTACTATTTCGTTATCTTTTTTTAAATGGGATACAACTGTTTTTCCTATTGTTCCATGACCTCCGATGATTACTATTTTCATATGTTTTGTTTTAAGTTATACATTGATTTTTATCACATTATATTTTCTTCTTTCTTGTTTTATAAATTGTTAAGGTTGCAATAAACTTCAAAGTAAGTTGGTTACAAATGGAGAAATTGCATTATAGTAGTAACCGTTTATTGCAATTAGATTTCCGCCGAGTAAGTATGTTCTATATATTTTGTTATATCGCTATATGTCGATGTGTTGAATTAATTTTTTTTAACTTATAAAGTTAATATATGCTTTAATTGTCTCTTCATTCCTTTTTAGATATGACCATTTTCCGTGTCTAGTTGACATTAAAATTCCGCATTTTTCCATATTAGTTAAATAGGTTGAAATGGTAGATTGAGAAAGTCCGGCTTTCTCTTTAATATAAGTTACACAAACCCCATCGTTAAAATGCTTTAATGTTTCGTGTGGCGGAAAATGCTTTTCGGGATCTTTTAACCATTCCATGATTTGTACTCTTGTTTGGTTAGATAGACATTTTCCTATTTCAGTGGCTGTTTTTAAATTCATACTACAAACATATCTATAAATATCGATATGACATAGTGATTTAATAAAATTTTATAAAGTTTAGCTTGTTTACTTCTCGTTAGGACAATTTTGCCTATATGCAGTTGATTACAAGTTTTTTATTAACTTATTTTTTATCCGCTAAAACTGAGCTTAACTGCTTACCAAAGACCGCAGCTATACCTGCAGCCAATCCTCCAATAAGTCCTGTAACCAAAATTAAAGCATAAGGATTGCCATCTAATGGTAGAAGCACAGCAATACGTTTGGCTAAGGTAAAGTCGTTACCACTACTGAGAATAAAACTATACACAGCCCAAAATAAAAGAATGGCTATGAATGGAATAAAAAATACGGCTACTTTCTTCAGTGGAATAAATAGAGCTGTAGCAAAAGCAGCAACCATTACAGACCACCAAGGCAGAAACAATGAGAGAACAAATGCGATTATAATAGTAACTATAAAATTGATGATATTTTTGCTCATTAGTTGCTTGGTATTAAGGTTTGTGTGCCAATGATGGCATCCGTTACTTTGTCGCTTTGTAAAAAATTAAGGCTATAATAGTTACCAGCTGCCCAATCGTCTATAAAATTATCGTAATATTTACTTCCGGGGTTCCCAGATTGTCCACCAGGATATATACCTAAGGCAGTAGGAGGTGAGGTCATTTCTACAATCATTCTCCAAGACGGTCCCCAATTTTCAGATGTAGCGTTAACAATGTTTTTTCCTCCGCCAATAGGAATATCAAACCTGGAAAATGCAGGTAAAGCTTGTAGTAAATGGCCTGCATAAGTGCCTTTGTAATTCGTCCAATTAAGATCGCCATTTTCAGTTTTCCAATCGTTAAGCTTTTTAACGGCTTTTCTAAAGCTTATTAGAAACAAATCTTTGGCTGTTTCCTTTTCAGGTGTGTCTAAAATATCCATAAAGGCATCATCGCCTTTAGTTTTTAATAAGTAAATGGTTTGATAGGTAAATGGCGTCGTTATAGCTGTGTCTTCTATATCAAATTCATCCCAAACCATATTGTAAAGGATACTCCACCAAGCTTTCCAGATGCTTGGACCAATTTTTTCCATGTCATTATTATATTGCCACGCTTTGGCGATGCTGTAAATTTCTTTTTCCTCTTCGGTTAGGTTAGAAACATCCATAGTTTCTAACATATATGGCATGAGTTCTGAAGCTTTAAGATTGTAATTGTTATTATGCAAATCTTTAAAATCTTGAACGCTAAACTGTTCTTTGGATCTAAAAAAATCATTTATCACACGATTTCTGTAGGTTTCATAGCCATCATTAAACACAAAATAGGGATAGGCCTCATCAACTGGAGTTTGGTTTGCAGAACTCACAAAACCACGTTCTGGGTTTTTGGTGTGAGCATTAAATTCTTGCGGAATAAAACTCTGCCAATCGTTTTCAGATTTACTGCCATCCATAATAAATTTTCCTTGGCCTTCCCATTTATTCGGTAGTTTTCCCTGTACCCAAATCGCAATATCTCCCTCTGTTGATGCAAAAACAAAGTTTTGAGCAGGTGCTGTATAGCTGCTTATAGCTTTTACATAATCTTTGTAATTTTTAGATTTATTGAGCTCTAAAAACGTTTTTTGATTATTGCCTCCAATATGTCCAATCCACTTCATGGCATATCCTTTTTTGGCGTTATCAGATTTAAAATTATCATCGTAAAACACAGGACCATGATGTGTATAACGGATAGTATCTTTATAATTTTCTTTTCCTTTTATTTTAATATCTTCTATTCTATAAGTAACATCTTTCCAGTGGTCATCAAACTTATATTTTGTACCGTCTTCGTTAAATTCAATTTTATACCAGTCAATAACATCTCGTGTAGCATTAGTTTCTCCCCAAGATATATATTGGTTAAAGCCAGATATAACGCCTAAGGCTCCTGGTAATGTTGCTCCAAAAGTATTATGAGTTGGTGTGCTTAATTGCATAACAAACCAAATAGAGGGTAAATTGAGTCCTAAATGTGGATCGTTTGCTAAGATTGGGTTTCCGGTTGTTGATTTGCTGCCAGATACTGCCCAGTTATTACTACCATAGTTTGGGTCTGGTTTGTCAATTACTGTAGCAATAGAATCTAATACAGGCTCGCTATTTGGCATTGGTGTTTGCGGTACATCTATATAGCTCCAATCATTATCTTTTGGAATTATAGGATCTGTAACATCAAAGAAATCTGGAAACAACAAATCAAAACGTTCTTTTCCAAACAAGCGTAAGGCATTCGTGTATTCTATATCTTCATCGCCACCAGCCAACATCTTGGTCATGTACATTAAAAGCAAAGCTGTTTTTTTAGGTGTCCAAGCTTCGGGTTTATAGTCGAGTAATTTATATTCAACAGGGATTTTGTCAGTTTCTAATTGATTAATATAGCTGTTTATACCCGCTGTATAGGCATCTATGTATGCTTTTGTTTCTTCATCTTCATTCATTTTTAAAAGTGATTGCTCTGCTCCATAGCCCATGCCACGTCTGCGTTCTTGCCTGTCGTAGCTTAATGCAGACTCACCAATAATTTCAGATAAACGACCTGCTGCGGCATAGGTTTGAAATTCCATTTGCCATAATCTGTGTTTTGCTGTAATATAACCTTGTGCTCTGTATAAGTCGGTTTCGTTTTGAGCAAATACATGTGGAATTAATTCAGCATCATAATGAACCGTGACTTTATCTTTTAATTCAGGAATAGAAATGTTTCCAGAAATTGATTCATCGGTTTCATTTTGCCAAACACCAGAATAAGGATTTAGAAATTTGCCTATTGGAGGAATAGAGCCAAATTTGGTATTGAGCGCATAAAAAATGCCTATCGTTAAAACGAAAGATAATAGGAGTTTGAATATTTTCATGAAGTTGAATTATAGACGAATTTAAAAATAGTAATTATTATGGTAATTTTAAAATACGAATCGTATTAAATTATTTTCGAAGCGTTAGCTCTAAAAAAGGATAGTGATTTTGTATTAGGGATTTACACAAAGGGTCCTATACTTAACGGAAGGTTTACAGAGATGAAAAAGGAATTTTTAAATTGAAGAACAGATTAGCTAATTGCTGATATTATAGGCTAAAAAAATTAGCGAAGTACCAATTTTTTAACCACTTCCTTTCTAAGCGATTCATTAAGCATTTTTATTATCTTTTCTGTTCCATAGCTTAATTCTTCACGAAGTACACTAGAGCTGAGTTGTACATAAAGTATATCGTGTTTTAATTCTATTGCTGTTGTATAATTATTAACGCCATTTCCCATCAGATTTGTCCATGCCTCACGTACATCTACTTTGTCTAAACCAGATTGTAAATTGTTGGTTTGTACAAATTCTTTTAGAATGTCTTGTATAGGTTGGTTTTCGTTTTTTCGTCTTGCCATAACTATTTTCTCTTTAACTATTTATCAATCTTGTTATTTTACCTTTAATATGAACCTTTGTGTGAATGACAAAAATTAAATTTAATACATCTATCACTCTAAATCTAATTCTATTGAAGAATAACGTTCATAAAGATATATATTCTCACTATCATTAATAATACGAAGTTGATTTTCTGTAGCTTCTAAAACCGTTTCTTTCCAATTAGCATAGGGTGTAGAGTAGTAGATGTTTATTTTGTTATTTTCAATTTTTAATTGAATAGCTTCAGCATCACCAGAAGTGAAATAAGTGTTGTTAATACCCGGTTTTAATTTTTTTCTAAAACCTTTTAAATCGTCATTTATATTAATATAATCTACTGTTTCATTGAATTTGTATGCTTTTTTGCTGCCATCAGACATTGTAACTTCTTTAATTTCCCAATAGCCTTCAATATATTGGATGTCGTTTTCAGGATTTTTGGAGCAGCTAAAAATGCTTAACATTATGAGTGTTAATAATACCGGTTTGAAGTTAGAAAGGTAATTCATTCTTTTATTGTCTTTTAATAGAATTTATAGGTGTTTTGCATTTGCTAAAGTGCTCAAAAAAGTGTGCTCTAGAATGCCATCAACATGTTTTATAATTTAAAAATTTTGTAAGACTGATGTGTTTGTTTTATGACATCTTCTGTACGTTCTGCATGTGTATCGCTAATAAAAATCTGTCCAAAATGAGCATCGTCTACCAGCTTAATAATTTGAGCTACTCGGTTTTCATCTAGCTTATCAAAAATATCATCTAATAATAGAATAGGAGACACACCACTTTGTTGTTTTATAAAATCGAATTGTGCCAACTTTAAAGCAATTAAAAATGATTTTTGTTGCCCTTGGCTTCCAAATTTTTTAATAGGAAAATTGTCTATTAAAAAGATTAAGTCATCTTTATGTGTACCAACACTAGTGTATTGCAATGCTTTATCTTTATTAATGGTTTTGTTTAAAAGTTCGTTTAATTCAATATCAAACAAATCACTTTTATAAGTTAAGTCAATAGTTTCTTTACTCTGACTAATTGCTTCATAGCGTGCTTTAAAAATTGGGATAAACGTCTTTAAAAAAGCCGCTCTCTTTTTAAATATTTCACTGCCATAGGTGTGGAGTTGTTCATTATATATGGCAAGTGTATCTTTATTAAAGGTGTTATTTAATGCAAAATACTTTAGTAGTGCGTTACGTTGCGTTAATACTTTATTGTAATTAATAAGTTCCGTTAAATAGCTTTTATCGCTTTGTGAAATAACACTATCAATGAATTTACGTCGCGTATCACTACCTTCAATGATTAAGTCACGATCTGCAGGAGAAATAATAACCAAAGGAATAAAGCCAATGTGTTCGCTAAATTTTTCATAAACTTTAGCATTGCGTTTAATGACTTTTTTTTGTCCTCGTTTTAAGGATACGATAATTTTTTCAGTACGTTCGTTTTTAGTGAAATGTCCATCAACTACAAAAAACTCTGCATTGTGATTTATATTTTGAGTTGCAATAGGATTAAAGTAACTTTTACCAAAAGCAAGATGATATATGGCGTCTAAGGCATTTGTTTTTCCGATACCATTAGCTCCAACAAAACAGTTGATTTTGGCGTCGAAATCGAAAACCTGACTTTCAAAATTTTTATAATTAACTAAAGATAGCGTGTTTAGATTCATGAAAAGATAACGTTATGCCTAATTTTACTGATGTAATAGGGCATTTTCAATATGTAATTAATAATTCAAAAATAACAAATAAATAGGCTTTTAAATCCCAATAAAAATTTTATTTTTGCGGACGCACAAAATGACAAGTTATGGCAACATATAAGAAAAGAGGCTACAAACCTAAAACCAAAAAAGAGAAGGAAGAAATTGTTGAAGATGATTCAACAACAGCAGAAGTATTTAATACTTTAGATGAAGGAGCTTCCAGAACTGAGGAATGGGCTGTTAAAAACCAAAAATATATTATTGGTGTGGTTGGAGTAATAGCTCTAATTGTACTAGGATATTTAGGTTACAATAAAATAGTAGCAGAGCCAAAAGCAAAGGATGCTATGAATGAAATGTACACAGCTAAAAAGTATTTTGATGATGCTGTTAGTGGTGTTGCTTCAGATTCGCTTTATAAAATGTCTTTAAATGGAGGTGAAGGTAAATATGGTATGTTAGATATCATTAATGAATATAGTGGAACTCCTGCAGCTAATTTAGCTAACTATTATGCTGGTGTAGCATATTTAAACTTAAAAGATTACCAAAATGCAATCACGCATTTAAGCGATTTTTCTAGTGATGATAAAATGTTAAACCCTATTGCAAAAGGTGGTATTGGTGATGCGTTTGTTCAATTAGAGCAACCAGAAGAAGCTTTAGCATACTATGAAAAAGCATTTGCAGCTAATGCTAATGATTTTACAACACCTTTATATTTAATGAAAGCAGCAAAAGTTGCTATCAGCTTAGGTAAAAACACTAAAGCTTTAGATTATTTAAAGCGAATTAAGTCTGAATATTCTTCGTCTGACGAAGCTAAAGAGGCAGATGTGTTATTAGGAAAAGTAGAAGTAAGCTTATAATATATGGCTACTGTAAATCATAATTTATCGGATTACGATAAAACAACAATCCCAAACGCGAAAGATTTTCGGTTTGGGATTGTTGTTTCAGAATGGAATGATACTATCACCGAAGGTCTATGGCAAGGCGCTTTTGATGCGCTTTTAGATTGCGGCGCGATAAAGCAAAATATTGTGCGCTGGAATGTACCAGGAGCTTTTGAATTGACGTATGGTGCAGCTCGAATGAGTAAAAGCATTTATGCAGATTCAGGGATGCTAGATGCTATTATTGTTATTGGCTGTGTCATTCAAGGAGAGACCAAACATTTTGATTTTGTTTGTGAAGGTGTTACTCAAGGCATCAAAGATCTTAATGTGAAAGGAGATATTCCAGTTATTTTTTGTGTACTTACCGATAATACCATGCAACAATCTATTGATCGTTCTGGCGGTATACATGGTAATAAAGGCACAGAAGCTGCAATTGCTGCAATAAAAATGGCTGCATTACGAAGAGATACAGTTTAAGTATACTGTTCTCTATCTTCAATAGGAGATACCTGTTTCTAAAATAAGAGGTTTTTATCTTTTTAGGAGGAAGTTAAAATTTAATTTCACCTAACGACCTACGACCTACTGCCATTAACTCTGGCACTCTTTTTGTTAATAATTTTAAGGAATCCTTAAGCATTATTTCCTTGTATTTTCAGTACTTTTGAGGTTAATCAAGTTTAATATAAGAGTCACTTGTTTCAGCAAAGAAAAAATAAACGTTTTTCATATAAACCTCGCTTTCAGGATTCTGAAGAAATAAAGTCGAAGGACGACTTCGAGACCAAATGGAATAAAGTTAAAGGGAACGATAAGAAACGCGGAAGTGTTTTAACATCATTGCCAGCTTTAATCATCATGTTAGTTTCGCTTTTTGTTTTAATTTATATCCTTGACGGATATATTAAATAAGGAAATTATGGGATTAATGAAAATGAAGAAGAACCGAAAGTATAATTATAAACCTCGCTTTTATAAAGGAGAGGGCAGTCCTTTTGAACTTAAACATAAATTTGATGAACACAGAACAACAGTATCTCCTGCTAAGGGTATAAAAGGTAAATTAAACGCTGCAATAAATGATTATAAGCATAATCCAGATGATGATGTGAATAAACGTGTTATTATTATAGTTGTAGTTTTAGTGTTGTTATTTTTATTTATTATTGGTTTCGACCTTTCTATTTTTCTTCCCAAAAGCTAATGTCAGATATTATTCAACTTTTACCAGACCATGTTGCTAACCAAATTGCAGCGGGTGAGGTCGTTCAACGTCCAGCTTCAGTAGTTAAAGAACTATTGGAAAATGCTATTGATGCTAACGCTACTGAAATAAAACTTATTATTAAAGATGCTGGTAAAACTTTAGTACAAGTTATAGATAATGGAAAAGGTATGAGTGTTACTGATGCCAGGCTCAGTTTTGAACGTCATGCAACATCAAAAATTAAAGCAGCGGAAGATTTATTTCAACTCAATACCAAAGGTTTTAGAGGTGAAGCTTTGGCAAGTATTGCGGCCATTGCACATGTAGAGTTAAAAACGAAACAAGCTACAGACGATTTAGGAACTACTATTGTTATTGAAGGAAGTGAAGTGAAATCGCAAGAAGTTTCGGTAACACCTACAGGAACTTCAGTTGGCGTTAAAAATTTGTTTTTTAATATTCCGGCTAGACGAAATTTCTTAAAATCAGATACTGTAGAATTACGACATATTACAGATGAATTTCATCGTGTAGCATTGGCACATCCAAACATTGCTTTTTCATTTTATCACAATGGAAGTGATTTGTTTAATGTACCTCAAGAAAATTACAGACAACGTGTGGTACATATTTTTGGTTCTAAAACAAACGAAAAGTTAGTGCCTGTTGAAGAAGAAACAGAAGTATTAAAAATTTCGGGATTCGTAGGTAAGCCAGAATATTCTAAAAAGACAAAATCAGAGCAATTCTTTTTTGTAAACCAACGTTTTATAAAGAGTCCTTATCTTAATCATGCTATAAAATCGGCATTTGAAGGCTTATTAAAAGATGGGTATCACCCTAGTTATTTTCTGAACCTCACTGTAGATCCTAAAACAATAGATATTAATATTCATCCAACAAAAACCGAAATTAAGTTTGATGATGAGCATACATTGTATGCCATTTTGCGTTCGGCAGTAAAACATAGTTTGGGCCAATTTAATATTGCACCTGTTTTAGATTTTGAACATCAGAGTAGTTTAAATACACCGTATGATTATAGAGACAAAAAAGCTTCTACTCCAGCGATTGAGGTAGATCGTAGTTTTAATCCATTTGCAGAAGATTTTGGCGGAAGTAAACCAAAAACAACAAGCCATAATACCGGATTTAAATCAGCTCCTACAGCTTCTTGGGAAAGTTTATATGTTGGATTAGAATCAAAAGGAAATAATTCTGAGACAGACTATAGTCAGGTAACATTTGAAAGTGAGTCTAAAAACGAATCAATTTTTAATGATTCATCTATAGAAACTAAAAAAACGACCTTTCAATTACAGCAAAAATACATTGTAAGTACTTTAAAATCTGGTATGTTAGTTATAGACCAGAATAGAGCACATCAACGTATCTTGTATGAGAACTTTTTAAAGCATATTACAATAAAAGAAGCTACGAGTCAGCAATTATTGTTTCCATTACAATTGCATTTTACACCCAATGAAACTAAAATTATAGACGATTTAAAAAACGATTTAGAACATACAGGTTTTGTTTTTTCAGAATTAAGTGAAAAAGAAATTGTCATTACAGGAGTTCCTGTTGGAGTGCCAGAAAGTGAAGTGTCTATTATTTTAGAACAATTAATTAGTGATGTTGAAAATGATGTGCCAGACACTAATTTCAGTGCTGCCGATTTACTGGCAAAATCAATGGCAAAGAGTTTGGCAATTAAAAACGGGCAATCATTAAATAGTACAGAACAAGAACACATGGTAAATAGTTTATTTGCCTGTAAGGAACCTAATGTGTCACCAACTAACAGACCAACATTTATTACTATGGCGGTTGATGATATTGAGAAAAAATTTATGTAGAATATGAGGTTTAATATAACAGATGCAGTAAAACATTTAATCATCATTAATGTAGTAATGTTCATTGGAACAGTGACATTAGGTGATGGTCTCTTGTTTAAGAGATTGTTTACAATGTATTTCCCTACAAACGATTTGTTTCAGCCATGGCAAGTTGTAACACATATGTTTATGCATGGTGGTCCAGCGCATTTACTTTTTAATATGTTTGCGCTTTGGATGTTTGGTACACCTGTAGAACAAAGATTGGGGTCTAAAAAATTCTTGTTTATTTATTTTTCTGCTGGTTTTGGTGCCTTATTGTTTCAACTAGGATATTACTATGTTGATTATTTTACGGCAATGCAAAGTGTTGCCGATTTGAATATGAGCAGTGAATTATTGAACAAGATAATAAATATAGATGCAACGTCTGGGCAATATATAAAGGGTGAAATTCTTCAGCAAAAAATGATACCTATCTTAAATGAAGCAAATTTTAACACCAATATATCGAGTTCTAATTTTGCAGGATTATTTAATTTAAATGTTGTAAATACGAGTGCTATGGTAGGAGCATCGGGCTGTATCATGGGAATTTTAGCGGCCTTTGGTATGATGAATCCAAATGCCAAATTAATGATGATATTCTTACCAATACCAATAAAAGCCAAGTACTTTATTCCTGGAATAATATTATTAGATGTCATTTCAGCATTTACAGGGCAGTCCTTCTTTAGTCCAAGTAATACTGCTTACATGGCACATGTTGGTGGTGCTGTAATAGGTTTTATAGTTATGTATTTCTGGAAGAAAAATGAAAAAGATAAATACCGTTGGAATTAATTATGAGTACTATTCAAGATTTAAAATACAAGTTTAATAATCTAGATGTTTTTGGTAAAATCATTGCTATTAATGTAGTAGTGTTTATTATTGGTCTTGTTTTTAATTCGTTATTACGAATTAATTTATTTGGGTATTTTGAGTTGCCATCAGGTATCATGGATTATCTATTTCAGCCATGGTCTTTAATTACCTATGGGTTTTTGCATAATGGTCTTTTTCACTTGGCGTTTAATATGTTATTCCTTTATTATTTATCGCGTATAACAACCAACTTGTTTCGATCCAAAATGGTTCTAAATGTTTATTTTTTAGGTATTATTTGTGGAGGATTAGCGTATTTAGCCTATACCAATCTAATGCCAACGTCATTGTTTTCTGGTAAAGGTGTTTTAGTTGGTGCTTCTGCTGGTGTAAGTGCTTTGTTACTTTTTGTGGCTACTTATATGCCAAATACAGAAATTCGTTTATTTAATGCTTTTAACGTAAAATGGAAGCATATTGCTATGGTTATTGTTGGTTTGGATTTATTTAGAATGTTACTAGGCCTTAATCAAGGAGGTTATGTGGCTCATTTTGGAGGCTATGCTCTAGGTTATATATATGCCAATAAACTACTTAATGGTTCAGATATAGGAACAGGTTTTGAGCGTACAATGGATAGTTTTATGAGTTGGTTTAAACCAAAGTCTAATTTAAAAACGGTTCATAAAACAGCTAAAAAAAGTACAACAGCGAGCAAGACTAAAACTGAATCTGATGCGTTAAATAAACAGAAGAAGATAGATTCCATTTTAGATAAGATTAGTAAGAGTGGTTATGAAAGTTTAACAGCCGATGAAAAAGCATTTTTATTTAAAGTGGGTAAAGACTAAAACAGGTGAAAGGTTTAAAATTTGGTAGTAAAATTATATTTGTAATCAATTCGTTGGTCGCATTTTTACTGCTTATTTCTTATATCTTACCTTACATTCCTCCTAAGAGTTTTGCTACCTTATCTGTTCTAAGTTTAGGTGTGCCATTGCTCATTATTCTTAATGTTATATTCTTTGTTTACTGGTTACTGCGTGTTAAAAAACAAATGATATTGTCATTGATGGTTTTGCTTTTAGGCTGGAGTTATATTAGTTCTATGTATAAGTTTTCGTCTTCATCAGACATTAAAGACGACGCTAATTTTTCAGTAATGTCTTTTAATGTAAGACTTTTAAATAAGTTTGGTTGGTTGCCAAGTAAAACGGTAAAAGAAGATATTATTAAATTAGTAAAAGAGGAGAATGCAGATATTATTTGTTTTCAAGAATACCGAAGATCTGACGCCATTGAACTAGAAGGTTACTATAATTTTAATGCCACTTATACTGATGGAGTTAAGGGCGGACAATCAATTTTTTCTAAGTTTCCTATAGTAAATTCGGGTTCGTTAGAATTTCCGAATACTTATAATAATGCCATTTTTGTGGATATTGTAAAACAAAAAGATACGATACGTGTTTATACCTTTCACTTACAATCTTCTGGGATTGATACTGATGTTGAAAAGTTAAAAAATGAAACTTCAGGGCACTTATTTAAACAAGTTGGTGCGACCTTTAAGATACAACAAGATCAAGTAGATTTGTTTTTAGCACATAAGGCAAAATCTAATTATAAAACAATTGTTACGGGCGACTTTAATAATACACCCTATTCTTATATATACAGAAAAATAAAAGGTGATAATTTAAAAGATACGTTTGAAGAAGCAGGTAATGGTTTTGGTAGAACTTATGATTTTAAATTCTTTCCAATGCGAATTGATTTTATTTTGGCAGATAATGATTTTACGGTTAATGGATTTAAGACGTTTGATGTAAAACTTTCAGATCATTACCCTATAAAAACAACTTTAAAATTATCACATTAGTCCACAATCTGCTGTGTCTGCTATAATGTGAATTACGAGTCCTAAGCCAAGCAATCGAGTCTTTTTAGGAATTAATAATAATAGGTAAACGGCAATAGCATAGTAGGAGTGAAGTAGGTGAAAATTGATGCTACAGCGGTTAGGGTCAAAAATAGGGTTTGCCAATAGATGATCCAGATCAATCAGCATACCTAATATCATAATACAGTAGGCTTTTATCCAATATGTCTTATAAAACAGAATAGCAATAGCTAAAGGTAAACCGAAGTGTATGCCGTAATGAACAAATGACTGAAGCATTATTTTTTCGGATTTATAGTGTTTGTTTCTTTAAGTATAACTCTGTATTTGGACCTTCATTAAATAATAAGTCTAAAATACTAAGATTGGGTATAAAACCATGCTTTTCAGTAAAAACTTGGGTGTAAGGCTGAAATGATTCCACTTTAAAATTTCGCTTTACTAAGTTTCTAAAATCTGTTTTATCTGTGGTATCTTTTTCAAAAACCGATGTGTGTTTTGGGGATAGATTTAATTGTAAACTATCTGAAAGTATATCGAAGCATTTTAAATTAAAATCTAAAATATAATCGAAATGTGTTTCAAAAAGTGGCATTAAATCGTCTATATAATACTCAAAAAAAGGCGACATACTATAAGCCGACTGTAAAGACTTTAAATGCTGAATTTGCCATTTTTCTTCATTAGCAATTCTTACATCCTTATAAAGCTGTCTGTTTTTTTGTGAGTAACTTACCGGAACTGTTAAGGCTAGTTTTCCATTAGCTCCATAGATTTCAGTACGATTTCTAAACGATTGTTTTTGATAATTATCACAAACTTCAAAATAAACAGAATCCGAATTAACAATTGCCCAAAAGTGCGCAATGTTAGGAAAGGAGGTTGGATATATAAGACTATTCAAAATTTAACTCTCCTTAGCTTTCTTTTTTCTTCTCCATTTGTTAAAAATGCTGATGCCTATAATAAGAACTATAAAAGGTATCAAATAAGATGTACGTTCGCCTGTTCCGCTTACAGTGGTAAAAATTCTGTCCCAACGGAAACGCCAATTTTTAAGGCCATCATTAATACCATCAATACTCATCCATATAAATACAGGTTTCCCGATAACGTGATCATATGGTACAAATCCCCATGCTCTAGCATCAATAGAGTTATGACGGTTATCACCCATCATCCAATAATAATCTTGCTTAAACGTGTAAGATGTTGCAGGTTTATCGTCAATAAATATTTGATTGCCTCTTGTTACAACTTTATGACCTTCATATTCAGCGATGGCACGTTTATAAAGTACAATGTTATCCATGTTTAGCTCAAGAGTACTTCCGGCTTTAGGAATCCATATAGGTCCAAAAAAGTTATAATTCCAATTGTGCTTTAAGTCGTGAGGAAATACATTTGGATCTCTGATGCCTTCATCCTCACCATGAAAGTTTATTGATGCTATGTTAGGATGTACAACGGCTTTTTTAGCCGCTTCTTGTGTCGCTTGTACAATAAAGGTTTCGCGTTGGCTATCGTAACGAATGCCGTCAGTTATATCATATTTTTTTAGAATAGGCCTAACTTTTTGATTAAGCTCGTACATCGTGTTAGCGTTTATGTTATTAAAAACCACATCGTATGAAAACTGAACTTTTGCTCTATTTGGTAATTTATTTTGCTTCCCATTAATATAAACAACTCCATTTCTAACCTCTAAGGTATCTCCCGGAATACCAACGCAACGTTTTACTAAGTTGGTCTTTTTATCAATAGGTTTGTAATAGTTTCTGTCTGGTGTAAACTTGTTCATATCCACCAAAGTATCTGCAGGTTGCCCAAATACAACGATATCATTACGTTCTATTTTTTCAAAACCTGGAAATCTGAAATACGGCAATTGGAGTTTGTTCATCCAAGAGGTGTTTCGTTCTTCAAAATGATCATTGAATAAGTACGACTTTGTTCCTAAAACAGGAATAGTGTCATGTACCATTGGTGCTCCAACAGTTGTCATTGGTGCTCTTGCTCCATAATGTATCTTACTTACAATAAGAAAGTCGCCTACCAATAACGATTTTTCTAAGGAAGATGAAGGGATGACAAATGGTTGAAAAAAGTAAGTGTGTACAATGGTTGCAGCTACAATTGCAAATAGGATAGAGGTAATCCATTCGCCTGTAGATGTTTTAGGTGTAAGTCTTCTGTCTTCTATATAATTAACATCTGCCACATAGTTTAGGTAGTACAGATAAAACCCTAAAGTAACGATACATAAAAGGGCGTCAATTTTACTATCTTTTCCAAACGTACGAGCCGTTTCTACCCAAGCAGCAGGAATCATAATAAGGTTTACAATAGGCAAAAACATTAAAATTACCCACCACCAAGGACGTGTGATAATTTTCATTAAAATTACAGCGTTGTAAATTGGTATAAAGGCTTCCCATGCTTTACGGCCTGCTTTTATATATAATTTCCATGTGCCTAAGCCATGTATAATTTGTAATACGAGTAAAAAGATAAACCACTGTGTCCAAGTCATACCGTTATGTTTTGTCTATATGTTGGTTGAAAATTATTTTAATTTGTTTCAAAATATTGGCAAGTTAACCAATGTTTAACACATCTTTCATGCTAAATACGCCTTTTTTGTCTTTAATCCATTCTGCAGCAATTACAGCTCCTAAAGCAAAGCCTTGTCTGTTGTGCGCAGTATGTTTAATACTTATAGCGTCTATTTCAGAATTGTATGTGATTTCATGTGTGCCAGGAACGTTTTCTATTCGTTTGACATCAATAAGAATTTCTTTAGGCTGAGCTTGGTCTAAAGTCCAATTGTTATACTTGGTATTTTCTATAATCTGTTCTGCTAAAGTAATTGCTGTGCCGCTTGGTGCATCTAGCTTTTGTGTGTGATGTATTTCTTCAATGCTAGTTGTGTATTCAGGAAAATCAGACATTAGCTCACTTAGTCTTTTATTAATTTCAAAAAAGATGTTTACACCTAAGCTAAAATTTGAAGCGTATAAAAATGCGCCATTTTTTTCCTTGCAAGAGTCTAATATATCTTGGTATTGATCTAGCCAACCTGTTGTTCCGGAGATTACAGGAACACCAGCGTCTAAAGCACGTTTTATATTTGCTACAGCTGTTGTAGGTAAGCTAAAATCTATGGCAACATCTGTATTTGAAAAATCAAAAGCTGTTGTTGCACTCGAAACTTTTAATGAGATAGTGTGGTTGCGATTTAGAGCAATTGTTTCAATGCTTTTGCCCATTTTGCCGTAACCAAGTAAAGCAATTTTCATATTAAAACTTGAAATTGAGTGTTAGTCCTAAGTCTGAAGTGTTTTCCATTTCATTGTATTGGTAGTGTGGACTTAGGCTTAGATTTTCATCGACATTAAATTGAAGTAAATGTGCATCAACGTTAGCGTCAATAATATTAAGAGCATACAAGCCAAAGGTAATTAATAGCGACATTTCTTTATTTCGTCTAAATTGTTCTTGAGCTCTAATAAGACCATCATCTGAAATTAAACCATAAAATTCATCATCTTTAAAACCGGCTAATCGGCTTTTATAAGCATCTCTATAACGGTCAAACTGTTTGTCGTTTCTAACGTAAAAGTAAACGCCAGCTCCAATAGCTCCCCAAACAATTGGGATTTTCCAATACCTTTTGTTATAGGCTTGGCCTAAACCCGGAAGTATAGCGGAGTAAAATGCTGCTTTTGATGGTCTTAGAGGGTCAATTTCTTTTTTAACCAATGTTTTATTAGCTATAATAGGACTTTGGTCTAAGGCAATACTAGTACTGTCTTTTTCTTTTTGAGAAAATGAATATAATACCGAGAACATGCATAGTAAAAGTGTGTATAAACCTTTATTTGTCACGTTGTACTAGTTTTTTTATTCTATTAAAATCTTCTTCAGAATGAAAAGGGATTGTTATTTTTCCGCTTCCGTTTTTTGCGATTTTAACATCTATTTTATGGCCAAAATATTCTGAGAATTCCTTAACTCCTTTCTTTATATGTTTAGGGATTTCTGTAGCAGTGTTTTCTTTTTTAGGTGTCTCATCAGAATTAAGGTTCTTAACCAATTGCTCTGTGGCTCTAACAGACAGTTTATTACTTATTATTTTTTCATAAACTTCAAGCTGGTCAATTTGGCTTTCAATATTAACCATAGCTCTTCCGTGTCCCATGGTAATAAAACCATCTCGCATTCCCGTTTGGATAATTGGATCTAATTTTAATAAACGTAAATAATTAGCAATTGTAGAGCGTTTTTTGCCCACACGTTCACTCATTTGTTCTTGAGTTAAATCTATTTCGTCTATTAAGCGTTGGTAGGATAAGGCGATCTCTATAGGATCTAAATCTTGGCGTTGAATATTTTCAACCAATGCCATTTCTAAGGATTCCTGGTCGTTAGCAATTCTTATGTATGCCGGAATTGTTGTTAATCCAATTAATTTTGAAGCTCTAAAACGACGTTCTCCAGAGACTAACTGGTAGTTGTTAAAGGCTAATTTTCTGACGGTTATGGGTTGAATAACTCCTAATTCACGAATGGAAGAGGCGAGTTCTCTTAAGGATTCTTCATTAAAATTTGTTCTTGGTTGAAAAGGGTTGACTTCAATACTGTCAATATCGAGTTCTACAATATTACCAACAACTTTATCTGCATTTTTATCTTCTGCAGAGTTAATATCGTTTTCAGGATCTTTCAACAAAGCCGAAAGTCCACGTCCTAATGCTTGTTTTTTTGTTGCTTTGGCCATTATAATTCGTTTTTCTTAATCAGCTCTTTGGCTAAGCTCAAATAATTAGCTGCCCCTTTACTGCTTACATCATAGTTAATAATGCTTTCACCATAACTTGGTGCTTCGCCTAAACGCACGTTACGTTGAATAATAGTGTCAAAAACCATATCTGTAAAGTGTTTTTGGACTTCTTCTACGACTTGGTTAGATAAACGTAAACGCGAATCGAACATCGTTAAAAGTAAGCCTTCAATATCTAACGCTTCATTATGTATTTTTTGTACACTTTTAATAGTATTTAACAGTTTGCCTAAACCTTCTAGTGCAAAATATTCGCATTGAATAGGAATAATTACAGCATCTGCAGCCGTTAAAGCGTTTAATGTTAGTAAGCCTAAAGATGGAGCACAGTCAATTAAGATATAATCATAGTCTGATTTTAAATCTATAATTGCCTTTTTTAGCATATACTCGCGTTCTTCTTTATCTACTAATTCAATTTCTATAGCGACAAGATCTATATGTGCAGGCATAACATCTACATTTGGTGCATTAGAAGCGATTATAGCTTCTTTGGCAGTAGCAGTATGCTCTAATACTTGGTATGAGCCTATTTCAACAGTATCTACGTTAATGCCCAAGCCAGAACTTGCGTTGGCCTGAGGATCAGCATCTATTAGTAATACTTTCTTCTCAAGAGCGCCTAGAGAAGCGGCTAAATTTACTGAGGTTGTTGTTTTTCCAACACCTCCTTTTTGATTAGCAATTGCAATGATTTTACCCATTAAATGATTTGGTTTTTCTAGGGCTTAAAAATACGATTATTTACGAGTTTAGGAAACTGAAGTTGTTAACATTGACTTAATAAAAAAGGCAGTCAAAAAAAAAGACTGCCTTTAAATGACTCTAATTTAAAATTATTATTCCTCAGGCAATAAAATAGCCTTTATATAGCCTCCAGTTAAATATTTCTTAGCAACATCGTGAATGTCTTTTGTGGTTAACGCATTAATATTGCGTTCGTAGTTTATAACATTATTAATGTCGCTTTGGTTGTAGTCTGCACCTTTTATAGTCGATAGCCAAAATCGATTTTGTTCTAAATCATCTTTTCTACTTAATAATAATGCTTTTTTTACTTTATTTAAATCAGTTTCTGTTGGGCCATCTTTAATGATTTTTTCTAGTTCGGCAATAGAGGCCTGAGATAGTTTTTCTGCATTTTCAGGTGCACAAGGGAATGAAATGCTAAAATTAAAGCGACCATAAGGTAATTTGCTAATAGAGCCTCTAGCGCCAGCTCCGTATACACCACCTTCTTCTTCTCTTAGTTTTTCGATTAGTTTAATACTTAAAATTTCACCTAAAACATTCATTGCTCTAGCGTCGTTAACATTGTGTTTTGCTTCGCCAGAATAGGTGAGGTTGACCTGACTTTTTGGCTCTGTGCCTTTATAGTATATAAACTCATGCGCACCTGATTTTGGTCTAAATGTAGTAGTTTTGTACATTTCTCTCTCTGAATTTCCAGGTAAAGAAGCAATATAAGTTTCAGCTAATTCAGCAATCTTATCTTCATTAATATTACCAACAAAATAGAAGTTAAAATCTCCTGCGTTGGCAAAGCGCTCTTTGAATTTTATGTATGCTAAATCATAATTGGCCTTGTCTAGATCTACTTCTGTTGGGAAGCCTGTATATCTAGGGTTTCCTTCGTTGGTGAATTCATTAAGAGCAATTGAGAATGAGATATTAGGATTAGATAGAATATTACCTAAAAAAGCTTTTTGTTTACTTATATATGATGCAAAGGCTTCGGGGTCTTTGTCTAATTTAGTAAAGTATAGGTGAATCATTTGAAACATGGTTTCAAAATCTTTTGGTGAAGCAGCGCCTCTCATCCCTTCGCTTAAACTACCAATAAATGGACTAACGCTAGCAATTTTACCAGACATTAATTTGTTTAGGTCGTTTTTAGTGAGTCCGTCAATACCAGCTTCAAATAAGCCTCTATTGGCGTTTGCGGTTTCTTTTAAAACTTCATCAGAGTATAGAGAGGTGCCACCATAACTATATGCTTCAAATAAGATTTCGTCATTTTTAAAATCTGTTTTCTTGTAAATGACTTTGGCACCATTGCTTAGTGTAAGCGTTGTGGTTTCATTAATTTTAGCTTCGTTGCTAACTACTTTTTTAATTATGCTGCCTTTTTTAGGTTTAATGGGCATTAAGTGCTCTCTTACAGCTTCGTCTTCATAATCTTTAATTTCGGCTTTTTCTATGCTTTTTAATAAATCAATGACTTCTTGTTCTGTTACTTTTTTAAGTCCTTCTTTTTTAGGACCTGTTAATATAACTAGTCTATTGTCGTCATGTAAGAATTTTTTAATTAAAGCATTAACTTCGTCTAGTGTTATTTTAGGTAATTCTGTTTGTGCAAAATTATATGTCCACTCAATTCCAGGAATTGGGCTTTCTTGTAAGAAATTTTGAATATAACGGCCAACAATTCTACCTGATTCTTGCTTGTCTTTATTTTTAAATTGACGTTCTAATCGTGCTAAAAAATCTTTTTTAGCACGTTTTAGTTCTGAAGCTTTAAAGCCATAACGCTTAACACGTTCGTTTTCTTCTAATAGCGTTTTTAAGGCTTCTAATTGACCAGTGTCATTGGTTTGTGCAAAAGATTGGTAGGCGTCTTTATTACCAATAATACCTCCTTTGTATGAAAATCCGTAGATAAAAGGCGGATTTGGTTTGTTGCTGTATTCGCTTAATCTATTATTAATCATTTGGTCAAAAAGACCTTCAACCATATTGTCTCTGTAGTCGCTAATTGTTTTTGTTTTTTTTCTTTCGCCTTTATCTTTATAATATATTTGAACTTGTGAGCCTGTGGCTTCTTCATCCCATTCAATGGCGATAAACGTTTTTTCGTGGTTTTCTGAACCAAATTCTTCTCTTAGCTTCGGGTTCTTTGGGTTTTTAAGGTTGCTAAAATTGTCTTTTATTTTCTTTTCAAGTGTTTCTACGTCTAAATCCCCAACAGCAATTACTGCCATTAAGTTTGGACGATACCAATCTTTTTGAAAGTTTCTAAGGCTTTCGTATTTAAAGGTCTCTAAGTTTTCTTTTGTGCCAATTGGCAAGCGATCTGCATATTTAGATTTGTAAGCAATTTTGTCTAAATATTTAGATTGCATTCTGGTTGCGGCGCCAAGACGTGTTCTGTATTCTTCAATAACAACACCGCGTTCTTCATCAATATCTTCTTCTGTAAGTAGTGCGTTGCCAGCCCAATCGTGCAAAATTTGAAACCCTTTATCTAACTTCTTAGGGTCGTCACTAGGGATAGGGAGGATGTAAACCGTTTGGTCAAAACTTGTGTAAGCATTTAGGTCTGCACCAAACTCTATACCAATACCTTGTAGGTAATCTACTAATTCGTTTTTCTTAAAATTGGTGGTTCCATTAAAATTCATGTGCTCCATAAAGTGAGCTAGACCACGCTGGTCTTCAGTTTCTAAAATAGAACCTGCTTTAATAGCTAAGCGTAATTCTACTTTGTCTTCAGGTTTGCCGTTATTCTGAATGTAGTAAGTAAGGCCGTTTGAGAGTTTGCCTATTTTAACCTCAGGCGAGGTTGGTAATTGGTCTGTTGGAATGTAGCTGCTGGTTTGGTTTTCTAGTGTCTTAGTTTGTGCATTCGTTGTAAATGTCGCAAGTAAGCAGCAGACAAAAAATGTTTTAAACACGAGGGAAATCTTTGTTTTCATGTGAATGATGGTTTAAGTGGATTAATTTTGCATAAGAAAATTCCTCTAAATTTAGAGATAATATGTTAATTAGGAAAGAAATAACATTATTTTAACTAATTTCTTAGTTAAAAAAAAGCGATTTTAGGTATACGTGTGTTATGGGTGTTGTTTAAGAATTTCCTGTAGGTTTTGTAGATATTTGTTCTTAATGTTTGCTTTTGCGTATTTTTTTGCAAACTCTAGTTTTTCGTTGGTAGGTTCGTAGTAATTCTTGTTTTTATCTTTAGCTAAATTGAGTTGATGTGTAATGTAGCGTTCTGTAAGTTTGTAGTATTCAACACTATTTTTACTCCATTCTTCTGAATTATAAATCTCCAAAATTGAATTGTAAAACTCAGGGTCTATATCTTTGTTTTCTTGAAGATTAGTCCAGATAAGAAAATCATTTACGGCTCCAAGGTTAATTTCGGTTATTAGATAGTTTTCAAAACTGTTTATAGGGGACGTGTTCTTGAGATTGTAGTCTTTGATTCTTTTTTCTTTTTCTTCTAAAATGATATCCCAAGCCTCTGTTGCAGCTATGTTTAGTGGTTGTCTGTTTTCATCTGTCACAAGGCCTCTATAGTCTATAGTTCTATAATAATTTCGTAACAAATTTTGATTCTCATTATTAAAAATAATTGATGAATCTAGGTTTTTTGTATCCCAATGTGTAATTGAATAGTTCTTTTTGGTATCAATGTATAGGCATGGTTCGTTGGCAAAGAAGTTAGCGCAAAAGGAGTAATAGTAGATGTTAGGCGTTTCTTTGAATACTTGATACGAAAGTGGAGGTAAGCTGTATTTTGAGATTGTAATTAATTCTGGGGAATCTGCTTTAATAGAAAACTGAAAATTACCTATACTATCAACCATTGTTGAGTCGAGAATGTAGCTTTTATTTAAATAATTAAAGTGGTTGTATTCTTTAAGATAGATAGTGTTGTTAACTAGTTCTTTGGAATTACCTGTGATTGTTATTTTTGATTCTAAGTCTTTTTTGCATGACAAAGTGAATAAGGATAAACAGATCACTAATAATTTAAAGCATGTGTTCATGTAGTCTAGTCAATTAATATCTCTAGTATTTGAATAGCTGCATCGCTAATTTTTGTACCAGGGCCAAAAACAGCAACAGCTCCAGCATCGAATAAATATTGATAATCTTGCTTTGGAATTACGCCACCAACAATAACCATTATATCTTCACGACCATAGTTTTTAAGTTCTTGTATAACTTGAGGTACTAATGTTTTGTGTCCTGCTGCTAAGGAAGATACACCTAAAATATGAACGTCATTTTCTACGGCTTGCTTAGCGGCTTCTTTTGGTGTTTGAAAAAGTGGTCCAATGTCTACATCAAAGCCGACGTCTGCATAGCCAGTGGCTACTACTTTTGCACCTCTGTCATGACCATCTTGTCCCATTTTAGCAATCATTATGCGGGGTCTACGACCGTCTTGCTCTGCAAATTGGTCGGCAAGTTCTCTTGCTTTTTGGAAACTTTTATCGTCTTTTATTTCTTTGCTATACACTCCTGAAAATGATTTTATTTGTGCTTTGTGTCGTCCAAATTCAGCTTCTAAAGCATCGCTTATTTCGCCTAATGTCGCTCGTTTTCTTGCGGCATCTACTGCTAAAGCTAGTAAATTATTTTTACCTGTTTTAGCAGAATCGGTTAATTTTGATAAAGCTTCGGTTACGGCTGCGGTATCTCTACTTGATTTAATGCTGTTTAAGCGTTCTATTTGTTGAGTACGAACTGTTTGATTATCTACTTCTAGTGTAGTGATAGGGTCTTCTTCGTTTAATCTATATTTGTTAACACCAACAATTATATCTTGGTTAGAATCTATACGTGCTTGTTTTCGTGCTGCTGCTTCTTCAATACGCAGTTTAGGTATTCCGGCTTCTATGGCTTTGGTCATACCTCCTAATTCTTCAACTTCTTCTATGAGTTGCCATGCTTTTTGAGCGATATCATGTGTTAGTTTTTCAACATAATAACTGCCGGCCCAAGGGTCTACCGTTTTGGTGATGTGTGTTTCCTCTTGTAGGTGTATTTGAGTGTTCCTTGCAATACGTGCAGAAAAATCTGTAGGTAAAGCAATGGCTTCGTCTAAAGCATTGGTATGTAAACTTTGGGTGCCACCAAAAGCTGCGGCAGAAGCTTCAATACATGTTCTTGCGACGTTGTTAAAAGGGTCTTGTTCTGTTAAACTCCAGCCAGAAGTTTGGCAATGGGTTCGTAATGCTAATGATTTTTGATTTTTTGGGTTGAACTGTTTTACGAGTTTTGCCCAAAGCATTCGTGCTGCTCGCATTTTAGCAATTTCCATAAAATGATTCATGCCAATAGCCCAAAAGAATGAAAGTCGCGGGGCAAAGGTGTCTATGTCCATACCTGCGTCTAACCCTTTTCTTATGTATTCTAGTCCGTCAGCTAATGTGTAGGCTAATTCAATATCGCAAGTGGCGCCAGCTTCTTGCATGTGATAGCCAGAAATACTAATACTGTTGAATTTTGGCATATTGTTGCTGGTGTATTCAAAAATATCTGAGATAATTTTCATTGAAGGAGTAGGTGGGTAGATGTAGGTGTTACGTACCATAAATTCCTTAAGAATATCATTTTGAATGGTTCCAGAAAGTTGTTCTGGTTTTACTCCTTGTTCTTCGGCTGCAACAATATAAAATGCCATAATAGGTAAAACAGCTCCATTCATGGTCATGGAAACAGACATTTTATCTAAAGGAATTTGATCGAATAAGATCTTCATGTCTTCCACAGAATCAATTGCAACGCCAGCTTTTCCAACGTCTCCAACTACGCGTTCGTGATCAGAATCATAACCTCTGTGTGTAGCTAAATCAAAAGCTACTGATAATCCTTTCTGTCCGGCTGCTAAATTTCTTCTGTAAAATGCGTTGCTTTCTTCTGCAGTTGAAAAACCTGCATATTGTCTAATTGTCCAAGGTCTACGAACATACATTGTTGAATAAGGCCCGCGAAGATTAGGTGCAATACCAGCTACAAAATTTAGATGTTCAAGATCTTTTAAGTCGTCTTTATTGTAAGTGGATTTTACCGTGATGTCCTCAGCTGTTAAGAAGTCTTTTTCTTCTTGATGCTGTGAGTTTCGTGACTCGTTTTTTAATTCTATATGTTGAAGATTTTTTCTTGACATTTTAAATGTGATTTTAATGGAAACGCAGTACTATAGTTTTTGTCTATGTGTGGTTTTATTCATTATTCAATCTGTTAATTTCCAGATCTTCAGATAGCCTTTTTTCTAGTATTGGTTCAATTAATGTTTTTCGCTTTTCAATTTTTAAAAATGGACTAATTTCTAGTTCGTTTTTCATTTTGTCTGCTAAATTAGGATGTTTGTTTGTACCTAATAATACTAATCTTTCAGCTTCAAAATCGGCTTGCTCACTAGTCGCATTTTCTTTAATTTTTCTTTGAATTGTCCCTTCTTTTAGTTGCCTTAAAAAGCCGCCGTTGCTTTCGATATCTTTAAAAATAGTTAGTGCTTTTTCTGCTAATTGTTCAGTTAAGCTTTCAATATAATACGCTCCATCTGCGGGATTATTTACTTTGTCAAAATAGCTTTCGTGCTTTAAGACTAAAAGTTGGTTTCTCGAAATTCGTTCGCCAAATTCGTTTGATTTGTGATATAAAGCGTCGTAAGGTAAATTACAAACGACATCTGCACCTCCTAAAATAGCACTCATAGATTCCGTTGTAGTACGTAATAGGTTTACGTTATAATCGTAAATGGTTTTGTTGCGTTTACTTGGTGTTGCTATAATTCTACAAGTTGTGTTTGCATTGTATTCTGATGCTAAGGTAGACCAAAGTTGCCTTAAAGCTCTTAGTTTGGAAATTTCAAAGAAATAGTTTGAGCTAATTGAGGTGTAGAATGTTACACTAAGCGATTGTTTTGCGTCACTTGAAATGATGTTTTCCAAATAATTTAAGTACTCGTTGGCATGAGCTAAGCCGTAAGCTAGTTGTTGGATAATAGTTGCTCCTGCATTTTGGTATAGGCTAAGGTCTATGCTTAGTTGGTTTGTTGATTTGACGATTGTTTCAAATTTGCTAAAATCGTCTTTGAGGTTGTTGTACCAATTTCCTGTTTTAGCTAGGTTACCAATGATATCTGTGTGAATATAGCATTGCGATTGCTTTACTGTATTTATGATAGTATTAATGAAGTTTTCGGAAAGAAAATCACATTTAAGATCAATTGGTGTTTTGTTTAAATCAATATTTTGAAATAAATCTTGAATACTGGTTGTTTTAGATTTTATATTGAATAAAATGCTTTCAGCACCACGATTAATAGCGTCTAATGCCTTTTGGTTTGAATTTTGTGCGTCAGTTACATCAATAGATTGGCAGATTTTCCAATCGTTTGTTTTGCTGTCTGATTGTTTTGGTGTTGTTTCAAATTCATCGGCATGATAAAAAGGCTTTACATCAATACCTTCTTTTGTTTTCCAGATTAAAGTATCATTGTAATCTGCTCCTTTTAGGTCTGCTTGTATTTTCTGTTTCCATGCTTTTGAAGAAACGTCTTCAAATTCATTAAATAATGATTTACTCATCTTTCTTTTGTTTGGCTATGCTGTCTTCGTATTCTATAATGTATATGTCTTCGTTAGGCTTTTTCATATAGTAGGTTTCTCGCGCTGTACGCTCAATACCTTCATCAGTACTTAGTTCTTTTATGGCTTTATTGTCTTTAGCCATTTCGTTTTTATAATGTTCTTTTTGGTATTCTAATTCGTTAATATCGTTATTTAGCTCATGATGAAACAACCATGAATGTGCATCAAAAAATAACATCCAAACCACAAATACAGCAAGAACAACGATATAGATGTTCTTGAAAGGTTTTAGATATTTAGAATTAAAAATTCTCATTATAGACGTTCGTTGATTATGGTTTTAACAATATCTACAGCAACAGTGTTATACTTGTTATTTGGAATAATGATATCTGCATATTCTTTCATAGGTTCTATAAATTGCTGATGCATTGGCTTTAATGTGTTTTGATATCGTGTTAATACCTCATTAATATCTCTACCACGTTCTGTTATATCTCGTTTTAAACGACGAATTAGACGTTCGTCAGAATCTGCGTGAACAAATATTTTTATATCAAAAAGATTTCTGATTTCTGCATGAGATAAAATTAAAATACCTTCTACAATCATTACTTTTCTTGGTATCGTGTTAATAGTATCTCCTGTACGATTGTGTTTTACAAAAGAATAAACAGGTTGGTCAATAGCATTGCCTTTTTTTAGTTCTATAAGATGTTTCTCTAATAATTCGAAATCTATAGACCGTGGATGGTCAAAATTAATTTTAACACGTTCGTCGTAACTTAAATGTGATGTGTCTTTGTAGTAAGAATCTTGTGAAATGACTCCAACCTCTCCTTCTGGTAATTCATTTAAAATTGTGTTAACGACAGTTGTTTTTCCGCATCCTGTTCCGCCAGCAATTCCTATTATAAGCATGTTTTAATTTTTGATTTAATTGAGGCTGTAAAGTTAATTAATATGACCTTAAGATGAATCCTATAATTTAGAAACTTTATCAGGTGTTATAAAATTACCAATCTTATTTTTCCAACTGTTGTTTATATAGTTAATGACGTCTGCTACTTCTTCATCTGACAGTCCTAAAGGTGCCATTGTACCATTGTAAGTGATGCCATTTACTATTATTTCTCCAGATAGACCATGTTTTACAGCTTTGATGCTTTCGGTTTGATTTTCTCTTAAATAATCTGAGTCTGCTAAAGGAGGAAAGGCTTCTGGTACTCCTTTGCCATCTGGTAAATGGCAAGTTATACACATATCATTATATACTATTTGACCTCGTTTCATGCTTGCTTCAAGTTTTGATTGGTCTTGATTTTGAGCAATTAAATTAGATGTTTTAGCATTTGAATTACAGGACACAAATGTTAAAAAAGAAATTGTGATGATAATTATTTTTTTCATTTTCTAATTAATTTTACGATACCTAAATTTTCAATTCCTACATAAATATAACCATCGGGGCCTTGTTTTATACTTCTTATGCGCCCCAAGCCGTCTAGTAAACGTTCTTCTTTTATAACTTTATTGTCTTTTAAGGTACACATGTCTAAGTATTGAAATTTTAATGATCCAATAAGTAAATTTCCGTTCCAATCTCCATATTTATCACTGTTTATAAATGCCATTCCGCTAGGCGCTATTGATGGATCCCAGTAGTGAAGAGGTTGTTCCATACCTTCTTTTTTTGATATTTCGGTAAATTTTGTGCCGCTATAATTTATACCATAGCTAATAATTGGCCAGCCATAGTTTTTACCAGAGGCGATAATATTTATTTCGTCTCCACCTCTTGGACCATGCTCGTGTGTCCACACAGCACCTGTTTTAGGGTGTAGTGTCATGCCTTGAGGGTTTCTGTGGCCATAAGAATAAATAGCTTTTTTAGCGTTGTTGGTGTTTGTAAATGGATTGTCCTCTGGGATTGTGCCATCAGCGTTGAGTCGGTATATTTTTCCACAGTCTTTAGTGATGTCTTGCGGGTTTTCATCTCTACTGCCACGATCTCCTATGCTAAAAAATAAGTAACCATTTTTGTCAAAAACTAAACGTGATCCAAAATGTTGGCCTTTAGTTGTATTAGGTTGAGCTTTGTATAGTATTTGTAAATCAGATAAGCTATTATTTTTTAATTTGGCTCGGGCAATAGATGTATTGCCTCCAGAGCCTTCGCCTTTTGGTGATGCATAAGAAAAATAAATCCAACCATTAGTCGTGTAATCAGGATGTAAAATAATATCTAATAAACCACCTTGGCCACGAACATAGATTTCGGGCAATCCTGAAATAGCTGTCTTTTTTCCATCTTTAAAAAGAATAAGTTCTCCTGATTTTTCAGTAATTAGAATAGAATTGTCTGGTAGGAATGTAAATCCCCAAGGATTATTAAGATCTGAAACGACAACCTCGTGACTGTTTTTATTGTTAATAGGATTCTTGTCTTGAGCACAAGCAATTGTAGTAGTAAGAATTAAACTGATAAAAAGGTGTCTTAGGTTCATGTTTTTTTGTCTTAAAAAAGAATAAGTTTTAAAGTTACTTAAATGTTGTTGATTTATAAAGAAAAATTATATATTTGCAGTCCGAAAACGGGAAACCAAGATTCGGGGTGTAGCGTAGCCCGGTTATCGCGCCACGTTTGGGACGTGGAGGCCGCAGGTTCGAATCCTGCCACCCCGACTTAAAAAAGAAGCTCAGCATTTGCTGAGCTTCTTTTTTGTTTATAGCTTCTAATGATTGTTTTCGCTATAAATTTTGAATGACTTTAGTTAAAATAGTAAATGTTTTTAAAACATATTTTGATAAAAAGTATGAGCATGTACGGTAACGTAGTCTCTTGATGCTGATTAAAGTTAAATATGTAAATGGGGTTAATCGGGAGTATTGCTGATTATAGAGTTAAGAGTGAAAAGTAAAAAAAATGAAGCAATGAAGGAGAAATTTTAAATAGTTTGTATAAAAAAACAGTGCCAGTAAATGGTTTCTGGCACTACTGAAAAACATCAAAAATCTAACCCAATTTTAATGTAATTGTTTATGTCTTTTAATAGGTAAATATCTAATCTATGATTTTTACATCAATAGAAGTTCTGCTTTGCCAACCTGTTTCATCGGTTACCGAATAAGAGCAATGGTAATCTCCTATATCTATATCATCAGGGATAGTGATACTGATGTTAATCTCATAAGTTGTTAATCCTCCTTCGATTTCAAAATTTTCCATATATATGAATGGATTTACGGCACCTTTTATCGGCTCTAAATCACAAGTCTCTCCTTGGTCATCATGAGTATGGTGATCAAAATTATGATGAAGGTCTAAGCTATATGAAGCTAGTGCTTTGTTGTCTGCAACCTGTGCTTTAAAGCTATAGGTTTCTCCTTTTAAGAGTTGTTCGCAAACTTGAGGAAAACCTTCAGTGTAATTAATACTTATAGTAGGCTTTTCTTCATCGATAGTATTACTGTCGTCGCTGGAACATGAAGTAAAGAGTACTATGACTAAGATTAAATTAAAATATTTGGCAATCCATTTCATGGTAAAAAGTTTAAAACCGCATAGTATGCGAGATACTATGCAGAATAATTAATGTTTAAGATGCTGTAACATCGATATGTGTTTCGTAAGCTTTAGTGTTTCCATCTTCGTCTTCAACAGTAAAAGTTATATGATATTCACCTGTAGGTGCAGTTGCTGGGACATCAATATGCTCGTGAAATTCTACTTCAGTCAAGCCGTGATAACCTTCTGAGAATATGATTTCAGAATCCCATTCTACTTCACCAGCACCAACAGGAAGACCATGCGCATGTATATCTACTGTAATATCATGAATGCCATTAAGTGCATTAATCATAAATTCAGCATGAAAATCGCTTCCTTTAGCTGCAGCAGCATCTACAGAGAAACCACTTAATATGATGGAATCTAAAATCTCTAAATGCCCTTCTATTTCTGTACTATTTCCAAGCTCATCAATAACAGTTAATTCAATGTGGTATTCTCCAGAAGGAATATTAGTTGGTACATCTACATGTTCATGAAATGTAGGATTGATGACTTGATAATTACTCCCTGAGTATTCTTGGAAAAAGTCCCACTCAACTTCACCGTCAGCTAGAGGCAAATCATGAGCATGAATAATAAGTGTGATACTACTTACCACAGCTTCTGCATTTATTTCGGCTTCGATGTGAATATCTGAACCTTTAAAAGCAACCTGGTCTGTGGAGTGTACACTGCCTTCTCCATATTCAAAATTAGTTATTTCTGGTGCATTAAGACTAGAAGAGCTGTTGTCGTCATCACTGCTACATGAGTTTAATAAGATACCTAAAAAAACGATAATTGCTAAAAATTTAAAATTTGATTTCATAAGATTTGTTGTAATGTTTAAAGTGTTTGTTTTCATTGTTTTTGATTTATTTGTGGTTATTAAAATGTTTGTGTTAATGCTATTGAGATGTTTCTTCCAGCTTCTGGCACATCGATTAAACGGTAAAAGCTGGTGTGGTCGTAATATTTAGTATTGAAGACGTTATTGAGTTTAAACTTTATTTCTAGTGGTTGTTGAGTTTTAAAAACATTTATGTTTGAGAGTAATACCATGTTTAGGACCTGGTAGCCTTCTGTTTGTTCTTCTGGTGGGACAATCTCATCTTGTGCTGCCGTAATTCTATAATCGGCACTAAGCTGTGGTTGTTTAAAAAAGAATATATCTTTAAATTGATAGCTAGCGGAGAATAGTCCTGACAAAGGCGGTGAAAATGGAATGGTAAACCCTTCTTTAGGACCACTAGTTTGTTTAGAGTAAACGTATTCAGCAGAAGCATCTAATTTTAAATTAGGAATAATACTAGTACTCGCTCTTAATTCTCCACCCGCTCTAAATACCTTGTTTTGTGTGTATTCGTAAATTTGTAATGTCTCATAATAATTTGAAGTCGGATTCAGGTAAATAAAATTTTCGAAAAAATTGACGAATGGACTAACTCCGATGCTAAAATCCTTTGTGGTGTGGTCGATATCAATATCTAATTGATAAGATTCTTCAGGATCTAAATTGAGATTACCTTGCTCATAGCGGTACATGTGATAATTCACACCATCTGAGGCTAATTCATTAGGTAAAGGCATTCTAAAACTCTTTCCTACATTTATTTTAAAGGTGGTATGGTTTAGAATATAACTTAAGCCTACAGAAGCGCTAATATTTCCAAAATTTAGTGTTTTGTCTTGTGCTCTTTGTAAATACACATACGAAGTACTACCATTGGCATTGTTAATGGTAGAAGGGTACCAATCAAAATACGATTTGCTATTTATTTGTCCGAAATCATAACGTACACCTGCTAAAAGATGTAAGTCTGAATTGATTTCAAACTGATCAAAAGCAAAAGCTCCAATAGTGAAACGTGTATATTCAGGTATTAAAAATCCCCAGCCGCCAATGTTATTATCTTGAAATTCTACATTGATACCGGTAACAATATGATGATCATCAATTATTGTAAAGGCATCTTTGACATTCAGGGATAACGTATTTTTTTGAAAACTACGTTCCTTGCTATTTGAAGGTGTTGGCATATAACCATGCGGTATTGGTTCGGAATGTTCCTCTCTTAAATTATTTTGAAAACCGAAATCGAGATTAATACTGTGCTTATCTAAAGCTATTGACGTGTTATTCGTGATTTTAAAATGGTTCACCTTATGGTAAGGCAGATCAATATCTCTATTAGACTGGTCGTAATCAATGCGCGATGTTCTCACTTCTAAACCATGGGCATTAGCAAAAAAGCCGTTTTTAGCATTAACATTACTAATTGTGGTTTCTGTCGTTATACGGTTTGAAATATACCCGACACTTATACTAGCGTTAGCTTCTTTTCCTGCGGTGTTACGTAGATTGTTGCCGTGTAGCGTAAAGATGTAATTTTCGTAATTAATATGGTCTGTAGGAACTTTGTAATCCCCATAATCTCTATAAGTGAGGCGTCCACGGTAAAACCATTTAGTTTTTCTGGCTTGTATTCCTGCAGAAATCCCTAATAAATCATTATTGCTTTCGCCCAAAAGGTTAATTTCTCCACTAAAGGAATGCGTTAATGGAATAGCATTGGGTTGAATATCTACAACTCCAGCAATAGCATCAGAACCATAAACCAAAGACGCAGGTCCTTTTACAATCTGAATGTTTTCAATGCCATATTGGTCTATTTCTAAACCATGATCATTTCCCCATTGTTGCGCTTCGTGTTTTATACCATTTTGAACCACAGCAACCCTATTAAATCCTAAACCTCTAATGACAGGTTTAGATTGTCCGGAGCCAATTTTAATAGTACTTACACCCGGAATTTTACTGAGGGTTTGCATCAAGCTATTTTCTCTGTTGGAGGTAAGAAATTCTTTAGAGACCAATTGAGACACTATAGGGGATTCTTTATGTTCTCGATTTTTAGTTTTTCCGTTGACCTTTATTTCATCGAGTTGGGTGGTAGATTCCTCTAATAAAATTTTAAGGTATTCGCCGTTTATGCTTGCCTTAATATTAACCGTTTTAGACGTGTAACCTAAATGTGAGATTGTAAAGGAGTAGGTGCCTTCAGTTACGTTATGGATGTTGAATGTTCCAGAAGCAGATGAAACCGCATGAAGATTTTCGCCAATAATAGTGGCACCTTCTATAGGTTGTAAGGTGTTTTTGCTTATTACGGATCCTTTTATTTGAAAGGAATTTTGTGCAATAGCGATTGTGCTTAGGCTAAAAAATAGCCATAAGCTCAGGGTTTTGTATAACATAATATGATACAATAAGATTTGTAGGATTCGTCAAACGGACGACCTATTATAAAATCTATTTGGTTTGAATGAAATCGGGTTTTCTATAACGAATCAAATGATTTAAATAGCTAAAGTTTAACTTCACTATGGATGAAGACGTCTAAACGCATTAAATCTAAATCATAGGGTCTCTGAGTATCTAGATATTGAAGATTATAATTCTAAAATGGAATTAAATGCTTCAAAGCTAAAAGGTATATATAGAGAGACTTATAGTGAAAAGGGAGGAGGTCTACAAAATAGTTGACTAGAAGTAATAGTATTAGGAGTTACAAAACAGTAATCGATTAAGTTGTCTCTAACGATGACCAATTCTGTATTTTCAATGTAAAACTCTTGTGCCTCTGGAGTTAGGGTAGGTGTTACATTGTGAATTGTAGCATAATCACAAACTTCACAATGTAACTCTTGGTCCTTATCCTCATTGTGAGTCAAGGCGTGAAGCCCAATCATTTTTAAGGAAAGAAAAAGAATAATAAAGAAGTATGTGATGTTGTTCTTCATTTAGTAATTAAAATATTTAAGTTTTTAAATTTTTTTAATAAGTTTTAATTAGTGATTTTGCTTAGCCGCTATGCGTAATAATTTCCAATTCACATAATGTGCTAAAGCCAGTAAACTTGCACCTATAACTGTATTGCTAACCTCCCATAAATTTGTGAGGTGAAGTCTGCCTAAAGCTATAAATGCAAACCCTAATAAAGCAATATTTAAAGGTTTGTTTTTGTGGTGAATTGTTTTATAACTTGGCCAAAGCGAGGTTAATAAAAACACAATTCCTAAACTAATGAATACCCATTCAATGATTGGATTATTTAAAAAATATAAGCTACTCAATGAAGAAAACGAAAGTAAAATAGGGAATATAGCACAATGAATGGCACAAATTAAAGAGCTTGATAATGCTATAATATCTAAGGTGTTGGTTTTTGATTTATTCATTTCCTTTAACTTTAATGAGTTTAAAAGCGACTATGTCGCATTACTAGGTTTTGCAAATATATTATTTATTTATAATATTGCAATGATGTTGCAATAAATTATTGCAAATAAATCGCATTAATAATGAAAAGAAGAAATACACCTACTAAAGAAGCCGTTTTAAGTGTTATTACTAAATCCGGACAAGCCATGAGTCAGGATGCGATTGAAGGCGAAATTTCTATTGATATCAATAGGGCAACAATCTATCGTGTGTTAAATCGTTTTTGTGAGGATGGTGTGTTACACAAAGTTATTGCAGAAGATAGTAAACAATATTTTGCCTTATGCGACGGCTGTGATGAAACACATCAAAAGCATCAACATTTTCATTTTAAATGTACGGTTTGTGAAACATTAGAATGTCTTCCAAATGAAGTTAATTATTCAATTCCAAGCGGTTATCATGTAGAGCATGTAAATTGTGTTTTAACAGGAGTATGTAAAAAGTGTTCTTAGTCTTCAAAACCTAAAAATTCAACATCACTTAGGGTTTTCATAAACGCAATTAAATCTATTTTTTCTTGAGCTGTAAGTGGGATTCTATTGTTATTATCTTTTAAAATAGGGTCGAGGTTATCTGCCTCTAATACTCCGTTATCTAAATAATCGAGTAGGTCTTCTAAAGTTGCAAATTGTCCGAAGCTGCCGTAAGGAGCAGTATATTCTATATTTCTTAAACTAGGCACTCTAAAACGCATATAATCTTCAACAAGACCTGTAATTCTTGTACGTCCACCTTCTTCCGGATCCGGATTTATAGGGAATCCAATATTTCTAAAACTTTGATCCGTGAATAATTCTGTACTGTGACAGCTGATACATTTATCTTGAAAAACAGCATAACCTTGTGCTTCACTTGTTGTAAATGTTTCACCTTCATTGCGTTTTACTTTATCGTATTTACTGTTTGAAGATATGAGCGTGTATTCATATTGCGCAATACTATTGTAAATACCATCTGCCGTAATACCTTCACCTTCAAATGCCTTATTAAAAAGCTCTATATAAGATGGATCTGTTTCAAGTTTACCTATCACTTCTAAAATTGAAGAATCCATTTCTTCATGTGTAATAATAGGCACTAATGGCTGATCTTCTAATTGAAGTTTATTACCATCCCAATTATAAAACTGCATAAACGCCATGTTTTGAACAGGTGGTGCATTACGAAGTCCTATGCGTCCTTCGATACCGATTCCCTTAGGGTTATGATCTGCAAAAGCACTTTCTTGTATGTGGCAACTTGAACAGGAAATGGTGTTGTCTGCACTTAGTTGTCTGTCAAAGAATAATTTTTCACCTAATTCAACTCCATATTGCGTTGGCATATTATTGTAAACCGAACTGTTTAATTCTGGGAAATCAACAGGAATATCTAGTGCTAATTCAGGGTTTTTATATGTAATGGGCTCAGTGTCATCAGTGCTACATCCTATAAATAAAAGGATAAAAGCGATACTTCGTATTAGTTTTTTCATTTTGCTATAAAACTATAATAGAGTCGGCTATGGTGTTTTATCATGGCCGACCCATTAATTTTTAGATTTAGTTTTCTACTGAAGTAACAGAGAACATTCCTGTATGGTCCGTTGTACCATTACCACCAATATTTTCTACAAACTTCATCATTTCAGTAGCTGTATGAGCACTTGGTGTTGCATTATTGGTAATGTCTTCTGTAGAGACTAATGTTACCGTATGACTTTCGCCACTTAAGAAATAATCAAAATCGGCTTTAATGTTAATTGTAGGTGCACTATTGCCAACAGTAGTTGTTGTAGGAAGTACAATTGTAATATCTCTATAGGCATCAACACCTTGCGTATAAGCACCTTCTTCACCTTCTACTGTACTTCCAGAATGGAAAGACAATTGCTTATTATCGGTATCATAAAACCCTTCGAGTTTTGTAAAACGGTATCCCGTTCCCCATTCCCAATGCATTTGTGTATCATTTGCTCCTGCATTTTCATAAAATGTAGGGAAACTTATTTGGTCTAAAGTGTTTAAATCAGATCTTACACCTAAACCAAATTTTATTTCTGTATAATCTCCTGCAGGAATATCACTCATAACATAACTTAATGTTTCTGGTTTTGACTGATCTACAACCGTAGCTCCGTTGTCTAAATCATTTACATGATAAGGAATTTCAGTGCCATCTGCTTTTATAAGACGAATGTTACTAATAACATATTTAACTTCTTCAAAGTGGTGAATTTGTCCAGCATCAGAAGTGTTTTTAGTCGCAGCATTAGATGTTGCATCTCCTAGAACAATAGGTGTGTCGCCAAATGTGTTATTGAATTCTAAGGTTACATTATTTGCAACAGGATTATTGTCATCGCTACTACAAGACATGAATGCAACGACTACGGCTGCTGATAAAATATATTTTTTAAGATTTTTCATTTTTTAAAATTTATGTTAATTGATATGTTTATTTTTTATGTTAAGCGTTTTCTAAATCAGCACTTAACATCGGAGGAGGTACTAGGATTTCTAGATAGGGTTCCGAATGATGGAACTCTATATATATCAATTTTACTTTGGTTTTAATGACGTTTGGAGTTTCTATTTCATATGCGATATTTGAATAAAAAACCAAATCGAAATTTTTGGTATTAAGTATTTTTTCAGAATCGGTGTTTTCCGTTTCTTGTAATTCTTTACTTAAATAACATTTTCCATTACAATGGAGTTCTGGTTTGTTTTTATTGATACAAAACTGTTCTGTAATTGCTTTTTGGTTGAGTTTAAAGTGCATTACAACGACGGCTTGCTGTGAAACAACAAACAGAAATATTAAAGTCATTATGGAGCTAAAAACCCGTTGCATTAGTTTAGAAGTTGAATTTTAAAGAGGTGAAAATATTGCTTCCCATTCTTGGTATATTTCCCCAATCGGCATAAGTACTGTAATACTCATTAAGTATGTTTTCTGCGCCAATCTGAACAACGGTTCTGTAATCTTTAATTTTAAACGTGTAGTCTGCAGACAGATTCCAAATGGTATAAGAAGGAGTTTGATCTTCTCCGTATTCTGGACTGTAATTAATTTGTTCTAAATCGCCATTAACCGACGTTTGAAAATTAAATCGGTTGTATCTATAATGGATTGATGATTGATAACTTAAAGGTCTAATAAATGGTAAGTTGTTTTTGTTATCGTCTTTTCCACGAGCATAAGTTAATACACCTTTCCAATGAAGATTGTCTAAAATGGTATAGCTAGTATTTAATGAAAAATTGAATAAGGTTGAGTACTCTAAGGAAGTATAGCCTTTAACACCAACAGACTGATAATTCATGGGGCTTCCCAAACTTAAAATTCGACCAATGATGTAATTCTCAATGTAGAAATAATTTACGTTTGCTTGTAAACTGAATTTATCACCCTTATAACCAGCACTAGCATTACCTTCGTATGATATCTCGTTTTTAAGGTCAGGATTACCAATATAATCGTAACGGTCAAAACTATTATAAATGTAATAGCCATAGCCTTCAGAAACAGAAGGAGCTCTATGGCCATAGCCACCTCCTACGGAAAAATTAAAATTTTTAATATCTAATTGATAACCTGCGTGAAAACTAGGTAGTATTCGTGTTTTTTCTTGAGGCGTTCCAGGGTGAAAAATCCAGTTAAACTCTACGTATTTAGAGTGGTTGTAATTGACGCCTAACGCCCCACCAAAATTAAGTTGACTTTTGTCTGAAATCTCCCAAGAGTTATTTAGAGAAATTCCTGCAAAAGTCGTCGTAACTGCAGGCCAACTGTAAGCAAACATAGAGCGCTCACTTCGGTCTTGTGGATACATGCGCATTTCGGCTGTAGATAAATTGTTATAAGCGTTCAGCTGAATTTCAGAACTAAAATTATTGCTTTTCAAATTTGCTTTAGATAGTAAACCATAAGTAGTGCTCCAGCCAGGCATATCCATATGTACTAAATTTTCTGGACGTGTGGTATCGTCCATATAATGTTCTATAGCATTAAAATAAATTTTAGTGTCTAAGGCTCTAAATAGTCCTTCTTTAAACAATTGCTTATATGTTGCTGATGTAATTAAGGCACGCGACAACCATAAATCCATAGGTAAAGCTGGGTAACCAACATCTTTAGCTTCATCATAAATTGCTTCAACTTTTACAGAAGATAATTCGCTTGTTTTATAGGCTAAACCTAGTGATGCATTGAATTTAGTAAATTGAGAGTGTTTGACTTCCTCAGTGTTACCATCACTATAGTTTTCAGCTTTTCTATACGCCAAGCTTCCATCTGCCACAAATTTGCTGCCGGAATAAGATGCATTGGCCAAATTGAAAAATTGTTTGTTATTAAATTCAAATCCGGTTTGGTAAGCTCCATTCCATTTTTTAGAAAGGTTAAAAGGTGTGCTTTTTCGTTTTAAATCAATACTTCCTGCAACAGTAGCTCCATGCATACTGCCTTCTTGTCCAGACTTGATATCAATTTTAGAGAGGTTGTTACTTTCTACATACGAGGTGATAGGATCCATTTTATCAGTACAAGCACCAAAAACATGCATACCATCAATAGTAATTGTAGAGCGTTCTGAGCTCATATTATTTAGCAAAGGTTCCCAAGCATATGCTCCACGTTTTATAAAACTAATATTATCTGAAGACGCCAAAAACTCATCAACTGTAACGGCCATTTTCATGTCTGTTTCAATTTTCTTTTTAATTATAGTAATTAACTGTACCTCGTCTAAAGCGACAATGCTGTCTTTCTTTTTCTCTTTTTCTGTGTTTTGTGCCGTGGTATATAGGCTAACAAAAAGCAGTATGACTAGTGTTATGGATTTTTTCATTATTAAAACAGTATATCAATATGCAATTCGCTTCTCTCTCCTTCAATACCTGGTGTAAAATCAGTTGAAACTTCGGTGCCTTTAATGATGTCTCCATCTGGATTCTGAAGTCTAAAATTTAAGGTCCAGTTTCCGGTCATGGTATAATTAACTGTTCCGTAATACAAGCCATCTTCCTGTTGTGTTAAATTTTGATTGTTTGGAGATGAGTGATTTCCCATTGAAGGTTCTGGCATTCTTGGGTCTAATAATAAAGTGTAGTTGGAAACTTCTGTATATGAAAACTGAGAAGGGTCTGGGAATGTTCCGGCTTCATTGGAAGGCTGGTTGTATTTGTAAATTCCTGCAACCAATTCATTTTCTGCAATTTTAGGTTTCTGTGGTGCAACCAAAGCGATAAAATATTGCTCTCCATCATTGGCTGTAAAAGCAGTCATGTTTAAGTTCATGTTTGCTTGTTCTTCAACAATGATGTCTTGATTTACAGTATAGGTTTCTCCATTATCTGTAAATGAAATATGCACTTCCCAGTTTTCTAACTCATTACTTTCGCTTGTAAATACAGCGTAACCAGAATAGTAGTTGTTTTCTGTATTATAATTTAAGTTGTATTGATGTGGACATGAAGCGTTGTTGCCATTATAATTAGTGATAATGGGTAAAAACGTGACGTTAGACGTGCTAATGTTTTCGTTAGTTTGGGTGTTTGTAATTGTTAAATGGATGTCATTATAGCCTTTATACAGTGTCCCATTTAAAGCTTCTATACGAATTTGATAGTTGTTTTTATTTATTGAAACGACTTCGTTGAACTCAAAATGCTCTACAACTACAGTACTTATTTCAGCTTCGTAATCGGTTTTATCTAGGGTACAAGATGTCACTGCAACAAGTGCTGCAATGACAAAAAATATATTTTTTTTCATCACTTATAGGTGTTTTTATTAAAAAAACTTGAAAATATAGTAGCGGATATCCCAACTAATAAATACCTATTGAAAACGCAATAGCATTGTATTAAATTAGGAACGTATGAAGACAGAAAAGGTCTTAATACCGCAACAAGAAATAAATAGAAGACTCGTGTATAAGATTACTTTTATTGTACGGATTGTACAACAAGACTAGTATGTACGCTTATATGCTAAATTATTAGTGTAAAGCATACCACATAATACCTATGTAAAGCATTTGGCTATTGATAGGATTATAAATGACAAGATCTCTATTTAAACTTAAGCTAAAGGAGGGTGAAAGATAAAATTCATAAAATCGAATTTATAAATTTTATTATAAGAAGATTCAATTTTTAAATGTTCTGTATTAACAGCAATAACGAGATTGTCATCAAAAATATCTTGAAAGAAGACGACTTGATGTTCTGTTGAAGAAGAGTGATTTTTGTCGTTACTTTTTTCTGAATCTGAAGCTTTTGCTAATTCTTTTTTTAAATGACATTTACCGTTACAAGCTAATTCAGGTTTGTCTTTATTGACGCAAAGTTCATTTTTAATGTAGTCATAAAAAGCAGCGTATTCCACAAATGGAATAGTAGGTTTGAGAAGCATAAACAATGCTAAAAAAAGTGTAGCTGTTTTCACAGCGTAAAGGTCTTTATTTTTTTTAAAACTTCCTAATATTTTAAGATTTGAAATGAGTCATAAAAGTTTTTAGAAATGGTTGTTATATTAGCTTCCTAAAATCTAATACAGCTTTCAGTGAGACTTGATTTACTATTTGTAAACCTGTTCAGGTTTTCAAAAAATAAGATAATTAGCTTGTCTTTTTTGTAATTAAATGATATTATTTTAGAGCATTAAATAAAAGAGACTTTATTTAGCATATAGAAACAAAGTGACCATACATGAGTATAAAGGTTGATAAATTCGTCATATCCATTATTATAGTAATCGTTTTAGCTTATTTCTTTCCAGAATGGGGAATAGAAAGTAGTCAAATTCCTATAGACGCTATTAGTGAGATAGGCATTTCGCTTATATTCTTTTTTTACGGACTTAAGCTAAATCCAACGCAACTTAAAGCTGGGCTTAAAAACTGGAAATTACATCTTTTAGTGCAAGGTTCTACATTTTTAATGTTTCCGTTGTTGATTTTATTACTGCGTCCATGTATTCAAAATGAAGCTCAAGAAACCATTTGGTTAGCGTTCTTTTTTTTAGCAGCATTGCCATCTACAGTATCCTCGTCAGTAGTGATGGTGGCTATGGCTAAAGGAAATGTACCAGCAGCGATTTTTAATGCAAGTATATCAGGTATTATTGGTATTGTGTTGACTCCACTTTGGATGGGATTGTTTGTAGATAGTATTCAAACGGATTTTGATTTTACTGAAATTTATATCAAGCTCATTGTTCAAATCATTTTACCTGTAATTTTAGGGCTCTTATTGCAACGTTTTTTGGGGGATTTTGCTCGTAAGCACAGCAGCAAATTAACATTGTTTGATAAGTCTATAATCTTATTAATTATTTACAAGAGTTTTGCGGCATCATTTGACAATAATATTTTTAGTGTGGTGTCATTTTTAGATTTACTCTTCCTTTTTATAGGAGTCGTAACGTTATTTATAATTGTTTATTCGCTAACAGGATTTATTTCTAAAAAACTTCAACTCAATAATGAAGATCGTATTACAGCACAATTTTGTGGTACTAAAAAATCATTAGTTCATGGTACTGTTTTTTCTAAAATACTATTCGGAAATATGGCAACTCTAGGTATTGTGTTGTTGCCATTAATGTTGTTTCATGCGACACAAATCTTAATTATAAGTGTTATCGCATCTAAGAAAAGCCGTTAGTTTTTATATTTTCTAAAACCATTCAAAGTGGATTCCAGAGGCAACTACAGCACCTACTAAAATGATAAGTATAAGAATTATTATTCGTGCTCCAAATTTTGTTTTGTTATCCTTTTGAAAGACGTAATCGCGTCTTTTTTCATCTTCTTCTTTTACAAACTTCATAATTTTAAATTTTACTTATTAATATATACGGTTTTCCTATTTACAAAGGCTAGCATACCTTCTTTTGATAATTCTCGGCCATAGCCTGAAATTTTAGTACCTCCAAACGGTAATCTTGGATCTGATTTTACCATTTCATTGATAAAAAAAGCACCGTCTTCAATTTCTGATGTGCGTTGTAATGCCGCATCGTAATCTGATGTAAACACCATGGTACCTAATCCAAACTTAGACTTTGATGCCATTATATATGCTTCGTCTTCTGATTGTACTTTAATAATGGCAGCTACAGGACCAAAAGTTTCTTCTTTAAATACAGGCATTTCTGCTGTAACATTAGTTAGGATTGTAGGTTGAAAATAAGCACCATCTCGTTTATTCCCAAGTGTTACTTTAGCACCTAAATCAATTGATTTTTGAACTTGTTTTTCTAAAGTTTCAGCTAAATCTTCACGAGCTAAACACGATATTGTAGTATCGTCTTCTAGTGGATTTCCATAGTTTAAGGCTATTACTTTTGATGTGAATTTTTCAATAAAGTCATCATAAATATCTTCTACAACTATAAACCGCTTAGCTGCAATGCAACTTTGCCCAGAATTTTGCATTCGTGCTTTTACAATCGTTTCTATGTGCCTGTCTAAATCTGCATCTTTTAAAACAATACACGCGTTGTTTCCACCTAATTCTAATAGTGAAGGTTTAAGGTTTTTTCCTGCGAGTTCTGCTATTTTTCGACCTGCTTTTTCACTTCCAGTTAAGGAAACTGCTTTAACAATGTCATTTGACATAAGTTTTTCAATGCCTTCATGATCTGTAACTAAAGTTTGAAAACATCCTTTTGGAAACTTAGCATCTAAAAAAAGTTTTTCAATAGCTATAGCACAACCTGTAACATTAGAAGCGTGTTTTAGAAGTGCTACATTGCCTGCTGCTAATGTTGGTACAGCAAATCTAAATACTTGCCAAAACGGATAATTCCAAGGCATTACAGCTAAAATACAGCCTAAAGGATCATAACTTATAAAGCTTTCATGTGCTTCGGTTGCAATAATGTCGTCTTGTAAAAAATGATCCGAATTTTGGATATAAAAATCAATTAGATAAATACATTTTTCTATTTCAGCTCTACTTTCTGCAATGGGTTTTCCCATTTCTTTTGTAATGAGTAGGCTTAATTCGGTTTTATTCTGGTGTAATTCATTAGCTAAATTTTGCATTAGCGCTACACGTGTTTTAATCTCTAATTGTTTCCATGTTTTAAATGTTGAATCGGCTAATTCTAATTTCTCTTTTAGTTTAGATTCAGAATCCATAGTATAGGTTTCTAAATGATTTCCGTTAAATGGATGGTATGTTTTAATACTTGTTTTCATAGGATTATTCTATTCTTCAAATCTAGATTTATTTATGTTTTTGAGTTAATTCAATTGCTAAAATGTTTGACGCTAACACTAAAACAGCATTACAGCTAATATTGCTATGTAAAGAGTTAAGCTGTGGCTTATCTTGACTATATCTTTGTCTAACAGCAGTGTGCTGAATAATAAAATTAACTATAAAAATTAAATAACATGAGTAATAACGGAAATACAGTTTTAGGGATACTAGCAGGAACAGCAGTAGGAGCGGTTTTAGGAATTTTGTTTGCCCCAGATAAGGGTAGTGTAACTAGACAAAGAATTGCAGACGAAGCAGCAACAAAAAGAGATTTAATGGCAGAGAAGGCTACCGAATTAAGAGATTCTTTAGGTAATAGCATTTCTTCTCATAAAGAAAATTTAGACCATCAGGTAGAATCTATAGTTTCTAATGCAAGTTATAAGGCAGAAGATGTCATCACTACACTTGAGGCGAAATTAAAGGATTTAAAAGCTAAGAATAAGAATTTACAGAAAAAAGCCTAATAGATGAGTGTTTTTGACGACCTAAACCATACAGCAAGCAAAGTTTCACATATTGGTGAGCGCTACGTTAAGGCGTCTCACCAATATTTTAGATTGAAAATTTTTCAACAACTAACATTGTCATTAAGTTTAGTGACTAAGGTATTGGCTGTAGGAAGTCTATTATTTGCAGGCTTAGTATTCTTATCTATTGCAGCAGCATTAGAAATAGGTAATGCTTTAAATAGCTATGCGCTAGGATTTTTAATAGTAGGTGTGGCTTATGTTATACTGTCACTTATAATCTATAAGTTAAGAACAAAATTCAATTCGTTTATCATAAAAAAAGTAGGACTTAAATTTTTTAATTAATATGAAGACATACGCAACATTTGAAGAAATTGATAACGATTTAAAACGTTTTAAACTAGAGCGTGATATTGCATGGGAAGAATTAAAATTGACAAAAGGTGAATTTAAGGAAGATTTGCAGCCATTAAATTGGGTAAGTACAGCCTTAAAATTAACTAGGAAATACAGTTTTATTGCACTAATTAGAAAATGGATTTTTAAAAAGTAATTTTCAGCTTGTTTTAGTCTCACATGTCTAATAAATATAGTTTAGTTTTTATGTGAAATTTAAAACGACCTTAAAGTATGATATGGAGTAAACTAAACCCCCTTCAGATCGGTCCTCTAAATTGTATGGTTTAGCAGGACTTTTTAATGCATTCTCACCAGCGCTCTAAGTTCTATACAGTTAACTTTTAAACTTATAGAGCAAATTTGTTGAGGTTCATAAAATTACCTTTGACTAGTAACCAAAAAGAATTACAAATGAACATATACGAAGCCATACGAATTGACCACGATATCCAAAGAGAACTTTTAGACAAATTAACACAGACTAAAGGAGACTCAAAAGAGAGAGCGGAAATTTTTAATAAACTAAAAAAAGAACTCGATTTGCATGCCAATGCAGAGGAGCGACACTTCTATAAACCCTTAATTCCAACAGACATGATGCAAGAACATGCTAGACATGGAATTGCAGAGCACCATGAGATTGATGAGCTTATAGAACAGTTGGAAGAGACTGAAATGGACTCTTCAGCCTGGCTAAAAACAGCCAAAGATTTAAAAGAAAAAGTAGAACACCATTTGGAAGATGAAGAGCATACTTTTTTTCAGTTATCAGGTAAAATTTTAACCGAAAATCAAAAGGAGGAATTAGCAACAAAATATAATGCATATATGGAAGCGCATCGGTAAAAATTAAGAATTAAATCTGTTTTTTATTTGAGCTAAAACTGAAATCTTTTGCATTAATTTAGGTTGGATAATTCCCTTAATTTTATCAAGTAAAGTAAAGATGTTAAGTGATACACATCTCTAAAATAAAGTGTCAGAAATTTAAAAAAAAAAATAGAATTATGAGTACTTACACAGAAGAAGTCGGAGAAAAATTAAACAATTTATTAGAAAAAACATACGATGCTGAAAAAGGTTTTACTAAAGCGGCAGAAAATATAGAACACGCTTCATTAAAATCATACTTTAGAAACAAAGCGCAAGAGCGTCTTAATTTTGGACGTGAATTAAAGCAGGAAATTAGAAGCTTTAATCAAGATGTAGACAAAGGAGGAAGTTTAACAGGAAAAGCGCACAGAGCGTGGATGGATGTTAAAAGTTTGTTTTCAGCCGATGATGAACAATCAATGTTAAACGAAGCTATTAGGGGAGAAAAAGCAGCTATTGAAGAATACGAAGATGTAATAAATGAGACAAGCCTCCCAATGAGTACAAAATCAGTATTACAATCGCAGAAATCCACCATTACTAATGGGTTGGCAAAAATAAATGTATTAGAAGACTTACATTAATAGCGGAACATAGTTAGATTAGGTTTGGTTAGGTTGGGAAAGGTGTCATATGTAAATATGGCACTTTTCCTTTTTATAAATATTAGTTATATGAGTTAGTAATCGTATGAAATGTGTTAAATGTTTGTAGGTTAGTTGTTTATCTTTATGTCATAAGGAATTAGACGGGCTAGTTTCGAATATTAATACTAAAAAACCAAAAAATTATGTTACGTTGGACAATCACATTCGTTATAATAGCAATCATAGCAGCCATCCTTGGATTCGGAGGAATAGCAGGAGCAGCGGCAGGAATAGCAAAAATTATCTTCTTTATCTTTATAGTGCTTTTTGTACTATCTCTATTAAAAGGATTAATAAAGAAGTAATATAGATTATATAGCATTTATAAATAGCCTTGAGAAACATAAATCTCAAGGCTTTTTTTGTTTTCACGGAAAACCGTGATAATTAGCATTTTTGATGTATGTAGTATTGTAATATTAATGAAAACACAATAGTAATGCCGTCTAAGTTTAGATAATAGAATAGCAATATATTACATTTGTCAATAGATTTTATAGCAATAATGCAAATTAGAAAAATAGTTTTTCTTGTGTTCGGGGTGATGTGCTTTCTAGGTTTTACTCAAGAAAAGCAGCACAATTTTAGGGCGTTTGGTCACCTGCCTAATGTTGTTAGCAATGATTTTTTTATAAAATTAAATGCAGCAGAAACACCGCAAGTCCGATTTCAATATTTAGATACTATTGCACAGATTTACCTTAAATCAGGTCATGCAGATTCTTTAATGCATTATGGTAAATTGATGAAAAGTGAAGCGTTTTATAAAGATTCAACGTTTCAGGATCTTAAAGAGATTAAGCTTAGAGCTTTATATTTTGAAGGGGTTGCTGCTCAAAAAATGGGATTGTTAGATGAAGCTACAAGCTCGTATATTCAAGGTATTGAAACATCAACTCCTAAAGATTATATTCATAATTATTTAAAATTACAATTAGCAGAAACGTATTTGTTTAAAGGTGAATTTAACAAAGCTCAGGAGCTTTTAGAAGAATTACCACAAGCCTATACAAATGATGATTTCTATTTGAAAAATGTGGTGATAAAAAGCTTTTTTTTAATTCTACATAAAGATTATGATTTAGCAAAAACGATGATAGATAAAGCATTGTCTAAAGCGTTTATAGAAGATTACCAAAAGTTAAAACTAGAATTACAACTCAATTTGGCTGAAATAGAGTTGAGGCAAGGTCATTACGAAACTCTAATTGATAGTTCAGAAGCCATAAAAACTGAAGCTTTAAATAATGGGTTTTACGATTTGTACATTGAAGCAATTTTAGATATTGGCTATGGCTATGCGATGTTAAACAACTACGACATTTCGCAAATGGCGTTAAGTACAGCCTATATAAATACCATTCAGTGGAACCGTTTAGAATTGCAACAAAAAGTTATAGATGCATTAGCAAGACTTTATAATGCCAAAGAAGATTATAAAAACGCCTATAGTTTAATGACCCAATACCAAAGTGTTAGTAGGGAAATAGCACGTAAGCAAAATCAACGTTTGGTAAAAGATTTGGAACTTAAATACGAAACCTTAAAAAAGGAAAAAGAGATTGATAAATTACAAAAAGATCAAATATTAAAAGAAGCAGAAATTGAAAGACAAACAACAATAAAGTATGCTTTTTTAATAGGTTTTTTAATCATTCTTATACCCGTTGTTTTATTGCTTGTGGTTTATTATCAAAAGCTACAAACGCAGAGTTTATTAAACAAGCAGCAAGAGGCTATAAATCAACAAGAAGTTAAGACCTTATTACAATCGCAGGAATTAGAATTGGCAAAAAATGCCATCGCAGTTCAATCTAAAGAACGCGAGCGAATCGCTAGAGAATTACACGATAGTATAGGTGGTAATTTAGCAGGTATTAAATTAAAGATGAATAGTTTTGGTGACCATCAACCAGAATTTAGGCAGATTTTAAATCAGTTAGATATGACCTATAATCAAGTGAGAGAGATTTCTCATAGTTTAATTCCAAAAGAATTCGAAGGGGCTGCTTTTACGGATTTGCTTAATAATTATGTAAACAGCCTAAGTGACACTTCAGTAGATTTGCGCCTAGACGTTTTTCCTAAAGAGGCTATCAATGAAATTAATGTGTCTATTCAAGTTGCCTTATTTAATATTATAAAAGAATTAATTACTAATGCTTTAAAACATGCTAAGGCCGAAGAAGTTAGTATACAGCTCACATCACTTCCCGAAGAAAAGAGTATAGAACTTATTTATGAAGACGATGGTATAGGATTCAATTTAAACGCTAATAATAAAGGCATAGGGCTACGTAATATTGAAACCAGAGTTGCCGATTTTAACGGAACAATTTCTATTAATACAGCTGAGAATAGAGGAACTGTAATAAGTATCAGTATACCACAAACATAATTTATGAAAACACCATTTTCTATAATAATTGCAGACGATCATGCTATGTTTTTAGATGGCTTGACGAGTATTTTAGCAGAAGAAAAATCCATCAATATTATTCTTACAGCAAAAACAGGGACACAGGTTTTAAAGTATATAAGAATTAATACAGATCAAAAAGTAGATTTAGTTATTACAGATATAAATATGCCAGAAATGGATGGTGTAGAGCTCAATGCTGTAATAAAAGAAGAGTTTCCACACATCAAAACCCTTGTGGTTAGCATGCTTGAAGATGCTAAAAAAATAAAAACACTTACCGAAGCTAATGCAAATGGATATATTTCTAAAAATGCAGAAAAGACAGAGTTATTAAAAGCTATTAAATCTATTTTAGGAGGTCAAAATTACTTTTCACCTCACATTAAGCAGATCCTAATGGAAGCTATGTTTTCTGCTAAATCTGAACCTGAAATTTCATTAAGTAAACGAGAAACGGAAGTCTTAAAACTCATCGCACAAGAGTATACAACTCAAGAAATTGCAGACCAGTTGTTTTTAAGTAAGCATACTATTGAAAGTTATCGTAAAAACCTTATCTCTAAGCTAGGAGTACGCAATTTGGCAGGTCTTACGCGTTATGCCGTAGAAAAAGGAATGCTTAAATAATATCTTTATCCCTGAAAACAGGGTAAGCACTTTTACTAGTTACCGTCTGTTTTGCACTGGCTTGTTTATTGAAATTTGCATCATAATTAATCACTAAAAATTAAACATTATGATTTACGGAATTTCATTAATTCTTTTGAGCATTATTGCAGTGCCATCACTTATTTTATCAAAAAAACCTAACGCACAAGAACTGTTAGACAAAGTAGCACCTTACCAAGGTTGGATAGGTATTGTCTTTTGCTTTTTTGGAGTTTGGGGAATTATTTCTGCCTTTCTTAATATGGGCTGGTTATCAGTAGCACCAATTTGGTGGATAACCTTATTAGCAGGAAGCTTTGTAGAAGCTGCACTTGGGTTTATGCTTGGCTTTGGTATGATAAACAAATTATTGCTAAGTAAAAACGAAGCTGCAAAGGAAAAAGCGGCCAAAATAAGAGAAACATTAGCACCCAAATTAGGTAAATTAGGTATTCTAGGCCTTGTAGTTGGAGGTTGGATGATTGCTGCTTCTTTTATGTTTACAGTATAACCACTATAATTCAAACCACTATATTTTATTATGAAACCTATTATTTTAATACTCATGCTATGTGCTTCAGTATATGCAAAAGCACAGCAAATAACACCAGAAAGATCAATTACAGTTCATGGTACAGTAGAAAAACCATTAGATGATGTAATGTACAAAACAGAAGTCACCTTGTCATTAGAAAAAGGCTATTATGGCGATGGTCCATATAAAACTTTAGACGAGTTGTTGGCTAAGTATTACGAAGAGGTTAAAAGTCTAAACATTGATACTTCAAAGTTTATAAGGGATGATTTGGCTTTTGCGGCAATGGGTTATAGAACTGAGGGAACTGTTCTTAGATATGAAACCAAGAGCAAAAAAGATATTTTAAAACTTACTAATATAAAAATGTCTCAGGTCATGCCTTCTTATGTTCAGGTTAAATCTAAAATATTTGATGCAGAGATTAAGTTATTAACTCAAAAAGCTCTGGAAAATGCACGCAAAAATGCAGAATTACTTGCGGAAGTTTCAGGAGAGGAAATAGATAAATTATTTTCTATAAGTAGTTACGATTTAGGAGAGGAGTCGTATTGGAGAGCTGCAAATTCTGGCACGGAATATCTTAGATTAACCGTTGTGTATACATTAAAAGACTAATATTTAGTTTTTATTTAGGGGTAAAGTCTGCGTTACATTATTTTAAAAGATGTGCGCAGGCTTTATATATTTTAAAATTTTTACCGTTTGAGTTTTATTCTATACGTTTATAATTTTCAGAATAAATACGATTACCATCTTCATCTAACTCAATTTGTTGAAAACGATTGTTCTGTAATTGTAATTCAAATTTAAACGCTTTTTTTTCAGCAATCACCTCATTCATTACCGCAGATCCAAAATCTAAAACCTCAGTAAGAGTATCATCTTTATACTTATAAGTACCATACCCAAACCATTCAGAAGAATCTGCAGGTTTATGTTTACACCACATGACTTTTGTGTCTGTATACATTTTTAATTGTCTAGAGCTTGAAGATGTATTAAAAGAATCTACAACCACATTATCTTTATAATTATAAAATCCAACTAATTCCCATGTGCCTTTGAGATTTTTGCTGTTTTTATCAATAATTTCCTCAACTTCAACAGCTGTTGTAGTCTTTTCGGGTTGGTCATTACAAGAAGATATAAACACCAATGCAAGGCTTAAAACTAAAATTTTACGCGACATAATTTCTTGGATTTTACTATTAAACACCTTTAAATTACGAAATTATGAGTAAAAGAAGCCATGATTTAAAATATTTATGATACTATAATTACTGTTAATAACTTCTATGTAAGGATTTATACAAAAAACCTACTTTTGTTTTACGTAATAAAATACATAATATGTCTGATACAATTGAAAAAGTAAAGTGTTTAATTATAGGTTCTGGCCCAGCAGGTTACACAGCTGCAATTTATGCGTCAAGAGCTAATATGTTTCCTGTTTTATACCAAGGAGAGCAGCCTGGTGGTCAATTAACAACTACCAATGAAGTTGAGAATTTTCCTGGATACCCAGAAGGAATTACGGGACCAGAAATGATGATTGAGCTACAAAAGCAAGCAGAACGCTTTGGTACTGATGTGCGCCATGGTTGGATAACTAAAGTAGATTTTTCAGGAGATGTTCATAAAGTTTGGGTAAATGAAGAGAAAGAAATTCATGCAGATACTATTATTATTTCTACTGGAGCATCTGCAAAATATTTAGGTTTACCTTCTGAACAAAAATATTTAAAATTAGGAGGCGGTGTTTCTGCTTGTGCTGTTTGTGATGGTTTCTTTTATAGAAATCAAGAGGTAGTAATTGTAGGAGCTGGAGATTCTGCTTGTGAAGAAGCTCACTACTTATCTAAACTTTGTAAAAAAGTAACCATGTTGGTAAGACGTGATGAATTTAGAGCCTCTAAAATCATGGCACAACGTGTAAAGAATACTGAAAATATTGAAATACTTTTCAACACTGAAACGGATGAGGTTTTAGGTGACGGACAAGTGGTTACAGGAGTTAGAGTCTATAACAACAAAACCAATGAAAAACACGATATTGAAGCTACAGGATTCTTTGTAGCAATTGGTCATAAACCCAATACAGATATTTTTAAAGACTTTTTAGATTTAGACGAAACAGGTTATATTATCAACGCAAAACCAGGGACAAGTAAAACCAATGTAGAGGGGGTTTTTGTAAGTGGAGATGCTGCAGACCATGTGTACAGACAGGCTATTACTGCTGCTGGAACAGGCTGTATGGCTGCTTTAGATGCTGAACGTTATTTGGCAGCTAAAGATTCTGATTTTGAGGTGGCTACTTCTAGTTACAATTAAATAAAAGTAAGCTTAATGAAGAAATACTTATTAGGTGCGTTTGTATTTTTAATTTTGGTATCGTGCTCAAGTGATGACAGTACTGATAATGCAAATAATTCATTACTAATAGGAACATGGACAGGTGTCTCTAGTGTTTTTAATGGGAGTAATATAGGTGTTCCTGATAGTAATACAGTGAAATTTACATCTAACAATCGCGTTGAATTTATATATGGAGGTTTCGGAATTAATGGAGAAAATATATCTGAATTTGGAAGCTGGACTAAAAATGAAACCATACTTACAATAACTTGGGATGACTCAGAAGCTGGTTTAGAAGCTTATGTTTTAGAAGTTAATGAGCTAACTGAATCTACTTTAAAGTGGACAACTAATATAAGTGGAGAAGGAACGCTAGTTGAAACATACCAACGTTAGAATAAGTTATTATTACAATCTTAATAACTAAAAGCCGAAGCAAATAAACTTCGGCTTTTTTTTATGCAAAATTTTAAAATACCTTAAGCGTTTATTTTTTGTAAGAAATAATTGATGTATGACTTTTGTCATAAATTAAAATGCTTTTTATGTAAATCTTTGCACAAACATAAAAACGCAACTATGAAACATTCAATTAAATTTCCGGTATTTTTTCTAACAGTATTTTTAAGCAGTCTTTTTTCTTTTCAGGTTGCTTTATCTCAAAATTATATCTTAAATAATAATGCTTCAGTTCTAGAAGTTCATGGTACATCTTCTTTACACGATTGGACCTTAGAAACAGAAAAGCAATCAGGTAAAATTGTTATTGCGCAATCAGGAGATTTAGAAATTAAAACTTTAAGTTTTTCTGTAGAAGCAGAGAGTCTTAAAAGTGGAAAATCTTCAATGGACAAAAACACTTATAAAGCTTTAAAAACAGAAGATTATAAGACTATGACTTTTGACCTTGTTTCGGTTAAAAAAGCAGAAAAGTTATCCGATAAATCGTTTAAAGTTTCTACAACAGGTAAAATGACTATTGCTGGTGTTACAAAAAATATGTCTATAGATATGATTCTAAAGCTAGAGGGAAATAAGGTTTTACTCAATGGCGAAAAATCATTTAAAATGACAGATTTTGGAATTGATCCACCTAAAGCATTATTAGGAACTATTAAAACAGGAGATGCAATTAAAATCGAATTCAAATCTGTATTCGAAACCAAATAATATAATTCAAAATCAATTAAAAATTAAACCAATAAATTATGAAATTAGCACTAAAACTTGTAAGCTTTATCATTGTATTGACAATGGGGTATTCTTTATCTGCACAGACAAAAAATAAAAGAGACTTCGATAATTACAGGCAACCAGATCAACGAGGTATCAATGTTTTTGAGGCAAAAAAAGATACAATCACTTCTTTTGAAGACTTGTATGTTAGAATTGGAGGTTCATTTGCTCTTCAATACCAAGCGTTAAATAACGAAAATTCAGGTACATTACCTTTAGCAGAAGTAGGTAGCAACTTTAACTTAGCAACAGCTAATTTAGATTTAGATGTAGCGCTGTATGATGGTGTAAGTATGCATTTAAGAACGTATTTGTCTTCTAGACATCACCATGAGCCTTATGTAAAAGGGGGTTATTTTAAAATAGACAAATTAGATTTTATTAGAGAAGGTTTTATGGAAGACCTAATGAAGCATACAACGATTAAAATTGGACATATGGAAAACAACTATGGTGATGCGCATTTTAGAAGAAGTGATAATGCACAAGCACTATACAACCCATTTGTTGGAAACTTAATAATGGATTCTTTTACAACAGAAGTTGGAGCAGAAGTGTATTACACAACAGATATGGGACTTTTTGGTATGATAGGATTTACTAATGGTAAATTAAACCAAAGTACAACTGTATCTGATGGAACAACAGGTGGTGCTGCTTTTTTAGCAAAGTTAGGTTACGATAAACAAATCAATGATGATTTTAGATTCAGATTAACAGGATCTTTATATAATACAGGATATGCACCAAATGTATATTTATATTCTGCAGATAGAGCAGGTTCTAGATATTATAATATTATGCAAGATGCTACTGCAACTAATGATAATTTTAGATCTGGACGTTTTGATCCTGGATTCAAAAATCAAATTACTGCAATTATGATTAATCCATTTGTGAAATATGGTGGATTAGAAGTATTTGGTACGATTGAAGTAACATCAGGTAAAGCATTAGCAGAAACAGACAGAAGAGATGCTAACCAATATGCAGGTGAAGTTATTTACAGATTTGGAGAAACTGAAAATGTGTTTTTAGGGGCACGTTACAATACTGTAAGTGCTGAATTAGCTGGTGGTAAAGACGTAAGTGTTGATAGATTTCAATTAGGAGCAGGTTGGTTTTTAACTAAGAATGTTCTGATGAAAGCAGAGTACGTAAGCCAAAGTTATAACGATTACCCAGCAGGAGACCTTCTTGAAGATGGTAAATTTGATGGAGTTATACTTGAAGCTGTAATTAGTTTCTAAGTACTAATAAATAAAAAGGCCTTTGTCATTACGATAGAGGCCTTGTTTTTTTACCTTTAGTTATGCTTAAGACATTATCATATATAATTTTATTTTTTTTTGGATCTGCGAGCTTTATTCCTAAAATGGACGTGTCTAAATTTAAGGAGTCTACTATAAACCTTTCTTCAGAAAGTTATCTGAAAATTAAAGGAAAAACGAATGTCAGTACTTTTGAATGTCAGTTTGATATGACTGCCATTTCAGAAGCTATTAATATTACATACAAAGATGAAGATAGTATCGTTAAGTTTAACGATACCAAACTAATACTTCCTAATTTAGAGTTTAACTGTGGAGGTAAGGCTATTAATAAAGATTTTAATAAATTACTTAATACCGAAGAATTTCCGGAAATAACACTCAAGTTAAAAAAGCTTTCTAAATCTAAAACAAAAGCAAACTCTATTACAGCAACTATAGAAATTAACATTAGCAATATCGTAAACACTTATACGATTCCTATTTCTGTAATTAATAATAACGATTTACATGTAAGTGGAGTAATGCCTTTAGATATCAATGATTTTAGTTTAACTGCACCAACAAAAATGTTAGGTATGGTAAAAGTTTCACCTAAAATAGAGATTCAGTTTTCTCTTAAAATACTAGAGTAGAGCCTTAGTAGTCTTATTTAGCGTTTTTTCTTCTGCAATTTAGCTGTGTCTTCAAACTTCGTAATTGTTATTGCAGGACTTCCAAATAAATAAATTTCACTATTACCAGAAGCCGCAATAGAAATCTGATCAATTGCAGCAATCGTTAAATCACTACTACCTTCAATACTTGTATCTGCAGTTTTAACGTCGAATTTTGGACCGTTAAAGTTTGTGGAATTATCTAATCTAATAACAGAACTATTTGCGGTACCTTCAATAACAGCATCAGAGCGTTGGTATAAATCAAAGTCTGCTACTTTACTGTTAATTAAGGCGTCTAGCTTACTGTTGTCGCTTAATTCAATTTTGGTTGTATCTGCAGTGAGGTTTAATCGTGTTTTCGATTTTCCTGAACTTTTATAAATGATAGTTTTAGCATTAATATTTAAATATGCTCTAGAGTTATCTGCAGTCGTTAAAGTAACATCTCCAAGTTCCATAGATGTTAATGATCTAATTTCGCCGTCACCTCTAGTTTCAATAGTATGAAGTCCATCGCTATAGTTTACAGTAATATTTAGTTTCTTTTTTGATGAAATGCGAATGGTTTCAACAAAAGTAAGAACGCCATCTACAACGTTAAATTGAATAACTTCATGTAAGTTATCATCTGCTTCTATATTTACAGAGGGTTTACTATTATAGACAATCTCTATTGAAAAATCACCATCAACTACAATCGAATGGAAATCATCAATGTATGTTTGTTTAATAGTAACATTTCTGTTTCCTTTAATTTTTTCTGCCGATTGAGCTGTTGCAATAGGTGTCGCAACAATCATTAAAAGCAGAATAAGTAATATTTTTTTCATATTCTAAAGTTTACTGTCTTTTAAGAGACACAAAACGTATCAAATTGGTCACTTTTTAAGGTTTTCTACCGCTTAGATCTATTTTAATTGTCAATATTAATGATTTCTATTTAATATAGGTCAAATAAAAGTTATTAAACTAAGATATACAAAAATCATCCCAAACTCTAATTAGAATTTAGGATGATTTATAATTGATTGGTCTTTAGTATTTTGTGTGTTAAATAAATATCTAAACTTAAATGATTATTGTTGTTTTACACTACCAGCAGAAGTGTCAGTTTTTTCTACTTTTTCAGGATTTCCATAATATTTAATATCTCCACCACTTGTAGCCTTAGCGGTTAACGCTTTTGTGGTGTTTACAGAAATATCAGCACCACTTGTGGCTTTTACATCAGATGTTTCGGCTAAAAGGTTAGAGGCGTCAATATCGCTTCCACTTTTTGCAGATGCAGTGAGTGCTTTTGTGGTACCGCTAATTTTTATATCGCTTCCGCTTGTAGAGTTACAATATAATGTTAGCGTTTTTACGTCTAATGTAATATCGGACCCGCTTGTTGTGTTTAATTCTAGTTTGTCAACTTCAATAGTGTTTGTAGAATAAACATCGCTACCACTTGTGGCTTTTATTACAGAAATGTCTTTAAGGTTAAGTTTAATTTTTTTTGAAGATGCACTTCTTATATTTTGAGTAGAATATATTCGTAATATATTATTTTCTACATCTGTCATAATTAGATCGTGAAGATTTGCATCTGCCTCAACGCTTAAATTAACATTATTAGATTGAGTAATGTAGAGGTCTAAACCTTGGCTAATTTTAATTTCGTTAAAGTCATTAGAAATAGTCCTCTCTTCTGTGATAACTTCTCTATTACCATCTATTCCTTGTCCAAAATTCATGGAAAAGTTACAGGATAGCATTAATAAACTAATAATACTGGTTACGATAATTCTTGTTAATGTAGTCATGATTTCTGTTGGTTTTTTGATTGATGAAATTTTTATAAATTTAAGTTGATTAGGCTTAATGGTATATTAAAATGTGATGACTTGTAGAATTTTTGGTTTCAATTGTCATTAATTTCAATATTAACACCATTCTCTTCGTTAATTGAAATGGTAACTTCTGATTTTTCTTTATTAGTAATGGTTTCAATAATTTCGCTTGTTTCTTCAATGAATTCTTCATTTTCAATGTCATCATCGCAATCTAAACACTCAACATCATCTTCTTTTACTTTTAGGAAATGGTTTTCCATTCCTCGCTTAAGAATTTCGTTTGAAGATTTATAATAGCGACGAAAATTTTGTGTATTGCTGTTGGCAATAAAGATGCTACCTTCAGGTAGGTACAATACCACTTCAATATGTTGATCGCTAAATTTATTTGAAGCATGCGTAATTAAATATGAATCTAATTTTAGTTCGTTATTTACTATAGAATAATTGTATTTAATTTCATTAGCTCGTTTTCTTGCTAATTCATAACTACTACCTCTTGCCAAAGCAATAATTTTTATGCTAGCTAAAGAGTCTGTGGTAGATTTTACAGTAAGCCTTATATCTGTTGTTGATATAATATTGTTACCATCATCTGTACTACTAATTCTATAGCCATTATTGTCGCTATATAAATGTTTGTTATATTCATCGTGACCAACCATTTTAATTTTCAGTGTATCGCCTGAAGCAATATTTAATGTATCGTCAACTTTAGTGAAATTCGCATCATATGCTTGTTCTGTGGCTTGTTTAATTCCTGTAATAATGAGTCCAATAATTGAGACAATCCAAAGACCTAATAATGCAAATTTTGCAATATTCCCTATAGACTTTAGGTTGTTTACCAAAATCTTTAAACCTAAATAGAATATAAAGAAAAATGGAATTCCTATAGCAAAAAATAGTAGTAACGACATTAGCCAGATAGGAATATTAGCCGCATTAGAGGCATTAATAAAATCCATACCAGGGAAATGAATAACATCAGTGATTCCTACAGTAAATAAAGCGATTATCATGGCTATTAAAGCACTAATACCTACAATAATTAAGATAATACCAATGAATTTAGCAATCACTTTTAAGAAGAACATGATAATTGAACCAATGCCATCAAAAAAGTTTTGAGAACTCGATTTTAGTTTACTGCCTTGCTTTTGAAAATTAACACCTTTTACGGTTTCCGATATATTATCAGATACATGATCAAAGCCTTCTTTTAGTTTGTCTCCATGTTTTTTTAAATCTACATTTTTTACCGTTTCAGAAACGGTATCAATACCATCTTTAATTTTTTTTTCGATATTACTGATATTTACCGGATCACCAGTCATGGTTAGTTTTTCGGCTGTAGTTTTTGCTTCAGGTATTAATGCCCAAAGTAAAATATAAAGCAGAAAACCTGTACCTGCACCAAATATTAAAAGAAACCAAACAATTCTAATCCATAAGGCATCAATACCAAAATAATGACCTAAACCAGCCGAAACACCACCAACATAAGAGTTGTCTGTGTCTCTAAACAATCGTCTCGATGTTGTTGATTTTTGTTTGTAGTGTTGTTTAGGTTCATCTTCAAAGATTTCGTCATCTACGAGGTAATCTTCTGGTTGCCCCATAATGGCAATAACCTCGTCAACGAGTTTAACACCAACCACTTGTTTTTCGTTTTGTATACGTTCAGAGAATAATTCTGCAATACGAGCTTCTATATCTGCTATAATTTCTGAACGACCTTGAGAGTCTGTAAATGAACGTTTTATAGCCTCAAGATAGCGTTGCAATTTAAGGTATGCATCCTCGTCTATATGGAAGAATATACCTGCTAAATTTATATTGACTGTTTTATTCATTTCTTTGTTGTTTTTGTATTGGTTACTAGGTTAACGGCATTTTGTAAGTCGCTCCAGGTTGAGTTTAATTCATTAAGAAACAGCTTTCCTGTTTCGGTAAGTCCATAATATTTTCTTGGTGGTCCAGATGTCGATTCTTCCCAACGGTAATTGAGTAATCCAGCGTTTTTTAATCTTGTTAATAGTGGATATATGGTTCCTTCTACAACAAGCATTTTTGCGTCTTTTAGTGTGCCCAGAATTTCTGCAACATAAGCATCTTCATCTTTTAAAATGGATAATATGCAATATTCTAAAACACCTTTACGCATTTGTGCTTTTGTGTTTTCTATCTTCATATGATATAATTCTTAAATTCTATTAAACTGTTCATTTTTTGATTGATTTGTGATACTGAAGTACGTTCAGTACCGATTGATGAATATTTTGGTTGCTGAAATTAATTCAACATTAATTATTTTAAAAAATTGATGGTAAAAGGATATTTAAACGTCTGTCCATCTCTAGCCGATAAGCTCGCTTTAACAATAAGAGCTAATTCTATTATAAAAGCGATTACTGCCAATGCACCTAATCCACCTCCTATATATAATAAAGGGGAAGGCTCGCCTACATTAATATGAAAATCATGAAAACCATGAAAATCTATAACATCTAAGCCTCTAAATAATTTAAAGATGAAAAAAGGAACACTTAAAGTGCCTATAATAATAGCATAGAGTAAAACACTAATCTGAAAATTAATGGCTTGCTTACCATGCGTATCTATAAATTCTGATTTATCCTTGTTAGCTGCCCATAATACTATTGGACCAATAAAATTCCCAAACGGAATTACAAACCTAGAAAAGGTAGACAAGTGTATAAATGTCGCTAAATTTTTATGATGATTGTTTAACATGTTTAAAAGTATATAATAGTTGCTTATACAAATATATGTCTTTAAAAAGGTATTATGTTACGCATGGTACTAAAAATTAACATTTTATTAACATTAGTTATGTTGAGTTTTTTCGATTATTTTAGTGAAAAATATTATCAATCTATATGAAAATCACTCCTTCTAAACTCAATAAATATCTAATGTTTAAGCTGCCTGCAGCATATTTTACAGGTGTGAGAACTCAAGAATTAAATAATAACTCTTGTGTTGTTACGGTAAAACATCGTTGGGTAAATCAAAATCCATTTAAATCTATGTTTTGGGCTGTGCAAGGTATGGCGGCAGAGTTAACTACGGGTGCTTTAGTTATGCAAAAGATAAGAGAAAGCGGAAAAAAAATATCCATGTTGGTTGCAAGTAATAACGCATCATTTACTAAAAAAGCTACAGGAAGAATTACATTTAAGTGTGTTGAAGGTGAAAAGATTAATGACGCAATATCAAAAGCAATAGAAACAGGCGAAGGGCAAACAGTTTGGTTAAATGCCAATGGAGTAAATGCAGATGGAGTAGAAGTCTCTTCTTTTAATTTTGAATGGACACTAAAAGTAAAGTCATAGGTTTTACTTTTAAAGTTTACCGTAAATAGGCATAATAAATTTAGTAATTGAAATTTTTATAAACTGTAACAATTTACATATTCTATCAACATATAAGTGAATCAATCTTAAAACAATACATTAATTATGGAAAAATTACCAGATTTTAGCGATAGAAACGCACACGAAATAGATTACCGAATTTATGGTGAAGAAATGCAATATGTAGAAATAGAGTTAGACCCGCAAGAAGCCGTAATTGCAGAATCAGGAAGCTTTATGATGATGGACGATGGCATAAAAATGGATACCATTTTTGGAGATGGTTCAGAAAAAGATACAGGCCTTTTAGGTAAAATACTTGGAGCTGGAAAACGTATTCTTACAGGCGAAAGCTTATTTATGACAGCTTTTTATAACGATCTTGTAGGTAAACGAAACGTGTCTTTTGCTTCTCCTTATCCTGGAAAAATAATTCCGATTGACTTAATGGAATATGGCGGAAAATTTATTTGCCAAAAAGATGCTTTTTTATGCGCGGCAAAAGGGGTTAGTGTAGGTATTGAGTTTTCTAAAAAATTAGGACGTGGACTTTTTGGAGGTGAAGGTTTTATTATGCAAAAGTTAGAAGGAGATGGTATGGCATTTGTTCATGCAGGGGGCACCACAGCCGTAAAAACTTTGGCAGCAGGCGAAACGTTACGTGTAGATACAGGGTGTATTATTGGTTTTACACAAGGTGTAGATTACGATATTGAGTTTGTTGGAGGTATAAAAAATTCCATTTTTGGTGGGGAAGGCTTATTTTTTGCAAGGCTTCAAGGACCAGGAAAAGTATATATTCAATCTTTACCATTTAGTAGATTGGCAGGACGTGTTTTAGCTTCTGTACCAAGAGGTGGAAAGTCTAAAGGTGAAGGTAGTATTTTGGGAGGCTTAGGCGATTTGTTGGATGGTGATAATAGATTTTAAAAACAAATAACTGGCTGTTTTGTAGTTTGTTACGGGTTTGGTGGTTTGTTTTTGCCTTCACAAATATTTTAAAGGAGTTATTTCCAAACTTTTAACATAAGAAGCTGTTAAACTTTCTGTGAAAATGAGTTTCATTGTTAATTTTTATTATCTTTAAGACATAATTGAAACAATAGCCTATAGAGAATATCTACTTTTGTTAAACCTAAAACTAAAAATAAACTATGGCGAGAGCGATGTACGAGTACACTAAAACTGTACTTAGCAAAGTGAGTTTTGATGCGACATTATTCTGCAAGGAAGTACAAAAAGCAGTTAGGCGATTACTGCCTCACGAACTTGAAGAACTTAGAATATATATTCAGTCCCTAATCAATCAAAACCCGGAATTAAATCAATGTTTAATTTATTTAAAAGCATAAAAAAAGCGTCCCAATAACCTTGGGACGCTTTTTTTTACTTCACTTTTGGGCTAATAATTTCTATGTTTCTTAAAATCAAAGGCATCACGAATAGTATTAGAAATTATGTTCCGATTATCATTAAAGATTTTATTTTCGGAACATTTGGTTTATGAATAAAAATAAAATTATGTTTTTTATCAAGTTAATTAATAGAACATTCAAATGCACCTTTTTATTCGATAATTGTATTAGTGTAGAATAATTAATAATTTTTTTTCTCACATTTCTTAGCCATTAGAAAGTCTTTTTTAGATTTGTACCTCTCAATAAAATAGAAAAGTTTGTTAGTAAATAGATGCCGTGATATATTTAAAAGTGTTGTTTTTATTCTGTTTTTTCTTTGCACTTCATTTTCATTTGGACAACACAAGAAATCAAATGGCTTTTATAGACTTATAGATTCAGCAGATATTTATGTTTCTGAAAATCCCGAAATAGCGCAACATTTTTTAGATTCTATTCCTGAGCCTGTTATATCCAATATAGAAGGTCAATTAGCAGAATATTACCAATTAAAGGCTCTTGTTAGTGATGGGCTTAATGAAGAGGCAAAGAAGTTTCATTATTTTATGTTAACCTTAAAGTATGCTAAACTTGAAGAAAACCATGCTATTGCTGGTATGGCTAGTTTAGAATTGTTTTATAATACTTATATAAATAAAAATGATACGACAGCATTTAAGTATCTAAAGGATGCTAAAATCTATTACACATTGGATAATAATACAAATGGCTTAGCAGAAGTTATGCAAATGCCAGCTTATGTGGAATTTTATAAAACTAATTATAAGAAAAGCAATCAGTTGATTCTTGAACATCTTGAGGATTATAAAAACATCAAAGATGATGGCTATTATTATATGTATGCATTGTTTATGTTGTCTAACAATTACACGCATTTACACGATTTTAAAAATGCCCATAAATATCTTAATCTTTTAAAAGACTTAAAAAACGATAATACGATTTCACTATCATTGCACACTTCTCATCTTATTACTGCGTATAATTGCTTGGCTGAGGTACATTTAGAAAGAAAAGCTATAGATTCTGCGTTTTATTATCTTTTAAAGGTTCGCAAAACTGGCAAATTGATGAATAATGCTGATAGAGAAAACCATTATACTTTTTTTATAAATTATTACGAAAGTATTGCAGATATAGATAATAAAAACGTTTATGTTGATTCTTTAAAATATTTGTACGAACAGAACCTAAAAGAAACAATTAATGCCAGTGTGCAAATAAATGATGAGCTTTTGAATTCTGAACATCAATTAGCTGTAGAAACTGAGAAAAAGAACATCAATAGAAATTTCATACTTGGTCTGTTAGGTGTCTTATTGGTTATATTTGTAATTATAATACTGCGTTATAAAACTATTAAAAAGAGATTACAGTCATTTTCTAAACAAAATAAAGAGTTTTCATATTTACAAACCAATCACGAAAAATTAAAAGTCAAGGTTCATGGTTTAGAAGATTATTTAACTAATGTAAAAAAAGATATAAAACAGATTTCTACCATTAGCGATATGGCTGAGCAACGAACTGAAATAAAAAAACTTTATAAAAACATTCAGAATAACTCTACAACATTATTAAATAAAGGAGAAAGCCATATAGAACTTATAAATGAACTTAATGTTGAATTTTTTAATAAGATAAATTCAATTCATCCAGAATTAAATCATTCTGAAGTCATTATATGCTATTACATTTTTACAGGTTTTAAGAATAAAGAAATAGCGGCTTTTTTAAATTCTTCAGAAAGAGCAGTAGAGAGTAAACGTTACAGAATAAGTAAAAAAATGAGCCTTCAAGAAAAAGGAATTTCCCTTGTTGATTATTTGCGAAATATTTAAAAGTAAACACAGTATTTTGCTGAAACAGAAGACCTCTCAGTTTATAAAATTATACAAGTAAAGCGATTAAAGTTTATGAATAACTTTACGTTTTATGATAAATATCGTCAAAAAAAAGCTGCCATAACTAACGGTTAAGGCAGCTTTTAGTATCTCATAAAGATTGGCTATTTAATAATCACCTTTTGGGTTTTAACTAAATTATCGCTCCATATTTTTACAATATAAATTCCTGTAGAAAGTGTAGATACATCGATATGATTTGTTGTACTTAAAGGGTCTAAATTGCTATTTAGCATTAATCGTCCTTGAATATCATAAATATTTGCCTTAGTTTTTTCGTTTAACTGGCCAAATACTACCAATTCTTTTGGATGTATTGAAGCGTAAATCTGCAAACTATCTAATTCATTTTTTGTAGTAGATAAAACAGAAGAAGAATAACGAAGATAAAAACGACCGGTTTCATTGATATCAGTTGACGACGTAAATGAATACCCATTATCGTTTAATAGTGTGAAAGTGTTTTCAGTAGAATCTTCTAAATAGACATTAATTCCTTCGGGCAATGTAGAAATATCATCAATAGAAATGGTTAATGTTTCATTAGCTTGTGCTTTAACTCCAAGTGGAACAATAACGTCATTAAAATCGTCATAAGGTAAAGTTTGTATTGCCAAACTTAAGCCGGTATTGTCTTCTACTAAATTTGAGAATATTGAGAATTCAGATGCACTTTCCATATAAGAACCTGCGTCATAGCCAACATCTAAACCTCGTGTTGTATTTTCAATAAAATAGATGCGTGTAGAGGTAAGATTAGCAGCGTTGTTTAAATTTAACTTACACAAAGCTACATTTGAATAGTTGCTTCTTCCTACAATAAAATCATCAGAATTACCTGTACGACGCATATCGGTATTAAAATCAACATAACCTCCTGTGGACTTAGATTTAACAAAGAACGCTTGGCCTGGTGCAATTAATTCAGTAATTGTTCCATCTGCTATAGTGGCTAAATTCCAAACGGTCCATCCATTAGATGCATTGCCGTCATAACCATAAATGGCTTGGTATGCACTACTAGAATCAAACTCCGTCTTATTGGTATTAAAAAACGTATCAAAATCTATATATGACGGGTAAGGGTTTCCTATGAGGTTCCATGCGGATCCAGCAACAGCATTGGATAATGGAATATCGAGAACATTAGTTGTTCTAACGTTTCCTGTAAAAGTTAGTGTACTTCCATCTGTTGTTCCAACTCGGTAACCTGTACCAGCATTTATTAAAGTTGAGGCATTTGTACTAGAATCATAATTTTGATAAACTCCAGCACTTGTATTATAAGGAGCAAATGCGCTTAGAGTACCAGAAGTGGCTAAATTAGAATTTGCTGTTGCAAAAGCTCCGAACATTTGTCCATCTACTGGTGAAGAAACTAAGTCGTTTGTGCCAGTTGGCGCAACTTGAGAAACATATCTATTATAATTTATGGTTCCTGTAATGGTGCCGTCAGATATTAAACTTGAAAAGCGTTGTGATGTGGAATTTAAATTTACAGTAGTTGTAGTAACAGTTACACCTGAATCAACCGTTAATGCGGCTCCTGGATTTACTATTAAATTGGCGCAACTTGTATTAGCAGAAATGTTTGCAGTTCCAGTATTAATAACAATATCGTCATTAACAGTGGCAACTCCAATAGGATTATCAGGTAGCCAAGTATTATTATCAAAAGTGTAGGTTAGTTTAGGGTTAAATATTACAGAATAATCTTCAATATTACCGTAATCTGAGATATATGCAGAACTTAAAGTATCATTGCTATTATCATAACCAGATATGACTCTCATTCTAAGCTTTTGGTTATCTACAAAATTACCAGTAGTTGGTGTTGTAAAACTAAAAGAGAAAACATCTCCATTCTTTTTTCCATCTCCACCAGCAGTTTGATACACACGCTCACTAGTGGTAAAAGTACCATCATTATTATAATCGATATAAACATCTACCAATTCATTATCATTAACATTACCAACACCTACTTTTATTGTCATAGTATAGGCTGTATTTGAAGCTAAAGTTGTTGCAGGTTGAGAAGCAACTCTATTGATGTAACGCCCATCATGATACCCAGAAACTGACGTGTATGTAGTACCGTTTAAAGTTATTTCGTAAACACCCATGCCATCATTATAATCATTTTGAACATGCGGTGTATTTGTTACTGTAGCAGGATATGTACCAGAAGGAGCTATATGACCTAAAGATGTTTTAAAAGCAGATCTCGGCCCATCTATGGTTGCATTCACTCTTGTTCTTTGGTCATTTGAAAAACCTGTGAAACAAGGGTCTGATGAATAATCCATAAAGTTATGAATGTACTCATTTGATCCTCCAGTACAACTATTTCCTGTGGGATTATCTGCAGGGCAAATAGAGTTTGTTCTTATATGTGGAGGGATGTCTGGGCAACCATCATCATCAATGCCGACTGTTCCACTGACTGGTGGACAAGTTGTTTCATCATTATCACCAGTAAAGGTATGTAGTAAGTTTAAATAATGTCCAACCTCATGATCTGCAGTACCATTTCCAGAAGCATTAGTCGATCCTGTACCAAAATCAAAACCGGGAGTAGCTGATGGGTTATTTGGGTCGTAAGTTGGCTCGTAACCAAATGCTCTTGCTTGGCATACTAGACCATCCGTAACACCAGGATTAGATCCAGGTAATGTTGCATAGCCTAAAGTACCAACACCGTCAGTACCTATATCTACACCATCTATTTTATTTACAATCCATATATTCATGTAATCTTGAGGGTTCCATATATAATCTTTAAATAATACTTCAGGTGCAACACCAGAGACACCACCACTTATACCATCACTACTGTAAAGAGAAGCATAAGATTTACCTGTAACGTCATGCCTTTCTATACCTGTGGTTGAGGTACCATCTTCTTTTACTTTAGCTAAAACAAATTCAATATCCATTGGGTTATTGTAAAATGCAGTACCATTATATATACCTTGATTCTTAAAGGCATCATTTAAATTAGAAATTGCACTTAATATTTGTACTTCACTTATATTGGGATACGTGCCAATTGCTTCTCCGTTATGCATTATATGTACAATAGTTGGTATGATTGTTACTGTGTTTTGTGTAGATCGTGCAGCTGCATTTTGTCTGTAATTGAGTGTGAACGCTTCAATTTGAGCTCTGTTTAGGTCATAGCGTATCGGGTTTTTTTGACGTTCTATTTCTAATATTTGGTCTGTACCACATTTTTCTGCTTGCTGGGCAAATGAGATATTTGTTGTTAAAAGAATCAAGAAAGAAAGGCAAAAGAACCTAAAAGTAGTTATTTTCATTATTTATATCTTTATTAAATTATTTACTGTTTTATTTTTCCAAGGCTTAAGTGCTTGTTTAAGTGTAATTGGATTGTTGAGGTGGTTTATTGCTGATTCATCATTTGTTTGTAGTGTTTTTAAACGATCATTTATAAATTTATTTTGAAGGTTTTGAGATAGGTTTTCGAGACTTAAAAAATAAGCTGCTTCCCCCTCTTTACCCAATGATAATTTATAGCTAGAATTTATACTGACATCATTTGTTTTTTCAAAGTCGTTTATATAACTCATTAAATGATGATCATATTTGTAATCTCTAGGGCAACAAATAGAGCCATAAACTTCTACATATTTCACTTTTTTATTACGATCAATATTAAGACCTAAAGGTGTCGTCTTACAGTTGTAATTAGATGAAAGTAGAATGATAATTATTAAAATGTTTCTGCTGAAAATCAAGAGTTATATATTTTTGTACAAAAATATATATAGATGCAGTTTCTCAATAAAATAGTACTACTCAAGGACTACGCAACACTTTAATTTTATGATTATATGGTGCGAAAAGGAATTTTTAAGAGTATAGATTATTTTTTATAATGAACAATATCAAACCTTAGAAAGCAATCATAATTTAATGAAACACTTTTGTTTTTTTTATGTTTGAATAGCTTTTAAAAAAGAAGAATTAAGAATGAATTTACGAGACCTAATATTAAGAAATAATAATGATGTATAATTTAATATCTATTGCAAACTAGGAACATTAGTTTGCAATAGATATTATTGGTTTAGAAGTTAAATGTGGCTATTGAAATTGAATTGGTAGAGTTATATTGTGAAGGCATTTTTACTTCGCTTTTGGACTAATAATTTCTACATTCTGAAAAGCGATTGCACCTCTGATAATGCCTGAAATAACATCGTGTAATGCGTTGATGATTTGCATTTTTAATTCACTTTTATGATAAATAATACTCACTTCTCTAGCAGGAGAGGGCTCTTTAAAGTGTCTTAAATTAGGGTTTAATTTTTCTCTCACATCTAAAGTGTGTAAATACGGCAATAATGTCATGCCCAAACCTTCATTAGATAATTTTATGAGCGTTTCTATACTGCCACTTTCCAATTGAAAATTTTCATCAATTTGATCTTTAAATGTTTTACAGAGATTAATAACACCATCTCTAAAGCAGTGACCGTCTTCTAAAAGCAGCATGTCATCAATACTTAGATCAGAAACTTCAATGGTTTTCTTGTCTTTTAATCGGTGGTTTTCTGGGATGTAAGCCACAAAAGGTTCATAATATAAAACACGCTCTTTTATATTGTCACTCTCTAAAGGAGTGGCAGCAATGGCTGCATCTAAGTGACCATCGCTAAGTCGTGTTAAAATTTCTTCAGTGGTTAATTCTTCAATTTTTAATTTAACTTTTGGGAATTTCTTTATAAAATTCTTTAAAAACATTGGTAACAGTGTTGGCATAACGGTAGGAATAATACCTAACCTAAACTCACCACCTATAAATCCTTTTTGTTGATCTACAATATCTTGAATTCTATCGGCTTCATTTACAATGTTTCTGGCTTGAAAAACAATTTTTCTTCCAACATCTGTTAATTCAATTGGTTTCTTACCTCTGTCAAAAATAGTAATATCTAATTCGTCTTCTAATTTCTGAATCTGAGTACTTAAGGTAGGTTGTGTTACAAAGCATTTTTCTGCTGCTTTGGTAAAATTCTTATGTTCTGCTATGGCTAAAGCATATTTTAGTTGTGTAATGGTCATAACTATTAATTTAGACTATAAAAGTATATAAAGTATTCATAAAAACTATACGAAATAAGCCTTATTTAAATCGTAACTTTGAATAAACAAAAAAACAACACATTATGACACTTAATAGCATCGGTTTAGATACCGAAAAAACAAAAGTATTAGCTGATGAATTAAACCAGTTATTAGCAAATTTTCAATTGTATTACCAAAATTTAAGAGGTATTCATTGGAACATAAAAGGACGCGGTTTTTTTAATCTTCATGTGAAATTTGAAGAATTATATACAGATGCGAATCTTAAAGTAGATGAAATAGCAGAGCGTATTTTAACACTAGGCGCTACGCCATTACATACCTTTGAAGACTACACTAAAGCGGCAAAAGTACCGGTTGGAAAAAATATTTCTAAAGATGAAAAAGCAGTTCAACTAATTGTAGATTCATTGTCAGAATTATTGAAAATAGAAAGAGGAATTTTAGAAACAGCTGGAGAAGCTAATGATGAAGGAACTAATTCAATGATGAGTGATTTCATTACTGAACAAGAAAAAACGGTTTGGATGATGAAAGCGTGGTTGGGTGAAACAGTTTAAAGGTCATACAAGCTTTTAGTTACAAAAAAAACTTCAGAGAAATCTGAAGTTTTTTTGTTTGAGTATATTGAGTGTTTTATTAGAAACGAATATTTAAATCTAAGTTTTTATCTGCAACTGTAAATTTTGCATCATTATAATTTGGTGGTCCAAAAGCCATAGAGTTATTAGACATACCATAAGATTCTAATGGCATTCCATTTTCTCTAAAGTCCATTTTACTATTCTCATTTTCATCATGAAAAGCAATAATAGCATAGTCGCCTGGATTAACATTTTCAAAAGTGACTGTAATTTTTCCATCTTTTATTTTAGATTGGGCACTCATGAGTCCTTTTCCTTTCATAAATGTGTCTGCTGTATGTAAAGATAATTTAACGGTGCCTTTATCACTTGTTACGTTATCTATAGTTACAGTGATGCTTGTTTTAGAGTCCTGAGAAAAGCTGAACAAGGTTGTTAATGCTAAAGCGAAAGTTAAAAGTAAATTTTTCATGGTTTTAAGTTTTTAATGGTTAGTGTAAGATACTGTTCTTTTTTGTTGATGCTTCAAATATCTAACAAAGACTTCAGTTTATATAATTGACTTTACTGAATTGTAATTTTATACAGATGAATTGTTATTTGGGTTAAAAACTTATGAGTTACTTTTTAAATTTAGAAAAGTAATTACAAAAGTCCACGAGCTTTAATTTCTAAATACTTATTAATAGTATTAATTGTTAAATTCTCGGGAGTCGTTAAAATAGACTGTATGCCGTGTTTTTGAAGCTCTTTGACCATCAATCGTTTTTCAAAAGCAAATTTTTCGGCTATGGTTTTATGATAAATGGTTTGTAAATCTTCTGCATTTTCATTTAAGATTGTATCTAATTCTGTATTTTCAAATAAGACAACAACAAGCATGTGCTTTTTAGAAATGGCCTGCAAGTAGGGCATTTGACGCTTTAAACCACTAATGTGTTCAAAATTGGTGTAGAGTAGAAGCAGACTACGATGGGTAACTTTTCGTTTTAATTGAGCATAAAGTAAACCAAAATCGCTATCGGTAAATTGTGTGTCAATATTATATAGGGTTTCTAAAATACGGTTGAGGTATGTTAGTTTTTGAATGGCAGGTAAAAAGGTTTCAATCTTTTTTGAGAATGAAATCATACCTACTTTATCATGCTTTTTTAAAGCGACATTACTAAAGGCCAAGGTTGAATTAATGGCATAATCTAATAGTTTTAAGCCATTAAAAGGCATTTTCATTATTCTACCAGTATCAATGATAGAGTAAATAGGTTGTGATTTTTCGTCTTGAAACTGATTTACCATCAACTGTGCGCGTTTTGCCGTGGCTTTCCAGTTTACGGTTCTAAAATCGTCGCCTTGGACATAGTCTTTTATTTGTTCAAATTCTGAAGTATTACCAATACGTCTAATTTTTTTTAAGCCAATTTCGGTTAGTGCGTTACTTATGGCTAGAAAATCGTACTTCTGCATTTGAATAATGGATGGATAAACCATTACCATTTGCTGATTTTGAAATTTATATTTTCGTTTTATAATTTTTAAAACAGATGATACAAATATATTGAGGTGGCCAAAGTAATATTCACCTCTATCTACAGGTCTTGCTAAATATTCAAAATTGTGATTCTGAGTTGGATTTAAAGAGGTTTGGTAAGAGAAATCACGTTTTTGGAATTGTATAGGTAACTCGTCAATAACGTCTAAATGGATTTTAAAGCCATAATTATTGGTTATTGTAATTGGAATAGGGTTGTTGTCACTATTCGAAAATTTATCGGGTAAAATTCGCCTTGCATTTAAAGCGTTTTTTGGTTGATAGAGTAGTAGTATATCAATTAATAATAATACAATAATGCAAATAGTTAATATCCAGGCTACAGCGTATAAAACAGGGATCCAATACGATAACAGAAAGCATACCGATGCCAGAGCTATATAAATATAGAGCTGTTTGTGTATGTATAATGATTTTAAAAATTTCATATTTGCTTACTGCTTACTACTTACTACTTACTGCTTACTACTTACTGCTAACTGCTTACTGCTTACTGAGACTATCGTGGCACTTCAACCGATTGTACAATCATTTCAATTACGTTTTCAGTAGTCATGCCTTCCATTTCGCGTTCTGGCGTTAAGATAATACGATGGTTAAGTACAGGGTTTAACGATTTTTTTACATCTTCTGGAATCACAAAATCACGTCCGTTTATGGCTGCAAAAGCTTTGGCTGTATTTAAAATAGCGATCGAAGATCTTGGCGAACCACCAAGATATAAATGTGGATGATTTCTAGTTTTAGAAACAATCTCTGCGATATATTTAATGATTTTTTCTTCAACAAGAATTTCTTGTGTTTTGCTTTTGTAATCTTCTAATGAAGCGACATCTAAAATGGCATTAATTCTTGTTTGTGGTTTCTCGCCTTTGCGTTCGTGATGTGAGGCAATAATTTTAATTTCATCTTCTAAAGACGGATAATCTACTTTGATTTTAAAAATAAAACGGTCTAATTGTGCTTCTGGTAATGCATAAGTTCCTTCTTGTTCAATAGGGTTTTGAGTTGCTAAAACCATAAAAGGATTCTCAAATTTATAGGTCGTGCCATCAATTGTAGCTTGACGTTCTTCCATGGTTTCAAATAATGCAGCTTGCGTTTTGGCAGGAGCTCTGTTGATTTCGTCAATAAGAACGATATTTGAAAAAATGGGCCCATTTTTAAATTCAAATTCCGAAGTTTTCATATTTAAAATAGAGGTTCCCAAAACATCACTTGGCATTAAATCGGGTGTGAATTGAATTCGGCTAAATTCTGTTTTTAATACTTTTGCAAATAATTTTGCTGTTACGGTTTTAGCAATACCAGGAACACCTTCTATAAGAACGTGACCATCTGCCAATAATGCCACAATAAGTAGTTCTACAAAATGATCTTGCCCAATAATAACTTTTCGCAATTCGGCTTTAATACTTTCTACAGCATTTTTTAAACCTTCTAATTGTATTCTATTATCAAAATTTAAGTCGTCGTTTACTATGTCGGTATCTTCCATTGATTATGGGATTTAAATTGTTCTATTAAGCTATTTAGCCTTTCTAATTCGATATTACTTATTTCTGTTTTTTGATCTAAACTTCTAATAAGTTTAAATAAAGTCTGTGTGTCTTCAAGTGTATTATTACTTCTTGCAGCTAAGTTTTTTAAAAAACTAGTGTTTATGTCTGCAGTTGATAAGTGCATTGTATTTCTAATATACTCTAAAAAATGATGAATTTTATGTTGCGCAATATCTTTATGCTTTCCGTTTTCGTAATACATATTGGCAATCGTTTTGGTAAAGTCTACAGTCTGATTTTTTAAAGGTTTTATAATTGGGATGGCACGTTGTTTTCGTTTGCCTTCGAAAATAATATAGATTAATGCTCCAATTAATACCAGATAATACGCCCATTTTAAAGATTTAGTATTTAAAAATAAATACATTGGGGAAGTGTAAAATGTCTTTCCTGTCTTGTAATAGGTGTCTACATAAATTGGCTTATTGGTATCTATATATGATAAAAGTCCTGCGGTATAATTTTGATTAGGGGATTGTAATATAAAGTAATTAGTAAAAGCCTGAGGAAATGTGTTTAGTATAATTTCACCTTTACCAAAGGGCTGTTTTATACTGCTGATTAAAGAATCTTTAATTGGTTTGTTTGCACCTCTGTATTTATCAATTAATCCAATAACTGAAGTTTTTAGAGTGTCAATTTTATTAAAATAATAGAATGTTGTTGCTTTTTCGTACTTATAGGACGTATTATTAGCTAACAAAGGATTTACTAGTTTTACTTGATATTTGTTATTAAAATTGTCAATAATATTTACGGCTTTAGTATCTAGGTTTAAAGTATCTAGTAATTTATGTTCAAAACCAACGGCAGAAACCATTAGTGTGTTTCCTTTGCTTACCCAATCTAATAAACTATTTAATTCTTCGTTTCCAAAGTTAATACCTCCATTATAAAACAGATAAGTTCCATTAATAGTGTTGTTTTTTAAGTATTCAAAAGGCGGTCTGTCTATAATATTAACAGTATCGGCAACACGTTTTAACTGCTCATTAAATACATAAGAGCCAAAAGGGATTTTATGATGTGTAGCATAAGACGGAAACCAATTGAGTTGTTTAGGTTTGGTCATTTCTATTACAACAATTGATAAAATTGCGAAAGCCACAAGTACGATATATAGTTTTCCTTTTTTACTCAAGGTGCTGTAATTGTTTTATTTAAATTTTCGAAAGGCAATTTTAAAGTTTCAAACTTTATAGCATCGACATTAAACTCTCCGTACCAGACATAATCATAAATTCTAGTGATATTTTTAAAATCGATTTTTAAATGATCTTTTTCAATTTCATTGATGTAATCTTCATTTGTTTTTTGTGGCTGCCATAAAATATGATCGCTTTCAGTTAATTGTTTTAAAGAAAGTAGGTAGTAATACCGAATAGCCAATCTGTAATTTTTTTGCTGAATAGCATCTTTTATCAAAGCATTAATATCTTCATTTTTAATGATTTGTTCTTCTTCAGTAAACGATATTGATGCTTCTTTTTTTGCTTTGGTTATTAGGTTGTTTGAATTAACTTTTAGGAAAAACCGAATTAATAAAAAGATTAAAACGCCTAATAATATATAGGGTAAAATTCGAAACATAAAGTAAAGAAATCCTGTGGCAGTGCCAATACCAAAAATAGATTCCCAAAACTTAATAAGGAAGTTTCTTAGCCATCGTTTTGCTTTATCAAAAAAGTTTTCTTCGGCTACAACTTCGGTATAATTAAAATCGTCATCGGCTTTATACGTTTCTAAGTCTTTTTCGGAAATGTGTTGTTTTTCTATTATGGAATCATCGTATAATATAGGTTGCTCATTTTGTTGCGCAAAAGAAAATTGCCCAATACAAAAACAAATAAGAAACCATCTATATATAAGCATTTAGTCTTCTATTTTTCCAATTTCACTAATACGATCATAAGTTCCAGTAAAATTTGTTTTTTCATGAAGATGAAAATATATAATAGCTCCACCAACTATTAAAATAATGTTTAAAAAGAATTGAAAGAATGTGTTAAGCACATTGAAGAAAATGAGAATAGGATCCTGAGAAAAAGAACTCATATTAGCGGGATCAATTTCGCCAGAAAAAATACCAGTACTAATTAGAGTATAAATAACTGTAGGAATAGAAAAGACCATACCAAGAACATAATAAATTATACCTAAAATAAGGAATGCTCCAAAAGCGGTCCAGAAATCTATATTTACTAATTTAAAACTCTGACTATATGCATCTGATGTAGAACGCTTAGGTTCAAAAACATAAATACTAAAGACAATTGCCATAGGAATCATTGCGTAGAGTACAGGGAGAAAGCAAAGTAAAGCAGCTATAAATAAGGTAATACCTTTTAAAAAGCTTAACCCTAAAAAGGACCAAAACGACTTGTGTACATTGGTTTTTACCTCTGTAGGGTCAACAAGCCCTTTGTTATCTACATAAGACTTTATATAAAAAAGAACAGAAGCTACAGTAAGTATATAGGCTGCAATTGCAGAAATTAAGTAAAAAAAGGCTGTTGTTATTATAACAAAAACACTTGAAGAGTTAAAACTAGGCTCACCAAAAGAGCTAAAGTTAAGGATATCTCCAGAGACATAATTGTAAGCTGCAAGTGCAATCATAAAAACAACAATAGCAGGACCTGCAATATTGACAACTGTTTTTATAAAAGGTTTAAATTCGTTTCTAATAAATCCAAAAGTATCACTTAAAATACTACTAAAATCGCGTTGTTTTCTAAATTCAATGTATGGTTTGTTCATTATTTAATTGGTTTGGGAAAGTGTTAATGTTGTTGTATTTTTTTGTTCAATATTTAATTTAGACTTCTTGTGTAATTTAATGGGGTAAATTACGTAGTAAAATAAGATTAGAGCAAGTGAACTCGAAATAATTAATATAGCGAGCCAATCTGGCATTTCGGTATGTCTGGTAACAAAACCTTCTAAAAAACCAGCGATTATAAAAAACGGTATAGTACTCATAAGAATTTTTAAGCCATTAATAACGCCACGCTTAAAGGATTCTAATCTAGGGAGTGTCCCTGTAAATAACATGCCATTTCCCATAACAAGACCAGCGCAGCCAGCGACAATAATAACAGATATTTCAATAGTACCGTGAATCCAAATGGTACGCGCAGATTCCCATAATAAGCCTTGCTCGTAAAAAAAGTATTGAAAACCACCTAGCATAATGCCGTTCTGCATCATAAAATATAAGGAACCAATACCTAGTAAAATACCATAGCCAAAAGCAAATAAAGCTACTTTTATGTTGTTTAAAGTAATACCTAAAAACATATTAAACTCACCTTGCTCTTTATATACAGCCATTGGGTCACCTTTTTCTATATTCTCTAATGTCATATTTACATAAGCATCGTTAAGTCCAAAAGACCTTACGAAATCGGCATCAGTAGCCGTAGAGTATGCACCAATAAAAACAAAAAAAGCAAAGGTTAAAAAGGTAATAAATAGTTCGCGATGATGTTGATAGAACATCGTTGGGAACTCCGTTTTAAAAAAGCCAATGAGTCTATTTTTAGGTTCTTTTTTAGTTTTATAAATACGTTGATGAGCTTTAGATGCGAGCTGATTAAGGCAGTGTTCTGTGTTGCTATTAGAATAAAATGTTTTTGCGTAACTTAAATGATCGGTAACTTCTATATATAGATCAGAAAGTAAATCGGGATCGATTTGAGTATTATTAGTTAGAATATTTTCAAATTCTAACCATTTATCTTTATTTTGCTTTACAAAAGCTGCCTCGCGCATTATAATCCCTTTTTAGACTTCCAAAGAAAAGAAAATATGGATGAATTTCAAATAGAAACAGCCCAAAATGTAGGGATAAATCAAAATGTTGCTAGTATTGGTGATAGAATGTTTGGTTACCTTATAGATAGTGCTGTAATTCTTCTTTATTCTATATCTGCAATATTACTTTTAACCACTTTAAATTTGGATCCAGGTGATACTTGGGCTATTTATTTATTGGTGTCTTTACCTGCATTTTTGTATTATGTTTTGCTAGAAACTTTTTTTGATGGAAAAACTATAGGGAAAATGTTAATGAAGACTAGGGTTGTAAAATTAGATGGTTCTAAACCGAGTTTTGCGAATTACTTTGTAAGATGGATTTTACGTATTGTAGATGTGGCTTTGACCTCTGGTGGTGGTGCAGTAGTAACCATTTTATTAAAAGGCAATGGACAGCGCATTGGTGATATTGCTGCAGGTACAACTGTAATTAGTGAAAAAGAAAAATTGACCATTGAAGATACACTTATTAAAGATATTCCGTTAGATTATGTTCCTGTATATAGCCAAGTAACGGTGTTAAGTGATAGTGACATGCAAACTATTAAAAATTTATATGATGATGCCATTAGAAATGGAAACCATAATATCATCGTAAATTTACACCATCGCCTTTTAAAAGTGATGGCAATAGAGACAACAGAGAAGCCAATAGATTTTGTAGCTAAAGTAATAAAGGATTATAACTATTATACTCAAAACATGTAAGCAGAGAACCACTTTTTCTTTTTCAGAAAAAGTGAGTGAATCGCTTATCCCAAACTCGTTTTGGAATCTCAGAGAACCACTTTTTCTTTTTCAGAAAAAGTGAGTGAATCGCTTATCTCAAACTCGTTTTGGGATCTCAGAGAACCACTTTTTCTTTTTCAGAAAAAGTGAGTGAATCGCTTAACTTAAACTTAGGACTGTCTTTAAGGTTTTTAACCATGAATTTTAAATTAGATTCCTACCTTCGCACGTGACAACAATGTAAATATAATCACCCTATGTTTTTTCAATTTACAGATATATTAGGAACCATAGCTTTTGCCATTTCTGGCGCATTAATAGCTATGAACAAACGTATGGATCCGTTTGGCGTACTCATAATTGCTTTTGTTACAGCAGTTGGCGGTGGTACATTACGTGATGTTATGATTGGCATTGAACCTGTCTCATGGATGCGAAATATGACTTTTGTGTATGTTATTATTGGTTCTGCTGCATTTGCTGTTGTTTTTAGAAAACGCATCAGTTACCTTAGAAAATCACTTTTTTTATTCGATACTATTGGTATTGCACTTTATACTGTTGTTGGTGTAGAAACTGGACTTGTGGCAGGATTACATCCTCTTATTTGTATTGCAATGGGAACCATGACGGCATGTTTTGGAGGTGTGTTAAGAGATATTTTATGTAATGAAATTCCTGTAGTTTTTAGAAAAGAAATTTATGCAACAGCTTGTATCTTGGGAGGCTTAACTTATTTTTTACTGCTTCAGTTTTTTGAGGACAGAAACTATTTATTCGTTATTGCAGGTTTGGTAGTTATTATTGTACGATTAATTGCCGTGCGCTATAAAATTAGTTTACCTACTTTGTATAAGAAAGACGAAGATATACTCTAATTTTTAGACCTTGTTATAGCTAGTTTTATCTTTTTGGGTCTTTCCCCAAGCAACAACATTAATACCTTTAGAATATTGAACTTTGTTTGGTTCGTTTTTTAGAAGATTTTTAAACCTTTGGTAATTGAAGTCAATTGCAGTGATGTTAATGTGATGAATTGGCCATTCTAAATGGTGAATTTCAAACGCATTTATAGCTTGTTTTGTATCTTGAAAAAGGGCGTATCTTTCCGTTAACCATCGGTCTAACTCTGATTTTGTTTTAAGCGGTTCTCCAATTGAGAATCTAACATCCAATTTGTCATTAAAGGCAGCATTATATGATTGGTATTGGTTTGCTGTTCTCTTAATTTTTGAATAACGATATGGAAGTTCAGAAATTGCTTTAGCAATTTTACAAGAGAATCGTTTTCCTCCTTCAATACTTAAAAAATAGACACCGGTTTTAGATCCCGATTTTACATAAGTTCTAATATTAATTTCATCAAAATCTGAAACTGTGGAGAGCGATGGAAAGTATTTAGGTCTGATTTTTTCCATAGTGAATGCTACCACGGAAACCCAAGGTTTGCTCTCAAAAAGGTCAATTTCTAATTCTTTTGGTACAAATTTTTTGAGTTCCTTTAATTCAACTTCCCAATGAAGAAATATGGCATTATTCCACTCTTGATAGAATTTCCAATTTTCAGTAGGTATTTTCCAAGGTCTGTGCTCAGTGGTTTTTAATAGGTCTTGGATTTTCATTTTTTGAGTTGAATACTTAGTTTTTGTTAGAATAGGTTTTTAACACCATTAGCTTTATGGCTTTCTCAGAATCTTTTAAGATTATAATTTTATAATGCTTCCATTCTATAATTATACCCTTATCTTCAGCATTATTTAGCGACGTAAAAGACACCATTTTCTGTGCTTCGCCTTCTGATAACAACATATGATATGAGTTAAAGGCATCGGTTTGGTTGCCATTTATATCCTCAGACCATTCTCCAATATAATCCTTAAATAGAATTTCAAGGTTACCAATTACAGCAGTTTGACCTAAATCTATAAACATTGGTTTTTCAAAGTCTAATTTTGTAACAACTAACGCTACGTCGTCTTTAGCCATTTTTAAATCAAAAGAATAGTTTTGATATGCTTTTGGATAGTTTGTTTTTTTACGATCACTAAACGCATCATAACACCATAGGAAAGTAGCGTATTTAGTATTGTTTTCAAATACGTTTAATTCTAGCTGAATTTTGGGTGAGTCGTTATTTATTAATGTTGATTGAATGAATAGATTTGAAGGTTCTATAACTAATTCTTCAAATTGAATACTAGGATTTTTTCCTGTTTTTAAAGGTATTGTAATCGAATCGTTAGTCATGTTATTTTCTGATTGTGTATATCCCGTGTATGGCATACATACAAGTAATAAAATCCATATGTTAAATGTGAGAGCCTTCATAGTTAGGTGTGATTTATCATTAATAAAGGCTATCAAATTTGAATGCTAACATATAATAAAGTAGGCCTATTGTTGTCAATAAATGAAGTCCAAATCCAATAGTATTTAAGACTTTGACGTAGATTTTATTAAAAGAACCGAAAATAGCGTAAAGGGCAAATAGTAAAATACAAGCTTCTAAACCAATGACCACTATTTCTCTAAATTCAAAGTGATGCGCTTTTATATTCGGAATAGTGGTGGTCCAAAAAACAAATATACCGATTACCATAACCATATTTAAATACGGAATTATTAATGTTGATTTCCTCTTTTTGTAAGCGACGATAATGGCTGCTAAATGGCAAATCAAGATAATAATTAGCGTTGTATTAATATATGTGTCATTCATAAGTGGTTGTAAGTGAGTTTGTGGCGTGTTTAAGTACCTAATTTAGCAAATAAAAACCGAATAGACACGAGTGAAGCGAACTGTGCGTAGCAAAAATTAAGAAGGATTTTCAGTAGTAGGCGAGAACAAGTAATTATTTATAGCCATTGTTAGGTAACGTTTTTATTCCATTATTTTTTTAATTGTAAAATCTTTTTTTGTATTTCTTCCATTCAAATAAGCTTTCCAAGTTTGAGGTACTTCGTAGTTAGGTATTACACCTCGTCCTTTTATTTTTGGTTCTACATTAATTTGAAAATGAACAGTCGGGATTTTTGCCTCAATTTTTGAATTTGGCAATTTCACATATTCTGAATACCCGCTAACATTTCCTTCGTAAGTTCCACCAGTTTCTTCTCCGATGAATATTCCTCTGTCAGTCATTTTTATCAAGCTGGCAAATTCTGCACCGCCCGAAAATGTTCTGCCACTTATCAAAACGTATAGTTTTCCATTGTAAATCAGTTCTTTTTGTGGTTTTTTATATCCTAAATCGGAATAGTAATCGCTGAACAAGGTAAAATTTCCTCTCTTGGCAAAGATGTTTTGAAATGTCCATTTGTCTTCAATATAACCTTGTTTACTTTTGTTTTTTTGATAGGGTTTTGGAAGCATTGTTACTTGTTTGTATTTCTGAACGACTTTGTTAGATAAGTAGCTAAAAAGTAAATTTTCATTGCCTTCTGTTCCTCCTCCATTGGCTTGAATATCAATAATTAGGTGCTTTATGTTCAGGGAATCTATTTTTTTGAAGTTTTTTTGATAAAACTCTTCGTAATCTAGGTTGTCATCGCCAAAACTTGGAATGCTTAAGTATGCAATCGAATCGTTAATTTGCTCAAATGCAAAGTCGTTATAATCAAAGTCTTTCGATTTGAATTTTGCATTTTTGGTCTTGAATTTTGTAAACCGGATGGCGGGAACAGTCAATGTTTGAATTTTATCATTTCCGAACTCTTGAATATGAAGTTCAAATTTTTTCTCTTTGCCGTAAACCAATCTGTAAAGTAAAGAGAAATTCAAGCCTCCAATCCATTCGTGTTTAGAGGTTTCATTAAAACCGTCTGTTGGGATTAAAGGGTAAAGTCTTTCAAGAATATCGGTTATTTTTCTACCGTTAACGGAAACTATTTTAACGCCTTTTTCAAGGTGTGTAATATTGCTTCCATAATGTTGTGTAACAATCAAGTTTCCATCACATAATTTAACCGTTAATGGTATAAAGGATTTTGAGAGTCCAAGTTTTATCATTGACCATTTTGGAAGCTCAATTGATGTATGTCCTTCGTTGGTTAATCCAATAACATACCTTAACTTTTCGTAGAACTCTAATTTTGTTTGACGTTTTTTTAATGTGTTTCGTATACTGTCAATTTTCGCATTTGTTTCATTTTTTCCGACATATTCATAAAGTCCCTGATGTTGTAATTTTAGTTCTGTGATTAAATAATCAAAATCTTCAACGAATTTTTTATGTGAATTAGAATCATCTGTTGATTGAGCAAAAATTGAATTTGATATTATAAAAAAGAGAAGAGAAAGGGCTAATATTCTTTTCATTTGGTTTTAATTTTTTCCAAATGTAATGCAGTCATAATATTAGTACTTGTATAATATTGGCAATTATAGTTTTGCAATAATGCTTTGTTGGTATTTTTTAGGTGAAATTCCTACAAAACGCTTAAACGTTTTGGAAAAATGTGCCAAGTCTGTAAAGTTGAATTGATACGCTAATGTTGTAAGTTCTGTATTTGAATTAATTAACATTTTACTTGAAAAAACTTTTTTCATCAATATGTAATTAATTGGCGTCATACCTGTAGCTGCTTTGAATTTTTTAGCAAATCCATATTTATTAATATTCGCAATTTTCGATAGTTCATTTAGACTAAACTTTTCGCAAATGTGTTTTTCAATGTAGTTATTAATTTGCTTAAAACTATTTAGATTTAATTCAGAATATTCTTTATCGTTTTCTTGCGAGTGCGATTTAATGGTATTAATAAATTGATGTAGATTAAATTCAATATTTTCAGTTTCTTGTTTATCAATAGCATTTTTAAGTTCTACAAACAATTTGTTGGCGTTTTTACTATTTATTTTTCTGTTTATAAATTTAATATTTTTTCCATTTAGTATGTCTTTCATCAATTGATTAGGAATGTATATTGTATCAAATTTCAATTGAGTTGTTTTGTCAAATAGTGGATTAGAATGTATTTCGTAAGGGTTCGTTATTGAAATAGAACCAGCTTCACTAAAAAGGCTTTGGTGTTCAAAATCAATTTGTTCAATTCCTGAATGTATTAGCGAAATGCAAAACGTTTCGTGAAAGTGCTTTGGAAATTCAGTAGTTTGGTTTTCAATAGTGATATATTCTAAATCATCTAAAATCATTCTTGTTTTCTCAATGTTTTTTCAAATGTTGTCTAACTCACGTGTTTGTATTATGGCTAGTGACGTGTTTAAGTACCTAATTTAGCAAATAAAAACCGAATAGACACGAGTGAAGCGAACTGTGCGTAGTAAAAATTAAGAAGGATTTTTAGCAGTAGGCGAGAACAAGTAATTATTTATAGCCATTGTTGTGCTTTCGTTATTTTTCTTTTAGTTCAGTATTTATAAGTTCAATAATCTCCAATCCCTCTTCAATTAGTCCATCGATTTTATTTTTTAGATTGTAGGCATATGACAATTCACGGTCAATTATTTTTCTAAATTCTACAGACCTAAAAGCAACCATCATTTCTTCGCTATCATATTTAGAAATATATTCTGGGTTAGAGGAATTATATGGTCGTAAGCCTGTAGTAAACTTTGTAATATCGCTTTTATAAGTTTTCACATTACTGTCATCCGCATCCAATCCCCAATAATAATTTTTTACTTTAATTTTAATTGAATCTTTTGAAACTAATTGGAAATTACCTGTACTTAATAGTTCATTATAAGTATTTCTGCTTAATATTCCCAATCCATTTGTAATCATACCACCTTTAGTCACGGTATTTAAAAAAGCGATAGTATCTTTAATTTCAATATTTTCCTCGCTATATTTTTTAGCAGATAATAGTCCTTCAATTTTATTTGGTAACCTGTTTTTTATGTAAAAGTCCAAAATGTAATTATTATTTTGAATTTCTTTTTTAATATCCTTTAAATATTTGTATTCACTCTTTTTGTCAATCCGACCTTGATTCCAACTATTAATGGATAAAGCAATTAAAATTCCGATAACAACAAGAATAATTTCTCCAATGGCATAAATTAGGTACTTACTGAATTTATTTTCAGAGATTAAATTTTGTCTAATTTTTCTAAAGAATTTTATCATTGGTTAGCGGTTTGTGTATTATACTGAAATAGG
>NZ_JAHKPS010000019.1 GCF_018860565.1 Winogradskyella psychrotolerans
TAAATTTTTGCACTACTTCCAATACCTTCGATGTTCCAAGTTTCATTTTTACCATCTCCATTAGGTGTAAAATACAATGGATAGTCAATAACAAACTTTGGTTCTGTTGTTAAACCACAACCATTTTTGTCTCTTGCCGTAATATGATGTTGGCCTGCAGATACATTAGTGAAAAGCCCCTCATCTTGCCATGCTCCTCCATCTAAACTGTATTCATAATCTCCACTTCCACTTGCCATAGCTTGTAAAACATGATTTTCTGCAAATGCTTGTGTTAGTAACTCGATAACCAGTGCTGGTGGCTCACTTTCTATAACCTCTGTACTTAATTCACTCTCACAAAACGTACTGTCATTAATTACCTTTACGCTATAAGTTCCTCCTTGGGTTGGCATTATACTTGGTCCTGTTTCTCCTACGATTGCGGTACCATTATAACTCCACTCAAAACTATATGCTGTGGCTGATAAGCCTGTATCTAAGACTAATGGATCTAAGACTTCTGACCCATTGGTATTTAAACATAAGGTATAACTCTGATTAAAACCAAACTCTGGTAAGGGATTAACTTGTAAGGTCACCTCGGCTATAGCATAACATATAGAAGTGTCATCTCCTGCTACATCTGGTGTGTCATTATCTACTCTTGCATAAATAACTTGTGGATTAACGACATTTTCATACAACGTTGGTAATGGATTCACCTTGTTGTTAGCATCCTCTTCTGTCGCGTAATACGTTACAATATAATTTAAAGGATCTTGACCATCTAAGACCTCTGCATCTTGAAAGGTCAAATCAAACTGTCTACTATCGTTTGTAGTATCCCCATCTGTTTCCATATTATCATCACACGCTTCAAAAAGAATTGCTTCCATATCTGGATTGGCCTGTGCCGCTTCTTGAACTTCAATATTAAAACTTTGTGTACTGATTGAACAACCTGTAATAGTATTAGTAATGGTTACAAAGATTTGTTGTGGGTTACTAAGGTTAGGATATGGACTTACAATACCATTCATTCCTAATTCTGCATCTAATAGGCTTTCATGATAGCTCACTGTAAATTGTGTGGCATCTTGTCCGTTTAAGATTTCTGCATCTTTAGTTGTTAAATCAAAGTTATCAAATCCGTCTGTATTCAATTCACATTGTATAAAGTCTGTTACAGCAACTACTGATGGTAATGGATGCACTACAATCGTAAAATCTACTAAGGCATAACAACCGGTAGCATCCTTAGTCATCCTTACATAGATCTCTTGTTCTGGTGTACTTGTATTAGTATACTGTGTTGGATCTGGGATTGGGTTGGCTGCTGAATCGGCATCTTCTGCAGTCTCATGGTACGTTATACTTACTCCTGCTTCTCCGTTACGTATGAGTGTTTCGTTTTCTGTTAAATCAAACACTTCTAAGCCGTCTCCTGTATTAACATCATCACACAACTCTAAGTTTGGTAATAAATCGCTCGCTGTTGGGGTTGGGTTGGGTAATACTCTTATGGTTAAAGTCACAAAATCTACACAACCTGTATCCGTATCGGTTACTACTGCATAAAGCGTCTGTGGATTGGCTGCTAATCCATTTATTGCCGTATTGGTGTATTGTGTTGGGTCTGGAATAACATTTTCCTGAGCTTGTGCATCTGCTGCCGTTTCGTAATACGCAACTGACCA
>NZ_JAHKPS010000027.1:0-1530 GCF_018860565.1 Winogradskyella psychrotolerans
TTGTGTATGGTTAGTGGCGTGTTTAAGCAACTAAGTTAGCAAATAAAAACCGAATAGAAAATCCGCGAGGATTTTCGTAAGTAAGCTAAAACTAGCCATTAATTATACACGGTGTTGTAGCCGGTTTTTTATTCTAATTTCCTGTGAATTAATGATATAGTAGATAAAATATCCAATGCATCTTGTTCATTAATTTCCCAAGTTATTTTAGGTGCATGAGCTGTAGTATTTCTAAACATTCCAAAAACACCTTTAATGAGATTCGCAAATCCTTTATGTTCACTTTTTTCAGTTTCTGTAGCCAAGTTGTTAATTTGAATCTTTGGGTCTTTGATTGAGAATGCTTTTTCTATAAGTTCAGAACCATCCTCAGAAAGACCTGTTTTCTGCCTAATTATTTCCGCAACACTTTTCGTAGCTTCAAAAACGGCATGGAAATAGTTATTTGAAAGTAATTCAGCCTTACAGAATTTGAATATTTCTTGATGTCCATTTCTGTTTTGAAGTTTAGATTTCAATCTATCTGCTCTTTCTTCTGCTTCTGATAAAGTTAAAGCAGTCTTTATTTTTTGTAGTGTGCCACTTTCCGAAATCTGGAAACCAGCAAAAGACATTTTTTGATTTAGTTCATCTCTTAATTCATTAAAAAGATTTGTATTACCTACATATCTTGAAGGGTCCATTGATAGTTTTACAAAGTTTAGGATATTATTTGAGGTTTGATTCTTATTCTGAAACTCCACGAATGAATTATAAATTCTTCTCCATTTAGTATTGACAGGGTCAACATCTTTAAGCTTGGCCATTTGTAGGATGTAACCTATTTCAGAACCAGTCAGCCCTCTGTTTGTATCTCCTATAGTTTTTGCAATTCCCTCAAGAATATTTGCACTTATTTGTTTTTGTCGATTCATTTTTAAATTGGCTACAACGGTTTCGTATATGATTTGTTGCGTGTTATAAGCGAGTAAGTTAGCAAATAAAAACTGAAATAGAAAAACCGTGAGGTTTTTCGACAGTAGGCTACAAGCAGCTATAAATTATATACATTGTTAGCTAACGTTTTTTCTTTTTACATGCTACTCCTTTGTGTATTTCCGGACGATTTGTTTTTCAGACGTTGTTTCATTTTTTACTTAAAGATCAAAAAGATCTCCGAATTATTATTTCGTTCATTTCCGCAAAGAGAATCAGTTTTGTTTATATCTAATTTTCGTGATATCAGAATCAGTTGATTTAAACATCTATTTTCAAATTTTTTAAACTGCGAACAGTTCAGCCGTACGTTTTGCCAGTCCGCTTATCATCCAAAAGTTGAGGATTGCTATAATATTGAATTAAAGAACTGAAGTTGGGTAAGCCGAAATTCGTGTGTAACGTTCCGCAAGAGTAAAAAATTCCAGCGTAATGTTTTTTTAAGATTCAGCTTTAAATTCTAACTTAGTTTTCTGAAGCAAATAAGTACAGAACTTGGTAAAAGCCTTGAAATTGTTGACACGCGCGAAATGTTTGCTAACGTGTTTGTGTATG
>NZ_JAHKPS010000027.1:1589-2295 GCF_018860565.1 Winogradskyella psychrotolerans
ACGAACCCGTGAAAATTCCGCAGGAATTTTCGCAAGTAGGCTAGAACCAAGCAATTAATTATACACGTTGTTCTATGCAGTTTTTATTCAGATTGTTTAATGTCAAACTCAATATTCCAACGTTTTAAATAATCTTGTAAAGGTTCAAGTCCCATTTCCGTTCTCCTCTTATTTACAGTTTCTGGATTTTCAAGGTCGTATAAAATCCATTCATTCCCATTTTGAATTACTTGAGTTCCGTATACTTGAGGTAAGTCATCGTTCATCATTGTTCTATCTTTCATCAAAGCAATTTGCGATGCTTTTAAATCTCCATTTTTTGCTGATTTTTCTAAAAGTGGTAAGTATTTTTTTCGATTAGCATTGTCTCCATGTTGGAAAACTACCCAAACTGCGCTCATTTGCACATCGCTAACTACTTCTAATGTAGGCATTCCACATTTTTCAATTAAACTAACTACTGTTATCAGATTTTCTTTATCTATTTTAGGGTTAATTTCTCCTCCATTTGTTCTCATTCCTTGGTCACTATCAAAAACATTTTGCAAAATTTCCGGCACTTTATTGCAATTAATATCTATCAATTCTAATGGTTGATAATTTTGATCCTTACAAGATGAAAGGATTATAAATAGGCTAAATATCAAAAGTTTGTAATTCATTCACGGTGTTTTTCAAATTGCATAGAACGGTGCGCGTATATGAA
>NZ_JAHKPS010000021.1 GCF_018860565.1 Winogradskyella psychrotolerans
TCATATACGCGCACCGTTAGGCAACATTTAAACAGAATGATAAAAATTCCACATAATCGAGCAATTGAACTTTTAGAACAAAGGTTGGACGACCTATATTCTGCTGACCTTAAAGCTTGGCAAAACAGAACGCTAATAGACATCCAGGCAATTTTTGGACAAGGAAGTAGCCAAGCTATCGCGATAATATCTGAAAGCGTACTTCATTTTGGAGACGAAAATAAAATAGCAGAAACAAAAAGGACTTTTAGACAAACTTTAGAAGGATATATTCAATACATCAAAGATTTTCATTTGATAAATCAAGAAAAAATCGAATTATCAGAACAAGAATTTAAAGAAAAATATGTTGAGCTTTTAGAGAAATGGAATGAGCTCGTTCCCGAATATAATCAACTTTTAAAAGACCAAGAAAAACTATATAAAGACCATAATATTGCTCTTTCGGAAATTAAAAATTTGGAAGACCGATTAGCTGAAAAAGATAATATTGGGGATATTATAAAAATTCTATTTTTAGGTGCAAGTCCAATAAATCAAGATAGATTAAGAATAGACGAGGAAGTCCGAAATATAGAAAATGGCTTAAAACTTGCTTCATTAAGAGATAATTTCGAATTGAAATCTGAATGGGCTGTTACACCTAAGTCTTTACAACAAGCAATGCTTGACGAAAAACCAACCATTGTTCAATTTTCTGGTCATGGACATATAGGCGGAATTGCTCTTGAGGATTCTTTGGGTAATTCAAAATTAATAGATATTAATGCATTAGGTTCCCTATTCGAACTATTTTCAGATAAAGTCCAATGTGTATTTCTTAATTCGTGTTATTCAGAATTGCAAGCGAAAGAGATTTCTAAACATATACCTTATGTAATTGGTATGAAAGATTCAGTTCCCGATGAAACCGCAATCGCATTTTCAGTTGGTTTTTACACAGCATTAGGAGCAGGAAAAGATATTGATTTTGCGTATAAAATGGGATTAGTTGGAATAAAACTAGAAGGAATCGAAGGAAGTGATATTCCAATATTACTGAAATAAAAACGTTGCCTAACACCGTGTATAATTAATTGCTTTGGCAAGTGCTTATTTGGAAAATTCCTTCGGAATTTTCTCAGGCTAGTATTTGTTTACTAAATTAGTTGCTTAACCACGCAACTAACCATACACAAAACCGTTGCCACCAATTTGAAAAATGAAACTCACGACAATAATATTTACATCATTTTTGATATTAAGTAGTAATCAAAACACGAAAAATAATAACCAAATGGGAATATTTGACAAACTTTTTGGAAAGAAAGAATCAACCAAAAAAGAAACACCAAAAAATTATAATCAAGAAATTGAGAAAACGAGTGAAATGTTGGACGAAACAATATTTTGGAATATAGTTGACTCTTCAGTAAAGAATACTAAAAATCAAGATGCTCAAGAAAGGTTTTTAGTCAAAGAAATTGAAAAATTGACACCAAAACAAATGATTGGTTTCCGATTAAGAACTGACAAACTTCTTTACGACACTTATAACTCTGAAATGTGGTGTGCTGGATATATAATGAATGGTGGTTGTTCGGACGATGGATTTGAATATTTTAGAAATTGGATTATATCAAGAGGAAAAGACACATATTATAAAGCAAAGGAAAATCCAGACAGTTTAATTTCGGAATTTGTAGAAGGCGAAGAATATTATGATTTTGAAAGTTTTTGGTATGTTGCATTAACTGCGTTTGAAAATAAAACAGGTAAAGAACTATACGATTACATATCTGATGATTTCAAAACAAACGAAGGGAATTATCCGAATTTTAAGTTTACTTGGAAAGAGGAAGAACCTGAAACTATGAAAGTGATTTGCCCGAAGTTATTTGAGAAAATGTGGAATTAAAAACTGGTGGCAACACCGTATATAATTTATTGCTAGTTCTAGCCTACTTACGAAAATCCTCGCGGATTTTCTATTCGGTTTTTATTTGCTAAATTAGGTGCTTAAACCACGCAACAAACCATATACAAACACGTTGGCAGTAATAGAGAGCAACATCAATGAATGAAAATAGACTTGCAGTAATAGACAAACTTGAAAAGTTCAAAGAACTGATTATCAAATGGAATTCTGTCAAGATGACTACTTCCGAAACTTCTGAAGTAAGGTCTGAAATCAATAAAAGACGAACCTTTGTTGAGGAAATGGTAAATAGAACTGGTTGTGCAAAAAGATTTGACTGGTCACCACCACCAATGGTTGGTGGATTTCAAATGAAAGGAGTTAATCCTTTTGACGTTTTTTTTGAGCCACCTTATGGCACGCCTATAACTACAATGATTACAGACATGATAGACCAGACAATTGGAGTGATTGAAAACCTTGATACTTTTGCTGTTTTAGATACACCAATTGAAAATCCAACCAAAACAAAAAGCACAAAAAAGAAAAATTCTAAAAAAGTTTTTCTTGTTCATGGTCACGATAATGAACTTAAGGAGACAGTCGCAAGGTTTTTAGAAAAAATAGGATTGGAACCGATAATTCTTCACGAGCAAGTGAATGAAGGATTGACAATAATCGAGAAATTTGAAAAGAATTCAGATGTTCAATTCGCTATTGTTTTAATGACACCAGATGATATTGGAAATTCAAAAAACAATACAGAAGCTTTAAACGCAAGAGCAAGACAAAATGTGATTTTAGAACTTGGATATTTTCTTGGCAAGCTTGGTAGAGAAAAAGTCTGTGCATTAATAAAAGGAAATCTTGAAAGACCATCTGATTACGACGGAGTGGTTTACATTGCAGCTGACCATTCAAACGATTGGAAATTATTACTTGGGAAAGAATTAAAACAAGCTGAATTAGATTTTGACGGAAATAAAATATTTTAAAACTACTACTGCCAACAAAGAACTGAGTTAAAAAACAAGTAACTTTAAGCTAATTTTGAAACATAGTTTTCATCATAAGGCAATCCGCTTTTTGCAATGGCAAAAGCCTGTTTTAGCAACTTATTCGCTACGGCTATTAATGCTAATTTAGCACTCTTTCCTTTAGCTACAATTCTATCAAATAAGGCTTTGCAGGCTCTGTTATATTTATACGCTGAAAAGGCTGCTAAAAACACAAGGTTTCTTAATTTCTTATTGCCTACTTTACTAATTCTACTCCGCCCTCTTACACTGCTTCCAGATTCTCGAATCGTTGGTGTAATTCCAACATAACTACAAAGCTGTGCTGCAGTTTCAAACTTTTTAAATCCATCCGTAACAACGATTAAAAACAAAGCTGTTTTTAAACCTATTCCTGGTATGGTTTGCAATAAAGTTAGTTGTTCTTGCTGGTCTTGTTTTACCAATTCTAATAAGCGTTTCTCTAATATTAAAATCTCTTTCTTTAAATGGTTTAAGTCTCGTTTTAAGGAACGATAAACCGTTTTTGATGGAATTCCTAGAGCGTCTTCGCCATGAAGCTTATTTTTTGTAGCTGTACTCTTTTTTACGTAACTATCCAATAACCTAAAGAGCTGTAAGCATTCTGCCTGTACATCTGTTAGAGCATTGTACAACGGAACTTCATTAAAGATACCATACTCACAAATTGATTTAGCATCACTCTTATCGGTCTTTACTTTGGCTAGTTTCATTTGAATAAAACGTTTTACTGACAAGGGATTTACAACAGATACTAATACCCCTTTCTTATATAAAAACTGAGCTAATCTGTAATGATAATATCCCGTGGCTTCCATGACTACCAAAGCATCTTTTGATAAACTTTTTAGTAGTGTTTTAAAACCCTTTTCATCATTCTGTAATTGAAAATGTCCTGTATCTTGATTGTAAATATCAAACACAGATTTACTAATGTCAATACCGTAAATTTTTCTATCTTTAGTCATAACAACTTGAAATTTGGAAAGAACAACGCTACTCATATTTCAACAACTTAAAAACGAGATCTAGGTCTCACAGAACTGAACGAAGTTTAAGTAGTAAAAGAGAGAGGATTATCAATGTTGCCGAAGTCTAATGCTTCACCGTGTATAGTAACCTTAATGCTCTCTTTTGTTCTTTCTGATTATTAATTAAATTTAATGAATTACAAACTTAAGCCGTGTATAATTAATTGCTAGGTTCTAGCCTACTTGCGAATATTCCTGCGGAATATTCACAGGTTCGTAAAAGTTTACTAAATTAGTT
>NZ_JAHKPS010000032.1 GCF_018860565.1 Winogradskyella psychrotolerans
TTTTTCAATAACTCATCATTTTTAGAAATTTAAATTAAAACAGATACGAAGAAAGTTTTATTTTAAAACAAGCCATATATCGGTATATAACCAATTTTAAAACAAAACAATGTCTGGTGGGTGAATATCCTATGTAGCGTCGTCCATACTACGTATTTTGAGCTCTAGCAGATCATTAAAACTAAACCTACAATAAAGATTCTGGAAAACTATAAACCGAATAAAAAAAATAAAATACTAAACACAACAGCGCATATAAAAAATAGCTAAGACATTGATATCATTTATTTTTCGTTTCTTTATAGAAGATATTTTAAACCCGAAAAGCAGTTGATCTTTAAGACGCTACTTTTCATATACGCGCACCGTTAGGTTTCATACGAAAAAAACACTCTACACCAAACAACAAGTTAAATGAAAATCAAAAAAATAGAAGTCCAAAACTTTCGACTATTAGAAAACATAAACTGCAATTTAGAAGACGATATAACATTAATCGTAGGAAAGAATAACACAGGAAAAACTTCTTTTTTTGAAGCTATAAAGTTAGCTACTTCCACAGATGGAAAATTTATATTTGAGGACTTTTCACAGAGTACTTATACTGTGTTTAAATCTTCTTACAATAAATATTTAGAATCTAAAAAAGAAGGAATCACAGAAGAGGATCGAGAAGAACTTGAAAAACAACTGTTAGTAGAAATTCCTAAAATTAAAATCAATTTTGAAATTGAGTATGATAAAATAAGTAATGAATCATTAGTTGAGCTTAGTGAATTTATAACAGATTTAGAGGATGCTAGAAATGATGCTACAATTTGTGTGTCTTTTGAGCCAAAAAACACTTTAAAAGTCTTTCATTCATTTGAAAATAGAAAAGACAAAAGCATCGACTTAATAAAATACCTTCATCAGAACATCAAGTTTTTATATAAAAATGTTTGCTATGCAATTGATAGAGAATCTGATTATAAAAGAATAATCGAAGACAGTTTTAAAACTAAAATTCAAAAAATAGTACTTTTTGAAAGCATAAAAGCAATGAGAGTTTTAGATGACATAAAAGGAGATTCTAACAATGCATTATCTCTTGGCTTTTCAAATTACTATAGTCATAGAGATAAAACAGACAATAAAGATGTTGAAAAATTAGAAGATGCTTTGAAAGGAATTGCTTCTGATTTAACAGAAAGATATAAGAAAGTACTAGAGAATATAATGCTCGAATTAAAAAAGTTTGGAGCAAATACACCTGTTTCAATCCCCCCTATAGAGATTGATTCAATATTTGATTCTGAAAAAGTATTAAAAAACAATATCCAATATTTATATAAGCAAAATGAAATAAACTTACCTGAAAGCTATAATGGACTCGGTTACAGTAATCTAATTTATATGATTTTAGAATTAGCCAGTTTCATTGAGAAATTTAAAAATTCTAAAGAGGAAAAGCTTTCAAATTTTCTTGTTGTACTTATTGAAGAACCAGAAGCTCATATGCATCCTCAAATGCAACAAGTATTTATTAGTCAAGTAGCAGAACTTATAAAAGAAGCTAGAAATAAATATAATATTCAGATACAGGTTATAATTACAACTCATTCTTCACATATACTTTCAGAATCAGGTATTGAAACAGAAAGAGGGTTTAATAGAATTAGATATTTCAATAGATTAAAAACAGCATCTGGAGGATATAAAATAACTAATCAAGATTTTAATAATTTAAAAATTAAAGATGATGCACGAACTTTTAGATTTTTAAGACAATATCTAACACTTCATAAATCTGATTTATTTTTTGCAGATAAAGTCATATTAGTTGAAGGAACAACTGAACGTATGCTTTTACCTCAAATGATTAAAAAAAGTGCTAAATCATTATGTAATGAATATGTTTCTATATTGGAAGTTGGCGGAGCGTATGCCCATTCTTTCAGGAAAATATTAGAGTTTATTAATGTAAGAACCTTGATAATTACTGATATTGATTCAAGTAATAAAAAAGATGGCAAATGTCCTGTTTCTAAAGGTGAATACACAACTAATTACACTTTAATAAACTGGTTACCAAATAAAACTACTATATCTGATTTAGTAAATTGTAAAGTTGAAGATAAGATACAAGACAACATTCGTGTGGCTTATCAAACAAAAGAAAATGGTTATAACGCAAGAAGTTTTGAATATGCTTTTATAAATGCAAATAAAGCTTTCTTTTTAACTGAGCACCCAATTGAAAAAGGAAAAAAAATAAAGGATGAGTTTTCTTATATAAAAAACAAAGATATTTCTAAAGAAATGCCTGATAAGTTTACATCGAAACAAAAAACGGAATTCACATTCGATATTATGTCTTTTAACGAAAAGGAATATGGAAAATGGAAAGTTCCAGCATATATAAATGAAGGTTTAGTTTGGTTAGCTAAAAACGATTAGAATGATAGCTATAGAACAAATAATAAATCATATAGGAGAAAACAAAAGTTTTGTTCTTGAAGCTGGAGCTGGTTCAGGTAAAACATATACTTTAATTCAAACGATAAATCACGTTTTAGCAACTAAAGGAAAAAGTATCAAACTAAACAATCAAAGAATTGTTTGCATTACTTACACTAATGTTGCCAAAAATGAAATTATTGAAAGACTTGAAAATAATCCTTTAGTAATTGTTTCCACAATTCACGAATTTTTATGGGATTGCATCAAAAAATTCAACAAACAACTAATTATTGAATTAGATGTTTTAAACGAGTTTATGATTGCTAATAGTAAAAAACCTGAAAAATATAAAACTGGATTAAAAGATAGGATTAAAACAGAAGTGAAATATGATGATAGTGGTTATAGAGATTTTGAACAAGGAAGTCTACATCACGATGATGTAATAACTTTGTCATTACAGATGTTTAAAAACTATACTGCTTTAACTCAAATCTTAGGTCAAAAATATCCTTATATTTTTATAGACGAGTATCAAGATACAGCAAGTGAAACTGTTGATGCTATTGTAAATCATTTACTCGAAAGGAATAAAACAAAACTATTAGTTGGTTTCTACGGAGATTCTTATCAAAAAATCTACGATGAAGGAATTGGTTCTCTTGAGTCCTATGTTGATGAGAATAAACTTAAACTCGTGACAAAAGATGATAATTATCGATCTTCCGAAAGTGTAGTTAATCTATTAAATAATATTCGAGATAATATAACTCAAACAATACCTGATCGTAAAGAAAGTATTGAAGGAAGTATTCAATTTATTAATTGCACAAACGATTCTAAGCAACCAAAAGAAAAAGTAGCAGATTATAAAGAAAGAGTTGCACCTAAAAAAGATTCAGACCACAATAGTGTGGTTTCAAGTTTAGAAAAAAATGGTTGGGATTTCTCAGAATTAGGTGATGACAAAATTCTAATAATAGCAAATAGCAAAGTCGCAGAAAGGGCAGGATTTGGAAATCTGTATAAAACTTATTCAAAAAGGTTTTATGACCCTAAAGCTGAATTATTAAATAGAGAAAATCATTTTGCTTCTTACTTCTTTGGCTCTAAAGACAAAAAGACCTCTAAAGAAAGAGAAACTGGAATTGAACATTTGATTTCTTTTTGGGAAAACAAAAATTATAACAGAGTTATAAAATACCTAAAACAACAAGGTGTTTTTAGTGCTTTAACCAAACATTCTGATAAACAAGAAATTGAAAATAAATTAGAGGAATTAACTACATTAAGAACTACTGGAACAGTTGAAGATGTTTTTAATTTTTGTCAAGAAAATAGGTTATCGCTTCCTTCTATAAAATTACAGAAATTCATAGAAAAGCTAAGTATAGATATAACCAACATTAGTAACGATAAAGAACAGAAAACTGCAATTAAAAATAAAGAGTTTTACGAATCATTAATGCAAATTAATTACAAAGAAATAATTTATGCTTTTAAACATATTAAAGAACAAACTTCATATTCAACAAAACACGGAACAAAAGGAGAAGAATACCGAAATGTTTTAGTTGTAATCGATGATACAAGTTGGCCTGGACAATATAATTTTGAGAAATTCTTTAACAATACTGATGACAAAGAGCATCGAAAATTAAGAACTAAGAATTTGTTTTATGTATCTTGTTCTAGAGCTAAAGAAAATTTAGTTGTTTTAGCACTTTCACAAATGGGAATTACAGCAATGAATAAAATAACTGAATGGTTTGGAGCTGAAAACATACAAATAAAATAAGCACGAAAACCTAAGAATGTATAAAGATAATAGCGGTTTAATCGCTAAATATAAAGTAAGTAGATATAAAAGGTCTGTGCTGAACCGAAAAGTTAGCGATTAGAAATCCGCTACTATTCTTATATTAGACCGTTACCACACATTTGAGAAAAACCAATGTTAGAGAAATTAATTAAACGAACAAACACCACAGAATTCTATCAAAATGGACATTTTCATTTGACCGAATTAAAAGGTCAAATTGGACATTTTAAAACAATGGAATTTAATTTTATCGTTGAAGAACGAGATGATTATGGAAAAATTACTGATGTTGAACATTGGCGATTAATTACTCATAATACAATAAAATTTAGCGGAATTTTTAGCGAACAGTATTTACCATATATAAAACTAAAAGTCTTAACTGAACATCCACTACTTTGGACTTTCAACAAAAACGAATTGGAATGTGAATTAAATGGTTTTCCGACAAACGCAAGTGAATTTATTGGAGATTTATTCTTTGCCTACGAAAAACACGCTGGAAATTGGTTGCCACTAAATGAGAATTTTTACAACATCAAAGAATATTATAAAAAAGCCGGAAAAATGAATCTCGGAATTTCAGAACCGCTCGCTGAACCGATAAGAGCAGTTTGTGAAAAACACGGAATTGAATTTAATGTTGAGAACGTAATTAAGGATTTTGACAAAGGTTATGCGTATCGACCTAATGCAAAGCTTCTGATTTTTGGAAACGAAGATGTTAGTCCAAACGATTTTAGTTTGGGACAACCATATATAATTGCAGATGAATTTATTGCAAACCGAAAATAAAAAACGTGTGGTAACACCGTGTATAATTAATGGCTAGTTCTCGCCTACTTACGAAAATCCTCGTAGATTTTCTATTCGGTTTGTATTTGCTAAATTACGTGCTAAACCACGCAACAAACCATATACAATCACGTTAGAGGCAATTTTGACCCGTCCTGAAATAAGGCTACATAATTTTAAACATTATGTACAAAAATGACAAAGTAATCAGACGGTATTCAGAACCATTTAAACTGAAAATTTTAGCCGAACTTACAACCGGTAAACACACGAAGAGCGAACTTTGTAAACTCTACTCTATCGCACCTACGACGGTAAATGTGTGGATTAAAAAGTATAATCGTAAAGATTTAATGAACACCAGAGTGAAAGTGGAAACAAAAGACGAAACCTAACGAAGTGGTTCAGCGAAGCTAAATATCTAGAATCAAAGCATTGCAAAAAGAGAATGAAAAACTTAAAAAGCTAATGCTTAAAAAGGATTTGGATGCAATGGTAGAGGAATCTTATCTTGAAGTAGCTGCAGAAAAATTAGGATATAAAAATGTTCAGCAACTTAAAAAAACTCAATATCTAGCTTTTATTAAAACTAGAAATAGAGCTAAGGGATTTGCTTCTTTGACAACGATAACTCATTGTTTTGAACTTAAACGCAATGCTTATTACAAGCATAAAAATAGAGCTGATAAGCGTTTAAACCTAGAACAACAGATTATAGATATTGTTAGTAAAAGACGTAAATCCCTTCCTAGAGAAGGCGTACGTAAACTTATTAGGTCTCTAAATAAAGAGTTTATTAATGCTAATATTAAAGTTGGGAAAGACACTTTATTTAAAGTACTTAGAAAGCATAACATGCTTACACTTAGAAAGAAAACCAGTGCCAGAACTACTAACTCATATCATCGCTTTTATAAGTATAACAACATTATAAAAGACCTTGAAATAGCGCGACCTAATCAAGTTTGGGTATCTGATATTACACACATAAGAACTGTAAAAGGGTTTTGTTATCTAGCCTTAATAACAGATATGTATTCTAGGAAAATTGTTGGTTATGATTTTAGTGATAGTTTGGAACTAAAAGGATGTGTAAGAGCCCTAAATAAGGCCATATATCAAGCCAAAAACATTAAACAGCTTATTCATCATTGCTTCTCCAGTTCGGCAAAAATGCCTCGGGTCAGACAGAGGAATACAGTAATGCGTATACACAAATACTTAAAAGAAATTAGATAGATATTAGTATGACAGAAGAAAATCATTGTTACGAAAATGCCATAGCTGAGCGCGTAAACGGCATCTTAAAAGACGAGTTCTATCTCGACCAGACCTTTACTGATGTGGCTCACGCCAAAAGAGCAACAAAAAATGCAATTAATCTATACAACGAAATAAGATTACATTTATCTTTAGACTTCAAAACACCGAATATGGTATATAAATTATCAGCGTAAATCAATTTTTAACCTGTAGCCATATTTCAGGACTAAACATTTGAAAAAAACACTGCAAATGACTGAAATCAAGATACCTTTAAGTAAAACCAAACTAGTTTTGATGCTATTTGGAGGATTAGCATTTGTTTTTGGCGGAGTTTGGATGATTATAAAACCTGATAACTCTTCCTATATTCGACATTCTAACGATTTTCTTTTTTTTATGGGATTAGCAAGTGTTTTATTCTTTGGACTTGGTGTGTTTTTTATTCTTAGAAAAATTTTCAGCGAAAAAGTAGGACTGATTATAAATGATGAAGGAATTTTTGATAATTCAAATGCTATATGTGTAGGATTAATTGAATGGCAAGACATATCTGGAATTGACACTATTAAAGTTGAAGTCCCAGTTTACGATTTGGGAATTGATGTTTCCTCTCAAAAAATGATAATATTAAAAACCAATAAGCCTGAAAAATACATCGAACGTCAAAAAAATATAATTTTAAAAGAAACGTTGGAATACAATAACCAAGAGTATGGTTCTCCCCTAACTATAATAAGTACTGGTTTGAAAATAAAATTCTCGGAATTAGAGCAATTAATCAGAAGAGAAATTAATAATCGGAAAAAATAAAAAACGTGTTACAACAACTTGTATAGCTCATTGCGGCTGAATTTCCTCGCGGAAATTCAATCTTATTCGCTATCTTTCGGTCACGGCGGAAAATCATAGCTGATTTTCCGTAACAAACTAAAGAAACACGTTGGCACCAATTTGACCAACTCGCCCTTAATTAAAATAACAAACTCCCTAAAATTTTAGTATTAAGCTAAAATTCTCGTTAATCTATTGATTTACTTTATTTGAATAAAGATAAAAACGTTCTTGAATCGTTTTTAACAAATATAGCAACACTAAAATCATCTTAAAAAGATAATTATTTATTGTAAAACAATATTTTTTTATACATTTGCAATAATAAAATATATTTTATTATATGCAAAAATCAATTATTATTTCCAAAGTTTTATACTACATCTCAAGGATGTTGGGTGGTTTATATTTAGTTACTGGTGTTTACGGGTCTTTTAGCTGGATAACAAACACCCATATGTTAATAAAAGATAAACAAACAATTATCACCTATCCTTTTACAGAGGAGTCTTTTTTAATTTTAGACAGTAACACAACGTATTTAATCTTTTCGTTTTTAATTCCTGTTTTAGGGTATGGTTTGTTTTTTGGGTTGTTATCTAATGTCTTTAAGGTATTCTACCAAGATAAATTATTTACCGCCGAAAATATTGTGCATTTGCGACGGTTTTATCTTGTCAATATATTTCTACCAGCTGTACTCACCATATTCACATCGTTTTTTATGCCCATAGAACACGAAATGTTTCTGATTATTATCCTGCATCTTGTTTTAGGTGTTTTTGTGTTTTTTATGTCAGAAATATTTAACCAAGGATTGCATTTACAAAACGAACAAGACTTATACATTTAAACTATGCCCATTGTAATAAATATAGATGTCATGCTTGCCAAACGAAAAATGAAGAGTAAAGAATTGGTTAAAGAAGTTGGCATTACACCTGCAAATTTATCGATACTAAAAAATGGAAAAGCCAAAGGCATTCGCTTTGAAACTCTAGAAAAAATATGCAAAGCCTTAGACTGTAAACCTGGAGACATTATAGACTATGTAGACTAGCACTCTCTTAAATATTATCTTATGAATACATTGAATATCAACAATGTGTCCCTTGTGTATAACAACGGACACCAGGCACTTTATGCCATAAATTTAAACATAACAAACGGTGTTTTTGGCTTACTTGGGCCTAATGGCGCAGGGAAATCTTCGCTTATGAAAACCATTGTAGGCTTACAAAAACCAACCGAAGGACACATGAGTTTTAACGATACAGATATTGTAAAAAACCCATTAGAAATACAAAAACAACTAGGGTTTTTACCACAGTATTTTGGTGTTTACCCTAAAGTTTCGGCTTATAATTTACTACAACATTTGGCTAAACTAAAAGGTATTCATCACAAGAACGAGCGCCACGATCAAATTATGAATCTTCTGGATAAAGTGAATTTAGTTGACGCCAAAAACAAAGACGTACATACGTTTTCTGGTGGTATGAAACAACGTTTTGGCGTAGCTCAAGCTTTATTGGGAGATCCTAAAATTGTGATTGTAGACGAACCTACAGCAGGTTTAGATCCTGAAGAACGTAATAGGTTTAATGCGTTGTTGAGCGAAATAAGCGAAGATATTATCATTCTATTATCAACACATTTGGTAGAAGATGTACGAAATCTATGTTCGGATATGGCAATTATAAAACAAGGCGCTATTGTGGCAAAAGGGAGTCCTAATCAATTTATTGAGGCTTTGCAAGGAAAAATATGGCAAAAACCAACAACCAAAAACGAGCTACTTCACCTTGAGCCAAACCACAACATCATTAGTAAGCAATTTATTGAAAAGGTTATGCATGTAACCGTGTATGCCGATGCTTGCCCAACTGGGTTTAAAGCTGTTACTCCAAATTTAGAGCACGCTTATTTCACTTATTTAAACAGCACAACATGAAAACGGTTTTACTAAATGATATATATAGCGCGCTAAAACACATAGCAACGCAATTTGCTTTGTTGGCGTATTTGGTGCTTGGCTTTTTTACAGGCTATAAATTTCATATTAATGTAGGCGATGGCATTGCAGCCAATGCACCCTACGCTGTTGGGTTTATGACTGGTTTGTTGAGCTTACTTATTATTTTGATTGCTACACTACTAGCCTTTTCTGGCTTGTTTAAGGAACGTGATGCTAACTTTGATTTAATTGTTTTCACCACACCTATAAAGAAACGCGACTTTGCATTAGCACGCTTTTTATCCTTCTTTTTACTTACTGCATTCAGTTTTTTTATTGTAATGCTTGGGTATGTTATTGGGTTGCATGTGCAAACAGATTCTGAAATGCTTGCAGACTTTCATCTGTGGCATTATGTATATCCTTATTTGATTTTTGGTGTGGTAAATAGCTTATTGGTATGCAGCATCCTGTTTTTCTTTGCTAAAAAATTTCAGAATAAACTACTGGTCGCTATTGCAGGATTGATGTTATACATCACCTATATGATAGTGCTCATGTTTTCAAACGCGCCGTTTATGGCACAATCGTTACCACAGTCTTTATTTGCTCAAAAAGTATCTGCTATAACTGATATTTTTGGGTTGTCGGCTTATTTTTATGATGCCAAGGACTTTAGTGTTTCTGAAAGAAACCACAACATCGTGTCGTTTAGCAACATACTATTGATAAACCGTTTGGGTGTTGTGCTACTGTCATTATTTATTATGAAATTAGGCATAAATGCGTTCTCATTTCTGCCAGTTTTCAAACAAAAGTCAACAAAAAAAAAGGCTGAAACAACGCCTAAAAAAACCAAACTACTAGATGTTCCGTTTGCGAAAGTAAGCACGTTGTTTACTTCAAAAACAAAACAACATGCGCTGCGCTCTTTTGTGAAAATCGATTTTATTTATTTGTTTAGAAGTATTCCGCTCATTTCGGTTTCTGCTTTACTGTTATTTTATGTAGGTGTAGAAATGTATGGCGATATAGATATGGGTATTAGGTTGCCGCAACAGTATGCTAGCTCTGGCTTACTGGCTAAAACCATTAACGAAACATTTTATTTTATAGGCGCACTTGTTGTGGTTTACTTTACAAACGATGTGTTTTGGCGTGCCAATGCTAGTGGATTTTCAATCATTCAAAATACGACTTATTATGCCAAAGAGCGTCTATTAGGACACGCTATAAGCATGGTGCTTTTAATCATTTTTCTTACCGGTTTAATGCTCTTGGAAGCGATTATCTTTCAGCTTATTTTTAAATACCCTTTTATTGATTGGCAAGCATATTTTGGTGTGTTTGTTTTTAATACGTTGCCACTTACACTCTTTGCGTTACTGCTGCTATTTATTAATAACATAAGTAAGAGTAAATCGGTGGCACTGGGCATATCTATCTTGTTATTCTTATTGTTTGTGACGCCTATTTCAAAAAACATGATTACGAATCCGTTGTTTCATTTTTTATCTGGTTACAAAGGTGCTTATAGCGATTTTATAGGTTACGGTGCTTATGTAATGCCGTTTATTTACAGACTGATTTTTGGGTTTGCCCTTGTAGGACTTGTATGTGCTTTATACGGTTTGATAAAAACTAAAGCTAAAAGACAACTTTATATTATTGCAATGGTTAGTTGCGTATGTATAGGCATGGTGAGTGGCTATTTGTTTTTAGATGGTTATGTTTCCAAAGATAAAGACGCTGACATATTAGCGCGTGTTGCTTACGAAAAGCATTACCGAGCATACCAAAACCTTCCGCAGCCAACCATAAAAAAAGTTAATACAGAAATAGATTTGTTTCCTAAAGACCAAGCTTACCAGATAAAAGGCACGTACTGGTTGGTAAATCAGCACAAGCACGCTATAGATTCTGTACTAATACGTGTGCCTGAAGACTTTGAGATACAAGCGCTTATATTTAGCTATAAAAATGATACCATAACGCTAGACAGGGCTATTTCAGAAATACCATTAAAACAGGCATTACAAGCCCAAGACTCGGCAAAACTCACCTTTCATTTGGCTTACAAATGGGAGGCTGTAAATGGTCATAATCCTTTTAATGCGATTGTAAAGGATGGCTCTTTTATGCGAATAAGTCGTTATTATCCTCAATTTGGGTATGATGCAAGTCAGGAAATTTCAGACAAGACTATTAGAAAACAACATGCTTTGGGCGAAGCCACAGCCATGAAACCATTTGATGCGGTAAAGACTCATATAGACGACTTTATTTCTTTAGATATGCAAATTTCAACCGATAATAATCAAATTGCTGTTGGTACTGGCGCGTTAAAATCGCAGTGGCAAGACGCTAATAGAAATTACTATAAGTATAAAGCAGACGCCATTCCTTTTAGGTTTGCGGTTTCATCAGCTACTTATGAGGTTAAAAAAGCACAACATAAAGATGTTTCTATTGAGGTTTTATATCATCCTTTACATGAAAACAATGTAGATCATCTTATTGAGAACACGAAGCTGTCATTAGGTTATTGTACCAAATATTTTGGGCCCTATCTGTTTTCGTCTATTCAATTTGCCGAAGTTTCATCGTTTACACAAGGTTTTGCAGGAACCGCTTATCCTGGTGTTATATTTATGACAGAGGATATGACGTTTAATGCTAATATAGCAAGTAGTCACAATCAGGATGTAATAAATGAACTGGCTGGTCATGAAGTTGCGCATTTTTGGTGGGGAACCAACCAGATTGATCCTGATTATCGTGAAGGCTATGCAATGCTAACTGAAAGCTTAGCGATGTATATAGAAATGATGCTATATAAAAAGATGTATGGTAAAGAAAAAATGCTAGAACGCTTAGAGATACATAAACAAATATACGACGCTGAAAAGGGCTTTAGTGAAAATTTATCTCTATTAAAAGCCACAAAAGACAATGCATTTATATCCTATTCTAAAGGCGCTATTGTTTTTGTAGAATTAAGTGAGTTACTTGGTGAAGAACGGTTGAATTTAGCATTACAATCCTTTTTTACTAAACATAAATATCCAAATGCAAAACCTACTTCAACTGATTTATTGAAAGAAATTTTGAAGGTAAGTGATGAAAATCTTAATATAAAAATTAAAGCTATGTTTGAGTAAAAACTGTTGCAAACAAAGAACTGAGCAAAAACACAAGATTTCTTAATTTCTTATTGTCTATCTACTACGACCTCGTACACTGCTTCCTGATTCTCGAATCGTTGGTGTAATTCCTACATAACTATTTTCTAGATGAACCGACCACAAGCTTAAAGACCATAAAATAAAAAAAGGACGTCCTGTAACTAAACACCTAACGTCATCAATAGCAAACAAAGACTATAGCACTGAAGCTTATTAATACCACCTTGCATTATCAAAAGCGCGTTTGATCTGTATAGAATTTGTTATTATGAATTGACTATTACGGATTACCGTAAGTTATTTAGAATAGAAGGAGGTAACTTGGCTGTTGATTCTGAGAGCTGTACGTAACTTTACGTATAGATTTTTGAGATAATATAATTAGATTTGTTGCTGACGACTTTTAAACTCATATTAAACCTGTCATAACTTATTTGATTTATGGGGTATGAATGATAAAAGTTATGATATAACGAGTTAGCTATAATTTAAACCGAACGCATTTAAGCAACAAACATCTATAAATCCAACACTTAAAATTTAAAACAAATTAACAAATGAGAAAAACAATTACAACATTATTTTTAGTAGCATTAAGTTTAAACTTAACTAATTGTAGTAGTGATGACGATTCTGGAAACGACACAACCAATCCTGAAATTTCAATTCAAGGACCAGAAGCTGGTACCACTTATTCAACTGATGATTATACAATTTTAGTTGATCCTGTTAGTTCAGTTACATTAAAAGCACAAGGAACTGACTCTGGAGGTCTTGAAAACATTAAAGCCACAGTATATAATGCTAATGGAAATGAAGTTTTCGCACATACTCAAGAAGGATTAGGAGGAGATATTCCGCCGACAGAAATGGTATTTGTCAAAAGATTCCATACAACGACTGCCGGAAATTATACTGTAATATTTAAAGCAACAGATAAAAGTGGAAATACATCAACAACTAGTCCAAGAGCTTTCGAATTTGTTGACTAAAAAACTATAGCTAACTACGTATATAAAAAATAGCGGTTTACTCGCTTAAACGAAACAAAATGAATAAATTAAAGGTCAGTATTAAACTGAAAATTTAGTGCTTAAAACCCGCTACTTTTCATATACAAGAACGTTACCCATTATTAGAGTAAAATCTGAACTTTAAATAACAAATGACTAATTATTAGTCAAAAAAGAATATGAGAAAATTATTATTGATAATTATTATTTTGTTTTCAAACTATACTTTTTCACAGAAAGTAATTCAAATGAATTATGAAAATGGAATTTATACAATTCCTTGCAAAGTAAATGGAATACCAATGACTTTTATTTTTGATACTGGAGCATCTGATGTTTCAATTTCATTGACTGAAGCTAAATTTCTATTTAAGCAAGGTCTCTTAGATCAAAGTGATATTAAAGAAAAAGTAAAGTACAAAATTGCTAATGGTAAAATAGAAGAAGGGACTAAAATTATTATTAAAGAGATAAATATTGATGGCATAATATTAAATAACGTTGAAGCAAGTATAGTTCATCAATTAGATGCACCATTACTTCTTGGTCAAAGTGCTATATCAAAATTAGGTTCAATTAAACTAGATGGAGATAAATTAATTATCAATTCCGAAAAAAATGTGAATTTGGAATTTCTAGGTATTGATTTGACTAAAAACATTGAAGACTTAGGTTTCTATTTGGACGACACTAAAGAAGTTGAAAAATTTATCCCAATAGATTTTGAAACACTTAATATATCAAAAAATCATTTTTTAGAAGAATTTAATTTTAATATTCAAAGAGTAATTTTTAATAAACAGGGGAAAATCGTAATGATTTTGTTACAAAAAACAATTTCAAATAATAAATCCAATAAAGAAGAAAATATAAAAAAAATATACAATACAATAGTAGACAAGATAACTAATAGATATTGGATTCCAGAACAGAAAAGAGAAAGAGCAAGTGTTTGGGAGTCTAATTATTTACAATTGGGTTTGAACATAGAGGATAACGAAAGAGTAAATGTAGTATATACCCCAAAAGATATGGTTGCAAATAAATTACATCCAGAAATAATTGGCGAATCTGAAAATGAATTAAAAGCATCAAATAAAAAGGATAAATTTATAGACGAATTAAGAGAAACAAGTATTAACTTTATTAATAAAACTTTGTTAGAAATGTCGAGTGGAAACCATAGATGGTTTGCAAGAATATTAGAAAATAATCTAGAGTTTAATAACGAAATAAAAATTGACAATACTGTTAACCAAAAAGAAGCTGTAACTGCCAATAAGTCAATAGCATACAACATTATGAGAATATTCTTTTTAAACAATGAATTTAAAAAAATATTCTTGGATTGTGAATTTGATAATTTTGTTTTTAATATGCAATTAACAGGCAATAAATATAATAATAGAGTTAGTAGTAAAATGAAAATTTCAAAAGAAAACTTAGAGAATTTATATGTTCCATTTACTGAAAATGAAATAATTCAAATTTTGGAAAAATAACAATAGGTAACAAAGAACTGAGTTAAAAAACAAGCAACTTTAAGCTAATTTAGCACGCTTTCTTTTAGCTACAATTCTATCATATAAGGCTTTGCAGGCTCGGTTATATTTATAGGCCGAAAAGGCTGCTAAAAACACAAGATTTCTTATTGCCTACTTTGCTTATTCTAAAGCGCCCTCGTACCCTGCTTCCTGATTCTCGAATCGCTGATGTAATTCCAACATAACTATTTTCTAGATGAACCGACCACAAACTTAATGTCCATAAAATAAAACGGGACGTCCTGTAATTAAACACCTAACGTCATCAATAGCAAACAAAGACTATAGCACTGAAGCTTATTAATACCACCTTGCATAATCAAAAGCGCGTTTGATCTGTATAGGGTTTTGGTTATTATGCGTTGGCTATTACGGTTTACCGTAAGTTATATAGAATAGAAGGCTTTAACTTGGCTTTTTATGAAGCGCAGCTGTACGTAACTTTACGTATAGGTTTTTGAAAAAATAGAATTAACTTCGTTGCTCATAGCTTTAAATATTTAAAACACTTGCTAATACCTACTTAATTAGTGCGATATGAGTGATAAAAGTTATGATATAACACGTTGCCCACAATTTGAAAAAACATCATCGAAACATATTAACCTTTATTTTATTTATGGGATTTTTAAGTAAAATCTTCGGACAATCTGAACCGAAAAATGAATATCAACCTGATTGGACATTTTACTTTTCGAATGTAAATGACAAATTAAGTTCAATTGCAACCGATTTGAATTTAATGAACGTTGCACCAATAAAAGGACAAGAAAATGTAGTTTATGTTTCAATCAAAATGCCTAATCCGAAAGACAATGGATTGTCGAGTAACGAAGATGCAGATGAATTATGGAAAATTGAAGACGTAATAATAAGTGAATTTGACAAAAAAAGTCTGAATTATACTTTTGCAGGTCGGCTGACTTCTAACGGATTTCGAGATTTGTACTTTTTTGGAGAAAACACGATTTTAATGGAAAAAGAAGTTTCTTCAGCAATGACCCAATTTCCAAATCAAAAATTTGACTTTGGACATAACGAAGATAAAAAATGGAGTGGTTATTTTGACTTTCTATATCCTCTGCCAAGACAAATGCAAATAATTCAAAACAGAAGAGTTCTCGAACAATTAGAAAAAGGCGGAGACAATCTAACAAAAGAAAGAGAAGTTTTTCATTGGATATATTTTAAAACCAAAAGTGAAATTGACCAATTTGAGAAATTTACAAATGATTTAGGTTTTAAGACAAAAAACAAAGCAAAAACAGAACAACCGAACGAATATAAATTTGTTATTCAAATCTCACGGATTGACAAAGTTGGGTATGATGAAATAGATGAATATACCTTGGATTTATGGCAAAAAGCATCTGAATTAAATGGAGATTATGATGGTTGGGAAACATCAATTGAGAAATAAAAACTGTGGGCAACACCGTATATAATTTATTGCTGGCTTCTCGCCTACTTACGAAAGTCCTCGCGGACTTTCTTTGTCCGTAATTATTTACTAAATTAGTTGTTTAAACCACGCAACAAACCATATACAAACACGTTGTGGTTAATTTTACCGCTGTACTTTCCTGAAATAGGTTGACTAAAAATTAAGCAATTAATTACAGTCACTTATGAAAACAAAAAATGAACACTGGCGAAAAAAAAGCTATCAAAAAGCAACTTTAGAGACTAAACTTTTAGTCGTTGACCAAATCCTTAACGGACAACTATCCAATAACCAAGCTTCTAAAAAGTATGATGTTCCCAGAACAACCATATCCTATTGGTTAAGAAAATACAGTACCTTAGTACAACAAAACAATGGCATGAGTAAAAACGATGAGATTAAAAAGTTAAAAGAAAAGATTGAGGAACTTGAGTTCCAAAAAGACTTTCAGCAAGACATTATTGCTGATATGGAACTTATTACAGGCGTCGATATGTCAAAAAAGTCATTACCCAAAACATTAGCAAAAGAGATAGAGCTAAAGAAAAAACAGCGTATAAGAGAAAATGGCTCTATGGATGTTTTGGGATATCTAAACAAGCCTTTTACAAAAGACTAAAAACGCAACAGAAAAAGGAAATAGATCATCAAAAAATGATCAAAATGGTCAAAGACTACCGTAAAAAGGTAAGCTCAAAAACTGGTGGAATAAAGCTACACGCTGCACTAAAAAATGACTTTATAAACGCTGATATTAAGATAGGTAGAGATAAGTTCTACCGTTTCTTAAGGCTCAATAACCTTTTAGTTCCTAAAACAAAAAATTACATCACAACTACAAACTCAAACCATATGTACAAGAAATATAAGAACCTTGTTAAAGACCACGTCCCTACTCGTCCTGAACAACTTTGGGTAAGCGACATCACATACATAAAAACTGAAAATGGCCACAACTATTTAGCACTTGTAACAGACGCCTATTCTAAGCAAATAATGGGCTATAAACTCGATAACCACATGAGAACATCTCTTTGCAGCGATGCGCTCGAAATGGCCATTAAAAACAGAAAATATCCTAATCAAAAACTCATACATCATTCAGACAGAGGATTCCAATACTGCAACCCTAACTACACAACATTTGCTGAAGATAATGGAATTATAATGAGTATGACTGAACAATACGACCCCTATGAAAATGCTGTCGCTGAACGCATTAATAGAACGCTTAAATACGAATATGGGCTAAAACAAACCATTAAAGACACAGATCTTGCGCAAAAAATAACCAAACAAGCGGTTTATATCTACAACAATCTTAGAACACATTTTAGCCTAAACTTAAGAAAACCAAATGAAGTACATTTAAATCCAAATATCAAATACAAATCCTATCGAAAAAATAACGTAAATTTACCTGAACTAACGATTTAAGAACAGACCTAGTTCAAACTATTTTTTTGCCTTCTAAACGGCTAAAAAAAATCTTTTGAACTATCTAAATAGTAACCAAAAAGAGTCAACCTATTTCAGTATAATACAGATATGGAAAAACTTAAAGAAGAGTATTATAAACAAGTAATTAAACCATGTGGAGATACAGATAACGCTTGTTTTAAAGAAAAATTTAAGACTTTTATATACACATTTACGTTATCTAATGGAGATGGGCTAGGAATTTCATATTACGAAGCCACTTTTGATGCCAATGATAACATAACAAATTGGGAACAACAATAACATTAAACATATTAAACGATGAAAATTATAACAAATATTATTTTACTTTTAATAATAAATTATTCTTTTGGGCAAACTATTGTACCAATTGAAGATAGAAAGACAACTATTGAAGTAGAAGGAAACACTTATTATTACAAAGATGTAAACGGAGAGTTTAATAAATTCTTAGGAGACTGGAAATACCAAAATAATGCAACAAATCCTACAAAAATTGTTGAGATTAGTTTTTTTAAAAGAGAAATGGATAGAGTCGGTACTGGAGGTTATGAAGATGAAATTTTTGCACGTATTAAGTATACCGAAAATGACATAATAATTTATAATACTTTTCCAGTTTTGCAACCTGTTTTAAACACAAGAGATTGGAATATCTTTGGTGGTTATTTCACAGACCCAACCAATACTAATAAATTAAAATTAGGTTATTATAGCGAACCAGGTATAGGTGGTACTACAGGACAATTAGAGCTTAACTATTCAGATTTAGGAAACGAAGAGCAATTACATTGGAAAGTATTCACTTGGCGAGATACTAATGAAGAAGGTTCTTTCAAAATGCCCTATGAAATGACTTTAGTGAAGCAATAAAACTAACCACAACAAAGAACTGAATTAAAAAACAAGCAACTTTAAGCTAATTTAGCACGCTTTCCTTTAGCTACAATTCTATCATATAAGGCTTTGCAGCCTCTGTTATATTTATACGCTGAAAAGGCTGCTAAAAACACAAGATTTCTTAATTTCTTATTGCCTACTTCGCTAATTCTAAAGCGCCCTCGTACCCTGCTTCCTGATTCTCGAATCGTTGGTGTAATTCCAACATAACTATTTTCTAGATGAACCGACCACAAGCTTAATGTCCATAAAATAAAACGGGACGTCCTGTAATTAAACACCTAACGTCATCAATAGCAGACAAAGACTATAGCACTGAAGCTTATTAATACCACCTTGCATAATCAAAAGCGCGTTTGATCTGTATAGGGTGTTGGTTATTATGAATTGACTATTACGGTTTACCGTAAGTTTTTTAGAATAGAAGGGGTTAACTTGGCTTTTGATGAAGCGCAGCTGTACGTAACTTTACGTATAGGTTTTTGAAAAAATAGAATTAACTTCGTTGCTCATAGCTTTAAATATTTAAAACACTTGCTAATACCTACTTAATTAGCAGGATATGAGTGCTAAAAGTTATGATATAACAAGTTGCCACCAATTATGAAAAACATCCTGCACATAACAATCTTTCTTTTTTCAATCGGAGTTTTCGCTTGTAGTTGTGACCCACCGAAAATTACGGAAAAGTATGTTGAATCTGAATTTGTTGCTAGCGTGACAATTTTAAAAATTTATCCTAATCAAAAAAATGAGCAAGGATATAAAGCAGACATAAAAATTAATGAATTGTATAAAGGCGAACAACTGAAATCAATTTATGTTTATGGTAGAAGTGATAACGGAATTGGAAGTTCTTGTGATATTCATATTCCAGTAAATACCAAACTAATCGCATATGCGAGAAAAAACAGAGATGGGAATTATGGAATCGGAATGTGTTCTGGAATAATGTACCTTGATTATTCTGCTATTTACAGAAAAAAAACTTTGAAAAACAAGAAAGAGCTTAAGAGGCAAAAAAGAGAAATCGAAATTTTAAATACTTTTAAGAAAAAAGAAATACTCTTTACAAACAAAATAAACTACAGAGAAAAAGCAAAACTTCATAAAGAATTAGAACAATTCAAAGGAATTGAACTTGATAAAACTTATGGTATTTATGAAATCACATTTACATCTGATTTAACTATTACGAATGTTGCAGAAATTAGCGGTTTTGGAAATCCTATTGACAAAAAATTGATTGAAATAATTAAGAAAACAGAGTGGTCGAGTTTTGACAAAGGAATAAAAGACGAAGTGCCTGACAATAGTAAATTACTAATCGGAATCTATTATTATGAAAAGGAAAAAGAAAATCCGAGTTTTTTAAGTCAATGGTATCTCTAAAAAAACTGGTGGCAACACCGTGTATAATTAATTGCTTTGGTCGTTGCTTATTTGGAAAATTCCTTCGGAATTTTCTCGTGTTCGTTTTTGTTTACTAA
>NZ_JAHKPS010000016.1 GCF_018860565.1 Winogradskyella psychrotolerans
CGTAATACGCAACTGACCAACTCGCATTACCTCCTGTGATTTCTGCATCTTTTAAGGTAAGGTCAAATTCCGTGATCTCATCACCTGGTACTTCTCCTAAATCATCACAGGCATTTAACTGTGTTGGCTGTATAGCCTCTGGTGGTAATGCTACATTCAATTCAAACATTCCTGTATCGAAACATTCTGTAATTGGATCATATAAGCGTACATAAATAACTTGTGGATTACCATTATTGGTATAGTTACCAACATTGATAATTGGGTTACTACCCTCTTCTGCATTTGCAGCACTTACATGATACGTTAACACTACTGCAGTTGGGTCTTGACCGTTAAGAATTTCTGCATCCTTTGTTGTAAGATCAAACTGAGCTAAACCATCGTTATCGCTATCGCATATGATATAAGGTGCTATATCTATTGGCACTTCCGGTGCTGGATGTACAATAAGCTCTAGTGTGTTTTCTGTGAGACTATAACAACCTGTTATAGTGTTCTCTGAACGCACATAAATGATTTGATTGTTTGCAACGATGTTTGTGTATAATCCCGTAATTGGATTATCCCCCATTTCCGCATCGGTCTGAGTTTCGTGATAAGTAATTACAACATCCGATTCTCCGTTAGTGATTTCTACGGTACGAATCTCTAAATCAAACTCAGCAAATCCATCATTGTCTTCGTCACAAACCTCTATTGGCTCTGGTGATGCTTCTGGTGATGGTATTGGATTAACTCTTAGGGTTACGGTTACCGTATTGTAACAACCCGTAATATCGTTTTGAGCTCTTACAAAAATCGTTTGAGCATTACTTAGATTCGTATAAGGACTTACGATTGGGTTGGTTCCATTAGCTGCATCTAATTGCGTTTCGTAATGCGTTAAGGTTATACCTGTTTGCCCATTTAAAATCTCGGCATTGGCTTCTTCTAAGATAAAAGCTTCTTGCTCATCTCCTGGGTTATTTACATCACACAACTCTAAAGGTGCTGGTGTTACTAAAACAGGTAATGCATTAACAATTAATTCTAAGGCTATTAATTTGTAACAGCCTTCTACTGTAGTATTATCTTCTACGCGTACCCAAATGATTTGATTAAAATCGTCTGTATTGGTATAAGCTAAAGGATTAGCTATAGGATTCAATCCGGTGGATGCATTCGCTTCACTTTCATAATAGCTTACAATATACTGCGTTGGATCTTGACCGTTTAATATTTCGTTTGCCTTAGTGGTTAAATCGAAGCTCGCAAATCCATCTGCTGAGATATCATCACAAACTTCTAATGGCGTTGGCGCTACTAGTTGTGGTGTTGGCTCTACAATTAAATCTAACTCCACAATCGTTGCACAGTCTGTAGCTATTGTTGCACTTTCTACTCTTACATAAAGTGTCTGAGCATCTTGTACAATGTTATTATAATTCACTGTAGTATCTATGGCATCTACACCATTATCTGCATTGATCTCTGTTTCATGGTAAGTTACCGTTAACCCTGGTGCTCCACCTGTGATTTCATTGTTAACACTTGTAAGGTTAAACAATCCAAAACCATCATTATCAGGATCACAGTAGCGTAATGCCTGCGGTGTAAATGCTATTGGTGCTTGCTCTACTATTAACTCTAAGGTCGTTGTATCATAACAGCCTGTATTTGTATCTTCTACACGTACAAAAATGATTTGACCATTACTCGTATTAGTATATAAGGTAGGCAATGGGTTGGTCTCTGAATCTGCGTCTAATTGTGTTAAATAATAGCTTACAGAATAGATAGGATTATTACCTGTAATCTCTGTGTTCTTAAGACTTAAATCGATCTCTGTTAAACCATCTGGAATACCATCATCACAAACTTCTAAAGCGCTTGGCGCTATTAAGGCTGGTAATGGGTTTACTACTAAGTCAAAAGTAAGCGTTGATGTACAATTGGTTATTGTGTTTGTTAAGACTGCAACTAGCGTTTGCGGATTACTTGTATTGGTATACAATCCTGTAATAGGATTAACCCCTAATTCGGCATCAGCTTGGTTTTCGTAATATGCCAATGAAACATTTACTTGACCATCTAAAATCTCTGCATCTTTTGTAGATAAATCAAAGGCTTCTTCTTCATTCCCTGGATTATCGTAATCACACAGTTCATATGGCGTTACGGCTATTGTTGTTGGTAATGGATTAACAATTAACTGTAGCGTTGTTGTGTCGTAACAACCTGAAGTACCATTCTCTATACGAACATAAATCTCTTGTGCTCCTGCTGTTGTATTGGTATAATTGGTTGGTAATGGACTATCCCCTAATTCTGCATTTGTTGGTGTAGCATAGTAACTAACCACCATGCCGGTTTGTGAACCAACAACTTCGGCATCTTTGACACTCAAATCAAATTCAGCGAAACCATCCGCATTATCATCACAAACTTCTAAAGGTGTTGTGATATTGGCGATTGGATTTTCCATAACCTCAAGCTGAAGTGTATTTACATTATAACAGTTGGTCGTACTATTTTCTAAACGTACAAATACTGTCTGACTAGTCATAGTCGTATTTATATAACCGTCAAATATCTCTGCGGTAGAAGGCTCTGCTTCTGCGCCTGCTAAACTTTCATGAAAAGAAACAACTATACCTGTCTGACCATTTAATAGCTCTGATACTTTTGTACTTAATGGAAAGCCTACAAAACCGTCGGTATCATCATCACAAACTTGTAACGCTGAAACAGGAACTAGTGTTGGTAAAGCATTTATGATTACATCAAAACTTGTAGTACTGTAACAATCTGGATATATTGGATTTTCTACACGTACATAAATCGTCTCTTGATTTGGTGTCGTATTGGTATAACTTGACGGTAAAGCATCTACATTAGCATCTGCTGCTGCTTGTGTACTATGAAATGTTACGGTATAAATTGTCGGATCTTGAGAACCTAATATAGAGGCTTCTTGACTACTTAAATCAAATGTAGCAAAACCGTCATTGCTAGGGTCGTCACAGACAACCATATCTTCTGGTGTTGTAGCTATTGCTCTTGTATTTACAACTAAATTAAAAACTGCTGTAGCTGAAGCATTATAACAATCTGAATCCCCTGAATTTTCTACCCTTACAAAAATAGGCTGAGAATTTTCAGTGTTCGTGTAAGACATTGGTAAAGCGTCTTGACCTAAATCTGCAGCTTCAAAACTTAAATGGTAACTGACATTGAAATCATCTGATGGTTGAGATCCTAATATAACGGCTGTTTGAACGCTTAAATCAAACTCTTCAAAACCATCATTACTTAAATCATCACATAATTCTAAATCTAGTGCTGGGTTGATGGTAGGTTGGCCGGC
>NZ_JAHKPS010000015.1 GCF_018860565.1 Winogradskyella psychrotolerans
CTTAAGTTTACAATTTATTAATTTAGAGTTATAAACAGAAAAGACAAAAGAGAGGAATAAGGTTAATATATACGCAGAAGCTTTAGACTTCGTCAACATTGAAAATCCCCTCTCTTTTCTACACAGATTTCGTACAGTTATATGAGGCTTTTAGACCTCGATTTTAAGTCGTTGAAACTCGCGTAGATTGTCCTTTCAAAAAAAACATTTTGTTATGAATAAAGATATTAAATATTTTGGAATTGACATTAGCCATCATGTTTTTGATGTTACGGATTCTTCAGGTAATTATTACCAGTTTAAAAACAATGAGTTTGGGTTCAAAAAGTTTTCAAAACTTTTAAATATTAAGAGTCATTGTGTTATGGAAGCTACAGGTTACTACCATTATCAGTTAGCGTATCATTTGCTAGAGTCTGGTATAAAAGTTTCGGTAGAAAATCCATTGTCTGTGAAACGATTTATACAGATGGGATTATCAAAAGTTAAGACCGATAAGAGCGATTCAAAACTTATTTGTGCTTACGCAGAGCAAGTAGAATTAAAGCTATGGAAAGGAAATTCAAAGGAAGAAATAGAATGTCTTCAAATCGTCAGAATGCTCTCTGTGTATATAAAACAAAGCACTATGCTAAAAAACAAGTTACATGGTGAAGCTGTTTTAGGAAATCCAAGTAAGCTTGTTGTTAGGTCTTTAAAATGTAGTTTAAGACAAATAACAAAAGCGATAAAAACGTTGGAGGATGCGCTATTAGTTTTAGTAAAACAAACACATCAAGATTTGTTTACTCGTTTAAAAACCATTCCAGGTATAGGTCCAAAAACAGCTATTATGCTAGTGGTTTTAACAGGTGGTTTTGATCGTTTTACAAGCGCAAGTGAGCTTTGTAGTTACGCAGGACTTACACCAGTGATTCGGCAAAGTGGAAGCAGTGTAAAAGGACGACCACGAATCAGTAAAATGGGGAATCAAAAGCTACGGAATTTATTATTTATGTGTAGTTTTAATGCATGCAAATACAACAAAGCTTGTCGAGATCTTTATGAGCGAATTGTAGCTAAGGGAAAAAGTAAAAAATTAGCATTGATTGCAGTGTGTAATAAGTTATTAAAACAGGCCTTTGCAATAGCTAAATCTGGATTAATATTTGATGAAAACTATAAAAGTACTTTGGTCAAAAATTAATGGTTTTTTTACTTGTTTTTTACCACAGTACTTTGTTGCTAGTAGTTATTTACAATTCTCTTCAATTAATAAATTCGGGTCAATAATTGCATATTCCTCTAACCACTTTTCTTGATAGTTATACCCCTTTTTTAAAGCCAAACTCCAATATTCGCAAGCTTTATCAGTTTCTCCTATCGTGTGAAGCGCATTTCCCTTACCATTTATAGCATAAACATATGTACTATCCGCATTTAAGGTCTTGTCGTAGTACTTTAAAGCTTCTTCAGGTCTTTCTAGGCGCATATAGTTATTTGCTATTGAATTTAACATTATAACTTTATCAACCTTATATTTTAGGCCTTCGAATAAATATTGATTAGATTCATTGTATTGTCCAAGGAAGTAATATGTATTTCCAATATTATAAAGAATTGTACTGAAATCGTTATTGTAAAATTGTAACTCCTTTTCTGGATAGTCTTTAATAAGATTTAGTTCATAAGATTTTAAATAATGAGATAGAGCTAGTTTTTTATTTTGGAAATACTTTTTATAAATAACACCTAATTCTAAATGAGGTATTGGATTCAAAGTATCTAATTTTATTGACTTTTTGTATGATACTACAGCAGAATCGATATTGTTAAGAAGCTCATAGGTATAAGCTAATTGATTGTAGCAGCTTGATGAATTTTTTATTAAACAATATTGCTTTAAATAACCATTGGCTTTATTTGTATCCTTTATGTGATCATTATAAATAAAATATAATTCATAAAGAATTTCTGTATTCTGAGGGAATTTAATTATTGCTTCCTCCAAGGAATTAACTGCGACTGTTGGATGACCGTCCTTTAGTGATTTACTTGCAGAATCAATTATTGCATTTATTTCTGTATTTTGATTAGAAATACATGAGAATAGAGATAATAATGTAATCAATAAAAAGAATCGGTTCTTCATAATTACTAGCAACGTGTTTGTGTATGG
>NZ_JAHKPS010000030.1 GCF_018860565.1 Winogradskyella psychrotolerans
TGTATTATACTGAAATAGGTTGACTCTTTTTGATTCATATTTCCACGTTCAAAAGATTTTTTTCAGCCGTTTAGTAGGCAAAAAAATAGTTTGAACTAGTTCTGTTCTTAAATTGCAAGTTCATGTAAATTTACTTTATTTTTCCGATACGACTTGTATTTGATATTTGGATTCAGATGTACTTCGGCAGGTTTTCTGAGATCTAGGCTAAAATGGGTTCTTAGATTGTTATAAATATATACAGCTTGCGCAGTCATTTTTTGAGCTAATTCAGTGTTTTTAATGGTTTTTTTTAGACCATATTCATATTTAAGCGTTCTGTTGATTCGTTCAGCAACAGCGTTTTCATAAGGGTCGTATTGTTCAGTCATACTCATTGTAATATTGTTTTCTTCAGCAAATGTTGTGTATTTAGGATTGCAGTATTGAAACCCTCTATCTGAATGATGGATAAGCTTTTTATCAGGGTATTTTCTGTTTTTAATAGCCATAGCGAGTGCATCTGTGCAAAGCGATGTTCTCATATGGTTATCTATTTTATATCCCATAATTTGCTTAGAATAGGCATCTGTAACAATAGCTAAATAATTATGGCCGTATTGTGTTTTAATGTAAGTGATATCGCTAACCCAAAGTTGTTCTGGCCGAGTAGGCACGTGGTCTTTCACCAGGTTTTTATATTTTTTGTACATATGGTTTGAGTTTGTTGTAGTGATGTAATTTTTAGTTTTAGGAATCAAAAGGTTATTTAGTCTTAGGAATCGATAGAACTTGTCTCTACCTATTTTAATATCAGCGTTTATAAAGTCTTGTTTGAGTTCCGTATGTAGTTTAATACCACCAGTTTTCGAGCCTACTTGTTTGCGGTAGTCTTTAACCATCTTGATCATTTTTTGATGATCTATTTCTTTTTTTTGTTGTGTTTTGAGTCTTTTGTAGAAGGCTTGTTTAGATATCCCAAAACATTGATAGAGCCATTTTCTTTTAAACGGTCTTTCTTCTTTCGCTCTATCTCTTTTGCTAATGTTTTGGGTAACGACTTTTTTGACATATCCACGCCTGTAATAAGTTCCATATCAGCGATTATGTCTTGCTGAAAGTCTTTTACAAACTCCAGTTCTTCAATCTTTTCCTTTAACTTTTTAATTTCATCGTTTTTACTCATACCCGTATTTTGTTGTACTAAGGTACTGTATTTTCTTAACCAATAGGAAATAGTTGTTCTAGGAATATCATATTTTTTTGAAGCCTGGTTGTTGGATATCTGACCATTTAAGATTTGGTCAACGACTAAAAGTTTGGTCTCTAAAGTGGCTTTTTGGTAGCTTTTTTTTAGCCAGTGTTCATTTTGTGTTTTCATAAGTGACTGTAATTAATTGATTAATTTTTAGTCAACCTATTTCAGGAAAGTTCA
>NZ_JAHKPS010000002.1 GCF_018860565.1 Winogradskyella psychrotolerans
AATAAATTGTAAACTTAAGCCGTATATAATTTATTGCTGGCTTCTCGCCTACTTACGAAAGTCCTCGCGGACTTTCTTGGTCGGTAATTATTTACTAAATTAGGTGCTTGAAACACGCAACAAACCATATACAAACACGTTAGCCCTAATTTAACAAAACTCATATTTTGCAATTTTATCTCATTATTTCAATTATGTTTGTATATTTGCACAAACAAAAAAATTATGATACTAGAATTTAGTGTTGAAAATTTCCTTTCATTCAAAGATTTACAAACCTTAAGTATGGTTGGTGTTAAATCTTTTAAAGAGCACGAAGAGACAAATACGTTTAGTCTTGATAATAAGTATAAGATATTAAAATCTGCTGCTATTTATGGTAACAATGCAAGTGGTAAGAGTAATTTTATTGATGCTATTGGTTTTATGAGAGCCTTTGTCCAATTTTCTTTCAGAGATGCTCTTTCAGATGGTAATGAAAAAAGAAAAATTCCTTATCAAAAATTTGAATTAAGCACAGAAACAGAGAACGAACCAAGTTTCTTCGAGATGGTATTTACCATAAATGGACGAAAATACAGATATGGGTTTGAGATTACTGAAGATGAAGTTTTAAGTGAGTGGCTATTTCACACCACTTCTAAAGAAACTTTTCTTTTCAAAAGAGAAAAAGATAAATTCGAAATAAATAAAAGTTCATTTGAAGAAGGTAAAGATTTAACAAAAAGAACTAGACCTAATGTTTTATTCTTAACGCTTGTTGCTCAACTTAATGGAGAAATTTCCAATGAAGTCGTTGATTGGTTTAAAGATTTGAATGTAATTAGTGGAATTCACGATAGAGGATATAAAAGATATACCATAAATAAGTTAAAAGAAGATAAAAAATTTTTAAAGTGGCTATCATCATTCATTGATTTTCTAGAAATTTCAAAATTAACTACAGATGAGGAGCCTGTTAGTGATGTAGAATTAAATCAATTAAAAGAAAAAGAAAAAGATGAAGAACTTATAAGCTTCCTTTCTTCTCTTCAAAAACTTCAAGCAAAACAACCTAAAAGAGATAAGCTCATAACTTGGCATAGAAAATTTGATGAGAATAATATTTTAGTTGATACAGTTCCTTTCGACTTTGAATCAAATGAATCAGAAGGAACTAAAAAACTTATTTATTTATTGGGTCCTTGGTTTGACACATTAAATAAGGGCAAAGTGTTATTAGTAGATGAATTAGACTCAAGACTTCATTCCTCTTTAGTTCTCAAACTAATTGAATTTTTTCATAAAGAAAATACTACCAACGCTCAACTAATATTTGCAGTGCATAATACTTCTATTCTAAATTATAACGTTTTAAGAAGAGACCAAATTTGGTTTATGGATAAAAATCAATTTGGATGTTCGGAACTTTATTCATTAGCTGACTTTTCCTCTGAAAAAGTAAGAAAAAAATCTGCTTTTGACAAAAACTATTTAGAAGGTAAATATGGAGCTGTTCCATATTTCTCAGACTCGAATTCCATAATACACTAGTCTTATGGGAAGAAGAGATAAATTTAAAAGTAGGACAAGTAGTTCTTATTCAAGAAAACCAAAAAACTTACCAGACAGACAAGGTTCAAGAGAAAAATATGTTGTTTTCAGTTTTAAAGATTTTGATAAAAACCAAGGTCAAGGTTTTAAAGAATGGGAATCTGCTGAATTACTTGCATTAGCTATTGACAAAATTTCTCAGTTATCTAACTTAACAATGAGTCAAGCTATACAACAGCAAATAATTAAAGTTTATACAAAGGTAGATTTTCCACCAAACTCTGATTTTACTTACCCAAAACACGTTAAAGATGGAGTTAACTGGGCATCATTTCACGTTCAAGGAAAAGAATGCATAATCGGCTATGTAGAGGATAATATTTTTTACATTGTATTTTTAGATAAAGACCATCAATTTTGGAAAACAGAAAAGAGAAACACATAAAAACTAGGGCTAACAATGTATATATTTTATTGCTAGGTTCTAGCCTGCTTACGAAAGTCCTCGCGGACTTTCTATTCGGTTTTTATTTACTAACTTAGTAACTTGATCACGCAACAAACCATATACTAAACCGTTGTAATGCATTAAAAAAAACTAACTATGTACATTGGAAATACAAATTATTCCTTTCAACCACCGAATATCTGTCCACATTGTCACGTGACAAATAAACCGAGTGAAAAATATAATGAACGAACTGTAGATACTGACGGAACACCTTCAAATATATCAATATGGCAATGTGCAAATCATAAGTGTAATAAACTTTTTGTAGCTCTATACCAAATGAAAGGTGGAAAAGCAGTATGGATTAGGTTTCTAAATGGACTTCCTAAAGGACCAGATTGGCCAAAGCCGATTGCTGATTTAAAGAGTGATAACTCAGATGGAGCGGAAAATTCAAAATTCATAAAAACCTATTTGCAGAGTTTAGAAGCTGAAAGCTATGGTTTAGATGAATTAGCTGGAATGGGTTATCGTAAGTCCATAGAATATTTAGTTAAAGACTGGGCGATTCAGAATAATCCTGAAAAAAAAGCGGATATTGAAAAATTATGGTTGGGACAGGTAATTAAGAAATACTATTCTGGAGATTTAAAAGATATTCTCGAAAGAGCAACATGGTTAGGAAATGACCAAGCTCATTATAATCGTCTTTTTGAAGAATTCGATATCGATGTTTTAAAAGAATTAATAGCTTTGATAATGGTTGAACTTGACAGACAACATAAAATGAAACATTATATTGAAACTATACAAAGTAAAAAATAACGCATTACAACACCGTGTATAATTCATTGCTAGTACTCGCCTACTTACGAAAATCCTCGCGGATTTTCTATTCGGTTTGTATTTGCTAATTTAGTTGCTGAAACACGCAACGAAATCATACACAAACACGTTAGCTGTAATTTGATGAAAACCAACACAATCATACTTTTTCTAATAATCTTAAGTCTTTTTGGCTGTTCAGCTGATATAGAAAATATTACTGTTACGGGAAAAATAGTTGATGAATCAAATGGAAGTCCAATCATTAATGCTGAAGTTGTAATTCTATGTTGGTATGAACATAGTTTCGAAGAAGTAAGTTTTGAAAAGAAAACAGCCATAACTGACAATGAGGGATTTTTTAGAGTAAATTTTGACAAAGGACATAAAATTGATATTGCTTCTAAAGCAAAAAACTATTTACCAAACAGGAGCTATAACGATTTGACCGAGAATAAACTGGAATTAACTCTTAAGCTGAATAAACAACAAAACAATCCAACACTTGTTAAACTGTTGAGTACAGAAAAAGGATTTTATCAAGGTCAAAATGACTACCCTTTTTTAAGAGTTCGAGTTTACGATAATGACAACGTGCTGAATTTTGAAAATCAAGAAACTTATGGCTTTGACCACAAATCATTGAAAATGTCGCTTGATACAATCAATTCGGACTTTTGGTTTGGGCAAATTCAGAAAGACATTCCACCAAGCGTAATTAAGACCAATTTACAAGGCGGAATAAAACCAATTTTTGAGAATGAGGTAAATTCTTCGGTTCTATATGAACAAAACACAGCACCAACAGAAGGATACAAAACAGAATATATATTAACTGGTAACGAAGAAGGATTTTTTGTCCTTTGTAGAGATGGAAAAACCTACGGTAAGTTATTTTTTGAGAAGTCAACTATTGATATTGGTACACCAGATGGAAATGGTGGATGGTTTAAAGAATTTGGAAAGAATTTTAATTGGATTCATCAAGAAAATGGTTCGACAAATTTAACTTATCCGAATTCAGAAATTGATTTAGAAAATTTTCTTGTCGATTATAGATTAAGATAATAAAAACTACAGCTAACACCGTGTATAATTCATTGCTAGTTATAGCCTACTTACGAAAGTCCTCGCGGACTTTCTATCTGTGATTTATTTGCTAACTTTAGTGCTTAAACCACGCAACGAAATCATACACAAAACCGTTAGCTGTAATCTAAAAACTGAACTTTCCTGAAATAGG
>NZ_JAHKPS010000003.1 GCF_018860565.1 Winogradskyella psychrotolerans
GATATTAAAGCATATGCACCAGCATCACATGAGATCATGTTATTATTTGATCTTAATTTTCCAAAACGTGTTTCTCGTTCACCAAGATACTTTTAATCAGTTAAGCTAAAAACAATTATGAAAAACTTTAAAACATTATTATTTATTACGTTGATGAGTAGCTTTTGCTTAACTGCTCAGAATAAAGATACCAAGAAAGCAGATAAGCACTTTGCTAGATTTGAATTTGTAAAAGCTGCAGAAAGCTATAACAAACTTGTAGAAGACGGTAAAGCAGACGACTATGTTTACGGACAACTTGCAGAAAGTTATTATAACATTTTTAATACCGAAGCTGCTGAGCGTTGGTATGCTAAAGCTTTAGAAACTTCTGAAAAACCAGAAATGGTATACAAATATTCTCAAATGCTTAAAGCAAATGGGAAATATGAAGCCTCTAATCAGCAAATGGATAAGTTTGCGACAATGCGTCCTGCAGATAATAGAGCTATAGCATTTAGAAAAAATCCGGATTACCTTCCTAAAATTTTAGAACAAGGTAAAAAGTTTAATGTACAAAATGCAGATTTTAACTCTACACAATCAGATTTTGGTGGTATCTTACATGATGGTAAATTATACATCACTTCTGGTCGTAATGACAATCGTAAAACTTATGGTTGGAATGACCAACCTTACTTAGATATTTACACTATTGTTAAAAACGCTGATAGTACTTATCAAGAAGCTACTTTAGCTAACAAAAAAATAAATACAAAATTTCACGAAGGTTTAGTTTCCTTTACTCCTGATGGAAAAACAATGTATTTCTCTAGAGAAAGTTATTTTGAAAAAGACTTTCAAAAAGATTCTCTAAGCAGTACGCGTTTTAGCCAACTGTATTTATTTAAAGCTACTAAGTTGGGCGACGATTGGGATATGGTTGAAAATTTAGCTATTAATAGTGAAAACTACTCTGTTAAAAACCCTTCTGTTAGCGCAGATGGTAAAACACTTTATTTTTCTTCTAATATGCCTGGCGGTTTTGGAGATTTTGATATCTACAAAGCTGCAATAAATGCTGATGGAACTATAGGTGAACCTGAAAACTTAGGTCAAAAAATAAATACTGAAGGGCAAGAAATGTTCCCTTACATCAGTAGTAATAATACTCTATACTTTTCTTCTAATGGTCATTTAGGTCTTGGTGGATTAGATGTATTTTACACTAAAGAAATTGATGGTAAACTAGCTCCTGCTCGTAATGTAGGTATTCCTATTAACAGTAACGCTGATGATTTTGCTTTCATTATTGATGAAGAAAACGGTGATGGTTTTGTTTCTTCAAACAGAGAAGGTGGAAAAGGAAGTGACGATATTTACGAATTCAAAAAATTACAACCACTTTGTGATGTATTAATAAGCGCTACCGTTTTAGATGACAAAACACGCGAGCCTATTAGTGCTGCTGCTGTTACATTGTATGATAGTGAAGGCAATAAAGTAGTTTCTAAAATGACAAACACTCAAGGTATTGCTGAGTTTATAGTAGAATGTGATGAGGATAGCGAATTAGAAGTTGTAATGGATGGTTTTGACAGTAAAAAAGTTCCTGT
>NZ_JAHKPS010000013.1:0-121443 GCF_018860565.1 Winogradskyella psychrotolerans
CAAACTTAATTTTAAAAAAATATTATTTATTTTTTCAAAGCTAAATCTGTCTGGAAATGAACGGCTGAAACTTGACTTGTTGTCTTTGTTTCGGGGTGCAAATATAAAACCCTTTTTCATTCCCACAACTCCTTTTTCCTTTTTATTTTCACTTTTATTTTAAAACCTTAATTCTGTGCAATTTAACAATCATAAAAAGTTACTGTTTTGTTCTAGCTGATAGCAAACACTAGTCTTTAGTGCCAAAAAACAGCTTTTAATAGCACAGGGTCTTTTTAAATTACAACTGTATTAGCGGTAGAAGCGGCATCCTTTTTTTACTTCTATATATAATGACAAGATAAGAACATAGTCTATGAGATTAGTATATTCTACTCTAAAGTAAACTTAGTAAAAAAGATATAGCGGATGACGCGACACTTTTGCTACTAAAAAGCAAAAGTGAAATACCCTAAAAAAACAATGCAATATTTATAGAAACTTCACTTTGTCTATTCCTTATATAGATATATCTTTGTAGACTAAAATTTATACTATATATAATGATACAAATTACTTTACCAGATGGTTCTGTTAGATCTTTTGAAAAAGATGTAACACCTTATGAAGTGGCTGTAGATATTAGCGAGGGATTTGCTCGCAACGTTATCTCTGCAAAATTCAATGACACAACTGTTGAAACTACCACTCCATTGACCACCGATGGTAATCTTACTTTATATACGTTTAGAGATGATGATGGTAAAAAAGCATTCTGGCATTCTTCTGCCCATGTTTTAGCGCAAGCTCTAGAAGAATTATATCCTAATGTAAAGCTTTGGGTTGGTCCTGCTGTTGAGAATGGGTTTTATTATGATGTTGACTTAGGGGAAGGTTCTATTTCTGAGAAAGATTTTAAAACAATTGAAAACAAAATGATTGAAATTGCTAGAGGCAAGCACGACTTTAAAATGCGTGATGTTTCTAAAGCAGAAGCTCTCTCCTATTATAAAGGTAAAAACGATTACAAAGTTGACTTAATTGAAAACCTTGAAGACGGCACTATTAGTTTTTGTGATCATTCTAGTTTCACTGATCTTTGTCGTGGTGGCCATATTCCTAATACAGGAATTATTAAAGCTGTCAAAATTTTAAGTGTTGCTGGAGCCTATTATAAAGGTGACGAAAAGAATAAGCAATTAACAAGAGTTTATGGTATTTCTTTTCCAAAGCAAAAAGAATTAACAGAATACCTACATCTTTTAGAGGAAGCTAAAAAAAGAGACCATAGGAAATTAGGTAAAGAATTAGAGTTATTTACTTTTTCTCAAAAGGTCGGTCAAGGTTTACCTCTTTGGTTACCAAAAGGTGCTGCTCTTAGAGAACGTTTAGAGAATTTCTTAAAAGCAGCTCAAAAGAAAGCGGGTTATGAAATGGTAGTTACACCACATATTGGACAAAAGGAGCTTTATGTCACTTCTGGTCATTATGCAAAATATGGAGAAGACAGTTTCCAACCTATTACAACTCCTTCTGAAGGTGAAGAGTTTCTATTAAAACCAATGAATTGTCCTCATCATTGTGAAATTTATAACGCTAAACCATTTTCATATAAAGAACTTCCAAAACGCTATGCCGAATTTGGAACTGTATACAGATATGAACAAAGTGGCGAGTTACACGGTTTAACAAGAGTTAGAGGGTTTACTCAAGATGATGCTCATATTTTCTGTACTCCTGATCAATTGGACAAAGAGTTTAAGGACGTTATAGACTTAGTATTATATGTTTTTGGGTCTTTAGGTTTTGAAAACTTTACTGCTCAAGTTTCATTAAGAGATCCAGAAAATCCTGAAAAATATATTGGAAGTGATGAAAACTGGCAAAAAGCGGAAGAAGCAATTTTAAACGCTGCAAAAGACAAAGGTTTAAATTATGTTGTTGAAACAGGTGAAGCTGCCTTTTATGGTCCAAAGTTAGACTTTATGGTCAAAGATGCTTTAGGAAGACAATGGCAATTAGGAACAATACAAGTAGATTATAACCTACCTGAGCGTTTCGATTTATCTTATAAAGGTAGTGATAATGAGATGCACAGACCAGTTATGATTCATCGTGCGCCTTTTGGAAGTATGGAGCGTTTTATAGCTATATTACTAGAACATACGGGCGGAAACTTCCCACTTTGGTTAATGCCAGAGCAGGTAATTATACTCTCAATAAGCGAGAAATATGAAAAATACGCCGAAAAAGTTTTAATTTCGCTAGAAAATGACGAAATTCGCGCCCTCACAGACAACAGAAATGAAACTGTAGGTAAGAAAATTCGCGAAGCTGAAATGCAAAAGTTTCCTTATATGATTATCGTCGGTGAGCAAGAAGAAAAGGATAATACAATAACTGTGCGCCAACATGGAGGTGAAGACCTTGGCACAATTAGTGTAGAAGACTTTAAAGAAATAGTAAAAGATAGAATTAGTAAAAGTTTAAAAACTTTTAAATAATATTAAGTTTAATTTAAAATACAGAAGCCATAGCAATACGTAGAAACAGAAAGAATTTTACAAGACGTGTATCTCAAGAAGATAAACACCGTATAAATTCTAAAATCAGATCTGAAGAAGTAAGATTAGTCGGAGATAATGTCGAAATAGGTGTTTATCCTATTAAACAGGCTTTATCCATAGCCGACGAACAAGGTTTAGATCTTGTAGAGATATCGCCAAATGCGAAACCTCCTGTTTGTAAAGTTATGGATTATAAAAAATTCCTTTACGAACAGAAGAAAAGAGAAAAAGCATTAAAGTCTAAAGCGACTAAAGTCGTTGTTAAAGAAATTCGTTTTGGTCCTCAAACAGATGACCATGATTATGAATTCAAAAAGAAACATGCTGAAAAGTTCTTAAAAGATGGAGCGAAGTTAAAAGCGTTCGTATTCTTTAAAGGACGATCTATTGTCTTTAAAGAGCAAGGTCAAATTTTATTATTAAAGTTGGCACAAGATCTTGAGGAATATGGGAAGGTAGAACAAATGCCTAAACTTGAAGGAAAGCGAATGATTATGTTCATCGCACCTAAAAAGAATTAAATAAAAAATCACTATAGCTAAAGCTATAAGTGTATTTAAGATAATAAGCGAAACGTAAATTAAAAAGAGGAGAAAATGCCTAAAATGAAAACAAAATCGAGTGCTAAGAAACGTTTCAAACTAACTGGCACTGGTAAGATTAAAAGAAAGCATGCGTTTAAGAGTCACATATTGACAAAAAAATCTAAAAAACGTAAGCTAAAATTGACTCATGATGGTTTAGTACATAAAGCAGATGAGGACAATATTAAAACAATGTTACGTTTAAAGTAATACGGTTTTAATCGGTTAAAACAAATTATAAACCCTGGAGTTAGGCAAAATTATTTAGCAAGTGTCGATTTAGACCGCCTACTACAAAAACAATTAAAGAAATGCCAAGATCAGTAAATTCAGTAGCAAAAAGAGCCCGAAGAAAAAAGGTTCTTAAGCAAGCAAAAGGTTACTTCGGAAGACGTAAAAACGTTTGGACAGTAGCAAAAAATGCGGTTGACAAAGCGATGCAATATTCGTACAGAGACCGTAGAGTAAAAAAGAGAACATTCCGTTCGTTATGGATTATGCGTATTAACGCAGGTGCAAGACAGCATGGAATGAGCTATTCAAAATTTATGGGAGGATTAAAATCTAATAATATCGAATTGAACCGTAAGGTACTTGCCGATTTAGCAATGAATCACCCAGAAGCTTTTGAAGCTATAGTAAACAAAGTAAAGTAGGCTTTTAGCCAAATTAATAACAACATTTCGCTTATAAAATCCGATTCATTTATTTGAATCGGATTTTTTTATGTCTAATTATTAAAAACTAAACTGTTTACATAAGCGCATATGCATACAAAATTCCTTTTTTATTTTTAACTTACGCTTTAATTAAAATCAATTCCATGAAACGTATTCAGTTTATCGCAACCCTTATTCTACTCGTTACTTTTAATACGTATAGTCATAGTCAAGATAAAGAAAAACCCAAACCTTGGGATGTATCTAACCCCGAAGGTAACTGGAAATTTAAAGACCTAAAACTTTCAACCAATGAAGGGACTTGGATGAATTTGGATATAAGTCCTGATGGGAAATCTATTGTCTTTGATTTATTAGGCGATATCTACATCATGGACAGCAATGGTGGTAAAGCAAAAATACTAAGAGAAGGTTTGCCCTTTGAAATTCAACCACGATTTAGCCCTGATGGCAAACAGATTTCATTTACCAGTGATGCTGGTGGTGGCGATAATATATGGGTCATGAATACTGACGGTTCTGATGCTAAGCAAATCACAAAAGAAAATTTCAGATTATTAAACAATGCTATTTGGACACCGGATGGCGATTATCTTATTGCCCGAAAGCATTTTACTTCTGGGCGTTCTTTAGGAGCTGGCGAACTATGGCTATATCATAAAACTGGCGGTAGCGGTTTACAGCTTACTAAAAAGAAGAATGACCAACAAGATGTTAACGAACCAACTATCTCTCCAGATGGGAAGTATTTATACTACAGTGAAGATGTTTATCCTGGAGGTGTTTTTCAATACAACAAAGACCCAAACAGTCAAATCTATGTGATCAATCGCTACGACATGAAAACTGGTAAAACGACAAGAATCACCGGAGGTCCAGGTGGTGCTGCACGTCCTCAAATTTCCAGAGATGGAAAAAAACTAGCTTTTGTAAAACGTATTCGCACTAAATCTGTTTTATATATACACGATTTAGAAACAGGAGAAGAATGGCCTGTTTATGATCAACTAAATAAAGACCAACAAGAAGCTTGGGCTATTTTTGGAGTGTACACCAACTTTAATTGGATGCCTAATAATAAAGACATCATAATTTGGTCTGGCGGAAAAATTAATAAGATCAATATCAATTCGCTTAACGTATCCGACATTCCGTTTGAAGCTAATGCAACTATTAAGATTGCTAAAGCTGTTGAATTTGATACTCCTGTAGCACCTGATACTTTTGACGCTAAAGTGATTCGTCATGCGACCACGTCTCCTGATGGAAAATCAATTGTTTTTAATGCCCTTGGTTATTTGTACACACAAAAATTACCAAATGGAAAAGCTAAACGATTAACTAAAGGCACCGATTTTGAATTTGAACCATCCTTTTCACCTGATGGAAATACCATTACTTATGTAACTTGGAATGATCAAAACCTAGGTGCTATTTACTCCATTCCTTCAACTGGTGGTACTGCTACAAAACTGACTTCAGAAAAAGGCATTTATAGAAACCCGTCGTATTCACATAACGGTAAACATATTGTCTATAGAAAAGAAGGAGGAAACAACGAACAAGGTCGAACATTTTCAAAAAAACCAGGTTTGTATTTGATGAATAGTGATGGGACAAACACCAAATTTGTAACCAAAGAAGGAGATTTCCCAATGTTTAATGCTGATAATACACGAATTATTTACCAAAATGGCGGACAATTTTTTGGGGCTTTAACTAAAGAATTAAAAAGTGTTGATCTTAATGGTTTTGATGAACGCACACTCGTAAAATCAAAACATGGTAATATTTTGGTACCAAGTCCTGATAGCAACTGGATTGCTTTTGTTCATTTACATAAAGTATATTTGGCGCCAATGCCTCAATCTGGACATACTTTAGACTTAACTGATAAAAGTAAATATGTTCCAATTACACAGCTTTCTAAAGATGCAGGGATTAATCTTCATTGGTCTAAAGACAGCAAAACATTGCATTGGACCTTAGGCAACCAATATTTTTCAGTTAAAGCTTCTGAAGATGCTAAACTTGTTGAAAAAGGTATAAAAATAAATTTAGAAGCTAAAACAGATAAACCTTCAGGAAGAATTGCTTTAAAAGGAGCGCGACTGATTACTATGGAAGGTGATGAAATCATAGAAAATGGCACCATTGTTATTAATGAGAATATAATTGAATCTATTGGAAATACTTCAGACATCACAATTCCTTCCGATGCTAAAGTCTATGATGTTTCAGGAAAAACAATAATGCCAGGCATGGTGGATGCGCATGCACATATTGGTGGTTTTAGATATGGATTAACCACACAAAAACACTGGCAATTTTACGCGAATTTAGCTTATGGAGTGACGACGTCTCATGATCCATCTGCGCATTCTGAAACTATTTTTGCGCTTTCAGAATTACAAAAAACCGGAAAACTTGTTGGACCACGTCTCTACTCTACAGGATTTATTCTTTATGGAGCTGATGGCGATTTTAAAGCGGTCATCAATAATCTTGAAGATGCGCGTTCATCTATTAGAAGAACCAAAGCTTTCGGTGCCTTATCGGTTAAGAGTTATAACCAACCAAGACGTGAGCAACGACAACAAGTATTACAAGCCGCTAGAGAGGAAGGTATATTTGTTGTTCCAGAAGGAGGCTCAACATTTTACCACAATATCACCATGGTTATGGATGGGCATACTGGTGTAGAACACAACATCCCAGTAGCACCTGTTTATAAAGATGTTTTAGAACTTTGGGGAAATAGTAATGTGGGTTATACACCAACACTTATTGTAAATTATGGCGGTATGAATAGTGAAGTCTATTGGTACCAAAAAACCAATGTTTGGGAAAATGAAAAGCTTTTAAAGTATACTCCAAGAGGCATTATCGATTCACGTTCTAGGCATCGTGTTATGGTTCCGGATGAAGAATATGAAAATGGCCATATATTGGTTTCTAAAACCACCAAAGCACTTAGTGATGCTGGAGTAAAAGTTAACCTTGGTGCCCATGGTCAGTTACAAGGCCTTGGAGCGCACTGGGAATTATGGTCACTTCAACAAGGAGGCATGGCCAATCATGACGTCTTAAAAGCTGCGACTATAAATGGAGCTAATTATATAGGTGCAGGTAATGATATTGGTTCGCTGAAAAAAGGAAAATTAGCCGATTTAATTGTGATGGATAAAAACCCTTTAGAAGACATTAGAAATTCTGAAAGTATTATTTACACCATGATTAATGGTCGATTATACGACACTGAAACCATGAATGAAATTGGAAATCACGCAAAGGAACGTACCAAATTCTACTGGGAAAATAATAAATATAACCAAGCGTTTCCGTGGCATGAGGAATCGCAAAGTTTTACACGAGAAACCTGCGGTTGTCATGTAGGCGCTCACTAAAAACAAAAACCGATTCATAATGGAATCGGTTTTTTATTTTATTTTATTTGAATACAATTTTTAAGAATACAATATGAAGGACGTTAAAATGGTAGTTACAGATATGGATGGTACTTTACTAAACTCTAATCACGATGTGAGTTCCAAATTCTTTGAGCTATTTAAAGACTTAAAACAACAAAATATCCAATTTGTTGCGGCAAGTGGACGGCCTTATTATAGCATTGTAAAAAAACTTCAACCTATAAAAAATGATATTATAATCGTAGCAGAAAATGGTGGTTTAGTTATTCAAAATCAAAACGTACTGCTTTCTAATCAGCTAAATCCAAATAGAGTATTAGAACTTTATACCTTGATTTCAACTATTGCAGACACCTACCCTATTTTCTGTACGCAACATCAAGCTTTCATTCTTAGAGCTTCAGATGATTTGGTAAAGACTTTTTCTGAATATTACTCAGACTATACCATTATTGATTCCTTTGAAGACATCACAGATGATATCATTAAAATAGCATTGTATCACACCTCAAATTCTGAAAAACATATATTTCCCTTTGTAAAACATCTAAAACCAGAACTCAATGTTGTGGTTTCAGGAAATCATTGGGTCGATATTTCTGAAGCTATTACTAATAAAGGAAATGCGCTAAGCTTTCTACAAAAACAACTCAACATTAGTCCTTCTGAAACTATGGTCTTTGGAGATTATAATAATGATTTAGAAATGTTGACATGCGCCAAATATAGTTACGCAATGGCAAATGCACATCCTAATGTTAAAAATGTGGCTAATTTTGAAACAGAATCTAATGATAATAATGGTGTAGAATTGGTTTTAGAACAACTAATTACCGAAAGCCGTAAGCACTAATTGCCTACCGCCTGCTCTATTTCTATGCTCACAGAGATAAATACCTTGCCAAATCCCGAGATTTAATTGACCATTTGTGATAGGAATTTGAACAGAGGTTCCCATTAATGATGCTTTTATATGGGCAGGCATATCATCAGAACCTTCGTAAGTATGTTGGTAATAAGCCTGATTTTCTGGAACCATTTTATTGATATAGCTTTCAAAATCTAATCGTACTGTTGGATCTGCGTTTTCATTTATCGTTAAACTCGCTGATGTATGCTTAATAAACACTTGTAATTGCCCTATACTAATTTGTTTTAGTTCTGGAATTGCTCGTAAAATATCTGATGTAATCAGATGGAAACCTCGTGAAAACGCTTGAAGTTTTATTTCTTTTTGAAAAAAAATCATATGGCTATAACATTTTTTTATTTAGATTCCTCTGTAATTTCATCAATAGCAGATTTAAATTCTTTCCAACTGATAAGGTCATCACCATCTTTATCGTAGCCTTCGATTAATTTTGAAGAGACCATACCACGAATAAATCCGGTAATTTCAGCATCCTTTAATAGTTTTACGATTTCAGCTTTATTGAGTTTTCCATCACCATCCTTATCAAAAAAAGCAAAAGCATCTTCAGGGGTTTCAAAGTGATTAGTAATTAAGATTTGAATTTTGTGGAGTATGGTTTCTTTTGATAACATTTGTTTTGAGAGTTTTATTAAATAAGTAATACTACACGTTTAAGTTAATAAAAAAAGGTCGCTTTAAAGCGACCTTATCGTTAATGATTATAGTTCTAACGTTTTGATTATCCTTATTAAAATTAAAAGTATTTAATATTGATTCACTAAATAAATTTTATATTATGTTTTCTGCTTTTTCTTTTTAGCTGCAGGAAACAATACATTATTCAATATCAAACGGTATCCTGGAGATGTAGGATGTAAATCTAATTCTGTTTTTGGGTCACCTACACGATGTGTATAATCTTCGGGATCGTGACCACCGTAAAAAGTGAAGAAACCTTTTCCTTTAATACCATGTATATATTTAGCCTCACCGTTGGTTCTGTTTTCTCCCATTACCAAAACATTAGATTTAATTTGGTCTCTAGTAAACGATGTAGTTTGTCCCATAAACCCTTTGACCAAAGCAGTATGATTTTGAGTTAACATTGTAGGGATTGGGTCCCATTTTGCAGAATACTCCATTAAAGAAAAATAATCTGTCATCTTAGGTATTTGACGTTTTTGAGTCATATCTATTGACGAAAACTCATACACATTAGGACTACGTTCTAAAATATAATCTTTAAAAGCAAAAGTCTTACTAAAGTCAATTTTATTTTGATAGCCAGGATCACTGCCATCGCCATCAAACATCGGTTCACAAATATCTACTCCTTCTGCAGAAAGCGCAATATCAAAACTATCTGTTGCAGAACACATGGCAAACATGAATCCACCTCCAACAACATAATCTCTAATTTTAAGTGCTACAGCCAATTTAGCCTCAGATACTTTATCGTAGCCTAACTTTGCGGCTAATTCTTCGGCTTCTTTTTTATCTTCAATGTACCATGCTGCTGAGCGGTAAGCTCTATAAAATTTCCCATATTGCCCTGTAAAATCTTCATGATGTAAATGCAACCAATCGTAAAGTAATAATTCATCATTTAAAACTTCTTCATCGTAAATGGTTTCGTAAGGAATTTCAGCATAGGTTAACACCATAGTCACCGCATCATCCCAAGGTTTTAAACCTTTTGGTGTATAAACTGCTATTTTAGGTGCTTTTTCTAACACAATAGCTTCTTGATTTACTGCAGGACTTGCAATATCTTCTAATATTTGAGCTGCTTTTGCGTCTGAAATTACTTCAAAAGATACGCCTCTAATTTGGCATTCTCGTTGAATAATTTCGGCATCAGGTAATAAAAACGAACCTCCTCTATAATTAAGTAACCATTTTACCTTAAGCTCTCGTTCTAGTGTCCAATAAGTAACACCATAAGCTTTAAGATGATTATTTTGTGTTTCGGCATCCATAGGAATAAGGATATAGGATGCGTAAGCATTTATACTTAAAAATAAAGTAAAGATGATAAGAAATAGATTTTTCAAGTTCATAAATTTAGAACGAAATATAACCAAATTTTAGTCTGTTTAAGTCTTATTTAATAATCTTTTAAGACCTATTGAGTTGAATAAAATCTGAACAATGAATTTCTTTAAAGAAAACACATTTGAATTTAATCTAGCTGAGTCTCATTACCAGAAAGTAAACTAGCAATGACCTTAGTCCCTTCAAACTGCTCTAAGATAATTTTAATAAAAACAGTAATAGGAATAGCCATAATTAAGCCTGGAATACCCCAAAGAAATCCCCAAAACATCAGCATTACCAATACTGCAATGACATTTATAGAGAAGGATTTTCCCATAAAAATGGGCTCCAAAATGGCACCAAAAGTCACTTGAACCATAGAAATAGCGAAGATAAAAAAGAACAGAGTACTCGTGGGATCCAATTCTACAAACGCAAAAATAGATAATAGAATTACAGAAATAAAAGAGCCTACCATCTGAACAAAATTAATAGCAAAAGCAAATAATCCCCAGAAAATAGGAAAACTCACATCAAAAAACACACACATTAATCCTGTAAATAGACCGGTTAAAGCACTGACTAAAACTTTTACCTTAATAAATTTAATAAGGTCTTTTTCTATTTTCATAAACGTTTTAATAGAAGTATGCTTTTGTTTTAATAGTGTATTATTAAGCAATTTATGAACGTTTATTGATTCTGCCAACCACAATACCACAAAGAATACTGTCATTAATAAGGCTGTTAGAAACGAATTTACAAATCCGAGCGTAGACCCTAGATTTTCTTTTTCAAATAATTGACCAATAAGTCCGTGTTCTTGTTCAATTTCTATTCCGAAGTTATCAAATAGATAGACTTTGAGATCTGCAATTTTTAATTCGGCTTTTGATAAAAATTCGGTATTGTTAGCTAATATTTGTTTACTAGATAATTGCACCAGTTCTATACCTATTTTAAGACCAATAGAAACGAGTAATAAAACGATAATGATACTAACAATTTTTGGTACTTTTCTACGTCCTAACCATCGCATTAATGGTAGAAATAGCAAAGCTATAAACATTGAAAAAATCAATGGAATAAAAATAAAAGACAGAATCTTTAGTAAGTAAAACACTAAAGGAATTACAATAATTAACAACAAAATGTTTGTTGTACGTCTTTGGTCTAACATGAGGCAATTTGATTTTATCTAAAGCATACAAAGATAGGATAAAAAATAGTGCTCAAATACATAAAAAGCTGTTAAAAAGGTACTCCATCATCTTCTGGTCCTCCAAAAGCATCTGAAGGAGAAGGGAAATTATCAGGAGTAAATGTATTATCATTAGCAGCTTCATTCATTTTAGAATGAAATTCACCAAATGGTGTATCAAAATCATCTAAATTATCGAACTTACCTAAGTGACCAATAAATTTCAATCTGATGTTTTCTAAACCACCGTTTCTGTGTTTAGCAACAATAAATTCACCTTGTCCTTCGGTTGGAGAGCGCTCTTCATCATCCCATTCATCAATCTTATAATATTCTGGTCTGTATATAAACGATACAATATCTGCATCTTGCTCAATCGCACCAGATTCACGTAAATCGGATAATAAAGGTCTTTTACTTCCGCCACGTGTTTCTACAGCACGTGATAACTGAGATAAGGCAATAACAGGAACACTTAATTCTTTTGCTAAAGCTTTTAAGTTACGGGAAATCATCGAAATTTCTTGTTCACGATTACCTCCTTTTTGGCTTCCTCCTGCTGTCATTAATTGCAAATAGTCAATCATAATCATCTTAATACCGTATTGAGATGCCAAACGACGTGCTTTTGCTCTTAAATCGAAAATTGAAAGTGAAGGAGTATCATCTATAAATAAAGGGGCTTGTTCTAAGGTCTTAACTTTAACGTTAAGTTGCTCCCATTCGTGTTTTTCTAACTTACCTGTTCTTAATTTTTCTGAAGACAAACCTGTTTCACTCGAAATTAAACGTGTAATTAGCTGTACTGAAGACATCTCTAAAGAAAAGAAAGCCACAGGAGTATTACTATTTACAGCCACATTACGAGCCATGGTTAGTGTAAACGCTGTTTTACCCATACCAGGACGTGCAGCTACAATTACTAAATCACTAGGTTGCCAACCAGACGTTAGCTTATCTAATTTATCAAAACCAGAAGGAATTCCACTCATCCCTTCTTTATTTGAGATCTCTTCAATTTTCTTTTTGGCTTGAATAACTAAACTCTGAGCAGATTCTGTAGATTTTTTAACGTTACCTTGAGTCACCTCATATAATTTGGCTTCAGCGGTATCTAAAAGATCGAAAACGTCTCTGGTTTCGTCGTAAGCTTCTTCTATAATTTCATTTGAAATTTTGATTAGACTTCGTTGAATGTATTTTTGAAGAATAATACGTGCATGAAACTCAATGTGGGCAGAAGAAGCTACGCGTTGTGTTAATGAAATGAGATAAAAATCACCACCAATCAAATCTAATTTTTGGTCCTTCTTTAATTGACTAGAAACGGTTAATAAGTCGACCGGCTCACTATTCTCAAATAATTTAAAAATAGCCTCAAAAATATGCTTGTGCGCCTCTTTATAAAAAGCGTCTGGGCTTAAGATGTCAATTACTTCATCTACACCTTTTTTATCAATCATCATTGCACCAAGCACAACCTCTTCTAAATCAGGTGCTTGAGGTGGTATCTTTCCTTTTTCTAAGTTAATAATTGTGCTTTTCTCAACTTTATAGCCTTGTACTGGATTGGGTTGTTTCATAAGTAACAAAAGTAGTCAAATAGTATTGACGATCTGATTATAAGTGGTTTTCAATCTTAACAGTTAGTTAACAATCTAACTGTTAATAACTCTATTTTATTGTTAATGGCGCCAAAAAAAACCGAAGCTTAAACTTCAGTTTTTTTTAGTTTCCTATGTTTAATGGAATCAGTCTTTATAGACTCCCATAGCATCGTATTTTTCCATACGTTGATTCACTAAATCTTTTGGTGATAAGTTTTTTAATTCACTATAAGACTTCTCTATAGCGTTTTTCACTGCTAAAAATGTCTTAGGTCTATCTGTATGAGCACCACCTAGTGGTTCTTTAATAATTTGATCCACAAGCTTCATGCGTTTCATGTCTTTTGCTGTTAGTTTTAAAGCTTCAGCAGCTTGTTCTTTATATTCCCAACTTCGCCACAAAATAGAAGAGCAAGATTCTGGTGAAATTACAGAATACCACGTGTTTTCTAACATCATCACGCGGTCACCTACTCCAATACCCAAGGCCCCTCCTGATGCTCCTTCTCCTATAATAATTGTAATAATTGGTACGGTTAATCGAGCCATCTCTAAAATATTTCTAGCAATGGCTTCTCCTTGACCTCGTTCTTCGGCTTCTAAACCTGGATACGCTCCAGGAGTATCAATTAAAGTAACCACTGGAATTCCGAATTTCTCGGCAGATTTCATAAGTCGTAATGCTTTGCGATACCCTTCTGGATTAGACATACCAAAATTTCGGTATTGTCTGGTTTTAGTATTAAATCCTTTTTGTTGGCCAATAAACATATAGGTTTGGTCTCCAATTTTACCTAAACCACCGATCATGGCTTTGTCGTCCTTTACATTACGGTCTCCATGTAGTTCTAAAAACGTCTCGCCGCAAAGTGCTTTTATATGATCTAAAGTATAAGGCCTGTTAGGATGACGGGATAATTGAACACGTTGCCATGCCGAAAGGTTTTTATAGATATCTTTCTTTGTTTCAGCTAATTTTTTTTCTATCTGCTTACAGGTTTCGGTTACATCTACATCACTTTCTTTTCCTATAATTTCGCATTTATCTAGCTGTTCTTCTAGTTCTTTTATGGGTAATTCAAACTCTAAGTATTCCATACAATTTGAAGTTATTTATTTTAGTTAGTATAGTTAGGATACAAACCTACGTATTCTAATTCACTTTTATAAAAAATAAATAGAAAAGTAGCTTCATGTATCCAATTTACAAAAATAGAATTTATTTAAAAACTTAAAGTGTAATCGGAAACTTTTCATGCTTAATTTATTTACACATGGTATAGTGCTAAACTATTAGAAATGACTATAAAATTAACTCAAAACTGAAAAGCTATTCAAAAATAACCTTAAACACATGTTTGTTTCTAGAAGGAGATGTCACTTCCAAAAAATAAACACCTGCAGATATGTTGTTTAGGTCAATAACCTTATTGGTTAGAATGTGATCCATGCGTTTTACCAGACGTCCTTGGAGATCAAAACAGCGTAAGTTGAAGAATTCATCGTTAGCACTTGAAAGGGTTACACTACCAGTTGAAAGGTTTGGCCAAATATTATAATGATTGTTATTTAAATCCTCATTTCCTAATGCCCTAGGATAAAATTTAGCCACAAACATAGTTGAATAATTATCCTCTGGATTCTCCGTAATAACGGACTCTTGTAACGCATCTATCGTTGCTATGCCCTGTTCGCTTTGTGTAGTACCAACAATATAAAACTCATTATTTGTGGATAAAACCGTTTTAGCACGATTAACCTCTTCGCCTTCGCCACCATAATAACTTACAAAATCTAATTGACCTAAATCATTGAATTTTGCAAAATAAACATCGCTGTTTGTTGTGTTATTACCTAGGTTTAATTCTGTTTGGTATGCATTTGATGAAGCAATGCCTTCTGTTTCATCAGTAAGTCCAGTGAGCCAAATACTATCATCATCTCCAAAACTAACATAGCTTCTTATTCCAGAAATTCCTGAACCGCCAAAATATGTTGTCCATACTGGCTGCCCATCCAGATCCATTTTAAGTAAAAAATCGTCACTAATACCCAACCTTTGTGTTTGATACACAGTACTACCAATGGACAAACCTTGATTATAAGTATAACCTGCCATATAAAGAAAACCATTATACAATCGTAAATTTATACCTATATCTGTACTCGTACCTCCAAAATATGTTGACCAAATTCGATTCCCAACAGTATCAAATTTGGAAATAAAATTACTCAATTCTCCTGGATTTTGTGATTGATATACAGCATCTGAAGATCCGAAGTAACCAGAATTATCGGATGTAACACCAGAAATATAAATATTTTCATTTTCATCTAAACCAATCCCACCAATTTCTAAAAGTATGGGATTAACGTCGTTCATTTCCGATCCATAATAAGTAGCCCAAATTCGCTCACCTGTATGGGTAAATTTGACTAAAAAAAAGCCTGTCGATTTTCGGAAGTTCCTAATATAGTTGATTGGAAACTATTAGGAGTTGCCATGTAATTACTTGATTTTGTCCTACCACAAACATAAACACTAGTTGCGCTTACCTCAATCGACACAATCTGATCCTCTTTTTCACCGTCATAATAGCTTCCATAAAGTAACTCTCCGCTACTTGAAAATTTAACCAAAAAGCCAGCATCATTTTTAGGTTCTTCGCCAGATCCAGAAACCATTGTGGTCTGATAACCATCTTGTGTGGCAATATTTATTGAGCTTGAAGTTTGACCAACGATATAAATATTATCTTGATCATCAATAACTATTTGATTTGCGGAATCGTAACCTTCTCAACCATAATAAGTTGCCCAAATTAAGTTTCCTTGGGGAGACAATTTTGTAATTAATACATCGCGCGTACCACCACCATAATCACTTTGATGTGCGTTAGGTGTAGCGTAATTAGTTACATCATTTATAGCACTATTGCCTATATTTGATAAAATATAAATATTACCAAAAGCATCAACCACAGCATCTTGCTGTTCATTAAATCTATTACCATAATAAGTTCCCCAATCTAATTCATAAGGAATTGTCTGTGCTATGGCACATACATTTCCTATTAAAATAATTAGAGTCAACAATACTATTTTATTCAAAATACTTAAAGCTTTAGAAATAGCATTACTTAAAAGCTAATATTCCTTTTTAAATATACCAATTATCAAACAAATAGAAAAATTTAAGTGTTAAATTATGAAGTACTATTCTTATTTTTTATATTCAGAGTTGTTAAATCGTATATTATAATATGACCATCAGAACCTTCAGTTAAAATTTCTTAATGGTAAAAATTCAATTATAAAGGATCTTAATACATTATGATTTCATTTTAAATATATACATAAGAAAAGAGCTAATCGGTAATTTGGCTTGTTTTACTTTTTCGTCTTTTATAATTTTTAAAAATCGCATCAAATAAAACGGTTACTAATACAAGACTTGCCCCTATATAAAATGGAGGAGACATCTTTTCGGTTTCTGGAAAAAGCATTAAAGCGATTGCAATACCATAAAGTGGTTCTAGATTATAACTTAAAATAACCGTAAATGGACTTATATAACGCATTACATCTACAGAACCAATAAATGCATATGCTGTACAGATAGATGCTAAAATGAATAAATACATCCAATCTGAATTTGATAATGTAAAGAACTCAGCATTGAATGTTTTACCTGACAATAAAATGAAAACTGTTAAAAAAAGTACGCCACTTATAAACTCGTAAAACGAAATAACTGTGGCATTATGTTTCTCAATAAAACGACCATTTATAACGGCAAATAAAGTAGAAAATAAAGCTGAAAACAGCCCCAAAATAATGCCGTTAACATAACCCATCTCGCTACTGGTGATTAAAACCACTCCCAATACTACTATAATACCAAAGATAATTTCATAGCCCAAAATACGTCGTTTAAAAAATAAAGGCTCAATGAACGAAGCAAAAAAGGCACCTGAAGAAAACATGGCCAAAGCAATGGATATGTTAGCTTGGTTAATGGCTTCAAAAAAAGTAATCCAATGTAATGCGATAATAACTCCAGCCGCAGAAAATTGCCAAAATGTTTTGCTAGAAATCTTAATATTTAATCGAATGATTTTGATGTAGATAAACATTAAAATTCCAGCGATAGCCATTCTGTACCATACGAGTTCTAGCGCTCCAATAGTAATTAACTCACCTAATATAGCGGTAAATCCAGCAATTATGACTAGAAAATGTAAATGTAAATAATGCTTAAGTTTAGCGTTTGGCATTTTGCAGCAGATATATAGCTAAAATACCAAATATAACATTAGGAAACCATACTGCTACTAAAGCCGAAAAATTAGACTGCTCTGCCATAACGCCAAAAACCTTATCAAAAAAGACATAAATCATAGCAATAGCAATACCAACAGCAAGATTAACTCCCATACCTCCGCGTCGTTTTACAGAAGATACGGCAACAGCAATAATTGTAAGAATAAATATAGAAACAGGAATACTCCATTTTCTTAATTTCACTACTTCATAACGGCCAATATTAGGAGAGCCTCGTCTTTTTTCTGCAGCAATAAACTTAAGTAAATCCCCATACGATTTTGTTTCTGCGGCATACTGAACAGGAGTCAAATCTTCGAGTTCAAATGGTAAATCCAGTTGTTTTCTATTTTCTCTTTCTACTGTTTCTATTCCATTGTTAAAAGAACGTTTCATATAGTTGGTAAGCTGATATGTACTATCTTCTTCTGTGTAGCGAATATTACTTGCGAAAATTTTATACTTCATTTCGTTGCCTTCAAAATGTTCGTAGGTAAAATTCTGACCCGATTTATTTCTTGGTATAAAGTTACTCACATAGATATAATCATTGTCATTAATTTGTTGATAGACATCTCTTGTTTGCTGTACTTTCCGATTCTTTCTTAAATATTTAAATTTAAATTCATTAAACCCTTGGCTAGCTATTGGAGCTAAATACATCCCTAAAAACAGAGCGAAGCTAGCAACAATTGTAGCTCCAATTATATAAGGTCTTAAAAAGCGTGAAAATGAAACTCCAGAACTTAAAAAAGCAACGATTTCTGTATTATTAGCTAGTTTGGATGTAAACCAAATAACAGATAAAAATAAAAATAAAGGAAATAGAAGGTTTGCAAAATAAACCGTAAAATCTAAATAATAATATGCAACTTCTCCAAAAGGTACATCATTTTCTAACATTTTACCTACTTTTTCGGCCAGATCTACTGTAATTCCAATAGGAACAAACAGCAATAACATCATGAGGAATGTAAGCAAATAGCGTTTTAATATGTACCAGTCTAGAATTTTCAATTTTGTTATTTCGTCTTTAATTGTTTCGTTTAATTTATTCTTTTTAGTTTCAAATGTTACAAACGGTTATCCATTTGTTTTACCATTTTATCTTTCCATGTTCTAAAATCTCCTGCAATAATATGTTTTCTGGCTTCTCTCGTTAACCAAAGGTAAAATCCAAGATTATGAATGGTTGCAATTTGTTTCCCTAATAATTCATTAACAGAAAATAAGTGTCTTAAATACGCTTTACTATACTCTGTATCTACAAATGTAATTCCCATTTCATCTATTGGCGAAAAATCATCAGCCCATTTTAGATTCTTAATATTAATAGAACCATGAGCCGTAAACAACATGCCATTTCTAGCATTTCGTGTTGGCATTACACAATCAAACATATCTACACCTAACGCTATATTTTCTAATATATTGATTGGCGTTCCAACTCCCATTAAATAGCGTGGTTTATCTTCAGGTAAAATACTACATACCACATCTGTCATGGCATACATTTCTTCTGCTGGCTCTCCCACAGAAAGTCCACCAATAGCATTCCCTTCTGCACCAGCATTCGCAATATATTCTGCCGATTGTTGTCTTAAATCTTTATAAGTACTTCCCTGAACAATCGGAAAAAATGTTTGTTCATAATCATATTTAAAAGGGGTCTTTTTTAAATGTGTTAAACAACGCTCTAACCAACGATGCGTCATATGCATAGAACGTTTAGCATAGTTATAATCACATGGATAAGGTGTACACTCATCAAAAGCCATAATAATATCGGCTCCAATACTACGCTGTACTTCCATCACATTTTCTGGCGTAAACACATGGTAGCTACCATCAATATGAGATTTAAACTTTACACCTTCTTCTTTAATCTTTCTATTAGAAGACATGGAATATACTTGGTAACCTCCAGAATCTGTTAAAATATTACGATCCCAATTCATAAATTTATGCAAACCTCCAGCTTGTTCTAAAATTGGAGTTTGAGGTCTTAAATAAAGGTGATAGGTATTTCCTAGAATAATATCTGGGTTAATATCATTTTTCAATTCTCTTTGATGCACTCCCTTAACCGAAGCCACTGTGCCTACGGGCATAAAGATAGGAGTTTCTATAGTACCGTGATCTGTTGTAATAGATCCTGCTCTTGCTTTAGTTTCTTTATCGTTTGCTACTCTTGTAAATTTCATGTGTATGTACTTATTATTTTTCAGTGGACACATGTTGTTTACTATTAATCATTTGTTTAACCAATAATAATTTTAGCATGCTTGTTTCCCGAATTGTAAGTCAGATGGCAAATATAAATAACTCAAAAACATTACTTCTTAATAAAATCCAAATAATCAATTAAAATTGTTAGCAAATCATACAATTCGTTAATAAGTGCACCTTTTCAACTTTTGAAAACCCTTAGTAAAAAGTTACTTTTGTAGCATAAAACTTAAGCAATATAACATGCCAAACATTAAAGAATTAACTGATTTAACTACTCAAGTTCGTAGAGATATTTTACGAATGGTACACAAAGTAAACTCTGGCCATCCAGGAGGATCATTAGGTTGTGCCGAATTTTTTGTTTCTCTATACCAAGAGCTCATGGAAACTAAAGATGGTTTTAACATGGACGGAATTGGAGAAGATTTATTTTTTCTTTCCAACGGACATATTTCACCTGTATACTATAGTGTATTGGCAAGGTCTGGCTATTTTCCTGTTGAAGAATTAAATACGTTTAGACTTATAGATTCGCGTTTACAAGGTCATCCAACTACACATGAAGGGCTACCAGGCATCAGAATTGCATCTGGTTCTTTAGGACAAGGCATGTCTGTAGCACTTGGTGCAGCACAAGCAAAGAAACTGAACAATGATAATCACTTAATATATAGTCTTCATGGTGATGGTGAACTTCAAGAGGGTCAAAACTGGGAAGCCATAATGTATGCTTCGGCTAAAAAAGTGGATAATCTAATTTCTACAATAGATTTAAACCAACAACAAATTGATGGTTCTACAGATGACGTTTTACCAATGGGCAGTCTAAGGGCTAAATTTGAAGCTTTTGGTTGGACCGTTTTAGATATTGAAAAAGGTAATGATATTGAAGCTGTTATAAAAGGTATGAAAGAGGCTAAATCCTTAACAGGAAAAGGGAAACCTGTTTGTGTTTTATTACACACAGTTATGGGTAATGGCGTTGATTTTATGATGCATACACACGCTTGGCATGGTAAAGCACCAAACGATGAGCAACTAGCTAATGGCTTAGCTCAAAACCCTGAAACTTTAGGAGATTACTAAAAAAAGTCTAATTAAACAGATACCCATTTTTATGGGCATTATTATGAAAACATATACATACACAGAAAAAAAAGATACAAGAAGTGGTTTTGGTGCTGGTTTAGCAGAACTTGGAAGAACCAATCCTAATGTTGTAGCACTTTGTGCTGATTTAATTGGATCTTTAAAAATGGACGAATTCATTAAAGAAAATCCAGAACGTTTTTTCCAAATTGGAATTGCAGAAGCTAACATGATGGGAATTGCTGCTGGTTTAACCATTGGTGGAAAAATCCCTTTTACAGGAACGTTTGCTAATTTCTCTACAGGCCGCGTTTATGATCAAATTCGTCAATCTATTGCTTACTCAGGTAAAAATGTAAAAATTTGTGCATCGCACGCTGGTTTAACTCTAGGTGAAGATGGAGCGACACATCAAATTTTAGAAGATATTGGATTAATGAAAATGTTACCTGGAATGGTGGTTATTAATCCATGTGATTACAATCAAACCAAAGCAGCAACTATAGCTATTGCAGACTATGATGGCCCTGTATATTTAAGATTTGGTCGTCCGTCTGTTCCAATTTTTACTCCTGCAGATCAGAAATTTGAGATTGGTAAAGCTATTAAATTTACTGAAGGTACAGATGTAACTATAGTTGCAACTGGGCATTTGGTTTGGGAAGCTCTAGAAGCATCAAAAGCATTACATGAAGCTGGTATTTCTGCCGAAGTGATAAACATTCACACAATAAAACCTTTAGATGATAAAGCTATTTTAGACTCTGTGGCTAAAACAGGTTGTATTGTTACTGCCGAAGAGCACAATTATCTTGGTGGTTTAGGAGAAAGTGTTGCTAGAGTTTTAGCACAACATCATCCAACACCTCAAGAATTTGTAGCTACAAACGATACTTTTGGTGAATCGGGTACTCCAGCGCAACTCATGGAAAAATATGGATTGAATAGTGATGCCATTCAAAATGCTGTTAAAAAAGTATTGAAAAGAAAATAACTTCATTTTGGCAACGTTTTTGATATTACACATGTTAATCTTAAAAACGAACATTATGAAACATTTGAAAAAATCGGTTACCCTAACTGTAATTTTAGCTTTTATTGGATTTAGCATTAATGCACAAAACGAAAGTTTATTTGGTTTTAAAGGAGGTTTAAATTACAGTGCTAACGGAGATTATTTTGAATCTATTGGTGATAATGCCAAAAACCCTGATCGCAACGTAGGCTATCATATTGGTGTTTTTGGAAAAATAGGAAACAAGCTTTATTTAAGACCTGAGTTGGTTTATACAGCAACAAAAAGTGATTATAATAGCAATGTGTTTTCGGTTAAAAAAATTGATGCTCCGGTATTAGTTGGTATTAAAGTGCTAGGCCCATTGAGTGTATTTGCAGGACCTTCGTTTCAATACATATTAGACACCGAATTTGAAGGTATTTCTATTGACAACGTTAATGATGATTTTTCTGTAGGATTAAATTTTGGAATTGGAGTTAACTTCAATAAAATAGGTATAGATCTTAGATACGAAAGAGGATTTAATACTAACGAAGCAACTTTTATAAACAACAATATTGGAGCTGGTGCAGTAAGTAGAATTGATACAAGACCAGATCAATTAATACTAAGTTTATCTATAGGATTATAAACTTAATGAAATAAAAAAGCCGCTCAATAAATGAGCGGCTTTTTTTTACTTTTTACTGAACTAAATTTCTTTAAAAATCATTGTTCGTTATAATTAATTTCAATTGTTGCGTCTAAATAATCTGGAATACCATCATTATTAGAATCTGCAATAGTTACTGTGTTAATTGTAATTACACCATCATTAACAGATCGACTACGTTCAAACTCATTTGCCGCTAAAACGGGCTCAACTTCTCCCATATTTGTATCTACAGTATATGTTGTTGGAATCAATTCATCTATTGTTAAAACACCATCACCGTCATCATTATTATCAATAAAATTAGGAAGCGAGTCTTCGTCCGTATTATCATCATCTACGTCCAAATCTCCATCTAAGTCTTCTATATAAGATGGAATTCCATCATTATCATGATCAACAACTTCATATTGAAGTAATTCAAACTTAAAAATAAGATTATCATAAGAAGAACCAGTAGTAATAGCAGAAAAATAAGCTAAACCAGAAGGTACAAACATTACACCTAATCCAAAATCTGTATAGTTAACAACACCATCTACTACACCATCTACGTAACCTGCTTTAAATGTAGGTAAAACAAGCTGCCATGCCTTTATAGCTCCAGCAATTGTATAACCATCCGACTGTAAGTTTAAATCTATTGGTGTAGCTGAAGATTCAAAAACCGCTTCCTCTCCTCCTGCTACTTCATTTACAGAACTTCCTTCATATCTTACACGCAAAGCATCTGTAAATTTAGGTGTACCACCACTTCCTTGATTTAAACTTAAAACATAATACTTGTACTCTGTTTCAAAATAAGTTACTGTACGTGTTTCTACAACATCCATAAGAACGGTTTCGTTGTCTGGATTTACATGATTTCCATTAACATCTAAAGGTAATTCCGAAATTATGATGTCCGAATATTTATGATTTGAACCAGTCTCAAAAAAGCTAGAATTGTAATAATGTGTTTCAAGATAATTTACAATGGCAGCATCATCTATAACTTGTTGTTCTGTTCTATCTGCAATGACTATAGATGTTCCTGTATCATCATCACTACTACAAGAGATAAAGACTGTTATTAGAGTTAATAAAAAAAGGGTAATTTTTAAAGTTTTAATTTTCATAGAAATATATATTGTTCATGTTTAACCATCAGTAAGTTAACACACAAAATTCATTATTGCATATTTTTAAGGCGCAAGATACAATAATATAATATTTTTGTACTACAACATTAACGTAGTTTTTAGTAAATTAAGATATGCGAATAGACAAATATTTATGGTGCGTGAGGTATTACAAAACACGAAGTATTGCGACAAAAGCTTGTAAAAAAGGACAAGTAAAAGTTAATGGCGTAGCAATAAAACCATCTAGAGAAGTTTTTCCAACAGATAAAATAGAACTTAGAAAGGATCAAATTATATATCAGCTTACCGTTAATGATTTACCTCCCAATCGTGTAGGAGCTAAATTAGTTGACCTATACAGAACAGATACAACACCAAAGTCTGCTTTTGAAGCTAAAGAGCTTTTAAAATATAGTAAAGACTACTACAGAAAGAAAGGTGTAGGGCGTCCTACTAAAAAAGACAGACGCGATATAGATGATTTTTATAACGATGAGGAAGAATAATAACTTCCTCTTTTTTAACATGAATAACTTAAACAAAAATTACTGGGAAAATAGATATACCAACAACCAAATTGGTTGGAATATTGGCGCCATCTCTACTCCGCTTAAAACTTACATTAATCAATTAAAGGATAAATCATTAAAAATTCTAATTCCTGGTGCTGGTAATAGTTATGAAGCCGAATATTTATGGAATAAGGGCTTTAAAAATGTTTATGTTTTGGATTTTGCTCAACAGCCTTTAGTTAATTTAAAAAATCGCGTTCCTAAATTTCCTCAAGACCAACTTTTAAATGCTGACTTTTTTGCATTAAGTAACAACTTTGATCTTATTATTGAACAAACCTTTTTTTGTGCACTAAACCCAATCTTGAGACAACAGTATGTTGAACAGATGCATCACTTATTAAAACCTAAGGGAAAACTTGTTGGCTTATTATTTAATTTTGAATTAACGGAGGAAGGACCTCCTTTTGGCGGAAATGAAACTGAATATAAATCACTTTTTAAGAATAAGTTTAAAATAAAAATTCTAGAACCATCAATTAATTCTATAAAAGAAAGACAAGGTAAAGAACTGTTTTTTATCTTTGAAAGCCTTTAAGAGGCATTTGACTTACCTTAATTACAGTCAACTTAAATTGTTAAGCTACAAATTGTCGCTTATTGTAAATTTTAATCTTGTAAAGAGCAGCCATGGCACTAACTAAAAACACCATTTTAAGTCATAAAGAAATAGAGCATAAAATAAAACGAATTGCTTACCAAATTTATGAAAGTAATGCCAATGAGACAGAACTCATTATTGCAGGTATTGAGAACAATGGTTATCTATTAGCAAAGAAAATAAAATCCAATTTAGATAAAATCTCTGATATAGAATCTACCTTATGTAAAGTCACCATAAATAAAGCGGAACCAACAGAACCTATTAAAACATCTATTAGTAAAGAAAGTTACACCAATAAATCGTTGGTATTAATTGATGATGTATTAAACTCTGGTAGCACTTTAATATATGGCATTAAACACTTTTTAGATGTGCCACTCAAACAGTTTAAAACTGCTGTTTTGGTTAATCGAAATCATAAAAAATATCCTGTTAAGGCCGACTTTAAAGGTATTTCACTTTCTACATCTTTATTTGAACATGTTCATGTAAATTTATCTAAACAACCTTACGAGGCCTATTTAGATTAAGTAAACTAAAAGTTCTTCTAAAACTTCCTGAGGGGTTTTATGGTCTGTATTTAACGTGTATTGCGCCTGACTGTAATAATGTGAACGCTCAAATAAATGTTTTCCAATAAACTCCATTAAATCATCTTCAGAATTTATTCTACTTATTAAGGGTCTATTTTCGCGTTCTAAGAATAATCGGGTTGTTAATAGAGGAATTGAAAGCTTTAAATAAAACGACTTCAAATTAGGGTGCTCTACCATAAGTTTCATGTTTTCTCCATAACAAGGTGTACCTCCACCTAATCCTAGCACAAGGTTTTTAGAAGAATTTAAAATTTCGGTTAAATATTCCGTTTCCTTTTTTCTAAAATAAATCTCTCCCTTTGTTTTAAATATTTCGGAAATAGATTTTTCTTCTTTATCAGAAATGTACGCATCTAAATCTAAAAAACTGTACTTCAAAGCCGTAGCCAATTCCTTACCAATAGTTGATTTTCCCGATCCCATATATCCTATTAAAACTATAATCATAACACTTACAAATTGATTATTAAACCCATAGGTTTGTTCACAACAAAAAAACAAAAAAAAATTTAAAAAAGTGTTGTTAAATTAAAGAAAGCTTATATATTTGCACCCTCGTTAGAGAAAAGCATTATGACTAGTTAGCTCAGTTGGCAGAGCATCTCCCTTTTAAGGAGAGGGTCCTGGGTTCGAGCCCCAGACTGGTCACTAAAAAAAGGTTAAGCGTAATGCTTAACTTTTTTTTTGGTCTAAACGTAACTCACACTTTAAGATAAGCGATTAATTAAAAAATAAACTAACAAAACAAAAAAAACAGTTAAAACACGTAGTATCAAATCACTACAAAACGAATAATTACATATTAAATAAATATTCTAGGACACTTAAAACCGTCATCAAATAAAAAAAAATATTTTTTTTTGATTCTGTTCTTTGTATTTATATAAAGGTTTTATATTTGCACCCTCGTTAGAAAAAAACATAACGACTAGTTAGCTCAGTTGGCAGAGCATCTCCCTTTTAAGGAGAGGGTCCTGGGTTCGAGCCCCAGACTGGTCACTAAAAAAAAGGTTAAGCGTAATGCTTAACTTTTTTTATATTTACTTCATTATTTTGCGCACGTGGCGGAATTGGTAGACGCGCCAGCTTGAGGGGTTGGTGGACATTAGTCCGTGGAAGTTCGAGTCTTCTCGTGCGCACAATTACTTAAAAATCACATTTATATTCTTCACTAATAAATAAGCCTTCACTAGGTTTCATTGCATTTTACAATTCTTTTTTTTCATAATTTTTGTTAATTCTAAACTTCGTATTGGTATAAACCTTATTTTTGTTTAAACATTTTCAAAAAAAAATGAACAATATTAAAGATAGGTTTAGCATTAAAGATCTAGAAAACTTTACCGGAATTAAAGCACACACGATTAGAATTTGGGAAAAGCGTTATAATTTGCTCGAGCCCAAACGTACAGAAACAAATATTAGATATTACGACTTAGCTAATTTTCAAAAGCTTCTTAACGTAAGTTATCTTAATAATAATGGCTATAAAATATCTAAGATTGCAACCATTGATTCTCAGAAAATCCCGCAATTAGTAAGAGAAATTGCAACGGAATCAAATATGGAGAGCCATGCCATAAATGCTTTTAAACTTTCCATGCTTAATTTTGACCAAGCTCTCTTTTATAAGACTTATGATACGCTTCTTAATGAAAAAGCTTTTCAAGATATTTTTTACAACATTCTTATACCCTTCTTATCAGAAATTGGATTGCTATGGCAGACAGACACAATTACTCCTGCTCACGAACATTTTGTTTCTACACTTATCCGCCAGAAAATACTAGTCAATACCGAAAAAATTCAGGCCAAACAAATGCACACATCCAATAAAACATTTGTGCTTTATTTGCCTGATAACGAAATACACGAACTGGGCTTAATGTTTATTAATTATGAGATTATTAGACACGGCTACAGGTCTATATTTTTAGGGCCAAGTGTTCCAATACAAAGTCTTAGAGATATTAAAAACTACTATGATGAGATTATTTTTGTATCTTATTTTACTGTTAAGCCTGAAAAAGAAAATCTTTTAAGCTACATAGAAGAATTTGATGATGCCTTGTTAAAAAACTCTAATACGAGTTTCTGGGTTTTAGGAAAAATGTTAGATGGTATTGACAAAATGCAATTACCTGAACATATTAAACCATTCGATTCTATTAAAGCACTAATTAAAGAATTATAAATTAATGTCTAAAACAATATCCATAATAGGTTCTGGTTTTTCAGCTCTATCGGCAGCATGCTATCTAGCTAAAGCAGGACATACTGTTTCTATCTACGAAAAAAATGATACTGTAGGAGGAAGAGCAAGACAACTTATTAAAGATGGATTTACCTTTGACATTGGCCCAAGTTGGTATTGGATGCCTGATGTTTTTGAAAAATTCTTTAACGACTTTGGAAAAACCACCAGTGACTACTACCAACTAGACAAGCTCAGTCCTGCTTATAAAATCTTCTTTTTAGACGATGTAATTACCATAGGTGATCACATGGATAAAATTTGTGAAGAATTTGAACGTATTGAAGCAGGAAGCTCTAAACCATTAAGAAAATTTATAACAAGAGCACAAGAGCACTACGATATTGCAATAAATAAAGTTGTACTAAAACCAGGTGTTTCACCTTTTGAGTTGGTATCTAAGGAAACCATTACAAGAGTAGACCAGTTTTTTAAAACCATAAGCTCAGAAGTTCGTAAAAACTTTAAAAATCCAAAACTTATTTCAACACTAGAGTTTCCTGTTTTGTTTTTAGGTGCAAAACCTAATCAGACACCTTCTTTTTATAGTTTTATGAATTTTGCAGATTTTGGCTTAGGAACATGGCACCCTAAAGGAGGTATGTATGAAATTATTAAAGCCATGCAAAGCTTAGCAGAAAGCATAGGCGTCTCTATTTATACAAACAGCAATGTTAAAAAGATAACGGTTAAAAACAATACCGCTGAAAGCATCACTGTTAATGAAAAAATTATTCCTTCTGATATTGTTTTAAGTGGCGCAGATTACCATCATACAGAAACCTTACTAGAAAAACAACACAGACAGTATAGCGAAGCTTATTGGAACAAACGAACATTTGCTCCTTCTTCCCTACTCTTTTATATTGGTTTTGATAAAAAACTACAAAATATAGAACATCATAATTTATTTTTTGACACAGATTTTGAAATTCACGCAAAAGACATCTATGACAATCCTAAATGGCCAGAAGAACCTTTGTTTTATGCCAATTTTCCTTCTGTTACAGATAAAACTATGACGCCTCAGCATTGTGAAACAGGTTTTTTCCTCATTCCTATTGCGCCTGGTTTAGAAGACACACCTCAATTACGTGACCACTATTTTAATCTTATTATAAAACGTTTTGAAAAAAGAACAGATCAAAATGTTCAAAAACATATTCTTTTTAAGTCGTCTTTTTGTGTTAATGATTTTATAAGCGAATACAATTCTTATAAAGGAAATGCTTATGGCTTGGCTAACACTTTAACGCAAACAGCCTTTTTAAGACCAAAATTAAAAAGCAAAAAAGTTAAAGACTTATATTTTACGGGGCAATTAACTGTACCTGGACCAGGTGTACCTCCAGCCTTAATATCGGGAAAATTAGTGTCAGAACTAATTCAAAAAAATTAATTTTAATAACACACAGTATGAAATCAATTTTCGACAATGTCTCTAGAGAATGTAGTAAAGCAGTTACTAACGCTTACAGTACATCATTCTCATTAGCTACAAAAATGTTATCACATAGCATAAGGCAAGATATTTACAATATTTACGGATTTGTAAGATTTGCTGATGAGATTGTTGATACATTTCATGACTATAACAAAGAACAGCTTTTTAACAATTTTGAAAGGGATTTAGAAGCTGCTTTAGAAGATAGAATTAGCTTAAACCCTATTTTAAATTCCTTTCAAGAAACCTATCACAACTATGGCATTGACAAACATTTGGTAGACTCTTTTATGAGCAGCATGCGACTTGATCTTCACAAAACAGATTATTTAACCCATGATGAATACGAAGAGTACATTTATGGTTCGGCAGATGTTGTTGGATTAATGTGTCTAAAAGTTTTTGTTAAGGGTGATACTGAAAAATATGAAGACCTAAAGGCATCTGCAATGAGCCTAGGTTCAGCTTTTCAAAAAGTCAATTTCTTACGTGATTTAAAAGCCGACTTTGAAGGTTTAAATAGAACTTATTTTCCAGATACGGATTTGAATCAATTAGACGAAACTTCAAAAAAAGCAATTATATCTGATATAGAATCTGATTTTGAAAAAGGATTACAAGGCATAAAACGATTACCTTTAGAAGCTAAATTTGGAGTATTTATGGCTTATCGTTATTATAGTCAATTATTAGATAAACTGAAAAAAACTCCTGCTTTACAGATTAAATCGACTAGAATTAGAGTACCTAATTACAGAAAAATAGAGCTACTTACAAGAAGCTATGTTAAATATCAACTGAATTTACTTTAAAAAATAAATAGATAATTATGCAAACTATTTTTTGGATACTGATTTTCTTAAGTACATTCTTTATCATGGAATTCAACGCTTGGTTTACACACAAGTATATTATGCATGGGTTTTTATGGAATTTACACAAAGATCATCACAAAAAAGATCACGATAGTTGGTTTGAACGTAATGATGCCTTTTTTATTTTCTATGCCATTGTTAGTATGGTTTGTTTTTACTTATGGAATTACGAAGCCATTTGGTATTGCCTACCTATAGGATTAGGTATCTTAGTATATGGTGCAGCCTATTTTATTGTTCACGATATATTTATTCACCAACGTTTTAAGTGGCTACGAAACATAGATAATAAATACGCAAGAGGATTGAGACGTGCCCACAAGATTCACCATAAACACTTAGGGAAGGACAAAGGAGAAAACTTCGGAATGTTAATTGTTCCTTTTAAATATTTTAAACAATAACTAATGAATTATCTGTATTTACTTTTAGATTTAGGGTCACTTTCTATACCTTTTATTTACAGTTTTCATCCAAAATTACAGTTTTATAAGCATTGGAAATCTTTATTTATTGCCATCATAATAACCATGTGCTTCTATGTTCCATGGGATATTATATTTACGCACTACGGATTTTGGGGTTTTAATGACGCCTATTTTTTAAAGTATAGAGTCTTCAATTTACCCATTGAAGAATGGTTGTTTTTTATATGTATACCTTATGCTTGTGTATTTACACATTATTCGCTCTTATATTATTTTCCAAACATGAGCGTTTCTAAAAAGACCACAAAAACTATAAGCTACATCTCATTAGCAATATTATCAATGACATTAATTTTTGCCTATGACAAATGGTACACTTTAGTTAATTTTATTTATGCTATTGGTTTAATTCTATTTGTTTTAAAATTTAATATTAAACTTCTGCAAGAATACTACGTAACCTTCTTAGTAATGTTAATTCCTTTTTTTATTGTAAACGGACTATTAACCGGGAGTTGTATTGAAAATGAAGTTGTATGGTATGACAATAGTCAAAATCTTGCTTTTAGAATTTTCACAATTCCTATTGAAGACATGGTATATGCGTTTACACTTATACTTACCAATTTATACCTTATGAAACGCATTAAGCTATAAAAAGCTTAAAACCAAGCTAATCTATTAACGTGTTAAGCATTTCTCTTACTTTGTCGCTATTCCAATCTATAGCACTAGATTCGTCTACAACAATTTCTCCTTCTTTATTAATAATAAAAGTTCTTGGTATCGTCTGAGTTGACAAGGTTGAAGGCACTTGATTTAATGGATTATACACTTCAAAATTAAACCCTTTTTTTGTTTTAAATTTTTCTACAGTTTTAAAATCATCACTAGTAACAAACATAAATTCTACTTTAGCGTTGTAGTCATTATACAACTCTTGAAGACTTGGCATTTCTGCAATACAAGGCGGACACCAGGTTGCCCAAAAGTTTATAAATACAACTTTTCCTTTAGTATCATTAAAACTAATAACCTTATTGGTATCGGATATTAACTGCCAATCTGTATAGCTTACAGACACCCTGTCTTCTTTATTAATAAGTGATGATTGATTCACATAGCTCAACCCCTTATGAAGCGTTACCTGAATAGCACTTCTTGTTTGAGGTATAATAAGTAACAAGATAACCGCAATACCAACAATATTAGAAATTATAGATTTTTTCTTATTTGATTTTTTCATATTCGTATTCCTATAAAATAAAGAAGCGCAACACCATAAATTTGGTATCGCGCTTCAAATCTAACAAATTTAATCTAACTTAACTTTTTGTTACAGTTCCTGAAATAACAGAAACGGGTCCTACTTCCATTGAAATGGTTGTATGCACTGAAGCTTCTTCTGGTACTACATGCGCTAAGGGTTTTAACGTAAAAGGTGCTGGACTATTATCTGGCACTGGTTCAACAGAAATCACGATTGTTGCCCCACGCAAATCGGTTGGAAACGTCATTCCTGCAGGAGCGTTTTGTAAATAATCTTCACCTGGAAAACCTGGTCCATTTCCTGCTTCTCCTTTAAAAACTGAAGTGGCTGCATTATCGTCTGCTAATGTTGGATCTGTAAATGTTCCTGTACTAACTGGTGTTCCATCTATGACTGCCCAACCTTCGTATTTCCAACCCTCAGTTAATGTTGGTAAATCTAATCCTGCAACAGCACTTCCACTAGAGTTGTCTAAAAACCAAACTCCACTTTCCTCGTTAGTATCATCTACATCTGTTGGTGTTGCTAAAATATAGTTACCTGTAGAAGTACTAAAATCTGCAACTATACCATTAGAATTTACACTTGCCAAAGTTCCTGAAAAATCACCTGCTAAAATTTTTGTTGCAGCTGGATCGGGATCAGAATCTACTGCAGGTTCAATAGACAATACAAATGTAGTTGCCATAGCTAACTGTTCTGAATTTACATTAAATGTTTGAGGAAAATCTACACTACTAAATGTTCCTGTAGATACTGGAGATCCATCTACAATAATCCATCCTTCATAAACAAAATCATCACCTAACGCTTCTAAACCATCAAGGTTGAGGGTTAAATTTGAATTTACTGAGCTTGTGTTATCATCATCACTACTACACGAACTGGCAAAAATCCCTAATGCCAATACCGCTAAAATCATTTTTTTCTTCATTGCTTTTTTAATTTTAAAATTATATTTCAAAATTAAACGACCAAAACCTCTTTAAATGTTAGATAGCTAACACTATGCTGATTTTTTTAAGATTCTTATTTCTTTTCTGTTAAAATCTAAGTAATTTTCCTCTTTTAACCCATTAAGAAGGATATTAATTGTTGGTCTCGATGTACCTATAAGCGAAGCAATATCTTTTTGAGTATAGGGATGCTTAATAACATAATCTCCGGTTTTGTCACAGTCGTAACCAAAATCTACACAAAGTTCATCTAGAAATTCAATTAAGCGTGTTTTAGTATCTTTAAACAATAACAATTGTAACCGACGCTCTAATTTTTTAAACTTTAAACCAATGAATTTATAGACTTTAAAACTAAAATTTTGATTGTCTCTCATTAAATCGTGCATGGTATCAACACTTATAGGACATATAGAAGTTTCGTTATCTATGGACTGTGCAAATTCATCACGTTTTTCATCTCCTAAAATTGCTTTTTCCCCAAACAATTCACCTTTAGTAAGAATGGCTTTTACGATTTCATTTCCATCTTCACTGTAATAGCCAATTTTAACTTTTCCATGTTCAATTAAATAAACTTTATTGGCAGCATCTGCTTCAATATAGATATAGTCTTTCTTTTTGTACGAACAAAAATTATGTTCGTTAGTATAAATCTTGACTTTATGAGGGCAGAGTACCTTAAAAAGGTTAACATTATCAAAGAACCACAGTGATTGCATTAGAGGACGTATTTGTTAGATAGTTTAATTGTCGAGATTAAACGAACACCCTAACATAAAAAAGCCCTTGATTACTCAAAGGCTTTGCTTTTATTAAAACATCAGAGATTACTCTTTAATAATCTTTTTCGATTTAAGTTCTCCTATATCATTTTTTACTTTCACAAAATAAACTCCTTTTTCTAATACTGAAATATTTAGATCTATTGCTAAAACTTGTTGCATTTTGCGTGTTAATACCATTTTTCCTAAAATATCAAAAACGGCAATTTCAATATTTGATTGTGTTGATGTAAAACTTAAACTCACCATATCTTTTGAAGGATTAGGAGATAATAAATAATCACTTTTAATACTATTTTCTGATATACTTAAGGGAGCTACAAATTCTGTATTAAACGTATTGGTAATTACAGGTTCATTAAAATCGAAAACAATAGCTGCTGTATTTGGTACAATATCACCGACTTCATAGCCTGCTAATGGTTTTATTTTATAATAAACAAAACCATGACTATTAGGTTCATCAGTAGTTTCATCTGCTAGATTTATATTATAGAAATTCCATGTTAAATTATCAAAATCGCGCTCAATGCCATACGAATGACTAGCGCTTAACATTTGGAAGGTCGTCTTATCTAACTTAGGGTCTAAAGTATTTTCTATGATTACATTTATGGCACTAGCAGTACCTACATTTTGAAACCTAATGGTATAATATAGATAATCGTCTTCCGTAAAACTAACATGTTCAATTTCTGGTCCATGAGACTCATTAATATCATTAGGATCATAAGAACCAATAATAATTTCTGATAAACTAGAAGTGTTATTTTCAATGACCACATCACTTGAAGATGTTGTATACTCTGCAACATTAGTAATCATATCTCCTAAATTAGCAGAAGTCGAGACCAATAAATCAATATAAATCACTTCACTTTCTCCTGGTAGTAAATCCACAAAGTCTAAAGTAAATCCAGTTGCTGTTGGTGTAATGGTATTGCCTGCACTTAATCCTGTTGCTCCTGAATATGCCGCAATAGCATCGTTAGCAAATGTTACACTACCAGAACTTACCGTTGACTCGCCATTATTCTTTACAATTAGCATATTTCTATATGTAAATCCTGGTCTTGGAGCCTGCCAATAAGAAAGTAAATTCACTGAAATATCATCGCAAGTATCTTGTACTATTAAATTCATCTGTGATATTTGAACACATTCAGAGTTTAAACTACTTTCTACTCTAACATAGATCACCTCATTACTCCCTATATAATTATTAGGAGATAAAATAGGGTTGGTATTAGCATCAGCATCAACTAAAGTATTATAATAGCTTATATTATACTGATATGTACTTAAGCCAGACAATACTAAAGTATTTCTGCTCGTTAAATCGAATGCACCAATACCATCAGTATCAGAACCACTTGTAGTATCACAAACGATATAATCTAATTCAGTATTTGGAGTTGGTTCAGAAATTGATAATAATTGAAATTGGATAATACTTTGAGATGGATCGCAATTAAAATTAGTGTTATTTGGGTCATATACCCTTGCATAAATAGTTTGATTAGGCGACAATGCCGTATAATTAGAAGCATTCGTAATTGGATTATTTAGATTATTAGCATCATTATAGCTAACAAAATAATTAACCACTGCGAATTGTTGTCCTCCAATAATTTGAGCATCATTTGTAGTTAAATCAAATACGTTGTCCGTGGCATCAATGGAACAATCTCCCATATTAGGAACCCAATAGGCATATATACTATTCACGTAAATATCTAAAGGTATTATATCTACACACTCCCCATCATTAACCTCAATTCGAAGATAAAGATTATATAAATCATAGCTATAAAAGCTATCAGCACTTAAGTCATTACCTTCTATGGCATCAATCTCATCTTGATAATAACTAAAGGTTATGTTAGATGTATATAGCAACTCGTAATAGTTTTGCAAGTCTTGTATCAAAAAGAAATCACAATCAACAATTAGATATGTGTTTACTGAATTACTTATTGAAATTTTAGTTTGATCTACATGTACACTTCCATCAGACAGTGTTGCTAATACTTTATAGTATCCATATTCAGTACCATCACCTGTTAATGTTAATATTGGGTTAGTTGCACCTGTTATTTCATTACTTGGTATCGTAGAAACATTCAATGAAATGGAATAATACCATTGATAAGTAATATTTGTATCGGTTGTGTTTATTACAGTTCCATCAAGCTCAAGAGAACCAGTATCACATAAATATAAACTAGATGGTAATTCAATGGTTTGTGCCAAAATCTCATTGGTTTGCAACAACAAGATGACACTTAAAAAGAGTAGTGTTTTTTTCATATGATTTTATTTAAAAACGAATATACCCTTTTTAATTTAGTGTTAATCCTTTATTAATTGGCATAAAAAAAATCCGTTAGAAATTCTAGCGGATTTTTTTTTAATTATTAAGTTAACAACTAAGCGTTGTTTTCTTTCTTTATTAAGTTTAAAGCAGAACCTTCGTTATACCAATCAATCTGTGCATCATTGTAGGTATGATTCAACGCTATTACATCTTTACTACCATCTGCATGAACAATTTCTAAATGCAATTGCTTATCAGGTGCAAATTCATTTAAGTCAATAAAGTTGAAGGTATCATCTTCTTGAATTAAATCGTAATCAGCTTCATTAGCAAACGTTAAACCTAACATACCTTGTTTTTTAAGATTTGTTTCGTGAATACGCGCAAAAGATTTTACAATTACAGCAACTACACCTAAATGCCTTGGCTCCATAGCCGCATGTTCTCTTGAAGAACCTTCACCATAATTATGATCACCAACTACAATTGATTTTACTCCTGCAGCTTTATAAGCTCTTGCTGTATCTGGAACACCACCAAACTCACCTGTTAATTGATTTTTAACAAAATTGGTTTTCTTTCCAAATGCATTAACAGCACCAATCAAACAGTTATTAGAAATATTATCTAAATGTCCTCTAAAACGTAACCATGGTCCAGCCATTGAAATGTGATCAGTGGTACATTTTCCAAAAGCTTTTATTAATAATTTAGCTCCTTTAATTTCATTTCCTATAGGTGTAAAAGGAGTTAATAACTCTAATCTTTCAGACGTAGGACTTACAGTAACTTCTACTCCACTACCATCTGCAACTGGTGCTAAATACCCATTGTCTTTTACTTCAAAACCTTTAGGAGGCAATTCCCATCCTGTAGGCTCATCAAACATAACTTCTTCTCCATTTTCGTTAATTAACTTATCCGTCATAGGATTAAAGTCTAAACGTCCTGCAATAGCTATTGCAGCTGTAATTTCTGGTGAAGCCACAAAAGCATGCGTATTTGGATTTCCATCTGCACGTTTAGCAAAGTTTCTGTTAAATGAGTGAACGATACTATTTTTTGGTGCATTTTTAGGGTCGCTATATCTTGCCCATTGTCCAATACATGGACCACAAGCATTGGTGAATATTTTAGCATCTAATTTTTCAAAAATTCCTAAAATACCATCGCGTTCAGCGGTATAACGCACTTGCTCAGAACCAGGATTTATTCCTAATTCAGCTTTCATTTTAATGCCTTTATCTATGGCTTGTTGTGCAATAGATGATGCTCTTGATAAATCTTCATAAGACGAGTTCGTACAAGAACCTATTAATCCCCATTCTACAGCTATAGGCCATTCATTTTCATTTGCAATTTTAGACATATCTTTACCAACTGGTGTTGATAAATCTGGAGTAAATGGTCCATTTAATAAAGGTCCTAATTCAGATAAATCAATATCAATAACTTGGTCAAAATATTGTTCTGGGTTAGCATATACCTCTTCATCAGCAGTTAGGTATGGTCTAATTTTATTAGCTTCATCTGCAACATCAGCTCTATCTGTAGCACGTAAATAACGCTCCATAGAATCATCGTAGCCAAATGTTGAAGTTGTTGCTCCAATCTCAGCTCCCATGTTACAAATTGTTCCTTTTCCCGTACAAGACATAGATGTTGCTCCAGGCCCAAAATATTCTACAATAGCACCTGTTCCACCTTTAGCTGAAACAATACCTGCTACTTTTAAAATGACATCTTTTGGCGCTGTCCAACCAGAAAGTTTCCCTGTTAATCTTACTCCTATCAGTTTTGGAAATTTAAGTTCCCAAGCCATTCCCGCCATAACATCTACAGCATCAGCACCACCAACTCCAATGGCAACCATTCCTAGTCCACCAGCATTTACAGTATGAGAATCAGTACCAATCATCATTCCACCTGGAAATGCATAATTTTCTAATACAACCTGGTGAATAATCCCAGCTCCTGGTTTCCAAAAACCAATACCATACTTATTAGAAACAGATTCCAAGAAATTAAACACTTCACTACTCGTGCTATTGGCATTCTTTAAATCGGTAGCAGCACCATCTTTTGCTTGGATTAAGTGATCACAATGCACTGTAGTTGGTACAGCCACTTTAGGCTTACCTGCTTGCATAAATTGCAATAATGCCATTTGAGCAGTTGCATCTTGGCATGCCACACGGTCTGGAGCAAAATCTACATAATCCTTTCCTCTTGTAAAGGCTGTAGTAGGTTTTCCGTCCCATAAGTGTGAGTATAATATTTTTTCTGAAAGTGTTAATGGTTTACCAACAATGTCTCTAGCAGCATCAACGCGCTCTGTCATGTTAGCGTAAACCTTTTTAATCATATCAATGTCAAAAGCCATATAGTATATTTAAGGTTGATAATTAGTTTGTTTGTGTCACAAATTTACGAATTATAAAGGGTTTTAAAAAATATGTAACAAAATTGGGATTTTGTTGAATTAAATACTAGTTTAATGTGTTTTACTATCAATTCAGCATTTTTAAATATAATTTATTATACATTTAATAATTCTACAGCAACTTAAATATCAAATTAATAATTACGCTTATTTAGAATAATTATGAATTTGTCACTTACCTATATAATCTTCAAAATATTATGTAAATAAAAAACTAATTGAAGTATGTTTTGAGCTTTAAAGTGTCCCTCAAATTAGTGAGAGGTCTTTCAAATAAACGATAAACAAAATATGCGCAAATGAGCGTCAAGCTTAAATACGTTAAGATATAAATTAGAATATCAAATTTAGGTAAGTTATCAGTTGGCAAATTGTATTTCATTAATTGCAAAATAATAGAATAATGTAAAACATAAATAGCATAAGATGTTAAGCTAATAAATGTAATTGGCCTACTTATTAGTTTTGGGGCTTTCTTTAATTCACTTAGCATTGGCAATGCCAATAATATAGCTATTGAATTGAGTGGTAAATACCAAAAGTTCCAAAATGTAGAGTGCGTTTCAATAAATATATACTGTAAAGGAACTGCAATGTTTATAACACCTAAACTTAACACACTTAATCCCAAGGCTATATATTTACTTTGTTTCCAAAATTTTGGCTTTACTATAGAGATATAAGCAGCAAAAACGCCATAATAAATAGCATCTATTCTATAAATCAACACTGCTTTTAAATGGGAATTCCAATGATGCATTGTTTTTACATCATCATTAATTGCATAAAACCATTTAGTTAGTATAAAAATTAAAATAATAAGAAACGTTACACATAAAAACTGTTTCGATTTTGACAACTCTGTCTTTATAAACAGTGTAAAATACAACAATAAAGGCCCTATTATATAGGCAAACTCTTCAATAGACAAACTCCAAGACTCTACAAAAAAAGAAGGCATTTCTGTAGTCAAATTTTGAAGAAATAGAAAATATGTCCAAAGACGATCTGGTAAAGCCAAACCTAAATAAACGGAGATACCTATATTTATAATTAATGCTAAATAATAATTAGGAAGTGTTCTAAACCATCGTCTCACCCAAAAATACGAGACCGATTTAAAATTAAAATTATCAGAGGTATAAAGACGGTAAATAATTTGACCTATAAGGAAGCCACTAAGTACAAAAAATATTTCTACGCCAAGAACTCCTGCAATCCCCATTAAATCTGGAATCACTCCTTGTGCATTTGGTACTATCCAAGATACATGAGAAAAAACAACTAGTACTATTGCCATAGCCCTCATTAGATCTAAACCAAAAACACGTTTTTCACTATGTGCTTGCATAAAATAATAGTACTTTTATTGTGTGAACTCGAAAATACTAAAATATTCAGTTTTATTATTGCTTGTTGCCATAAGTGTTGGTGGAATTTATTATTTAAATCTCCCTAGCAGGCATAAAGCTATTATAAAAACACGTATAAATCACACTTTTGGCTTGGTTGATAACACTTGGAATATCACAAATAAAGACCAAACATTATCGCTTATTACACCAACACTTGTTGTCGATCAGATATACAAATCTATGGAAGGCCCTAAGGTGATGCGCTCCTTTCAAATAGATTCTAAAACGGATGATTTGGTTTGGATAACTTCATTTGAAACCAAGGCCATAAGTACAAACGAAGTCGATGCACTCTCCAACGATTATATATGCCATACAAATATTGATTTTTATGATGGCGAACATTATTCGCGCTGGAATTTAAACGAACGCATTGGACAACACTATCCAAGGTTAACTTCAATGAGCAACGGCATTGAAAAGTATAACTTTCCTGATGGTTTTGGTTTTCCTGTATTTGGAAATGAAAATTTATTTTTATCCACACAAACTCTTAATCATAATATAAAAAGTGATCCGTTTTCTGTAAAACATCAAATCAATTTAGGCTATAAACCGCATAGTAAAACGATGAAACCGCTACAAAGCAAAACGGTTTTTATTATGTTACCTTATAATACAGATAATCCTTTTCAAGGTCCAACCGAAGCCAATCCTAATATGTGCTTACCGGTTGAAACAGGAAACCATAGTTATAGTAACGATGAAGGAGAAAGCCTTTCTGGTCATTGGGTTGTGTTCCCTGGCAAAAAGCGATATAGTTATGATATTACACATCAACTTCAGCTAAAAGACAGCACAACATTGCACCATATTGCTACACATTTACACCCTTATGCTGAGACATTAACTTTAAAAAATAAAACCAAAGACACGGTAATATTTACATCTATTGCTGAAAATTATACTGATAAAACAGGTTTAAAACGTGTGTCGTCTTTTTCGAGTGCAGAAGGTGTAATGTTGTATCCAGATCATGCTTATGAATTGATACTAGAAGTTAATAACACATCTGGAAGCGATCAGGATATGATGGCGAGTATGTTTCTATTTCTATACGACAAAGAAATGCACGAACAATTAAAAGCTTACAAAGTAAACTAATGAAGCAATTACAATTTGTCTTAGTAGCTATAGTACTTATGGGTTGCCAATCGAATGTTGAAGAACTGCCTATTTTAAGCTATAAAATTAACTTTGAAGGCGAAACAGAAACTTATTCTATTAAATATTCTGATTTTAAAGACCAAGACGGATCAGACGTTTCTACTGAAACCATTCAGAACAAAATTATTGTTGCTAATTTCTTTTTTACACGATGCCCAAGTATCTGTCCGCCTATGCGAACAGAACTTATTAAAGTTGCTGAAGAGTTTATAACTAATGATGCTGTTCTACTTATATCTCATACTATAGACCCTAAAAATGACACAATTGAAGTCTTAAAAAACTATTCTGAAGCTACAGCAATACCAAATCATAAATGGTTGTTTGTAACCTCTAGTGAAGAAAACACTAAACATTTAGCCGCTCAATTTATGACAAACTTTAAACCTAACGAGGATGGTACAGACTTCTACCATAGTAGTTACATTGCCATTTTGGATCACAACCAAAACATACGTGGGTTTTATAACAGTTTAATTCCTGAAGAAGTTACCCGTTTAAAGAAAGACATCAAAACGCTTTTGACTTCTATTAATTAAAAGTAGCATTTAAATTCACTCCACAAAAAAAGCCCTTCATTTCTGAAAGGCTTATTACTTTTGGGTGGAAGACCGGGTTCGAACCGGCGACTTTCGGTACCACAAACCGACGCTCTAACCAGCTGAGCTACAACCACCATTTTAAATTGGATTGCAAAGATAATTTATTTGTTATCTCTTGCAAACAGTTTTTGAAATTATTTTAAATCAAATAACGATTCTACGGCCACGTAACGCTCAACTGTATAACTCTCAGCATGTTCCACACCAATTAATCTCCCTAAATTTCTTGCCCTATACTCTACACTATCTGTAAAGTTCTTACTAGATATCGGAGTTTCAGGCTCTTTACTATTAGGATCAAAGAATTGCGTTTTATAAGCTAATACTGATGCTACCTTTTTATCTATAAAACCAGAAATATCAACAACAACATCTGGCTCTAAATCTTTCCACTGTATATAATGGTATACGGCTTTTGGTCGCCAAGCTTCTTGTGCTTGACTTTCATCTTTATAAATGGTTTCAATTTTTTTTAATCCACTAAGAAAACAAGCATCACTAACTAACTGGCTTCCTTTTGGGTGATCAATATGCCTATCATCTATAGCATTACAAATAACTAGCTCTGGTTTGTAATAGCGAATCATTTTAATAAGTTCTAATTGATGTGCTTTATCGTTAACAAAGAAACCATCAGCAAATCGCATATTAATTCTAGATTGTACTCCTAATATTTTAGCAGCATTAAAAGCCTCTTCATCACGTGTTTCGGCTGTTCCTCTGGTCCCTAATTCACCTCTTGTTAAATCTATAATACCTACTTTTTTTCCTTTTGAAACTTCTTTTGCTAAGGTTGCTCCACAGCCTAATTCAACATCATCTGGATGTGCACCAATAGCCAAAATATCTAATTTCATACGTCTTTAAGTTTTTTCTAAGTATCAAAAATATTAAAAAGAAGGTAGATAATCGCTTTCTTTTTAATTCGCAAACGGTTTCGATTGCATAAATCTTTGATTTTCTCAAATTTTAGTGGTCTAAATTGAAAAATCCGCAATACTTCTAAAGTATGACTTTCGTCATGAATATTGCTTCCTATTGACTCTATCTTTACGCTATTATTTAAAGATAACGTCCTTATGACCTTAATGTTAGCCATTCTAATTATTACCATTTCCTTATTCATTTGGGGTAAATTCACACCAGATATTATCGCACTTCTTTCTATGTTAAGCTTGTTTGTCTTTGGAATTTTAGATTTAACAGAAACATTAAGCGGATTTAGTAATCCAACCGTGATTATGATTGCTGCTCTATTTATTATAGGAGAAGGACTCTCTCAAACAGGTTGGACTGCTTTGGCTGGTGAAAAATTTATAAAAATGGCTGGCAAAAGCAAAATGAAGCTTTTATTAATAACAACTTTAGGTTCTGGATTACTATCTGGAGTCGTAAGTAATACTGGTACTGTAGCAACACTAATGCCTGTAACCATAGCATCTGCTTGGAGTATTGGCACCTTACCTTCTAAATTATTAATGCCCGTAGCTTTTGGCTCAAATACTGGTGGTCTGCTAACTTTAACAGGCACTCCTCCAAACATTATTGTAAATAATACAATGCTAGAAAGTGGTTTAGAAGGGTTTTCTTTCTTTGAATTTGGACTTATAGGATTACCGCTATTATTATTAACACTACTCTACTTTAAATATATAGGCTACAGACTTTTGCCTAGCAATAAAACCAATAATAAGCCTGTTAATGTTAGCACTACACTTCACCAATGGATTGAAGCATATAAAGTAGATGGCGACTATTATAGATTGAGAGTAAGATCTGTATCTCCATTCTTAAATACAAAATTAGGGGATTGGAATCTTGAAAAAGATTATGGTATTACCATATTACGTATTAAACGTAGACATCCAAACCGTCTAAAAGGTAATCATCCTTTTATTGAACTTCCGACAGACGACACTGAATTTTTATACCACGATATTATTACTGTTAAAGGTAATACTGAAGCGATTAATACCTTAATGATAAAATTTAGATTAGGTCTCTTACCATTAGAACCTATTGCTAATGAATTACGAAACAACCTCATCAATCAAGAAGTTGGTATGGCAGAGGTTTTGGTAACTCCGCAATCTGCACTTGTAGGACGAAATATAAGTTCAGGGCATTTCTTTGAACGTTACAACGTACAACTTATGGCTGCGTCTAGAAATGCAAAACCTTTAATAGACAGAGAAATTACAGTAAAAGCAGGTGATGCGTTTTTAATTAGAGGACAATGGGGCGCTATTGATGAGTTAAAAAAACACTACGAGCATTTGGTTATTTGTGGTAGTCCTGAAGGTATGGCTAAAACGGTTACAGACCTTACTATTAAATCGTATATCGCATTAGCTGCCTTATTATTAATGATTACATTATTAGTATTTAAAATTGTACCAGGAGCAGTTGCCGCATTAATATCAGCTGGCCTAATAATGATTACCGGTTGTGTCCCAATGGTAAAAGCTTACAAAGGTATAAGTTGGATAAGCGTTGTAATGATTGCAGCTATGATACCAATGGGAATTGCATTACAAAAAACGGGTACAGCAGAACTGATTGCTAACGGTTTGGTCGCTTCATTAGGAAGCTTACACCCTGTCGTTTTATTAGGAGGTGTGTTTTTACTCACTACAACTTTTAGTCAAGTTATTAATAACTCAGCCACAGCAGTATTAATGGCACCTATTGTAATTATTGCAGCAAACACGCTTAACATCTCTGCAGCTCCTTTTATGATTGTAGTAGCGATTAGTGCTTCAACCGCATTTTTAACACCAGTAGGCACAACGACAAATGCTATGGTAATGACTGCAGGTGGTTATAAATTTATGGATTACTTAAAAGTAGGTGCACCATTGCTTCTACTCTTCTTAATAACCTCTTTACTATTAGTGCCATTAATTTGGCCATTTTAAAAGGAACGTGGAATTAAAAAATTATAAATCATGGAAACTTTATTAAACAATTCAAGTATGAAAACTAGAGACCTTACTAAATATGGACTTAAGGACACCAAAGCTCATTGGAATCTTTCTCCTAAAAAACTACAAGCCATTACTATTGAAAAAGGAATGGGAAAAGAAACTGCGAACGGCACTTTAGCTGTAAATACAGGAAAATTCACAGGACGTTCACCTCAAGATCGTTTTATAGTACGAGATGAATATACTGTAGATAAAGTTTGGTGGGGAAAAACGAACAAAGCAATTTCCCCAGATAATTTTGATAAACTACAATCTGAAATCACTAACTATTTAAGCGGCAAAGAAATTTATGTTAGAGATGCTTACGTATGTGCTGATCCAGAATATAAAACTAATGTAAGAACTGTAACAGAATATCCATGGTCTAACATGTTTACATATAATATGTTTTTAAGATCTGATGAATCTGAATTAGAAAATTTTGAAGAAGAATGGTTAGTACTTTGCGCACCAGGATATGAAGCACCAGATCCTAAAGCCGTTGGATTACGTCAAGGAAATTTTTCAATTCTTAATTTTACTAAGAAAATTGCTTTAATTGGTGGCTCTGCTTATACAGGTGAAATTAAAAAAGGTATTTTTTCTTCATTAAACTTTATTCTTCCGGTTGAAAAAAACGTTTTACCAATGCACTGTTCTGCTAATGTTGGCGAAGATGGAGACACAGCTATTTTCTTTGGTTTATCTGGTACAGGTAAAACAACCTTATCTGCCGATCCAAACCGAAAATTAATTGGTGATGATGAGCATGGTTGGACAGCAGAAAACAATATCTTCAATTTTGAAGGTGGTTGTTATGCAAAAGTGATTGACTTAACTGAAGAAAAAGAACCCGATATTTTTAGAGCCATTAGACCAGGTGCAATTCTTGAAAATGTCATCTTCAAAGACAATGGAGAAGTTGATTATATGGACAGTAGCATTACACAAAACACACGCGTAAGTTATCCTATTTATCATATAGATAATATTCAAAAGCCATCTTATGCTGGTAATCCTACCAATATTTTCTTCTTAACAGCTGATGCTTTTGGTGTATTGCCACCGGTTTCAAAATTAACACCAGGCCAAGCGGCTTACCATTTTATTTCTGGTTACACCGCCAAGGTAGCAGGTACAGAAGCTGGTATTACAGAGCCTGTACCATCTTTCTCTGCATGTTTTGGAGAACCATTTATGCCATTACACCCAACAGTTTATGCTGAAATGTTAAGTAAAAAAATGCAAGATGCAGGTGTCAACGTTTGGCTAATTAATACGGGTTGGAGCGCAGGACCTTATGGAGTTGGTTCTCGTATAAAACTAAAATATACAAGAGCTATGATTACGGCGATTCTTGAAGGAAAATTAGATAATGTAGATTTCGAACAACATCCAATATTTGGTTTATTTATGCCAAAATCATGTCCTAATGTACCTGACGACATATTAGACCCAATGAATACTTGGGAAAATAAAGGCCAGTATGTTAGTAAATCTATTCAACTTGCACATTCTTTCCATTTGAATTTTGAAAAATTTGCAAGTGAAGCATCTCAACAAATCATTGAAGGTGGTCCATTAATTGATGAACACCATCATTTAAACGACCATATTTAATAATTCCATGACTGAAAAGAGCCCAGAAATGGGCTCTTTTTCTTATACAGTCTATTATGAAAAACACCCTATACATCGTATTCGCTTTCATTATATTTCAAGCGCAATTGCATGCACAAAACACAGGAGAAAATAAATTAGGATCTTGGTATGAAGTGACGTCATCTAACAAAATAAGTGATAAATTCAGCGTAAGCGGCTCATTCACTAATTGGAACTATGAATTACCCGCTAATAAAGCACACTTACTTTTAGGAATCATAGGGCTGAATTATCATTTTAACCCAAAATTATCCATTGGTTTAAGCTATGCTTATGGTGATATTGATTCATCATTTGAAGTCAATGATATTCCCCATACCAGAGACAATAGAATAATTGAACAGTTAGTCTTTAATCATAAAGCAAACACTATTGGTTTTTCTCATAGGTTAAGATTAGAACAACGGTTCTTAGCATATCCTACAGAAAACCTATTAAAACATAGAATACGTTATCGATTTAAAATTAAAATACCACTAAATAACATGCTCTTTATTTCATCCTATGATGAAATTCATTTCAATTTAAACGCTTTTGATTTTCAACAAAATAGAGCTTTTATGGGGCTGGGTATTTTAATAACCAACACTATAAATACCGAAATAGGTTACGCAAGACATTCATTTAAAACTAAAAACTTCAACAGACTGTCTCTACAACTAAATTTAAAATGTGATTTTAGACAAAAAACACTTTAAATATTAGTGCTTTGTACTATTTATAGCTTGTTCTATATCACGTTTTAAATCCTTTACATCTTCTATACCTACAGAAAATCGAATTAACTGATTGCTAAGTCCAATAGCATCACGTTCATCTTGAGTTAATAATGCGTGAGATGTTAAATGCGGTGATAACACAGTACTCTCAACACCAGCCAAACTCATAGACGATTTAATAAGCTTGAGTTCTTTTTGAAATTGTTGCGAATCGATGCCATCTATCAATTCAAAAGACAACATAGCTCCAAAACCTTTCATTTGTGACCTGGCTAACTTGTAATCTGGATGCGACTTTAATCCTGGATAATAAACCTTTAAAACCTTTGGATGTTTTTCTAACCATTTGGCCAACTTCATAGCATTTTTGGTTTGTGCTTTTACACGCAGCCCTAAAGTTTTCATACTACGTTCTAACATCCAAACAGTCATATCACTTAGACTTCCACCAAGATTCTTGCCTACATTCCATATGCGTTCCATATGCTCATTAGAGCTTGCTACAGCACCAGCCAAAATATCGCTATGACCTCCAAAGTATTTGGTTGCAGAATGCATTACCATATCAATACCTAAGTCTATAGGATTTTGATTTACTGGTGAAGCAAAGGTATTGTCAATAGAGGTTAAAATACCTTTAGATTTACCCAGTTTTGCAATCGCTTTAATATCTGTAATAGTCATTAAAGGGTTGGAAGGTGTTTCAATGTGAATCAATTTTGTGTTCGGTTGAATAGCTGCTTTAAAATCTTCAACTTGATACCCATTGGTAAAGGTGTATTCTATACCATATTTAGGAAATTCTTCTTTTATAAAATTTAAGGTTCCACCATATAACGTATTCTGAACTACCAAATGATCTCCTTGTCGTAAAAAGGCTAAAAACATTGTACTAATTGCTGCCATACCAGAACCAAAAATCATAGCCGATTCTGTATGTTCTAAAGCCGCAATTTTTTGAGCTAAATAGTCTTGATTAGGAGTATTAAAATACCGAGGATATCGTTTGACATCCACATCTAAAAACTCATAAGATGTACTTAAATATATAGGAGATACTGCTCCTTTAAATTGTTCGTCCTTAACTTCACCTGTATGTGTGCAAATGGTATTTAAGCCTCGTTTATTTTTAGTCATAATTATGTTTCTAAGAGATGTAAATTTAATAAAAATGGATGCAACTCATTAGAGAACTCTCAACAAAAAAAATGGGTTGATAAATACTCATATCTATCAACCAATTTTAAAACAAATTTTTAAAGCTTTTACTTATTACTTATAATGCTTTTTATATTTCATATAAGACAAAACCCCTAGTAATGCAATGACACCAAGCGTTATTGCAATAAACTGAAAGCTTAATATTTGATCACCACTTGCATACGAATGCAATCCTGCAAGATAGAAATTAACCCCAAAATACGTCATTAGAATACTTCCAAAGGCTATAATTGACATTAAATTGTAAATCCATTTACCTCTTAATCCAGGAACTAAACGCATGTGAATAACAAAGGCATAAATCATAATGCTAATAAGTGCCCAAGTTTCTTTTGGATCCCAACCCCAATAACGTCCCCAACTTTCATTGGCCCACATTCCGCCAAGGAAGTTTCCAATAGTTAACAATACTAAACCAACCGTTAGTGCCATTTCGTTGATTATGGCTAACTCTTTAATATTAATGAGCATTCTATCCTTATTCGCTTTGTTGGTAAAAATCATTAAGACTAATGAAACCACACCTAAAATCATTCCTAAGGTAAACGGTCCGTAACTTGCAACGATTACAGAAACATGTATCATTAACCAATACCCTTGTAATACAGGTTGAAGATTTGCAATAGCTGGATCCATCCAATTCCAATGTGCAATCATTAATATCATAGATGTTACAAAAGCTCCAGCTGCAACAGTTAAACTAGATGTCGTAAATTTTCCTAAAATTGACTTAGAGGTTCCTGTACTATCTTTTTTCTTAGTAACACCTACAATAAATCCAAACAACATGGTAGACCAAGCGACATAAATCATGGACTCATAAGCATCACTCCAAGGTGCATGACCTGACAAATACCATCTCCAGATTAAACCTAAAGTATGCATCACAAACAACAATACTATAACACCTAGCAATACATTTATTGCAACCTTAAGGCCTTTACTTTGGTACTTAAAAATCTGAATAATAATTAAAACAAATAATAATGTACCAGCATACATGTACCAGCTAAAGAGTTGTCTAAATACATCGTAATCGTTATACAGAATTTCGGAATTAATTTTTTCGTCAGATAACATGACTTCACTTCCAAAACGTTGTTGTGTTTTTTTAATGCCTTCTAGTAATTCTTCTGCTTTAGAATAATCTCCAGTTTGTTTGGCATTATTTAAAGTGACTAAATACGCACTAAAGCCATTATTTATAAAATTACCGTAAAGCGTATCTTCAATTTTTTCTCTATAGTTTTGCTCTCTAAACTCTAAAGAAGAAATCCATTTATTATTATCATCATTAGGAACAGGAAATATTTTAATAGACCTTCCTTCTATAGCATTATATAATAAATTAACTCTAGAATCTGCCTCTTTTACTTCTTTTTGAAAGCCATTAGGCACTTGTGTTTTGTAAGCTTCTTCTAAATAAGGTGCTAGTTTATACCTACCTTCTGGCGTAAAATAATCTACTAATCTCGAATATTCTTCACCATAATCAATACCTATTATTGACCGTATTGAATCTGCTTTTCTTGGTTTCAAATAAATGATTGGCACATTATACCAAAGCATAGGACTTTCTTGAATAGATAAAAAGACTTGGTCTGCATCAAATTCTTCATAAACATCACTTTTACTTAATTTACGAAGCATCTCTGAAGCATAGGTATGCATTGGCATCATACGACCACTATAATCCTGAACGACCATTTTAGAAAACTTCGCGGCATGTTCTTTTGGTGTAATATGCACTCTAAGTATTGAGTCTATCTGTGCTTTATCTGTTTTCTTTTGGTGGTTATGACCATCATCTTCTGAATGCACTTGAGCAAAACCAGAGAAACTAATTAAAAGCAAAATCATGGTCATCATTTTTGCTTTCTTCTCTTTTAATTTAGCTAGTCTTTTTCGGATATCATCAAAACGCGTGTTCTTTACAAATAAAATAGCCATCATTGATAAATACAATAATATATAACCTGCATAAGTAATGTATGTTCCCCAAAAATCATGATTTACAGAAAGGACTGTTCCTTTTTCATCGGGATGAAAACTCGCCTGAAAAAAACGATAACCTTTATGATCTAAAACATGATTCATGTATATATGGTAATCAAAATCTCCGTCTTCTTTATCAAACACAGTTATTTTACTTTCATAAGAAGAATAGGCTTTTTCCGTACCTGGATATTTTTCAGCAATAAAATCATTAAGTTTAATTTCGAATGGTAGTTTTAACAACTTAGGGCCATATTGTAATGCTATTTCTAAACCACCTACTTTAAATTCTTTCAAAGCGGTATAATTACCAGGACCACCTAAAATACCTACTTTTTTAGTATCCCCATTTGCGGTTACACTTAAGACTAGGCCATCTGGATCTGCATTACTTTTTAGAAGCTCCGGCTTTTTTACAACTCCAAAATCACCTTTTACAATAGGTTTTGGCAATACAAACTGCATGTTACCAATAATATATCTAGACCTTAGGATTAAAGGCTGTAAACTATCTTTAATTAACTTACCTGTAGCACGAGTTGCCATAGTCATGTATTCCCCATCGTAAGGAGAGTTAATGAAAAGCCCATCTTCCGTTTCTGTAATATTAATAGCTCCTTCTTGAAACTTATTTAAAGACACTAAAACATTGTGAATATTAGCTACTGTACCATCCTCTAAAAAGTGATTATGAGCTCCGCTATCGCCTGCCTCTACAACTTTTAAATAGCGTTTTCCAGTTTCATTAGGAATGATATCTTCCTCTGCGCCAGGAATAAATTCCTCGAGTTTAACGGTTACTTCGGTATCACCATAATCAAAGGTTTTTTCAAAATCATTATCTAATCGTGGAGAAAAATCGACTTCTTCTTCTATTCTTCGTTGTTGTAATTGGCCATTAATTTTATAATCACCAATAATTCGTCCTCCTATATATGTTTTTTGAGAGAAAAACTCACTTTCTGTTTCGCCTTCTCTTATTGGCATCATACCTTCAAATCCTATATAACGTGTCACAAAAGCACCGAACAAGATAAGTATGAAGGATAAGTGCAAAATTAAAGTGGCCCACTTTTCTTTTTTATGCAAACGGAATCTGAAAATATTACCTATAAAATTAATTACAAAAAACACCATTATGGCTTCAAACCACCATGCATTATATATTAGCGTTCTTGTGTATGGTGTTGGCGATGTATCCATGTTTCTATCTAGAATAGTACCAACTGCCATTGCAACAGCAAAGGCAATAAATAAAAACGCAGTAAGTTTAGTGGAGAATAGGAAATTAGCGATCTTCTTTTGCATAACTATAGGCTTTTTAAGCTCGCGCAAAGATAGGATATTTTAGTGATTTGGAAATGAGATTAAAATACTAAAACATGTTAAATTTATACATATTTACAAACCTAATTCCTTATGTTAGATTTAAGCATTCTATTTTGCTCTTCCATTAATTCTTTTAAATCTGACAAGAGCTGAATATCCTTTGGTGTCACCACTGTTTTATCTTTAGCATCATGGGCTTTATTTCTAAGTCTATTCATAAACTTTACAATTATAAAAACCGTAAATCCAATGATTAAGAAATCTAAAAACACTTCAGATAATTTTCCATAAGCTATAGCAACTTCACTAGTCATAATCTCACCAGAAGCACTATTTATAGCCTCTCGTAACACTAATTTCTTATCACCAAAATTAACTCCGTCTGTCAATAAGGATAAAGGTGGTAAAATAACCTGCTTTGCTAAAACATCTATAACTTTATTAAAGGCCGCACCAATGATGATACCTATTGCCATATCCATCATATTTCCTTTAACTGCAAATTCCTTAAATTCTCTAATCAGTTTCATCTGTGTTTTGTTTTAGATTTTAAAACACAAATTTATGAAGATGCCTATAAAAAATTAGGCCTTTCTTGCAGCAAAAATATTCATATACATAAAGGTACCCATTTTACGTGCTCTACGTTTAGCATTTTCGGCATAGTCGCCTTCAAACAACTCATCTATAGTTTGAAACCAAAGATTTAACCATAAGCCAAAGTGCAACTCGGTAATACTATGATTAAATGCAGCATCAACTTTAACATGTGCTTCTAATGGATTACCATAATATTTAGTTTTTAGGAATAAACTCGATTCCCAAAATGTGGTTAAATGTTCTAAATGTTCGTCCCAATTTTTAATAGTTTCATTGAAAAATGGTCCTAATTTTTCATCTTTTCTTACCTTTTCGTAAAATTTTGATACCAATAGAAAAACATCTTCTCTATTTTTTATGTCTGATTTACCCATAGAAATTAACATTTACAATCTACTAAATAGACTCATTCTTTTAATGTTACCCAAAGTTATTCTTTTAATCCCATTCTAGTGATTCTAAAATAAGAAATCTTAGTATTTTTACAGCATGATATCAGTTGTATTACTAGGTGCTGGCAACGTAGCCACACATTTATATAAAGCCTTTTTAAAATCTGAAACCGTTTCAGTTGTCCAATGGTATAACCGTACGCGAGCATCAATTTCGTCTTACGCTAATGATGTTGATATTACAGACTCGCTAGACGAATTAAAGGAAGCCGACATTTACATTATTGCTGTTAGCGATGATAGCATTTCACAATTGTCTTCTGATTTACCATTTTCTAATCGTATGGTGGTTCATACCTCAGGAAGTGTTGCCATGCACGATTTAGATAAAAAGAATAAGATTGGTGTTTTTTACCCTTTACAAACTTTTTCTAAAACGGCTGAAATAGAATTTTCGGAAGTTCCTATTTGTGTAGAAGTTTACGAAAAGGAAAATCTTACACTATTAAAAGATTTAGCCAAAGCAGTAGGTTGCAAACCTCATAAGATTACAACCGAACAACGACAAACACTTCATTTGGCAGCTGTTTTTGTTAATAATTTCACCAACCAACTCTACAGAATTGGTCATGAAATCTGCGAAACTAAAAATATAGAATTTAAAATATTGCACCCTTTAATTGAAGAAACGGCAAAGAAAATTCAACAAATGTCTCCCTATATGGCACAAACAGGACCTGCCAAACGAAATGATAAAAAAACAATAAAGCGGCAACTAAAACTGATTGAAAAAGAAGAACACGAAGCCATTTATAAATTACTGACAGCTTCTATAAAAAAGACGCATAATCTAACCTCTAGACCAGTAACAAAAAAATAAATAAACCAATGAACGACGATAAAAGTTACAAAGAATATTTAGCAGACATTACCACCTTTATTTTTGATGTTGATGGTGTCCTAACCGATGGTACAATCACAGTAACCACAGAAGGCGAAATGTTAAGAACTATGAATATTAAAGACGGGTTTGCGCTAAAAACAGCAATTGATGCCCAATTTAATCTTTGTATTATTTCTGGAGGCTCTAACGAAGGTGTAAGAAAACGTTTGGCTGGATTAGGTATTAAAGACATCTTTTTAGGAGCTCATAATAAAATTGAACAACTCTATTCGTATTTAGATCAACACAATATTTCAAAATCACAAGTGTTGTATATGGGAGACGATATTCCAGATTATCCCGTAATGAAATTAGTTGGTTTGCCGTGTTGTCCGCAAGATGCTGTTCCAGAAATTAAAGCCATTTCAAAATATATTTCACATAAAAATGGAGGAAAAGGTGCTGTAAGAGATGTGATTGAGCAAGTCCTAAAAGTACAAGGCAAATGGAATGGAAATTTTAATGCAAAATATGACTAAAGCATAGATGTCAAGCAGAAGAAGACATAGCACAGGGTTTGGATATATTGGCTTTGGAAATAGTCAGGCTACATTTAACCAAAGGTCGTCAAAGCCTTTTTCTAAATATAAGGATAAGCTAGATCTTGAAGCACATCTACATTACAAAATGCATTTTTTGCATAAAGATTTAACAAGAGAAGACAAACAAAAAATTAAAAATAAAATACGACAACAAGAACGTAAACTCTTAAAAAGAACAGTAATTATTAGCACTATTCTTTTTATTATCATTGCGGTTACCACATTTTATTTAATCACTAAAATTTTATCCCACTAAGCTTTCAAATGATTCACTTTTTAAATTTAATCCGTTGGAAAAATTTACTAATGATTGCTCTAATGCAATATTTAGTAAAATATGCGCTTTTATTACCATTTCACGAAAGTCATAGCGTATTAACCACCTTAAACGATTTTAACTTTTTCCTTCTAGTATTAGCTACACTTTGTATTGCTGCTGGAGGCTACGTTATTAATGATATTTATGATGTTGAAACTGACAAAATAAACAAACCCAACCAAGTTATTATCCATAAGCATATTTCCGAAAAAAATGCATATACTTTATTTATCATACTTAATATATTAGGTGTTGGCTTAGGGTTTTATATTACTAACGAGATTAATAAATCCGGTTTTTTTGCTATCTTTTTTATAGCTTCTGCATTGCTTTATATTTATTCGACTTCTCTAAAACAAATAGCCTTAGTTGGTAATATTGTCGTGTCTATTGTGGTGGCATTAAGCATTTTATTGGTGGGTATTATTGAGTTAATCCCTGCAATAAATATAAATAACAAAGCTGTCCAATTAACATTCATTAATATTATTAGAGATTACGCCATTTTTGCTTTTATGATTAATCTTATCAGAGAATTAGTAAAAGACATTGAAGATATTGATGGCGACTATAAAGCAGGAATTCAAACGCTACCTATTATTTTAGGAAGAGAACGTGCTAATAAAATTGCATTTTTTCTGTCTCTTATTCCTATATGCGCTATAACTTACTACGTAATTACCTACTTATTTAAGCAACAACTTGTCGTTGGCTATTTTTTAATATTAGTTATCGCTCCGCTAATTTATGTGAGTATAAAATTATTTAGTGCCCAAAAGAAAGCACAATACAAACACATTAGTTTAGTTTTAAAATTAGTAATGCTCACAGGTATGTTGTCTTTATTGCTATATAACTTTATATTAAAATAACCCTTATTTTATCTTTATATAAAACTTCTTTTTTCGTAACTATTTTAATATAAAACCATCGCTAATGCTTAATGACAAACTCAAAGATTTCAATATCATTCTTGCTTCTGCTTCCCCGCGTCGTCATGCTTTTTTAAAAGCAATGCATCTTGACTTTGACATTCAGTTAAAACCTGTTGAAGAAATTTATCCTGAAGACTTAAAACGTGAAGAAATCACTGATTATTTAGCAAAATTAAAAGCGACACCTTTTACAGAAAACATTCAGCATAAAAACATTCTTATTACAAGCGATACAATTGTTTGGCTAGACCATAAAGCCATTGGCAAACCTAAAGATGAAGACGATGCTTTTTCTATGATAAAATCGTTGAGTAATAAAACACATGAAGTTGTTACTTCTATCTGTTTTACTTTAAAAACAGAGCAACACCTTGTTAATACAACAACAAAAGTAACTTTTAAGGCTTTAACAGACGAAGAAATTTGGCACTATGTTAAAACCTATAAACCACTAGATAAAGCTGGCGCTTATGGTATACAGGAATGGATTGGAGCAATAGGCATTACAAGTATTGAAGGTTCTTATAACAACGTTGTTGGTTTGCCAACACATTTACTTTACGAAACGTTAAATACCATTGTCAAAGGTTTTTAGAGTCTTATCTTTATTATACTTTGAAATTATGAGGCAAAATGTCTTAATTTCAGATTAGTTTCAGAATCTAAAAACATTCAAGTCATGGAGAAATATATAAAACGTAACTTTTTTTACCTTTTAATTCTAGGAGTAACATCTATTATTACATCTTGTACAGAAAACAAGACCAAAACATTAGAAACAGCCACAGTTTCAGAACCTAAAACAGAAGAGCTAGCACCAGCACCTAAATTATCAGAAGAGTTTAAAGCGTATTGGTATGATGGTGAAGCAGAAATAACATCCTACAAATTAGAACAAGCTCGCTATGGCGAATTACGAGAAGGCACAGCTGTTTTAGTTTATGTCACAGAAGATTTTCTACCCAATGTACAAGTCAAAGCAGACAACTATAATGAAACTAATATTCCTGTTTTAAAATTAAATGCGACTAAAAATTTTAATACGGGCATATATCCATACTCTATAATGCAGAGTACGTTTTATCCCGTTACTAATAATCAACATGCCTTAAAAATCTCTGCTTCTATACAAGAATGGTGTGGACATGTTTATATGCAATTAAATAATCGCAATACTTTTGAAGTACAATCACATTCTTATTTTCAAGGGGAAGCTGACGAAAACTTTAAGCTAGATAAAACATGGACCGAAAATGAATTATGGACTAAATTAAGAATAGATCCTAAAAGTCTTCCTGTAGGGCAATTAGACCTAATTCCGGCATTAGAATCTACAAGACTTAATCACGAAGCCTTAGAACCTCAAAAAGCTTTTACCAAATTAGAAAATAATAGTTATACCATTTCGTATCCTGAAGCAAACCGAACTTTAAAAATAAATTTCAATCCTCATTTTCCTTTCGATATTTTAGGTTGGGAAGAAACCACAACTAACGGAATAGGTACTTCTAGCGCAACCTTAACTACAAAAGCTACAAAATTAGAAACCTTAAAATCTGACTATTGGAATAAAAAAAGCAATACAGATTTAAACCTTAGAGAAACTTTAAAATTACAATAGACTTTATGGTTTCTGAATTATATTTGTGTAGCAAAATAAGCCTTACATGAGTTCAATGTTTTCCAACTATCAAGACAAATTCATTTATACGATTATATTATTAATCGTATTATTTATAATTAGGACAATTATTGTAATTACTGTAAAAAAAACAGGCGAAAAAAGCGGTACTACAGAAGCACGAGCAACATTAATTGGTAGATATGTAACTGTCGTTTTTGTTCTTATAGCTATTTTAATAGAAGCCTTTATTCTTGGTGCAGAAACACGAGATATTACACTTGTATTTTCTTCTGTATTTGCAGTTATTGGAGTGGCCTTATTTGCTATTTGGTCTATTTTAAGTAATATCACTTCTGGTGTAATTATGTTTTTTTCTTTCCCATATAAAGTTGGTGATAAAATAAAAATTCATGATAAAGACTATCCACTAGAGGCTATTATTGAAGATATTAGAGCGTTTCAAATTCATCTTAGAGAGGATAATGGAGATTTAGTAACCTATCCAAACAATCTCATTCTTCAAAAAGCTGTAACTTTATTGCAAAAGGATGCTTTAGACGACAGTAGTATTTTATAACTTATGAAGAATAAACCAATAAAAAAACGCACACATAATTATAAAAAACATATTGGAAAAGCTCCGGGCACTTTAGTTTATACTGGTGTAAAAACCGAAAAACGACTTCATATTGAATCCTTTGATTACACCAAAGAAACCTTAGATGAAAGCATCCTCACCAATATTGAAGATGCCAAAATACACAAAAGCACAGATTCTGTTACTTGGATAAATATTGATGGGTTAAACTCCATTAATGAGATTGAAAACATAGGTAAACAGTACGAATTACACCCTCTTGTTCTCGAAGATATCGTAAATACCACACAACGTCCTAAAATTGATGAGTATGACGACTATCTATTTATTGTACTTAAAATGCTGTATTATGATAACGATGAAAACATTATTATAGAACAAGTGAGCTTCGTTTTAGGAAAAAATTACGTCCTTTCTTTTCAAGAAGCAGAAGGCGATGTCTTTGATACAGTAAGAGAACGCCTGCGCCATGGTAATGGTAGAATACGCGGTCTAAAATCAGACTATTTATTGTATGCCTTAATTGATGCTGTTGTAGATCATTATTTTAGTATTATTGAAACCTTAGGTAATAAAATTGAAGATTTAGAAAACGATTTGTTTGCCGGAAACACAAGAGAAAACATCAATATTGAAGTACAACAATTAAAGCGAGAAATATTAAAAGTACGTCGTGCTATTTTTCCGCTACGTGAAATTATTAATCGTATTGAAAAAGGGGAACACCCTTTAATCTACAAACGCACTATTACCTATTACAGAGATATTTATGACCATTTAATTCAAGTGTCTGAAAACATAGATATCTACCGTGAAATGATTTGGAGTTTAATGGACATGTATATGACAACCATTAGCAACCGAATGAACGAAGTAATGAAAGTACTCACCATAATGTCTTCCATTTTTATCCCATTAACCTTTCTTGCAGGCATATATGGAATGAACTTTGAATACATTCCTGAACTAAAATATAAAAACGGTTATTTTATACTTCTAGGTGTAATGTTTGTTCTGTTTATTGGATTACTCTTTTATTTTAAACGTAAAAAATGGCTATAGAAGCTTTACAAAATCAAATTTCCCTTTATTTAAACGCATCTTTAAAAATTAAATAGAATGATCTGCACATTATACGCACACCAATTAGGCTTCGATAAAATCATAACTATTTTAAAAACTAATATTCCCAAAGGACAAATCACCTTTTCAGAATTAGATGGCTTTAAAATCGCAGAAATACAAACAAAAGGTGGCCTGTTCTCTTCAGACCACATTGTAAAAATTTCATACAGAGAACGGCTTCAACCTGATTATCAAATCAGCGATACAGAACACTGCCCGCTAAACGAGAATTTAAAAGGACTTTATGGCTTTGCGTCTTCGCTTCCTACAACCAATGAAAACATTAAAAGTTTATTTTTAAGAAAAATCCAAACCCTTAATTCTGAGTTTTCAATTTTTCAAGAAAAAGGTAAAACCAAAAACCTTAAAGACATCATTAGTCAATTAGCAGATGAATTTGACGCCATTGTTTTTGCTCAACCACAAACCATAATTTCTAAAGCAGAGGGGCAACACTTTTTAGACAAACACCTAAACTTAATTAGTGATTTAAACGGAAATTGTGAAATAAAAGAGCTTAAAGTTGCCATAGATTCTAAATATTACGATGGTGAAATAGAAGAAATTACAGAAGACCAAAAATCTCGAAAAGAAAAAAGTGAACTCATCCTAAAAAATCACCACATAAAAATTAACGCCAACCTTCCCTTTATAGAAAGTGAAAATGCCACCACCATAAGAACGGCAAAAGAAATAGCGCAAAGAGTAACCATTTTAACCATTACCAACTTGGTTGCTTTTAATAATATTTCAGGTGAAGACGCACTAAAAATGATTACTGATTTTGATTTACTAGATATAGTAACACCTGATGAAAAATCATTTCTAGAGAATCCTACTGACCAAAAGAAAAACCAAGAAACATGGAAATGTGAGTGCATTTGGACCTTAATGTGGGCATTAAAAATTGTAGACGATCTTGGTTTCCCAAATCAGATGGCCGATTTAAACAATATTCCATTCGAAAACTACCCAATTGGTCCAGGTAAAAATCCAAACGACTTTATTAATGCACAAACAGAGGTCAGAAGTAAAACCGAAATACTAAACGCTAATGACCTCTACTACAGAATGGATTGGGCTTGTGTAGATGCTAGGATAAACGGTAAAGAAATTACAGAAATTCATAACGGAATTGTCTATGAAAGACATTATGCGCTCAATTGGCTCATTAACTACATGAGTTCTGATTGGGATGATGTAACATGTGACACCTAAAAATTAAAGTCTACAGGAGTCATTATTGAGACATTTGTCACCGTTCATATCAAAAGCGTTAGTATCTTAATCGCAACGTTAAAAAAATCTAAAACAAAGTTCAGAACCTACTAACTTTTCTATATTTGAAACGAAACTAACTAATAACCTCATGTACCAACTTAGACTTTGTCTATTGCTTTTTATAAGCTCCATCGTTTCATTACAAGCGCAACAACCTAAAAAATACAATTCTTCAGAGATTTACGAAGCGGTTCAAAAACTCAATGTTTTAGGCTCAGTACTTTATATTGCAGCGCATCCTGATGATGAAAACACGCGTTTAATTTCTTATATGTCTAATGAAGTTAAAGCACGTACAGCTTATTTATCGTTAACTCGAGGAGATGGAGGACAAAACTTAATTGGTTCTGAAATCAGAGAACTTTTGGGAGTTATTAGAACTCAAGAATTACTAGCTGCCAGACGTGTTGATGGTGGGGAACAACGTTTTACTAGAGCTAATGATTTTGGATATTCGAAACATCCAGACGAAACTTTAGAAATCTGGAATAAAGACGATGTATTATCAGACGTTGTTTGGGCTATTCGTGAATTTAAACCCGATATTATTATTAACCGTTTTGATCATAGAAGAGCTGGTCGTACGCATGGTCATCACACCGCTTCGGCCATGTTAAGTATGGAAGCTTTTGATTTAGCAAATGATGCTTCTAAATACACCTCACAATTAGAATTAACCCAAACGTGGCAACCTAAACGCTTATTTTACAATACCTCTTGGTGGAGATACGGAAGTCAAGAAGCATTTGACAAATTAGACAAAAGCAATATGATAAATTTTGACGTTGGTGTTTATTACCCAAGCAAAGGCATGTCTAATAACGAAGTGGCGGCTTTGGCAAGTAGTCAACATTTATGTCAAGGTTTTGGACGTTTGTCACAACGAGGCTCTCAACAAGAATATATTGAGTTTCTAAAAGGTGAACCACTTCAAAAAAATGAAGATATCTTCTCTGGAATAGATGTGTCTTGGAACAGAATTGAAGGCGGAAAAGCCATTGGAAACATTTTAAAGTCGATAGAAACGCATTTTAACTTTAAAAACCCAGCATCACATTTACCACAACTTTTAGAAGCTTATAAATTGCTTCAAAATGTAAAAGACGAGCACTGGAAAACCGTTAAAACAAAAGAATTAAAAACAATTATCGAAGCTTGCTCTGGATTGTACCTTGAAGTTTCAGCTAAAACCCCAAATGCAGCACCAAATTCTAATATAACGTTAGATATGGAAGTTTTAAACCGAAGCAATGCCAATATTAATTTGGTCTCTTATAGCCTTTCAACATTAGAAAGAGGCATTACTAAAAATATAACTTTGGCTTCAAACCAAAAGCTAAACTTTGAAGAAAGCATAACAATTTCAAACAATAAAAATTACACAACACCATATTGGCTAAACAAAAAAAGCACCTTAGGCATGTATAATGTGGAAAACCAAAATTTAATCGGTTTACCAGAAACACCAAGAGCCGTTTTTGTTGATTTTAACTTAATGATTGAAGGCACACCTTTAAGCATTAGAAAACCTGTAATTTATCGTTATTCTAAACCAGATAAAGGCGAATTATATAGACCTTTCGAAATTATTCCAATAGCTTCAGCAAGTATAAGCGATAAGGTTTTCATCTTTGAAAACGACCAACAAAAAGAAATTGAAGTTACTGTTAAAGCTGGAAAGAATAATATTGAAGGTTATGTACAAATGGCATATCCTAAAGGTTGGAGTGTCTATCCAGAAAAGCAAAAAGTTGAAATCGCTAATAAAGATGATATTCAAAAAGTGGTATTTACAGTTATACCTCCAAAAAACCAAAGCGAAGGTTTAATTACACCAATGGTGAATATTGATGGTGAATTTTATACCGACGAACTCATAGAAATCGATTATGCTCACATACCATTTCAAACGGTTTTAATGCCAAGTGAAAGTAAAGTCGTAAGGTTAAACATTGAAACACGAGGTAAAAACATTGGGTATATTGAAGGCGCTGGAGATGTAGTCCCTGAAAGTTTAAGACAAATTGGTTATAATGTGACTAATATTGAACCAGAACAAATTTCACCAGAAAACTTAACTAATTTTGATGCTATTGTTGTTGGCATTAGAGCTTATAACATTGTTGAAGACTTAAAGTTTAAACAAAAATTCTTGTTAGAGTACGTAAAAGAAGGTGGTAATTTAATCATTCAATACAATACCAGTAGAGGCATTAAAATAGATAACTTAGCGCCTTATAACTTAAAATTGTCTAGAGACAGAGTTACTGATGAAAATGCAGCCATTCAAATCTTAGAACCAAATCACCCAATTTTAAATTTTCCAAATAAAATTACGAGTAAAGATTTTGAAGGTTGGGTACAAGAACGCGGCTTATATTTTCCTAATGAATGGTCTAAAGAATTCACACCATTACTGGCATCAAACGACAAAGGCGAAAGTTCAAAAAAGGGAGCACTATTGGTTGCTAAATACGGTAAAGGCAACTATATTTATACAGGTTTAAGTTTTTTTAGAGAATTTCCTGCTGGAGTGTCGGGTGCTTTCAGAATTTTTGCTAACTTACTATCCGCAGAAAAAGCCGATAAACCGTCATTTAAAAACTGATGATTTTTAGCTAATATTAGATAACAAACCCCTAACAACTAACTAAAAACTAAAAAGATGCGCAACCAAAACCAACCACAACCAAAGCAAAAATGGAGTAAAATGTATACTGCTGTTTTAATAGCAAATGCACTTTACATTGTCTTATTTTACTTTATTACCGCTTCATTCGCATAAAAACATATAATGCAGCAAACTTTAGATTGGATTGATTGGACGGTTTTAATAGCAACTTTAGCCACGATTGTTGGTTATGGAACTTGGAAAACTAGAGGTCGAAAAAATGCACAAGATTACATAAAAGGAGGTAATACTTCTAAATGGTGGACCATTGGTCTATCTGTAATGGCAACTCAAGCAAGTGCAATTACATTCCTTTCTACAACAGGTCAGGCATTTTCTGATGGCATGGGCTTTGTCCAGTTTTATTTCGGACTTCCAATTGCCATGGTTATAATTTGCTTGGTATTTATCCCTCTCTATCATCGACTTAAAGTTTACACAGCTTACGAGTTTTTAGAAAATCGATTCGACCTTAAAACCCGAAGTCTTACAGCCATTCTCTTTTTAATTCAACGAGGTCTTGCAGCAGGAATTACCATCTTTGCTCCTGCTATTATACTCTCTGTTGTCCTAGGTTGGAATATTATTACCCTTAACATCATTATTGGTGTTTTAGTTATTATTTATACGGTTTCTGGTGGAACAAAAGCCGTAACCGTAACACAAAAACAACAAATGTTTGTCATTTTTGCGGGAATGATAGCCGCTTTGTTTATCATCATTAATTTAATCCCAGAAGAAGTTTCGTTTATAGACGCCATTGATATTGCTGGTGCTACAGGAAAGATGAAAGTCTTAGATTTTTCATTCGATTTAGAAAATAGATATACCGTTTGGACTGGTTTAATTGGAGGTACATTTTTAATGCTATCCTACTTTGGTACAGACCAAAGTCAAGTGCAACGTTATCTTTCTGGTAAATCTATGAAAGAAATGCAAATGGGCTTATTGTTTAATGGTATGCTAAAGGTACCTATGCAATTCTTTATACTACTTGTTGGTGTAATGGTATTTGTGTTTTATCAATTTAATCCTTCGCCCTTAAACTTTATAGACAAATCCGAACAGACTGTTTTAGTCTCTGAATTTGGTGACGATTATAGAAGGCTTCAAGATAAACAAGCCGCATTATTTACTGAAAAACAAAAAGTGAGTTTGGCATTATCTAAAAGCACTGATGACAGTTTAAAAAACGAACTATTTCAATTAGACAGTATTGAAAAAACCTACCGCTCTGAATCAAAGTTTTTAATAAAAAAAGCTATTGATTCTGATTATACCTTAGCATACAATAAGCTTAAAAGTGAAGTAGACGCTTTAAAGTCTAACCCTAAAAGTGAAGCATACATTACAAAATCGGCTGCACTTACAGCACTATACAAAGATGCCGCTAAAGACACACAAACCAACGACAGAGATTACATGTTTATTAGGTTTATTTTAAACAACCTACCAACAGGTTTAATTGGTTTATTATTGGCTGTTATATTATCTGCAGCAATGTCTTCAACAGCTTCAGAAATTAACGCATTGGCAACCATTACGTCTATTGATTTATACGGCAGAAATCAAAAGGAAGACAAAAGTGAAGAACACATGGTAAAAATGACCAAATGGTTTACGTTTGGTTGGGGAATTGTAGCCATTATTATTGCTTGTTTTGCAGATCTTGCTGAGAATCTAATTCAACTTGTTAATATTATAGGTTCTATTTTCTACGGCAATGTTTTGGGTATCTTTTTACTCGCTTTTTTCTTTAAATATATAAAAGGGAACGCTGTATTTTTTGGTGCACTAATAACACAGGCTATTGTCGTTATTGGCTGGTGGCTAGATTGGATGCCTTACTTATGGCTGAATTTATTTGGTTGTATTGTTGTCATTACAATTGCCCATCTATTACAAATCCTATTACCCAAAAAAGCTGTATAACTAGTCCCATAAGCTATTACGTTTACGTCTGACTTACCTACTGTTCTAAATTTTAATTCTACACTATAGCTGCGTTATAAAACCTAAAAAAGTTAAAACTTTTAGTCTATAGTTTTATGCTACGATAGCACTTTTATCTTTTTAGGATGACAAGAAGAAACCAAGGCTAAGTTTCCCTATTATAAAGCAAGTAAAGAATGCCACAACACTTTTTTAATAATAGCCTTAGATTATAATCAACATCAATTCAAACAAAAAAAACGCAACTTTTTGTTTACTATAAGTAACCCAAAAGCTGCGTTTGTTATTTTATGTCTGATAGCTAGTAAATTACTTAGCTCCCCATTCTTTTAAAGAATCTTTATTCATTTTTATATAATCAGCATTACCTGCTTTTTCTGCTTTAGCTAAAGATTCTTTAGCTATTGAAATTGCTTTCTTTTTATCTCCAAGAGCAGCGTACAATAATGATTGTTTTCTCAATTGGTAAAACTTAGGGTCTTTAGTCATAGCCATCGCCTTATCCATCCATTCTTTAGCTTGTTCTAAATCTTTTCCTTCAGATAAGTTATAAACCGCTGCAGCATAATAATCGTTAGCTGATGGTCCTGCCATTGCTTTTTCAATAGAAGCCGCTACTGTCTTAGCAGTTGGAACTTCAAATTTTAAATTAGCCATAGTATTTTCCCAGATAAACCCTAATTCTGCAGAACCACTTTTTAAATTATCAAAAGTAATCGTAAATGTTTCAACTTTCATTGGTAACTGCATGGTTTCAATCTTCACTTTAGCAGCAACTTTTGCAGCATCAATAGTTTTTGGCGCTCCCCAATTATTAGTGTCATTATAGAAGATAACTTCCCAAGATTTTTCAGAAGGTGTAATAAAAATAGCGTAAGCACCAGCTTTTAAAGTGTTACCAGCAACAACTACGTCATCACTAAATGTAATCATTGTGTTTTTATTAGCTCCTGCTCTCCATAATTTACCATAAGGTACAAGGTCTCCAAAAATAGTTCTCCCATTCATGCTTGGACGAGAATATTCTAAAGTAACATCTGTTAAACCAACGACTTGTTCAATTTTTGTAAAAGGACTTGGTTGTGGTGTTTTAATTTGTGCATCTACCGAAAACATTAAAGTTAAAGCAAATGTAAATAGTACTAATTTCTTCATTTTTTATAGTGTTAAGTGTTTGTTTTTAACTGTTGTAAAATTACAACTTAAGCTATGCTATAAATGTTAAGGAATCCTTAAAATGAAAACTAACATTCTTAATAACGATTTCTTAACACGCAATATTTAGGATAACAACAGTATTAATCGTAATATTGCAATATAATAATATAAAGACTAATGGGTTTAACGAAATCAGAAATTTTCACGCCAGAACAAAATGAGCTCTCAAGTATCGCTAAAGTTTTTGGTCATCCGGCGAGAGTGGCTATTCTTCAGCATTTATTTAAAATAGATTCTTGTATTTGTGGTGATTTGGTTGATGAAATTGGTTTAGCACAACCTACCATTTCTCAGCATTTAAAAGAGTTAAAAAAAATAGGACTTATAAAAGGAAACATTACAGGTACCAGTATTTGTTACTGTATTGATAAAGATAATTGGTCACAGATGAAAACCGTACTTTCTGTATTCCTTAATCAAGATATAAATGAAAACAATAACTGTTGTTAAATATAATATTGCCTTATGAAATTATCAGAAATTAAATCAAAATTACAAACCTTAGACACTATAGCGTTTCAATTACCAAACGGCACTTTAGTTCCAAATCACTTTCATGTAACAGAAGTCGGTAAAATATCGAAGCATTTTATTGACTGTGGAGGCACCGTAAGAACCGAAAACGTAGCCAACTTTCAGCTTTGGGAAGCAGACGATTACGACCATAGGTTACACCCTGAAAAACTACTAAGCATTATTGAACTTTCTGAAAAAGTCTTAAACATTGAAGATTTAGAAATTGAAGTAGAATACCAAGGTGACACGATTGGAAAATATGGATTAGACTTTGATGGCACACATTTTTTATTGACTTCAAAATTGACCGATTGTTTAGCAAAAGACAAATGTGGTATTCCTGAAAAGAAACCAAAACTTAAACTATCAGAATTACAAAAAGAAGCTCCGTCTTGTGCGCCTGGTTCAGGATGTTGTTAATCGTTAATATTTCGTAAAAAGCTATGTTATACCAACCTATTAAAACCCAAATAGAACAGCTAAACACAAATTCTATTTCCAAAGAACGCAAAACTATTTTACAACCACTTATAGATTTTGTACAATTAAAAGTAACTAATAAATCAAGGGTTAACTTAAATTTTATTTGCACACATAATTCCCGTCGCAGCCATTTGTCACAAGTCTGGGCGCAGGCTATGGCATCTTATTTTGAAATTAAAAATGTGTTTTGTTATTCTGGTGGTACTGAAGCCACAGCCTTATTTCCTGTGGTTGCTAAAACGCTTGAAAACACAGGGTTTCTGATTGAAACGCTTTCTAATGGAAGCAATCCGGTGTACAGTATAAAACATTCAAAAAATGCACATCCAATTATTGGGTTTTCTAAAACGTTTGATGATGAATTTAATCCGACTTCTGAATTTGCTGCAATAATGACTTGCTCTAGCGCAGATCAAGGTTGTCCCTTTATTGGTGGATCAGAGAAGCGTATTCCAATAACTTATGATGACCCAAAGGCCTTTGATAATACGCCTCTGCAAATAGAAAAATATAACGAGCGTAGCTTTCAAATTGCTACTGAACTAAAATATGTGTTTTCTAACATCGTAAACTAATTATAATGACTGCAATCAAAAAAAAATTAAGCTTTTTAGATAGCTATCTTACCTTATGGATTTTTATAGCTATGGCTATTGGAGTTGGTATTGGCTTTTTTGCTCCATCTTTTCCAGAGCTTGTAGAATCTTACAGTAGCGGAGCTACCAATATACCTATTGCTATTGGTTTAATTTTAATGATGTATCCTCCATTAGCGAAAGTTAATTATGCCTTATTACCAAAGGTGTTTAAAGATGTGAAAATTCTATCTATATCTTTAGTATTAAATTGGATTGTTGGCCCAGTACTAATGTTCATCTTAGCGATTACATTCTTACAAGATTACCCTGAATACATGGTTGGCTTAATCCTTATTGGTTTGGCCCGTTGTATAGCCATGGTATTAGTTTGGAACGATTTAGCTGAAGGTAGTAGTGAATATGGTGCCGGACTTGTGGCTCTCAATAGTATTTTTCAAGTCTTTGCTTATAGTTTCTATGCTTACCTATTTATTACGGTACTTCCACCCTATTTTGGTTTTGAAGGAGCTATAGTAGATATTTCCATTGTTACGATTGCCGAAAGTGTAGCGATCTATTTAGGTATTCCGTTTTTACTCGGTATCCTTTCACGCTTAATATTGGTAAAACTCAAAGGTGAGACCTGGTATACTAAGAAATTTATACCAGCCATTTCTCCTATGACCCTAATTGCCTTGTTATTTACCATCGTGGTTATGTTTTCACTTAAAGGCGAGTTAATTGTAGAAATCCCCATGGATGTCCTCATTATTGCGGTTCCCTTATTAATCTACTTTACGCTAATGTTTATTATTGGCTTTTTTGTCAGTAAAGCCATGGGAACAACTTACGATAAAACAGCCGCTATAGCTTTTACTGCTGCGGGAAATAATTTTGAACTAGCCATTGCTGTAGCCATCGCTGTCTTTGGATTAAACTCTGGTCAAGCCTTCGCTGGTGTTGTTGGTCCTTTAGTAGAAGTACCCGCTTTAATTCTCTTGGTTAGAGTCGCATTTTGGTTGCGTAAAAAATATTATTTACCTCAAACAACGTAACAAAACGCACAAGTCTCAGAAATTGGTGTTAAATTTTGTTTAACTATAATTAAAAATAATTAAACATACCGTATCTTTACATTGTAAATTAATTACAATGGCGAAAAAGAAAAACATAAAAGCATCTGATCTTATATCATTTTACATGGATTATGTCCTAACACATAATCACGAACCCAATTCGGTATATGCCTTTGCTAAAGACCACAATTTTGAAGAACAAAAATTCTATGAATACTTTAGTTCCTTCGAAATTTTAGAACAATCCATATTCAAAATATTTTTTGATAACACATTAGCTGTTTTAGAAAAAAGCGAAGATTATCAATCTTTTGATGCACGAAACAAACTCCTCAGTTTTTATTATACGTTTTTTGAAATATTAACGGCTAATAGAAGCTATGTGGTCCATGCTTTAAACACGGATAAAAACCAATTAAAGTCTCTAAAAACGCTATCGCACTTAAAGAAGAGCTTTACCAATTACATTGATCATTTAGACATTAAAACCATTGATCTTAAGGAAGAAAAACTCGAAAAATTAAAAAATAGAGGTCTCAAAGAATCCGCTTGGTTTCAATTATTAGTCACCCTAAAATTTTGGTTAGATGACACTTCACTAGCCTTTGAAAAAACAGATGTGTTTATAGAAAAGTCAGTTCAGGCAAGTTTTGATTTAATAGATACCACTCCTTTAAAAAGTCTTATAGACTTTGGTAAATTCTTATACAAAGAAAAAATACACTCCAACTAGATGAAAACAATAGATAGTATTCCAATGACTAAAATATCTAGAGCTTCAAAATTAGTTTCAACTGGAGCTAAAGTTGGTGTGAATTATTTAAAGTATTATGGCGACAAAATGGTAAATTCTAAAGAAGATGCCAAAGAACGCCTTAATCAAAATAATGCCGAGGATATTTACGATAGCTTAAAAACCTTAAAAGGAAGTGCGCTAAAAGTAGCCCAAATGTTGAGCATGGAAAAAAGCATATTGCCACAGGCTTATGTTGAGAAATTTTCGTTGTCTCAATTTTCGGTGCCACCACTCTCGCCACCTTTAGTTATAAAAACATTTAAAAAATATTTCGGAAAACATCCCGAAGATTTATTCGATACTTTTAACGCAACTTCAGTAAATGCTGCCAGTATAGGCCAAGTTCATATGGCGGAAAAGAATGGGAAAACATTTGCTGTGAAAATCCAATATCCTGGAGTTGCTGAAAGTATAGCATCAGATTTAGCTTTGGTAAAACCCATTGCTATTAAAATGTTCAATATTAAAGGAAAAGACTCCGACAAGTATTTTAAAGAAGTTGAAAACAAACTCACCGAAGAAACCAATTATATTTTAGAAATTGCGCAGAGTAAAGAAATTGCAGAAGCTTGTAAACATATTCCAAATTTAGAATTCCCAGAGTATTACGAAGCATTTTCATCTGAGCGTATTATTACTATGGATTTTATGAAAGGAGAACACCTTTCTGAATTTACAGCACATAACACAGACCAAGTTAAAGCAAATAAACTGGGTCAGGCATTATGGGATTTCTATATGTTTCAAATTCATACGTTGAAGAAAGTACATGCCGATCCTCATCCTGGAAATTTTTTAATCGCTGAAGACGCTAAACTTATTGCTTTAGATTTTGGATGTATGAAGATGATTCCTGAGGATTTTTACGTTCCTTATTTTGAATTAGCAGACAAAACTTGTATCGAAAATCCAACACGGTTTACCGAGAAACTTTATCAACTTGAAATTTTACGACAAGATGATTCTGAAGAAGAAATCAAATTCTTTAGTGCAATGTTTCACGAGCTATTAAGCTTATTTACACAACCTTTTCACTCTGAAAGCTTTGATTTTTCAGACCCTGCATTTTTTAATCAAATTACAGAAATGGGGCAGCGCTATTCTAAAAGTACAGAGCTAAGAAATATGAATGGAAACCGAGGTTCTAAACATTTTATTTATATCAATAGAACGTTCTTTGGACTTTACAATTTAATGTTCGACCTTAAGGCTCAAAATATTAAGATAAATAATTTCAAAAATCTTTAGATGCAACAATTCGTAAAAACCAATCTATAATGCGCATACTCATCACTGGCACAACAGGCTATATAGCCAAACGATTAGCGCTTCAATTATTAGAACAAAAGCATGAATTGATTTGTTGTGTCCGCGATTTAAATAGAACTCCAGACGAATTACAAAACCATCCTAATTGTTCTTTTATAAAGGTTGATTTTTTAGAACCTGACCATGTTCAAATTCCAAAAGATATAGACGCTGCCTATTATCTAATTCATTCTATGGCAACATCGTCTAATAATTTTGAAACTTTAGAAGAACGTTGTGCGTTAAATTTTAAACATTTAATGGCGTCCACCAATTGCCAACAAGTAATTTACTTAAGTGGTATTGTAAATGACAACTCACTATCTAAACATCTAAAATCTAGACTTCAAGTAGAACAAACCTTAACCTCTAAAACCTATGCCCTAACCACATTTAGAGCAGGTATTATTGTTGGTAGTGGCAGTGCGTCTTTTGAAATTATTAGAGATATTGTAGAAAAATTACCTATAATGGTAACACCACGATGGTTAAACACTAAAACACAACCATTGGCCATTAGAGATATCCTTACCTATCTATCTGGTGCACTAGGTAAAACAGAGCTTTATAATAAGGCGTATGATGTTTTTGGTCCTGAAATCTTAACTTATAAAGAAATGTTACTTCAATTTGCGGAAGTTAGAGGCTTAAAACGTTACATCTTCACCTTGCCTGTTCTGTCTCCAAAACTATCATCGTTTTGGCTGTATTTTGTAACATCAACTTCTTTTCAGTTAGCTTCGGCATTGGTAGATAGTATGAAAGTGGAAGTCATTGGAAAACCTAGCGACATCAATGATTATATACAGATAGAACCAATGGCTTACAAAACAGCTGTAGATTTAGCTTTTCAAAAAATTGAACAAAATGCGGTGATTTCGAGTTGGAAGGATGCTGTAAGCAGTGGTGTTTTTAAAGATCAATTATCGAAACATATAGAATTGCCTCAGTTTGGTTGTTTCGAAGATTTAAGACATCGTCCTGTAAAAGACGAAGCATATACACTCAACAAAATTTGGAGTATTGGTGGACGCAATGGTTGGTATAGTTTTAATGGCTTATGGCGCATCCGTGGGTATATGGATAAGATTTTTGGTGGTGTTGGATTACGACGAGGACGCACACATGATACCGATTTAGAAGCTGGAGATCCTCTTGACTTTTGGAGAGTATTACTTGCCGATAAAAAAGAAAAACGCCTATTACTTTTTGCAGAAATGAAGCTTCCTGGCGAAGCTTGGTTAGAATTTAAGATTGTTAAAGGCATCCTTTATCAACGAGCTGTTTTTAGACCAAAAGGACTTTGGGGACGTTTATATTGGTACATGGTCTTACCGTTTCACGCCTTTGTTTTCAATGGTATGATTAATGCCTTAGCTAATAAATCTTGAAATATATGTGCCGTTGACGAAAGTTCTCGTATATTAAAACGACATATATTTAACAATTTCATCACATATTACCACCTATAAAACGTGTAAAACGCTAATACTCTGTTAATTTTTGTTTAGACATAGCATTAAAACGTTAAACATTTTGTAGATTTGATACACTATACTGAGTAGTATTTAGCAAGACTATAAAAGTATCGCAACTGACAAAATTGACAATATTTAATTTTGGTATAGAAATTGAAATTAACATATGAGATTCTAACCGTAATATTAGATAACAATTATTAAATAAAACCGTTTATCTTATAAGAGGTAATGAATTTAGATATTAGACAAATTGATAGGATTATTGAAATGGCATGGGAAGACCGAACACCATTTGACGCTATTACTTTTCAATTTGGTCTAAAAGAACAAGAGGTTATTAATTTAATGCGAAAAGAATTAAAACCAAGCAGTTTTAGATTGTGGCGAACAAGAGTTCAAGGAAGATCAACTAAACACAGTAAAAAAAGAACGTTTGACGAAGGCAGATTTAAATGCTCTAGACAAAGAACAATAACAAACAACTCTATTTCAAAACGTTAACACGTGCTTTGATTTAAGTTTGGAGTACTTAAAGACAGCACATTAAAAAGATTCTATGATTACAGAAACAATTTCCAAAACCAATGGTCAAAAGCTCAGTATTGATGATATAGGTGACGACCATTTATTTACAGGTCTAGACACACCTATGAAAGCTAATGCTTTTGAAATGTCTAATACAGAGAAAAAAGAACGTATCTCAATATTATTTTCAGAAATAATGGATGTCTTAGGGCTCGATTTAACAGACGACTCGCTACAAGGTACACCAGATCGTGTTGCAAAAATGTATGTTGAAGAAATATTTTCAGGTTTAGACCCTAAAAATAAGCCTGAGATTGCACTTTTTGATAATAAATATCAATATAATCAGATGTTAGTAGAAAAAAATATTACCTTCTACTCAAATTGTGAGCATCATTTTGTGCCAATCATTGGAAAAGCACATATAGCTTATAAATCATCTGGAAAGGTTATTGGACTTTCAAAATTAAACCGAATAGTTCAATATTATGCTAAACGTCCACAAGTTCAAGAACGTTTAACAAATCAAATTGCAAACGAACTTAAAACGGTTTTAAAAACCGAAGATGTTGCGGTCATTATTGATGCCAAACACTTATGTGTCTCTTCCAGAGGTGTTCAAGATGACACATCTACCACAATTACAACATATTATGGAGGCGAATTTAATAACGCTTCAAAAATTTTAGAATTACAAAACTATTTAAACAATTAAGCTATGGAAACAACAATAGAAAAAGCTTTAGAATTTGAAAACAGAAAGTTTTCATTTAAAACAACAAGTGACAGAATTTTAGCAGCAAGAGAGGCTAAAGATTTAATTTTAGAGGTCAACGAATTATATAAGAAAGAGAAAGACAGCAAATTAATGGATTTAATGAAACGTCTTACGGTAATTAAGCAAAAGATTGAAAAGCGCTTAAAAGGCAGACCATTAACTGCAACTTCTTAAGTCTAGTAATGAAAAGATTAATTATTATTGGAGGAAGCAAAGGTATTGGTAAAGCAATTATCTCTTCTTTGCTTTCTTCTTATGATGAGATTGTAAATATCAGTCGTACATCACCAGAAGATTCACATTCTAATTTAAAACATTACGATTGTGATATTCTAACTGATGAATTACCAGACTTAGATGCAGCCGACGGGTTAGTGTATTGTCCTGGAAGTATTAATCTTAAACCGATACAAAGACTTAGTGTTGATGACTTTAAAAATGATTTTGACATTAATGTTATTGGAGCTGTTAAAGCCATTCAAAAGTATTTACCAGCTTTAAAAAATGGTAGCAAATCATCAATTGTATTATTCAGTACAGTGGCTGCTAAGTTGGGCATGCCTTTTCACGCTAGCGTCGCCGCTTCAAAATCGGCAATCGAAGGCTTAACAAAATCTCTAGGTGCAGAATTAGCACCAAACATACGCATCAATGCTATTGCGCCAACGGTTACAGGTACAGAGTTGGCTTCAAAATTATTGCGTAATGAACGGATGATTGAAAATATGAATGAACGTCATCCCTTAAAAAAATATCTTCAACCCAAAGAAGTTGCAGATATGGCAGGCTTTCTATTGTCAGAAAAAGCGGCTTCTATGTCAGGACAAATATTTGAAATGGACTGCGGCATCGTAAGTTTCAAATTGTAAATACCTATTAAATATTTAATACTAAACTATCATGATAGCAACTGCTACGCAATCCGTGTACGATATAAAGATCAACAGCCTTCAAGGTCAACCTATAGATTTACAACAATTTAAAGGTACAAAAATGCTGTTTGTAAACGTCGCTTCTAAATGCGGATTTACATCACAATATAAAGATTTACAACATTTACAAGACACCTACAAAGACACATTAATTATTATTGGAGTGCCCTGCAATCAATTTGGAAAACAAGAACCAGGAACCCCTAACGAAATACAAGAATTTTGTGAAATTAATTATGGTGTCACATTTTTAATTACTGAAAAAATTGCCGTTAAGGGTGAGAATCAACACCCTTTATATGCTTGGCTGACTAAAAAATCTCTTAACGGTAAACAAAATTCGACCGTAAAATGGAATTTTCAAAAATATTTAATAGACGACGATGGTGAATTTTTAAATTACTACTATTCTATCACAAGCCCTACAAGTACAAGACTAATAAGATACTTAAAATAGATTACTATGTTCGGATTATTTAAAAAAACATCGGAGACGGAAAAACTTCAAAAACAATATGAAAAACTTATGGCTGAATGGCATAAGCTTTCTACAACAAATAGAGCTGAAAGTGATAAAAAATATACTGAAGCTCAATTAATTGCTGATAAGATTAATAAATTAAAATAATCTTACCTTGAAAAAAATCTACCTTTTCATATTATTTCTAGTTATTAATTTTGGCGGACTTGCTCTTGGCAATTGGTTTATGGGAGATGCTGTTTCAAGCGAATGGTACACCAATTTAAATAAAGCACCTTGGACACCTCCTGGCTGGATTTTTGGAGTGACTTGGACACTAATAATGATTTGTTTTTCAGTATATCTTAGCTTTTTGTTCTCTATCCGAAATTCTAAATTTGTAATATTTGTTTATGCTATCGCTGTGATTTTAAATGTAAGTTGGAATTATATATTCTTTAATCAACAGCTCACAAACTTGGCTTTAGTCAACATTATACTATTAACACTAGTCATAATATATTTCTTTATCACGTTTTGTGATGATGAATTAAGTAAGTTAAAATACCTATTACTTCCTTATATTATTTGGCTCTGTATTGCAACATCCCTAAATGGTTACGTTGTTTTTAATAATTAGTTGTAACATCATTTCACTCTTGTGTTTATAGACACAATTCTACTAGTTTTATACACCTATAACATATCATGAAAATATATACTTTACATAAAAAACAAAACCTACCAATCTCAGTGGAACAAGCTTGGGAGTTTTTATCCAGTCCTGCAAATCTAAAAGTGATTACTCCAGATTATATGGGTTTTAACATTCTTTCAGGAGCAGACAGACCAATGTTTCCGGGACAAATTATTCAATATATTGTCACACCTGTTTTAGGTATTAAAACCAAATGGGTTACAGAAATTACACATGTTAAAAATCTTGAATATTTTGTAGATGAACAACGCTTTGGGCCTTATGCTCTATGGCATCATAAGCATTTTATAAAAGAAATTGAAGGTGGAGTTGAAATGGAAGATATTATAGATTATAAATTACCATTGGGAATTTTAGGACAAATCGTGCATCCGTTTTTAGTGCAGCCAAAATTGGAAGAGATATTTAATTACAGAACCCAAAAATTAGAAGAATTATTCGGAAAACATAAAGGTTAGAAACTAATTTATAGCACAAAAAAACTTTTACAGCCTTCAATTAAAAATTAAATCGGCATTTTAAATGAGTAAAAAAACAAATATTTTTTGGTTTAGAAGAGATCTAAGATTAGATGACAATCTTGGATTTTATGAAGCTTTAAGAGGCGAACATCAGGTACTTCCCATTTTTATATTTGATTCTGAAATATTAGACAAATTAACCAAAAACGATGCTCGCGTGGCATTTATTCATCAAACGCTTCAATCGATGCGACAAATATTACAAGATGAACACGATAGTAGTATTGCCATTTTTAAAGGTAAACCTGAAACAATATTTAAACAGTTAATTAAAGACTATGACATTGAAACGGTTTATACCAATCATGATTACGAACCTTATGCAACAGAACGTGATCATAAAATCAAGTCTTTATTAGAAACCAACTCAATTAAACTTAACACCTATAAAGATCAGGTTATTTTTGAAAAAAATGAAGTTGTAAAAAAAGACGGAAATCCTTATTTGGTCTACACACCTTATATGCGGACTTGGAAAAAAAAGTTTCAGACTATTGACTTAAAAATTTACGATACCAATTCACATTTAGAGAATTTAATTACACATAGTAGGTTGCCTAATCTTAGTCTATCAGATATTGGGTTTGAAAAATCTAACCAAAAGATTTTACCTTATGTTCTCACTCCTACTTTAATCCAAAATTATGAAGCCTCTAGAAATTTTCCATCAAAAGATGCGACTTCACATTTAGGACCACATTTAAGATTCGGAACTGTTAGCATCCGAAAAACAATAAAAAAAGCAATTGCAGAACAGAATGAAATCTTTTGGCAAGAGTTAATTTGGCGCGAATTTTTTATGCAGATTCTTTGGCATTTTCCACATACTATAGACAAGGCCTTTAAACCAAAATACGATCGCATAGATTGGAGAAACAATGAAGACGAGTTTAAAAAATGGTGCGAAGGCAAAACAGGATATCCTTTAGTAGATGCAGGTATGCGCCAATTAAATGAAACTGGTTTTATGCACAATAGAGTACGAATGCTAGTTGGTAGTTTTTTATGTAAACATTTATTAATAGACTGGAGATTGGGAGAAGCTTACTTTGCAGAAAAGCTACACGACTATGAAATGGCAAGTAATGTTGGTAATTGGCAATGGGTTGCTGGTTGCGGTGTAGATGCAGCCCCTTATTTTAGAATCTTTAATCCAACAACGCAAATTCAAAAATTTGATAAAAATTTAGACTATATAAAAAAGTGGGTTCCTGATTTTCAGGAATTAACATATCCAGCGCCTATAGTAGAGCATAAAATTGCAAGAGAACGCTGCTTAGAAACATATAAATCTGCTTTAAATTAAAATTTTAATTCCTTCAAACAATAAAACAATATAAAATGCGTTACTAATTATAAGACTACTAAGGTCTTAAACCGAAATAACCATTTCAACAAACAATTTTAAAAGCTCTGACTAGTCTTCAGAGCTTTTTATTTTAATGGCTAAAAAATAAGATATTACTTCAAACTTTTTGTTAACTTTAAAGCACTAATTCAAAAACAAGAACATTATGAATACTTGGGGAGTTGCAAAAAAATGGAAAGAAATGTGTGAGAAAGGCAAAAACTTAGAATGCATTAACGAGCTTTATGCTGAAAATGTAGTGAGCAAAGAAATGCCTGGTATGCCTGGTGAAGTTGTAACCGGAAAGCAAAATGTTTGGAACAAAAGTAAAGAATGGATTGATAGTGTTGAAAATATTCACGCCAGCAGTATTAGTAACCCTCTTGTAGCTGGTAATTTTTTTACAGCAAAAATGGACTTTGACTGTACATTTAAAGAAGGCGGAAGGCAAAAAATGGAGGAAGTTTGCGTATATGAAGTAAAAGATGGCAAAATTACAAGTGAGCAATATTTTTATACCATGTAAAATAGTATTTATATCCTAAATCTAAAAAAGCTTCAAGATATACTTGAAGCTTTTTTATATACTTTAATTAAAAAGGATTAATTACCGTCTACACGTTCAATTTTTGCTCCAATAGCTCTTAAACGCTCATCAATATTTTCATAACCTCTATCGATCTGCTCAATATTATGAATTATAGATGTTCCTTTTGCAGATAATGCTGCAATTAATAAAGAAACTCCTGCTCTAATATCTGGAGACGTCATGGTTGTTGCCTTTAATGTCGATTTAAAATCGTGACCAATTACAGTTGCTCTATGTGGATCGCAAAGAATAATTTTTGCTCCCATATCTATCAATTTATCAACAAAAAACAAGCGGCTTTCAAACATTTTTTGATGTACAATTGCACTTCCTCTTGCCTGTGTTAAAACCGTTAAAATAATACTTAACAAATCTGGTGTAAATCCTGGCCAAGGAGCATCTGAAATGGTTAAAATAGAGCCATCAATATAACTTTGTACTTCGTAACCTTCTGTATGTGCAGGAATATGAATATCGTCACCTTGGCGTTCTACAGTAATACCTATTTTTCTAAATACATTTGGTATTAGACCTAAGTCATCCCAACTTACATTTGTAATGGTTAATTCGCTTTTTGTCATTGCAGCCAAACCAATCCAACTACCAATTTCAATCATATCTGGCAACATCCTATGCGTTGTTCCGCCTAATGAATCAACACCTTCAATAATTAACAGATTAGAACCAACACCAGAGATTTTAGCCCCCATGCGATTCAACATTTTACATAGCTGCTGTAAATACGGTTCGCAAGCGGCATTATAAATCGTTGTTGTTCCTTCTGCTAAAACAGCAGCCATAACAATATTAGCAGTACCAGTTACAGAAGCTTCGTCTAAAAGCATGTATGTCCCTTTCAGTTTTTCTGCTTCTACTCCATAAAACAAATCTTCCTTATTATAGCGAAACTTTGCTCCAAGGTTGATAAAGCCTTCAAAATGGGTATCTAAACGACGACGACCAATTTTATCACCTCCTGGTTTTGGTATATATCCTTTTCCAAAACGTGCTAATAATGGCCCTACAATCATAATAGAACCTCGTAATCCTTTTCCGTCTTCTTTAAACTCTGCAGATTCTAAATATTTTAGATTTACGTCGTCTGCTTTAAAGGTATAAGACCCTTTTCCTAATTTATTGATTTTAACCCCTAGCTTTTTTAATAAAGCAATAAGTTTATTTACGTCAATAATATCCGGAATATTATCTATCTTAATTTCTTCGGCAGTTAAAAGTACTGCACATAAGATTTGTAAAGCTTCGTTTTTTGCACCTTGAGGCTGAATTTTCCCCTTTAATTGATGACCGCCTTCAATTTTAAATGTACTCATACGTTTTAGTAACGTTTTCTGTTATTAGAATATTTTTTCTTATTTGAATGATTATTCTTTTTGTTTGAATTGTTTTTACCTCCATATTTAGACTTGGTACGCATCAAACTAGAAGAATCACTTAAATCTTCTTCATTATTTTTTAGATCTAATTTTCCATTAGAAAGCTCATACAAATGATTAAAAATTACAGCATCTTCAACGGTATCTTTATTCCAGTTAAGGAAACACTTTTTCATGTGATTTGCAATTGTAAACTTTAAAGCTTCTTTTAAATCTCCTTCTTCCCATCCCACTGCAACATCAATCATCGTTTTTATATTATTACCATAAAAACGGTATTTAGGATGATTTTGCGGGTATTTTAAAGGCTCTGGTCTTGCTTGTATTTCCTCTTTTGAAGGTTCGCCATAAGGAGAATCTACATCAATATCAAAATCGGCCATAATAAACAATTGATCCCATAATTTATGCTGAAAATCTGGCACATCTCTTAAATGTGGCTGTAGATTTCCCATTACAGCTATAATTGCTTTGGCTATTTTATTACGTTCTTCTTTTGTTTCGCGAGACTTAGCATAATTAATCATCTTTTGTAGATGACGTCCATATTCAGGTATAATTAAATGCTCGCGCTCTGTGTTGTATTCTAAATCGTCAATCAAAATTGTAAAATGTGTAGTGTATAGTTTGTAAACCTGTAGTCGTTTTAGGTTTTGTTGCAAAGTACAAAAAAATACGAAGCTTAATAGTAATTTTATAAGGAAATTACTCCTTCAACATTTTCGGCGACTTCCTTATATTTAGCAATAACTGCTTCGGGATTTTTCATTCTTACATTTATAGATACACTAGTGTATTTTCCATTCTTTGATTCTGTAGTCGTAATAACAGCTCCTAAATTATCAAAAAGGGCTTCAATATGATTAACTCCTGAACCATCAGATAGTATAATAAATTTGTATAAGTATTCCGAAGGCCAAAGGGTTGTATCGTAAAGTTGTGATTTTAATTTTTCGTAAAACGCGTCTGTTTTTTTAGAATTATCCATAATGACATTTTTCAGATGTAAAGATACGTTTAAAACTTAAAAACTAAAGATTAAATCTATCCTCGATACAATTTTCAACTTAAAAAAATCAAAATACATAACAGATTTTTATATTCTATTTTTAATACCTTACTTTTATCCTCTGTTTTATTTCAAAAAAATACCAATTTGAGTCCAAAAAAAATTGTCATCGCAGGTGGTCCTGGCACAGGAAAAACCACCATTATTAATGAGTTAAAAAAACGCGGTTTTTTATGTTATGATGAAATATCTAGGCAAATCACTTTACAAGCAAGAAAAGATGGTATAGAACAGTTATTTCTTACAGAGCCTTTACTTTTTAGCGAAAAACTTTTAGAAGGCAGAACGCAACAATTTAAAGATGCGACTAAAGAATCTAATCCTATTGTTTTTTTAGACAGAGGCATTCCCGATGTTTTGGCTTATATGGATTATATTGGAGATACTTATCCTGAGCATTTTGTAAAAGCATGTGAAACTTATACTTACGATGCCATTTTTATTTTAGCTCCTTGGCAAGAAATTTTTACTAGCGATAGTGAACGTTATGAAAATTTTGAAGAAGCCATAGAAATTCATCATCATTTATTAGACACATATAAGCGATTTGGTTATCAATTAATTGATGTTCCTTTTGGAAATGTTAAAACTAGGGCTAATTTTATTATAGAGTCCTTAAATTTGCAGTAATGCATCCTATAGAAGTTTTAGAGCGGTATTGGCATCATACGTCTTTTAGACCGTATCAAGAAGACATTATTACTTCGGTTTTAAACCGTGAAGATACCTTTGCGCTATTACCAACCGGAGGAGGAAAATCGATTTGTTTTCAAATTCCTGCTCTAATGCAAGATGGCATCTGTATTGTTATTTCTCCTTTAATAGCCTTGATGAAAGATCAAGTAAACACCTTAAAGGCTAAAGGCATCAAAGCCATTGCTTTAGCTTCTGGTATGTCTTACAAAGATTTAGACACACAACTAGACAACTGTATTTACGGCAATTACAAGTTTTTATACCTCTCTCCAGAACGTTTGCAACAAACTTTAGTACAAGATCGCATTCAGCAAATGAAAGTGAACTTAATTGCTGTAGACGAAGCACATTGTATTAGTCAATGGGGAAATGATTTTAGACCTGCTTACAAAAACATTTCAATATTACGACAAATGCATCCACATGTTAATTGTATAGCGTTAACAGCTACTGCAAAACATAATGTTGTAAATGATATTATTAAAAATCTCGATTTTATAAGCCCTAAAATATATAAAGCCTCATTTGCAAGACCAAACATTGCCTATAATGTCATTCATACTGATGATAAATTATTTCAACTCGAACATTTATTAAAAAAGCATCATGGATCTTCTATCATCTATGTTAGAACCCGAAGAGCAACAACTGATATTCATAATTTTCTTAATGCCAAGGGGTTTTCTTCAACGTTTTACCATGGTGGTATAACAAATAAAGAAAAGCAAGAACGCTTATACGAATGGGCTAATGGTCAAAAACAGATTATGGTTGCTACCACTGCTTTTGGAATGGGAATTGATAAAGCTAATGTAAAAACCGTTATTCATTTTAATTTACCAGAAAGTTTAGAGAGTTACTATCAAGAAGCAGGAAGAGCAGGAAGAGATGGCACATTATCTTATGCTATTATTTTAAAACAACATATAGATGAAGACCGTCTTCGTAATCAGTTTTTAAGCACCTTACCTTCTGTTGCTTTTGTAAAAACAGTGTATAATAAGTTATGTAATTATTTTCAGATTTCTTACGGAGAAGGAGAAAACACATTACATCAATTCGATTTTAAGTCTTTTTGTAATCAATATAAGTTAAACGCCAATATTACTTACAATGCTTTATTGCTGTTAGACAGAAATGCTATTATTACACTAACCCAGCTATTTAATTTTAGAACAAAAATTCAATTTATAACCACAAATGCTGTTTTATTTAAATATTTAGAAACACATCTAGATTTAAATATTTTGGTTAAGGTACTTTTAAGAACTTATGGAGGTATTTTTGATTATGAAACAAAAGTAAATCTCAGTTTAATCGTTAAAAAAGCAAATCTGTCAGAAAAACAAGTTATAGCCCAATTACAAAGGTTAGAAAAAGACGAGGTCATTAGTTTACAGATGACAAATACAGATTCTGAAATTACCTTCTTACAACCTCGTGAAGATGATATAACCATTAACCCAATTGCAAGAACTATAGAACAGCAACATACGTTAAAACACCAACAGATTGAGTCTGTTTTAAATTATATTAAGAATGATTCCGTTTGTAGAAGTCAACAACTCTTACGCTATTTTGGAGAAGAAACTAACAACGTTTGTGGTAAGTGTTCGGTTTGTTTAGCCAAAACAACGCCCATAGAAAAAACTTCAATTGAAACGGTTTCGCTTCAAATTACAAAAGCCTTAGAAACAAAAACCTTATCTTCAAGACAGTTATTACAACATATTAAATGTTCTGAAAAAATATTATTACAAAGTCTTTCAGAACTTATTGAACTAAATAAAATTAAACTAACACCAGCTAATACTTACACACTTGTATGACGAAAACACGTGACTTACGAATTGTTTTTATGGGTACTCCAGATTTTGCGGTAGCCACATTAAAAGCCTTAATTGACCATAACTATAATGTTGTTGGTGTCATTACTGCACCAGACAAACCTGCAGGACGAGGCCAAAAACTAAGAGCATCTGCGGTAAAACAATTTGCTATAGAACATCATTTGAATGTCTTACAGCCTACAAATTTAAAAGCAGAATCTTTTTTAGAAGAATTAAAGTCTCTAAATGCCAATCTGCAAATTATTGTAGCCTTTAGAATGCTTCCAAAAGTAGTTTGGCAGATACCAGAATACGGAACATTTAACCTTCACGCCTCCTTATTACCTCAATATAGAGGTGCAGCACCAATACATTGGGCCATTATTAATGGAGAAACAAAAACAGGCGTAACCACATTTTTTATAGATGAAAAAATTGATACAGGAGCTGTGATTTTAAGTGAAGCAACACATATAGGCCATAAAACAACTGTAGGCGATTTGCATGATGAGTTAATGGCTATTGGTAGCGAGCTAGTTATTAAAACCGTTAAACAGATAGAAGCAGATGCCGTAAACACAACCATTCAACCCCAAAAGGAAGACTTAAAAACAGCATATAAACTTAATCGTGATAATTGCAAAATTGATTGGTCACAACCAATTAACACTATATATAATAAAATAAGAGGCTTAAACCCTTTTCCAACAGCTTGGTGTTATTTAGAAAATGATGATAAAAAACCTTTATCTGTAAAAATTTATGGTGTCGAAAAAATAGAAGAAACACACAACCTTGAAGCAGGACAATTAATAGCTAGTAAAGATGAACTAAAAGTCGCATGTCAAGGAGGTTACCTAAATATTTTAGAAATTCAACTTCCTGGAAAGCGAAAGATGGATGTAAAATCACTTTTAAATGGGTTTAATTTTTCTGAATCCGCAAAACTGCTGTAAACCCTTATTATCATTGGTTTTACAAAAAATCCGATGAAATACACTCGCTTTATTAACAAATGCCCTAAGTTATTAACAAAAACCCGTATTTCCCTTGCTATTACTTGCGTAGCTGAATTTTCCTAATAATTTTGTCTAAGGATTTTAAGAACAATAATTTTAAAACCGAATTTTTAACAATTTAAATTTAATATTTTATGAACAAAACAGATTTAATCAACGGAATGGCAGAGAATGCTGGAATTACAAAAGCAGCTGCAAAAAAAGCATTAGACTCTTTATTAGTTGATATCGAAGGATCTTTACAAAAAGGTAATAGAGTATCTTTAGTAGGATTTGGTTCTTGGTCAGTTTCTAGAAGAGCTGCAAGAGACGGAAGAAACCCACAAACTGGAAAAACTATCAAAATTAAAGCAAAAAATGTAGTAAAATTTAAGGCAGGTTCTGACTTAAGTAATGCTGTAAACTAAGATTTTGTTTGTTTAAAATACAGAACCTGCTCATTGAGCAGGTTTTTTTTTATCCAATTTTTAAAAAATTTCAACCCCAAAAATGAACATCTTATTATATACTACTACACATTTATATTACTATTAAGTTGTTTTTTTAACAAAAAAAACATAGATTTAATAATATTTAAAACTGAAAACTAAAAATGAACAAACCCGAAAAAGGCAATTTACTAATTGCTGAGCCATCTATTATCGGAGATATTTCATTTAATCGTGCCGTGATTCTTTTAGCAGATCATAACGATTTAGGTTCAGTTGGGTTTATTTTAAATAAACCTCTAGATTATAACCTTAGAGACCTTATTGAAGGAACAGAATCTGAATTTCCGGTATATAATGGCGGACCAGTAGAGCAAGATAACCTCTATTTTATTCATAAATCACCAGAGCTTATTCCAAATAGTATCGAAATATCCAATGGTATATTTTGGGGTGGAGATTTTAGTGTGGTACTCAACTTAATAAATAAAGGGAAAATTTCAACTGACGATATTCGCTTCTTTTTAGGATATTCTGGTTGGGATGAGCAGCAATTAGATAACGAATTAGAATCTAACGCTTGGTTAGTATCTGAAAACATCTACAATAAAGAAATTATATCTAAGCCTTGTAATTCTTTTTGGCGCGATAAAATGTTAGAACTCGGTGGCGACTATAGTATTTGGTCTAATGCCCCAGAAAATCCTAGTTATAATTAGAGATTAAAGCTGAACTTGAAGTTGAAATAGATTTTCAAGAACGTTTTTCTTATTGAGGCTAAGCTCCTTATGCATCATACCTCGATCAAAAAAAATACTTCACTAGTGCAAAATACTAATGCCCGCAATTTTAAGATAGTAAACGCAGCTTAGCATTAAGCTTAGCAACTAAGCCCTGAGCAAAAGTACTGCCATACTCTTTTTTACGATACTTCGTAATTGGAACAATCCCTTTAATAACATTAGTAATAAACAATTCATCTGCTTTTTGAAGTTCAAACGGACTAATAGAAGCCTCTTCTACAATCACATTAACATCCTTTGCTAATAGTTCTAGTATCTGCTTTCTCATAACTCCCTTAAGACAACCTTCCTCTAAAGGAGGGGTTTTAATTTTACCATCTTTAACTAAGAATAAGTTGCCATTTAATGCTTCAATAACACTTTTGTTCGTGTTTAAAACCAAACAATTATCAAAATCATTTTCTTTTGCATAAATACTACCAATAACCTGAATAGCTTTATTATTAGATTTTAATCCAGATAATAATCCTGGTGCTACAAAATAATCTTTATATAAATCTACAGTATAGTTGGCATTAACATCAATAGTATAAAAAGGGTTATCGTGTGGTTCTAAACTAATATTAAATTGCACTTTTGATTCATTTGATGGTAAATATTTTCCGCCTTCACCTCTATCTACATTTAATCTCACACGTGCAGACGCCTCAGATAAATTATTAGCTTCAATCGTTTTTAAAATTTCGGCTTCTAGAAACTCCATTGTAAAATTCATAGGGATATCCATTCTAAGAATTCGCATTGAAGACATGAGTCTAAAATAATGATCCTCCCAAAAGAAGATTTTGCCATTAATGACTTTTAATGTTTCAAAAAGTGCATCTCCATACTTGTACCCTCTATTATCTACTCTAAGTTTAGAATCTAATTGAGAAAGCAGTTTACCGTTAAAATTTATCATAAAAAAATCTCGATTTAGTTTTAAAATTAAATCGAGACAAATATATAATAGAATATGTTGTTTTACTTATGCCGAACCTAAAACTTGTTTAAGGCTAGAAATTTGGTTCTCCCAAAGCATCTTTCCTTCGTCAATTTCGTCTTCTTCTGCAAAATCTGTAATCATTAAAGAGACATCTTTTGTAATTTCATCTACTTGAATACGAATTTCAAAATAGTATGCAGCTCCATCTTCGTCGTCACTTATCCACCTAAATTTAACACGTTCTCCACTTTTTTTACTTAATAATTTAGCTTGTTCTTCTGAGCCATCCCAAATAAAAGTATATAGTTCTCCACGAGAGTTTACATTATCTGCAAACCATTCCGACAAACCAGAAGGTGTTGATATGTAAGTATATATAAGTGCTGGTGATGCCTGAATCACAAACTCCATTTCGTATTTTTCTTTATCGTCCATATTACATTGTATTATGTGCTCAATATATACATTTTATAGGTGAGTTCTAAAGATTAAACTAAAATTATTTTTTTTAGTTTTTATTGTTTGCTGTAGTGGAATTTGTTTTTATATTTGCAGCCGCAATATCGCACATGTTTAAATCACCTTTTTAAACTATTATATGTGGATTGCGAATTATGGCGAGGTAGCTCAGTTGGTTAGAGCGTTGGATTCATAACCCAGAGGTCAGGAGTTCAAATCTCCTTCTCGCTACATCTTAATAGGTTGCAAATAAACGGTTTAGTTCACTCTAAACCGTTTTTTTATGCATACAATTAATGAATTTATTACCTTTGAACACGATTTAGAACACGATTTGGAACACGTTTTGGCACACAAAAAAAATTTTTCTATCCCTAAAATTTATACAGCTAATGGCGATTTAAATAAGCGTTGGTATGTTTATTTTTCTTTCAGAGATCCTAAGACTAACAAGTTAAAACGTCAAATAAACATTTACGGCACAGCAAATGCCTTTACAAATAAAGAAGATCGTTTAGCTTTATTATCGCTTTATCGCAAAAGACTATTAAGGCTTTTGCAAAATGGTTACAATCCATATATAGATAATACAGCGCTTTACAAAGCGCAACTAAAAAAAAGAGAAAGCACAATAACACCTCAACCAGCAATTAAGAAAGAATATGCACAGCCTATAGCATTTCCTTCAAAAATAAATAAGAAAGAAACTTTAGCAACCTCAACGCCTACAATAGAAAAAGAAGAACCTAAAGAGGCTAGTATGTCTTTACGCGAAGCTTTTGATTTTAGTTTAAATCTAAAAAAGAATCAAATTAGCAATAGATCACTTAAAGATTATGAATATACTACAAATGCCTTAGTGAAATGGGTAAATACAAATTGCCCTACAATTAAAACCATAGATCAGTTTGATAAAAAAGTAGCGCAGAAGTTCTTAAATCATATTCTAAGTAAAACGAGTCCAAGAAACAGAAATAATTATAGACTCAATTTAAGTAGTTTATTTCAAGTCTTAGAGGATAATGAGATTATCACATATAATCCCATTAAGAAAATAAACGCTTTACGTAGTATTCCTAAACGTAATAAATCCTATAGTACAGAAGAACATAAAAAGATTTTCGAGTATTTAAAAAATGAAGATCCACTGCTCCTACTCTATATTAAATTTATCAGTTATAATTTTTTAAGACCCGTTGAAGTCTGTCGTCTAAAAATTAAAGATATAAATATTGAAGACCAGACCTTACAGTTTAAAGCTAAGAACAAGCCTCTTAAAAAGAAGCTTATTCCAAAAAAAATAATTCAAGAACTACCTGACTTGTCTAAATTAGACCCAGAATTTTATTTATTTACACCTATAAAAATTGGAGGGGAATGGAATACTAATGAAACCAACAAAACAAATTATTTTTCTAAGCGCTATAAAACTGTTGTAAAAGATCACTTTAAATTAGATAAAGACCAAACGCTTTACAGCTTTAGACATACATTTATATCTATACTATACCATGCATTACTTAAAGACTCATCTCCTTTTGCTGCTAAAAGTAAGTTAATGGAAATAACAGGCCATACTACCATGAGTGCTTTAGAAAAATATTTAAGAGGCATTGATGCTAAATTACCTGATGACTATTCTGATTTATTATGAGCCAAACTAACGACATATTAGAATTAAGTACTCAAATATTGCGTCCTATTATCTTTTATATTTCACAAGAAATGTTAGAAGGTTTAGAAACGGAACATGCAGAAATACTGGAGAAAATAGAACTCACAAATTCATTAATGCTCCTTGATATTAACGGAGATCCTCTTTTCTTTGAAAATAAAATTGAACATATAGAACTTCTAAAAAAAGAAAAAGTACTAAAATCGAATACATTAAAACTTATTGAATTTAAGGCTAAATATGATATTGAAGCCTTTAAATATCATTTTGAAGAATACATCAATGATTTAGAAGCTTGGATAGAAGCCTCAGATTATATTAGATTAAATGCTAAAACCGAAGCTAGAAATTATTTTAAGGAGATTCAACCTTACCTTCAATTGCAATACGACAATTTAAAACAACATCATCAAGAATTGAAACAACGCTTTGCTAACGTTATATTTAAACCGTTACAAACTGAAGTACTTGTAAAATCCAATATAAATGTCCCTAAGTCTCAAACTTCAGAAAAACCTAAAAAAGGAAGAAAAAAACGGGTTTTACCTAGTGACGATGAAATTGATAATTACCTACTAGAAACCGTTTTCGGATTAGATTTATTGAAAATAAACAATAAAAAACCGAAATAAATCGTAATTTTACGTACAACAAACGTTTATTTTACGCTAAATGAGAGACAATAAATTTTACACTTGCGCGTATTGTTTTAAAGAATTTGAGCCAAAACGGAGACGTGTACAGCGATATTGTAGCAATACTTGTCGTTCTAAGGCATATCATGCCCGAAAAACGGAATCACAAGTACTTACAACACCATCCTCAGAAGTAACTACACCTACTCCACACAATGAGAATATGTCATTAGCAGGTGTTGGAAATGCTGCCGCTGGAGTTCTCGCTGCTAATGCTATTAAAAGCCTTTTAACGAAAGAATCTAACAAACCTGCCACTAAAGGGGATCTTACTCAATTATTGGAAAAATTAAATAGTCGTTATCATTTTATAAAAAATATGCAACCTAACGAATTTGGACAGTACCCTTATTTTGATATGGTTGAGGGGGTGGTTGTTTATATGAGGAACAATTAGATATTATTTTTTTTAAAATTTTCAGCTTGCTCAAAGATCTCCTTAAAAACCTCATCTTTAGTGATCGGAGGATAATCGTTTTCAGCTAAAAGAATTATTAAGTCTACTTTTAGCTCTGCTTTAATATCATCTCTTTGGTTCCAGTCTGTATATTTTGCTTTATCATCCACAACTTTCTTAACCTCCTTTGCTAAGTGTATTAATTTATCGTCTGGATAATTAAAATCGTATTTATGTGCTATAGCCTTTAGAATATCATAAAATGCTTTTTCTTCAAAATCGATACCCATGTCTTGAAACGACTCTTTTTCTTTTCTAAGCTCATGATATAAATCTATAATTTCATCTGTAAAATCTTCCAGAACGTTACTTTGCAGAATATCTTGTTCGCTACGCTCGTTATATTTATCTACTATAGATTTAAACTTTTTAGAGAAATCAACCCCTTGCATTTTATTTGTTTTCTTTAATTCATCAATAGCTTTCAGTAGCAGCTGTTGCAAGAGTTTAATCTTAGTATTGGGCAATTTTATTTTCTCGATTTTTGATAAATAGGCTTCATCAAAAATATCTATTTCATTCTGCTGGTCTTCTCCTAATTTAAAGATCTCTTCAACGCCATCACTTTGCAACGCATCTTTTATCATTTCGCGCACTCTAGCATTCATCTGTGCTGTATCTGGTGCGTTTCCTTTGGTAAGTTTGTATACAATAGAACGTATAGCTAAATAAAAATGAATATGGTCTTTCTGCTCTTCCGTAAATGCATCAGCACCACAACAGATATCGTAAGCTGCTTTTAAGCGTTTTACAATATTCATAAAACGGGTTTCTATATTCTTGGTACGCTGTACAAACTCAGCTCCTAAGTTTAGGCATTCTAGCTGTTTTACTCCTTTTCCTAAGAAATAATTAGAAGCATCAAACTTATGAAACAGTTTGGCTAACAAATCTAATTGGTCTTTTACAACTACGATAGACGTTTCAATATCTTCAAAATTCTGACCATCAACCGCAGAATACTGCTTTAACGCTAAATTCATCTGCTTTTTAAATCCAATATAATCGACAACTAAACCTTTAGATTTGGTCTTGTACTTTCTATTTACTCTAGATATCGTTTGAATTAGATTATGCTGTTGTATGGGTTTATCTATATACATAGTATCTAGAAAAGGGACATCGAAACCAGTTAACCACATATCGACTACAATAGCAATCTTAAAGTTCGATTTTTCGTTTTTAAATTGTCGGTCTAATTCTTTTCTATCCTCTTTTGTACCTAGTAAATCGTACATTTCTTTTGGGTCATCTTTACCTCGTGTCATTATCATTTTAATGCGCTCCATTGGTTTGATTTCCTTTTTCTCCTTTTCGGTAAGTGTAGACCCTTCCTCAAAGGCTTTTACCTCTGCCCATTGCGGTCTTAAAGCTACGATCTCTTGATATAAATGAAACGCTATAGGTCTAGAACTACACACAAACAAAGCTTTACCTTTTATGGTTGCCCCCTCCTCTATTCTGGTTTCATAGTGCTTTACAAAATCTTCAGCTACCGCTCTTAGACGGTCTGGATCACCAATAACGGCATTCATATTTGCTGATGCCTTTTTACTTTCTTCTATTTGATAATCGTTAGCTCCTTCTTCTGCACACAATCTATAGTACTCTTCTATTTCGTAAAGCTTTTTATTTTCTAGAACTACTTTTGCAGCACGACCTTCATAAACAATACGTACCGTGATTTCATCTTTTTCGGACTCTGTCATGGTATATGAATCTATAATGTCTCCAAACACATTTAAAGTCGCATCTATTGGTGTACCTGTAAACCCAACATAGGTTGCATTTGGTAAGGAATCGTGTAAATACTTAGCAAATCCATAGGTTTTTTTTACGCCATCTTCTGTAACCGTTACTTTTTGGTCTAAGTTAATTTGACTACGATGAGCTTCGTCTGAGATACAAATCACATTAGTTCTATCGGTTAAAACCTCTAAGTCTTCTGTAAATTTATGTATAGTTGTTAAAAATACACCTCCACTTTTTCTGCCTTTCAGTAATTCTTTTAGTTCTTTTCGGCTTTCTACACTTATAATATTGTTGTCACCTATATATTGTTTTGCATTTGTAAATTCCGCTGATAATTGATCATCTAAATCGGTGCGGTCAGTTATAATAATTAGTGTAGGACTTTTAAAATGTGGACTACGCATTAACAGTCTCGACAAAAACAACATCGTAAAACTTTTACCACAACCTGTAGCTCCAAAATAGGTTCCGCCTTTACCGTCCCCTTCTGGTTTTTGGTGCTGCTTTATGTTTTCTAACAACTTAGTAGCCGCATAATATTGCGGATAACGACACACAATTTTTAACTCATGCTTGTTAGAATCTGGAAAATATATAAAATGATGTATAACTTGTCTTAATCTATTTTTATTAAACAAGCCTTGGATCATGGTATACATGCTATTGATACCATCCACTTCTTTATCTAAGCCTAATACTTTTCTCCAAGCATAATAAAACTCGTAATTAGCGAAAAACGAGCCCATTTTATTATTTACACCATCGCTAATGATACAAAAGGCATTGTACTTAAATAGTTCGGGAATATCCCGTCTATAACGTGTGGTTAATTGCACATAAGCATCATGTATTGTAGTGTTTTCTCTAATAGCAGTTTTAAACTCAAAGACCACTAAAGGCAATCCATTGATGTATAATATACCATCTGGAATACGCTTTTCATAGCCGTTGATTTCTAACTGGTTTACAATTTTATAGGTATTGTTATCTGAATTTGAGTAATCAATAAGATGAATATATAAGTCTTTTTTAGAACGGTCTTCTCGCTCTAGCTGAAACCCATTAGAGATCAGTTTCATGATTTGCTTATTAGACTCATATAAATCTGAAGCGCTAAATACTTCTAGCTTACGGATAACAGAATTAATTTCGGTATCTGTAATATTATCGTCTTTATATTGGCTTTGCAAATAGCTTATAATATCTGCTTTAATAAGCACATCTTCAGGCTTACGCTCAATGGTATTTCCTAACACATGTGGAATACCTTCGTGACCTAATAACTCTATAAAAACGTTTTCTAGTTGTGCTTCTGTGAATTTGCTCATTTTAACTATAACTAACTTAGTTCTCTAAATATAACTCTTTTGTAGAAGTTATATGAGGCTCTTTAATTTCTTTAATGCCTATTTCTTGTTCTTTTACAATAGCAGCAATACTCACCAAAACATTAATGCCATGCATACTATCTGGGTTTTTAATTCCTAAATACATCTGTTGAGTAAATTCACTTGTAATCTCAACATTAGCAGCTATGATATTTTCTCTTGTGCCAATAGGATAATGTTTAAAAGCGTCTTTATTTAAAAAGAGACTATTATTTGAATGATCTAATAAATACACATCACAATAATCTGCTCCTGGTGGAGTAGCTAATTGATCTATAGCAAAGCCTAGGCTTCCTGTACTATCCACTAAACTACTTAAATCTGAAACTAAATTAATTTGTTCATTGGTGCTTTCTATCAAATCATTATCTCTAAAGGACGACACTGTATAATACCATTTTACTGTATTTTGAGGTAAAACAAAAGGCAGTGTAACTCTAGACTTGCCTCCTTTAAACATAGCATTAGAACCACTATTCACATAGAAATGCTGATTTTTAGTCACTTCCTTTACTTTATATGACTCGCTTTTAACATATTCTTCTTGTCTAATCGTATATGTTGTATCTGTTAAAGTACGTTCTTTTACTGTGGTATTAAATGAAATTAAATCTTCTGAAACTGGAATTCTATCTATTTTAAAGTTACATATACGCCTTGCTAATGACGTATTTTCAAATTTAAAAATATAAATCCCAGTCCTTTTTATCACAACCTCCTTCTGATTAATAGTTATAACATTAAAGTCTGAGTACACTTTAGAAGCCTTATATTCAATTATTTCAAAATTCTTGAGTTTTTTACCACGTTCTTCAGAATAATTAATAATTATCTTATCCCCTTCTGCAAAACCATAAGCCATTTGATGCGTTGACATTGGCGCTATTCTAAAATTTAAGTCAGCAACGTTTATTGGGCTTGTTTCTGCTTTTAATTGGGTTGAAAAGGTGAGTAATAGTAACAGTAGGTAAATCTGTTTCATTTTTAATTATTTAATTTTAGTATTAAGTTTATAATTGTTCGTAATAAGTTTTAATTTTAGCAGCCATTAGCTTACGTCGTTCTACAAGAAAATCATTATAATCTAAATGCGTTGCCTTATGTAATGTTTTTGGTATATCATTTAGCAAAAGGTTTTCTTCTAATCCTATTTTAGAATCTAAAGTACTAATATCAAAAACGCCATCTTCAATTTGTGTTGCAACCTTAGCTATGTAATTTTGTGGTGTTAACATGCCCACTTTAATATTAGTAGCTTGTTCTGTGTACACAAAATTTGCTACTTGATTATATTGCTTTGGTATAAACCCATTTTGTGCTAAGTATTTTTTTGGAAAAATATGATGTACATCGCCGCGCTGCTCAATTAAGCTACTAATTTTCATGCTTTTTGATAAAAATGCTGGTGCATTACCATAACATTGCGCTGCTAAATACACATTATAGGCATTGTTATTAACACTAGAAGATTCTAATTGATTTACCAGTGAAAATTCCCAAAATCCATGTCCCAAATGGTTTTGTTCCATTTGCTGTAAATATACCTTAACACCTTTCTCATTAATTTGTTTGATGTCTTCATCAATCATAGATTCTACAGACCCTGAATAACGACCAATAAGTAATGACATTACTAACCAACGCTTAACATAGTGTTGAATCTCCGATTCTGGCATACGCTCATTCCGTAGTTTTAAATACAAAGCATAGGAAAAGTTTAAACTGTTTTTTGAAGCGATTAACTTCTGACTTATTAAACCTGCTGACTTTACCAACATAATAAAACGTTGGTAACTGGTTTGGTTAACAAAATCTGTTAAGCCTTCTGATAGCAGATTATAACTACATTCTGCAATATCGCTCTCATACGTTCTAGTTTCAAAATTACGACCAGACAGCAACGCTACTAAATCGCTAAATTTTCCACGACTAAATTTATAGGTAAATGCCACACGTAACACATCTATATAATCTGGAATGTACAAATCGTCACTACCTGTTGCCATCCATTTAGACGCTTTGTAATAGTCGCTATTAGCGAATACAGTATCGTTATCTAAAATGTGTTTATTGAAATCTTTATCCACTAATAGTCTACAAAAGTAATCGACTAATTTTCGCATTTTATTTCCGCCATAAACCTCATCGGAAGCTATTTTAGACATCACGAAGTCTGCATTACTCAGCACCACCCCTTTTTGGTTGATACGAATAAAGATATCGGTTACTGTATCTATATCTAATGAACTATCTAATTCTATAATACCAACTTGTTTGTTTTTAATACGTTTTAAGCTTTCTATACGCTCTTCTATTAAATCCTCATCTACCTCTGGGTTTAATTTTAGATATTCTCTAATGGCTTTGGTTATAGAAATCTCATCATTAATTATTGGATTAATATTATTTATCCATTCTGGACTTTTTTCAAAAGCTTTATTAAGTACCTCGAACTTTTCGGTTAGTGGGTTAAAAGCAATACGAATATTAATCTCTTTGTAGTTTTTATTCAATACTCGTTGTCCAACCACAGCAGCTGTTAATGCTGTAATACGTTGTTGACCATCTATTAAAACTTTTTTACCTGCAGACAATTCACCATTCTTTAATTTTACATCTGGATTACGCCATGTTATAATATAACCCACAGGATAACCTTGATATAAAGAATCTATTAAATCTCTAACTTTTGCGCTTTTCCAAACAAAAGGGCGTTGTATTTCAGGTATCGCTATTTCGCCAGATTTTATCCAACTTAATAAGGTTTCTACAGGTTGCTGGTGTACTGAATATTTTGCCATAGTTTAAAACGTGTTTTATTATTTTTTATTAGCAATTAAAAAATCTTCTATTTTTTTAAATATGGACAATAAATGTTCTGTTTCAATTTTCTCAGCAATAAACTCAGCCAAATTATTAAGCGGTAATTCATCTTTTACAAGATAGAAACCAATACCTGCAAAATGGGCCCAGCCAGAATGTTTTCTAGTATAAAAATCCTGTGTAAAACATTGCTTTTCCTCAATTGTAAAATCAATCTCTTTATACATACCAACATCTATTAAAGCCTCGCCATTTAGCTCTACAACGATCCAAATTCTCTTTTTACTATCAATATATAACTGATCAAAGACTACTGTAAACATTAAATTGGGCACTTTGATACTTTTATAGTATCTAAATCTATTCCCTGTATTATTTAACTTTAAAAAAGGTGTGTCACCATTTAAAATATGACAAGCCTGTTCTACTTCTTGCTTTATATGGTCTTTAAATCTATTTAAAAAACGTGCTGTATAATGTATTTCATCTCTATTTTTTAAATAAAATTCAATTTCTTTGGTATTCATTATATCTGTACTTAAGTTAATAACATTTTGATACAAGTCTTTTAAAAACACTATATATTTCTCGTTCGCCTCTAACAAATATCCTCCAATATTTTGCATCACTTGATTTAGTAATTGTAAGTGCGTAATGTTTATAAAATGAAGGTGATTAATTTTAGAAATTGGCTGAATTGATAATACAATACCGATTTTATATTCTTCCTGTTTTTTTGTACTTGTCCAATAATCATTTAAATCATTATTAAGATTATGGTATACTTTGTTTTCAACAATAATGGCTTGTTCTTTGTTACTTAATATCAAATCTATTCTACCTCCTTTATTTGTTGGATATTCCGTTTCTGACACAAAATCAAAGAAATTTTCTAATCCTGTTTTTTGTTTACCAAGATTTGTTTTATATACGCATTCCAATAAACTACTAATAAACAAGTCTTTAAATTTATGCACTTCATTTACATTAAAATAAAACGCATAGATATTAGACAACACATTTTCATAATGTGGTTGTTTCGCAATACCTAAAAAGGTTTTAGGCTTACCTTTTATTTTGGGGATTTCGTTTTCATCTAAAAACGTTTGTAACCAATCTAAATCAATCTTTTCTTTTCCTTCTAACATATTACTTCCCAAATTATAAGTCTTGTTTCCATATTAATTTTATCCGCTAAAATTGGCTCGTTATGCAAAATATTAGCATTAAAACTTAGATTTAATTCATTCATTTTATCTACAAAACGAAAATCAAAATTTGAAGTTTTCATTTCACATAGCTCTGTTACTAAATTTGGTGTGATTCTATAATCTGCAGGAAATCGCTCTAAAAGTTTAGATTGTAATTGGTGCCCTAACATTTTAGCATCTGCAACGCAAATAAAATACGCTTTACGTTTAGTGAAGTAGGTTTCCAACCCTAAACGAATCATATCGTTTAGGGTTTTAATTAATCTATTTGTTTTATTAATTGTTCCTTCTTCATTACTATTTTGGCGAAACAAACCAAATTCCGCACAGATATTTAATTTATCTACCACTAAGTCCATTTTAGGCTTTTCTTTTCTATAAGCACGTATATTTGCTCTCGGTATATAACAGCGAGAATCTATTCCACTTTCTAAAATAATTTCATAATTTTTTAAGCCTTTATCCAAAGTAAGTGCTGTAAAAAAATCATAGCGAACAGAGTCCTCTCCCATATCTAATAAAGGAATATGATTACAACGCTCTGTAAATAGTTTCTCAAAAACTTTAAATACGTTTTCCATAATTATTATCGTCTATCAAAATTAACCAACTCCCATTGTGCTATGCTTTGCTGACTGTCTTTAGCTTTACTTCTTATCTCATGTATAATTTGCATATAGGTATCTGCACAATTTAATTGCGTCCAATTCACTAAAGGTTGCTTGTATAAGCGTTGCTGTATAATTCTATCCACTGGGCAATGTGGTGGTTCTGGTATGATACCCAAACACCAGTAATATTTCAAAGCCAGATTAAGTAGTTTTTGGCTTACACCAATATTTATGGGTGCTTTTAAAACTTCTGTAAAAACTTCTGTAAACTGACCAATAGCTTGTATATTTTCTAGATGAATGGTATCCTCCGTTATTGATGTTTTGTATTGGCTTAAAATGGTATTCTCTACATACCCTCTAAGCTTGTTTCTAAAACGGGTACGGTCTATTTCTTTGGTTTTTGGCTTATATATACCTGTGTGCTGAAACGCACCACCAAAGGTAAGTAACCAAATTTCTTCTATTAAAAAGGCTTGTTGTTGTTCAGTCTGCATAGTTAAACTATTATTTCGTTAAGCTATATATTTATGTGCGTATCATATAATTCTTTGTTATCTCTAATTTCAACAGCTCTTTCTATATATGATTTATGGGCTACTTTAAAATCTTCCCACTTAACATTTAATATATAAGAAAATTCACCTGAATACACATAATATCCGTTACAGACTCTTTTATTCGGTTTTTTCTCATTAAACATATTCGCTTTTATAATTTGAAATAATTTAGAAGTATTATAGTTAGTACAATTACATTCTGAATCATGAGTAATATACCAATCATAAGAGTTATTTTCATCAGGTAAAACCACTGCAATAACTCCATTCATTCTACTGGTTCTATCTGCTCTTGTCGTTTGTCTTAAAGAATAAGAAATCTCCCATGGTATCCATTGGTCGCTTTCAGCTTTATATGTTTCTTTCATTCCTTTTGAAATCATAACAATTGTTACACTACTATTAAAAATTTTATCTTTTAAAGCAGACTTAATAGTTTCATCAGCAAAATGCTGAAGACTTTCCCCATCTTTTTCACCTAAATTAATATTATCCTTACCAATTATTTCTTGTAACTCATCCACATAATCCCTAACTCTTGTTGCTCTCGCCGTTCTATAAGTTCTTCCAAAAATCTCAATTTCATCTACCTTATATAAATCTGGCACATGTGTATCTCCATATTTATACGACACAAATACTTTTCTTCCCATAACTATATTTTATCAATTAGAAGTTCTTGAAATGTTGAAGAAAACGCATAGTCATTTTGAAATCTTTCATTTCTATTAATGCTATTTTCATATATAAATTTTGCAGCTGCTCCTGTACTAGCTAGTGGAATTATTAGAGCTTCTGGATGTAATTCTCTAAACATTTTATATTCGTCTTCCACACCGTCCATTCCTCCAATAAAAATACCAGCAGCAAACTCTTTACCACCTAACATTAATTCTCGCATTAGCCTTAGACTATTATCTCTATCTTCCAAAGTAGGCGTAAGTATTACGTTTTCGAATTTATTATTATCCTCAGGATAAAATTTCTCAAAAAATTTAGATTGATACATTGTGACATGGTCTTGAACATCCATATTCATCTTTTGCAAAACATAGTTTACTAAAGGGGTAATTGATGGGTGTCCTCCCCAAATTAATCTGTGATTTGGTAATACTGTTGTACATAACGCAATAACAGCATCACGAATAGCAATAATATCTGCTGTTTGATAATACTTTGCGTCTCTTTCTGGAAGTGGTATGCTTGCTGAAAGAAATATGTTTTTTAATTCTTCTCTAGCCATTCGTCAAAATTTTGTTTTTTAATAGTCTGTACCTTTAAATATTCATTTAACCAGTCTAAATGATTTAGCCATTTATCTCTAATTTTTAAATCATCATAAATTAAATGAACACTATCCACTTCGTAGTCCTTTATTTCTTTAATGATTTCTTCTGACTGATTACAATTTACCGATTGCGGGACTCCTACAGTGGGAATAAAAATTCTTCTTTTTCCATTATGCAATTCTTCAGAAATAAAGCGTTCTGGTTGTAAGTTTATTTTTTTACCATGTTTAGATGCAAAATTGGTAAACTCTGTAATTAAACTATCTTGTCTAGAGGCTAAGTTTCTAGCTCTCATTGACTCTACCTCTTTTACCAAATCATTAACAAATATTTCCGTTAGTTTAGATGTATTTACATTATCAAATACATCATTTTCAAAATTATTCTCTTTAAGTTGAATAGGCAGACAAACATGAGCCATAGCTTCCAATTTATGGGTTGGCCATACCAATTGAATTATACCTATTTGTTTTGCGTTAGCTTCTGCAATTTCTTCTGTACACCAATAGCTTTCTAAAAATTTTGGTGTGTTTAACAACACAATAACATCGCAATCTGTCATTCTATGCCAAAGTTCTTCTTGAAAAGGTTCTCCAGGCTTTATAGAATGTGTATCTAAAAAGACATCAAAATTATTTCTTTCTAAAGCTTCATATAATTGAATTGCCACAGATGAAGATTCGCTTCTCTTATAACTCACAAATACTTTTCTAGAAGACCGCAATAATTCAAAAGCTTCTAATGCTAGATTAACAATTTTTATATCTTTTGTAGCATCATATAAAAGACCGTTTTGATTTTCAAGTATTTTAGGTATCTCAACATTGAAGCTGTTTTCTGTATAATAGACAGGTAGTATTAAAGTACCATCTTTTATTAAAGTCTCCGTTATTGTTAAGTCTTTAAAACTTCCATTTTCATCACCAAAATATATTGCGAATGCTGGCTGATTACCATTATATTCTGAATTAAAATTTTCTTGATTTATTATCTTAAAATAGTCTTGTACTAGTTTTAGTTCTACTATTTTTTTATAGAATAAATCCACTATCTTATCTGAAAAGCTCCCAAGATTTCCTAAAACAATTAATTGATATTTATATTTCATAATTTTAAACTACTGAAGTTCTGGTTTCAACTTTTGTCATTTTGGCAAGGACTAAATCTTTCAACTCTAATAATAAATTGATTTGACTAATATTATTTTTTATAGAATCGAATAAGGGTTCAATTCTTTTCTGATAGTTAGATAAGATTAAATCTGTTGGTTCGGTAAATGATAAATTTCTAAAATCTGACTTACTAATTTCTAAAAATGTACTCCCACTAGCTAATGATAATATTTCCTCCATTTGAGTTTTAATCCAATCATACAAATAATATGAACTAAATTTATCATTTGGAATTATCGATATAAAACCCTGATTTGTAGAAGCTATAGTTTCATTAATCAATAACTTACCGACTGTAGCCCTACTTGTCATTAATAAAGAATTTGCAGGAATTAATTTTGCCGAACTTTTATTTAAACCTAACTCGGTTATCTTTTTTGTTGTTGTTTTTGAAAAAATCCCATTTCCACCTGTTACGTCAGTAGGTGAATACCATAAAATATCGCCATTTTCCCAGTATTCTTTTACAGTTGTTGATGGTGTTCCTCCACCTAAAGTTTCAAACAGCTCTCCAACTTTATTAACCTCCCACCCCTCAGGAATCTCCTTATCCAACTCTTCATTATAAACCATTTCACCACCAGAAGATTTATAAGGTTTTCCTTCCAATTCAGGGGATCCCGAAACCAGTTCAGGACAACTTTCTTTTGTAATTGGAAAGTTGAAATCTACAAACCAATGTTTATATAAGGCTTGTGCTGTGTCTTCTAGTTTTTTGTTTAGGGTTTCGTTTAGTTTAATACGGTTTACTATGGTGTTGTATTCTGCTACTATTTCGCGTTGTTTTTCTAGGCATGGGATGGGTAGTTCTGTATCCTCTAGTTCATCCCAATCAAACGTTTCTCTTGCGCTTCCATGCGATTTAAAACGTGCATAACGGTCAAATTCAGGTCGTCTAAACCACATCATTAAATATTCGGCATTTAATGCTTCATCATCTATAATTTCGAAAACGGTATAAGCTTGAGACACTAATGCTTTATCATGTTCTTCTAAAAGTGCAATAGATATTTTATCTCCATTTCTAGACGTTACAGGTCCATAAGCAAACTGGTTTTTCTTGATAATTTTATAGCGAGACATATCTGTACCCACAGTATTTGCAATGGATGGCATAAGTACTTTCTTAATACTTACACCTAATAAAGTTTGAACTTCAAGGTTAACGTTTCTCTGATTTATCGGTTGTATGTAATCACCTAAACGTTTATAATTTAATGGCATAACCTAATTCTTTAAAAACGTTTAGCAATTCGGTTTTAGATTCTGCTTCTTCTTTTAAGAGTTCCGCAAATTCGGTCTGTAAACTTTTCATCTTTTCGTCAAAATTGATGTTTTCGTCTCGGTTGACGAACTCAACGTATTTACTTGGTATTAAAGAGTAATCTTTTTTACGCACCTCTTCTAAAGAAGCGGAATAGCAAAATTCTGGAATATCTTTATAATCGCTTTCAACTTGTTGCCATTTGTGATAGGTTTCACTTATATCACTAATATTATCTTCTGAAAACTGTGTGTATTTTTTTTCAAACGGAATTCCTGTTTGCCTTAAATCCATAAACAAGATTTCGTCTTCTCTGTTTCTGTAGTTTTTTTCTACATCATTCAGTTTAACTTGACGCTCTCTTTTATTGTTATTTATAATCCAAAGCGTTACCGAAATATCTGTGGTATAAAACAAGTTACGTGGCAAAATTAAAATGGCTTCTACTAATTTATTTTCAATGAGTTTTTTACGTATGTCGTATTCGGTTCCTCCACCAGATAAAGCACCATTGGCTAGTATAAAACCAGCAACACCATTGTCTGAGAGTTTAGACACCATATTGAGTATCCAACCATAATTGGCATTTCCTGTTTGTGGTACCTCATACCCTCGCCAACGTGGGTCGTCTAGTAACTCGTCACTGGCTCTCCAATCCTTTTGGTTAAAAGGTGGATTTGCCATAATATAATCTGCCTTTAAATCTGGGTGTTGGTCTTTGGCAAAGGTATCTGCTGGTACATCTCCTAAATTGGCAGCTATACCACGTATGGCCAAGTTCATTTTTGCCAACTTATAAGTGGTTGCTGTGTATTCTTGCCCATAAATAGAAACGTCTTTTTTATTACCATTGTGGCTGTCTATAAATTTCATAGACTGCACAAACATACCACCAGAACCACAAGCAGGATCGTAAATCTTCCCTTTATAAGGTTCTATTAATTCTGCAATAAGGTTTACAATACTTTTAGGTGTGTAGAATTCGCCTTTTCCTTTTCCTTCTGCAATAGCAAACTTGCTTAAAAAATACTCGTACACGCGCCCAACAATATCTTGTTGTTGGTCTTTTAGGGTGTCTATATTGTTTATGGTATCTAATAAAGCGGCTAGCTTGCTCACGTCCATATTTAAACGCGAAAAGTAATTGTCTGGTAATGCGCCTTTAAGCGATGGATTGTTTTTTTCTACGGTATATAAAGCAGTATCTATTTTTAAAGCAATGTCATCTTGTTTGGCATTGGCGATTATGTAGCTCCAACGCGATTCTTCGGTTAGATAGAATACATTGTCTTGCGCATAAAATTCTACCATATCTAGAAACTTCTCTTTGCCATCGTCTATCAATTCTTGACGACGTTTCTGGAATTTATCACTCGCAAATTTTAAGAATATTAAACCTAGAACAACGTGTTTGTATTCTGAGCTTTCTACCGTTCCTCTAAGTTTATTTGCAGAATCCCAAAGGGTTTCTTCTATAGATTTTGTTTTTTTTGGTGTTGCTTTTTTAGCCATTTAATGGGTTTGTATTTTTTATTGCTTTAATTAAAAGCTTTATTTCTACCTAGTTTTTGTTACGGTGTTTTTTATATTATTAATAATATAAACATTATAAATACTCACTAAAATAATAGCGAGCACACAACCAATTATCACTATTTGGTTATTACTTTCTGAAAAATCGAAAAATGTATTAAATTTTTTAATATACTCAGAACGTATATAATAACTAATAGCAATACCAAAAACAACTGCTATTACAGTTGTTACACTTATAACAATTTGGTAAAATTTAGCAATACTTTGGTACGTGTAACCTATGGTATAAAGGTTAACAATGACGTCTTTATTTTTTTGAATTATAAGATTAAAACTCAATAAAATGAAAGCGATTGACAATGCTATAATGACCAAAGCAATACCAGTTATAAATATTAATCCTGATTTAAAAAAGAATGAGAGTTTGCTAAATTCTAACTTCTCTTTACTTATATCGTAATTGTTATCATTAAAATAGCGAAGTATGTTCTCGTCTGAAGGATTATTAAATTCAACTAAAACTCTACTAATCCGTGACGTATCTGCACGACCGAATTTTGTATTAGCATAACTTAAAAATGCTTCGGGCACTAATATGGAATTTATCTTATTTGAAAATCCCACAATTTTTGAACTGTAAACTTCTGTGTTACTATTACCAGACACTTTAAGGTTAAATGCTATCTGCGAAATTGTATTTTTAGATAATACTGGTAAACCTTGACTTTCTGCAAATCCGAAATTATAGAGCGTTAAATAAGATTCTGGAATAACTATGGGTACAAAATTTTCTGTTTGGTTCCATTGCCAATCTTCAGATTTCACATCTAGATAATCATCTGGTATACTTTCAAAAAACAAGTCGGTTTGAAAAAGAGGTATACTTTCCGATTGATTAGAAAATGCTTTTATTTTAAAATTAGCATTATTAAAAACAGATATATTTTTGACAAATGGTTGTGCTTTTAATTCCTCTAACTCGTTCGGTTTAAAGTATATTTTTTGTTTATCAATAGATTTAAATACCGAAACCTGTTTACTAATTACAGCGGTTTTGGCATTAAAAACATCGGTTTTTTCGTTTATTAAAGGTTTAACATCTATAAATAATTGAATAGTAGATACAATAATAAATACACCAATGAGTAAGGTTAACATATAACCAAACAATTGTGTTTTTACGAGCGTTTTTTTTTGTAATTTTTTGAGCATAATTACAAATTTATTGTTGTATCAAAATTAAAGGCAAATACTTCATCTAGAGCCGTCATTATTATACCTGCATTTTGTTGTTTGGCTTCTTTTTGAATTAAAGCTGAGACTATTTTAATGTTGGTAGGATCGAGATGACTAAAAGGCTCATCTAACAATATAAAATGGAATGGTTGGCACAAGGCTCTAATTATAGCAACACGTTGCTTTTGCCCTAACGACAGATTTTCTACTAAACTATCTCTTTTATGTCCAAGGTTAAGATGGTTAATAAGCGCATCTATTTGGTCTTGAGTCTTATGGTGTGTTAAATTATTTTTGAGTATTATATTTTGAAATACGCTAAGACTAGGAAATAATTTATAATCTTGAAAAACATAACTTAGTTTTGTTTTTCGTAAACTAATCACGTTAATTTCTGTATCAGAATTGTAGTTTATCTTTCCTTCATAATTAGTACTGCTTCCGTAAATAAAATTTAAAATAGATGTTTTGCCGTGACCCGAATTTGCCTTTATTAAATAGTTTTTTCCACTATTAAAAACAACATTAGGTTGCATGTATATGTCAGAGGTAGAAACTTCGTCCTCTGACATATAAGATGGTTTTATGTTATTTAAAATAATAGTCATAAAAAATTATAATCCCATATAACTATTATAGCTTCTATCTATAAGGCTTAACATATTATTTAAACTGTTTTTATTATTGTCTTTCGTTTTTAAATCTAATTGCATCGTGTAATTATCAATTTGTTTTAACTCTAAAGATGAAGCAAATTCACTCCACATATCAAAAACCCTACCTTCTCTACTATTCTGAGCTTTAGTAAGTTCTTTTTTTATGGTATTTGGATAAGTATCAAAATCTAAATTCATAGAGGCATAAAACGCATTATTCTTGAAATTTGAAACTTGATTTGACATTAACAAACTACCTGATTTTAATCCGCCATCTTTAAACGCTTTTACACTTGCTTTATCGTTAGTAAAATAACACGTATTAGAATTAAAAGCTAAGTACATGTCGTATCTATTATCAATTTTAATTTCATAATAATCACTTCGCTTTTGTAAATCATTTTCAGGAAGTTTTTCAATAATTTGCTTTATATACGTGTTAGAAGATATATCAAAAGCTAATCCCATAATTGGTAAAGGTTCTGTTTTAGTGACAGTATCAGAGTAGTAATTTTGATAAGTATATTCGACTTCCTTAATATCTATTAAATTAAAAACTGCACTTCCCTTAAAACTTCCAATAAATTCTTTAAGTGTAAAACCCATTTCGTTTTCGAACTTATTTTCCATTTTATCAAAATCATTTTCTGATTTTAGCATATTATAGTATGCCATAGGGTTCATTGATACACTCGCATTTGCCAAACTATTTTCAGGTAAAAAACTTAATAAATCAGAATTAAAATTAGTGTTAAGAATTGGATCTTCTTCTACCATTTTTTTCACATCATCGTTAGGAAATAGTTTCCATTGCATAGACATATTATTGTTTTCAAAATTTAGATGAGCAGCCACATAATTATCTGCAATATCAAAATCTAATTCACGCATCATACGTTTATATTGGTAATTGTCTTCTAAGAGGTTGGTTGAAAACCAAAGACTAATATCTTTTTTATTATTGTAAAATGTAGTAAAATCTTTGTTTTGTGTAATTTGATTATTTTCTTTTAACCCAAAAAGTGTATTTATGGTTAAATCGAAATTTTTTCGACTTTCATAGTTTTTTGAAGTCAAACAAATCACCTTATTTTTATCCCAAGCAAAAGCGACATCTTTATTTACGATGATGTATTTGTAAGATTTTTCATTTTCCACATCAAAAGAAACACCTCCTTTATCTAATAAATCTTCAATGAAAACTGTGAATTTTTCTTCATTTTTGAGATCCAGTGCCATCGCATAATATTGCTCGTCTTTAGCCTCGTTAACATAAAACATGAGTAAATCGTTGGTGAAATCTAATCCCGTTTCTGTAGGATCATCTATAACGTTTTGCATCATTCGTGACACTTTTTTGTTTTCGTTTCTAATTTCTTTTTTAAAGGTTTTAAATAAATCAAATTGCTCTAACTCATTTAATTCTCCTTTTTTAATTAAACTATAAACATCAACAACTGTAACGACATTTGTGCTCTCTGGTATAATAGATAAACTACTAGGTTTACTACTGCATGAAGCAAGCATTATAAGAGCTAAACTTACTATAATAACTTTAATGAATTGGGTAGGTTGTAATAATTTCATGTATTAAATTGTTTTTTTTAATTGCTTACGCGTTAAAGATAAAAAATCGGTGCTGCTATAATAATTTTTCTAAATTATTTTAAATAAGAAAATGGAACTTACATCACCTTTTCTGCCAAATACTTCTGCACTTCATATACATCAATACTCTTATTAAACTTTTTGCTTACCGATGGAATGTTCTCGCTTGAAATCCAAATTTTTAGTTCGGCATCTAAATCAAAAGTCCCAGAAGTTTCTAAAGAGAACCGAGAGATACTTTTGTACGGCATGGACTTGTACTCTACCTTACTCCCCGTAATACCTTGCACGTCTATAAGAATAAGACGCTTGTTGGTAAACATAAACACGTCTCTAAAGAGTTTAAAACCAAGTTCTATTTGCTCGTTATTGGTTAATAAGCGTCCGTATTTTGTAGTTAATTGTTCCGTTGAAGCTTGGCTTGCGTTACCAAGTATTTTGTTAAGTAGTCCCATAGTTTTTGGTTGTTTTTTTAAAAGCTCTAATATTGAAAGTTAAAGTTTTTCGTCATAAGATTTTATAACCAAACAACTGCCATCTTTCACTACAACTTCGTACAGCATTGAATGCTCGTAATCTTTCCAGGTCATACCCTCTAATTTTATAAAATTTTCATTATTAAAGTATCTCACCCAATTATCGGTTTCTGAACTAGGCTCTATATATGCCACACGATAGCATATCTGCTCTTCATCATCTTCTTTATTTGTAAGATAACATGCTACATGTCTATCATAATTATCAAATTCTACAACATAGGTGATATATTCAGTTCCATCTTCTGTAACATCTAATATGTAGTCACTGTTATTTTGAATTATCTTAGATTTAGATACTCCTATTTGGGCACTCACGGTTAATGTTGTAAATATTAAAATTATTAATGTGATTACATTTTTCATGAAAAATAAAGGTTTTATGTTTAATTAAATATGATAGCACTTTCTCTGTAAAATTATTCAGTTTTATTTTAAATTATAAAGCTAAATAATTAAAATATCATTTGATTACGGTAAACCGTATTCAATAATTTTAATAACATAAACGTGATATTTTTAACAATTAACAGTAATGTTTTCTAATTGTTTATTGCTTATTTATACATCCTAGACAATTGTTGAAGTCGAAATCTTAATACTATTGCCATTATAGGTAAAACAACCAATAAAAATGGAAATAGTATACAAAAGAAAAAGAAATTCACTTCGTAATATAAAGTGCCTGTAAGGTTCGCCAGATTTATGGTGAAATCAGTACAATAGACATATAAATTACCACCTACATAAATCATCCAATCTATTAATGAATCAATCTTACTCATTTCGCTGATTTTTGCTGGTTTTTAATTTTCTAATTGCTATGGTGTAGTCTATAATTTTCACCAGTGAATACCACATAATAAATGGAAAAAGTATAACTAAAAAAAGAATATTAGCAGCCATATAATTTCCTGTAGAATGTAAAGTTTGAATGGCTCCAAAATATATTTTATCAGTAATATAAAAGTAATCTTTTAAAAACTTAACATGATGTTGTTTACAGTAACTTGTATTGTTATGCGCTATCCAACTACACTTTTGAGGACTCTTAACATCTGAGTTTATCGCCGTGAAACCGTAAGCAGTATAAGGTTTTTCCGTTATAGAATAGCGATAAGATTCATTTACAACTACCATTATAATATATGGTAGCAAAAGCAGACATATGTTTCTAAAAAGTCGCATATAACAATAATTAATTTATTAAGTTTATTCTTTTTCGGTATATCTCTTAATACACCAATACTTTTAAAAGTTAATCATTATTATTACTTTCTATATTAAATTCTATAAAAACCGGCAAGTGATCTGAAATCCTTCTTGCTGGAGCTAAGTTCTCACAATTTTGAATATAATCCACAACTCCCGTGTTAACTGCTTTAACTTGTTTGGAATAGTAAATGTTATCGATTGCATGACTCCGATAACTCCCATAACCACATTTTCGTTTTAAAGTTGTTTTTTGGTTTATTACTGCAGATTTAAAACCTTGTACGTATAGGTTGTTCCATACCTCATGTTTTTCATTAAGGTTAAAATCGCCTACAATTAATAGCTTATCTGTATTTAATCGCTCTTGATAATTTTTAAAATGAATGATTTCTAATTCTGGATTATCGTCGTGCTTCCGTGAGTGAAAATTAACAACATGAAACTTATAACCTGTGCTTTTTTCCTTAAATTCTGCAATATATGGTTCTCTCACTATTTCTTCGGCTAACTCCTTATCTAAATAAGCGCGTCCTTGTATATCTATTTTGCTCGTTTTCCATAAATAAGCATAGCGCTCACTCATATAAACAGATGGACTTTTTGTGGGATCACTTATTCTATAATCCCATTTAGCACCTTTTCTATTTAATTCATCTGCTATTTGTGCCACTTTTTGTGCACCAGCAGGATGTTTAGCCACCACCTCTTGAATGGCAACGATATCAAAGTCTTTTAAAACATCTACTATGAAGGCAATTTCTTCTGCATTTTTAGTTTGGCCGAGGTCTTGGATGTTCCAGGTGATAAGTTTTAAGGAATTTTTATCTGATGATATTAACTTACTTGTAGTTTTAGAAAAGCTAATTAATGTAAAACATAAACTTATAAAAAGAAGTTTTTTCATCCGTTAATCCCCTATTTTTTTTTAATAAATTCTTTAATAATTTTATCCATATTCGCTGGTAAATCTGCCATTTTAAACTCAAAATTACCTTCTTCTAACCCCATGCCATACAACCAGTCAGACCAATATTTTTTAAGTACATCATAGTCATAATCATTATTATTTGTCTTAGTTGGATTTACACCTAAAACCAAAATCTCGAGATTTGACAGATCTTGACCAACCGGAATAAATCCGTGTTTATTAGATTCCATTACTTCTTTCCAATTAGATGTATTCAATTTTTTCTGTCTTATTTTTTTAGGTGTAATGTATGAAGATAAATTACCTTCGTTCAAATTACTATCTTCATAGAAAATATAGCCATCGGTTAATATTACTAAAATATTTCTGTAGTCTTTATCAATACAGTAATCTTTTACTTTGTTTTTAAAAAAGCCCCAAGTATCAGACCCATTATCGTGATTTGCATCCTTTAAGGCTTGTTTATAAATTTCTAACCCAAAATAGGCATAGGTAGAACTTATTTCGTTTATAAAATCTATTGTACCATTGTCTCTAGTGACATGGAATTTTAACTGATTAGATAAATCATTAATTTTAGGGTTTAAAGGTTCTGGATCAAAATACAATTGAATTTTATCATCCAATTGTCTGGATTTTTTATACTTAATCTCATCTCCAAAAGCTTCGGCAACAGACTTTAAATACCCAACGTCTCTTCGATAAAATTGCATACTTTGATTATTATATTTTATTGTATCAATTCTATCTGATAAATCAAGAAGAATACTAATATTTAAATTAGCCGATTTCTTATTTTGATTATTAGTTGTATGAGGTTTACCCTTGACAAGGTTCTTTTTATTTTCAGGTTCAGAAGCACAAGCAAGAAGTATTCCTGAAGTAATTACAAATACAAATAGTTTTTTCATCATCTAACTTTTTGAATAAATAGTATTTTGTGTTGAATCCTCATTAAGATTCAGTTTTATAAGATGCTCATTGCAAACCGTTTGACAATCTTCTAATAATTCGTCTTTTTGCTTTTTAGGTAGTGCTATTTCAGTTCCAATTGATTGAAACCACCCTTCTACATATTGATGGTGGTAATGAAGATATTTTTTTATTGGAAAAATAAATCCGTCAATTTTACTTTGAGCTTCAGAAGCTTTTCCTTTAAATTCAGTTATTTTTGATTTTAAAGAATCATTTTTCAAAACAAGCTCTTTTAATTGTGTTCTTATATTCGCCATCTCTTTCTTTTTCGCATTAATAAAGACATTAATTTTATCTAAACTTTCATGCTCCTTCATAACAAAATCGAATACTAACCCCCAAATAATATAAACTATAAATCCTGCAAAAATTATCACCCAAAACTCTGATTCTTTAACAGCAATAGATAGATCAAAATCTGGGGATGACGGAGTTCTATTAAATTCATAAATCTTTTTTTCAATAACATAAGCCAGTAATCCATCGAATAAAAAAGTAACTACAAATAGTAAAAACAATTTAATTTTACTAGCTATCCCAGATACCTTCTGCATCATATGTATGATATAGCCCAATCCCATAAAAACAAAAGGGATAGTTACTATAAGTATTGCCTCTAATGCACCGTCTTGCATCGCTTTTGTAAAAGCTTGTGCATCGAATATTGCAGACGATAGGCTATCATCATTAAATTCTTTAAAAAACACTGAATAGGAAGCAGAAATGTAAAAAACTAATAAATAAAGTGTTATAGGCAACAAAAGTGCAAGTCCTATATAAAATTTAACTTTTGGATTTCTCTCTATAATAAGTCCATGATTATCTGGATTTACTCTTACATCAATAATATCCTCTTTTATTTGTGACAATTGATTTTTACACTCAACTTGCTTTTCTTCATTAATTTCCTTTGCTGTTTCTAGTTTTTTAATTTCGGAATTGTGCCTCTCTATTTCTTCATAATAAGGTTTTTTTAGTTTTTCTTGCTCTATCTTTTGGTTTCTACATTGATCTTCAAAACTATTGTAAACATTCTGTAAACAAGCTTTTAACACAATAGGTTTACCTGATGCTTTTTGAGCTGCTGCAAAACCACTTTGATAATACGTTATTCTTATATTATCTTGATTCTTTGTGTCAAAACTTAGATCCTCATCTTCTAACTTTTCTTTTTTTACTGCAAAAAGGCTTCTTAATTTTTCCATAATTACTCGTTTATTTTTAACAGAATTTCTTCAACTGACAGATTTTGTTTAGCACATTCTAGTAAAAAATCAACTAATTGTTTTAGGTTTTCATCCAAAAACCCAAATCTCTTACAATATTTAGACAATGTATTACGCTCATCTTCAGTAACAATACCATCAGCCCAAATCATTTTAGCTAAATCATTGAGGTATTCTATTTTCTGATTTAATGTGTCAGGTATTTGAGCATCACTTGTAAGTGGGTTTAGCAGAACTTGCTGCAATTGTTCTTCAGACACTCCTCTTTCTTCTGCAAAGTGGTACAACATTTTTAATTCAAGTATATCAAAATTGTCATCAGAAAATGCAATTTGATAAAGCCGTAGGAAATGACTTTTTAATTTATTTGATATTTCCTTCATAATACTCTTTTAATTTCAGTTTAATAATCAAATGTATATGAAACTAAGAACCAACCCTTACGGTAAACCGTAATCCATCAAAAAAAATGACCTTAAAGAATTTGTAATCACATACTAAATGATTTTTCTCATGGTAAACAAACCTAACTGAAATAACAATATTCACCTTACGGTTTTCCGTAAGCACTCTCAAATAATAAAAACAAAGTCTTCATATATTGCTGATATGATTAATTGTAAATAATAAAAAGAGGAATGATATTTTGGTTAAAATCATTCCTCTAAAATCATAATTAATTTAACATCAGCCAACAATAACATTTTAAGTAACTACTGGATCTGGTGGCGGAGGTGGTGGCGGAATATCCTCTCCTTCATCACAACAAGCTTGTGGAGCTATTTCATCAACTAAACTCTCAGGGTTGCACGAAAAGAATGCTGTACTGAGGAAAACCGTAAAAACTATTACATATATTTTTTTCATTTTGTATTAGATTAAAAATTAAACAATAGTGTTGCTGTCCGAGAAATTCTCAGAGCTATAGTTGCTTAGCAACACTTACTAAATTTTTGAAGAGACGTCTCTTCGCTGGGAAGATTGGAGAGCAGAAGTAAAACAGAATTATTTCTTCCCAAAGAATAGCACTATTTCACTTTGCTTCTCCATTAATAAAATTGAATTTTGTAAACCTTATTACACCTAAGGTGGTATTCAATTCTAAAGCAAAAGAATAAAGTTCATAATGGAATGTATGGAAATAGCATAGAAACTTTTTGGAAAAGAATTTCCATGCTATTTCCATTGCTAATTTGTAGATTTAACAGGGAAATAAAATAAATGACATGCAAGAAAAATTACTTTTAAAAGCTTTTGAAAAAGCAAAGAGCGAAGTGAATTCAGATAAAATTTTTACGAGAGCAAGACATTTATCGGAAAAGATTTATGAGATAAATCAATTTACGTATGGAGAAAGGAGTTTAACAGAAAAATATAAAGTAATCTATAGTGATCCAAAAAGCGATATTAACCTTAGGAAAGAGGTATTGGATGCTTTAAGTAAATATTTGGATTATGACAATTATTATGAATTCACAAAAAACCATGAAGAAGCATCTTCTGAAAAAAATGCATTTGCATTTTTAAAAAAGCATAGAGTTATAATTCTAGTAGTCCTACTACTAATTTCTAGTATGCTTATCTATAATTACACAACAAGACAGCGCTGGATGGTTTGGCAAAATGATCATTATGTAGAAGTTGATTTCGATGTAAAAAAATATAATGTTAATCAACTAAAAATATACAAAGAAGAACGTATACTTTATTTTAAAAAAATTGAACCAACATGTGATTACTCTTTTTTTAATGAGAATGGAAGTGTTTTAATATGGTATGGAAAAAATAAGGATAAGGAATTAGAATATTTCACTGCTCTAGGACTTCATCCTGAGACTAGCAAAACACTAAAACCAATAACTCAATATATGATAAACAAATATATTACTTGCCCATAACTATCAATTAAACGACAAACCCTTACAAGTTGAAATCTCGTTCTAATTACAATAGTAAAAGTCCAGTACGAAAGTACCGGACTCTTTTTGTGTTTTTACTATGAAACTCATGTTATAACGGGTAAGTATAAAAAAACCTAACAAATAAGACCATATTACATCTTACTTGTTAGGTTTAAGAACTATTTAAGCTCTACTTAAAATTATATTTTTATCAACTTTTTTTGATATAATGTTCCTGTAGTTGACATTGCTTTTACGGTATAAATACCATTAGGCAAGCCTTGAACAGAAATTTGTTTACCTTCTTTATCTATTTCACCTCCTTTAACACGGCTCATTAATCTTCCTGTTAAATCGTGAATTTCGATAAACTCAATCGCTGTGACCACTTCAAAACTAAGCAATGTATAGCCTGACGTAGGGTTTGGCGAGAGCCTCATTAGATCTGTAGTGTTTTCTGGTCTTAATGGAACTTGTGATGCCTCTGGTAAATACTGTATAAGTGTGGCTTTAGTTTCGGTACCACTATCATTTCTATAATTAGATATACCTCCACGACCTCTAAGATGAATACTTACCAAATCGGTTTCTCCATCACTATACACTTGTACTCGTAATGCAGCAGCAGTTATGGTTGACTCATATCTGCCATCCCATTCGTAGATACCACTATCAATCCAGCCACCTTGGCCTTCTTCTATCGTGATCCATTCGTCATTGTTTAAATAACTCACTCTCCACATCGCATTAGGTTGTGGTTGATTAGCATAAGTACCTCCAAAAGTAACATAGTTAATGGCTTTTGGTACTGTCCAATCTACTTGCCATACAAAACCATTATCTGCCTCTGGACGTCCTAAATTCTGCCCAAATGCTACACCATACTCATTCCAATCTGTTCTTATAAAATAATCATCTATAGACGGATCATATAAAATAGCTTGTGGTCTGCCACGGCCATCAGGTGTTGATCCTGTTACGGTTGCATCTTCCAAGAGTGCTAAGTTGATACTCTCATCTGGTTCATTTACTGCGGTACCATCACTTACCGTGACTTCCTTAGAAATTGTACCTACTAAACCATCGTTATCTGTAACTTGTAACGTTACTACATAAATCCCTGGAGATGCATAATTATGCACTACTATTGGTCCAGAATTAGAAGTATTACCATCACCAAAATTCCATTGGTAATTTACTATACTACCATCTTCTATAGTAGTACTACTATCAAAAGTAACATTAAGTGCATCTGTAGCAGCCGTAAAATTGGCTATTGGTGTACCTACAGGAGCCAAATACTGAATAAGTGTTGCCTTTGTAGCTGTATTACTATCATTTGTTCTATTAGAAATACCTCCACGGCCTCTAAGATGAATACTTACTAAATCGGTTTCTCCATCGCTATAAATCTGCACACGTAATGCATCTGCTGTTATTGCTGGTGATGCTGTACCATCCCATTCATAAATACCACTATCTATCCAGCCTCCTTGGCCTTCGTCTAACGTTATCCATTCCTCATTATTGAGGTAACTTATTCTCCACATCGCATTGGGTTGTGGCTGATTATAATACGCGCCACCAAAAGTAACATAATTAATCGCTTTTGGAGTAGACCAATCTACTTGCCATTTAAAACCATTATCTGCATCTGGACGCCCTAGATTCTCACCAAAACCAACTCCGTATTCATTGTAATCGGTTATTATATGATAATCATTAATTAAAGGATCATAAAGTATAGCCTGTGGTGTACCACGACCGTTAGAAACAGAACCAGATAAAATAGCTTCATCTAAAAGTGCTAAGTTGCTGTTTTCATTTGGGTCGTTGTCTGCAATTACGATATCGCAACCATCTGGGATGCCATTTTCATTAAGGTCTATGTTGTCGTCAAAACCTTCGCAAACATCAAACTCATTACAAACACCGTCGCCATCAGTATCGAGAATTTCATTATTTCTATAAATCGAAAATCTGAGATTAGCATTTTCATATGGGTATAGATATGGTACACTTATACCAACCCATGAAAGTGATCCACCCTCATAATTCTCTGTTTTTGGATAGCTTACATATACATGATTCTTTTTTTCGAATGGTGTAATTATATAATAATAAGAATTACCAGGAGTTAAGCTTACTGAATCACTAAACTTAAAATCTAGCCCATTACCACCAATAGAAATAGGTTGAGTCCCATCATCTGAATTAAAATAAATAGCATGTGTAGAAGCAACAGGGTTAACTGGCACAATTGCTTCAGCAATACCTTCGTATAGATCTAAAGTAAATACAAAATCAGAATGTATACTAGGTTTCATATTAACCTGAATTCCATCTACTTCAGTTATATCCTCTGGCACTGTAAAAGTTTGAACTAGATAATTATCAGGTAGTTCTATATTTATTTCATTATAATCTTGTAGTTCTTCTAGATTTTCTATAACGCCTAAATAATCACTAACACAACTTTGCACATTTACTATTCTTGTTACCTCTGTGGCTGTATTACCTGCATTATCAGAAACATTATAAGTTATGCTGTAGCTACCTAAAATGCTAGTATCTACTCCTGAAGCATCTATAATTATATTTTCTGATAAATCCCCCTCTATATTATCTGTCGCAATTGCACCTAATTCTTGATAAGTATCTCCAACGTTAAGATTTAATGGGTTATTTCCTAGCAAAGTGATTATTGGTGCTGTCTCATCAATTATATCAGGTCCACACTTATAAATTGAAAAAGTGATATCAGCATTAGCGTCGTGGTGATAAAAGGTGCCATCATCGTTTAATCGAAAGGAAGCTCCATCAGGGTAAGGGTTTGCCCATGGTGTAGAATTTAATGCATATCCGCCATATCCATGATAATCATCATACGTTTCTGGAGTAAGTGAAAAATAATAATTATCTCCTGGTATAAGACTTAAAGTGTTAGCAAATTGAAACTGCACTTCATAACCACTATATGTTTCCTCACTTGAAGCTTGTGCATAAATAGAAGAAGAAGCAATAACTGGATCTAGTCCATCCGTAGTTAATCCTTTATAAAGTTTTACAGTGAATTTATAATCTGCTCTCAATTCGGAAAATGCCAAAGTAATGCCATCTATTTCGTTAACACCTATAGGTACAACAAAAGATTGACCAAAGCTCATACGTATCGAAGGAACCGAGGCAATACCACCGGTCCAAACGTTATTTTCAATTTGAGGAATTCTATTTATACAAGGTTCAATAAATACTAATGTATCATTTACATTTACCATTCTAGTCACTTCTGTAGCTGCATTAGCAGCAGCATCAGATACATTATAGGTTACCATGTAATTACCTGCAGTACTTGTATCTACTGCTGAGGCATCTATAACAATAGTATCCGTAAGATCGCCATCTACGTCATCTAGTGCTGTAGCGCCAAACTCTTGGTAAGTATCGCCTACATTGAGTTCTATAGGGTTATCGCCAAGTAAAGTGATTATTGGTGCTGTTTCGTCTATTTCAACCATCAACACCTCAACATTATCGGATGCTGAACCTGTACAACCACTTGCGTTTGTAAAAGTATATGTTAGCGTATGCGTATCAACTCCTGCTACTGCTGGGTCAAAACTATAGGTAAGTCCATTACCATCATCTGTAACACCAGGTCCAGAATATATACCACCTGTTGGCAATCCGCCACCAAGACCTGTCTGTACTCCTACATCTTCATCTAAGTCTGCTGGTGCTGTAAAAGTTACTGTTGGTGAAGGTGTAATATATATAGTTACAGCTGCACTAGATACCGCAGTACAGTCATCAGATAAATTATCTGGGGTTGTATTGTCTGACTTCACAACTATTCTGTAATAATAATTGTCTGGTACGGTTGGTGTCACTGTTACAGTAGAGCCTGTTGCTCCTACTATGTCTTGCCATGGTGTACTAAAATCTGATGGTAAGAACTGCCATTGAAAACTTAGGCTACCATTACCTGTAAACTCAGATTCTAATAGAAAACTATCCGTACTGCCTTCACAAACCTGTAAATAATATTCTCCATTTACCGTAGTGGTTTGTATAGCTACTTCGCATATAGGAGTTTCATCTACATCTGTAACATTAATTGATAAATTCTGGAGGGTCTGTGCACCTTGAGAATCTGTGATTAGAACTCTTATATTATAGCCATTATTTCCACCATAATCCTGTGGGTTTTCAAAATCAGGAGCTACAGTAAAAGTGACCACACCAGTATTAGCCTCAATATCAAACAAGTTGCGATCAATTCCATCAGTCGTTGATATTGCATACGTTAAATCTAAGCCTGCAAGATCATCTTCCACATCTGTAGCATCAACATTATAAGCAAATGTTTGATTTTCTTCTACAGATACGGTAATATTATTTCCACCTACTGCCACTGGTTGTGTATTACTCGCAACCGCAAACACCTCAACATCATCTGATGCTGAACCTGTGCAGCTACTTGCATTTGTAAAAGTATATGTTAGTGTATGTGTATCTACTCCTGCTACTGTTGGGTCGAAGCTATAAGTTAGGCCGTTACCATCGTCTGTGACACCAGAGCCACTATAAATACCTCCTGTTGGTAATCCGCCACCAAGGTTTGCCTGTACTCCTGCATCTTCATCTAAGTCTGCTGGTGCTATGAATGTTACCGTGGGATTTGGGTTCTCTACAGTTGTAACAGAACCCGTACCTGTACATCCGTTAGCATCAGTAACTGTAACTGTAAATGTTTCGGCTGTGTTTACTGAAATGGTTGGCGTAGTTTCACCAGTTGACCAAAGGTAATTTTCATAGTCTCCAGCATCTAAAACGGTTGAGCTGCCTGTACAAAAATTAGTTGCACCGCTTATTGTGGGTGTTGGTAATGCATTTACCGTTATTTCCACATATGGTTGGTTACTAACTGAGTTTCCACAACCATCATAAACATCTAGACTTGATAAAGTATATGTAGTGTCACTTGTTGGATTTACGTCTATACTCCAAGATCCATTTCCTGAGCTATCCACAAAAATATAATCAAAATTACCGTTAACATCTTCTGACGATATTGTTAGACCCCAACCCTCATCATTACCTGATTGAAGACCGTTTAACGTTACAGTACCGCCTATTGTTGTACCGTTTCCGTTGCAAATATTACTACTACCTATAACTTCTACTGTTGCTGTTGAAGAATTAGGAACAGTAAAGGAAGGAGAAAAAGCACTTTCGCTGTTGCCGTCGTAGGCAGTTACTTGCACAACATCTCCTGGTGAAAATCTAGGGTTAAGAGGGGCCAACCAATAATTTCCATTACCATTGTTAGGATTATAAACCGTAGTTGTATAAGCTATACTGCCATTTTTATATATTCTAATAATAGTGCCAACTGGATTAGATGTATATCCTAATAAAACTGAGCTAGCAGTGCATATAGGACTATTAAAAATTGTTGGGACTTCTAGTGTGTTGCTCACAGCCATAATATCCACGTTAATATTATGGAACCCAAAATTATTTAAATCAGAAACTCCTGTTGGAGTAATTTTTACCTGAGAAATATCTAGAGCATTAACCGGATTAGAGGTCACCAAAGTTCCACTACCTACACCATAGGTAGTAGGATTAGAAATAACATCACCATCTTGATTTGTAACTGAAATAGTGCCTTGTCCAAGTGTATCATAATCAATACTATTAAGACTGAAGTTTGTAGGGCTTCCATTCTTTGTAATAGATAACGTGTAAGGCGTCAATGGATCTATAGCACTTAAGTAAAATATAAGATCTCCTCCTCCAAGATGATCGAGCTCTTCATTACCGGAATGAAAAACAGTTAATACATAAGTATCGCCTCCACTAACAATCGTTTCTGTAATACTTGTACCATTATCAACAGCTGTATCAATCGTAAAATTCAAGTTTTGAGCATTACTTTGCCAACTAAAGGCAAGTATAACCAACAGTAAAAACTTTGTTATGCCGTTACGAGCGAGATGAATTGCATCTTTATCGAAAATTGAAAAAGAGAATTTCTTGTTTTGAAATTGGAATGTTGTTTTTGTTTTCATACTAAGATAATTGTTTTAGTTCAACATTTAATAACACAAAAAGACCACACCAGTTTATGGTGCAGCCTAAATGCAATTTCTCTATGTAAATTGTGTTGTAATGTTGAGGGTTGATTAATTAATAGCTTGTTAAAATTAAGCATTAAAAATCAGTAAATCAGACCCTTAAAATAAAAAACCGACGAATTGTATTAGAAATCAGTTTTGTAGGAATTGTTTTCGATAAAAAGTAAATAAAAGCGTTAAAATTACGTCTTAAACTTTAAGAAAAACCACTAAACCACTCATTAAAACACTGAAAATGAAAGACCTACTTATAAACAAATGGTTGAACCAAAATTTACTAGATAACAATCTATACTTCAGAAACCCTAACTAATTTGTCATAGGATTAATGAAGGATTTAGTTTCATCATATTTTATCATAAAAAAACCTAACAAATAAGACCGTATTACATCTTACTTGTTAGGTTTAAGAACTATTTAAGCTCTACTTAAAATTATATTTTTATCAACTTTTTTTGATATAATGTTCCTGTAGTTGACATTGCTTTTACGGTATAAATACCATTAGGCAAGCCTTGAACAGAAATTTGTTTACCTTCTTTATCTATTTCACCTCCTTTAACACGGCTCATTAATCTTCCTGTTAAATCGTGAATTTCGATAAACTCAATCGCTGTGACCACTTCAAAACTAAGCAATGTATAGCCTGACGTAGGGTTTGGCGAGAGCCTCATTAGATCTGTAGTGTTTTCTGGTCTTAATGGAACTTCTGATGCCTCTGGTAAATACTGTATTAGTGTTGCTTTGGTATCTGTACCACTATCATTAATATAATCTGATACTCCTCCTCTAGCTCTTAAGTGTACACTTACTAAATCTGTAATACCATCGCTATACACTTGTACACGTAATGCTGCCGCTGTTATCGCTGACTCATATCTACCATCCCATTTTACTTTTTCTGTTAAAGCTTGGATTTCTTCATAAGTTGACTCTGGGTTAAAAATAGTTTCAACATCTGTTTCAGGGTTTTCTTCTGTTAACAAAACATAACATTTCGCATTACTTTTATCTCTTCCCGCCCTTCCTGCTTCCTAATAAAGTGATTCCATTGAGGCTGGCATTCCATAATGTACAGTAAAACCTATATTCTTTTTATTAATCCCCATACCAAAAGCTTTTGTAGCTGTTAGTAATGTAAATTTATTTTGTTTGTATTCGTCTTGAACTTTTACTTTATATGTTTCAAAATCTAAATCGTCATTATAATTTCTTGGTTTTGAACCAGAATAGAATTTTATGGGAACATTAAAGTTAGTTGACAATCTATTTGATAAGTCAAAACAACCATTTCCACCATTCACAAAAGGGGTAAATATTAAACCACACTTAGGATTTTCAGCTTCAGGTGCAAAAAGATTATCTTCTTCAATATGATTTTCAATAATAGTAGTAACTTCTTGATATTTATCTCCCTTATCATTGATTACAATAAACTCTAATTCTGGCCGCGTATAATCAGTTAACGTTTTACGTTCTTTTGGTCTGTATTAAATTCTAACTGAATATCTTTTAAAACATTAACTGAAGCCGTTGCGGTTAAACCTAAAAAGTTAATTGTAGGGCAGTATTTTTTTATGGTATTTGACAAATTTAAGTACGAGGTTCTAAAGTCGTGTCCCCATTCTGACAAACAATGTACTTCATCAATTACGGCATAAGAAAAGTCCAATTGTGAATTAATAGCGACTAATCTTTCTCTAAAATCTTTTGTTTGAAATCTCTCAGGTGAAATAAAAACAAAGAAATATTTTCCATTACTATAATTGTCTAATATTTCTGTTCTTGCAGCACCACCTACATCACTATTTATTGATTCTATATTTTGAATGTATGCTTGATTAAGGTCTTTAACTTGATCATACATTAAAGATTTTATTGGACAGACTACAAAACTTATACAAGGCTGTAAAAGACAAGCTAGTTGATAAGTCAAAGATTTTCCTCCGCCTGTTGGCAGTAGACCTATTGTTGTATTATTCTCTAAAATATTTTGAATTATAGAAATCTGACCATTATTAAACCTATCGTATTCAAATATGTTTTTAAGAAAAAACTCTAAGTTTTCTAAGTCATTAGATTCTTCATTAAAAAGAAGTTTGTATTTAAATTTAGTAGAAGTGCTAAGTTTAAAATAATTAACTCGGTCTAATTTATTTTTATTACGATTATGAAATAAATCTAAATAATCGGTTCTAATATATATAACATCTTCATTAAGAAAGTTTTCATCTGTCTAACGCTCAAAAAGACTAAAATCAATTTTAATACAATTTCTTTTTGATAATCTAATTCGAAATTTTTGTTTGTCATTTAACTAAATATATATATTGATTTGCTTTTACTAATTAATGCCAAAACAATTAGATATAAACAATTGTCCATATCCAATATACAGACCAAATATAAAAAATCATGAATTTATATAAAAGCACCAATATCACCATATAAAAATTACTAAGGTTATTTTATTGTACTATCCCTTAAACTGTTACCAGAACTCAAAAGTTCCTAATAATTTCAATTTTACAGCTAATTTGCCTCTATTATTTATTACGGTTTAATTTGGGGCGGTTCACGGTTTTATTGCGGTTTTA
>NZ_JAHKPS010000013.1:121563-122253 GCF_018860565.1 Winogradskyella psychrotolerans
TTATTGCGGTTTTATTGCGTAAATATTTTAGTTTCATTGGTTAGTTACAAGCATATTATTGCGTTTTTATTAAAATTTTATTATCAATTTAAATAACTAATCACACGCATACTGAGCCCGACTAAGAACCGAAACAACCTGTTACCACAAACTTATTTTCTCTCTTAATTGACAAATACCCTCCACAAACCTCTTCACGTTTCAATTCTAAATTTTAACCCACTCACAATAAAAACTTCAAATAAAATTTTATAAATTTGAGTCATATTATTTTTAACAAAAAGTGAACACGAAACCGAACACGTTTTGGAACACGATTAAGAACACGGTATTTTTTTAATAATTTGATTATCAGTGATTTAAAATTCTTAAATTTCTTCAAATTAAAATTCATAACCCAGAGGTCACGAGTTCAAATCTCGTTCTCGCTACATCAGTAAAAGTCCAGCACGATAGTGCCGGACTTTTTTTATGCGCTGCACTGAAGCTTTGCTTCAAAGTGTATAAGCATAAAAAAAGGCCAATGCAATGCCCTAGCATTGCGGACTTTTACTATTGTACAGCTCACCCGCGAAGATTCACTGAAAGTAAATCAAAAAATATATAAAGCGTAAAAGCATAAAAAAAGACCATAGCAACGCACTAGCATTGCGGACTTTTACTATTGTACAGCTCACCTTGCGAAGATTC
>NZ_JAHKPS010000013.1:122412-454419 GCF_018860565.1 Winogradskyella psychrotolerans
GCGAAGATTCACTGAAAGTAAATCAAAAAATATATAAAGCGTAAAAGCATAAAAAAAGGCCATAGCAATGCCCTAGCATTGTGAACTTTTACTATTGTACAGCTCACGCTCACCCGCGAAGATTCACTGAAAGTAAATCAAAAAATATATAAAGCGTTAAAGCATAAAAAAAGGCCATAGCAATGCCCTAGCATTGCAAACTTTTACTATTGTAAAGCTCACCTTCTATGTATTAAGCAAAGCAAAATCGAGTACAACAAAAATTTAAAAAATCTATAATAGTGTGCCAGCACAACCAATAGTAACCACCTCACAACTCAACCATACCTAAATGATTAATATTTAAACGGTTTGAGTTAAAATCATGAAATTTATACCACTATATTTAAATTGAATTTTAAATAGTAATCTTATGAAAACAACATATCCCTTTTTAGCCTTAGCACTATTAACGCTTTCTTTTTCTTGTAAAAATGAAACCTCAAAAGAAAGCATAGACACTAGAAATCCAATGAACGAAGAACTTACCGATACCAGAAATTATGAAAAGGATGGCAATTTTGAAGAAGACGTTTATACCTACAAGGAAAAAACCGGTGACATAGACCAAAACTGGAATCTAAACAACCCAGAACGACAAATGCGTTTATTTGCGCAATTTAAAATGAGCGACGATCAACAACAACGCTATGAAACGGCACTCGCCAATTGGATGGATTCCAATACAGAACCCCCTTATAAAAACCTTTCGGCTAACGACCGTATCGACGCAGAAGCTAATATCTTAGAGACTATCCTAGATAAAGAACAGTTTAACCGTTATAAGCAATGGGCTAATGCTAATGACAAACGTTAGTTACGCCCTTGCGAGGACACAGAACAAAGCAATCTCAATTAACCAACTCAAGCTGTTCGGCTCCAACCCTATAACAACGTTCCTCTCCAAGATACAACGGATTACCATGCTTCTCAGACCAAAAGCCATCTAATAAGTCCTTAGTAATGCATTTATAGACCACAACCCCTTTATAAGTAAGATCATCATCACCTTTATAATTAAAATTAATAACCAAAATGTTGTCCTTATAAAAACCAGTACCAAATTGCTCTTGATTAGTATTAATTAGCCACTTTGCCTGTATTCGGTTGTGCTCATCTAAGGCTAATTCTAACATACCTTTGTAAGCTATGCCATTTTCGTCTTGGTTGCTTCCTATGATGTTGTATGTGCCTGGTAATTCGTTTATAGTCATTTGGTGTTTTGTGTCGTTTGTTTGGGTTTTATCCACTATATAAAAAGAAACGTTTTATAAATATACTTCTAAAGAATATAAAAATAAAAAGTGCACATTTAAAAATGTGCACCCTACCCTCTTCCTTAGAATAATATATTAATAGCAAATAACAATGTGCCGTAAAGTTAAAAATGATTTAGCTAATTACCTTACGGTTTTCCTTAATCGGAAAATTAAATAAGCCCTAAATCTTTTACAATGGCCACTAAATGTATGGCATTTTTAGCTTTAAACTGCACTCTAAGTTTATTTAAATGTTTTTCTACAGAACTTAAACTGCTTGGAGATATTTCATGATGCTTTAGAAACTTACTAATTTCTTCTTGAGATAAACCCTTAGAAAGTTGTTTTAGCAATACAATGTCGTAGTCTCTTATTTCTAAGTCTGTACTAGGACGCAAAGCCTGCTCTATTTGTGGTGAAATGTAAATATTATCATGATAAACCGATTGAATAGCTGCCTTAAGCTCATTAAGACCTTGTCGGCCTTTGCACACATAAGCATTAGCCTTATGTGTTTGAATTAAAGTTCTTACCCTTTGCAAACGATCCTCTACTGAATACACAATAATCTTTAACTCAGGATACTCTTGTTTTAATTGTTTTACTAAAGCTTCACCAGAAGCATAAGTTTGAGATCTATGGTCTGTTTTAAAAGATAAATCTGTAATTAATAAATGATAAGGCTCTGCTTTTTGGTACGCATTTTTAACTTTTAAATAAGCATCATCACAGTACTGTACTTGTGTTACATCTGTAATGCCAAGGCCTTCTAAAACCGTGCCCACACCTTGATTGATACTCCCTAAATCATCGGATATTAATACTTTTGAAAACATATTAAATTATAACTTGTGCTTTAAAGCCTTTATTAATTTCTGAATCAAAAGTAATTGATCCGTTGATAGATTCAATACGGTTTTCCGCATTTTGCAAACCATCGCTTTTAATAATATTACTACCAACACCATTATCGTTATAGTCAATGGTTATTTTTTTATGGGTTTGACTAAAGTTTAAAACAACAATAGAGGCTTTACTATGTTTACGCATATTGGTCATTAATTCTTGTAAGACCCTGTAAAGAATTATTTTTTTTATATCAGACAAGCCATTCCAATTAATGTTCGAACTGTTTTTAGTAATCACATTAACATCCTTAGTTCTATAGCTAGATAGTAAATCATAAATTTGCGCATTAAAATTACCCTTCACATCTATAACACTATTTTCTTTTGAAATATCTCTTGTTCTAACATAAATATCTTCTAAATCGTCTAAAAGCTCCTCATTTACATGGTCGCTATTCTGAAGTTTAGTCATGACATGATAAACGTCATTAGCGACTTCATCATGCACTTTTTTAGAAATACGAGTTTCTGTATGATAGACCTGTTGTAATTTTTCTTTTTTGTGCTTATCATTAAGTTTGAGCACTACAAATACAGTTAATAGTATCACAAAGCCTGCTATAGACTGAACAACCAGACGTTTAAATTTCTCTTTCTCCTTTAAAATTTCATTTTCATCTGCACGTTTTTTCTCTTTAAAAAATTCATACTTACTTGATGCAAACTGATTTTTAAACACCTGATTTGCCAAATTAATACTATCATTCAATGTCTTAAACCTAATAACCTCCTTATCATTCTTCAGTGTCATTTTAAACCCTAAAACATGAGCTTCATAATATTTATTTCCACTAGTCTTAGCCAAGGTTAACGCCTTATCCGTATATGCTAGTGCCTGACTTTTCTGATTTCTATCACTATAGTACTCCGCTAGATGCAAGTAACTGGTAATTAATCCAGAATACGATTCTACAGCTTTTCTCATATCCAATCCTTTCTCTAAATTGCCTAAAGCCTCAGGATGATCAATTTTGGATTGCGCGTAACCCAAATTATCATACAGCCTGGCAACTTTAGTTTTAGATTCATTTTCAATACTAAAATCTAAAACACTTAAATAATCTGCTATAGCGTCTTTATACCTTTCTTCTTTAAGGTACACATTTGCGCGATTTTTTATAATAGTACTCTTACTGTTAAAAGCATCTGCAATAGCAATAGCTTTATTATAATAATTTAAAGACAAGTCATTGTTCTCTAAGTCTTCATTAATAAGTCCTAGATGATTATATAATGCTGTTCGAGATTCATTTTCTAAAGAATCCTTTATACTAGAATGATCTAACAGTTTTAGAGCTTCAACGGCATAATTCTCACTTTCATGTAAAAGTCCTTTTTTCCTAAGAGCAATAGAAATTAAACGCAAATCGTATATAGCGCCAATAGTATCTAACCGTTCTAATTTAGCATCTTTAGAATTTAAATAGAATCTAAACCCCTTTGTTAAATCCGAAATATTTTTGGGTTTTAAAATTAAACGTCTGTAGTCTGTACTGTCTTCTTCTTGTTGTTGTCCGTAACAATTTTGATTAGCGCTAATGCTGAATAATAACATTAGGAGAAGGCAAAAAAAAAGAGAAGAAATTTTAGTTGAAATCATTCCCCTAAAATAATAATAAATTTAATACTAACTAGTCATACCTACTGATGGAATTGTAGAATAAAAGTGAAGTGATAGATGCGTAATATCTTCTCTTTTTTTTAATATGCTTGCGATTATATTTTCATCTACCAACCTCTAAAAGTTAGATAAAAAGAATGCTAAACTGAAGAAAATCACATATCGTATAATTACCTAAAATTAATTATATATCCATCAATTTAAAACAGAAACATCAAGTAAGGTTTACAAATACAGGCGAGACAACACAAAAAACACGACTCATTTAGTCTACCTGAGCAAGGCTTAAAACGGCAAAAAGCCACAAAAAATACATTTAATCGGATTTATTTGCATTTAATGGATAAAAATATTATGTTTGTCGAATAATTTAGTCCCAAACTAAATAAATTTAACCACTTATGGATCGTGTTCATATTATATTGAAACGCTTTACATTATGCTTATTGCTTATGTATGCGTTTAATGCTTTCTCTTACAATACTTTAATTCCAGATGATAAGCTATCTGAATATGAAGATTGTAACGGCAAAGACAATAATTCGGATTTTACAGATACTTTTAACGCAACAAGTATATCATCTGAACCACCTGTAGATATAGACGGAAAATTCCAGCTTTATTTTGACGGTGTTGATGATTATGTTGAAGACGCCTCACTATTAAGCGGATGGCAAGAAGTTTCATTAATGGCATGGGTAAAAATTGATCCATCAGGACCAATGATTCAAACCATAGTTGGTCAAGATAATTTTTCTTTATTTTTAGTCTTTAACCGCTTAGTCGTTAAAACTAACAGTAGCTCTATAAGCACCCCCATGATATTACCCTCCAATCAATGGATGCATATTAGCGCAACATATAGTAATATTGAAAACCGACTAAAACTATACGTCAATGGAGAAGAAGTAAATAACATTTATCTTAACGGCGGCCCTCTTAATACAGATAGCACACCATTTTATGTTGGGAGAAGATATTACGGAACAGATAAATGGCATTTTAAAGGGCATATAGACGAAGTAAGACTTTTTAACAAAGCGCTTTCTAATGAACAAATTCAAAAAATAGTATACCAAGAAATTGAAAATAATGGCAATGTTCGCGGTACAGAAATCCCCATAAATATCAGCAGCTTATCTTGGTCTAATCTCATTAGATATTACCGTTTTGATAGTTATAGAGGAAATATTACAGACAACTTAACTACGCCAGCTATTGACACAGGTACAGGCGCAACACTACACAACATTGCCACTAGTCAGATTGTACCTCAATCAGCACCAATGCCATTTGTTACACAACGTAGTGGCAGCTTAGATGCTGCTGTTGAAAATACGGCAGATGGAGTTAATGGAGATGATGTCATAACTTACGATTGGTCTATTGTTAGAGTAGAACACAATAATGTTACCTATAATAGTAAACAAACGCATTTAGGTTTAATTATTAATGAAAACGATGCCAGTTCTAATCCCATAGAATATCATGTCACAAACGACTCAGAATTAAACATATCTTGGTATTTAAAATTAGATGGTTTTATTGATCTCGAAGGCGAATCTCAATTAGTACAAGGTGAAGATAGTATCCTCGATTCTGCAAGTATTGGTAAAATAGAACGTGACCAACAAGGTACTGCAGATACTTATACTTACAACTATTGGTCTTCTCCTGTTAAAATGCAAAATTCAGCATCAAATAATTTTAGGGTTATGGATGTCATGAAAGATGGTTCAGATCCTAACAACCCCATCAATATCAACTTTTCATCTTCTGGTTACGATGGTGCTGCAACTAGTCCTATTAAGATTGCTGACTATTGGATATGGAAATACGCCAATCTACCAACTAATACATATTCAGCATGGCAACATATTAGAAAAACAGGTACTCTATCACCTGGTGAAGGATTTACCATGAAAGGCCCAGGAACAGGTTCAATTTCTACACCACAAAATTATGTGTTTTCAGGTAAGCCAAACAATGGCGATATTAACCTTACATTGGCAGCTAACAATGATTATTTAGTAGGAAACCCATACCCTTCAGCTATAGATGCCCATGAATTTATTCGAGATAATGGTCCAACATTAGACTATGACAATACTCCAGTTCCAGACTCCACGCCTTTAATAAGCGGTACGCTTTATTTTTGGAATCATTGGGGAGGTGGTTCTCATTATTTACAAGATTATCAAGGCGGATATGCTACTTACAACTTTTCTGGAGCAGTAGCTGCAGCCTACAAGGCTAATAATCATCCAGATGTGGCTTCAGGAGGTACACCTACAAAAAAACCAGGACGTTATATTCCTATTGGGCAAGCGTTCTTTGTCACTGGAGAAAACTCTGGAACTATTAATTTTAACAACGGACAACGTATCTTTAAAACTGAAGATAATTCTTCGGTATTTATAAGAAGTGCATTTAATAATACAACTCCAACTAGTGAAACTAATAATACTGATGATGGTGATGACAGAATGAAATTTAGAATAGGATTTAATTCAGTAAATACCATTCATCGTCAATTATTATTAACCATAGACGATAATGCAACTCCTGGTGTTGATTGGGCTTATGATGGCAAATTAAACGAAACCCAAATAGATGATATGTTTTGGGTAATTAATACTGATGCGTATATCATTCAAGCCAGTAATGAAGCAGACATTAATACCACATACCCTTTAGGAATTAAAACAGATATGGATGGTATCAATTCAATAATGATTGATGCATTAGAACATGTTCCTGACAATTTTAATGTGTATTTACATGACATGGAACTAGATGTCTATCATGATTTAAGAGCTAGTAATTACGATATTTTCTTAAATGAAGGAGAATATTTAGATCGTTTTGAAATCACTTTTGGTACACCAGAACAAGTATTAGGTATTGGTGATCAAATAGCAAGTCATATAGATGTATTATACTCAAATACTATTGAAAAAATTGTACTTGTTAATCCAAATCAATTACACGTAAAATCTATGACTTTGTATAATATGCTAGGTCAATCTGTTTACACAATTAACAACATAGCACAACGTAATTATTCAGAATATAAAATAAGTAATTTAACTGTTGGTACTTATATTATCAAATTACAAACCGAAACGGGTTCCTTAGTAACCAAAAAAGTATTAATAAAATAGTTGATTGTTTTTAGTTAGTGATTAGAAAAGTCTCAGTCTACTTAAAACTGAGGCTTTTCTTATTTTAGTACCTCTAATAACTCCTCAAAGGAAAATTTATTTTGCGCTCCAGAATCCATATTTTTAAGCGTGAATAACTTAGCCTTAACTTCCTCTTCACCAACCAAAACTACAAACGGAATATGGCGACGATTCGCATAATTCATTTGTTTTTTCATTTGCTTACCTGAAACTGCGGCATCTGGAAATAATTCTGCTTTTACATTAGCTTGTCGTAATTTAGTTACAGCATTCAAACTAAATAACGCTTCTTCATCTCCAAAATTAATAAAGAGTACTTTAGTAGATTCTGTAATGGTCGATGGAAATAATCCCAATTCCTCTAACACCAAATAAATACGATCCAAACCAAAGCTAATTCCTACTCCACTCATATCTTTAAGACCAAAGATCCCCGTCAAATCATCATAACGACCGCCTCCACCAATAGAACCCATTTTTACTCCTTCTGGAGCTGAGACTTCAAAAATGGCTCCTGTATAATAATTTAGTCCTCTTGCTAAAGTAACATCAAGTTGAAGGTTTGCCGTTTTTAATTCTAAGTTGGAAATAGCAGTATTTATAAACTCAAGTTCTTCTATGCCTTTTAGTCCAATTTCTGAAGAACTCAAGATAGATTTTAAACTGTCTATCTGATTGCCAAAATCTCCTTTTAAAGTAAATAACGGTTGAAGCTTAGTAATACCATCTTCAGAAATACCTTTACTACGCATTTCGTCTTTTACTTTCTCCTCACCTATTTTATCTAACTTATCTAAAGCCACTGTAAAATCGATGAGTTTATCTTGTGCTCCAATAACTTCTGCAATACCTGATAAGATTTTACGGTTATTAATTTTAATCGTAACACCTTCTAATTTTAATGCCGAAAATACAGCATCATACAACTGTACAAACTCGACTTCTTGAAACAAGGATTTAGAACCTACAACATCGGCATCACACTGATAGAACTCTCTAAAACGTCCTTTTTGTGGACGGTCTGCACGCCAAACCGGTTGTATTTGGTAACGTTTAAAAGGGAATTCGATGTCGTTTTGGTGTTGTACAACGTATCTTGCAAAAGGGACTGTAAGATCGTAACGTAATGCCTTTTCTGAAATTTTAGAAGTTAGTATAGCTTCCGACTTAGACTTATAATCTTCATCTGAAATTTTTTTCAAAAACTCACCACTATTCAAAATCTTAAAAATCAAGCGATCTCCTTCGTCTCCGTATTTGCCCATCAAGGTATTCGAGTTTTCAAAACTTGGAGTTTCAATAGGTTGAAATCCAAAAATTTGAAACTGTGCTTTTATCGTTTCCATGATATAAGAACGCTTTGCAACATCTTCTGCGTTAAAATCTCTTGTGCCTTTTGGTATACTTGGTTTTTGTGCCATATTAATCTCCCACGAAAGTGGGAGTCTTTTTAAGTGAAACTCTATTTTATAAAAAAAACACTTCGACTATCCTCCGTGTGACTTCATCCTTGAAACTATGAAATTTCTATGATGAAGTCACAAAAATATTATAATTTTTAGAGGTCTTACTAAGATAATTGGATTTTATAGTAACTTTATGCTACTTAAGTAGTCTTATACTTAAAACAACCCAACTAACGTATCCAAAAAACTATGTTTTCATTAGCTAAAGAGAATATTAGAATTGCTTTCGACTCTATAAAAAGTCAATTATTACGTACCATACTAACGGTTTTAATAATCGCTATTGGTATTATGGCACTGGTTGGGATTTTAAGTGGTGTATCTGCATTAGAAAATACTATTACTGGTAATTTCTTATCTATGGGTTCTAATACTTTTAATTTTCAGCGTTACGAATTTACGGCACAACGCCAAAGCAGTAGAGAACGACAAAAAATAAATCCAGTGATTAGCTACCGAAATGTAAAAGATTTTGAAGAAAATTATAACTTTCCGTTTACAAAAGTAGCTGTGTCTTTCTTTGGGACTTCTTCTGCAGAAATAAAATACGAGAGTAAAAAAACCGACCCTGAAGTAGCTGTTATTGGAGCAAATGAGTTTTTTATTGAAAACTCCGGTTTAGAAATAGAAAATGGCCGTTCTTTAAATGTATTTGATGCAAAAAACGGAAACGCTGTTTGTGTGATTGGTAGCGATTTACACAAAGCCCTGTTTCCTGAAGACAACCCTATTGGCAAAACAATTAGCGTTAGAGGCTCTAAATTTAAGGTCATTGGCGTATTAAAAGAAAAAGGATCTACGTTTGGCAACAATCAAGATTTAAGAGTGATTATGCCTATCCAAAAAGCACGTTCCATCTTTACCAATCCAAATATTAATTACAATTTAAGTGTTAAGGTTGATAAAGGAGACATGCTTGAAGCAGCAAAAGAAGATGCCATAATAACTTTTAGAAACATTAGAGGCCTTAACCCTATTGAAAAAAATGATTTTGGAATTAAGGGAAGTGATGATTTATTAAACCAAGTGGCACAAAATACAGCAGCACTTTATGTAGCTGCTTGGATAATTAGCATTATTACCATTTTTGGATCTACAATTGCCTTAATGAATATTATGCTCGTTTCCGTTAGCGAACGTACTCGTGAGATTGGTGTAAGAAAAGCGCTTGGCGCTAAGAGCAAAACTATTGCCTTTCAGTTTTTTATGGAAACCATAATCATTGGTCAACTTGGTGGTCTATTAGGAACTATTCTTGGTATTTTAATAGGATTAGCAGTTGCCAAAGGATTTGATCTCGAATTCTCTACACCTTGGGTAGCCATGATTTGGGCTACAAGCATTGCTTTTGTTGTGGCTATTGTTTCTGGTTTATATCCTGCCACAAAAGCTGCAAAATTAGATCCTATTGAGTCTTTACGTTATGAATAAAGACTCGTAAAGCCAAGAGTTTTATTCTAATAGAATCCCATTGATAGTTGAGTTTAGCTAATGTCACTGATTCCAGATTTTTGTTATTAAACACTTTTTTATCATTTTATTTCTAAATGAAATAACGCATATAACAAAGCCTTTCTATAGCATTGTTAATTACAAATCAAAAGAAAGGCCTATAAATAAAAGTGACTAAACTAAAGGGTTTTATGCTCCTTTTACCAAATTAGCAAAATAATTAAATAATTCCCCTTTTGTGATATTGGCTCCAGCCTGAATCATTTTAAAAATATCTAAATGCTTATCGTCTGAATAGTCTTTTTTAGCATTAAAGAACTCAACAGAATCTGATAATAAATTATCTCGTAACCAGTTAAAACCTTCTTTAGTTGTAAAATCAACAGCCTTATTTTGGATTCTTAGGGCAATTAAACGCATACTCTTTTCATTGCACTGAAAAAGATGTATTTGCTGTGGCGAGATATGCTCTAAATATTGCACTTTATTTAATACTCCTAGCCATACTAAATCACTAAAGACGTCTAATTCTTGTTCTGCAACTTCTGGTTTATTCTTTTTTATATCTTCCCATTCGTCTGCAGTAATGGATTGTGTTGCTAAAAAGTTGATGAATTCTTGGTGTAATTCTTCAAATTGTTCTTTTGTTAATCTTGTGTATTTCATGACAAATTTATTTGTCATTCCGCACTTATGCGGAATTTGTTTAATTATTATTTACTTTTTAATGAGCATTTCTACTGCGCGTAATACAACAGCTAACACTTCAAATTTAATTATTGATCGCTTTATAAGCTTCAAAAGGTCTATCTGTAGCTATGATATCTGCTCCTTTTTCTTTCCACTGAACATATAATTTATCTCCTCTTGCTTCTGCACTTTTATCTAAGTTTCCTAATGTACCTAGAATACAAACGATATTTTTATCGTGTAAACTTTTAAAAAGTAACGGATCCGACAAACGTGTCCCTGTAAAAGCCAACATATTTTTAGTAGGAATATTAGTTTCTAATAACCGATTTAGCTCGTCATCATTTCTAGCTGAAACAGACAATAATAAATCTGGTGCTATTTTATAAGCGGTTTTAGCTTCTTCAACATTGTAAGTAATTATAATACAAACATCTTCAGCTTTAAATTCTCTAATCGTTTTAATAACGGCTTCTTGACTTACAGATTTTTTAATATCTACTGTTAGAATGACATTATTTTTTACACACCATTGTAAAACTTCTGAGAACAAAGGAATTTTAAAGTCTGTTTTATTACCATAATCATCCTTTAAATTAAATTGCTTCAATTCTTGGTATAATAATTCATCTACTTTCCCACTTCCTGTTGTTGTTCTATCTATCGTTTTATCGTGCATTAAGACTAATTTCCCATCTTTGGTCTGAGCGACGTCAACTTCATAGACTGCAACAATGCTATCACTAACATATTTCAGTGTTTCTATACAATTTTCTGGATAATTTATAAATCCTTTTCCACCTCTATGTACACTGATATTTGGATACTCTAAATTTGAAACCTTAAAGCGTTCTATTAATTTAGAAGGCTGTAGTTCTAAAGTATCTGTTGACGTTTTAGTTTGTTTACAAGCCCAAAAAGCACAAAGCGCAAAAATTAAAAGAAACTGTTTCATATTATAAATATTGCAATGCTTAAGCGATTTAAATCTTATATTCTATTCAAAAAATAAGTTATAAAAAAACCGCTTAGTAAACTAAACGGTTTTTAATAATTGTAATAAAAAGATTATGCGTCAGCGACAACGTCGAAAGTTAAATCAACTGTTACTGATCTGTGTAATCTAATTGCAGCTTCATACTGACCTAAACGCTTAATGTTACCACCAGTGATAGCAATAAACTTTTTGTCAACTTCATGACCAGCGTTTTTAATAGCAGCAGCCAAATCTATATTGGTAATAGAACCAAATAATTTGTCTCCAGCAGTAGCACCAGTACCAGCTTTAGCTGTAATTTTAATATCTAAACCTCTTAAAGCTTCAGCAGTTTTTTCAGCTTCAGCAATAACAGTTTTTTCTTTATAAGCTCTTTGCTTTAAAGTTTCTGCTAATACTTTTTTAGCAGAAGAAGTAGCCATTATAGCTTGTCCTTGAGGAATTAAAAAGTTTCTACCATAACCGTTCTTAACAGATACAATATCGTCTTTAAATCCTAAATTTTCAACGTCTTGTTTTAATATAAGTTCCATTGTTATGATATTTTATTTTAATAAATCTGCTACGTAAGGCATTAAAGCTAAATGTCTCGCTCTTTTTACAGCTACAGACACTTTTCTTTGATACTTTAAAGATGTTCCTGTTAAACGTCTTGGTAATAACTTGCCTTGTTCGTTTACAAAACCTAATAACCAATCTGCATCTTTATAATCTACATACTTGATTCCAGATTTTTTGAAACGACAATACTTCTTATTTTTAGAAGTTTCTATGTTCAAAGGAGTAAGATATCTAATTTCTCCGTCCTTTTTTCCTTTTGCTTGTTGTTCTATTGATGACATAATTACGCTTTTGCTTTTGCTTTAACTTTCATTTTTTCTCTTCTTCTCTCAGCCCATGAAATAGCATGTTTGTCTAATTTCACAGTTAAGTAACGCATAAAACGCTCATCACGTCTAAATTCTACCTCTAAAGGTTCGATAACTTCACCAGACACCTGGTATTCAAATAAGTGATAAAAACCACTTTTTTTGTTTTGAATTGGGTAGGCTAATTTTTTTAGTCCCCAATCTTCTTTTGATACCATCTTAGCTCCTTTAGAAACGAGGAAATCCTCATATTTCTTTACTGTCTCCTTTATCTGGTCTTCAGATAAAACGGGATTTAAGATGAAAACAGTTTCATAATGATTCATAATAAATAATTTTGTTTATTGTTAAAACGGCTGCAAAAATACACATAAATTCTATATTTGACAACGTTTTTCTAATCTAATATTAAGACTACATTATTGCTTTAAAAATTATGTTAAATCTTACGGTTTGTCGGTAATATTTGTTTTTTAACCGAATTTATCGTACTATTGTCGATATCTTAACCTAAAATAAATAATGTTATGACTTTAAACTGTGTAGTTGTTGATGATTCTGCGATTCAGCGCCTCTCTATAGTAAAGTTAATTGAGAATCATTCCTCACTTAACCTTATTGCAGAGTACAGCAGTGCGTTAGAAACAAAAAACGGTCTTAATACACATAAAGTAGATCTTATCTTCTTAGATATAGAGATGCCTGTATTAAACGGTTTTGAATTACTAGATGTACTCAACAACAAACCCCAAATTATTTTTGTTACTGGTAAAACCGAGTATGCTTTTAAAGCATTTAACTATGATGCTACCGATTATCTTCAAAAACCAATCACTAAAGAACGTTTTAATGTCGCTGTAGAAAAAGCTATTGAGCAACACAAATTAAAACTAGACTTTAACGAAACGGATGGCGAACATATCTTTGTAAAAAGTAACCTTAAAAAACGTAAAGTTTATATTAAGGATATTAAATGGATTGAAGCGCTTGGTGATTACGTAAAAGTAGTAACTGAAGAAAACAGCTTGGTAGTACTATCTACAATGAAAGCTTTTGAACAAGAGTTACCCGAAGGTAAGTTTTTAAGAATTCACAAATCCTACATTGTGAATCTCGATAAAATTGACCGATTTAACAGTAAAAATGTTGAAGTTGGTGCTTATGAAATTCCTTTGAGTCGAAATAAAAAGACCCAATTAGTAGATGCTTTAAATAATATGTAAGAATATTATATTTACATATAAAGCATTACATTATAAATTATAAAAAATCCCAAGCAAATGTTTGGGATTTTTTAGTTCTTAAAGTTTATATACTAAGAAATTATTTAATTTTCACATCCCTAAAATCACCTTAATAAGGACAATACCCATCAAGAATATTCAAGTTTCTTTAGTGTAATTCATGTTATTTAGAAAAAAAACATCAATCTATAATAAAAAATTTAGTCACATAGGTTGTACCCTTGAGGAGGCTTTATGAGTATTTTAAAATTTGGATTTAATAATTATCCACATTAATAACAACTCTCACTGACCTAAAATCTTTTACTGCATTAAAGCTATTATCTATTTTCCTAATGGCTTCTTTTGTTTTTGCCAAGGATTGTTTTTGTGGAATTTTTACCAAGATATTTTTATGATATAAATTTCGAATTCTTGATACTGGCGGAAATTCTGGACCTAAAACATTAGCTTTAAATAATTGCTTTAATGATTTTGCATACCAATCTGCAGCCAAATTCACTCGATTATAATCCTTATGCTTGAAAGTAATTTTAATCAACCTAAAAACTGGTGGATATTTAAAATTATAACGCTCATTCATCTGCTCTGCAAACATCTCCTTATAAGCATTAGTAGATACTTGTTGTAAAATATTATGATGCGGATTATACGTTTGAATTAAAACTTTTCCTCTTAAATCCGTACGACCTGCTCTACCAGACACTTGTGCCATGAGTTGGTAACTGCGTTCGTGTGCTCTAAAATCTGGAAAATTAAGCAAGTTATCAGCATTCATAATACCAACTAACTTTACAAATCTAAAATCTAGACCTTTGGTTAGCATTTGCGTTCCAACCAAAATATCAACTTCGCGTTGTTCAAAGCTGTTTATTATTTTCTCGAAGCCATATTTTCCACGTGTGGTATCTAAATCCATACGCGCCACTTTCTTATCTGGAAATAACACTTTGACCTCTTGCTCTATTTGCTCTGTACCAAAACCTTTAGTATCTAATGTAGCGTTACCACAAGCCTGACAACTTTTTAGCATAGCCGAATTGTATCCACAATAATGACAACGCAACTGATCTCTGTATTGGTGATATGTTAAACTGACATCGCAATTAGGGCATTGAGGCGACGTTCCGCAAGTTGTACATTCGATAATTGGTGAAAAGCCACGACGATTTTGAAATAATATAATTTGAAATCCTTCTTCTAAAGTTTCTGTCATTTCTTCGATTAACCTATCGCTAAAATGACCTTTCATGCGCTTACGCTTATATTTATCTGCCAAATCTACCAGTTCTATATCTGGCATTAACACATTGTTATATCGTGAATTTAATTCCACCAATCCATATTTACCTTGACTGGCGTTAAAATAACTTTCTAGACTTGGAGTGGCTGATCCTAAAAGGGTTTTTGCTTGAAAGATATTTGCTAAAACAATTGCCGCATCTCTTGCATGATAGCGTGGTGCAGGATCAAATTGTTTGTAAGACGACTCATGCTCTTCGTCAACAATAATTAATCCTAAATTATGAAAAGGCAATAATAATGACGATCGTGCGCCGATAACAACCTGTGCTTTTTCGGAATTATTAAGCATATTTTGCCAAACTTCTACCCTTTCATTTCCTGAATATCTCGAATGAAAAACAGCGACTTTCTCACCAAAATAATCCTGAAGTCGGTTTACCAATTGTGTAGTTAATGCAATCTCTGGCAATAAATACAAGACTTGTTTTCCTAAATCTAATTGTTTTTGAATGAGCTGAACATAAATTTCTGTTTTACCCGAAGAGGTAACTCCATGCAATAATGCCACTGATTTTTCTTTAAAAACAGCCTCAACCTCATCACATGCCTGTTGTTGAGCTTCACTTAATCGTTTAGCATCTGAATCTCCATCGCCATCAAATTGAACTCGATCGACTTGAATGTGATATTCCTCTAAAATATGTTTATCAATTAAGGTTTTAATTATCGAAGTAGATGCTCCACTACGTTCTGCTAAATCTGAAACTTTAATTGGTTGCTTCAAAGAGGCTTCCATTGTAAATAAAGTGAGTACAACTTCGCGCTGCTTTGGTGCTCTACTTAATTCTTCTAGCAACTCTTGTAGCTTTTCTTGAGATTTGTGGTTGTGATGTAACTTGACGTACCGCACTAATTTTGGCGTGTACTTTTCGTACATTTCTTCTTGTAAATTTAAAACACCCTTTTCTACCAAGCCATTGATAATTGGAAGTACACGCTTTTTATCTAATATAGATACGACATCATTTATCTTTAATGAAGATTGATGTTGTAGCGCTTCATAAATTAAATATTCTTCGTCTTTTAATTCAGACGCTTCAATAACAACTTTTTCATTTCTAGAGATTATGGTTTCGCTTTCTAACAAAAAAGCATTTGGCATTGCCGCTCTCATTACTTCTCCTAAACTACACATGTAATAATTAGCAATCCATTCCCAATGTTGCAATTGTGTTTCTGTTATTACAGCTGTATCATCTAAAATTTGATGAATCGTTTTTGCATCGTAAGCCGTTGGTGGATTTTGATGGATTGTATAAACTAAAGCCGTATAAATTTTACTTTTCCCAAAAGGCACTGCGACTCGCATTCCTGGTTTTAAGAATTGAGATTCTGCCTCAGTAATATGATAGGTAAATGCCTTTTGAAGTGGAATAGGTAAAATGACGTCTATAAAATGTAGCATTATTTAATACGTTTCCAATATTGAGTTTTATAGAAAAAAGCGATGTATCCTCGTACTTGAAGAGTATCGTTATTGTCATCAAGTTTTAATTGACACTTATACACTTTTCCATTTTCAGGATTTAAAATCTCACCATCATTATAAACATCATCATCTTTAGTTAAACCATCTATAATTTGAAGGCCAACAATAGGCTTGTCTTTATTCTTTCCTTTACATTCTGTACATATTGGATTTTCAACCTTTGGTTTAATTAATTCTATAATTTTCCCATAAATTTTTCCTTCAGACTCATAAATCTCAACTATCGATTTTGCCTGACCTGTATTATCGTCAATTGTTTTCCATTTCCCTGTTATAGATTGTGCTGAAAGGCTACAAAACAGGAGAAGCATAACAAAACTTGTAATATATTTTTTTAACATCGTTTGATCTTTCTTAAATTAATCTAGCTACTTATTAAATAACATAACTGTTAGCAATGGTATATATTTCAAAAGTAATAGGTTTAATTAAGAAAACCATCTCTAATTGAGATGGTTTTTTAAGGACTAGCCACTTTTTGGATAGTTTATTATTACTCGGTTACATATTCAATTTCATTAAAAACACCATCTGTAACGGCGTAGGTGATATTTGAATTGTCATCATCAATAGAAACAAATTGAAACTCACCAGAAACGACTCTATTAATCTTATCAATGGCCGTTATTTTTACATAAGCCTCCATATTTGACTCTGAACTAAGATAAGTATCATTTGTATTTTGCTCGTTATAATAGCCAGCCACCGTTAAATCTCCCTGTTGGGCATAATACTCTCCACCTGAGACAACCATATCAAAATCTAAACCGCCCAAAGCAAGACTTACAACTCTTGCATTAAAACCATCATCAAATGTTGTAGCTCCGATTCCAAAAACAAAAACAGAATTAGATTCTACCAATTGCGCATACACTCCTGTTAAAATACTATTACCCTCTACCACAAAATCTTCACCATTAACTTTAGCTGTTAAATAAGCACCATTTAAGTCATTTGGTTCATTAAAATCGTCACTATTGTTACTAGAACAAGCTACTAACACACTTAATGACACCAACATAAACAGCAGTCTTTTCATCTTTTTAATTTTGTAACAAACAGCTAAGCTCTCTATTTTAATCTTGAGTAACAGCACTAAATAATTGCACTATCTCTCTTGCATTTTCTATACTTGATGCTTCAATAACAATTTTATTACCATAGCTTTTTATCTCACCATCTTTATAGGTTTTTATAATTTTTTCAAAATACTTCGTATTCATTTCTACTTGTACTTTTTTCCCTGAAGTTGTCATTACCACACTTTTAGAATTAATATCCTTAAGCCCAAATTCGTACACTTCTTCTTCACTCTTTTTAGCATTTGAAAAAATATGAGTAAGCTTAACAATATGAGCTTCTTCATCTACAAGTTCTATAGATTGCTCATAGCTATCTTCATTAATTTTAACAATTCCTATAGCTTCTGTGAGTTTTTCTAAGCCTTGTTTTTCATCAATATCATTAGTTTCTTTTACCATATCTAAACAGCTTTTAATAATATTCTGAAAAGCTTCTTTAGCAATCATCGCTTCTTCAATAGAGTTAACATATATCCTTGTATCATCATCATAGTTTTGTAATACTCCATTTTCTAAATGTTTTATAAACTTATTTTTCTGATTGGTATTTAAGGATACAAATAGTAAATCCTTTTGAGAATTATAATCTATATTATCACTGTTTATATCAATAAAATTAAAGGTGTACTTATGATCTTCATTAGCTTTACTAGTCACTAACTTTACTTCTAAATCTGTGACACAATCGTCTGTAATAGCTTGTGTAAAAGCTTTGTCTTCTGATGCAACTTGAGTTATAACACTATTTAAGTAACTAATAGCATCAGATCTGGTGTCTATTTTTGGCTTAGAACTTTCAAAAGCCTCTTCTGCCAAAGGAATAATAGCCTTCAAAACTTTGTAAATATCTTTTCCATTTTCTATGCTTGTGGCATAAAATTCCAACTTATTTATAAAACTTTGCTGAATATCATTTTCAAAAGTTTTAATATTTTTTATGTTTCTTCTTGTTGAAACCTCAATATAAAACTCATCACTTTTAATTTTAAAATCTATGCTATTAGGATTTAAAACCGCAAAGTTAAATTCGTAATCCTCGTTTGAAGATTTACTCTTAGCATTTACTATGGTCTCCAATTTAGCGTATCCGTTTTGCTTAGAGTCATTGCTTAGCTTTTGTATGTATTGTTTTTTAGAATAATCTACTTCTGCTACATTATCCATTAACCATTGCAAATGGTCTGAATACGTATTAAGCGACAGTTTATTTTTTTCTAAAGTCTCATTTAACGGAATAATATCTTTTATAGCTTCTGAGATATGTCTTCCATTATCAATATCTTTTGCGTACAAAAAAAGCTCATCGATATAACTTACTTTATCTCCTCCGTCTTCAATTTTTTTAATCAGTTTTTGTTTTCCTTTAATAAACAATTGAACTAGGATAAGATCCTTCTTAGTAATACTCCTTACAGTATTAATATCAATATCAGAAAAACTAAATTCGTAATTAATAGCTTCTGTTTCTCCTTTAGAATTTACTTCTGTTATTGTCAAAACAACATAACCAGAAGAAACAACTTTCATTTCTTGACTGAATTGCGCTTTTGAGGCCTCGACAGTTTCAAAGTTTGAAGCAATAGTCTCTACTTGTTCATTGAAATTTTGTGAATTAACTATAGAAAAAAAAAGAATAAGACACAATGTTAATAAACTACTTTTTGACAGATTATTAATAGAATTGTTCATTTGTTGGTTGGTTTATTTTTTATGATTAAGGCTGAAAGTTAGTCATATACTCCTAGAAATCAAAATAATCGAAAATACCTTAACGATAAGAAAACAACTAATAATTTATTTTACAATTTAAGTAGCTTACGTAATGAAGAAGAGTCTTTCTTTTTTTCTAGTTTGTGAGTTCTACTTTTACGACGAGATGTTTTTTCAATGGTTTTTAAAGATGTGTTATCTTTTATTACTTCAACCTGTCCTATTTTTGAAACATTAGCAATAGTACCACCTGCTTTTTTATCTGAAAGCGCACGTAACCTAGCTACTTCTACATCATAATCGCCTATGTATATCTTATCGTAGAGCGCAACGGCTGCACTAAAATTTTCTTGTTCTTCGTATATAGAAGCCAATAACAACAATTCGTGTCTCGTTGCCTTCTCATTTTCTTTATTAGGATTAACTTCTAAACTTTTAAGAACATCAGCTTCAGATGCTTTAATATTTCCTAAATTAAATTGTAACTGAGCGCGCATAAAATAAGCCATTGCGTTTGGTGTTAAAGCGACCATTTGATTGTACTTTTCTAAATCACTTTCTTTTGCGTTTTCTCGCGCAATTAATTTTTGACTGGTTCTTTGGTAATCGAGGTGTTTAAAATATACATCACAGCTATAAATTAATTCGTATTGCATTGCAAATAGTAATGCTTTTCGAGCTAACTGGCCTTTATAATATTTTTTACTGACATCTGGTTCTACAATTTCTGCATCAATTTGTGCAGCATATTTAGGAAGCGTCTCCCTTAAACACGCTTTAAATGTATTTTCTGTAAGTGTACGTTTTAGACTTTCTTCCTCTAAACAAGAGCACACATCTGCCCTAAAAGCAGCCTTATAAGTTTGGGCATTTACAGACAGAAGACCAAAACAAAATATTACAAACGCGATATAAGAATTCATAGATATTGGTTTTTAATTATCTTCATCATCTTCTGTTCCCATGAAATAAGCTTTTACAGAAAGCATACAAAACCTCAATGCCTTTTTTGTTCTATTTAAATTAAAGGTAGCTTTTGCTTGTTTCATAAAAGGAGCATCGCTAATCGCTTCTGCTATATCTGGCACTTCCTGCCAAAGACTATCCGCATCTCTTTCTGCACGCTCCATTAATTCATCTTCAATTTCTGCAGGCACTTCTACACCTACTTTTGTTAAACTATCATACACAAAAACTTTATGATACAATTCAAAAGAATGCTTTACAAAATTATCTACACTTGTTATTTTAGATTTTCGTTTTGGTGGTTTAATTCGTTTATCTTGAGACCAAACATTCATTGGCATAAAAAGACCTATAAACAAGCCTATAGAAATATAACGAGACAACTTACGGATTGATTTCATAAAGTATATATTACTGCGTTATTACATGATTTTTGAAATTTCATTTTCAATCATAATTGATTGTACCATTCATAGTTAAAATAGTTCCTGTATCTACATTAATAACAGTGGTGTCATCAAACTTCACTTCTTTTGCGACTTTATCTGTACTAAACCCTACACCACAATCCGTATTATCTGCGGCACTTGTTGGAGGTGTAGAACATACATACCTATACTCTTCACCATTTTTAAGAATAGTCATTGAAATTGTTTTATCAACAACAGCATTATCATCAAACTCTGCTGCAACAATGATAAAACCATTAGAAAAATCGGTTGGATTAGGCACACCATTTTCAAAGGTTGTATTTTCATCTGCAAGCACCACAGAACTTGAAGTTCCTGTTGAGCCTAAAGCATCTGCATTAATATTTCCAACGGTTAAAGTGCTGCCTATTTCAGAAGTATCTGGTCCAGACAACTGAATAATTCCATAAACAGCATTACCTCCTGAACTATCATCGCTACTTGAGCAGCTTACAGTTAGCAAAACAATTAAGGCGATGTTTAGAATACTACGTTTTGTTTTCATTATTTTTTGAATTATTAATAAGTTAATTACATCTAAAGGAATAACTATTTATAGTTATAGGCTATAACCAACCTATTATCGTTGGTTTTGAATTTATTAACGTTGATTTTGTAGCTTATTTTCAACAATTAATTACTATTTTTAAGCCAGCTATTAACTAAATCACTAGATGAAAACATTACTGACTACCATCTTTTTACTAATTTCCACGTTTTGTTTTTCACAGAATAAAATGATTGATTCGTTAGAGAATTTAATTCAGAATTACAAAAACAAAGACACCACTTATGTGAACTTAAGAATTAAGTATGTTGCAAGAAAAATGTTTTTAACTCCTGCTGATACCACATGGACAACTTATGTTAATAAAACATTAGCGATTTCTAAACAACTTAATTACCCCAAAGGCATTGCCATTTCTTATAACAATTTAGGAATTATAAACCATTACTTCTTGTCTGATCCTTTAGAAGGCTTAAACTATTACCAAAAGAGTTATGCCATTTTTGAAAAAGAACAGAAATTTAAAAAATATGAGGTTGGTGTACTTACCAATATCGGACTTATATATTATGAGCAACAAGAATATGACAAAGCCCTAAAAAGTTTTAAAACGCTATTAATTAATCCTGAAAACAAAAGTAAATTCAGTACACAGTTTTATATTGGCAATATCTATGGAGATCAAAAAAAATTAGATTCTTCTATCTATTATTATAAAAAAGCACTTGTAGGTGCAGAACAAAATAAGCACACAATATTTATTGCAAACATAAAAACCAATTTAAGTATTGTACAAGCTAATGCTGGATTTTTGGAAGACGCATTAACAAGTACTAATGAAAGTTTAGATTTAATAGAACAACACAATATTGAAGGCTTACGCGTCACTGCTTACACAAATGCAGCCGAAGTACATTTACAAAATAAGAATATTGAAAAAGCCGAATATTACGCCACTAACAGTTTAAAATTAAATGAAGCCTTAAATAGTTTATCGACACAAAACACGGCTCTTAAAACTTTAGCTAATGTGTATGCCGAAAAAGGAGATTATAAAAACGCATTACTCACCTACCAAAAACATATTGTTTTAAGAGATAGCTTGATAAATGCAGATCGAAAACTTGAAATATCTCGAAAAGAAATTCAATACGAAGCCGACAAACATAAAGCTATTTCTGAAATCGAAATTGAACGTCAAAAATCCATCAAAAACGCCTCGCTTATTGGCGGTTCCGGATTAGTTCTAGCCTCTTTAATCGGGTTTGTATTATACAGAAGAAAGCAAGAAGCCGTTTCAAAATCTAAGGAAGCCGAATTTAACGCAAAGGTGTCTGATACCGAATTAAAAGCCTTACGCTCGCAAATGAATCCGCATTTTATCTTTAATTCGCTTAACTCAATTGGTGATTATATTTTAAAAAATGACACACAATCTGCAAGCGACTACCTGAGTAAATTTGCCAAGCTAATGCGTCTCACTTTAGAAAATTCAGAAAAAAAAGAAATCCTTTTAAGTGACGATATTTCTTTGCTTAAAACCTATATGGATATTGAACGTAAACGCTTCAACTCTAAATTTAATTATACTATTACTATAGATCCTAACCTTGATGCTGAAAACATTTTAGTACCACCAATGATTCTCCAACCGTTTATTGAAAATAGTATTATTCATGGTTTAGCACAAAAAGAGGGTGTTGGACTTATAAACATTTCTTTTAAAACAGAAAAAAACATGCTTATTTGTAGTGTTGACGATAATGGTATTGGCCGTAAAAAAGCCACTTCAGCTAATAACAAATCTATAGGAATGGCAATTACCAAAAGCAGGATTGAAATAATTAACAAACTCAAAAACACCAATGGCACTGTTGAAATTATTGACAAAACCGAAGGCACAAGAATAGATGTTTCACTACCAATAGAACTGGCATTTTAGCATGATAAAAACTATAATCATAGATGATGAAGCTCATTGCTCAGACCGTATTTTAAGCCTTACCAAACAACACCCAAACACGTTTAATATACTTGCTGTAATTGACACCGTAGATGACGCTCTAAAAATGGTACCGCAATTACAACCCGATTTGGTGTTTTTAGATATTAAAATCCATGATAAAACAGGGTTTGATTTTTTACAAGAATTAAATGATGTAAACTTTAAAATAATATTTACGACCGCTTTTGACAATTACGCTATTAAAGCCTTCAAATTTAGCGCATTCGATTATTTATTAAAACCTATAGATTCTGACGATTTTAATCATGCTATTACACGTTTAAAATCAGATTTATTACATCAAAATATGGGACAGCAACTTCAAAATTTGTTTAAAAACCTAAAACCAGACCAAAAGAAAGTTATTACCATTCCCTCATTAACAGGATTTGAAACTTTAAAAGTTGAAGATATTATTCATTTAGAAGCCGACACTAGTTACACACATATTTTCACAAAAGAAGGTAAATCAATGGTCTCAAAACCTATAAAATTCTACGAGGATTTATTAGGCGACAATGCATTTTTTAAAACTCATAAATCACATTTAATAAATATAGATCACGTTAAAAAATACTATAAAGGCAAACAGAGTTATGTACTAATGTCTAATGACGCACAAGTTCCAATTTCGGTAAGACGCAAAGATGAATTTTTAAAACACTTTACTTAACTAATTCTTCAACCTCCTTCTGTTTAATTTCTTTTCTAGCTCTTGGATGTTTTCTTAAAAATTGAAGTGAAGCATTTAATTCATACCCTAATAATAATATATTAGAATTCAGCCATAAATAAAGTAACAAAATCAACAGCGCACCGATAGAACCATAAAGTTCATTGTATTTTGAAAAATTTTCTATATAAATCGCGAATAAAAACGACGTTAACATAATTAATAATGTGGTGAGCAACGCACCAACGGAAAAAAACTTAGATGCCTTTCCTTCTCTAGTCCCAAAATAATATAATGTAGCTGTTGCTAAATACGTCATAATAACAAAAAACAAATATTTTGCAAAGATGATCCAACCTGCACCTTCTGAAATAGCATGACCACTTATACCTTCATACAACGGTTTAAGCACATATATTTGAAAATATCCAAATACGGCAACAGTTAACAATAAAAGAAATGCAAGAATTAAAGCCACACCAATAGCAAATATGTATTGCTTAAATACATTTCGATACAATTGTTTATGATATGATGTTTCAAAACCAGAAAACACAGCGTTTACACCATTTGCCATTAAAAAAACAGAAAGTAAAAATATAGAAGAGATAAGACCTCCACTTGTATTACTACTCATATCTTGAAAAATACTATCAATAAAAAACTCGGAGGTTTGAGGTGGTAAAATTGAATTTAAGAAATCTAAAAAATCCTCTCGAAATCCAACGATAGGTATATGCGGTATAACAATAATTACAAAAAGTAAAAACGGAAAAATTGCGGTAAAAAAACTAAAAGCTATAGCACTTGCTCTAGTGGTTAAGGCTCCATTAATTATTCCCATAATATAAAGCTCTAACAAATCGTATACAGATAGGCCTTCAAATCCTGGTAACTTAATCTGCTTAAAAAAGCGCACAATTAAATTTAGAACCGGAATTTTATCTAATTTATCTTCTATATGTTTTGACATTATTTAGCTTTTAGCTATTGGCCGTTAGCCCATGTTTATCACTCAAACTGTTTTACGCACTACTTACTAAATTATACCGCCTTTAGGCTTAAATCTTTATTGTAAACTGAATGTGTTAATGCACCTGAAGATATATAGTCTACACCACATTCTGCATATTTTCTAACTGTATTTTCATTAATTCCTCCAGAAGACTCTGTTAAACATTGGTCTCCAATTAGCTTTACAGCTTTACGAGTATCTTCATAATTAAAGTTATCAATTAGAATTCGGTAAACACCACCACAATCTAATATTTCTTTAATTTCTTCTAAATTTCTAGCCTCAACAATAATTTTTAAATCACGATTTGTATCTTTTAGATATTGCTTAGTTTGGTTAATTGCTTTTGCTACTCCACCTGCAAAATCAATATGGTTATCTTTTAACATAATCATATCGTATAAAGCAAATCTATGATTTTCTCCACCTCCTATTTTCACAGCCCATTTTTCTAAAGCTCTAATACCTGGAGTGGTTTTTCGAGTATCTAAAATTTTTGTTCCAGTACCTTCTAATAAATCTACAAATTCTCTAGTTTTTGTAGCTATGGCACTCATACGTTGCATAGCATTCAACACTAAACGCTCTGCTTTAAGAATAGATTGTGATGCACCTTCTACATAAAACACAATATCTCCATGTTTTACTTTTTGACCATCTTCAATTAATGTCTCCACTTTCATGTTCTCATCAACATAGGCAAAAACTTGCTTTGCAAATTCAACTCCTGCAATAATACCTTTGTCTTTTACTAGTAATTTAGCTTTTCCTTGAGCAGAAGCAGGAATACATGCTAAAGAACTATGGTCGCCATCACCAACATCTTCTCTAATGGCATTAGCTATTATCAATTCTATTTCTTTATCAAACTGTGCTTTTGAAATCATCTGAATACATATTTGTTGTAAAAATAGGAATTGAAAGGTAAAAAATATCAAAAAGTAAATGTCAAATTATAAAGAGGCAAACTTTTTGAATGCTTTTAAATCCTTAAATTTGAAATTTAATTAGGCAAATTTTGCCACCTCGAGCGCAGTCGAGAGGTCATTAAACCAGGTCTCGACTGCGCTCGACCAGACACTACAATGCAAATAAAACTTATAGCCATAGGTAAAACCGACAATAAAAACTTAATTGCTTTAATTGCTGATTATTCAAAACGTTTAGGGCATTATATAAAATTTGAATTTGATATTATTCCAGATTTAAAAAAGGTTAAAAATTTATCTGAAGCACAACAAAAGGAAAAAGAAGGCGAATTAATTTTAGCAAAAACGCAAACTTCTGATGTTTTAATTTTGTTAGATGAAAATGGGAAACAATTAGATTCCGTAGCGTTTTCGAATTACTTACAAAAACATATGAATTCTGGAATAAAAACCTTAATCTTTGTTATTGGTGGACCTTATGGATTTTCGGATGCCGTTTACCTTAGAGCTAACGGAAAATTAAGCTTATCTAAAATGACATTTTCGCATCAAATGGTACGTTTGTTCTTTATAGAACAATTGTACAGAGGGTTTACAATCCTTAGAAATGAACCCTATCATCACCGCTAAAAACTATAAACCCTCTGGTATTAAACGTCGAAACGTTTTTCAATTAGTGTGTTTTATAAACTTCTTTACGTTTTTTAAGTTGTCTTGTTAAATCGTTAATCGTTTCATTCATTGCCATTTCATAATTTTTCTCGTTCGATTTCGCAAAAATACGTGGCCCAGGCAAGCTTAATTCTATATTACAAATCTTACCTGTTTCATGATCTTTTTCATCATGTTTAAAATATACTTGTGCTGAAATTAGAAACTCGAATTTATTTGCTAATTTTTCTAATTTTTCTGTTGTTAATGCTGAAAGTGTCTCACTTACATCAATGTTTACATATTGAAAATTTACCGTCATAATCTATCTTATTTTAATGAATTATTCTTTTCACTAAGATACAAGATTTAGTCAAATCCATGACTGATAATTATCATAATATATTGATAAAATTTTTAATTTATTTTGAAAAAACATATAAAATAAAGTAAATGAATTCCTATTGCTTAATCTACAAGAAATTACTTTTGTTTAATCTTATAACCAATAGCTAATTTTGCTTTTGTAAGGTTTAATCCGTAGTTATTACCATAATCAAAATCTGTATTATACGAACCATTATTATAGGTTAGACTAACATAAAACTGTTTAAAATTATAACTTAAACCTATTAAAAAATCTAATTTATATAACATTGGACTAGAAGGCATATAACTTCCTGTTTGTGTAGTGATTTTTTTACTTACCAAACCAATTCCTGGCATTACATTTACCGTTGCAGTAATATCTTCTGGAAGTTTAAAATATGAAATAAGTCCACCCAAAACTCCAAATGCTAAACCTTGATACCTTTTAATATTTCCACGGTCATTAAAATAAGAACTGGTTGATTCATCTAAAACACTAGAATTTGCAGAAAAGTAATCAAAACCTGCAAAAGCCCCTATTCCTCCAGTTATATAAATATCTTTATTTCGTTTTTCAAACAAGCCTGCTTTTAAAAGCGCATAAGAAAACTCTATATCATCAAACGTGTACAAAGAATTGAAACCAACACTTACAGAACGTATATCATTTCTAAAAGTGGTAGGTTCGTTAAAATCATTTTTAACATTAAAACCCCTGTAGGTTTGTGCATAAACATTGACGTAGTATTGATCCTTTAAAATAGTAGTCCCCTGTAAATCAAACTTTTTTGTTTCTTCTTTATTTGAATTTTTAATATTAAATGCAATATCAACTATAACTTTACTATTTGCAAAACCGACACCCAAACCATATCTATTATTGGGCACAAACTTTACTTTAGAATCATCATCTTTTATACTGAATTTATTAACTTTAAAATTGGAAAACACACGAATAGAATAATTTTCAATATCTCTATCAATAAGTAAAGAATCTAAATCCTCAATATCTTGTGCGTTTAGAGCCAAGAAACTAAAACAAAAAACTAAAAGTAAATAAAGCCTTATCATTACAGTGATGTTAAAATGTTTTATTTTGACAAATGAGATTAAAATAGATTTCTATTTTTACAAAAGCTAAATTACATTAAATAAGACCACCATATGCAACTTGTTTTCGCAACTAATAACTTAAATAAACTCAAAGAGGTTCAAAGTATGTTACCACAACACATTAAACTTTTAAGTTTAAAAGATATTGCTTGTGATGAAGATATCCCAGAAACCCAACCTACAATTGAAGGTAATGCCATACAAAAAGCCGAATACCTAAAAAACCATTATGGTTACGATTGTTTTGCTGATGACACAGGTTTAGAAGTCCACGCTTTAAACGGTGAGCCAGGCGTATTTTCAGCACGTTATGCTGGTCCGCAACGCAATGCTGAAGATAACACTAAAAAATTACTTACAGAACTTAAACATAAAACCAACCGTAATGCACAGTTTAAAACCGTCATAGCATTACATCTTAATGGCAAACTACATACGTTTACTGGAATTTGCAAAGGTATTATTACAACTCAAAAACATGGCGATGGAGGTTTTGGATACGATCCCGTCTTTAAAGCCAATGGCTATGACAAAACATTTGCTGAAATTTCTTTGGAAGAAAAAAATAAAATAGGCCATCGAGGAAAGGCAGTTTCTAAACTGGTAGAGTTTTTAAAAAACTAATACAAAACAACGGTTTATAAAGACCTTATCATTAATCATTATCGAGTACACTACCCCTTTTCAACCAAACTATTACCCTGAATTAAAACACATTACCAAACATAAAAACAACAAAAGTTGATTATCCAATTAATTGTTGTAGCTTTGCACCTTGCAAAAAATCCATGATTGGATTTTGTATATTCCTCAGAGTGAGGATGTGTTACCTAGAAGTTTAAGTGTTTAGTATGTCGATTCGCTTCTTTTGTAACACCAAAAGAACATAATCGAATACATATACTCAAGAATGAGCACATTCCAAGAATTAGGTCTTAATGAAGACCTTCTCAAAGCTATTACAGACTTAGGTTTTGAAAAACCAAGTGAAGTACAAGCAAAAGCAATCCCTTTATTATTAGAAGAAGACAAAGACTTAGTTGCTTTGGCACAAACTGGTACAGGGAAAACCGCAGCTTTCGGATTTCCGATGTTGCAAAAAATAGATATTGATAGTAGAACCACACAAGGTCTTATCTTATCTCCTACTCGTGAACTTTGTTTACAAATCACCAACGAACTTAAACTTTACGGTAAATATTGCAAAGGCTTAAATGTAGTTGCTATTTATGGTGGATCTAGTATTTCTGATCAAGCAAGAGCCGTAAAACGTGGTGCACAAATTATTGTGGCAACACCAGGTCGTATGAAAGACATGATTAGCCGTAGAATGGTTGATATTTCTAAAATACAATACAGCGTTTTAGATGAGGCTGATGAAATGTTAAACATGGGATTTAAGGAAGATATTACTGATATTCTCTCTCATACACCAGAAGACAAAAACACCTGGTTATTTTCTGCAACAATGCCAAAAGAAGTGGCAACCATTGCAAAGAAATTCATGTACAATCCTACAGAAATTACTGTAGGTAATAAAAATGAAAGCACAAGCAACGTAACGCACGAATACTATTTAGTAAACGCTAGAGATCGTTACCAAGCTTTAAAACGTTTGGCAGATGCTAATCCAGATATTTTTTCTGTAATTTTCTGTCGTACAAAAAGAGATACACAAAAAGTAGCCGAAAACTTAATTGAAGATGGTTACTCTGCAGGTGCATTACACGGAGATTTAAGTCAGAACCAAAGAGATTTGGTCATGAAATCTTTTAGAAATCAACAAATACAGATGTTAGTTGCAACAGATGTTGCAGCACGTGGTATTGATGTCGATGATATAACACACGTTATTAATTATCAACTTCCTGATGAAATAGAAACCTATACACACCGATCTGGTAGAACTGGACGTGCTGGTAAAACAGGAGTGTCTATGGTTATTGTTTCTAAAAGTGAAGTGAGAAAGATAAAAAGTATAGAACGTATTATTAAGAAAGATTTCGATAAAAAAGAAATTCCTTCTGGAAGTGATATTGTTGAAGTACAATTAATGTCTTTAGCGAATAAAATCCATACAACAGAAACAAATCATGAAATTGATAAGCATCTAGAAAGCATCAACGAACTATTCGCAGATACTGATAAAGATGAATTAATTAAGAAGTTTTTCTCTGTAGAATTTAACCGTTTCTTCAATTACTACCAAAAATCGAAAGATTTAGGTGTTGTAGAATCTCGTGGAAGCGATAGAGATGGCGGACGTGATTACGGCAAGCAATCTAACGACTCTCGTTATTTTATTAACGTTGGTAGTAAAGATGGTTTTGACTGGATGAAATTGAAAGATTTCTTAAAAGAACAATTAGAATTAGGTCGTGACGATGTCTTTAAAGTTGATGTTAAGGATAGCTTTTCTTTCTTTAATACCGAAAAAGCATTACAAGAAAAAGTCTTAGCCTTTTTTACAGATTTTAAACACGAAGGTCGTTTTGTTAATGTAGAAGTTAGTGAAGACAAAGGCAGAAGTCGTGGTGGCAGAAGCGGCGGAAGAGGTCGTGGTGGCAACGATAGACGTTCTGGCGGAAGTCGTAGACGTGACGATAAACCAAGAGGAGACAGACGTTCTTCTAGTGATAGACGTCCTTCTGGAGGAGATAGACGCAGCAGACGATCTGACGATACAAGAAAAGACAGAGGAGATCGAAGTTTTAACGATTTTAAAGGAGACAGACGATCAGAATCTAGCGGATCTGTTTCAGACAGACCAAGACGTTCTAGACGAAGAGATTAAGTTGTCTAAATACAATAAACTCAAACCAAAACTTAAAGCATTACTTTAGGTTTTGGTTTTTTTTATGATAAATTACAAATCAACAACCAACTTCTAAAAAGTTAATATTAAGTCAAAAATAAATGTGTAATATGTTAAATCCGTTTAGTTTATTACCTTTACTGCGTAACACAAGTACATGCGCCATTTATTAATTCTATTTTTATGCTTAACTACAGTTAATAGCTATAGTCAAGACAGCACAGCCACAACAACGCCTACTAAAGTAAAAGGTACAATTGTTAGTGCCTCTACAGAACTACCTTTAAGCGAAGCAAATATTGTAAACATCAATCAAGTTATAGGAACTGCAACAAACGATGATGGAGTATTTGAAATAAAAGCAAAAGTTAACGATACATTACATTTATCTTATTTAGGTTATAAATCTATTAAAGTTAGAGTTACCAATGACTGGTTAAAATTTGGAGACACCAAAATCCAAATGACAGAACTTGCTTTAGCGTTAGAAGAAGTTACTGTAAAGCAACTTGAATTAACAGGTTACTTAGTGGTAGATATGAAACAAGTTCCTGTAACCTCTAATAATCGTTATCGTATTTCTGGTTTACCTGGCCAAGGTTACGAAGCTGGCAAACCTAATATTGCAACCAAAGTTTTAGGTGCTATTTTTAATCCTGCAGATTTCTTATACAATATGTTTGGCCGAAAGCCTAATGAGATGCATAAGCTAAAGAAAATGAAGGAGAATGATGAGATTAGAAACCAATTAGCAAAGCGCTTTGACAGAGAAATGCTACTTGTTTTATTACAAGTGACTAAATTCGATTTAGACGAAATAGTGAACCAATGTAATTACTCTAAAGATTTTATAAACACAGCTAATGATCTTCAAATTTTAGATGCCATTAGTGAATGTTATGAAGAATACAAAGTAATTAAACGTAGTAAAGATCGTTCAAGTGCTAAGAAAAACTAAATTTTAAGCACTCATTTTATACCCTTATCACCTATTTAAAACGCTTATTAAGCCGAATCACAAAGGCTTACACTCAATTAATTTACTCTACTGCTTAGCAATAACAAACTCGCTTCCATTAATACTAGCGCATAACAAATGTAGTTCTAGACCTAGGATTTCTTGGCATAAAACCGCTCAACAATAGCATCATAATCCTTAATCGTTTTCTTAATCCAATCAAAACGTTTTTCTACAATTTCGTCTTCAGTCAATTGCCAATCTATTTCAGATTTTCGCAATTGTGCTGTAACATGCTGAAGTATTATCGCTGCCGAAACTGAAATATTTAAACTTTCGGTAAAACCAACCATCGGAATTTTAAGAAAACAATCGGCTTGATTAATTACTTGCTGAGATAAACCTTCGGTTTCCCTTCCAAAGAAAAAACAAGACTTCTTTTTAATATCAAAATCTATTAACTCGCAATCGTCAATATGTGGAGTTGTTGCCACAATCTGATAGCCATTTGCCTTTAAATCTTTTATACAATCTGTAGTAGAAGTATACCGATTAAGGTCTACCCATTTTTGAGCCCCCATTGCTATTTCGCGATCTATACTTTTAGAATTAACTTCTTCTACAATATTTAATTCCTGTATCCCAAACACATCACACGATCGCATTACAGCACTTGTATTATGCAATTGATACACATCTTCTGTTGCAACAGTAAAATGTTTGGTGCGAAATGGTAATACTTTTTTAAAACGTTCACTTCTATTTTCGGTTAAAAACGTTTCTAAGTATTCTAAAAGTTTTAAGTCTTGCATAATTCAAAAATAGGAAAATGAAATTAAAACCTAACAGTCATTTAAACGAATGACAACACAACCTCTAGCTGCACTATTGCAAAAACTTAAAAACAAACAAATTGCCTAGGCCTAGGTCTTAACAATAATAGAAAACTTGTATTTTTATATAATGAAACATATTGTAGTATTAACAGGAGCAGGAATAAGTGCCGAAAGCGGTATAAAAACTTTTAGAGATGCAGATGGCCTTTGGGAAGGACATGATGTTATGGAAGTGGCTTCACCTGAAGGCTTTACACGCAACCCAGAATTAGTTCTTACCTTCTACAACCAAAGACGACAACAATTAAAAGAAGTAAAGCCTAACCAAGCACATAACGATTTAGTTACCCTTGAAAACGATTACAAAGTCACCATAATTACCCAAAATGTAGACGACTTGCATGAACGTGCCGGCAGTACTAATGTTGTTCACCTTCATGGAGAATTACGAAAAGTAAGAAGTACAGGAAATCCAAATGATATCAGAGAATGTACAGAAGACATTAATCTTGGAGATATGTGCGATAAAGGATATCAATTACGTCCGCATATCGTCTGGTTTGGTGAAGCAGTTCCCGAGATTGAAACTGCTATTAATATATGCTATACCGCAGATATTCTTATCATTATTGGCACAAGCATGCAAGTTTATCCTGCTGCAAGCCTAATAGATTATGTACAACCAAACACTACAATTTATTACATTGACCCAAAACCAGCCATAACAAATAATAGCAGAGTTACTGTCATTGCCAAATCTGCAACCGAAGGAACAAAAGAACTCATAGAGCTTTTAAAGTAAATAAAAGTTTTTACCTAAAACTTCACTTCTAGATTAATGATATAAGTTGTTATTAAACGTACAATAATCTATGAGTAATTCTATAGCCAAACCAAAAAACATACTAACTAGTATTTTTTATATATATTTGTGTTATGGAACAAAAACAAAAATCCGAACTCACCAAACAAGTAATTCTTAACGAGTCTTTTAAATTGTTCTATAGAAACGGGTTTAAAACGACTAGTATTGACAAGATTATGAAAGCAACTAATCTTACCAAAGGTGCTTTCTACTATCATTATAAAAACAAAAAAGAACTCGGTGTAGAAGTTATTAGTTCTAAAATACAAAAGCGAGTTTATGACGGTATGATTACGCCATTGTATCAGGATGGAAATGCTTTAGAAATTTTAGAAGATACATTTTCAAGACGATTAAAATCATTTTCATTGTTTGATAAGCAGCACGGCTGCCCAATGAATAACTTTATTAATGAAATTGCAGATGAAGAAGAAGCTTATCAAATCGCTTTAAAGCGAATTATTGAAGAATGGAAGGCTGCTTTAATTCATTTAATAGAAAGAGGAAAAAAGGAAAACACAATCAATAAAAAATACGCAAACAATGCTATTGCTATTTATTTAATCAGTGCTTTTGAAGGCATCAGAGGTATTAGAAAATTATATAATGATGATGATATTTTAGACGATTATATTTTGGGACTACAACTATATATCGACCAATTAAAAGCTTAATTACCAAACATACCATATAGTATGTTTATAACAAAAAAAATGACCACAAACAACAGAAGAAATTTTATTAAAAAATCTGCAATTTTAGGTTTAGCAGGAGCCACCATTCCACAATTTGGGTTTTCGGCCAATACTGAAGATCAAAATGTAACACCCCAAAATTTAACTCGCCCAAAAGTCTTATTCTTTGACGTCAATGAAACATTACTAGACCTTACGGCAATGAAAGAAAGTGTAGGTAAGGTTTTAGGTAATAGAAGTGATTTATTACCATTATGGTTTACTACTATGCTACAATATTCATTAGTTGAAACAGTAGGAAGACAATATAATGACTTTGGAATTGTGGGTGCAGCAGCTTTACAAATGGTTGCAGCAAACCATGGCATTACAATTTCTGAAGGCGATGCAAGAGAAGCTATATTAGGACCAATACGCTCACTGCCTGCACACCCTGAAGTCAAACAAGCTTTAGGTGAATTAAAGCGTGCCGGTTATAAATTAGTATCGTTTACAAACTCTTCTAATAAAGGTGTAGAAACACAATTTAAAAATTCTGGATTATTAGATTATTTTGAAGAACGCTTAAGCATTGAAGCCATGGGCAAATTTAAACCGCATTCTGATGCTTACGATTGGGCTGCTCGAAAAATGAAAATTAAACCAAGCGAATGTTTATTAGTTGCAGCTCATGGATGGGATATTGCAGGTGCCATTTGGGCTGGATGGAGAGGTGCTTTTGTTAGCAGACCAGGTGCACAATTATATCCTTTAGCACCAACACCAGAAATTAACGAACCAAATTTAAAATTAATAGCGGAACAATTAATCACTCTAAAATAAAACAACAATGACCCTAGAAAATAAAGTTATCATCGTGACAGGTGCTTCAAGAGGCATCGGTAAAGAGATTGCTATTCAATTAGCAAAAAATGGTGCTAAAGTTGTTGTAAATTATTCCAATAGCTCTAAAGAAGCTAAAGAAACGGTAGATACAATCACCAAAAATAACGGATCAGCAATCGCAATTAAAGCCGATGTTAGCCGTAAAATAGATGTCACAGAATTATTTGATAAAACCATTTCAACTTATGGCAAAGTAGATGTATTAGTAAATAATGCTGGTGTTATGATTTCAAAACAATTAAAAGATAACACAGAAGACGATTTTTCAAAACAGTTTGATATTAATGTAAAAGGAATCTTTAATACTTTACAAGAAGCATATCACAAGTTATCAGACAACGGAAATATCATTAATATTTCTTCAAGTACAGTAAAACTAATGTTTCCTACTTACGCATTGTATTCAGCTTCAAAAGCTGCTGTTGAACAAATGACACGTGTCTTTTCTAAAGAAATTGGCAGAGGAATATCTGTAAATGCTCTTGCGCCTGGCGCTACTGAAACAGAACTTTTTATGAAAGGTAAATCTCAAGAATTTATTGACAAACTTAGTAATATGAATGCCTTTAACAGACTTGCACAGCCTTTAGACATAGCAAAAGTTGTCTTATTTTTAGCTAGTGACGATTCTAAATGGATCTCTGGTCAAGTTATTGGTGCCAATGGTGCATTGGTGTAATATTTAAAAGCTTTAACAAATTTACAATCCCTTAAAATACTTTATTAAAACAACCACTAGAACAAAACATACCTAATGAAAATCCACACACTAACAATTATGACCTGCTTAGTTTTAAGCGCTTGTAATACTAACAGTTCAAAAACAGAAACTGAAGCTAAAAAACCCGAAACTAAAACAGAAAAAGCAAGCAAAACATTTGAGAATAAAGGACATGAATTAGTTTATAACCTCACTCAAAAAACAGGGAATTACCAAACACTTCTCAATAAAAAAGATGTGGTTTACACCTACACCTACCAAACTCCAAATGGAAAAAAAGATGTGAGTACTGAAAAATACATCTTTAACGGTGAGTTATCTTACGGTGCTTATACACAACACGAAAGAACTCTTCCTAATCTCGAAGGATTAATTGAACAAGGTTATGATGGTAAAGCGTTTTGGCTAAAACATAATAAAACCATACTAAACGACACCACCTATTTGAAGCGTGTAGCTTTTAACAGACCAACAAATTTTTATTGGTTTGCTATGATGCCCAAACTTTTAGACCCTGGATTACAATATGACTATCTAGGTGATATCAAAATAGATGAAAAAGATTATGATATTGTAAAAGTATCTTTTACTTCAGAAAACGATAAACCTACAGATATTTACCAAATCTATATCAATAAAAAAACGCAATTAATAGATCAATTTCTTTTTACTGTTGCAGATTTTGGCGCTATGGAAACTCCTAATTTAATGCGATTGGAATACGAAAAAATTGATGGTATTTTAATTCCAACCAAACGAAAGTACAAAAAATCTAATTGGAATGCTGAAGTAACAGAACTACCATGGATACACGTTAATTGGACTAATATTACGTTTAACAATAATTTGAAAATAGAAGATTTTCAAAAATAAACACTATAAATAATAAATTGAAAAAGGAAAATTGATTACGCTTATTTGAACATCTACTATTAAAATAGAGCAACCCTCTATAATTAAGGCGTTTTTAGAAAATAGTTTAAAAAAACTATCTCATAAAGTACTATTTGATTAATAGTTTTGTTCATTTTTACAAAAAAAGTCATTATTAAATAATGGCTTTTTTTTATGTCTTAGTTTTAATCTATTGAACTTGCAACAGCTAACATTTTCGTTTAACTTTGAACAATTGTGCTAAACACTTTTGTACCAGTGTAACAAATTTTAATTTTGAATTACTAATATTTCAAAACCACACATAAATGAAAACAATAACGAAGAAAAAAACATTGATACTTTTATCTATTGGAATATTTATGATTGCTGTTTCTCAAATACTATCTCATTACATACATTTAACCGATTTAGGTAAAGGGTCTACTATAGGTATTGGAATAGGATTGCTATTAACAGCTTTATTCTTTGGCAATTTTAAAACTCGTAAATAAACATATCATAACTTATCTAAATAAGTAACATAGTTTAAACACAACAATATAAGATTATCAAAACCACTGAATCACATATTGTACCCAAACGCTGTGCTTCTATTCGGCTTCAAGAATATGGTGTTGGAATTTTTAATGCATTTCCCACAAAATCAGCTTTAAAAAAAGCTCTAAAAAAAAACTATATTTCTGTTAATGGTGTTACTGCCACTTCTGCAACATATATAAATGGTGGTGAAACAATTACATTATCCGTTCCTAAAAATGAGCCTCCAAAGAAGAGATTAATATTTAAACTGAATGTTTTATTTGAGGATGATTATTTAGCTGTTATCCATAAACCAGGTGGAATTTTAGTTAGCGGCAATCACTTTAAAACTATTGCCAATGCATTAATTCAAAATCTAAAACCAAGTCCTTTAGAAGATGCTACACAACCACAACCTGTTCATCGCTTAGATTTTGCAACCACAGGTATTTTATTAATAGGAAAAACAAGCAGCAGCATTCGCGCTTTAAATAAACTATTTGAAGATAGAACGATTAAGAAAACCTACTACGCTGTTACAATTGGTAAAATGAAAACCGAAGGTAGTATTACAACTGAAGTTGATGAAAAACCCTGTAAATCTAACTACAAAGTACATCAAACCGTTTCTTCTCAAAGATTTGGACAACTCAATCTCGTTGAATTAGAACCTTTTACAGGACGACGACATCAATTACGGAAGCATTTATCTGGTATAGGAAACCCTATTTTAGGGGATAAAGATTACGGAAAGAAACTACTTATTTTAAATGGAAAAGGTTTGTACCTCCACGCCTATTCTTTAAAATTTACACACCCATTTACAAACGAAGCCCTTTATCTTAAAGATGAATTCCCTCTAAACTTTAAAAAACTATTTGACGTTCTACAATAGAAAAAAGTAAAAACAAATAAAAATTAACCATTCTTAGCCTCAATCCATTTGCTCATATATTTAGTGCTTTGCATAGATTGATGCATAAATAATTGTCCTATAAAGTTGTTTTCTCGGTGCTCATTTAAATTAATAGAAAGCGTTTCTATTTTAGACTTCAATCCTTCTTCTAAATTTTCTTTATTAAATCGTTGTTTTAAAATTGTAAATCCATTTTGCTGTTTCGTATGCCACAACTCATAATTAGAATATAAGTCTATTGCTTTTTCTGCAAAAGCATCAGGACAATCTACTATAAATCCATTCTCATCTAAATCGCCAAACATACCTTCGGCCGCAATGCTTGTCATTACACAAGGAGTCCCATTTTTCATAGCATCTATTAGTTTTCCTTTTAATCCTGCACCAAAGCGCAACGAAGCCAAACAAACGCTAGCTCTTTGCATCACTTCATTGACATCTTCAGTAAAGCCTTTAATAAAAAAACCTTCTTTTGGTTTATTAAGCTGTGTTACTTTTTGAGATGCGTAAGCGCCATAAATATGAAGCTCGGCCTTTGGTAATTGCTTTCTTATTAACGGCCAAATAGTTTGTTTTAAATATAAAACAGCATCATAGTTTGGAGCGTGAATAAAATTACCAATGGTTATAAAATGTTGGCGTTCTTCAAATGTTGGCAACTGATTAATTTCAACTTTAGAAATAGGATCTAATAAAAACGGTAAATAATAAAGTAAACTTTTGTCAATTTTAAACTGTTGCGTTAGAATTTCAATCTCTACTTCAGAAATCATTAAACTTAAATCGCAACGGTAAATACTCGCAATTTCACGCTTAGTAGTATCGTTTTGTAAATGCTCTAAGCCAACAGCTTTATTTTGCTTTAATGCTACTTCCCTAGCCTTTCTTAAACCATGAAAATCTTCGGTATCTAAAATCCTAAGAGCATTTGGGCATTGTTCTAAAACACGCCATCCATATTGCTCTTCAGTCATAAAACGATCAAACAATACAAGATTGGGATTTAGGGCGCTTACAAAAGCATCAAAAGATGAATCATTTAATAGAATTGGTTTTATTTCAACATTAATACGACTTAAATCGAATGTATTAGCAGACATTTTAGCTGCCGAGCAAAACGTTACCTCATAGCCTTGTTTTTGAAATTGAGCAATCAATTGCAACATACGACTACCTGCTGCAGAGCTTTTAGGCTCTGGCCAAACAAAACCGATAATGAGTATTTTTTTTCTCATGAGAAAATTCTAAAAAACTGTATCACTACAAAGGTAAGAGTAAAAAGTAGTGACGTTTTATGATATATTAGTTTATTGAGGTTCTTTTAAAAACACATAGTTTAAACGTGCCATTTTTGCCCAAGCAACCATGGCATCTATTTGCTCTTGCGATAATTTAGCTTCGCTATGCGCCCAAGTATAACTATCTAAAGGCATTTCTCTAGACTCAACCATTTCAATCAATTCTTCGAGTTTATGATCTTTTCTTTTATCATCATAATCATTCCATTTAGATAAATTCAAATGTTTTGAACCATGTTTTACATGATCTGCCATCCAATAATTAATAGGTGTTATTTGGCTATACCATGGGTAACGTGTACTATCGCTATGGCAATCTATACACGCATTTTTTAGAAGCATTTTTACATCATCTGGTGGATTAGTCTCCTCAAAAAAAGCTGCAACCGAAGTTAGATCACCCTCATTTTTTTCTGGCCCAAAAAACTGAGCAACTATAAATACAACTAAAAGTAAACCGCCTATTTTTTTGAGAATCTTCATTTTTAATTAATTTTAGACTTCTAAATTAATCATTTTCTATTGACCAAAGCAGAACTCTATAAAGAATTAAATTATGTAAATCATTCACGCGAAAAGCGATTAAAATATGCCTATCTCGTTATTGATAACCCAGAAGTAATTACACCTCTTTTAGAAATTTTATTTGATGTAGATGACAAAATATCATGTAGAGCGGCTTGGGTTTTTGAGTTTATGTGTGGTGAAAAACTAGAGGCTATTATTCCACATCTTAACACATTTACCAAAAACATATCAAAAGTTCACTTAGATCCAGCCGTTAGACCTGTTGCCAAAATTTGTGAATACCTCATTAAAGCCAACTATTCTAAAACGGATCATTTAATTAAAACCCATTTAACAGAAACACATAAAGAAAAAATCACAGAAGCTTGTTTTGATTGGATGATTAGTGATCAAAAAATTGCACCAAAAGCTTATGCAATGAATGCGCTATACTTACTAGGACTTGAATATGGTTGGATACACCCTGAATTGACAATTATCTTAGAGCGTGATTTCCAATTACAAAGTTCAGGTTTTAAAGCTCGTGCCAAACAGATTTTAAAAAAAATTAAACGTTAGTACTATAGCAACAAAAATTTATTGCAAAACCACAAAAAAGCCAAGTTAAAAACTGAAACTATTTAGAGACTCTAAAACTTCCTGATGTATTGTCAAAAACAATTAAATCCTTTGGAAAAAGCGAATTAAAAACCCCTAAAGTAATTAAACGACAAGGTTGATTGCACACGACTTTATCCTTTTGCATTACAATCATGGTATCACATAATTGTATAGCCAAATCAATCTCATGAGATGAAAACAGAATGGTTTTACCTGTTTCCTTAGTTAATTTTTGAAGCAATTTTAATATATATGCTTTATGATACATATCGAGATGTGTTGTTGGTTCATCTAAAACAATAACATCTGTATCTTGAGCTAAAGCACGAGCAATCATTACTTTTTGCAACTGACCATCGCTAAGCTCATAACATTTTTCATCTTTTAACTCAGAAATATTAACTAACTCTAACGCATTATTAACGATAGTTAAATCGTCTTCAGAAAGATTACCTATCCAATTGGTGTAAGGATGTCTTCCCAATACAACCAATTCAAAAACCGAAAGATTTTTAGATAATAAAGGCTCTGTTAATACAATACTCAATTGCTTTGCAAGCGCTATGGTTGATGTTGATTTTAAATCTTTACTATTAAGCAATATTTTACCTGACAAAGCAGGCTGTACCTTTATTAAGGTACGCAATAAAGTGGATTTACCAATACCATTGGCTCCAACTAAACCAATAAGTTGTCCTTTTTCTAATTCAAAATTTATATTTGAGGCAACAACAGTTTCAACCTTTTTGGTGTTGTAACCAATGGCTAAATCCTCTACTTTAAGAATGATATTGTCTTTAGATTGTAACACTAATAGATTAATTGATTAGCAATATTATTTTCATAACAAATTGAAATATAATGAATAGCCATTACAATTTGGACATTTGTGTTTTTTAAATCAAAATCTAAGGTATTATCAGAGGTGTATTTTAGCATTGATGAATGATTAAAATCGCCTGCTTTTATTGTGGTATCATAATATTGCTTGACCATAGAATTATGTTCAGTAACACGATTTAAAAAGTCATAATATTTACTATTTCGTTTAGGCACAAAATACTCATAAGAGCCTTCGTTGTTTCTACTTCGCTTTTGTTTTTTTATTTCCCATATCTCATCAAAAGTAGATTTTGAAATAGAATTAAATAATTGTTTTATTTTTTTAGGACTTATTGTGGCAAACCCCGAAGCTTCCAATCTTTCAATTTTACTTCTAAATGTTAAATGAAAATCTTCTTCCTTTAAATCCATAATATCCTTAATAAAAAAGGTTCTTATAGTTTCAAGATCTTTTAACTCTTGAAGATTAAAAACGGCTTGAAGTTCTTTAGTAGGTTGATACGCTTTACAGCCTAACAATACTGAAAATGATAATGCAATAAAACTAATCTTAATTGTATTTATCTTCCAGAAATTTACAGTTTCTATTATCATGTTTTAAATAAACTAAAACATCATTCTCCGCTGTCTTACTAATAACCATATTACCACAGGTGCACCAACTAAAGCCGTAATTGCATTAATGGGTAACATATAATCACTTGTTGGAACTTGCGCTATACTATCGCAAATAAGCATTACAATAGCTCCAAATAAAAACACAGCAGGCAATAATATTTTATGATTTGAGGTCTTAAATATTTGCCGAGTTAAATGCGGAATTGCCAAACCGATAAATGCGATTGGACCAGCAAATGCGGTAATGGTTCCGGCAATTAAACTCGTGGCAAAGATAATAATGAATCTACTTGATTTCAAAGACAAACCTAAGCTTTTTGCGTAGTTATCGCCTAATAACAAAGCATTCAGCCCCTTAATAGAAAAAACGCTTAGAATAATTCCTAGACTATAAATGCCAAAGAAAATTAAGATCTCTTCCCAAGATAAATTACTTAGACTACCAAATCCCCAAAAGATATATTGTTGTAATTGTTCTGCCGAACTAAAATAAGAAAGCACACTCACAACAGCTGCTGTAATACTTCCAAACATTAAGCCTATAATAAGAATTGCCATTGTATCTCTTACTTTACTTGAAACTGCCAAAACTGCTAAAAGCACTAAAAAGCTCCCCAAACTTGCCGCAATAACGATACTCCATTTAGAAATTAAAGCCGTTGCAAACAATCCGCCAAACAGTCCAGAACCTAAAATCACTAAAGCAACACCCAAACTAGCACCAGAACTAATTCCTAAAACAAAAGGACCTGCTAAAGGATTTCTAAATAACGTTTGCATTAATAATCCTGAAATTCCCAAACCAGAACCCACCATAATTGCCGTAATGGCTTTTGGCAACCGCACTTTTGTAATAATTACCTGCGAAGTCATATTATCTATATTTCCAAAAAGACTTCCAAAAACTTCAGAAAATGGAATACTTACAGAACCTAAACTAATGTTTAGCACAAAGCAGCATAGTAAAATTACGATTAGAATAATAAATGAATATGTATGGCTAATTTTCATTTGTTTGTTTTCGCATTCTGAAGAATAAAGCATCTCTACATTTGTAATTAAACTCTTATTACAAAGACGTGTCGCCCTGTCTTTAATGCTATTTTAATTTTTCAAAAAAGTAAGGAGTATAATCAACGAGTAATTCTGGATGCGCAATTTTAATTAAATCTTTTAACACTAAATCTGGTCTTGCGGTTCCTAATTCGTAATATAAAACTCCTCCTGTTCCGCCCTTTTTATTGACAAATGTATATATACTTTTATTTTGAAAAGCTTTAAAATTAGCATAAAGCGGGTTTGCTTTTTCTAACTGCTCTAAACTACCATAATACGAAGGGCTTAACCACAAATCAGCATCTTTAGCTTTGACTAAAACAGCTTCAAAACTTAAAGATAAACTGCCATTTCCTGTTGTTTCACTCCAAAGGTAATTTACATTAGCATCCTTTAAAAATTGAGCTTCAGGACTAGAACCTTTAGGCAAATACCATACATCTTTGTACATAGCTCCACTTAAAACAGTCGGATTTGTTTTTGCTTTTTCTGCAATTTCTTTAGCTGCTAAATATTCTTTTTCAATGGTATTAAATATAGAATCGGCCTCTTTTTCTTTATTAAAAAGTACTCCAAAGAATTTTATCCATTCTGCTTTTGCTAAAGCAGAAGATTCTGCCCAATCTCCATTATAAATCACTGGAATACCAGCTTTTTTAATCACTTCAAAAGTTTTGTTTACACCTTCTACCCCAAAACCAACCACCACATTGGGGTTGAGTTCTAACAATACTTCTGTATTAATACCTTCATTTTTCCCTAACTCTCTAACCTTTCCTTCTTCAATTAATTTTCGAGTTTTTTCTGAAGAAATATAATCTGTACTAGGAAAACCAATTAAGGTTTCTTCAACTCCTAATAATTCCAATGCCGGAATATGAGTCGTAGATGTCACCACCGTTTTAGTAATTGGTGTAATAATAACACCATCATAATCAGCTTTATTATAAGTGGTTTTTGCAGCTTGCTCTTTTGTAAGTAATAAATAGGTATATGTTTTTTCTGCCTCTGGCCATGCCTTAGTAATCTCTATTGTTTTACTATGATCTGATTGCGAAATTTTAAAACCTTCAGCATATTTTAAAGCGCTGTCTTTTGTTTTCGTTTGTGGTAAACTGTTGTCGTTTTTAGTTTCATTTTTACATGCACTAACGATAAGCAGAAGAATTAAGAACTTAATGATTTTCATATGTAACCTTTGTAACTAATATTTAAGTATTGAATTTTTAACTTTGTTAAAACTACAGTCATGAGAGACGATTCAAATTTAACACTATATATCGTTGCAGGAATAATCATTGCACATTTTTTAATCGGCTTCATTTATTTAATCTATAAAATGAATAAGAAAAAGGACGATTAATCTCATAACTTATTCTATTTTTGCGCCGAAATTAGGTTCTAGTCGTTAACCGATTAGATTAAAAGGGAATCAAGTGAAAAGAGGCACGATTAAAAACCGGAACTCTTCATTCTTGTACTGTTCCCGCAACTGTAAGCTTAGTCACATTAGTGTGATGCTTGTTATTACCTTCAATGTCACTGTCCTAAAACTTAGGGATGGGAAGACCAATAGCAAGACGCAAGTCAGGAGACCTGCCTAATTCAACAAAAAAATCAAACTTTCGGGATAAAAGTGATTGCAGAATGATACGTGTAGTACTCTTATTTTTATTGCTATTATTTGGTAGCGTTGCTAAGGCACAAACATCCACTGATTCTATTCAGAAACTGGATGAAGTTGTATTAAGTGATGTGAAATTAAAGCGCTTTGCTCATGGCTACAAAGTGACTGTGCTTAATGATTCTTTACTTCAACAAAATAGAAGCTCATTTACCGATATTTTACGTTTTAATTCCAATCTTTATTTTAAAGAGAATGGTTATGGTATGGTATCTTCTCCGTCATTTAGAGGCACTAATGCTTCACAAACGGCAGTGATATGGAATGGGATTTCTATTAATTCGCAACTCACGGGGCAAACGGATTTTAATACCATTAATACGAGTAATTTTAAAAATGTGGTGATACGTTCTGGTGGTGGATCCGTTCAATATGGTAGTGGTGCCATTGGTGGTAGTATCCATTTAAATAACACCTTAAGTTTTAGTCCTCATTTTGACAATACTGTAACCTTATCTTATGGAAGTTATAACACTAAAAATCTCAGTTATTTGTCGTCTTATGGCAAAGACAAATGGTCTTTTAATATCGGGCTGAATTATATTGATTCTGACAATGATTATAAATACCTAAATACAGACAAACGCAATACAAACGGAGCGTATTACAATGGAAGTATTAATGCTAACGTCGGTTATGTCTTATCCAATAAAGATGTCTTAAAACTTTATCATCAAACGTTTTTAGGAGAACGCGAATTTTCTGGAACCATAAGTTCACCTTCTTTAGCTAAATACGAGGATCAAAATTTTAGAACCATGTTAGAATGGTCGCGTCAAGGTGATAAAGCATTTTCGAAATTAAAAGTAGCACATTTACAAGAGCACTTTAAATATTTTGGAAATAAAAACACGGAGAATTATACCTTCGGAAAGGTAAATACTTACCTCATTAACTATACGGCAGATATTGATTTATTAACGGATTTAAAATTGAAACCGATAGTATCTTATAATTATTACGAAGGCAGTGGAAGTAGTTTTGGTGATCCTAACCGGAAAGAATTTTCAACGACAGCATTACTTCAATATACTCCTAATAAGAAATGGCAATATGGGTTAAATTTAAGACAGGATCTAACTTCAGGTTTTGAAAGTCCGTTGTTGTTTTCTTTTGATGTAGCCTATGAGGTTTCCAACAATTATAAATTAAAACTAAATGGGTCTAAAAACTACCGTGTACCTACATTTAACGATTTGTATTGGCAGCCTGGAGGTAATTTAGATTTAGTCCCCGAAAATTCTTATCAAATTGACTTAGGACAAGACATAACATATAAAAATGCTAAACTTAATCTAAACGCTTTTTATATAAAGACCACCGATCTTATCCAATGGAAACCTAATACTTCAGGATTTTGGAGTCCAGAAAACGTTGCTAAAACACAAAACTATGGTGCAGAAGCAAGCTTAGATGTTTCTAAAAAAATTAAGGAACACCATCTATCACTACAATTCAATTATGCGTATAACATTTCAGAAGATTTAGAAAGCAACAAACAATTAATTTATGTGCCTTACCATAAAGCCAATATAAACTTAGCTTATGCTTACAAACGGATGTCATTATTTCTTCAGCACTTATACACCGGAGAAGTATATACAACTCCAGAAAACTTATCTGGCAGATTTTACAGTGTAGAAGCCTATCAACTAACCAATTTGGGATTAAATTATCAACTCCTTAAAACAAATTCACAACAAATAGATATAAGCTTAAAAGTGAACAATCTATTTAATACCGTATACGAGAACGTGGCATTTAGACCCATGCCAGATCGTAATTTTAATTTTCAAATTCAATATAAATTTTAAACCAAGTACAATGAAAAAAATCATTTTATCAATTTTTGCAATGTCATTATTAATCGTGTCCTGTTCTAGCGACGATGATGCAACATCTTCTGAACCTTTGGGTGCTTATGAAAATGGAATTATAGTTAGTGGCGAAGGCGGACCGTCTTCTATTTCTTTTATTTCTGAAGATTTAATGACATCAGAAAACCAAATTTATTTTAATGTTAATAATGAAGCAACAGGTGTGTATTTACAATCTTTAGGCTTTAATGATGACAAGGCGTATATTGTAGTAGATGCAGGTACAATTACTGTAGTTAACCGTTATACTTTTGAAAAATTAGCGACGATTTCTACAGGATTATTAACACCAAGATATATTGCTTTTGCAAATGGTAAAGGCTATGTATCTAATTGGGGAGATCCTGTTGATGAAACTGATGATTTTGTTGCTGTGATAGACTTAACTTCTAATGAGATAATCAACACTATAGCTGTTGGTAATGGTCCAGAGCAAATTTTAGCTGTAGACGATTCAGTATATGTGTCTCATAAAGGAGCTTATGGTACAAATAATATTGTTTCAGTGATAAATACATCTTCAGATGCTCTAGCAACTACAATTACTGTACATGATAACCCAGATGAAATGATTGTGAATGACAATGGCGATTTAGTAGTTTTAAGTAGTGGAAAGCCAGCTTGGACAGGAGACGAAACTAAGGCTGCAATTACTAAAATAGATATGACAACAAATACGGTATCTACAGCATTAGAGTTTTCAGATGGACAACATCCTGAATTGATGATGTATTTAAATGGAAATCTTTATTACAACCTTGGAAATTCAGTTTTAAGTATAACAGATGATGCTACTGCTGTAACAACAACACCTCTTTTTTCAACAGGAGCTATTACGTTGTATGGAATGGCTGCAAAAGATGACCGTTTGTATTTTGCAGATGCTGTAGACTACAGCAGTGCAGGTCAGTTGTTTATTTTTGACGAAGCTAGCCATACGTTAATAAATAGTTTTAACGCACCTGTGGTTGCTTCAAAAATATATTTTAATTAAATATAGTTTCTAATAAGCAAAAAAAAGCCGCTTTTACATTTTGTAGAAGCGGCTTTTTCATTTTATGGCTGTAAAAAATTATTGTTTATAGGACGATCATCTACCATATCATAGAGAAAGGGATTTTCAATATTTTTTTGGTCTAAATGTTTTAATGGTCGTTGCGCAGAAATTGCTGAACGACCAAAACCTGTAATATCTGCAATAGCCTCTGCTAACAAGCGTTCATTAACATCACCAAGTTGTCCAAGGTCTTCATAGAGTTCTGTGATACCAAAGCCTTCTGTTGGACCAATACCATCGTAATAACTTGAAAATCCAGCTGAATTTTCTGCTTCATAAATTAAAGGTTGCATGGCATACGTATGGTTTGGATTAGCATTTTCTCTACCTAAATTTTCAGAATCATATATAGTCACTGATGCTTGAGGTTTACCTCTTGTGGTTGAACCAATTTGAACCACTTCGATATGAGAAGACAACCCGTTAATAACCAATTCACTTGCAGAAGCACTACTTCCTGTGGTAATAATATAAACCTTATTAAGATTTAAACTATTAATAGGCTGCTGATAGGTTATTTCATTATTTGTGTTTCGTTTAACCATTTCATCTACAAATCGGTTGATAAGAGATTCTGGATCATCTTGTTCTCTAGCCGCTTGAATTTCACTATTCCATTTTTCTTTAAAAAAGATGTCTCCAGTATTTTGACCAGTAATCATTGATGACAACCAAATAGCGGTACTCACACTTCCTCCACCATTATAACGTAAGTCTAAAACTAAATCAGAAACACCTGATGATTGAAATTCAGCAAAAACAGCATTAAGCTCATTAAGATTGGCATCTCCTATTCTAAAGCCGTTATACATTAAATGACCTATAGAATTCCCATCAATATTAAATACATTGTGAGTTAAAATAGGGTTTTCAGTATACTCTGTTTTTGTAATTGACACAGACTCACCATTACTTGTAATAATATCATCTGCTCGTGTTTCGGGTGTTCCATTATTATCATAGTTAGCCCAACCTACAGTATAAGATGTAGAACTCAATAAATTTCCATAATTGCCTGAGGTTAAAATGGTCCCATCAATTGTATTAAAAATCATCCCTCTTGTAATTCCTTTTGAAGCAGCATCAGAATTAGGTAAAACATAACGTACATAGCCTATGATATCATTAGCCGTATTTGGCAATTGTACTAAACCATATTTCATCCCATTACTAAGACTTGTGCCTTGCAGTAATTGCTCTAAATCGTAATAATTAGGGTAAATTCTACTAAACTCATCAACATCGTCTGGCAAATAAAGTAAGTCTTCAAATAAATCTTCAGGTGAAGAAAAATTATTTAGATACTCAGTATAAGTTTCACTTGAGTCAAAACGATCATTTGCTAAATCAGGAATATTGTCTTTATACACATAAACGGCATTCATGCCTTTCCATACAAAGTCATTAATATCTAATGTAGAAGCTCTAATGATATTATCATCAGCATCTTCAAAACAACTGGTTACTGAAACTAACATCAAACATGCCAGTAGTAAAACTTTCATTTTTTTTCTCACGACACAGGCATGTATGATGTGTTCGCAACAACTTTTTAAATTTCTCATATTTAATTTTTTCTTTTAATAGCAGTAGTTTACATATAAATGTAAAACTCTAAATTTACTGACATTATTATAAATAAAAAAACTTTGTAACAAAATCTAAAGTGTATCGTCGTAACAGTAGAAGGCAATTAATAATTGTTTTCGCCAATCAATCAAACTAATAATGAAACAAACTGATTTTGTAGAAATCGTGTTGCCATTTAAGGATAAAGTCTTTCGTTTAGCGAAACGATTACTAGTATCTCGTGAAGAAGCAGAAGATGCTACACAAGAAATATTGTTAAAATTATGGAAGAATAAAACAAAGATTGGTGACTATAAAAATGTAGAAGCGTTTTCAATGACCATGACCAAGAATTTTTGCTTGGATCGTTTAAAATCAAAACAAGCGCAGAATTTAAAAATTGTTCATAGTAATTACACGGATAATAACACCTCTTTACAAAAACAAGTAGAAGCTAAGGACAGTGTGGATTGGGTTTCTAAAATAATGGAAGACCTTCCTGAACAACAAAAAATAATAGTGCAATTAAGAGATATTGAAGAATACGATTTTGCAGAAATAGCAAAAATGCTAGACATGAACGAGACCGCAATACGCGTTAATTTATCAAGAGCACGAAAAACAATAAGAGAAAAATTAACTAATACACATCAACATGGTATTAAATAATATAGAAACATTACTAGAAAAGTATAACAATGCAGAGACAACGCTAAAGGAAGAAGCAGAATTAAAAGCGTATTTCTTAAGCGACAATGTGGCACCACATTTAGAGCATTACAAGCCTATGTTTCAATACTTTTCTGAATCAAAAAAAGAGCAGTACACCAAAGACGTTCCATTAAACACTAAGAAAACAAAATTGTATCAATGGATTTCTGTCGCAGCTGTGGCTATTCTTATGCTTGGTTTCTTTATTCCAAATTGGAATAGCGGGCCAAAAACTCTAGCAGATTATTCGCCAGAGGAACAACAAATGTATTTGGAAGCAAAAGAAGCTTTAGCAATGCTTTCAAATAATTTTAACGACGGAGCCTCTAGCTTAAAAACCTTAAGCTTAGCTTCAGAAAATTTTAATGTTGGTCTTGAAAAAGCCAATCATATCACAGAATTTAGTGAAACAACAAACAAATTATTAAAGAATTAGAAATCAAAATTTAAAAACAAGAACAATGAAAAATTTAAAAAATTTTCACGAATACCTAAAAAATAAAACAGCCATGAGTAAAAAAATAGTAGTCATCGTAGCAGCAATGCTTATATCAGTAACTGGATTTAGTCAAAGTGTATTTGATAAATATGAAGACCAAAAAGGAGTAGCTTCTGTTATTCTTAATGGGAAAATGTTTAAAATGTTAGCTACAATGGGTATAGATATAGATGACCCAGAAATGAAAGAATATGCTGAAATGGCAAACAATATTACAGGTTTTAAAGTATTCACTACCGGAGATACAAAAATAGCGGCAGACATGAATGCAACGGTTGCAAAATATTTAAAATCATCTGCATTAGAAGAACTTATGCGTATTAAAGATGGTGACCAAACCGTAAAATTTTATGTAAAAGAAGGAAAAGACGATAACCATGTAAAGGAATTATTAATGTTTATTACAGGTTTAAAAGAATTGACTAAAGATCAAAATATCGAAATTAATGGTAAAAAACGTGAGTTTGAAACTGTAGTAATGACCTTAACTGGCAATATAGACTTAAGACAAGTATCAAAAATCACTAACCAAATGGATATTCCAGGTGGTGAGCAGCTAAAGAAAGCAGGCGAAAAGAAAAACTAAAATTATGAGATAAGCATGCTAAAAGCCTTAATCATTTAATCAAATGACACATCGCAAACCGCATGAGTCCATAATAAAAACAAAAATATAAACTCATGAAACAATCAATCAAAAAATCAATAGTAATGTTGCTTTTGGTTACAGCTTTTACCAGCTGTAATCAAGAGACTTCATTACAAACCTATTACGTAGATAACGAGTTAAAGCCTGGCTTTGCTTCATTTGATGTCCCAACAAGTTTAGTTAATGTTGAAGACGTAGACATGACTGAAGAACAGAAAGAAGCATACAATTCTGTAGATAAATTAAATGTGCTTACCTACATGAAAGAAGACACAGATGCTTCAGAATATGAGCTAGAATTAGAAAAGGTAAACACCATTTTAAAAAATCCTAAATACGAAGAATTAATACGTGGAGGCAATACAACTGACGGAAAATTTGTAGTAAAATTTCTAGGTGAAATAGATCAAATAGATGAACTCATCATATTTGGAAACATTGAAAATAAAGGCTTTATGATTGCAAGAATTTTAGGTGATAATATGAATGCCGGTAAACTTATGACTTTAAGTTCTGTTTTAGAGCAAGCCAATTTTGAAGACTCAAACCTAAAGAGTTTAACTGACTTTTTTAAATAAAATTTGAATACACTGACACAAACCAAATAGAATTTAATTTGGTATGTATTTAAATGTTAATAAGAATCATCCTGAGGCTTGTCTTCTGGATGATTTTTTTTGGTTTCATTTTTTAAAGCATAACCAAGAGCAAAAATAAAAAGCAATACAAAACCTATAAGCAATACCGTTTTAACAATAAGATAGTCTAACACATTTAATAAACCTGAAACAAACATGCTTAAGGTTAAAATGGTTACTGCTGTTAAAGCAATACTATCTTTAGTTGTTGGTATAAATTTCACAGGTCTAAAACAATTAGATTCCGGTATAATTACTTGGTGTTATAGCTTTTAATTCAGATTTAATAGCTTCAGAAACCTCTAAGGTATCAATAAAATTTGAAATAGACGTTTGGGTAATCGCTTCATTAGTTCTTGTTAACCCTTTTAAAGCTTCATAAGGATTAGGGTAACTTTCACGTCTTAAAATGGTCTGAATCGCTTCTGCAACCACAGCCCAATTATTTTCTAAATCTTGAGCAAATTTAGACTCATTCAACAATAATTTATTTAAGCCTTTAACTGTAGATTTAAAGGCTATAAGTGTATGTCCAAAAGGCACACCAACATTTCTTAAAACCGTACTATCCGTTAAATCACGTTGCAATCTAGAAATTGGTAATTTTGTAGATAGGTGTTCAAAAATAGCATTTGCAATACCTAAATTACCTTCACTATTTTCAAAATCTATTGGATTTACTTTATGTGGCATTGCTGAACTTCCAACTTCACCAGCTTTAATTTTTTGCTTAAAATAATCCATCGATACATACGTCCAAATGTCCCTATCTAAATCGATAATAATGGTATTTATACGTTTTAAACCATCAAACAATGCTGCTGCATGATCGTAATGCTCTATTTGTGTGGTTGGAAATGAATGCTGTAAACCTAATTTTTCTTGTACAAATTTAGTTCCAAAGGCTTTCCAATCAATATTAGGGTAAGCTACTTTATGAGCGTTAAAATTACCTGTTGCTCCACCAAATTTAGCGGCACTAGGCACATCGTTTAATAAGTTAAACTGCTCTTTTAATCTTACTGCAAAAACTTCAATCTCTTTACCTAAACGTGTCGGTGAAGCTGGCTGACCATGTGTTCTAGCTAACATTGGGATATCTGCCCAATCTTTTGCCAAATCTTCTATCTTTTGTAATAATGAACGATATTCAGGTACGTATACATCATTCATGGCATCCTTTATACTTAAAGGAATTGCTGTATTATTAATATCTTGAGACGTTAATCCAAAATGAATAAACTCTTTATATGCCGATAAACCTAATGCTTCAAATTTTTCCTTAATAAAATACTCAACAGCTTTTACGTCGTGATTAGTTACTTTTTCAATGTCCTTAATTGCAGAAGCATCAACAGCTGTAAAATTCTTATAAATAGCTCTCAAATCTTCAAAAACAGCGTTTGAAACCGATTCTAATTGTGGCAATGGTAATTCACAAAGCGCAATAAAATATTCGATTTCTACTAAAACACGATATTTTATTAGTGCTTCTTCTGAAAAATAATCTTTTAATTTTTCTACTTTAGATCGGTATCTACCATCAATTGGTGAAATTGCATTAAGAGGTGAAAGTGCCATTTATGTTGATTTTTTTGAAGCATCAAATATAAGAAAGTTAGTTAAGAGTTAGCCGTTCTGAATTAAGAGTTTTTAAAGTTTCTAGAAGCATTACCTTCTTTAGTTTTTAGCACTTAACTTTCTAAAATTCAACTTCTAAAACCAGATGCTTTATAAAATAATTCAATCTTAGCTCATGTTTTATAAGTTTAACATCAAAACTTAGAGAAAGAATTTATGCTTTTGAGCTTCCAACTAAATCCTTCATTCTTCAAGCTAAAAATGTATCTTTGATAAATTTCAATTTTAAACATGAACGATACCATTATTCTTATCATTACCATTTTCATTTCCGCTGGAATTGGAGCTTTTATAGGCCTTAAATTTTCGCAATTAAAAAGTAAAAGTGACAAAAGTACTTTAGAAGAACGCAATACTAATCTTCAGCAGCAATTCAATGAATTTAAAACCTATTCTGAAGCCGAAAACCAAAAACAAGACCAATACTTTACACAGCAATTAACGGAGTTAAAAGAAACCATTTCTAAAATTGAAAGTGAGCGTGAAGCCATTAGACGAGAAAAAGACTTTTTAAACACAGAACTTTCTAGACGTAATTCGGAATACGAAAATCTTGAAAAAGCAAACTTAAAACGCGACGAAGAATTAGCAGAACAACAAGAACAATTGCGAAAGGATTTTGAATTAATGGCTTCTAAAATCTTAGATGAAAAATCCGAAAAATTTACACTTCAGAATAAAGAAAACATTAAGAATATTTTAAATCCGCTAGAGGAAAAAATCAAAACATTTGAAAAGAAAGTTGAAGATACACAAAAGGAAAGTATCAGTATGCATTCCGCTTTAAAAGAACAGTTGTTAGGCTTAAAAGATCTTAACCAACAAATGGCAAAAGAAGCGACTAACCTTACAAGAGCCTTAAAAGGCGATAGTAAAACGCAAGGAAATTGGGGCGAATTAGTGCTAGAACGTGTCTTAGAAAAATCGGGTTTAGAAAAAGACCGTGAGTATTTTGTACAACAAAATTTTCAGCGCGAAGATGGTTCTCGAGTAATGCCAGATGTAGTATTACATCTTCCAGATTCTAAAAAAATGATTATCGATTCTAAAGTGTCACTAACTGCTTACGAACAGTTTGTAAACGCCGAAGAAGACCAACGTCCTATCTTTTTAAAAGCGCATGTTAATTCTATAAAAAAGCACGTCGATCAGCTTTCTGCCAAAAATTATCAGGATTTATATGATATTGAATCTCCAGATTTTGTATTAATGTTTATTCCTATTGAACCTGCTTTTGCAGTCGCTATAAATGACGACAATTCATTATATAATAAAGCCTTTGAACAAAACATAGTCATTGTTACACCTTCTACACTTTTAGCGACGTTACGTACAATTGACACAATGTGGAATAACGAAAAACAACAACAAAATGCTTTAGAAATTGCCAAACAAGCCGGAGCACTCTATGATAAATTTGAAGGTTTAGTAACTGATTTAACTGGTGTTGGTAAAAAGATTGATGCTGCTAAAAGTGACTATTCTGCTGCTATGAATAAATTAGTAGATGGCAAAGGTAACCTTATTTCTCGTGTAGAAAAAATCAAAAAAATGGGTGCTAAAGCCAAGAAAGCGCTTCCTGAAAGTATTATTAAACGTGCTACAGAAGATGATTAATAATAAAAGCATAGCAGTTATAACAGGTGATATAATTAATTCTAGAACAAAAACAAATCCTAACATTTGGATTGAGCCTCTAAAAGATGCTTTAAGTTATTTACAACATAACACCTCTAAATGGCAAATTTTCAGAGGTGATAGTTTTCAAATTGAATTTGAATCTTATCATAATTGTTTAAATGCAACAGCATACATAAAATCTTGCATTAAATCCATTAAAGGTCTAGATGTTCGCATAGCAATAGGTATTGGAAAAAAATCTTATGAAGGAAAGAATGTTAGTGAATCAAATGGTGAAGCATTTATTTATTCTGGCGAAATTTTTGAAAAACTTAAAAAAGAGAAACAAAACATAAAACTTAAAACAAAAGACGAGTATCTTAATAAAGAAGTTAACCTTTATTTTAAGTTAGCACTTATTGCTATGGACAACTGGACTGTAAACTCTGCTCAGATTATAAAACTATCTTTAGAAAATCCTAATATGATTCAATCGGAATTAGCCAGTATTATTGGAATCAGTCAAGATGCAGTAAGCAAAAGAAAAAAACGAGCATATTTAAATGAAATACTAGAGCTAAATAATATTTTAAATCACAAATTAAAAAACCTTAAGCAATGATAATTCTATTAAAACTATTACTAGCACATATTTTAGGTGATTTCATTTTGCAACCAAATTCTTGGGCTAAGGATAAGAGAAAAAACAAAATTAAATCCCCTAAGTTATATTTTCACATATTAGTTCACTTAATTATTACTACACTTTTACTTTGGGATTTAAAATTATGGCCAATTATTGTTTTTATTATTTGTCTACACTTTTTAATTGATGTTTTAAAAATATATATGCTAAATAAAGAAAACGAAGTATTTCTTTTCTTTATTGATCAAGCACTACACTTATTAGTAATTTTTGCTGCATTGCACTTATTTACTGATTTACCGTTAATAAAAACTGAATTTAAAATAGAGGAAATTCTATTATTTATAATTTGCTTGTTGTTTCTTACAAAGCCTGTATCTGTTATTATGAGTAATTTATTACTAAAAGACATCATGGATGACCTTAAAACTGAGCATAAATCTATAAAATATGCTGGTCATTATATTGGAGTACTTGAGCGGACATTAGTCTTTCTGTTTATGATTTGTGGTCAATGGGAGGCCGTTGGCTTTTTAATAACGGCTAAATCTGTTTTTAGCTTTGGTAATTTATCGGCATCAAAAGATAGAAGACTTACCGAATACATTTTAATAGGTACATTAATCAGTTTTGGCATTGCTATAATTACTAGTTTACTATACTTAAATCTTATCAATTATGTTTAAAACTACGGAAGATTCTAGAATTCAGATTTCAGAATTAATGAAACCATCCTATGCTAATTTTGGAGGAAAAATTCACGGAGGTTATATCTTAAGTTTAATGGATAATGTTGCTTTTGCTTGCGCTTCAAAACATTCTCGTAGCTATTGCGTCACGGCCTCTGTTAATAAGGTTAACTTTTTAAACCCAATTGAAGTTGGCGAATTAGTAACCATGAAAGCTTCTGTTAACTATGTGGGTAAATCATCTATGGTTGTAGGTATAAGAGTAGAATCTGAAAATATTAGAACAGGCGAAAAGAAACACTGTAATTCTTCCTATTTTATTATGGTTGCTGTAGATGAAGACGGAAATACAGTTACAGTTCCAGGTTTAATTCTAACTAATAAATTAGCCGCCAAGCGTTTTATTAAATCTATAATTAGACGAGACAGTGATACCAAACGAAGTGCCGACTTAGAGAACCTTTATAAAAATGTAGACCAGCACTTAGAACAATTAAAGGATTATCGTGTAAAACTTGATTTTTAATAAAAAAAAAGCTGCTTCCTTTTGATGATTATCAAGATTAAAGCAGCTCTTTATTTGTTTTTTGTATTCCTTTATTGCTTGATAAAGCGTTTGGTTTGTGATTCTTTTTCGTTTGAAATTTTCACAAGATATACTCCAGTTTTCCAATTAGAAACATCTACTGATGCTTCCAATTTAGTAATTGTACTTTTATGAATACGCTTACCTAAAACATCAAATACTTCGAGTGTCATATTTTCAGATGACGCAGGCAATTTAATATTTAACTTATTTTTTGAAGGATTCGGTGAAATTTTAAAACCTTCATCTTGATATAAAGCAATATTTTCACTTAAATCATATATATAATTAGCGTTTTCTATAAACTTAACATCACCATTTACATTCCATGTCGCATTTGCAGACATAGTACTAAAAGTGAATACCGATATAAAAATGAGTAGTAATTTTTTCATATAATTTGGGCCTTATTATAGCTAAGTTAGTAATTATTAATGAATAACACTATACACTTCATCGAAAACTATGCCAATTACTTACTTAAATACATTTTTCTTCTTGCATATAAATCATAAAACTGATCGTCCTTTAAACTATCAATAAATAAGATACTTTCTCCCGTACTTTTCATTTCTGGTCCCAATTGTTTATTTACGTTTGGAAACTTATTAAATGAAAATACAGGTTGTTTTATAGCGTAACCTTCTAATTGTGGTTTAAAGTCAAAGTCTGTTACTTTTTTCTCACCTAACATTACTTTAGTAGCGTAGTTTACATAAGGTTCTTTGTAAGCTTTTGCAATAAAAGGCACTGTACGAGAAGCTCTTGGGTTAGCCTCAATGATATAAACAACATCATCTTTTATCGCAAATTGAATATTAATTAAACCAATAGTATCTAATGCTCTAGCAATAGTGTGTGTATGATCTATAATTTGTTGCATTACCAAATCACCTAAATTAAAAGCTGGCAATAATGCATTACTGTCACCTGAATGAATTCCACAAGGCTCAATATGCTCCATTATTCCAATGATATACACATTACCATCGGCATCACAAATAGCATCAGCTTCGGCTTCAATAGCGCCATCTAGATAATGATCTAATAACAATTTATTTCCAGGAATAGATTTTAATAAATCTATAACATGAGATTCTAATTCCTGCTTATTAATCACAATTTTCATCCCTTGTCCTCCTAATACATATGAAGGTCTAACCAATATTGGAAAATCTAAAACATCTGCAATAGCTAAAGCTTCATCAGCAGATTCTGCAACGTCAAATTCTGGATAAGGAATATTGTTCTCTTTTAATATGTTTGAAAAACTACCTCTATCTTCAGCTAAATCTAAAGATTGGTAACTAGTTCCCATAATTTTGATACCATAACGCTCTAATTTTTCAGCAAGTTTTAAAGCGGTTTGTCCACCTAATTGCACAATAACACCTTCTGGTTTCTCATGCTGAATGATATCATAGATATGCTCCCAGAAAACAGGCTCAAAATATAATTTATCTGCGATATCAAAATCGGTAGACACCGTTTCAGGATTACAGTTAATCATTATGGTTTCATAGCCACATTCAGCTGCTGCCAAAACACCATGCACACAGCAGTAATCAAACTCAATACCTTGCCCAATTCGGTTTGGCCCAGAACCTAAAACAATAATTTTCTTTTTATCTGAAACAATACTTTCGTTTTGTACATACACTTTCCCGTCTGCTGTTTCAACCTCACTTTCAAAAGTTGAATAATAATATGGTGTTTGTGCTTTAAATTCTGCCGCACAAGTATCTACCAATTTAAACACACGGTTAATATTAAGTTCTTTTCGCTTATTATAAACCTGACTTTCTAAACAACTCAACATATGTGCTATTTGTCTATCACCATAGCCTTTCTGTTTCGCTTCTAGTAATAATTCGCGTTCAATAGTTTCTATTTTGAATTGAGAAATTTCTCTTTCAAGTTGAAATAATTCTTCATACTGCTTTAAAAACCACATATCAATTTTTGTGATTTCATGAATACGGCTTAACGGAATTCCCATAGCAACAGCATCATAAATCACAAATACGCGATCCCAACTTGCATGCGTTAATTTTTCAATAATAGTATCGTAATCTTTATATCCCTTTCCGTCTGCTCCTAAACCATTTCTTTTAATCTCAAGTGATTGTGTTGCTTTGTGTAATGCTTCTTGAAATGATCGGCCAATAGACATCACCTCACCAACGGCTTTCATCTGTAAACCTAAAGTACGATCTGAACCTTCAAATTTATCAAAATTCCAACGTGGAATCTTAACGACTACGTAATCTAAGGTAGGCTCAAATAAGGCTGATGTAGATTTTGTAATCTGATTATCTAATTCATCTAAATTATAACCTATAGCTAATTTTGCTGCAATTTTAGCAATAGGATACCCTGTTGCTTTACTTGCTAATGCAGAAGAACGCGATACTCTCGGATTAATTTCAATAGCGATGATTTCCTCTTCATCATCAGGACTTACAGCAAACTGCACATTACAACCACCTGCAAAATCACCAATACTGCGCATCATGTGAATAGCCATGTCTCGCATTTTCTGAAACGTTTTATCAGATAAGGTCATTGCTGGGGCAAGAGTAATAGAATCTCCTGTATGAATTCCCATCGGATCCATATTTTCAATTGTACAGATAATAACTACATTATCGTTTTTATCACGTAATAATTCTAATTCGTATTCTTTCCAACCAATAAGAGCTTTATCAATCATAACCTCATGAATTGGAGATACTTCCAATCCGCGTGTTAACATCTGGTCAAAATCTTCTTCTTTATAAACAAAAGAAGCTCCTTCTCCTCCTAAAGTATAAGATGCTCTAATAACTAGCGGAAAACCAAACTCTTGTGCAATCTCTTTTCCTTTAAGGTAAGAGGTTGCAGTTGCTTGAGGTGCCATACCAACACCTATTTTTAACATTAACTCTCTAAACTGCTCTCTGTCTTCAGTGATATTAATGGCATCAATATCTACACCTATAATATCTACTCCAAAATCTTCCCAAATGCCTTTTTCATCGGCTTCAATACACAAGTTTAAAGCAGTTTGTCCTCCCATAGTTGGCAAAACAGCATCAATCTGAGGATGTTCTTTTAATATTTTTACTAAAGATTTTGTTGTTAATGGCAACAAATAAACATGATCTGCCATAGTAGGATCTGTCATTATTGTTGCAGGGTTAGAATTGATTAAAATCGTTTCAATTCCATCCTCTCGTAATGAGCGTAGTGCTTGAGAACCTGAGTAATCAAATTCGCAGGCTTGACCAATTACAATAGGACCTGAGCCGATTAGTAATACTGATTTTATGTTGTTGTTTTTAGGCATGAGACTTTATATTTGATGATCTAGTATATTTTTTTGCAGTGCAAAAGTAGTTAAGAAATGGATACAAAAAAAGGCGTTACACCTAAGTAACGCCTCTAATATATTAACAATTGTTAATCATTATTTTTTATGTCTTGATTCAGTTGAAACAGACAATTTCTTTCTTCCTTTAGCTCTTCTACGTGCTAAAACTTTTCTTCCGTTAACAGAAGCCATTCTTTCTCTGAAACCGTGTTTGTTTCTTCTCTTTCTTTTTGACGGTTGAAACGTTCTTTTTGGCATGTCTTATATTTTTAAAAACTAATATTCCTTTTATATGATCTAAGTTGAGAGCTATCTCAAAACTGCGTGCAAATATACAACAAGTTTTTACTTTAGCAAATAGCAAAAGATTTTTTTTGAATAGATTTTAAACTCTTTGTTTTTATTACCTTTGCGCTCTGCAAAAACACACATAAATATGTTTAATAAAAATATAAAATTAGTCATTTTCGCATTAATAATAGGTTATGCGATATATCAATTCACTGAAGGTTACATTGGAAATGGTATAATGTACATATTACTTTCTACCATATTCATTTTTCTTTACTTTAAAAATGAAATGATTTTACTCGCTTTTTTAAAATTAAGAAAGCAAGATTTTGCGGGAGCAAAGAAATGGTTAGATAAAATTAAAAATCCTGAAGGTGCTTTAGTAAAGAAACAACAAGGTTATTTAAATTACCTCAATGGTATTATGGTTTCTCAAACCAATATGAATGAAGCCGAAGCTTATTTTAAGAAAGCGATTAGTTTAGGTTTATCTATGGATCATGATTTGGCTATGGCAAAATTAAATTTAGCTGGTATTGCTTTTTCTAAACGAAGAAAACCTGAAGCACAGAAATTATTAGCTGAAGCTGAAAAGTTAGATAAAAGAGATATGCTTGCTGAACAAATAAAAATGATGAAGCAGCAAATGAAAAAAGCGGTTATACCTAAACAACAATACGGCCAACCGACTTCAGCTAGACAGAATCGTAGAAGTAGACGTTAATTTATTACAGTAAAGGCGCCATAAGTCGCGCCAAAGCTTCAATAAGCTTTGTGCGCTTAGATCGTTTTTGCCATGCTTCTAATTCTAACTTTTCACAGTCTTTTAAATCCTCATTAAACAGATCTGTTAATTGATGGCTAAACTCCTTATTATAAATTAAGGCATTGACTTCAAAGTTAATATTAAAGCTTCTATAGTCCATATTAGTGGTACCAACAGTACTAAATACACCATCTACAACCATGGTTTTAGCATGAACAAAGCCTTTAGTGTATTGGTACACCTCCACTCCGGCTTCTAGCAGTAATTCTAAATAAGAGTTAGTAGCATATTCTGCTATCCACGAATCGGATGTTTTAGGTACAATTAGTTTTACCTTAATATTACTTCTTGCGGTAACTTGCAGTGCTGTTACAATCTCACTGTTAGGAATAAAATAAGGGGTAGTTATATATACATGATCCTCGGCATTCGTAATAGCAACAAAAATCGCTTCCATTATATTAGACCAATCCGTATCTGGTCCGCTAGCCGCAATTTGAAGCGGTATATTTTCTTTACAATTATGATCTGGGAAATAACTTTTAGAAATTTCTAATTTATCATCACCAACAAAATCCCAAGTTGTAAAAAATAAGATTTGGAGTGGTTTTACAGCTTCACCTGTTATACGTACATGTGTATCTCTCCAATATCTATTATTATGAGCATTAACATAGTTATCTGAAATATTTATACCACCTACATACCCAATTTTCCCATCTATAATAGCAATTTTTCTATGGTCGCGATAATTCATTTGACCAGTAAATCTTGAAAATAAGACAGGCATAAATGAATTCATTTCAATGCCGTTATCTTTCAGTTTACGTTTCATTTTAGAAGTTATAGAACTTCCTACATCATCTATTACGATTCTAATTTCTAGGCCTTCATTTGCTTTTTTACATAATAAATTGAGAATTTCTGTACCTATCTTATCATCTTTAATTATAAAATATTCAAGATGAATATGGTGTTTAGCCTCTTTTATATCTTTGATAAGTATTTTAAACTTCTCGTCACCATTTTTAATAAGCCTAACATCATTATTAATTGTAAGCTTAGATTTTTCACTATTGTAGAGTAATGGAATTAGTTTAGATTTTTCTTCAAGCAATTCATCTACTTCATTAATAGCTTTAGTGTCAAGCTGCAATTGGTCCTGAATCTTTTTTACAATAGATTGATTTAAAACATGCTTTCTACTAAATATTTTAGTCTTTCTATATTCTTGTCCAAAAAAATAATAAACAATTAAACCCAAAAACGGTACAGCCAATAAACCTATTATATAGCTAAGGGCTTTAGTTGGATTCAATTTTTTAAGTAAAATTGTTACAACAGCAGATAATGCAAGCGTATAATTGAGTGCAATTAAGATTTGCCAGATATGATTTCTAACAAATTCCAAGAATTAAGGTTGAGTATTAGTATTGTAATACCCTTTTTCAGGAATATCTATTTGATATGATTTTCTTGATTTATTATTTAAATGCGGCTCTCTTAACCAAGGATTATGAAGTTTTAAAATCTTATAGTTAATTCCAAATTTCTTTGCGAATTGCGCAAAATCGGTCACTGCAGTATCGACTTCGACTTTATAAGTTGGGACATGCTTATACAAGTGACTCTTATTAAAATTGAAGCCATATTTTTCAGGATTAGAAAGAATTTCTTTTAGAGCTACAATTCTAAATACGTAACGACCGGTTTCTTCTCCTAGTAACAAATCGTAATACCCATCAACATCTTGTTCTTTTAAACGTCTTGACACACCATAATTACCAGCATTATAAGCAGCGGCAGCTTTTGTCCATGAACCTAAGCTCTCTTTTGCTTTCTTTAAGTAATTACACGCGACTTCTGTTGCTTTTTCTAAATTATAACGCTCATCAACATTTGTATTTACTTCTAAACCATTTTCTCTTCCTGTAGCTTTCATAATTTGCCAAACACCACTGGCACCTGCAGGTGATTTTGCTGTTTGTACCAACCCACTTTCTATAACTGCTAAATATTTAAAATCATCTGGCACACCATTTTTCTTCAAAATGGGTTCTATAATAGGAAAATACTTTTGTGCACGTTTAAACATTAGCAAACCATTAGATTGCCAATAGGTATTGACTAATAGCTCTCTATCCATACGCTCATAGATATCGGGATCTTCAACAGGAACTGGTTCACCAGCAAAATTTAAATTTTCTGGCATTTCTAATGCGTACACATTATAACTATTTACAATTGGATCTTCCTTACCTAATAAATAATCTGAAGGTGCTTTTTTATCTGGTGCCTTTTGCATGGCAAAAATAAATAAGCCTGATATACAAACAACTCCGATTAGTGCTAAACTATTTTTTATGATTTTCATAAGTTTTAATTTATTTTAAACGCTCCATGTTATTCACTACCAATATGTGCTAAATGACAAGGCTATAAACATGCGCATTGAATAATTTTTCTTTTTTATAAATGTAATCAATCTAAGAACAAGATTCAAATTCAACCTTCAATAAGTTTTGGTAAATTTTCGTTAAACCATTTGTACTTATTAATGATCATAATATGTGTTCCGCCCTTAATTACGATACAATTTCCAACGCAAGAGTGCGGAAAAACAGCATCATTGTCTCCATGAATATATATCGCATCTGGATGAGCTTCCTCTTGACTCCAACAAACCATTTGTTTAATAGCCCAATCTAAATAGGTTTTATCATTTACAGATAAGTATTTTTTATACAAATCCACACGTTTTTTTATGGTCTCTCCAAATGCATATTTGGCTAATAAATCAATATTACTCATCAATTGTGTAGGCAAAAATTTATAAGCCTTAGTAACTTTAAGTAATTTAAGCCGTTTTGGCAACTCGTGATGCGACTTTACACTAGAGACTACTATTAACTTTTTTAAGTTTAAATACTTACTCATTTCTTGTACTAAAACACCTCCAAAAGACACACCTAACAAAACAACATTATCGTGCTTAATAAATGTACACATGCGCAGAGCATAATCTTTGAGTGTCTCATTTTTATTGGGAATCTGCCACTCTAGCCAATGGATTTCATAATTGTTTTTTGGAAGATCTATATGTTCAAATATAGATGGATTTGCTGCCATACCAGGCATTAAATAAATCTGTGTTAATTGGGGATTCATTGGGTATGTTTGAGACGTCCTAATTAATTACAATTTAAGGTTTTAACAACAATAACCTAATACTTTAGTTGATTTTTTGTACCTTTGCACAGCAAAACTATATAAAATATAGTATCTACGCTACCAACCGCTGAATTTAATACAATAAAATTATGACAGAAACTGCTGAATTGATTGACAATGATTTTCTACGTCAATTTGAATTAAAGGTTGAAAACGAAATGGCTATTATTGAATATTCTTTACAAGAACGAAAGATATTCTTAACCAAAATGATTATTCCTGACACGATTAGAACAGATGAGTTTGAACTGGACTTTATTGATATGGTATTCTCTAATATTAAGGAACGTAACATTAGTGTAGTACCTACAAGTCCTGAAATCGCAAAATTTGTAAGGCGAAACAGGAAATATAAACGCATGCTACCAGTTGGAATTCGAATATAATTCTAGAAAAAACATTAAAAAAATCCGAAACTTTAAAAGTTTCGGATTTTTTTTTTATCAGTGTATTACGTTTTTATTTTTCGAGAAATTTAAAACGTACCAAACCATCTTCATCAATTTTAGTAAGTTCTACTTTATGCAATGTATTAACTAATTCTGGATTCCATGGTGTTTTAACCTTTACATAGTTTTCTGTAAAACCATGAATGTAACCTTCTTTATTTTCACTTTCAAATAAAACAGTTCGTTCTGTATTTATTTGTTTTTCGTAAAACGCGCGACGTTTTTTAGCAGATAAGCCTCGTAACATTTTACTGCGTTTAACTCTTTTAGCTTTAGACACCACATTTGGCATTTTAGCAGCTTCTGTATTATCACGTTCAGAATATTGAAATACGTGTAAATACGATATATCTAATGCGTTTAAAAAATTATAAGTCTCTAGAAACAATTCATCTGTTTCACCAGGAAAACCAACAATCACATCCACACCAATACAAGCATGTGGCATAACTTCATTTATTTTTAAAACTCTGTCTACATATAATTCTTTCATATAGCGACGTTTCATCTTTTTTAAGATGTCATTACTTCCACTTTGCAATGGAATATGAAAATGTGGTACAAAAGCTCTAGATTTAGAAACTAAATCTATGGATTCGTTTTTTAATAAATTAGGTTCAATAGATGAGATTCTCAATCGCTCAATACCTTCAACTTTATCAAGTTCTGTAACCAAATCTAAAAAAGTGTGTTCGTGTTTTTTATTCCCAAACTCTCCTTTTCCGTAGTCTCCAATATTTACACCTGTTAATACAATCTCCTTAATGCCTTGTTCTGAAATTTCTTTGGCATTCTTCAAAACATTTGCCATTGTATCACTTCTTGAAATCCCTCTCGCTAAAGGAATTGTACAATAAGTACATTTATAATCACAACCATCTTGTACTTTTAAAAAAGCTCTAGTTCTGTCACCTATAGAATAACTGCCAACATAGAAATCAGCATCTTCAATTTCACAAGAATGCACTTCACCTAAGTCATTTTTTGTGAGATCATTTAAGTAATCTGTTATTTTAAATTTCTCTGTCGCTCCCAATACCAAGTCTACACCATTAACGTCTGCTAATTCTTCAGGTTTTAATTGTGCATAGCAACCTATCGCCGCTACAAATGCTTCAGGATTATTCTTTTGAGCTTGTTTTACAATAGACTTAAAACGTTTATCTGCATTTTCAGTTACAGAGCAGGTATTAATTACATAAATATCAGCCGATTCCTTAAAATCTACTCGATCAAATCCTTCGTCTGTAAAACCTCTAGCTATGGTAGACGTTTCAGAAAAATTCAGTTTACAACCTAGTGTATAAAATGCGACTTTTTTTGTTGGATTCATTCTTGTACTTTTACCAAGTTGGCAAATTTACAACATATAAGTTATATGCTAAAACTCAGACTATCCTTATTCAATAGATTACGTTATGGATCATTGTTTTTCATAATTTTATCGTGCAGCTCTAAAGAAAGCTCTCAATTAGACCATTTGGTATTTAGATACAATGAACACAAAAATATTGGCTCTTTAGATCCTGCTTTTTCTAAAGATTTAGCAGACATTTGGGCAACACATCAATTGTTTAATGGTTTAGTACAAATGGATGACCAGCTTAACGTTAAACCTTCCATTGCTAAAAATTGGACCATTACAGATAGCGCCAAAACCTACACTTTTACACTTAGAAACGATGTAAAGTTTCATAAACATGAATTATTTGCGACTTCTTCAAACAGTCAGGATTCTACTAGAAATGTAAATGCTTCTGACTTTGAATATAGTTTCAATAGATTAAAAGATAAAACCATTGCTTCTCCAGGTAGTTGGGTTTTAAATAAAGTAGAAGACTTTTCTGCTATTAACGATTCAACATTTCAAATTAAATTAAAACAACCTTTTCCTGCATTTTTAGGCTTGTTAACCATGAAATACTGTTCTGTTGTTCCTAAAGAGATCGTAGAACATTATGGTAATGATTTTAGAGCACATCCCATAGGAACTGGTCCTTTTAAATTTAAACGCTGGGAAGAAAACTTAAAGTTAGTATTTAGACGAAATGAGCATTATTTTGAAACTGCTGCTCATGAGCAACAGCTGCCGTATCTTGAAGCTATTGCTATTACTTTTTTGCCAGATAAGCAAAGTGAGTTTCTACAGTTTGCACAAGGTAATATTGACTTTGTTTCTGGTTTAGATGGCTCTTATAAAGATGAAATTTTAACCGCAGAAGGAAAATTAAGAGCAACCTATGCTGATGACGTAAAAATGATAAGAGGACCATATCTTAACACCGAATATTTAGCCTTTTTTATGGCATCTGAAGTCAACGAAATTCAGGCATTAAAACTGAGAAAAGCAATTAATGTAGGTTTTGACAGAAACAAAATGATGACGTATTTAAGAAATGGTATTGGAATTCCTGCAAATGGCGGTTTTATACCAAAAGGTTTACCTGGTTTTGATGCTTCTATTGGTTTTAAATATCAACCTGAATTAGCCAAACAACTCGTTTCAGAATTCAAGACTGAAACTGGAATTAAAACCCCAGAAATCACCCTCACCACAACAAGCAATTATTTAAGCTTTTGTGAATTTATTCAACGCGAATTACAGAAAACGGGCTTATTAGTTAATGTGGATGTTATCCCACCTTCTAGCTTAAAAGATGCTAAAGCTAATGGGCAAGTCGATTTTTTTAGAGCGAGCTGGATAGCCGATTATCCTGATGCTGAAAACTATTTGTCGTTATATTACAGTAATAATTTTGCTCCAAATGGCCCTAATTACACGCATTTTAAAAATTCAAAATTCGACCAAATGTATGAAGCTGCTTATTTAGAAACTAATCCTGATTTACGAGCAAAACTTTATACTAAAATGGATTCGCTTATTATGAACTCTGCCCCTATTGTACCACTTTTTTATGACGAAGTAGTTAGGTTTACAAGACAAAACGTAAATGGTTTAGGAATTAATGCTACAAATTTATTGGAATTAAAATCGGTAAGAAAAACTAAAATCCAGTAAAATAATAAAGGTCATCACCACCTTCACCTCTAGAGCGTCTAGATGATATAAATCCTGAGGTTAAATCATCATTTAAGAAAAATGAAAAATCATCACCACGACTATTAATAGGTTCATCTAAAGATACCGGTTCTTTAATGATGTTAGTAGCATTTAAATCGTATTCATAAATATCTATACCACCTTTTCCTCCACGTCTATCCGAAGAGAAGTACAACTTATTATCTGCACTAACAAAAGGAAAGGTCTCAGTACGTGGCGAATTAATATGTTCTCCTAATTTTGTCACTTCACCATAAGTTTTATGATCAGAAACGGAAACTTTGTATAAATCTGATTTGCCTTTTGTCCCTTTAATATCTGCAATAAAATATAATGTAGCCCCATCTGGACTTAAAGCAGGATGCGCAAAATTATAATCTGGATCACAAAATGGTAAGATGGTTATGTTTGTCCAACCTTTGCCTTCCACATACTCTGCTCTTTGTATTAAAAGGTTAAACGTATTCATATCCTTTAACTTATTTTCTCCTTTTTCGGTGTGATTTGCTGTATAATACATATACTTACCATCTTTAGAATAAGTTGAAACAGACATATTAGACATACCTACATCCTTCTTCTTTACAAGCTTAGCATCCTTTATCTCTCCGTCTTCACGTAATGGAGCCTCATAAATAGCATATAAATTTTGTGCATATTTATCTAATATTGCTCTACCACTTCTAGTCACTAAATTAGAACTAAAAAACACTTTATCTTTTACAACTCTTGCTGCAAAATGATCGAGTTTGTTGTTTATTTTTAGTCTTTTGACTTCGACCTCTTGAGAAAACCCAAGGCTTAAAATAAATAAAAAAAGTAGGGTAAATTGGGGTTTTAGTATCATGCTATTCTCTTCTATATTGTTTTGTTTCTTCAAAAATATGTTCTAAAATCGCTTTATCTTGATCCGTAAACTCTTCTTTTCGTCTTGCCATAACTACTTCTGCAACTTCAAATGCTTTATTAGTTTTATAGGTTACAAAGCCTTTACTTCCGCCCCAAGAAAAGCTTGGCACAAAATTTCTAGGAAATCCACTTCCAAAGATATTAGCACTTACACCAACAACTGTACCAGTATTAAACATGGTGTTAATACCACATTTACTGTGATCTCCCATCATTAATCCGCAGAATTGCAATCCTGTTTTAGCAAAACCTTCGGTTTGGTAATCCCAAAGCCTTACTTCTGCATAGTTATTTTTTAAGTTACTGTTATTGGTATCTGCACCAAGGTTACACCATTCTCCTAATACTGAATTACCTAAAAAGCCATCGTGCCCTTTATTAGAAAAACCAAAAATAACAGAATTACTAACCTCGCCACCTACTTTGCTATGTGGCCCAATAGTGGTTGGTCCATAAATTTTACTAGCCATTTTTAATGTCGCATTATTACAAAGTGCCAAAGGCCCTCTAACAATAGCCCCTTCCATAACTTCGGCATTTCTACCAATGTAAATTGGACCAGAACTGGCATTTAAAGTTGCAAAATTTAAAGTTGCTCCTTTTTCAATAAAAATATTTTCAGGATTTATGGTATTGATTGTTGCAGGAATTGGTTCTGATTGTCGGTCCTTTGTTATTAAGTTAAAATCCTCAACTAAGGCTTCACCATTCTTAGAAAAAACATCCCAAGTATGCTCAATTTTCAGAATATCACCTTCAAATTCTATCGCTTCAAAATTTGAAAAATCATTCACTTCCTCGCCTTCTTTAGCAAAAAACGCAATGACATCTTCAGCTTTAAATAAAGCCTGATTATGATTTAAGTTTTTTACAACTTCAACCACTTCCATATTAGGTAAAAAAGACGCATTAATCATAATGTTGTCTTCCATTTCTACCATTGGAAACTTATCTGCCAAATAGTCTTCAGTTACAGTAGTGGTAGTATATTCTAAATACGACTCCCATTTTTGACGAATCGTTAAAATACCGACTCTAATATCTGCAACAGGTCTTGTAAATGTAAATGGCAACAAGTTGTTGCGGTATGGGCCATCAAAAAGTATATAGTTCATTCTGAGTTTAAAATTTAAAGTTTTTAGCTTCAACTAAAAACCTCGATTAACCCTTCAAAAATAACTTAATTGTATAAAACAAAAAAGCCTTTCTGTTAAAGAAGGGCTTTTTAAAAATATCTAATAGCTTGAGTTTATTTTTTAAACTTAGCGTATTTGTTTTTGAATTTATCAATACGACCAGCTGTATCTACTAATTTAGATTTACCGGTATAGTATGGATGAGATGTTCTAGAAATCTCCAACTTAACTAATGGATATTCAACACCGTCAACTTCAATAGTTTCACTTGTATCTGCTGTAGATTTAGTTAAAAATACATCTTCGTTAGACATATCTTTAAACGCTACTACTCTATAATTTTCTGGATGTATTCCTGCTTTCATCACTAAATGCTTTAAATGTATTCGATTTTTCGAGGTGCAAATTTAAGTATTTTTTATAAATGTACAATCTTTTTAGTACTTTTTATTTCACAAATTTATGTAACATTTCCGTAACTTTGAGTACTAACTAGATAATTAACTAAAAAATCAACTAAAAATGGAAAAATCTTTAAAATCTTCAGCAACGTCATACGGGCTTTATTTAGCTTTAGTTCTATCCTCATTAACTATAATAGGATACGCTGTATATCTAGACTTATTTACCCAATGGTGGTTTGGAATTGGCCAAATGTTACTTGTTATTATTTTTGGCATTGTATCCTCTGTTAAAGCGAGAACACTTTCTGGAGGATTTATAAGTTTTAAAGAAGCTTTTACTGCCTTTTTTATAACTATTGCAATTGGTATAGTTATACCTGCTCTTATTGGTTTAGTTATCTTTAATTTTATTGATCCTGATGCCGCTACCTTATTACAAGACAAAATCGTAGAATCTCAATTATCTATGATGCAAAATTTTGGTGCACCTCAAGAAGCTATTGACGAAGCAATTAAACAAATGGAAGCACAAGGAAGCTTTTTCTCTATAAGCAATTCGTTAAAATCTATAGCATACCAACTTGTTGGCTTTAGTATTATAGGTTTAATTGTAGCTGCTGTAGTTAAAAAAAATGATCCTAATGCAGCTTAAAAATTTTCTCTATTTTTGAAGTCTAGAAATTAGACAACATCAATATGAATATATCAGTAGTTATACCACTACTTAACGAAGAAGAATCTTTAAAAGAACTACACGATTGGATAGTATCAGTGATGCTATCCAATCAGTTTTCTTATGAAATTCTATTTATAGACGATGGCAGTACTGATAGGTCTTGGCATATTATTTCAGAACTTGCAGAAATAAATCCTAGCGTTAAAGGGATTAGGTTTCTAAAAAACTTTGGAAAATCTCAAGCTTTACATGCTGGTTTTGCAAAAGCTGAAGGCGATGTTGTTATTACGATGGATGCGGATTTGCAAGACAATCCAGAAGAAATCCCTGAACTTTACAAAATGATTACAGAAGACCATTTTGATTTGGTCTCTGGTTGGAAAAAGAAACGATACGATTCTTACTTATCTAAAAACTTACCCTCAAAACTTTTTAATTGGGCAGCAAGACGAACATCTGGTGTGATCTTAAATGATTTTAATTGCGGTTTAAAGGCTTATTCAAATCAAGTTGTTAAGCACATTGATGTTTATGGCGAAATGCACCGCTACATCCCTGTTTTAGCCAAAAATGCTGGTTTTACTGCTATAGGAGAAAAAGTTGTACAGCACCAAGCCCGTAAATATGGGCATACAAAATTTGGGATGAATCGTTTTATCAATGGTTTCCTTGATTTAATAACCATTTGGTTTATCTCTAGATTTGGAAAACGACCAATGCACCTCTTTGGAGCATTAGGAGTCGTAATGTCTATTATTGGTTTTGGCTTTTCTCTTTATTTGGGATTAGACAAACTATTCTTTAATCCTACAGGTAGATTAATTACAGACAGGCCCCAATTTTATATTGCTTTATCTACTATGTTAATTGGAGTACAATTCTTCATTGCTGGTTTTTTAGGCGAACTTACTTTGCGATCTAACCGCCAACAGCAACGTTATTTTATTAAAGAAAATTTGAATCTATCCTAGCGATTAGAATTTATAGTCTTGTAAGTCCATTTCAAATTACGAATTGTTTATTTTTGTTATTGAATCCATTTTACTTATTTATAAATGATACATATTAAGCCAGAAATTTTAGAACGTGTAAACAGTTGGTTAACTCCAGCTTTTGATGAAGAATCGCAAAAACAAATCAAACACATGATTGCTTCTAATCCTAAAGATTTAGAAGAGAGTTTTTATAAAGATTTAGAATTTGGAACTGGTGGTATGCGAGGTATTATGGGACTTGGCACCAACAGAATAAACAAATATACTTTAGGAAAAAATACACAAGGGCTAAGTAATTACTTAAAAGAGTCCTTTCCTAATGAAGAACTAAGAGTCGCTATTGCTTACGATTGTAGACATAATAGCAACACTTTTGGCAAGCTGGTCGCAGATGTCTTTTCTGCAAATGGAATTAAAGTCTTTTTATTTGAAGACTTAAGACCAACACCAGAGTTATCATTCGCCTTAAAGCATTTAAACTGTCATTGTGGAATTGTATTAACAGCATCACACAATCCACCCGAATATAATGGTTACAAAGTGTATTGGCAAGATGGAGGTCAATTAGTGCCACCTCAAGATGCTGCAGTAATTAAAGAAATAAACCGATTAGATTATTCTGAAATTAAGTTTGAAGCGAATTCAGATTTAATTCAATATATAGGAAAAGACATTGATAACGTTTTTTTTGATGCCTCAGTGAGTAATGGTAGTTTTAATACACCTTCTAAAACTAAAGAAGATTTAAATATTGTATTTACATCTTTACACGGCACGTCTATCACAGCAATACCTGAGACGCTCAAACGTGCAGGCTATACTAATGTAAACATTGTTGAAGAACAACGTATACCAAATGGAGATTTTCCAACCGTTGTTTCTCCCAACCCGGAAGAGCCAGAAGCCTTAAAAATGGCTATGGAATTAGCTAAAAAAGTAGATGGAGATATCGTTATTGGTACAGATCCAGATTGTGATCGTTTAGGTGTTGTAGTCCGTAATCTAGAAAATGAATTAGTGATTCTTAATGGTAATCAAACCATGGTATTAATGACTAATTTTCTATTAAAACAATGGAAAAAAGAAGGAAAAATTAATGGAAATCAATTTATTGCCTCTACAATTGTATCTACACCTATGATGTCTGTTTTAGCAAATGCATATAATGTAGAATGTAAAATTGGACTTACAGGCTTTAAATGGATTGCTAAAATGATTAAAGATTTTCCTGAACTCGATTTTATTGGAGGTGGAGAAGAAAGTTTTGGGTTTATGGTTGGCGATTTCGTTAGAGATAAAGATGCTGTAACCTCTACTCTTTTGGCTTGCGAAATAGCTGCACAAGCTAAAGCCAATGGAAAAACAATGTATCAAGAATTAATTGATTTATATAAAGAACACGGTTTCTTTAAAGAACGGTTAGTTGCCTTAACTAAAAAAGGTATTGAAGGCGCACAAGAAATTAAACAAATGATGATTGATGCTAGAGAAAATCCTTTAAAAGAAATCAATGGAGAAAAAGTGGTCTTAATCGAAGACTATCAATTATCCATTTCTAAAAACCTTCAAACACAAGAAGAAACGACTATAGACATTCCAAAATCTAATGTTTTAATTTACTATACTGAAAATGGTAGTAAAATAGCACTAAGACCAAGTGGAACAGAACCAAAAATAAAATTCTATATCAGCGTAAATGCCGATCTTGACAATACGGCAGACTTTGCTTCAACGGAGCGGTTATTGGAAGATAGAATTGATGCTATCCTCAAGGATATGAATTTGTAATTAATGGACTATATAAAAAAATTATCACGGTTTATAATTCCGTATAAAAAATTTGGTTACCTCAACATTTTCTTCAATGTGCTCTATGCGCTTTTTAGCACATTAGCCATGGTGGCTTTAATGCCAATGATTAATGTTTTATTTGGTGAAACCGAAAGGTTAAACGTAAAGCCTGTCTATAATGGCATTAGAGAGATTAAACCTTATGCCGAAGATTATTTAAATTATTTTGTAACTACAACTAACGATAGTGAAGGTCCGCAACGCACCTTACTGTATATGATTATGTTAATCATTAGTTTGTTTTTACTTAAAAATATTTTTAATTATCTCGCTTTATTTTTTATTACTTTTCTTAGAAATGGAGTTTTAAAAGACTTGAGAGATTCTATTTACAATAAAGTACTAACCTTACCTATTTCTTATTATTCTGAAAAGAAAAAAGGAGATATTATAGCCCGAATTTCTGGTGATGTTAATGAAGTAAAAAATTCACTACTTGCCGTATTAGAACTTATAGTAAAAGAACCTCTTACCATTGTTTTTGCAATTGTGACCATGTTTACAATTTCAGTAAAACTAACCATTTTTGTATTTATTTTTATTCCCGTAGCTGGATTAATTATTTCAAGAATAGGAAAAAGTTTGAAGAAAAAGTCTAGTCGTGTACAAACCGAACAAGGCGTATTTCTATCAACCTTAGAAGAAACCTTAAGTGGTCTAAAAGTGATAAAAGGCTTTAACTCAGAAGCACACTTTAATAAAAAGTTCCAGGACTCTACAACTCGTTTTTATAATTTTTCAAACAAATTACTGAATCGTCAAAATTTAGCATCGCCTGCAAGTGAGTTTTTAGGTATTGCCACAATAGCTGCACTACTATGGTATGGTGGCAGCATGGTATTAATAGAGAATAGCCTTTCTGGAGGTGCCTTTATAACTTATATGGCCTTAGCATACCAAATTTTAACTCCTGCCAAAGCTATTAGTAAGGCCAGTTATAAAGTAAAAGCAGGTAATGCAGCGGCCGACCGTGTTTTAGAAATTATTGAAACACCTTCTGTACTTGAAGATAAGCCCAATGCTAAAGTTAAAACCAATTTTACTTCAGCACTACATTTAAATAATATCTCTTTTAAATACGAAGACGATTTAGTCCTCAAAAACTTTACGCTACAAGTCCCTAAAGGGAAAAGCGTTGCCTTAGTTGGGCAATCTGGAAGCGGGAAAAGTACTATTGCCAATTTAGTGACACGCTTTTACGATGTAAATGAAGGCAGCATTAAAATAGACGATGACAATATAAAAGATATTACAAAACACTCGTTAAGAAATTTAATGGGATTAGTAACTCAAGATTCCATCTTATTTAATGACAGTATTAAAAACAATATTCTTTTAGGCAAAGAAAATGCTACAGATGAAGAAATAATAGACGCTTTAAAAATTGCTAATGCTTGGGAGTTTGTTAAAGACTTACCTAAAGGCATAGAAACTAATATTGGCGATTCAGGAAACAAATTGTCTGGTGGACAAAAACAACGTTTAAGTATTGCAAGAGCTGTACTAAAAAATCCACCAATTATGATTTTAGATGAAGCCACCTCAGCTTTAGATACAGAAAGCGAACGCTTAGTTCAAGATGCTTTAGAAAACATGATGAAAAACAGAACCTCTATTGTTATTGCACACCGCTTATCTACAATCCAAAATGCAGATCAAATTGTGGTAATGCAAAAAGGTGAGATTGCAGAACAAGGCACTCATGCAGAACTGATTGCTAAAAATGGAGTTTACAGAAAACTTGTTGATATGCAAAGCTTTGAGTAATACAAAATTTTCGTTTTAATACATAAAAAAGGATGCATAATTAAATGCATCCTTTTTCTTTTGTTACCAGATTTGGGGAACTGATAACGGTAAATAGGTTAAGCTAAGACAAACATATACTAAATAAATATACTACACAAGAAAAAAGTGTATTTTATCGTGTTTTTATGCTTTTTATCGAAAATATCAAACTTAACAAGCTGATAATCAACAAAAGCAAATTCCTTAAATTTTCACTATTAATTTACAATTAAACTTTTAGTAATTTAACGCGTCTAATATATAAAGTAAATCATTTGATTAACGAATTAGAATTCATAAAACGTTTACAAAACCCAGAGTCTAAAGAGGCTGCTTTTAGGGAGTTATTGCAGCTTTATAAAGAACGTTTATATTGGCATATTAGAAAAATTGTGATTAATCATAATGATGCTGATGATGCACTTCAGAATACTTTTATAAAAATCTATCGTAGTATTGATAAATTTAAGGGAGACAGCATGTTATTTTCTTGGATGTACAGAATTGCAACTAATGAATCTATTACGCTCATTAATAAAAATGCTAAGCGACTACAGATTACAAATGAAGAGCATCAACAAAAGGCCATTAATAATTTGACAGCAGATGTTTATTTTGAAGGAGATGACATTCAACTAAAATTACAAAAAGCTATAGCTACACTGCCTGAAAAGCAACAGCTGGTATTTAACATGAGGTATTTTGACGATTTAAAATATAAAGATATGGCAGAAATATTAGATACTAGTGAAGGAGCATTAAAAGCATCGTATCATATAGCAGCTAAAAAGATTGAAGCATTTTTAACTTCAGATTAAACCATTTTAGAAATTTGAAGTCTTAATACATAGAATACAGAATATAACGTCAGTTTCAAGAAAACAGATACTGAAGTAAGTTCAGCAAACATGAAAAAAGAACGCATCCATAACATTAAAGATTCGGGATTTAAAACGCCAGATCACTATTTTGAATCTTTAGACAATCAAATTTTTGAACGTCTAAATGAAAAAGAAATAATTAGCGGTTCTAAAACTCCTGGCTTTACTGTTCCTAATAATTATTTTAATTCGGTTGAAACTAAAATTTTAGAAGAGCTTAAAACAACAACTAAAAAACCAGTAATTACATTAAAATCTAGAAATACATTTTATTACATTGCTGGTATTGCTGCTAGTTTTGTATTACTTTTTAGCTTAGTATTTAATAAGGATCGTATTTCTTTTGAAAACATAGATACTGCACTCATTGAAAATTATTTATATTATGAAGAATATACCAATGATGATTTTGCCTCTTTGTTTAAAACTAGCGATATTTCAGAAACCGATTTTATAGATATAAACATTTCAGAAGAAACACTAAATCAATATTTCGAAAACATAGAACCAGAAGACCTAATTTTTGAATAAAAAAGTTTATGAAAACAATACAGACAATCATTCTTACATTATTTGTTTCTGCCAGCTTATTTGCGCAAAAACTAGATAGAGAAAAAATTAAAGCCCTAAAAATTGCTCATATTACCGAGCAATTAGACTTAACTAAAACTGAGGCACAGAAATTTTGGCCAATATATAATGCTAATGAAGATGCAGAAGACAAACTTAGAGAGCAATCTATGGAAAGGCGAAAAGAAAAAAGGCCTGAAGACCTTTCTGAAACTGAAGCCAAATCCCTATTATTAGATATGGAAAAAATGGAAAAACAAAAGGTAGCCATACACTCTAAAATGTTAAATGAATTGCTAGAAATTCTTCCTGCCAAAAAAATAATAAAATTGTATCAGGCAGAGCGATCCTTTAAACATAAAATGTTTGAAGAATATAAAAAACGCCATACCAATGAAAAAGGTAATCGCTAATAAAAAAGACAAAAAGGAAACTTAAACAGTTTCCTTTTTTTTATTCTCTAAAATTAAGTTTGCTTATTCTTCCCTTTCCTGCTGCATAAGCCACAGAATCATTTAAAAACCGAATGGTATAAAAGCCTTCATCACTTAAATGTGTCCAAGATTCTCCAGCATCATTACTATAATCAATACCTTTAAAACCAATAGCGACGAGTTCCTTTCCATCTGAGTTTGGAATGTATTGCACACAACTCCTATAACCAGGACCTCTTCCATTAGCCACAACTTGCCAAGTTTTTCCTCCATCACTAGTTCTTATCTTATTGTTTAAAGTATCGTTTGGCTTGGTGTAATCTCCACCTATAGCGAATCCATTTTGTTCATCGTAAAAGTCTAAAGAATATATTCCTGTAGTTGCTCTACCTTGAATAATAGGAGTTTCAAATACCTCCCAAGTTCTGCCTTTGTTTGGTGAGTATAATATTCTGCTTGCTTTGCCACCTGTAGCAACCCAAGTGTGATCTCCTACAATAGAAATATTGGTATCACTTGCAGCAAAAGCAGCTTCTCCTTCTTTAGTCTTTGGTAAATCCTCGCAAGATAGCTTTGTCCATGTATTTCCGCCATCTCTTGTGATGATGATGCTCATACAATCGTCTGTTGGATCACCAATGGCAATACCTTCTTCATCGTTCCAGAAGTTCATGGCATCGTAGAAGGCTTTTTCATCTTCTTCCTCATATATCAATTTAGGATTTTTCGCTTTTCTAGATAGTTTATACAATCGTCCAGGATTAGCTATCGAGACAGCAAAAAGGTTTCCATTCACTTCTTCAATTGCTCTAAAATGAAGTGGCTTTTCATTATAATTAAGTATATACTTAAAGTGATTTTTTCCGGTATTTACATTCAGCTCATTAAGGTTAATCTTAAACTCGGAACTTAATGCATGTTTTCCTAAATGATCGGAACTTCCATATAACAAGTATTCATTATTAAAATCAATAGCTCTAACACTTAATGTAGAATCTTCTACTATTGGTTCTAAAATGACCTTAGAAAAAACTTCCGGTCTTATATATTCATCTTTACAAGAATTACAAAAAACGAAGCAAAGTAATAGCAATATAAATCTCATATTCAATAATTTTCCCTAAAAATAGAAAAGCTCTACGATATAATCGTAAAGCCTTTCTACAAATCAATCTTAATCAATCAAATCAAGGTCTTTTTATTTTTCGTTTTTTAAGGTTTTTACATCTGTTATTAATTGTTGAACAGCTGTTTTATTTAAACCATTATAAATTCCACGTATGTGTTTGTCTTTATCTATTAGCACAAAATTTTCAGTATGCAAAAAGTCATCCTCTGTTTTTTCTTCACCTAAATTTTCTTCAACAAAATAAAATTTACGACCTAAGTCATAAATAGTTTTCCGTTCGCCTGTAACTAAATGCCATTTGGCACTTACAACATCTTTAGCCTCTGCATAATCTTTTAAAACTTGGATAGAATCTGTTTCTGGTGTTACAGAATGTGACAATAGTAAAACCTCATCATCATTAATAAATTCGTCTTGTAAAATCGACATATTTGCTGTCATCTTTGGACAAATACCAGGACAAGTTGTAAAGAAAAAATCTGTGATATAAATTTTGTCTTCAAAAGTTTTCTCAGTGACTTTTTTCCCGTCTTGGTTTACTAAACTAAAGCTTGGTATTTTATGAAAGTTTTTTAATTCTTCGTCTCCTTTATACAACCAATGTGGTGTAAAACTGGCTTCACTATAATAAGGAAGTGTAGCGACTCTACTTGTTTTTACTTTAGTTTCCTCCTTACAACTCAGCAGTATACATACTAAAAATAAAATACTATATTTTTTCATCTTGAACAATTTCTTCTTCTAGTTGGAAACACAAATTGGCACGTTTTAATCCGAAAATACGTCCATTTTTGGCCTCGTAATTATTATAGATTTTTCCGTTACGTCTCCATGCTTTTTGCATGCCTTCTTCCTTACCATTAACAATGATCATTTGTTTAAACTTTTCACCCGTAACATACCACTGTTTTTGAATACCGTTTGCTACTCCATCTATATAATGTGACTCTGATCTAAGGTTACCATTAAACCACCATGATTTTGAGACACCATCTAACTTTCCGTTTACATAATAGGCTTCAAAACTCAATAAACCATCTTCAAACCATTTTTTATAAACTCCTTCTCTTATTCCGTTAGTGTAATTAATTATTTCAGCTTTATTACCATTAAGATAATTTAAAACTGAAGTTCCTGTAAAAGGCTTGCCTCTATAATAAACAAGCCCAACATTTTGATTCAATATTAATTGCGACTTAGCAACACTTAGTTCCTTTATCTCATTAACTTGAACCATAGCTAGTACTTCATTTTTATGGCCTTCATTTTGACAATTAAAAAAGAATACTAAACTGAAAATTATACAGCTTTTATTGAATATTACTTGGAGTTCCTTGATAGTCACCTGGGAATAAAATATAGTATTGGTTTAAGTATAATTCGTTTTGAATATGATAATGATACTCGGCAGTTGTTGTATGCTGTGTTGTGCTTGTATGTCCGCCTGAAGCATCTAAATCTGTAGGATATGTTCCTGTTGAGTTACATTTTCTTCCATATAAGAAAAACCCATCTGCTATAATTCCTATTAAATCATCATCGTTATTTGACCATGCTTTTGGTTCTAAATGATAATGGTAGCTTTGTGGCCCAGTATGTGCTGCAGTATAATCTAAAGATCCTACGGCATTATCTAGAGGAATATTTGGTCCTTCTTCATCATTATAGATTACAGCTCCTGAAACTGAAATACCAATAGCGCCTAATCCTGTTGCAGTAGAGCTACTGGCCAAAGTAGGACTTGCTGAAACTGTTAATGTATACGCCCCATTAAAATCATCAATATTTCCGGGTGCCATCTGATCATAAGAGGTTATTGTAGGTTCTACCCAAAGCGGATGGTTAGAACTTGATACTGTAGTCATAGTATTACCTTCAGGACCTGTTATTGTTCTAGATGTTGTATTAGACCAATACGGAGAGGTATGATCTGGCAAGCCATTAGTTTGAATAACTACGTTATTTCCACTTAATGCTATTGTTGTATTATCTGTATTAAAATCGGCAAAGGCAGCATGAAGTTCTGTTACCTCTCCATCATCTCCAGCATCGTCTGTTGATGTTGAACTATCATCTGAAGAACAAGCAATTGTAACAGCAAAAAGCATTAATATTAAGGCTAATAATTTGAATATATTTTTCATAATTTTAATTTTATTAGTGGTTTTGTATGATATTTTTTTAGGCCGTTTATTATTCAGATATGCTTATCTAAAAAAACTTGCGCTTTATTTTAAAAATCAATTCCTAACCCCTTAAGGACGTTGTCTTTTTTCTTGGTTTACATTTTTTAATTCTTCAAGAGAGATAAAACCATCGTTATTAGTATCTACCGTAGAGAATTCATTAACTAATGGTCCTTTTATTTCGTTTTTAGATAGTTTTCCGTCTTTGTTACTATCCATCTCAGCTATAATAGCTTTTGCGCTTGGTCTTTGACCTTGATTTCTACCATCTCTATTTGGTGGTCCCTGGCGTTCTGATTGAGAAACTTCTCCCATTAAACAACGACTTACATAAGGAAACTCATTGGTTACTAGATACATGTATTGTCCGTTTATAGTAATTCCGTTGCACTCGTCTAAATCTCCAGAGTCTTCTACATATTCAAAATCTGAAGTAAAGGTACCGTCGTGATGACCTCCAACAGAAATATCCATAGATTGATGTGGGTTTTCATATGAACATTCTTCTCCTTCTCTATTTCCATCAAGGGCTTTATAACTTGGTTTATATTTACCGCTTTTAGAGTAATACATTGGAAAGCCATCGTGTGCAAATCCAATATGAACTAAATCTTCTCCTGTATCAAAATTTTGGATAACAGACGTTGGCGTGCCATGGTAATGGTAAGCTCCTGTTGGTTGTACATGTGCATGGTTAAAATCCAACCCTAAATCGATAACATCTTGAAGAGCTTCAACACGATAATTCTCACCTGTTTCACACTCTACAACTTCTGCTGTTCCTGGTTCAAACTTTACTCCATTTAATGCTACTCCTGGCTCTCTAACCCATTCTGCTTTTCCTGTATATTGTGGGGTTATAGGAAAGGTATAGGTTCTGTTTTGTGCAGAAATCGTATTAGGATTTCCTTTTGTTGGAAATGCTCCTGTTTTATGATTTGGTAATGCATTGGTTACCATAATACGTTGATTTGCTGTAAGCGTTACTTTTGTTTTGGTACCATAATTTTCGTCCTCTAAACTGTAAGCTCCAAAATAATCGTTGGCTACGCTTTCAGTTGCATGTGAGTGCTTACCTAAACCATCATGACTATGTTCACTAGTTCCTTTACAACTATTACAAATTAACAACACAGATAAAGCCATAATACCTATGCTTTTATTTAAATATTTCATTTTCTATGATTTAAATTTTATTTTTAGATGCGTTATTCTAATAAAACTTGTGCTAATCGGGTCTATTTTTGAAAAAAGCTCCGAAATTTCTCTCGAAGCCTTTAACTACTATCTACCAATCAAAATCAAAAATCTTAGGACTAACTCAAATTCTTGTTTCTATTTTTTAGCTTTACTTGTTTCTCTCTTTTCTTTTAGGCTTTGGTGCTTTTTTAAATTCTTCTTCTGTAATAAATCCATCTTCATCTGTATCTACTTTAGAAAAATTTTCTTTTAATGGGCCTTTTAATTCTTCTTTTGAAAGTTTACCATCTTCGTTTTTATCCATCTCTTTTAATAATTCACTAAATGTTGGTGGTGCTTTTCTTTCTTGCCTTCCTTGTGATTGTCCATAAGACATATTGGAAATAATCATAATTCCAAAGACCAGTACTGCTGTTTTAAATGTGTTGCTTTTCATTTTTTTAAATTTTAAGTTATATAAGTTTAGATGTGCTTAACCTTTTTAACTTGTGTGTATTCTTGTTAAAAAAAACACAAAACTTATAACCGTCATTATTAAAGCATAAACTCATCTATTAATTGTAACCTTTATTAAAGACAAAAGCTCAAGAACATTATATTTCTTGAGCTTTTCTGTTTTTAAAACAATTTAAATAGATGTGAATTACAAATCCTATAAGCTGTTATTTTTTTGCAATTTTTAAAATTGATGTTTTATTAACCACCACCATATATAGTCCCTTGGAAAAGGATGTAAAATCTAAAGTGATTGAATTTCTGTTTGTGTATTTATTTTTATGCAATTGCTGACCTTGTAGGTTATATACCTCAACCGACTCAATTGAAAAATTTGAATTCTCTATAGTTATATAATCTTTTGTTGGATTTGGAAAATATCTTAAGTGATTATTAAATGTAACCTCGTCAACCGAAAGCGACTCATTATTCATTCCAAATGTTGGTGCTTGAATCACAAAATCACCTGTTCCGTTTGGATTTCTAGCATAAGCCATATCTGTAGTTTGTTCTCCAAAGGTTATATTTTGTAAAACAGTGCCATCTGCATACGACAATATAGCCGTTTCACCACCTGAAGAGAATTTAAAATCGGCATGAAACTCTCCTTGTTCGGTATCCTTATCGCACCAAACAATTAAATAACTGTCTGCTGCTAAAGTTGTTCCTGTTGGAAATTGATAAACTAAAGGATCCTCTGCATCATCAGATAAATATAGGTTATCCAAACTTAATGTCGTGTTTGTGGTATTGTATAGCTCTATCCAATCTTCATATTCGCCCGCATCATCAGTTTCACCTGTATCGTTTGAAGCTACGATTTCGTTGATTACCAAATCACCTACATTTAAGGTCGGGTAAGTAGCATCTACGGTATAAAATTCATATTCTGCTCTTGCTGGAGAAAAGGCACCTATATTACTATTTTCTGCATAGATGTAATATTGCATGTAAGCTTCATCTATTGTAATATCTGTACCATAAACACCATCTCCTGAAGCACCATCGTTATGTGCGCCATCGTCAAACATTTCAACTTTTGTAAATGGGAGTGTTTCATCTGTTCTATATCCTAAAAACACATCATTTGTATCTGTTACATTTGCTGTAATTGTAATTACATCTCCAATTGTAGGTGTAGTTACCGAAGATCCTAAGTTAACTATAGTGGGTTGTGTATTTGTAAAATCTGATTGTGCCAATAAGTATGCACTTCTAGCATTCATTAAATTTGTAAGTCCAGAAGCCGTATTCATATCTACACTATAATCTGTATTTATATTACCAGTAAACTGAGCATCGGTATAGAACTTATTTGTATCTGCCATTACTGCTGCAGAGATTATAGCTTGATAATCATTAGCTAAAGTTAAGTAGTTTGAATTACTTATGTTTTCTGTTAAAATAGTTTTAAAATGTGCTAAATACATTCTCTTATATTTAGGTACTGCCAACAGTTTAGAAACTAATGGGAAATTAGCATCTGTATCGTGCAATAAATGATCTAACTGTGCTTTTTGTGTAGTTGAGTTTAAATTTCCACCTGGACCACCTGGACCAGGACCTCCTCCATTTTCGCCTGTCATACCAAAAGTTCCAAAAGACATGTTTAGATCCCAAACCACAGGCTTAAACTGTCCGTTATTGTCTTTATATAAATAATAATTTTGCTTAAACTGACCGATATAACTGTCTAAATTCACCATAACATTGTCAAATGCTAGCATCCAAATAGCCATATCAACGTCTAACACAGATTCTATATTAGTGATGTCGTTATTTAAAATTTGAGTTAATTCTATTAAATCATTCCAATGAGCATCAGCAACTGTTGGATCATTGTCGTCATCTGATTTGATTTCATAAGCATCATCATAACTTGAGCTATTAGTTCCTAAATATTGTAAGTTTGGTAAGTTATTACTTTGAGGCCCTGCACCATCTGGTGGACTACAACTAAAAAAAGCATTGTCATTAGAATTAAAATGTTTATTCACAAATTTCTTTGAAACAGATTCTGTATTGGTGTATAAACCAATTAAATCTCCATTAACATATACATTTGCATAGTTGGCTTGAGGTGCATCCATATATTGATTTACAATATTATAAGCTACCGTTTCCCTTACAAAGGAAGGGTCAAACATTACATTTGCCAATTTTATATCTGTATAACCTTGGTGGTCTTGATCTACATAAGTATCTAGCTCAATATGAAATGGGTTCTTTGTTTGGTTTGCACTATAAGAGCTATTTCCCTTATATTTTACACCAACCTGATTATAAACGGTTCCATTAATTGTTACAGAAGTGGCTTCTGTATAATTATTATCACCTGCTTTTTCGGCATCTAAAAGTGTATCCCAATTGCTTTGAGCAAATTGAATCTCTATAGTTTGAATAGTGTTTATATCATACAAATCCTGCGAAAACGCATTTATTGATACTAACAAGCATACTAATTGAGTAATTGTTTTTTTCATTTGTTTAGTTTAAAATTATTAACGCAATAATTGTTTAGATGCCGTATTAAAAAAAAACTTGTGTTTTATACTCTCTTTTTTTGAAAAAAGAAAAGCACTACTCATCTTCTAACTCGTTATGTTGTTTAAAATCTAATATTTGGATTTCACCTCTTAAATGATTGCCTGTTATTGACCTACATACTGCTTTAAACTAGCGACCGTTTTTCTGAAATAAAACAAAAAAAGACCCTCAATACTTAAAGGTCTTTTCGTGGTTTTTTAATTACGAATTGCGTGGCGGTGGTCTATGTCCTTTACCTTCTCCATGACGTGGTGGTCTCTGCCCTTGTTCGCCCTTACGTAAAGCATCCATTATTATTATTTTAAATTTTTCTTTTTGTTTATCATTAGACAACTCTTGTATCATTTTAAAATGATAAAAAACTTCTTTGTCTTTTATTTTTTCTTTTTCGCTAATTAAAGATGAAATAGAATCAACTGTTGCTTCATTAATAGAGTCATCTGACAATTTACTAAAGAGTTCATCTTTTAAATTTTTAATTTCGTCTGATAAGCGCATCATCGTTTTATGATGGTCTTTACTATTGGCCTTGAACTCTGCTAACTGCGCTTTATTAAACCCCAATTCTTTTACAATAAAATCTCTATTTCCTTTAGGTTCATTTAACGTGTTACCATCACTTTTACTCATGTAATTAAATAGAAAAAATCCATTAACTACAATTAGAAAAGCAACTAAAATATATAATATGTTATTCTTCTTCATGATTATTTTAATAAAGTAGATTCAATAGTTGTAGATAAGCCATAAGACTCTGCAAAACTGCTCACATTTTTATCGTAAGTAGTTTCTTTTAAATTATTAAATGCCATCATATTTAAAACAACTACACAAACCAAAGTCGCTAACTGTAATTTTGGTGTAAACCATAAGTAGGTTGTTTCTTGAATATCTTCGGATGCCATACGAATTTTATGCATCACATTTTCCTTAAAAAAAGGAGACACTTTAACTTCTTGTATCGCTTCAATAGAATCGAAAGTGTCATTTACTTTTTTAGTCATATCAACATTAATTTTCATATTTTATATTTAGATGTAAAAGTTTAAAAAAACTTGCGCTACTGTTCATTTTTATAATAATTTTCTAATAATCCTTTTAAATTCTTTTTGGCTCTAAACATAACAGATTCAACCGATGATAAACTTCGCTTTGTAATCTCTGCAACTTCTTGGTAACTTTTACCGTCTATTTTATGCAGTGTAAAAACCACGGATTGGCTTTCTGGCAAACGACTAATTGCCTTAAACAATGTAGCAGTTAGCTCTTTGTTTTCTAATAAAATTCCAGGATGATTCATTTCAGTAAAATAATCTGTTTTATCCATTGGAATGGCATTTCCTGTTATAGACTGTAAAAAAGCGAAACGTTTTTTGGTGTTTTTCTTTCTAATAAATTCTAAACACTTGTTTGTTGTAATTCTATAAATCCAAGTCGATAATTTTGAATCTCCCTTAAACTTATTAATAGCATTATAGACCTCCACAAAAACGTCTTGAGCAATATCTTCTGCATCCTCCTTATTAGGCACAAAAGAGATACAAGTCGCGAAGACTTTTTGTTGAAAATCGTCCACAAGCCTACTGTAAGCTATTGTGCTTTTCTGTTTTAATTGCTCTATAAATTCAGTTTCTGTCAAAAAAATCTTATTGCTTAATTATCTTTAGATACCATTTCTAACAAAAACTTGCGCTCTTTCTAATTATTTTTTTAAAAATAACACTTTTAAACAAAGCCTCATACTTTTAAACTTTTAACGTACCTTTGCTTGTTCTTTTTTGCAGACAAACCAAACTGCATATTGAGAGAAGAAAATTGAATCTTTTTTTATGAGACTACACAGAAATTTATGCTTTGCCGTAATTGACGGATTACACCTTATTTTTAATGAAGGTGAATATGCAGATAAAGTGATACAACAATTACTAAAACGCGATAAACGTTGGGGAAGCAGAGATAGAGGTTTTGTTGCAGAAACCGTTTATACCATTGTACGTTACCAAAGACTTTATGCCGAAATAGCAAATGTAAAAGCACCATACCACAGAGATGATTTGTGGAGAATGTTTGCTGTTTGGGCAACATTAAAAGGCATTAAATTACCAGATTGGAAATACTTTACAGATACTCCAACTCGAAAAATAAAAGGCCGTTTTGATGAGCTTTCTAAAATTAGAAAATATAAAGAATCTATTCCTGATTGGATAGATGAATTAGGAGTAAAGGAATTAGGTGAAGCTGAGTGGACCAAGGAAATTGCGAAACAAAATGAACAAGCAGATGTTATTCTTAGAGTAAATACTTTAAAAACAACTAAAAAAGATTTACAACTTAAATTACAATCAGAAGATATTGAAACCGAGTTTTTACCTCAGCATCCTTCGGCTTTAAAATTAGTTGAACGTGCTAATGTATTTAAAACTGAAGCTTTTAAAAATGGCTGGTTTGAAGTTCAGGATGCTTCTTCACAATTAGTAGCCGATTATTTAGACGTAAAGCCTGGTATGAAGGTGGTAGACGTTTGTGCTGGTGCTGGCGGAAAAACTTTGCATTTAGCGTCTTTAATGGAAAATAAAGGTCAACTTATTGCTATGGATATTTACGAAAGTAAATTGAAAAAACTAAAAATTAGAGCACGTAGAAATGGAGTTCATAATATTGAAATGAAAGTTATCGATTCTACAAAGCCTATTAAAAAATTACATGGTAAAGCAGATCGCTTATTAATAGATGCTCCTTGTTCTGGTTTAGGTGTGTTAAGACGAAATCCAGATGCCAAATGGAAATTAGAACCTGAGTTTATAGAAAACATCAAACAAACACAACAAGACGTTTTAGAACAATACTCTAAAATGGTAAAACCTGGTGGAAAGATGGTCTATGCAACCTGTTCTGTTTTACCTTCAGAAAATCAAAAACAAGTTGAGACATTTTTAACAACAGATGCAGGCAAAGAATTTACGTTTATTAAAGACAAAAAAGTTTTAGCATACAAATCTGGTTTTGATGGGTTTTATATGGCACTTTTAGAAAAAAAACAACCCCAATTTTAAAAAGTAATATTAAGCATGAAACATATTTACATTATAATTACAGCATTATTTACTTTAAGCTATAGTTTTGCTCAAATACCATCTAATTACTACGATAGCGCTAATGGCTTATCGGGTTTCGAATTAAAAACACAGCTAAAAAGTATTATATCTAACGGTCACACAGCTAGAACATACGACCAGCTTTATGACGGTTCTGGTGTTTCTGGCTCTAATGGCTATGTAGACACACACTCTGATGTCCCTGTATCTTCTGGAAACATTTATGAAAATGACGGAACGGTTCTGGATTTCTATTCTGAAAATCCAACAGGTGCAGATCCATACAATTTTACACATAATGTTGATGAAGGTGGTAATCAAAATTCAGAAGGAGATTGTTATAACAGAGAGCACTTAGTACCACAATCCTCTTTTAATAGTAATTACCCTATGCAAAGTGATATCCATCACGTTATTCCAACAGATTGTAGAGTTAATAACTATAGAGGCTCTTATCCTTTTGGAAATGTAGGATCTGCAAACCTTACATCTCAAAATGGTTCTAAAAGAGGAACAAGTGCAATGCCTGGCTATTCAGGTATAGTTTTTGAACCTATCGATGAGTTTAAAGGAGATATCGCTAGAGCCTTACTTTATTTTGCTACACGTTACGAAAGTACTGTTGATGATTATACAAGTTTTGACATGTTTAACGGAACCGAAGACCAAGTGTTTTTTCCTTGGGCAATTGAGGTTTTACTCGATTGGCACAACAATGTAGACCCTGTAGACCAAAGAGAACGTGATAGAAACAATGCGGCTTATGATTTTCAAGGCAATGCAAACCCTTTTGTAGATCATCCAGAATATGCCGACATGATATGGAACCCAACTCCAGATACTGAAGCTCCAACAAACCCTACTAATTTAATAGCCTCTAATCCTACAGACAATAGTATTACTTTATCTTGGACAGCTTCTAGCGATAATATTGGAGTTATATCGTATGATATCTATATTGACGGAACGTTTGCCTTTAGTTCTGGTAATACCACAGCAGTAGCAACGGGTTTAATTGCTGCAACTAATTATTGTTTTACAGTTAAAGCTAAAGATGCTGCTAATAACGAATCTGGATTTAGTAATCAAGATTGTGAAACTACAACAGACAATGGTACTATTGACGGATCAGATTGTTTAACTGAAACTTTCGAAAACATAGTAGTTGTACCAAATACTTATGCGAATATTACTTGGACTGGAGATGAAGGAGGTACATGGAATGCAACTGATGCAAGAACTGATCAAACCTTAAACTCTAAAGCTATTACCATTAGAAATGGTTCGCTAACACCACCTACAACGTTTGGCGGAATTGGCTCACTAATAGTAACTACACAACGCGCCTTTAGCGGTTCGGAAGGAACATTTAACGTTAATGTTAACGGAATATTGGTAGGTACAATTGCATACAGTGGTACTGAACAAACCATTACAATTCCTAATATTAATATAGAAAATAGTGTTTCTATTGTAATCGATGGTAATAGTGAATCTAGTAATAGAGTTATATTTGAAGACTTAACTTACACCTGTTACACAGAATTAAGTACAGATGAATTTAATACAACAAAGGTTAAGATACATCCTAACCCAATTAAAAATAGTTTAACTGTAGATTTAAAATCTAATACAGATACAGACATCGAAATCTATGATATTCTTGGAAAACGCGTTTTTAAAAAGAATATATCTAAAACAAGCCATTTAAATCTTCAAGATTTAAAAACTGGGATTTATATTGTAAAAATCACACAAGGGAACTCTACAGTAACAAAAAAACTTGTTAAACAATAAAACACAAACTTTTAATACAAAAAGCAGCTTCTTTAGCTGCTTTTTTTGTTTAAAACAATTATCAAAACTTAAAGAAAGGCGTTCTATGGAGGTGTTAAAAAAACATATAATCTATAAAAATTTTTACCTTTGCAGAAGACTAAACACATAAATCTTCTTTCTACAGATTTCACTTGTCTCTATTAAAAAACCTATAATTAATGAAACATATATACACACTATTATTAGTATTTGTAACTTCAATTGCATTTGCACAATTAGTTCCTCCAACCGAATTAGAATCTTATTACAATAGCGTTGATTTTTCGGCTACAGGTATAGCCTTAAAAAATGATTTAATCGACGTTACCACAGATAATCACATCTATTATTTAAGTTATAGCGATATTTGGGATGCGTCTAGAATTACGGATGTAGATCCTAACAATTCTAACAATGTCATTTTACTTTACGGTTATAATGATACTGATGGTGACATAACAACTGACAGAACAAGAGGAAAGTATAATAACGGAGGTGGTGTTGGAGATTGGAATAGAGAACATGTATACCCTAAATCTTTAGGAAACCCAAATTTAGGGACTTCTGGACCTGGCTCTGATGCTCAAATGTTAAGACCCACTGACGTTCAAAGAAACGGTCAACGCGGAAGCTTACGATTTACAGACAAAAACAATGGTGAATTCCTTAATGGTGAATCTGGTAACACCAACGGAGGTTGGTATCCTGGTGATGAATGGAAAGGTGACTGCGCTAGAATTATTATGTATATGTATATACGTTACGGTGATCGCTGTTTACCAACAGGGGTTGGCTTTGGAAGTAGCTCAGCGACACCTGATGATATGATTGATTTATTTTTAAGATGGAATGCCGAAGATCCTGTAGTTGAAGGCGGTATAGAAGATGCAAGAAATACCTATCACGGAAATCCAAATAACGAATTTTCACAAGGAAACAGAAACCCTTTTATAGACAACCCTTATTTAGCTACTGTAATTTGGGGAGGGCCTGAAGCTCAAAACAGATGGGAAAGTCTTTCTATTACAGATGCAAAACAAGATCGCATTAAAATGTTCCCTAATCCTGTAAATGGTAATGAGGTTACTATTTTATCAAACCAAGACATTATTGCCGAAGTTTATGATATTTTAGGTAAAAAAGTCACGGTTCAAAACATCTCGTCAAACCAATCTAAATTAAATATATCTGACTTAACTAAAGGTGTTTATATTGTAAAGTTAAATTCTGAAGTCGGTACGCAGACAAAAAGATTAATCAAACAATAAGTATAACTATCATATAAAAAAAAGCGACTCAGTGAGTCGCTTTTTTTTATGTTTAAAACATCGTGAACAACTCCCAATTTTCAATACACAATTATGAGTTAAATCACGTTTAAAAAAAGTAAATTTGCATTTTACTAAACACAACTCAAACACACGACATAAATGATTCATTTCTTCGGAAACCAAAACAGCAAGGTATTTGCTGTTCAAGCAACAAAAGAATTATCAACAGAAACCGTCTCAAAATTGACATGGTTATTTGGCGACCAACCAAAAATAGAACAAGCATCTCTCGATGCTTTTTTTGTTGGACCTAGAGCAGCAATGATTACTCCTTGGAGTACAAACGCTGTTGAAATCACTCAAAACATGGGAATTTCTGATATCCTAAGAATTGAAGAATTCACTTCAGTTCCTAAAGATTTCAAAGATTACGACCCTATGATTTCTGAAAAATATCAAAGTTTAAATCAAGATATTTTCAAAATTGATATTCAACCAGAAGCCATTCTTAATATTGAAAACATTTCAGAATACAACCAACAAGAAGGCTTATCTCTTAGTGATGAAGAAGTTGACTATTTAGAAAGCGTTTCTAAAAAAATAGGTCGACCATTAACCGATTCTGAAGTTTTCGGCTTCTCTCAAGTCAATTCTGAGCACTGTCGTCATAAAATTTTCAATGGAACCTTTGTGATTGATGGAGAAGAAAAAGAAACGTCGTTATTCAAACTTATAAAAGAAACATCGAAACAACATCCTAACGATATTGTTTCAGCATATAAAGACAATGTTGCCTTTATAAAAGGACCTGTTGTTGAGCAATTTGCACCAAAACGCGCGGATGTTCCAGATTACTATACAACTAAAAATTACGAATCTGTAATTTCATTAAAAGCAGAAACCCACAATTTCCCAACAACTGTTGAGCCATTTAATGGCGCTGCAACAGGTTCTGGTGGTGAAATTAGAGATCGATTGGCTGGCGGAAAAGGCTCTTTACCATTAGCCGGAACAGCCGTTTACATGACCTCATACTCGCGATTAGAAGAAGAACGTCCTTGGGAAAAAGCCTTCCCTGAACGTAAATGGTTGTACCAAACACCAATGGACATTTTAATAAAAGCCAGTAATGGTGCCTCTGATTTTGGAAATAAATTTGGGCAACCGCTTATCTGTGGTTCTGTTTTAACCTTTGAACACCAAGATCAAAATGGTAAGATTGGTTACGACAAAGTCATTATGCAAGCTGGTGGTATTGGCTACGGAAAAGCAAATCAAGCGTTAAAAGATACACCTCAAGAAGGCGACAAAATCGTGATTCTTGGTGGTGATAATTATAGAATCGGAATGGGAGGAGCTGCAGTGTCCTCAGCAGATACAGGAGCTTTGGCTTCAGGCATCGAATTAAATGCTGTACAACGTTCTAACCCAGAAATGCAAAAACGTGCTGCCAATGCGGTTCGTGGCATGGTAGAAAGCGATGAAAATTTTATTGTGTCTATTCACGATCATGGAGCTGGTGGACACCTTAACTGTTTATCTGAACTTGTTGAAGATACAGGAGGAAACATTGATTTAGACAAATTACCTGTTGGAGACCCAACATTGTCTGCAAAAGAAATTATTGGTAACGAATCTCAAGAACGTATGGGGTTAGTAATTGCCGATAAACACTTAGAAACATTACATAAAATAGCCGACAGAGAACGTTCTCCAATTTACGATGTTGGTGAAGTTACAGGAAAACACCGCTTTACTTTCGAATCTAAAACTACTGGCGAAAAACCAATGGATTTAGCCTTAGAAGATATGTTTGGAAGCTCTCCAAAAACCATAATGAACGATATTACGGTTGAAAAAAATTATGGAGGTATTTCTTATGACACGAATAAATTCTACGATTATCTAGACCAAGTATTACAACTAGAAGCTGTCGCCTCTAAAGATTGGTTAACAAATAAAGTAGACCGCTGTGTTGGTGGTAAAGTGGCCAAACAACAATGTGTTGGTCCTTTACAAATTCCTTTAAATAATGTTGGAGTAATGGCACTCGATTTTAAAGGTAAAGAAGGGATTGCAACCTCTATTGGGCACTCTCCTATTTCAGGATTAATTAATCCGGATGCAGGAAGTCGCAACTCTATCGCAGAAGCGTTAACCAACATTATTTGGGCACCTTTAAAAGATGGACTTAAGAGTGTGTCTTTATCCGCAAACTGGATGTGGCCTTGTAAAAATGAAGGTGAAGATGCGCGTTTGTATGAAGCGGTAAAAGCAATTTCAGAATTTTCAATCGATTTGGGAATTAATGTTCCAACAGGAAAGGATTCCTTATCCATGAAGCAAAAATATCCTGATGGTGATGTCATTTCTCCAGGAACCGTAATTATTTCTGCGGCCGGAAACTGTAATGATATTACGAAAGTTGTGGAGCCTGTTTTTCAAAAAGGAAAAGCATCTATTTATTATATTAATGTATCACAAGATACGTTTGAATTAGGTGGAAGTTCATTCGCACAAATTAATAACAAAATTGGAAATACCACACCAAACATAAAAAGTGCGGCTTACGTTAAAACGGTATTTAATACCATTCAAAATTTAATAAAAGACAATCAAATTGTTGCTGGTCATGATGTGGCTTCTGGTGGATTAATAACCACACTTTTAGAAATGTGTTTTGCAGATACTAATTTAGGAGCTGAATTAGATATCACTAGCTTAAACGAAAAAGATGCATTTAAAGTTTTATTTGCTGAAAACGCAGGACTAGTTTTTCAGTCTGAAAATGATTCAATTGAAGAAGAATTATCTAAAGCTAATATTGAATTTCATAAACTAGGAAAAGTTACTGAAAGTGATGTTTTAGGCATTATAAATGGAGATCAAGTTTTTACCATGACAGTTTCGAGATTAAGAGACATGTGGTTTAAAACCTCTTTCCTACTCGATCAAAAACAAACCGCAAATGGTTTAGCCAAAGACCGATTTGATAATTATAAACATCAAGCTTTAGACTTTACCTTCCCAAGTCATTTTACAGGAAAATTAAAAGATACGCTTGGCACAACCAACACACGACCAAAAGCCGCTATTCTTAGAGAAAAAGGTTCAAATTCTGAACGCGAAATGGCAAATGCGATGTATTTAGCTGGTTTTGATGTGAAGGATGTGCATATGACCGATTTAATTTCAGGAAGAGAAACCCTTGAAGATATTCAGTTTTTAGGAGCTGTTGGTGGTTTTAGTAATTCTGATGTTTTAGGTTCTGCTAAAGGTTGGGCCGGAGCTATTAAATATAACGACAAAGCCAATAAAGTAATTAATGATTTCTTTAAGCGCGAAGACACATTGTCTGTTGGTATTTGTAATGGCTGTCAATTAATGATGGAACTCGATTTAGTAAATCCAGAACACGAGGTTCACGGAAAAATGACGTATAATGATTCTCATAAGCACGAAAGTGGCTTTACGTCTGTGAAGATTCAAAAGAATAATTCTGTGATGCTATCTTCTCTAGAAGGTGCTACTTTAGGAGTTTGGATTTCTCATGGTGAAGGAAAATTCAAATTGCCTTATACGGAAGACCAATACAATATCGTAGCCAAATATGGGTATGCAGATTATCCTGCAAATCCTAATGGTTCAGATTTTAATACAGCTATGTTAACCGATAAAACCGGAAGACATTTAGTAACGATGCCACATATTGAACGTTCTATTTTTCAATGGAACTGGGCTAATTACCCAGCAGGACGAAAAGATGACGTATCACCATGGCTTGAAGCTTTTGTGAATGCTAGAAAATGGATTACCAATGAAATTTAAGCTGTTTGTTTTTTTATTATGTTTTTCATTATTAGGATACTCACAGATAAAAAAGCCTAAGTATTATCTACAATATGCTAAAGACACGCTGTATTCTGATGTTGAATACTTTAACATTTCTAAAAAACAACACAATATTAAATTAAAAAGCAAACTATTTTCTAGCCTGAGGTACGAAAATGACACACTGGTCTTACACCGCCTTAGGCATTCATACCTATTTGGAAAACTAGATAGTATAAAACGAAATCAACTTTTTCTACTTTTTTCAAATAGAAATAAAATTGATACAACAAAAATTATGGTCATCCACTATCAAGATACCTTGAAAAAAATAAGTGAATTTCCAGAAAAATCGGGCGTTGTTTATAATAAAGATAGCACATCTCATAGACATGCAATCAGTCATTCTGACTATGTAAAAAATCAGAGGGCCTGTACTAAAAATTTACGTAAAAAAAATACGTCAGAGGTGTATCATTTCTTTAAACACAATAATGGTCATCCATTAACCTATAAAAAAGAGAGATGGTATAAAGATTATTTTGGTATAATAAATGAGTTATTTAGAGATTATAAGACTAGATTTCATACCATAGTAATTCATCCCAATGGAGACTTTTTTTGCATGAATTATACTGACGGTAATAATAAGTTGCTTTCAGATATCGCCAAAGGAAAACGATGGGAGAAACATAAAAATGATTTTTTTGAAAAATTAGACTATTTGAATTCTATAAAATAGCTCAAAAGTTTAAATGAACTATTGCATATTTTGAATGTTCAATCATTAATCTTTTACCTATAAAAAAAGCTTTTACACAATGTAAAAGCTTTTTTTTAAATAGTTTTAAAAACACTAAAACTATTATAACATGATTTGCTATTAATCTGTTACTATTATAAATTTAGAAATATCAACTCCTTTTAAATTAGAAAGGTTTAGAATATAAGTTCCGCTTGCAATACTTGAGACATCTATTGAAGTTTCTGAGTTTAAAAACGCTACTTTTTTATTCAAAATTAACTGACCTTCTAAACTGTATATTTTTGCAAACTCTATTTCTGTAGCATTTAAAAGCTTAATCGTTAAGCTATTTTTTACTGGATTAGGGTAAATTGAAATATTGTCTTTCAAATCAACCTCACCTAAAGACAACGCTGAAGTACCAAAAAATTCTATTTCGGTAATGTTAGACCAAACACTTGTTCTATTATTTCCTGCTGTATTAAATCTTCCAAAACTTAACAATTTCACGTAACGCGCATTTGCCGATACTTCGTATTGATCAAAATCATCTCTTGTTCCCGTTGTTGTTGTTATTAATAACTCGTTTGTTGTTGGTAAAAGCATTGTAAAATCTGAAGGTGCTGTTCCTGTTGTAGAAACCCAAATTTGAATGCCATAAGGGTCAGACTTATCATCTGTAGCTATCTGTATTAAATCAAGTTCATACTCATCATTTAAATCGTAAATTACATATTCTCCGTCACCCTTATAATCACCAGGTAAAACATCTCCATCTGCTGCTGTCCATTGTGTTCCTGTATCTTTATCTAAAGTGTTATTTGCATAATTTGTTTTTGGAGGATCTGCATCAAGATCTACTTGCTCTTGTGAGAACGAATGAATAGTAACCGGATCGTCACCTAAACCTGTATTAATAAGGTTATATAGATCTGTTAAATCAGCCCCGTTTTGAGTTATATGTAATTGTCTTACAATTACATTTTCTCCAGATGTTTGAGTAAAAGTTACTGAACCTGTTCTACTACTAGTATCTTCATTATCGGTTACAGATACTACAACTGTAGCATCACCTGTACCTAAATTAATATCAATAGATATCCATGGATCATTGGAAACAGCTACCCAACTTATATTTGCATTCACAGAAACATCATAATTAGAAGCTTCAGAATCAAGCACAGGCAAACTACTCACTGTTAATGATTCTGGTATTTCAATGGTACAATCTCCATCAATTATACTCGCTCCTAAATTATTTAAAAAACAAGCTCCAATGCCTTGACCAACCATAGCATCCGTTGTTGGAGCATAAACACCCATATCAGCTCCTTTGCCTACAGAGCCAAGTCCTGAAAATGTAAAAATTTCTCCAACAGAAGTCACCATAATTCCTGACTCTTCAGAAAAACCAAGATTAGTAGCTCCCAATGTAGCGCCTGCATAAACATTTCCACTGTAATTTAAAGTTGTGCCTAGGTTAGCATATGCATTGTCGGTATCTCCACTAATAACATTGGAGATATTTGGATTGCCCGCAGTGAAATAAATTAAATTATTAGAAACTGTTCCAGTTGGGTCTGTTGACCCTTTATCTGTGTTATAATATAATGGAGCATTAGTGTTTATAATTGTATTATTAGAAATACTTATATTTTCCACTTTCTGATAATCGCTTGAAGTATTATCAGAAGAACATGACACATCGTTATTAGCACTTCCACCTAAAAATGTAATACCGTTATTCCACTTTGCCTGATCAACCACTGTTATACAGTCTTGAATATAATTATTAGTAATTGTATGCTCACTATCTACAATTCTAACACCTCCTGTACCGTCTACATTTTCACCTAAAAAGTAATTCCCTTCTACTGTTGCATTAGAACCGTGTCTAAGCACTAAAGACCCTCTACTTCTTCTAAATGTATTATTAATATAAGAGTTGTTTTTACTTTTATTAGTAATAATTTCATTTTCACCATCTGCCTGAACAAAATAATTATTACTTACCATTACGCTACTATCAACATTCTGATAAGAACTAGTACCAATACGTATGGTTTCACTATCACCAGCATTAGTTAAATTAGAATCAATTTTTTCATAGTTATAGAAGTAGTTATTACTAATTGTATGACCAACAATATCGCAACTCGTATTTATTTCAGGCTCACCATCTTCAACAGGAGGATACGCGTTATATGCTAATTCTACTAAAATCATATTTCCTGCATTAGATTTATTCATAAACGAACAATTAATTACAGTATTATACGTGCCGTACAGCATAACCCAATTGTGTTTTTTACTTTGCCCGTCTACCTGATCTGCAGGATCAACAGTTAAGCCATTCATTGCACAATTTTGAATTGTACTATTATTAGCATAATCTTCCCCATCTCTGAATTCAATAACAACACTCGATCCATAACCTCCTTGCCAATAAAAACCATTAACAATAACATGATCTCCTCCAATACTCATTCTTAAACCACCTGTAAACTTTACTCCTCCTGGTGTTTCTGCTCTAAAAGTAATAGGCATATCTGCAGTACCTGTTGTAGGTGAAAATTTAATTCTATCATCTGAGTCATATACTCCATCTTGCAAAATAACAGTATCTCCTGCTGCAAGGGTTTCATTTAAGGCATCAAGATCTTCAGGATTACTAATAATGTATGTTTCTTGAGAAAACACACTAAATGTTGATAATAGCAATGTGCATATTGCAATAAAAATTGAAGTCTTAAAAGGGTAAAATGTTTTCATACTCGTATAAATTAAATATTGATTATTTTGATTGGTAAACCAATCTGGTAAACCAAATATACTTAAAAATATATAGTTTTAACAAAAAAACTTGACTAAAACTGCATAATTCACTAAACCATCATGTATTTAATAGGATTACCGTAAATAATCTAATAATATTTATTATACCCTTAGTTACGTTACTAATTATATATTTCATATTTTCGTAATACTACAACAAGAGTTTAATAATATGACAGAAGTAACACGCCTTTTTGATTTTCCTTATTACCAATTAAAACATAAACCAAACGCAAAATCCTTAGTTACCAAATACAACGGTAAATGGGAAGCTATATCTACACAAGAGTACATTGACAAATCCAACACAGTGAGCAGAGCATTGCTGCGTTTGGGTATTAAAAAAAATGATAAAATAGCTGTAATTTCTACCACAAACAGAACAGAGTGGAATATTATGGACATTGGAATTCTTCAACTTGGAGCTCAGAATATTCCTATATACCCAACTATAAGTGCAGAAGACTATGAGTATGTATTAAATCATAGTGAGTCTATCTATTGTTTTGTTTCGGATAAAGAAGTCTTAGAAAAGGTAAAAAAAGTTCAAGCTAATACAAGTATAAAAGAGATATACTCATTTAATCATATTGAGGGTTGTAAACATTACTCTGAGTTATTTGAATTAGGTAAAGACGAAAGTAATCAACCCGAAGTTGAAGCAAGAAAAGATGCTGTAAAACCTGAAGATTTAGCCACTATAATTTACACTTCTGGCACAACAGGCAAACCTAAAGGTGTTATGCTTTCGCATTGGAATATTACAAGTAACGCTTTAGACAGTTCTCCAAGAGTTCCTCTAGTAAAAGGCGAAAACCGTATCTTAAGTTTCTTACCTATCTGTCATATTTTTGAACGTCTCTTAATTTATGTTTATCAACATGCTGGTACTTCAATATATTTTGCAGAAGGCATTGATAAAATTGGTGAAAATGCTAAAGAAATAAAACCAAACTTAATGAGTGTTGTACCACGATTGCTTGAAAAAGTATTCGACAAAATAATGCTTAAAGGCGAAGAGTTAACAGGTATAAAAAAAGCCTTGTTTTTCTGGGCTGTTGGATTAGGAGAACGATGGGAACCCTATGGTGCAAATGGAGCATGGTATGAATTTCAACTAAAAATAGCAAACAAACTTATTTTTAGTAAATGGAGAGAAGCACTTGGAGGAGAACTAGGCACAATGGTTTCTGGCAGTGCTGCTTTACAACCTAGACTAGCAAGAATCTTTGGAGCAGCAAAAATGAGAGTTATGGAAGGTTATGGCTTAACAGAAACATCTCCTGTTGTTGCTGTTGGGTTATACAGGGACCATATGTACAGAGTTGGAACCGTAGGTAAACCTATAGATAATGTTGAAGTTAAAATTGCAGACGATGGTGAAGTCTTAATAAAAGGTCCTAATGTGATGATGGGCTATTATAAAGACCCAGAAAAAACTAATGAAGTTATGACTGACAATTACTTTCATACTGGTGATAAAGGTGAAATTGATGCCGATGGGTTTTTAAAAATAACTGGTAGAAAAAAAGAAATGTTTAAAACTTCTGGTGGAAAATATGTCATTCCTCCACTATTAGAAAACGACATGAAACAATCGCTTTTTATTGAACAAATTATGGTTGTTGGTGAAGGTGAAAAAATGCCAGCCGCTTTAATTCAACCAAATTTTGATTTTATTAGAGATTGGATAGATCATAAACAAAACGGTGTCGGAAAAACGGACGCTGAAATTGCCACTTCAGAAATTGTAATTAACCGCATTCAAAAAGAAATAGACAAATACAACAAAAACTTTGGAAAATGGGAACAAATTAAACGTTTTGAACTCACATCAGATGTATGGTCTATTGAAGGAGGACACCTTACTCCTACCATGAAAATGAAACGAAAAATTATAAAAGAAATCTATCAAGAACTCTATGACAAAATTTATAGACCGAAGTAATTACTATGGTTTAGCACCTTTTTAAAACTTTATTAGTACCTTTTTCATACGCTATAAACTTTAATACTTGTGATTTTGAAATAGTTTTGTAATATAAATTCTAAACTAAAATATTATGAAACATTTATTTTCTATTTCAATCTTTCTAATTGCATTATGTATTTCACATCCTACTATTGCTCAAAGTTCTACCTTTGATTTAAAAAGATCCATAAATCTAACTAGCAACGACAAGGATGATCAAAGTATTATTTTAAACGTCATAGAAAAAACATCTAGCTTAGGTCTCGATATTAATTGTAAAGTACTCTTAGGAAGTCTTAAAATAGAGATTTACAATCCTAAAGGCGAAAAACAAGGAGAATTTGCCGTTGAAAGTCAATTAAAAGAAAAATTACCCTTAAATTATGATGAAAGTCAAAATAGGGAACTTGTTGAAGGTAAAATTGAAAAAATAATCAGTGATCCCATCGCTGGCAAGTGGATTATTAAATTAATACCTACAAAAACCTATGCATCCATAAAGATTAATTCAAGATTTATAACACATAACTAAAAATTGAAACTAGCCAATCTACCTTTTAATGATCGCTATGTAAATTTACTAGCTACGTTTACTCTAATTCTTCTTTTTAACAGCAATAGTCTTTTCAGTCAGAATTTCTCAAATAATGAACCTAAAATTGAAGGTCACATTGTTTTAGACAGCATCTGGAAGCCTAAACTATATCTATCACATATTTCAGATTTTAGCAAAATGTACACCATGTCTCGTAGTATGATTATTGCAGAATCTGAAGTTGATAGCTCTGGGTATTTTAAATTTAACATAGACTACCTTCCTAAAAATGACAATTTATATCGACTTCATATATCTAAAAAAGGGGCATCAGATGCCTCAATAATCATAGGAGGTAAAGAGGAGAACCATTTCTTTATCGTTGCCAATAAAGCATCTAAAATTGAAATTTTCAACAACAATAAAACCTTTAGCGATGTAACTTTTAAAAGTGATGTAAAAAATAAAATTATTGATAAAGTAGACGATATTGTTAAACTCATAGACAGTACCAACTATAGTGCCACTAGAGTAAAAAGCGAGTTTGTTACTAATGCTTTTAATGAACAGCTCAGAAAAATTGCAGACACTTGCTCCTATCCTCTAGTATCTTTATATGCATTACAAAAAAGTAAATATGAGGTAGACATAGATAATAACACAGACTATTATCAAAATTTTATTGAAAAGTGGAAAAACGAAGACTCAGAATATTTTAAAACCTTTAAGTCAAAAGTTCCTAAAAGAAAAAACGCTTTCGACAGTAGAATACTCATTGCTTTGAGTATTCTTTTATCATTTGGATTAGGTTTTTTTATTAACGGAAAAATAAGAAAAAGACCTCATAAACAAACATTAGCTCTAAAGGCTCTTAGTGTACAAGAACGAAAAATTTATGCTTTATTAAAAGCCGGAAAATCTAATAAAGAAATTTCAGATGACATGAATATTGGCATAAGCACCGTAAAATCTCACGTGAGTTCTATATATCAAAAACTGAATGTAAAATCTCGAAAAGAAATCATCAACTTTAAAGATTAGATTAATCTTTAAGTCTTATTTACTGCTACGCTTCTTGTAGTTTTTAACAAATTCTCCTTTAGGTTTACCATCATCAAAAGAACTCCACTTAACTAAAACACGTGTTTCGTCTCGTGCTTCTTCATTTGGAATATCTTCATATTCCATTCTATAAATAGCAGAGAACAAAGGAGCTCGTCCTTCACCATGGTGACAATGAATCAAAACTGGATAATTAGTACTATCATCCATAATTTTTAAAAACTTATCTACTGTTGGTTGATCTGGCACTTGCCTTGATCCTACGTTATAATAATTAACATTACCAATCTTTTCAACAGCCTCTTTTTCTACGATTAATTGTTCTGGAATCTCAGGATTGTTTACAAGATCATCAGTACCAGGAAATCTTAAATCAATAACACTTTTAATATTATGTTTAGTAATATAATCTTCTAATTCATCAGGAGGAATTACTCCAGATTTATAAACCTTACCCTCTGAGATAGCTTTAAAATTATAGTTTAAATTTACATCATAATAAAATTTAGCAGCGCCAATGATAACGATAGCTAAAACAAACAATCCTATTTTTTTCTTCATATACTTAATTTTTTAAGCTTAGTTTTTTATCGATAATTCTATCGTAGTAATCTTTAACATAGGCTTTACAAATGTTTTCAATTTGAGACATTTCAGCATTTTTGTTTCCAATAAGGTTGTTTTTCAAGCCTTTATCTGAAATATCATAAAATCCTTTAGCTCTCTTTCCATCAAATATACAAATATAATTTCCCATCTGAAATTGATAATGTGAACTCCCATAATTAATTGTAAATGGCTTAGTTGAATCTGTAGAGTCCACTAAACTTCGCCCCCAACTTCTAAATGGCTTCTTATACCCTATCATATCTAAAACCGTTGGATAAATATCAATTTGTTGTGCCAAATCCATATTAACGCCTGCCATGGAATTGTCCGGTTTATAAATCAAAATTGGAACCGTATTTCGGTTAATAGGTTTATAATACATGTCTTTATAATACACTTGATTACCATGATCTGCAGTAATAATAAAAATGGTATTATCAAACCATGGTTCTTTTTTAGCTTCTTCAAAGAATCGTTTAAAAGCATAATCGGTATAGCCAACACATTGATGCATAGGGACATTTCCAATTGGAAATTTGCCTTCATATTTTTTAGGAATAACATAAGGTTCGTGAGACGAAACGGTAAAAACAGTTGCAAAAAAGGGTGTTTCCATATCATCAATATTCTCCTTCATATACTGTAAAAAAGGCTCATCCCAAATTCCCCATGCACCATCAAAATCATCGTCATTGTTATAATCTTCACGCCCTAAATACGAATCAAACCCCAATATATTACTAAAACCTAAAAAGCCCATAGAACCTCTTGCTGCTCCGTGAAAAAATGTCGAATTATAACCTTCACTATTCAATATTGAAACCAAAGATTGAATCTCCTGTTTGGAATATGCCGAAGATGTAAATGCATCTTTAAACGAAGGAATCCCTGATAAAATAGAAGACATACCATGAATTGACTTACTTCCATTGGCAAAAGCATTTGGAAAAATTAAACTTTTTCCGGCTAGCGAATCTAAAAAAGGAGTATAACTTACGTAGTTGGGTATATTGTATTCTGTATTAAAAGCACCTAGATACTCACGACCAAGGCTTTCTGTAATTATTAATACAATATTAGGTTTTGATTTAGGATTATTTGAATATTGTTTAATTGGCTGTACATATTTGTCTACAACTGCCTGATCCATTTCATACCCCACTTTTTTAAAAGAATTGGCATTGAATGTGCGGATAAAAGCAAATGGAGAATTCAAAACCAAATCTGCTTGTTCTATTTTTTGAACATGCCTATTGGCATCTACAAGATTAATTGGCCTGGTGCTCTTCTTAAAATCTCCTCCTCTTATGCCACCAATAGTTAAAACTGTTACAATGCAAAAAACAACTAACGACTGTAATACATAAATTAAATTTTTCTTAGTCGTGAGTTTTGATTTATCAACAGAAGCTATATTCACTTTTCTATATAAGTAGACCCAAAGTGATGAAGTCAAAACAAACAGTAAAAAAACATGCCAATAATCAATTAAAAACCTAAAAAACATACCTCCTTTATCTGTTTCGTGCTTCACCACATCTAAAACAACTATCGTGGTACGACTAAAGGTGTATTTATAATAAATGAAATCTACAAAATTGATGGCATAAGCAATTAGGTTTGTAACAAAATACACATAAAATAAAACCTTTTGATAGCTCTTTTTAGTGTTTATAAATAAAGGCAAAAATGACATTAACAAAAACAAACTATTCACATATAAAATAGCTGTTGTGTCAAATGCTAATCCATGGTATTGAATTTTAAGAAACTCTGTAACAGACTCAACATGCAATAAATCAAAATTGTAAATAAGAAACAAAACTCTAGCAATGAAGTAAAAAAGGTAAACTAAAAAAAGTCTGTAAAAAAATACTTTATATTCTTGAAATCTATAAACCGAGTTGTTCAATGTAATGCGTAGTTATTTGCAAAATGCTGTTAATAATACTAATGAGACAAATTTAATGTAATTATTTAAAAAGCCTTCAAAATCCATATATCAAAAAATTATATACAATTTACGCTAAAATACTATGCGTGCATAGTATTTTTTTACTATCTTTGGTTTTCAAACATTATACATGAAAGATAAAACCATTGACTACGTCCTTAGAACCACATGGTTAGCTGTCAATAAAATGTACAACGAAGAAGCGTCTGAATTTGGAACCACTATGGCAACAGGTTTTACATTATTGAGTATTGATCCAGAAAAAGGAACCCCTTCAACTTCTTTGGGACCAAAAATGGGAATGGAAGCAACAAGTCTTTCTAGAACTTTAAAAACTATGGAAGCCAAAGGCTTAATAGAACGTAAACCAAATCCCGAAGATGGCCGTGGAGTCCTTATTTTTTTAACTGATTTTGGTAGAGAAAAAAGAGCTTTATCAAAAGAAAAGGTTTTAACCTTTAATGAGGCTATTAAAAATAATGTCTCTTCAGAAGAACTGACAAATTTTTACAAAGTTGCAGAAATCATTAATAATATGATTTCCAACAAACAGATATACAATAAAAAAGAACACATTTTAAAATAAGATGAGTAAACGAAGAATAAAAAAAATAGCAATTATTGGATCCGGAATTATGGGAAGCGGTATCGCTTGTCATTTCGCCAATATTGGTGTAGATGTTTTATTATTAGACATTGTACCAAGAGAACTTAACGACAAAGAGAAAGCAAAAGGTTTAACTTTAGAAGACAAAGTCGTACGAAACAGATTAGTAAACGATGCCTTAACAGCATCTTTAAAATCGAAGCCCTCTCCTATTTATAGTCAATCTTTTGCAAGTCGAATTACTACAGGAAACTTAGAAGACGATATCGCTAAAGTAGCTGATGTAGATTGGATTATGGAAGTTGTAGTAGAAAGACTTGATATTAAACAACAAGTTTTTGAAAAGCTAGAAAAATACCGTAAACCAGGTACGTTAATTACATCTAACACCTCTGGTATTCCTATTAAGTTTATGAGTGAAGATCGTAGTGACGATTTCCAGAAACATTTCTGTGGTACACACTTCTTTAATCCTGCACGATATTTAAAATTGTTTGAAATCATTCCTGGTCCAAAAACAGACCAAGCGGTATTAGATTTCTTAAATGAGTATGGCGAAAAATTCTTAGGAAAAACAGCTGTTATCGCTAAAGACACTCCTGCATTTATCGGAAACAGAATCGGAATTTTTAGCATTCAAAGTTTATTTCACACGGTTAAAGATTTAGATTTAACCATTGAAGAAGTAGATAAATTATCAGGCCCCGTAATTGGTCGTCCAAAATCAGCAACCTTCCGTACGGTTGATGTGGTTGGTTTAGATACTTTAGTTCATGTCGCTAATGGCATCAGAGAAAACTGTCCTAAAGATGAACGTTTAGAGTTATTCAAATTACCAGATTTCATCAATACCATGATGGAAAACAAATGGTTAGGAAGTAAAACAGGACAAGGATTTTACAAAAAAGTAAGAAAAGAGGATGGTTCTTCTGAAATTTTATCATTAGACTTAAATACCTTAGAATACAGAGCTTCAAAAAAAGCTAAGTTTGCCACTTTAGAATTGACTAAAACGGTAGATAAAGTTGTAGATCGTTTCAAAATATTAGTAAAAGGTAAAGACAAAGCTGGTGCATTCTACAGAAAGAGTTTTGCTGCTTTATTTGCTTATGTTTCAAATCGTATTCCAGAAATCACAGACGATTTATATAAAATTGATGATGCCATGAAGGCTGGTTTTGGATGGGAACATGGTCCTTTCCAAATTTGGGATGCTATCGGAGTTGAAAAAGGTATCGAAATGATGAAAGCAGAAGGTTTAGAACTAAATGCTTGGGTAAATGAGATGTTAACCTCTGGAAGTACATCTTTTTACACTGTAAAAGATGGAGCGACTTATGCTTATGATATTCCTAAAAAATCACAAGAGAAAATTCCTGGTCAAGATGCATTTATCATCTTAGATAACATCAGAAAAACAAACGAAGTGTTTAAAAACTCTGGAGTGGTCATTGAAGATTTAGGTGATGGTATCCTTAACTGTGAATTCCAATCTAAAATGAACACCATTGGTGGAGATGTTCTCGCAGGATTAAATAAAGCTATTGATTTAGCCGAAAAAGATTTTGCTGGTTTAGTAGTAGGTAACCAAGCCGCAAACTTCTCTGTTGGTGCAAACATCGGCATGATTTTTATGATGGCAGCAGAACAAGAGTATGACGAGCTTAACATGGCTATCAAATATTTCCAAGATACCATGATGCGTATGCGTTATTCATCAATCCCAACAATTTCTGCACCTCACGGCATGGCTTTAGGTGGTGGATGTGAATTATCATTACACGCAGATAAAGTCGTTGCGGCAGCAGAAACTTACATGGGACTTGTAGAGTTTGGTGTTGGTGTAATTCCTGGTGGTGGTGGTTCTAAAGAAATGGCTTTAAGAGCATCAGACACCTTCAGAAAAGGAGATGTACAATTAAATGTTTTACAAGAGTATTTCTTAACTATTGGTATGGCTAAAGTATCAACTTCTGCTTACGAAGCCTTCGATTTAGGATTACTTCAAAAAGGAAAAGATGTTGTTGTGGTGAATAAAGACCGTCAGATAGCCGTTGCAAAACAACACGCTATGTTAATGGCTAATTCTGGTTATACGCAGCCTGTAAAACGAAATGATGTTTTAGTACTTGGGAAACAAGCTTTAGGTATGTTCTTAGTAGGAACAGATTCAATGGAAGATTCGAATTACATTTCTGAGCACGATATGAAAATCGCAAATAAACTAGCATACGTTATGGCTGGCGGCGATTTATCAGAACCTACTAAAGTAACAGAGCAATACCTACTAGATATTGAACGTGAAGCCTTTTTGTCTCTTTGTACCGAAAGAAAAACATTGGAGCGTATTCAACATATGTTAACCAAAGGAAAACCGTTAAGAAATTAGACAACTTAGATTCTCAGATTTCTAGACGCTTAGAAATCTAAAATATCAAAAAATCTAATTATCTAAAAATCTAAAATTATGAAAACAGCATATATAGTAAAAGCATACAGAACCGCAGTTGGTAAAGCACCAAAAGGCGTGTTCCGTTTTAAAAGAACAGATGAATTGGCAGCAGAAACCATCAAGTATATGATGAAGGAATTGCCAGGTTTAGACCCAAAGCGTATTGACGATGTTATTGTTGGTAACGCAATGCCAGAAGGTTCTCAAGGATTAAATATGGCACGTTTAATCTCTTTAATGGGATTAGAGATTGTGGATGTTCCCGGAGTAACTGTCAACCGTTTTTGCTCTTCTGGAGTAGAAACCATTGGTATGGCAACTGCAAAAATACAAGCCGGAATGGCAGATTGTATTATTGCTGGTGGAGCAGAAAGCATGAGTGCGGTGCCAATGACAGGTTTTAAGCCAGAATTGAATTACGACGCTATTGTAAAAGCAGGTCACGAAGATTATTATTGGGGCATGGGAAATACGGCTGAAGCTGTTGCAAAACAGTTCAACGTATCTCGTGAAGATCAAGATGAATTCGCCTACAATTCGCACATGAAAGCGTTAAGAGCGCAAGCTGAAAACCGTTTTCAAGATCAAATAGTACCAATTGAAGTTGAGCAAACGTACATTGATGCGAACGGAAAGAAAGCTACAAAATCTTATACAGTTACTAAAGATGAAGGCCCTCGTGCAGGAACAAGTAAAGAAGCTTTAGCAAAACTTAGAGCAGTATTTGCTGCAGGAGGTAGTGTTACTGCTGGTAACTCATCACAAATGAGTGATGGAGCTGCTTTTGTAATGGTAATGAGTGAAGACATGGTGAAGGAATTAGGTTTAGAGCCAATTGCAAGAATGGTAAACTATGCTGCAGCAGGTGTTGAACCTCGTATTATGGGAATTGGCCCAGTTAAAGCAATTCCAAAAGCATTAAAACAAGCAGGATTAAAACAAGATGATTTAAGTTTAATTGAATTAAACGAAGCATTTGCATCTCAATCTTTAGCGGTAATCAGAGAACTAGATTTAAACCCAGATATTATTAACGTTAATGGTGGTGCCATTGCATTAGGTCACCCATTAGGATGTACTGGAGCAAAACTATCGGTACAGTTATTTGATGAAATGCGTAAACAAAATATGCAAGGTAAATATGGTGCTGTAACCATGTGTGTTGGTACTGGTCAAGGAGCTTGTGGAATATTTGAATTCCTTAATTAACAATTAAGACCTCATAACCAAGAGTCAAGATTAATAAAAAGACGACAAAGACAATAGACTATGCATAATTTCAAGAAATTAAAAATTTGGAATGAAAGCATGGCATTAGTTTCAGAATCTTATAAAATCACTAGGAATTTTCCAGATTTTGAAACTTATGGATTAACGAGTCAAATGAATCGATGCGCTGTATCTATTCCTTCTAATATATCGGAAGGCACAAGTAAAAGTTCAAACAAACATTTTGCTCAATATTTAGAGTACAGTTTAGGCGCTACTTTTGAATGGAAAACACAACTGAATGTTGCTTTTAATGAAAACTATATTTCAGAAGAAAAATTTAAAGAATTAGAAGACAAAATAAAACAAATACAAAAAATGATTTCAAGTTTCAAATCCGGACTTAAGTGGTCTTGATTCTTGGTTCTAGAAATCTTAAAATCTAATAACAAAAAAAAATGGCAGATACAGAAAAAGACATCCTACGTGGAGGTCAGTTCTTAGTAAAAGAAACAAATTGTGAAGATGTGTTTACTCCTGAAGATTTTTCAGAAGAACAAACCATGATGAAGGCATCCGTAATGGAATTTAACGATCGTGAAATCATACCTCATAAGCCTCGTTTTGAAGCTAAAGATTATGCATTAACCGAAGAGGTAATGCGTAAAGCTGGTGATATGGGCTTTTTAAGTGTTGCCGTTCCTGAAGCTTATGGCGGGATGGGAATGGGTTTTGTATCTACAGTATTAACTTGTGATTATATCTCAAGTGGTACAGGTTCTTTTAGTACAGCTTTTGGTGCACACACAGGAATTGGTACTATGCCAATTACATTATATGGTACCGAAGAACAAAAACAAAAATACGTTCCTAAACTAGCCTCTGGAGAGTGGTTTGGAGCGTATTGTTTAACAGAACCAGGAGCTGGATCTGATGCCAATTCTGGTAAAACAACAGCAACGCTTTCAGAAGACGGAAAATCGTATAAAATTAACGGTCAAAAAATGTGGATCTCAAACGCAGGGTTCTGTAGTTTGATGATTGTTTTTGCTCGTATTGAAGATGATAAAAACATTACAGGTTTCATCGTAGAATATGATGGAGATAATCCTAACGGTATTGTTTTAGGTGAAGAAGAACACAAATTAGGTATTCGTGCCTCTTCTACGCGTCAAGTATTTTTTAATGATACAGTTGTACCTGTAGAAAATATGTTAGCAGGTCGTGGTGAAGGTTTTAAAATTGCCATGAATGCGCTTAATGTTGGTCGTATTAAATTGGCTGCGGCTTGTTTAGATTCACAACGTCGTATTTTAACTACTGCTGTAAACTACGCTAATGAACGTAAACAATTTAAAACTCCTATTGCAAACTTCGGAGCTATTAAAACCAAATTAGCCGAAATGGCAGCTAGTGCTTATGCTGGTGAATCTGCAACTTACAGAGCTGCAAAAAACATTGAAGATCGCATTGCTTTGCGTGAAGCGGCTGGGAATTCGCATCAAGAAGCAGAACTTAAAGGGGTTGAAGAATATGCTATTGAATGTTCTATCTTAAAAGTTGCTGTATCTGAAGATGTACAAAATGCTGCAGATGAAGGTATTCAAATTTTTGGTGGTATGGGATTCTCTGAAGAAACTCCTATGGAGTCGGCTTGGAGAGATGCGCGTATCGCTCGTATATATGAAGGCACTAACGAAATCAACAGAATGTTAGCTGTTGGTATGTTAGTAAAAAAGGCAATGAAAGGTCATGTAGACTTATTAGGTCCTGCTCAAAAAGTACAAGAAGAATTAATGGGCATCCCGTCTTTTGATACTCCAGATTATTCTGAATTATTTTCAGAAGAAAAAGAAATGATTAAGAAGCTTAAAAAAGCCTTTTTAATGGTTGCAGGTGGAGCTGTTCAAAAATTTGGACCTCAACTAGAAGAACACCAACAGTTATTAATTGCTGCTGCAGATATCTTAATTGAAATCTATATGGCAGAATCGGCAATTTTAAGAACAGAGAAAAACGTAAAACGTACTAGTGAAGCAGAACAATCTGCACAAATCGCGATGGCGAAATTATATTTATATCACGCTGTAGATATCGTTGAAGAAAAAGGAAAAGAAAGTATTATTTCTTTTGCTGAAGGAGACGAACAACGTATGTTATTAATGGGACTTAAGCGTTTTACAAAATATACAAACTATCCAGATATCGTAGATTTACGTATTGAGATCGCAGAAAAAGTAAAAGCAGAGAATAAGTACTGCTTTTAAAAATTTAGGTTAAGTTGAATGGTTAAAAGCCAACACTTCCGATTCATGATTTTCGGTTGTGTTGGCTTTTTTAATTTAGTTACTCTTTCTAATTTCTTCTAATCCTTCAAAAATTGAAGCTGCTATTTGCTTTTGACGATCCGCATTCATCAAAACCTTATGATCCTCTTCATTCGTAATAAATCCGAGTTCTAAAAATACACCAGGACTATTGATATGTCTAAAAATATACATAGGCACTGTTTTAAGTCCGCGATTGGTTGAAAATAATTCCATCTGGTTTTCTAATAAAATCTTGCCAAATGCATAAGACTTATCCTTAAACTCGTCTTTGTCGTTGTAGTAAGCCTCTACTCCATTTGTCAATGGATTTGAATGCGCATTGGCATGTAAACTTACAACTAGATCTGCATTTTGCGTATTAATAAATTCAACACGTTCTTTTAATGTGGTAAATGTATCCTCAGTTCTTGTGGTAATAATTCGGATATTATCACTACTTAAAAGAGATAACTGATTAGAAATATTTAAAACAATATCCTTCTCATCTAAATTACCAGAATCATGTCCTCCATGACCTGCATCTATAACAACTACGAGCGGTTCTTTTAAGTCTTTGTAAGAACTAAAGACAAAGATGCCCGCAAAAAGTAGGATAACAGATATAATGTTTAAAGTTCGTTTGAATACTGATGATTTTGATTGATGTAACATAATAATTCGATTTTTGATTTGAATGAAATTAAATCCGCTGGTTAGAGGAACGCGGTTTTCCTTTTGTCCTAAATTGATAATGGTATTAGAATAATTTTCAATATCAATGCCTGATAAGACGGACTTTTCATCAGCGATAAATTCGTGATTTTGTAAGACTGCTTTCTTATACAACCAGATAAATGGATTAAACCAAAACACACAACTCAATAATTCTAATAGTATAATATCTATCGTATGTAATTCTTCACTATGTACAGTTTCATGTGCAATAATACTTTCGTAATCACCTATAGATAGTGCGTTATATTTAGGAATAAATATATAATTGAAAAAACTAGACACCATATTAGAGTCCTGAATTTTTATTAGTTTAAGATGGTCTATTGTTTCATATTCCGATCTAGTAAGTTTGTATATCTGAAGTAGATTCTTTGAAAATCGAATGATGAATAAAAAAGAAATTAGGCCATAAATAATCTTAACTGGATTGGCACGATAAGGATTAACAATTACCTCCTCTCCTATTGTGACATTATCTACAGTATCTATTATAGCGTTTGTCTCAGTAAATTTATCTAACTGAATTTGTGTAATACTTGGAACGGCTTTAAATAGTTCAAATTCTAAAAATGGAGCCACAAGACATAGCACCAAAGCGCTTAAAAGAAAAAAACGATTAAACTGAAATGTCTTTTGTTTTCTGAGTAACAAAACATAAAGCACATATGAGCAGCCGAGACTAATAATGGTATATACAAAATAACTAATCATTGGCTTTCTTTTGATCCATTTTCTGCTTTAACAACGCTTGAAGTTCCTCTAATTCTTGCATCGATAAATCGGCATTTTTGGCAAAAAACGACGCAAACTGTGCTTTAGAATCATTAAAAAAATGCTGAATCATTCCATTAACTTGTTTCGTAAAATAATCGTTCTTTTTAAGAATTGGAAAATATTGTTTGTCTCTTCCTAAACGCTCAAACCCTATATATTCTTTATCAGTCATACGTTTCAATAAGGTTGAAATCGTTGTATATGCAGGCCTTGGCTCAGGAAATTTCTCGACGATGTCTTTCATAAATCCTTTTTCAAGCATCCACAAATACTTCATGATTTGAAGCTCAGATTTATTCAGTTGTTTTATATCCACAGTTATAGTTCTAATACTACAAATGTAGTAACAAAGAATTATCATGCAAATTATTTATAAATTTATATCTTTAAAAAAAACTTTTATAAAATGCGATACATCCTAACTATCTTATGTTTAATACCTGTTTTGGCATTTTCTCAGTCCAACACCGAAATATTCTTAGGAGATATAACAACAGCGAACTCAAAAATTAAATTGAGTAATGTTAAAAACATTTCTAACAACGAAGGCTACGACAATCAACCTTCTTTTTTAGATGAGCGTTATATTGTTTTTGCGTCAACAAGAGCTGGACAAACCGATATTGCAAAATATGATACACGTTATAATGGCAAAATCTGGATTAATTTTACTGATGGTAGCGAGTATTCACCTCTAAGAATCCCAAATCAACAAGAATTTTCTGCTGTACGCTTAGATAAAGACGGAAAACAACGCTTGTATGCTTATAATTTAAGTAATGGTGAATCTAATCTCCTTATTAAAGACTTAGTCGTTGCATATTACACTTGGGCTGATGAAGAAACTGTTGTATCTGCCGTAATAGAGGACGAAAAACTTAATCTTTATGTCACAAATATCATCAGTGGTATAAGTACAAAATATGCTTCAAATGTTGGACGTTCATTTCACAAAATTCCGAATTCCGATTTAGTCAGTTTTATTTCAAAAACTAATGCAAACCAATGGCAAATAAAATCACTAAACCCTAAAACAGGTAAGATTAAACTTATCGCTAATACCCTAAAAAATGTAGAAGATATTTGTTGGTTAGATAGTAAAACCTTGCTTTTAGGCAAAGACAATATTCTATATAAATTAAGACTACAACGTGATAATAATTGGAAAAAAATAGCAGATTTATCAACTAACGGCATTACAAAAATAACGCGTTTAGCAACAAATGTTTCTGGGACAAAATTACTTTTAGCAGGAGACATTCCTGCAGATAATTCAGCAATAGAAACTCCGGAAGAAACCACTAAGGAGAATACTGAAGCTGAAATCATAGCAATGGAGAAAGCAGCTGCTAAAATTGTACAAAAATATATTGATCCCTATAACAATAGAAAGTTAGATGAACTTGCCTTTGCTTTCGATGCCAATGTTATTGTTAACAGATTTCCTAGAGCTAAAATGTACTCTGGCCGTACTACATTAAGAGAAAGTTACAAGCAATTTTTTAAGAAAAACGAAAAATCAAGTGTCAAGGTTATCAATAGAATGACACATAAAAATATGGTTGTAGATGAAGAATTAGTGACTATAAATAACACAACCAATAGACAAGTTACAATTTATGAAACTGATGCTGATAATATTAACGTCGTGACATATATTAGCAACTCTAAAACAAATTCTAACCCAGAGTATATTGTAAACGACCAATTAGAAGCCTATAACAACAGAGACATTAATGGTTTTACAAAAACTTATACCAATGATGTTATGCTATTTTCGTTTCCATATACTCTAAACTCTGAAGGACAAGACGCCTTAAAAAAGCAATATGCTTCTTTTTTTAAAAGCACACCCGATTTAAACACAGAAATAGTTAATAGAATTGTAATAGGTAATAAAGTAATTGACAAAGAAAAAGTACGTGTAAATGGTAAAATCATTTATGCCATTGCTATTTACGAAATTAGAAACGATTTAATTTCTAGAGTTACTTTTATTCAATAATACAACAAAGCGAACTTGAAGATCAAAAAAAGACTGAATCGATAAAAGAACTTTTAGCCACGCTTGACACTAAACTTTCAACCACCAAAGCTTTATTATTAAAAACACTTCACATACTCGAAAAAAGCTCTGGTCTATATATTAATAAGGATGGCGAAATAGGCTGATGCTATTTTCTAAAGCCAAGTTTTAAATTTAGGTGATTCGCACCCAAACCGATTCAAATACAATACACAATATCACATCAATATGTGATTGACAGCCGCTATAGATTAAACTATTTTTAAGTAATCCATTACTCTAAATTAATGAATTATTATACATATATAAATAAAATTAAAATCTATAAAGGGTTAGTCAGTCATTATAATTACTGCTGCCATTGAACAAAGTTTATTCGAGGTTTCCACACCTACACTAGCTATATTTTTTTATCATTTCAAAAATATCAGCCTAGATATTTAAAAATGTAAGTCGCGCTATTAGTCTTTTAGCAATAGGACTTATTATTTTGTTTATAACCGGTTTGTACCATGTAATTTTTATATTTACTTGATCATATAAAAACGAGCTCAATGAAACACTTACTGTTCTTACTAATTGCTTTTACATTACCAAGTAAAGCACAAACAAGTAAAGTGCTTGAGCCCAAACTAGAAAACATTGCATGGATTGCTGGCACATGGCATGGTGAAGCTTTTGGTGGCATCACTGAAGAAATCTGGAGCGAACCTTCTGGCGGTTCTATGATGGCAACGTTTAAATTAATTAACGACGGAAAAGTCACCTTCTACGAAATTGAAGTCATAAGAGAAGTCGAAAATTCATTAATTCTTCAATTAAAACATTTCGGCCCAGATCTTAAAGGCTGGGAAACGAAAGATGAAACCGTTGATTTTCCTTTAATAGAAATCACAGAAAATAAAGTGGTTTTTGAAGGCATATCCTTTGAAAAAATTTCAGATAGTGAAATGAATGTCTATGTGGATATCGAAGACAACGGAAAAACTGAAACCGTAAAATTCAATTACAAAAAAACTTTAAAAAACAGCAAACCACTGAAACAGCTGATTAAAGTTAAACATGCAAAAGAAAACATAAATATTGATGGTATTGCCAATGAAAGTATTTGGAAAAATTCAGAATGGCATCAACTCGATCAGTTATGGTTAGGTGAAGCCTATACCGCGGACGATTTTAAAGGACGATACAAGTTATCTTGGACTAAAGATGCCCTTTATCTTTTGGCAGAAATACAAGATGATATTATTACAGACACTCACAAAGACCCTCTTGTAGCGTGGTGGGACGATGATTGTTTAGAAGTATTTATTGATGAAGACAATAGTGGTGGCGAACATCAATTTAATCATAATGCCTTTGCTTATCATATTGCTTTAGACGGAAATGTCGTTGATATGTCGACAAAAAGAGAAGGTAAATTATATAATTCACATATAGAATCTAAACGAAACGTTACAGGAAACACCACCTTATGGGAAGTCAAAATAAAATTATTTAACGATACCTATAAAGACGATATGGATAATCTGCCTACAACCTTACAAGCGAATAAAAACATAGGTTTTGCTCTTGCCTACTGTGACAACGACAGTAGTTTAGAACGTGAAAATTTCATAGGGTCAATTCCTGTAGAAGGTGAAGATAAAAATCGTGGTTGGATTGATGCCAATATTTTCGGAACTTTACAATTAATCGATTAACAACTTCAACATAATGAAAATCGCAATCAGCTCAGTATTTCTAATGGTTTCTATTGTACTAGGTGCACAAACCGACCAAAATATTTATGACATCATTGATGCTGTTTCGGAAGAACGTTTAAAAAAAGACGTACAAACGTTAGTCAACTTTGGAACACGACACACCTTAAGCGACACCATTTCTAAAACTCGTGGTATTGGAGCTGCGCGTCGTTGGATAAAATCTGAATTTGAAACCATTTCTAAAGATTGTAACGATTGCTTAGAGGTGTTCTACCAAAAGGATTTAGTAAAAAAAGGAGAGAATCAACGTATCGTTAAAGATGTGATGGTCGTTAATGTTGTAGCCATTCAACGTGGTACGAAATATCCAAATTGCTATATCATAATGAGTGGTGATATCGATTCTAGAGTCTCTGATCCAAATGATTTTACTTCAGATGCACCAGGTGCAAATGATAATGCCACAGGAATGGCAGGTGCTATTGAAGCTGCTAGAGTATTGTCTCAATATAAGTTTGAGAATAGTATTATCTATGTGGGACTGTCTGGTGAAGAACAAGGTTTGTTTGGAGGGCAAGGTTTAGCAAAATATGCGAAGGAGTATCATTGGGATATTATTGGAGTTTTAAATAATGACATGATTGGAAATATCTCTGGAGTCGATGGTGTGATTGATAACCGCACTTTCCGAATTTTCTCAGAACCTATAACAACGTCGGAAACAGATCCTGAAACATTAGCAAAACAAGCGAGAGCCAGACGTTTTTATGGTGGTGAAGTTGATGGTATTTCGCGTCAGTTGGCACGATTTGTATATAAAACAACAAAAACCTACATGCCAGAGATGAACCCAATGCTGGTTTATCGCTTAGATCGTTTTGGACGTGGAGGTCATCATAGACCTTTTAATGATGCGGGCTTTGCTGGTATCCGAATTATGGAAGCTCACGAAAACTATACGCAACAGCATCAAGATATTCGTACAGAAAATGGGATTGCATACGGAGACACTTTTGAGCATGTTAACTTTCCGTATTGCAAGAAATTAACCACTGTCAATGCCATTACTATGGCAAGCCTTGCTTCTGCTCCACCGTCTCCAACCGAAGTTAGTATTGGTGGTATTGTGGAAGCCTCTGCTAAATTACAATGGAATAACGTTGAAGGTGCCAAAGGTTATAAAATCTATTGGAGAGATACCACTTCGCCAACTTGGGACCACAGTCGTTATGTAGAAAACATTACAGAGTTTACCTTAGATGGTATTGTTATTGATAATTTCTTTTTTGGCGTGGCCGCTGTAAGTGCAGATGGCCATGAGAGTGTTGTTGTGTTTCCAAATAAAATTTTAAGATAAAAACTACGTTAAATTAGTGAAACACTAAACTAATTATACCAACAAGAATCATGAAAATCAAAACGATTACATCTCTACTACCAGAATTATTTTTAATCGGTTCCGTTATCTATTATTGGATCTTAACTCCCAACCTTTTTAATCCTATTGCTATAGCTTTATTAGCTATTCTTGTGTATCAAATATTCAGTAAAAAAACGATTTTAGGATTACTAATTTCCACGGTCGTTATTATGTTGAGTTTATTTATGGTATTAGCATTAGTTTCTGAATTAGCTAAATTTACCGTTGTTAATCAAGATTACAACAACCTTCTTCTTTTTGGATCCTTGTATTTAGGACTAACATTACTATTGGCAGGATTTATGTTCTTTAAATATTTAAAACTTCAAATGAAATGAAATTAAAATACGTATGTCTCATTACTTTCATTGTATCAACTTTTTCTCTAAAAGCACAATTACTTCAAGATAAAGGAAAATTCACACATCAAGATACCCTAAGAGGAAGCATCACTCCAGAACGCGCATGGTGGGATTTAACCTATTACCATTTAGATATTGAAGTAAAACCAGAGCTCAAGTTCATTTCAGGCAAAAACACTATTTATTATAAAGTCGTTTCAGAGCCTAATGAGTTTATGCAAATCGATTTGCAACAGCCCATGGAAATAACCAAAGCGATACAAGATGACAAAGAATTAGAGGTACAAGTTGAAGGTAATGCCAATTTTATTTTAATTCCTACAAAGCAAAATATTGGTGACATCAAATCCATTGAAATTCATTATAATGGTTATCCGAGAGAAGCCAAACGCGCTCCTTGGGATGGTGGATTTTCATGGAAAAAAGATCAAAACGGCAAGCATTTTATCGCCACCTCGTGTCAAGGGTTAGGTGCTAGTGTGTGGTGGCCAAACAAAGACCATATGTATGACGAAGTGGATAGTATGCTGATTAGCGTTACCAATCCCAAATGGTTGACGAATGTCTCTAATGGTCGTCTTAGAAAACGGGTTGAAAATAATAACAACACCGTCACTTCGCATTGGTTTGTGAGCAACCCAATTAACAATTATGGAGTTAATGTGAATATTGGAGACTATACCAATTTCTCAGAAGTCTTTAAAGGTGAAAAAGGGGATTTAGATATGGATTATTGGGTGCTTAAAGATAATTTAGAACTCGCCAAAGCACATTTTAAAGATGCACCAAAAATGATGAAAGCCTTTGAACATTGGTTTGGTCCTTATCCATTTTATGAAGATAGTTTTAAATTGGTTGAAGTCCCTTATTTAGGCATGGAGCACCAAAGTTCTGTAACCTACGGAAACCAATATAAACAGGGCTATTTAGGACGAGATTTATCTGATACTGGTTGGGGTTTAAAATTTGATTTTATTATCATTCATGAAGCTGGTCACGAATGGTTTGCTAACAATATCACCAACAAAGACATCGCTGATATGTGGATTCACGAAGGCTTCACCTCCTACTCTGAAAATTTATTTTTAGACTATTATTATGGCAAAGAAGCGTCTGCCGATTATGTGATTGGCACACGTGCTAATATTCAAAACAATAAACCTTTAATTGGCACCTACAATGTGAATAATGAAGGCTCTAGCGACATGTATTATAAAGGAGCTAATATGTTGCATACACTTCGTCAACTCATTGAAGATGACGAAAAATGGAGACAAATACTGAGAGGCTTAAATTCTGAATTTTATCATCAAACGGTGACTACTAAACAGATTGAAGATTACTTAAGTGAGCAATCAGGTATTGATTTAACGGCTTTTTTTAATCAATATTTAAGAACGACTAAGATTCCGACCTTGGAATATGAAATAAAAAAAGGGGAACTAAAGTATCGTTGGACAGACATTGTTGAAGGGTTTGATATGCCTATTCAAATTGACATTGATGGCAAATCCGAATGGTTGTTCCCAAAAGCAACTTGGCAGACTAAAAAAATATTTTCTAAAGGCTTTAAGATAGATAGAGATTTTTATATTCTATCAAAAGAAATTTAAAAACACCCCTAAGAGCTTCGATCGGTAGTTTCAAAACAAAATATATTTTGGTTCTCACTAATCCTCAAGGAGACAATTCACTCAGTTAAATTAAATAACATTAAAAAAAAACTGACAGGTCTGAAAACAAAAGACTCCCGCTTTCTCGGGAAATAAACATGGAATTACAAGAATTATATTTTAAAACAGATACGGAATGGCGCGAATGGTTGCTAGACTATCACGATTCTGTAAAAGGTGTTCATCTAATTTTCTACAAAGTCGATCATAAAAAGGACTCTATGCGTTGGGAAGAAGCCGTAAAAGTGGCCCTTTGTTTTGGCTGGATAGATTCCACAGTAAAAAGTTTAGGAGACGGAAAACGCCGACAATATTTTTGTCCACGAAAACCCAAAAGTGTCTGGAGTGCAGTAAACAAAAATCATATAGAGCAATTACATAAAGAAAACTTAATACACCAAAGTGGACATCTGTCTATTCAAATTGCAAAAGAAAATGGCAGTTGGACAGCATTAGACGATGTAGAAAATGGAGTTATTCCTCGTAATCTTCAAAAAGCCTTTGATGCTAACAAAAATGCTTTTGAAAACTACCTCAACTTTGCTCCTAGCTACAGAAAACAGTATTTATATTGGTTAAACCAAGCCAAACGTGAAGCGACAAAACAAAAAAGAATCGCAGAGATTATAAAACTCTGCGATGCTAATATTAAAAGTCGTGATATTTGGTAAGTTATAGTTTACACATCATTAAGCTCAACAATAAACTATTACACCCTAAGGTCCCCTCAAGGGGACAATCCACCATATAATATTAGAACTACTGTCCCCTCGAGGGGACCTTAGGGGTGTTTTAAAATTTTAAACAAGATTTTAGAACCTATAACCCACTAATATAACTTCCATAAGGGTCTTTAAACTGCATGCCTTCAGAATAACGATACTTACTTAATTTTTTAAATTGCGTTAAACCCCAAAGAATAAATTCCTTTTCAAAATAGACATCTTTAGGATCAATTTCTGGCTGATAATCTGCAATTAAAGCATCTAAAGGTGTTACCTCATCTAATTTTACCTTATAAGTTACATCATCATAATCATCTAACAATTCAAAACCATCTCCATTAAAGAACCACGAGATTAAGTCATCGTAAGGAGTTTCGTCACCTTGTTTTTCTAGTTTTTCAACTTTAGGAAAATATTTAGGGAATAAGGTTTTTACTGCAGCTTCCATTAAAGCGTTAGCTACAAAATCGGCACCTTCTTGTTCTCCTTCGTACACTAATTCTATTTTTCCTGTAATTGCAGGAATCACTCCTGTAAAATCTGATAAACGTACAGCAGTTGTATCGTCACCAGCAATTAAAGCTCTACGCTCTGCGGTACTTAGTAAATTCTCAAAAGCCGTAATACTCATACGTGCACTGACTCCACTTTTTACATCTACATACTCACTTTCTCTAGCTTCAAAACTGATTTGCTCTAAAAGGTCTTTCGCTAATTCTGGAACATAAACAGATTCTGATTGTCTCGAATCTAGCTTAGCCTCTTGAGTTGTAATGGTTCTAGCCGTTTCTACAGAATCTGGGTAATGCGTTAAAATCTGAGACCCTATTCTATCTTTTAAAGGAGTTACAATGCTTCCTCTATTGGTATAATCTTCAGGATTCGCCGTAAATACAAACTGCATATCTAAAGGTAAACGTAATTTGAATCCTCTAATTTGAATATCTCCTTCTTGTAAAATATTAAATAAAGCCACTTGAATTCGTGCTTGTAAATCGGGCAATTCGTTTATGACAAAAATACAACGGTTCGCACGTGGAATCATACCGTAATGAATCACACGGTCATCGGCATAACTCAATTTTAAATTGGCTGCTTTTATCGGATCGACATCACCAATAATATCAGCAACGGTTACATCTGGAGTAGCTAATTTTTCTGCAAAACGATCACTTCTGTGTAACCACGTTATTGGAGTATCATCTCCTTTATCTGCAATCAATTCTATTGCAAATCTTGAAATCGGCGCTAAGGGATCATCATTAATTTCAGAACCTGCGACTACTGGAATGTTTTCATCCAACAGATTCACCATCATCCTTGCTAAACGTGTTTTTGCCTGTCCTCTTAATCCTAATAAATTAATATTGTGTCTAGATAAAATCGCACGTTCTAATTCTGGGATCACGGTATTTTCATAACCATGAATGCCTTCAAACGTATTGACTTTATTCTTTATATTTTCAATAAGATTATCTCTCAATTCATCTTTAATAGACTTTGCTTGATACCCTGCTTTTTTTAATTCTCCGAGTGTACTTATATTTTCTGTTTTCATTGTATAGCTTTTGGCTATTAGCATTTAGTTATTAGTATGCTCGTTTGAGCTAAAGGCTAATACCTAAAGGCTAAAAGCTGTTTTTATCCTTTAATTCTCTTCTTCCTATTGTTTTCGTAATCTTCAAAAATCATTTCGCCTAAACCTTTCAATCCTGTGTAGAAGGCTTTTCCTCTATTGGCTTGTGTAAATGCTCTAATAAATTGCATCAAATACGGATCTTCTGCAATCATAAAAGTTGTTATCGGAATATGTAAACGTCTTGCCTGTTGTGCCATCGCATAACACTTGTTGGTGATAAACGGATCTAAACCATTACTGTTTTTATAATATTGGCCGTCTGGCATACGTAAGCAACTAGGCTTACCATCCGTAATCATAAAAATCTGCTTGTTGGTATTTCGTTTTCTACGCAACATATCCATCGCGAGTTGTAATCCTGCAACGGTATTGGTATGGTAAGGACCGACTTTTAAATAAGGTAATTCTTTAATTTTAATTGGCCAAGCATCATTACCAAAGACTAATATTTCTAAAGTGTCTTTTGGGTAGCGGGTGGTGATTAATTCGGCTAAAGCCATAGCGACTTTTTTCGCTGGAGTAATTCGGTCTTCTCCGTACAGAATCATACTGTGACTAATATCAATCATCAAAACCGTACTCATTTGACTTTTGTGAAGTGTTTCTTCAACCACCAAATCGTCTTCGGTTAGACTAAAATCTCCAATCCCATTATTGATTTGAGCGTTTCTAATGCTTTCAGTCATCGAAACTTTATCTAAACCATCACCAAACTGATAAGGTCTAAAATCACCTGTATGCTCGTCACCAAGTCCAACACCTTTGCTTTTATGGTTGCCAGAACCACTGCGTTTTATTTTACCAAAAATATGATCTAATGCTTGTTGTCTAATGGCACGTTCTGTTTTGGCCGTAATTGTCATGCCGCCTTCACCAGCGCCTGTAGGATCTAGCTCTTCTCTTATATACCCTTTATTCTTTAGGTCTTCAATAAAATCATCAGTGGTATACTCTGGAGTCGTTAATTTGTATTCTTTATCCAGTTCTCGTAACCAATCGATAGCTTCATCAAAATCACCAGAAGTATGCGTAATCAGTTCTTTGAAAATTTCAAAGAGTTTTTCGAAAGGAGATTGATGCGGAGCTTCATAGGTTTTAAAGACGAAACCCGATTTATTTATTTTTTCTTTCATGTGTTTTTCTTTATTGTTATTTAACTGACACATGCAGTTCGCGACTATTCTCTGTCTTTCTGAGATGAAATTTTAAGAATGTGCGTTTCATAGCTATGTAAAAATAATGCTTTTAACAACGCTATATTTGAATATTTTAGATTCTAACATTTTATTAACTACTTACAAGTTGTACCAAAATGCCGTTATCCAATTAAAAAATAGTAGGACAAACTTATTGAAGCGCTAGATCAATCATACAATAGCAATAGATAAGAAAAAGACTGTAATAATTGAATTTAAAAAAGTGTCTTACAAATCAATTATTACACAAAGTAAAGTGACTTTTTTTTAGAAAAAATTAAGCTGTTAAGAAGACTAGGTTGGCGATAGACTATTGAATTACTCAATGCGTCTCAAGCCTTCTAAATCTAAAATCATAACATGTTTTCCTGTTGTAGCAATTAAACCTTCCTTTTTAAATTGAGATAAAATTCTAATGGCAGATTCTGTAGCTGTACCAACAAGACTAGCATAATCTTCCCTAGATAATATGACGCTTAAATAACCATCCTTATCCTTATCAAAAGTTTCATGCAAATAAATTAAGACATCTGCCAAGCGTTGCTTCACAGATTTTTGCGCCATATCTACAATGACATTATCTGCTATTCTGAGCTCTTTTGCCATATCTTGAAGCATATCTAGAGAAAAACTGGCATTTTTAGATAAATCGTGAAGAATCTCACTTTTAGGAATAAAACAGACTTCCATCTCATTTACGGCAACAGCTGTAAGGTTAGATTTCTCATCTGACACTAAGGAACGTTGTCCAATTAAATCACCTTTAACAACCAGTTTTACAATTTGGTCTTTACCATTGGCGCTCAATTTAGACAATTTACAGACACCATCTTTAACGCAAAATATCCCATTGATACTTTCCCCTTCTCTAAAAAGAACTTCTCCTTTTTGAACAAATCTAGACGTCTTACAACCAGAAATCCGAACTAAATCGTCTTTCCCTAAAGCTTTTAAGGCATTAAACTGTCTAATAATACATTGGTCACATTTGCTCATAGGAAAAACAATTAAATTCAAAGTTAATTAAAACATGACAAATATCATAGTTTAAATTCACTAGATTAGTGACTTTTGTTACAGGTATAAATGAGCAAATTATAATATGGAAAGCAAAACTTGTTTTCACTGTGGTGATGACTGTGGTAATCATCCAATTACATTTCAGGACAAATCATTCTGCTGTAATGGCTGTAAAACCGTTTTCGAAATTTTTAACGAAAATGATTTAACCTGTTATTACGATTTACAAAATTCGCCTGGTGCCATTCCAAAGGAAATAGAAGGCAAATTCGATTTTTTATCCCAAGAAAACATTATTGAAAAGCTAACAGAATTTAGAGCTGATTCTGTAGAAATAGCCACGCTTTACATTCCACATATTCATTGTAGCTCTTGTATTTGGATCTTAGAAAACCTCAACAAACTCAATCCAAACATTTCAGATTCTCAAGTCAATTTTGGAAAAAAAACAGTTAGAGTCACTTATAACTCTGATGCTACGGATTTAAAATCGGTTGTTTTATTATTAAGCTCTATTGGCTATGAACCTTATATTAGTTTAGACGATTTTAATTCTGGCAAAAAACATATTAACCGAGCCTTAATCTATAAACTTGGAGTTGCTGCTTTTGGTTTTGGTAATATTATGTTTTTATCTTTTCCTGAGTATTTTGAAGTCAACGAATTTTGGTTAGAACAATACAAACCCTTCTTCCGTTGGTTAATGTTTGCGATGTCTTTACCTATTGTGTTTTATTCTGCTCAAGATTATTTTATTTCAGCATACAAAGGTTTAAAGGCTAAAATTTTAAATATTGATGTCCCAATTGCTCTAGGAGTTTCTGTACTTTTTATTAGAAGTACCATAGAAATTATGTTTGATATTGGTTCTGGCTTTTTTGATAGTTTGGCTGGTTTAATATTTTTTCTTTTGGTTGGTAAATTCTTTCAGCAAAAAACCTATGATTTCTTATCCTTTGAGCGCGATTATAAATCGTATTTCCCTATCGCAATAACTAAGATAGACAAAGAAGGTAACGAGAATTCTATTCAGGTTTATGATATTGAAAAAGGCGATCGTATTTTAATTCGGAATGAAGAATTAATCCCTGTGGATGGTATTTTAATTAACGGAAAAGCAAAAATAGATTACAGTTTTGTTACAGGCGAATCACAGACAGTATCAAAACAATCTGGCGATAAATTATTTGCAGGAGGTAAACAAACCAATGGAGTTATTGAAATGGAAGCTCTAAAATCTGTTGAACAAAGTTATCTTACTCAGTTATGGAGTAATGATGTTTTTAACAAAAACAAAGAAGACGGTTTTACCAATATCACCAATACCATTAGTAAACATTTTACAATAGCGATATTAACGGTTGCTTTTATTGCGACAACTTTTTGGCTGTTTGTAGATTCTAGTAAAGCTATGAATGTATTTACAGCGGTATTAATCATTGCTTGTCCATGTGCCATTGCGCTTTCTGCTCCTTTTACCTTTGGAAACTTATTGAGAATCTTTGGCAAACAAAAATTTTACATAAAAAACGCTAGTGTTATTGAACAGCTAGCACAAATAAACACGGTAATTTTTGATAAAACAGGAACGATTACATCTAACAAAAACAGTAATGCAGAATACGATGGCGAATTACTTTCAGATTCAGAACATATAGTACTTAAAAATTCCTTGAGAGGCTCAAACCATCCTTTAAGCCGAACCTTATATACCATTTTAAAAGAAAACAATATCATTACACTTGATGCTTTTGAAGAACATATTGGTAAAGGTATTGAGGCCAAACACGAATCGGTTAATATGAAAATTGGTTCTGCAAGTTTTGTTGGTAACCCTAATGAAAGTACGGTTTTAAATACTACTGTTCATGTGAGTAGTAATAATGTCTATAAAGGCAAATTTACCTTTTACAATAGTTATCGAAAAGGGGTTTCAAAATTATTTAATCAATTAAAGCGGCATTTTGATTTGGTTATTCTCTCAGGAGATAATGAAGGCGAACTTGAAAATTTAAAAAAGTTATTACCGGCTAAAACCAAATTAATTTTCAATCAGAAACCAGAAGATAAATTAGAGTTTATTAAATACCATCAATCAGAAGGAGCTAAAGTTTTAATGATTGGAGATGGCTTAAATGATGCTGGTGCATTAGCACAGAGTGATGTTGGCATCGCCATATCGGAAGATGTAAACGTCTTCTCACCTGCTTGTGATGCTATTTTAGATGCTTCAAAATTTAAGCAATTATACAACTATATTTTAGCCTCTAAATCAGCTATAAAAATTATTAAATGGAGCTTTGTAGTCTCGTTTTTTTATAATATTATTGGATTATACTTTGCTACAACCGGACAATTAGAACCCGTCGTTGCAGCAATACTAATGCCTTTAAGCTCAATCAGTATTGTTGTATTTACAACAGTTGCTACAAATCTTCTAGGAAAACGATTAGAATGATTAAAAATAAGGAAATATGATAAAAATCATGTTTTCAAAACTAGTTCAAACGTAATTTTGGACCATAACTTCAGTAGGTATGAGTGTTATTTATATTTTATTATCAGTTAGCGTCGTTATTGGCGTGGCTTTCTTTGTCATTTTTATAATGGCAGTCAAGTCTGGGCAATATGATGATGACTATACTCCATCTGTACGCATGCTTTTTGAAGACGAATTAATAAAAGAGCAAACCAATACATCTAAACAAACTAAAACTGACTAATTATATTAAATATGGAAATGCAACAATTCTATTACGATAATAAAATCGTTAAAAAATTCCTTTATGCTACCATTCTATGGGGAGTTGTTGGAATGCTTGTAGGGCTCATTTTGGCCTTTATGTTTTTATTCCCTAACATGACCGATGGTATCTCTTGGTTGAGTTTTGGTCGATTAAGACCATTACACACCAACGCGGTCATCTTTGCCTTTGTTGGTAATGCTATTTTTGCTGGTGTATATTACTCTACCCAGCGTCTATTGAAGGCAAGAATGTTTAGTGACTTTTTAAGTAACTTAAATTTCTGGGGATGGCAACTTATTATCGTCGCAGCTGCTATAACATTGCCTTTAGGTTATTCTACATCTAAAGAATATGCAGAGCTAGAATGGCCTATAGATATTGCTATTGCCTTAATTTGGGTTGCATTTGGTATTAACCTTATTGGTACCATGATAAAACGTCGTCAACGTCACTTATATGTTGCTCTATGGTTTTACTTAGCAACGTTTGTAACGGTTGCGGTACTTCACATATTTAATAGTTTAGCACTTCCTGTAAGCTTTACTGGTATGAAGAGTTATTCTGTTTATGCAGGTGTTCAAGATGCCTTAGTACAATGGTGGTATGGTCATAATGCTGTTGCATTTTTCTTAACCACACCTTTCTTAGGTTTAATGTATTATTTTGTACCTAAAGCAGCTAACAGACCTGTTTACTCTTATAGATTATCTATAGTTCACTTTTGGTCGTTAATCTTTATCTATATTTGGGCAGGACCACACCACTTATTATATACTGCTCTACCAGAATGGGCACAACACTTAGGTGTTGCATTCTCAATTATGTTATTAATGCCATCTTGGGGTGGTATGATTAACGGACTATTAACCTTGCGTGGTGCGTGGGACAAAGTACGTACAGATCCCGTTTTAAAATTTATGGTAGTGGCTATTACCGGTTATGGTATGGCAACATTTGAAGGTCCAATGCTTTCGCTTAAAAATGTAAATGCTATTGCGCACTTTACCGATTGGATTATTGCTCACGTTCACGTTGGAGCATTAGCTTGGAATGGTTTCTTAGCCTTTGGTATGATTTATTGGTTAATCCCAAGATTATTTAAAACCAAATTATACTCTATTGGTTTAGCCAATATGCATTTCTGGATAGGTACTTTAGGTATCATGCTATATGCATTACCACTTTATGTAGCAGGTTTTGCACAAGCAAGTATGTGGAAACAATTTAATCCAGATGGCACATTAGTTTATGGTAACTTTTTAGAAACTGTAACTGAAATTATGCCAATGTATTGGATGCGTGCCATTGGTGGTACACTTTATATTACGGGTATGCTAATTTTAGTATATAATGTTATAAGAACTGTTGCTAAATCTGATCATAAAGTAACTGATGAATTAGCTGAAGCACCTGCATTAAAACGTGTATCTAAAGGTCGTGTTGCAGGAGAAGGATGGCACACTTGGTTAGAGCGTAAGCCTGTACTATTAACTATATATGCTACCATAGCTATTTTAATTGGTGGTATTGTCCAAATTGTACCAACTATTGTTGTAAAATCAAATATTCCAACAATTAGCACGGTTAAACCATATACTCCTTTAGAACTTGAAGGTAGAGATCTTTATATTAGAGAAGGTTGCGTGGGCTGTCACTCACAAATGATACGTCCTTTTAGATCTGAAGTAGAGCGTTATGGTGAATACTCTAAAGCAGGTGAATTTGTTTACGATCATCCATTCCTTTGGGGAAGTAAACGTACAGGGCCAGATTTACATCGTATTGGAGGCAAGTACTCAGACAACTGGCACTTTAACCATATGTACGATCCACAGAGTACATCTTCAGGCTCTATTATGCCAGCTTACCAATGGTTAATTAGAAATGAACTAGACAAGTCTAGCACTGAAATGAAAATGGAAACAATGGTTTCATTAGGTGTACCATATACTGAAGAAGATATTGCAAACGCACAAATAGATATGCTAGAGCAAGGTATTCAAATTGAAAAAAACCTATACAATGATCCAGATTTTGTAGCCTCTTATGAAGCTGATAAAGCTGCTTCAGGTGATGAATTCGTAGAAATGCGAAATAGAGAAATCGTGGCTTTAATTGCTTATTTACAGCGATTAGGAACCGATATTAAAGTAAAAGATATTTTAGACGAAACCGCTCAAAACTAACTCATTATGTTCAAATTTGTAAAAGGCCATTTGGAAAGTATCATAGGTATAGAAATATACCCTATGATATCCCTTCTTATTTTCTTTATCTTCTTTGTTGTATTATTCTACTGGGTAATCACAGCTAAGAAAGATTATATAACCACTGTTAGTAATATACCATTAGACAACCAAAACGATACCGAAATATGAGACATTTAATCCCATCATACGTAAGAGTACCTGTAGTGTTTTTTGCCATTGCCGGACTCATAGAATACTTTATAGATTCAGGAGATCAGCCTGCCTTTATGGAGCAGCCTATTATCTTACTCTTTTTACTATTAGTATTATTAGTACTTATTGCTATTGAAGGTATTGTAAATTCATTAGATAATATTCTCTATCAAAGTTTAGATGAAGAAGGTAAAAAACGTTATTTAGCTTCTCAAACTAAAACACCTCAGTTTACAAAAGTTAAAGCACTTTACTCAAAATTAGTAGGAAAGCATAAACCTATTGAAGAAGAAGGCGAAATTATTCTAGATCATAATTACGACGGCATTAGAGAATTAGATAATAATTTACCGCCATGGTGGATATATTCTTTCTACATCTCAATAATTTTCGCCGTAGTTTATATGGTACGTTATCATGTTTTGGATGCAGACAATCAATTTGTAGAATATGAAATTGAATATGCAGAGGCTAACAAAGCAATTGAAGAATACAAGAAAACAGCAAAAGGTTTAGTTGACTTTAATACTGTGGAACTATTGACTGAAACAGCAGATTTGAACGCTGGTAAAAAGATTTTTGAAACCAACTGTGTTGCTTGTCACATGGCAGATGGTGGTGGTGGAATTGGACCAAACCTTACCGATGACCATTGGATTTTAGGTGGAGGTATCAAAAATGTTTTTAAAACGGTTTCTGAAGGTGGACGATCAGGAAAAGGTATGATTGCATGGAAACAAAGTTTAAAGCCTCTAGAAATGGCTCAGGTAGCCAGTTATGTTTTACAGTTTCAAGGCACTACTCCTGCTAATCCTAAAGAAGCAGAAGGTGATATTTGGGTAGATGATGACTCTAAAGAATAATAAAGAAACAATATAATAAGATTTGTTTCTAATAAATATTTAAGTTGAAAAACAATGGAAACGCCAGAAAATGAAGTTTTTAGAGATTCAATTGGAACAATTGATGAAGAAGGTAAACGTAAATGGGTCTTCCCTAAAAAACCCTCTGGACCATTATATGAAAAGCGTAAATTAGTAAGCTATTTTTTATTAGCATTTTTACTGGCAGCTCCGTTCATAAAAATTAATGGTAATCAGTTTCTATTATTTAACATATTAGAAAGGCGCTTTAATATTTTTGGATTTCCATTTTGGCCTCAAGATTTTTACCTCTTTGTGGTATCCATGCTAATAGGTGTTGTTTTTATTACACTATTTACCGTAGGCTTTGGTCGTGTGTTTTGTGGTTGGATTTGTCCACAAACCATCTTTTTAGAAATGGTTTTTAGACGTATTGAATATTGGATCGATGGTGATCGTAACAAACAAATGCGTTTGGATCGTCAGAAATGGGATGCTGAAAAAATCAAAAAACGCCTATTAAAATGGTTTATCTTTTTAGTTATATCATTTTTAATTGCAAATGTTTTCTTAGCCTATTTAATAGGTGGAGATAAACTTATAAAATACATAACCGAAGGCCCTTTTGAACATACAGGTACACTTATCCCCCTTCTAATATTTACAGCTGTATTCTATTTTGTATTTGCCTGGTTTAGAGAACAAGTGTGTATCATTGCATGTCCTTATGGTCGCCTGCAAGGTGTACTTTTAGATAATAAATCTATCGTTGTTGCATACGATTACAAACGTGGCGAAGCTGAAAATGGTAGAAAGAAATTCAGAAAAAACGAAGACAGAGAAGCTCTAGGTCATGGAGATTGTATTGATTGTTCTCAATGTGTTAACGTTTGTCCAACAGGAATAGACATTAGAAACGGTACGCAATTAGAATGTGTTAACTGTACTGCATGTATAGATGAATGTGATCATATCATGGAAAGTATTAACCTGCCAAAAGGATTGATACGTTTTGCTAGTGAAGATAATATTGAGAAAAAAGAGCCTTTTAAACTCACGGCTCGAATGAAAGGTTACATAGCTGTACTTACCATTTTAATTGGCATATTAGCAGGTATGTTACTTTTACGTAGTGATGTTGAAGCTAGAATATTACGATTACCAGGACAATTATATGAGCACAAGGATAACGATATTATAAGCAACGTTTATACCTTTAAACTGGTAAATAAAACCTCTAGAGAAATAGATGATATAACCTTTAAACTAAGAGGTTGGGACGGAGATATACACATTGTTTCTACTTCTGAGACCTTTGTTGTAGAGCCACAAGGCATAGCCGAAGGCACATTGTTTATAGAACTTAAACAAAGTGATTTATCAGGGGATAAAAATGACGTTATGATAGATCTCTATAGTAAAGATGAACTCATTGAAACCACCTCTGTAACCTTCTTAGGTCCTAGAAGTTTTAATTAGTGATCATTACAAATTAATGTTGACCTAAGTTTAATTCAGGGTGACAAAATAAATATAATTATGAAAATAAATTGGGGAACAGGAATCGTTATTGCATTTGTATGTTTTATTTCGTTTATCATGTACTTTGTCATAAGCATGAGTACAGATAAAAAGTATGACCACGATTTAGTAATTGAAGATTATTACGGACAAGAGCTGCAATTTCAAGCTGATTTAGATCACGAAGAAAATGCAAAAAATCTTAAAACCAATGTGTCTTGGAAAAAAACTAATGAAGGCATTGTTATTTCATTTCCAGAAGATTTAGATATTCAAAAGATTGAAGGTAAAGTGTTCCTATATAGACCATCTAACAAGCAATTAGATTTTGAAACACCGATTTCACTGTCTAACCACAATTTGCTCATACCTGACAAACGCTTGTTGGATGGTCGTTGGAACATTAAAGTAGATTGGAAATATAACACAAATTCTTATCTCTTTAAAAAAGAAATCACCTATTAAATGTTAGCATCTGCATTCATATTAGGGTTATTAGGTAGCCTACACTGCGTTGGTATGTGTGGTCCTATTGCCTTTATGTTGCCTGTAGATAGATCTAACTCCTTTAAAAAAGTAAGCCAAATTAGTATATACCACTTTGGTAGACTACTAGCTTACAGTATTATAGGCTTGGTTTTTGGACTCGTTGGAAAAAGTTTTTCACTTTTTGGAATACAACAGCAACTTTCTATTGTTATTGGAATTTTAATGATAGTTATAGTCCTCTTACCTCAAAACATAATAGGGAAGTATAACCTCACAAAACCGTTATACAAAGGTATTTCTAAAGTTAAATCCTCTTTAGGAAAAGCTTTAAAAAAGAAAACAGCAGATACGTTTTTAACTATTGGTTTTCTCAATGGCTTTTTGCCTTGTGGCTTAGTCTACATGGCTGTCTTTGGATCTATAGCCACTGGCAGTTTGTTAGAAGGTAGTATTTATATGGTTTTATTCGGACTCGGAACCATTCCTTTAATGACAACAGCCATTTATTTAGGTAAATTTTTAAATAGTACTATAAAACAACGTATTCAAAAAGCAATTCCTGTTTTTGTTGTAGTTATTGGATTATTATTTATTCTGCGTGGTTTAGGCTTAGGTATTCCTTACCTCTCGCCTGCTCCAGTAATAGAGATGGCTTCAAGTGCTATTGAATGCCATTAAACATATTTTAATTAAGACAAAACTATCTTATTTAAAATATATAACTTATCTTTGTTATATAAATTAACAAACCTATGTTTTCTAAAGCTTGTGAATACGGAATTAAAGCCAGCATTTTTATTGCAGTAAATTCTTCTGAAAACAGACGTGTAAGTCCTAAAGAAATTTCTGAAAAGATTGATTCACCTCAGGCATTTACCGCAAAAATATTGCAAGCCTTAGTTAGAAACAACATAGTGAAATCGGTTAGAGGAGCTTACGGTGGTTTTGAAATTGATAAAGATAAAATTGCCACAATAAAACTCTCTCAAATTGTTTTTGCTATTGATGGAGATAACATTTATAAGGGCTGCGGATTAGGTTTACATACCTGCGATGAAAATCATCCTTGCCCTGTACACGATAAATTTAAAGTCGTTAGAGAAGAACTAAGAGAAATGCTAGAAAACACAACTTTAGAGCAGTTAGCCCTAGATATTAAATCTGGTGTCTCATTTCTAAAGATCTAAAAAAAAATTTGAACACAAATAGGATAAGTTTATCCGAAATAAAATTATAATATGGAAACACTTCAAAAAAATACCCAAAAAGAAATAGGACAATATGTTGCAGATGATTTTAGAACCGCGGCTATTTTTTCTAAATACAAAATCGATTTTTGTTGTAATGGTAATCGAACAGTAGAAGAAGCTTGCGATAAAAAAGGTATTGACAGCAATCAGCTCATGGATGAACTTAATCAGGTTTTAAACTCTAAAGGTGCTGAAACTATAGATTACAAATCTTGGCCTTTAGATTTATTGGCTGAATATATTGAAAAGAAACATCACCGATATGTCGAAGAGAAAACCCCTGTGCTACGTCAGTTTTTAGATAAATTATGTCGTGTGCACGGAGAGCGTCATCCAGAATTGTTTAAAATTAATGAATTGTTTACAGCTTCTGCAGGAGAATTAGCATCACACATGAAAAAAGAGGAACTCATCCTTTTTCCATTCATTAAAAAGATGGTAAAGGCTAAATTAGAAGATCAAACAGTACAATCTCCTCAATTTGGAACCGTTGAAAACCCTATTGCCATGATGATGGAAGAGCACGATAACGAAGGAGCTCGATTTAGAGAGATTGATGCACTCACTAATAATTACACTCCACCTGCAGATGCATGTAACACCTATAAAGTCACTTTTGCGATGTTGGAAGAGTTTGAAAAAGATTTGCATTTACATATTCATTTAGAGAATAATATTTTATTCCCTGAAGCTATAAAATTAGAACAACAGTTTAGTTAATAGCAATCCCTTAATACATTTCTAAACTTGAAAATCCTAAAATGTTATCCCTTACATTTTGGGATTTTCTTCTTATTAATCTGTATATTTCTAAATCGTAATCTTAACGATGCCAAAAAAGTTAGTTGTTATATGTCTAATTAATTTTCTAATTGCAGCCCTAATGGGTTTGGCACTGCGCTTTTCATTTTTAGAATCTATTGGTATAAATTATCGGTTTTTAACACATGCGCACTCTCATGTTGCCATGTTAGGTTGGGTGTATTTAATGCTATTTACGCTGTTTATTCATTATTTTATTCCTAATGAGCCTAAGATTTTTAATCGCTTGTTTTGGCTCACAGAACTTGCTGTTGTTGGTATGATGATTAGTTTCCCCATACAAGGTTATGCTGCACTATCCATAACATTTTCAACATTACATATCTTTTGTAGTTACTACTTTGTATTTCTTATCTGGAAACATCTTAAGACAAGGTCTACTGCAACCGAAAAATTATTAAAAGCATCACTCCTATTTATGATGATTTCTACCATTGGAGTTTGGTGTTTAGGACCTGCAGTTTCCATACTTGGATCAACTTCGGCCTTTTATCACATTGCCATTCAATTCTTTTTACACTTTCAGTTTAATGGCTGGTTTTTAATTGCTGTTATTTCTGTGTTTTTTCACCTATTAAAGGTTGAAGACTCTAAACTATTTAGGCAGTTTTACAGGTTGTTAATTGCATCTACAATACTAACATTTGCCTTGCCAATTCAATGGTTTGCGCCTCATTCGAGCTTGCCATGGATTAATGGTGTGGGTGTTATACTTCAAGTTTTAACGCTTTATAAATTCTTTCAACTTATAAAGCCTAATCCGTATTTAGCATGGCACAAAGAATCAAAGCTTGTGACTTATATGTACGGTTTTGCATTGGTCTGTTTTATCTTAAAAGTACTGTTTCAAACCGTATCTATTTTGCCGGAATTCTCTGCAGTTGTTTACAATCACCGCAATTTTATTATCGGATTTATTCACCTACTAATGCTGGGTGTCATTTCAGGCTTTTTATTGGCTTTTATTATAAAAAGCAACTTCGTAAGCAATTCTAAAACTTTAAATTTTGGTGTGTACAGTTTCCTTTTAGGCTTTGTTTTAACTGAAGTGCTGCTGTTAATTCAAGGGATTATGTTTTATTTCGGAACTGGAATTCTACCCCATTATTACCTGTTATTATTTTTATTTAGCATCCTTTTACCAATAGGTATCAGTGCTTTATTATTCACTATTATTAAACAAGAAACTTATGCAACCTAAACCACAAAAACGCCATAAAGCACTTCAACCATTAAGCAGAGAACATCATCATGGCTTATTATTATCTTGGAAAATTAGAGCCGGATTTAGTAAAGACATCGCCCCTAAACGCATTAGAGCTTATGCCGATTGGTTTTTTAAAAATCACTTAATTCCCCATTTTGAAATAGAAGAAACTCACATTTTTCCCATTTTAGAGCCTGAAAACGAATTAATAAAACGCGTATTAGCGGAACACAGAAGATTAAAGCGCTTGTTTGAAGATCGTGACAACGACTTAAAAATCTTGAGTAAAATTGAAGAAGAATTAGAACAGCACATCCGATTTGAAGAACGCATCTTATTTCCCGAAATTCAGAAAGTAGCAACTGAAGCACAATTACGTTACATTGAAATTATACATCAACCTGAAAAATTTGAAGACAACGTAAGTGATGTCTTTTGGAAATCGTAAATTCAATTCATGATTTATGTCATTGCAGCTATTAATAAGTTTTCGTAACTTTAAGTAAAAGTTTTTTAATCATGAAAAAAGTACTTTTACTTACAGATTTTTCTAAGAATGCTACAAATGCAATTAGTTACGCCATGCAGTTTTTTGAGTCTAAAACATGTACATTTTACATTATGTATGTGCATAAAGTAAGTGGATATGTTACAGACGATTTATTAATGTCTCCAAAAAATTCTATTTACGATTCTATCACTAAAAAACCACAAGAGAAACTCGATGCCTTAATCGAAAAATTAAAAAATGATACCAAAACTCAAGATTATCATTTTGAAACGATAATAGATTTTGATGTGTTTACCGATGCAATTAACCAGTTGGTTCAGAAATTTTCTATCGATTTTGTAGTCATGGGAAGTAACGGAGCGTCTAATGTAAAAGAAGTTATTTTTGGTAGTAATACCATTAATGTTGTTGAGAAAGTAAAATGTAAAACCATAGTTGTACCAAGCAATTATAGTTTTTCGCCTGTTAAAGAATTTTTGGTATCCTTAAATACAGATGATAGTTTTAGTAGTCACTTACTAGAACATATTATAGATTTTATAGAAGATTTTAAACTGAAACTTCACATTCTTAGAATTAGCTCAGAAAATGATGCCTCTAACATTTCATTACAAGATAAGGAAAGCATTGCATTATTAGATTCTAAATACCACCTTGTAGAAGGTGTACCCATAGATTATGCTGTTTCAAGCTACATACAAACCAACCCCATAGATATAACCGCTTTTATTACTCAAGATAAATCCTTTTTAAAACGCTTATTTAGTGCCTCTCCAAGTAAAGAGTTAAAATCCAGAATGAAATTACCACTCTTAGTATTGCACTGTCATTAAACCTATGTTAAAATAAATCTAAACCTTAAAAATTATGATAAAGTCCTTAAATAAAGAAGAGTGCCAATTGATTTTGAGCCAAAATTACATAGGGCATCTAGCATATATTTATCAAAACAAACCTTTTGTTGTACCTATTACTTATTTTTATTCAGATAATAGAATTATTTGTTACTCAGGTGATGGACATAAAATTAGCGCCATGCGTCAACACGATAAAGTAGCACTAGAAGTTGCTGAAATAACCTCAATTACCAACTGGAGATCTGCTGTAGCTCATGGTCAATTTATAGAACTGGAACGCAGTAGTGCAAAAGCCATGTTACATGAATTTTCTTTAGGAGTAAAAGATGTTATAATGCGAAAAGAGTTACGCGATTTAGATTTTATTAGTGAGTTTTCTGCTAAAATAGATTCTGACGACATTCCTACAGTTTTTGTTATAAATATTGAAGAATTTACAGGAAAAATAAGACATGACTAAATAGACTTACTAAGTCTTAAAGACTACAGCAGTATCTTTTAAATTCGTTATAAAACTATTTAAATATACTGCTGTTTCTTTTTAAATTTCCCCTAATATTGGGAATTATGCTAAGCTTTAATTATTCAGTGTTGTTTTAAATAAACTTGGTTTAACCGTAATCATTAACCAAGCCCAATTGTTAGCATTGTCTTTATTGCCCGCTTTTAAAACCTCCATCGTTTCTGTGGCAAACATTTGCGAATAGCCTGCGTTAAAACTGATGTCTTTGGTCCACTTATAACCCAATACCAAATCTAATTCGGTGCCCAATGCATTGCTCATTTCTTTTCCTGTCTGGTCTACAACAGTTGCCGCAGATGAAAATATATGAGGCGTTAGTTTTGCAGAAAATCGCTCTTTTTGGTACTCTAAGCTCGCTTTAAGAGCTAGTAATCCTACAGAATTAGAATGGTTGCCCACATAAAAATAATCCATCAATCCATTAAATTTATGATTCGTACCAAACCAAGGATTAAATGATTTTAGCTTGTTTTCAGTAGTGTTCATATCAGTACCTGAAAGATATTCTATACCTAATCCCGTTTTAAATTCAGCATTAATTTTATAAAAGGCATTAGCCGCAATATTAAAAGCACTCAAATCTGTGTTTGCTATTGACCCAGTTTGAAAATAGATAGACGCATCAGTCTGCCATTTGTTTTTTTGGAATGTCATTCTAGAACCTATGGTCTGGTTATAATCTACTTTTTGCTCATCGTTTTCATCCATATAGGTTAAACCGTTGTTTAATAGTAAAACACTTAATCCAACATTTTTTAGATTAGTATGATACCATATATATTGAAATGCCTTATAATTATTAACGGCGTAATCTGTGTCAAAAACAGTTTCTTCATTTGCATTTAGAGCCAAACCAAAATCGAAACGATTCGTTGTATTTGGTTGGTAAGTGGTAACTATAGCATCATGGCTTCTAGCTTGTTGTGCCCAGCCTACATTTCCAAAAACTCTTTGATCATCGTAATTGATTTCTTGTCGACCTAATTTTACGGCTAATTTTGGATTAAAAACTAATTCTGCCCAAGCTTCATGCAATGCAATTCCGTTTTTGTCTTCCAAAGACGTCGTTGGAACATCGCCCCAAACTCTCACATTTTGAAACGACACAAAAGCATTCAATGTTTCACTTCCGTAATTAAAATTTAATCGTGTACGTTGCGATATAAATGTTGCAGCGTCTGTATCATCTGGAATCAGTGTTTTATAACCATGTCTGTATTCAAATCGTGGTCTTAATTCTGCCGAAATTTCAAATTCTTGCGCATAGGATGTCATTACAACTCCTAAGCAAAGAATTGTTAGTAGTATTTTCATCTTTAAATTAGTATTGGGTTAACTGAAGGATGGCTTCAATAGTTTCTTTATTATCTACGCCTAAACCTTCTTGTTGGTGTTTTAATTCTCCTGCCGGATTAAACACACTAATAATATTAGAATGCGAAAAGTCTATTGGAGAAATCTCTTTATACTTTACAGATAATACATTGGCAAATTCTCTAACTCCATCAACTGTACCTTGTAAAAACGTCCACTGCTCACCGTCCATTTCATTTTCTATGGCGAATGCTTTTAGACGCTCAGGAGTATCTGTTTCAGGATCAATAGAGACCAATGCGAATTGTACATTCTTAATATTTTCAGTAGGAATTTTAGCTTCAATATTTCGCATATCGGCCACCAATCTTGGGCAAGCTGCTTTACACGAGGTATAAATCATTACCATAACTAAAGTTTTTCCTTTAAGGTCTTCAAGTTGAATTTCATTACCTTCTTCAGTATGCCATTTACTCGTTAAGTTGAAAATAGATTCCTCTGAAATCTCATCAGTTTCTATGTCTTTTGAAGCTGTTTCTAATTGTTTTAAATCCATGTTACAAATAGGACAGCTACCTGCTTCATCATAGGTTTTGTCTCCTTCGCATTGCATTGGACATTGGTACATAACTAATGCTGTGTCAGATGTTTTTGATCCATCCGATTTACATGATGTTACAACCATTAACAATACCAACACTGAGATTGTTAATTTTAAATAGTTACTCACGTTATTTATATGGATGACGTGTTTGTGATTTTTCTTTGAAACGTTCATTTGTTTTCTTTTTTAATATCTTGTACGCATCTAAAACCTAGGTTTTTCATAGCGTATTTAGCTTTTAAACTTCCCCTAATGGCATAACGCATAAATGCAGCATAATTCATTAAATCTGTAGCATTAACTGCTGCACTTCCACAGAATAGATTACTATCCTTATCTACATCTTTTCTAGATTCTCCAGTGATTAATACCGAATTAAAATCTAAAGTCCATTCCCAAACTAAACCGTGTAAATCGTAAACTCCCCAAGCATTTTTTGGTGTTTCACCGATGCGGTTTTCCTTTGTTCTAGGAGCTTCGTACCAAGCTAAAATTTGTGCGTTATAAGATGGTTTAACACGTGCATCTTTTGTGGTTTCGTCTGCCATGGCAACATATTCCCATTCGTCAATTGTTGGTAAGCGCTTATTTTGACATTCGCAATAGGCTTTTGCAGCAAACCACGACACGTAGTTAACCGGACTATTAGGATGAATAGAGTCGTTTGGTTCTAAATCGGTTTTCCAGTTAGATAAATAGCTTTTATCTGCAAATAACGACACGATCTTAGATTTCCTCCATTTAGGATTATCTTTTAAAAACTGCTTATAATTTTCAGTAGATACAGGATAGATATCCATCTTAAAATCTTTGACTTCAACGACTATAGAATCTCTTCCGTATAAAGGAATATAACGGCTCCCTTCTATAAGAACCATGTCTTTAGCCTGCCCAAACATTAAAGATTGAACTCCTAAACACAACATGAACAAACTAAAGACTTTGGTTTTCATAATATTATTTCTTTTTAACGTCGTCAACCATCTTTTTGGTTACTACTTTTTTAGAATTTCCCCAACTGTTGTAAACGTAAGTTAATACATTTGCGACATCGTCTGAAGAAATCATTTGCTTGGTCATAACGCTATTATACTTCTCACCGTTTACAGTGATTTCGCCACTTAATCCATTGATAACAACTCCAATTGCTCTATCTACATCGGCATTTAAATAATCTGACTTTGCCAAAGGAGGAAACGCATTAGGAATACCTTGCCCTTCGGCTTGGTGACAAGCAAAACAGGTTTGCATATAAATTTGTTTTCCAAATTCCATTTGTTCTTCAAAAGATTTTGCTGGAATTTCCGATTCTACAATTTCATCAGTTGTTGGCATGTTTTGTATTCCTGGTCCTTCAGGCAAATAAATACCTTCTCTAATTTCACCAGAGTAGATTTTCTTTTCTTCTTCACCTTCCACTTTAAGCATTCCTAAAGCCCCTTTATTAAAGGCTCTAAAAATGGAATGATCTACTAAGATAAATGTTCCTGGAACATCAACTCTAAACTCTACTATAGCTGCACCTCCTGCCGGAATTAATGTAGTTTGTACATTTTCATTTACGAGGTCACCACCTTCAACGTGTACTTTATCAAATATTTCACCAATAACATGGAAAGAAGAGACGAGGTTTGGTCCACCATTACCAACATAAAGTCTAACCGTTTCGCCTACTTTAGCTGTTATAGCATTGTCGCCTGTTAATGCTCCAACGCTTCCGTTAAATACAACGTAGTCGGCATTTTCGTCAACGGCTTTTTGCATATCAAAAGGCTGTAAGCCACGTTCACCGTTTTTACCTTTAGTGTAAAAATCACCTTGCATAATATAGTATTCCTTATCTACTTGTGGTAGTCCGCCTTCTGGTTCTACAAGAATAAGACCATACATTCCATTTGCAATATGCATTCCTACAGGTGCTGTTGCACAGTGGTAAACATAAAGGCCTGGGTTTAATGTTTTAAAGGAAAATGTTTTTTCATGTCCTGGTGCTACAAAAGAAGATTCTGCTCCACCTCCTGGCCCCGTTACAGCATGTAAATCTATATTGTGTGGTAGTTTATTGTCTGGGTGATTAGATAATGTGAATTCTACTTCATCACCTACCCGTGTTCTAATAAAACTACCTGGTACAGAACCTCCAAAGGTCCAATATACATACTTTACTCCATCTGTTAATTCGCCTTCTTCTTCAAGAATTTCCATATTAACAATAAGCTTTTTTGCTTTTCGTCTACCAACTGGGGTTGGTACATTTGGTGGAGCAGTTAATTCTGCTATCATTTCTCTACTTACGGGAATTTCTGCGGTACTAGAATTCTCTTTTTGATCATTCTCTTTACAAGATGATAAAATGAGTAATCCTGAAGCTACAATGCCTAATAATAATTTTAATGTTCTCATTTTGGTTGTGGTTTTTAGTGTTTAAAAAAAAATTACATCTAACTGTTTTAAATAGGATAAAATTGTCTTATTAATAATCAAAAGTAGCTTATAGTATATATTAAAAATATGATATTTATCAGGATAAGGCGTCATTTACTAAAAATGAGTCTCTAAAAACAAAAAAATGCCAGAAAACTTAATCTCTGGCATTTTAGTTTGATATTAAAAAAACTAACTACTAAAATATCAAAATTATATTTTGAATGTCATAACTGGTAAAGTAGAATGATTTGCAATATCTTCAGAGACACTACCTTCAAAAATATGTGACAAGCCTTTTCTACCATGAGTTGCTACAGCAATAACATCTGCTCCAATAACATTAGAGAAGTTAAGTATTCCTTTCTCTATAGAATAATCGGAAACCACATTAACACTTTTCAAATTGTCTAAATTCCCTTCTGCTTTTCTTAAAAAGTTAGCGACTTTTTTATCTATTTCAGAAGAACTTCTAAAATTGCCATCAGGAGAATTTACATAAACCAAATGCATTTTAGAACCAAGTTTATTGAAAGTTGTCTTTGCTTTTAAATACGGTGCAACAGCTTCTTCTGAAAAATCACTAGCAAAAACAGCATTTTCAAAATCTAACAAAATTGGATTATGTTTAATGACTAAGACCGGAATATTAGCATACCTAACAACTTTTTGAGTATTAGAACCTATCAAAACTTCTTTTACTCCACTTATGCCTTGGGATCCCATCACAATAAGATCTGCACCATGTTCTTCTGCGAGATCATTAACTTCGCTCCAAACTTTAAAATGTTTTACTATTGGTGTTACTTTTACATCCTTTAAATAAGGTTTATCTAAAAAAGTTTCAAACTTTTGTTCTGCTAATTTTAAATAAAAAACAACTTCTTGGTTTTGTGATTCTGTGGCTGACGATATAATTGCATAAGACAATTCTAGCATGTGCAATACAATAAGCTCAGAGCCATATTTATTAGCTAAACCTGCAGCAGCTTCGAGTGCAAATTCAGAATGTTCTGAAAAATCTACTGGTACAATTATTTTTTTCATTGTATTAAAGTTTTAAATTGTCATTGAAAACAACTGTGTTTCTGGCTTTTTTCGTTGCAATAACAGATCGAAAGCCATACATATATTTCTTATAAAAGGTTTTCCTTTTTCTGTAACAATCACTTGGTTTGTTCTAAAATGAAGCAAACCATCCAATTCAAATTCTTTTAATTTTATGAGAATTTCGGGTAATTCTTCAAATGATAAATTAGCCGCCTTCCATGACGTTTCAAAATTGCACATCAGATTAAGAATGTGTTTTCTAATCACTAAATCTTCAGCATTTAAAATATGCCCTTTAAAAACAGGAATTATATCTTTACTTAACAACTCATAATATTCCTCATTAGATTTTACATTCTGAGCAAAACCATACCAACTATCACTAATTGAAGACACTCCTAAACCAATCATTGCTTGTGTTTTAGAAGCTGTGTACCCCATAAAATTGCGATGTAACGTTTTATTTTCCATCGCTTTATAAAGTGAATCGCTTTTTAAAGCAAAATGATCCATGCCAATTTCTACATAACCAGCCTCTTCAAAATATTGTTTTCCTGTTTCGTATTGTAAACGCTTAGATTCTGGGGTTGGCAAATCGGTTTCACTAAATCCTCGCTGTCCATTTCCTTTAATCCAAGGGACATGTGCATAACTATAAAACGCAATGCGATCTGGCATTAACGCTTTAGTTTTATTGATCGTTTCTGTAACATCTACTTCGGTTTGAAATGGTAAACCAAAAATGATATCATGTCCAACAGAAGTATAACCAATTTTACGAGCTAAATCTGTGGCACGTTTTACGTTTTCAAAAGGCTGAATGCGATTAATGGCTTTTTGAATATTAAGGTTATAATCTTGAACTCCATAGCTCACACGTCTAAACCCTAAATCGTACAAAGTTTGAAGATGTGCTTCAGTGGTATTATTAGGATGACCTTCAAAACTAAATTCGTAGTCTTCTGCCAATTCTGCATTCGTTAAAAGTCCCGAAATCAAAAACTGAAGATTCTCAGGAGAGAAAAATGTGGGTGTACCACCACCGAGATGTAATTCTTTAATCCTTGGTTTGCTACCTAATAATTTGAGGTATAAGCTCCACTCTTTTAAAACCGCTTTTATATATGGCGATTCTACTTCATGTCGTTTGGTTATACGTTTATGACAACCACAAAAGGTACAAAGACTTTCGCAAAACGGTAAATGAATATAAAGGCTTAAGCCTTCGGACGTGTTACTTTCTTCAAAAGAACGTTTTAAAGAAGCTTTCCATTGTTTTAAAGAAAATGATTCCAAATTCCAATAAGGGACCGTTGGATAGCTTGTATAACGAGGTCCAGAAACATTATATTTACTAATTAAAGAGTGACTCATGGCTTAAAATTCACCGCCAAAATTAATGGTATATAGACTTTTAAAATATGATATTTGTCATATAGAGTAAAATATCATATTTAAGAATCTCAATTCACCTTGCACAAAAGTATTTATCTGCTTAACTTTACTAAAAAATTAAAACTCAGCTTATGAAAAGCATAAAATTCTTATCTGTACTTGTAGTTATTTCTTTAGTATTTACATCTTGTAAACAAGAAAAAGAAAAGGAAGAGGTTAAAAAAGAAACCGTTGAAAACACAATTAAATACATTGTTAAACCAGAAGCAACTTCTGTAAAATGGACAGCTTATAAGACAACCGAGAAATTACCTGTTGGTGGAGAATTTACAACTTTGAATTTTAAAGAAAAAGAAGGTGCATCTCCAAGTGAAGCTCTAAATAATTTAGATTTTTCTATTCCAATTAGTAGCTTGTTTACAAAAGACGAATCTAGAGATGAAAAACTAAAAACATCATTCTTTGGTGCTATGTTAAATACGGACTTACTAAAAGGTACAATTAAATATATGGATAACGCATATATTGCCTCTATTACAATGAATGGGGTTACTGCAGATTTACCTTTAGAGGTTAATATTACTGATGAAAGACGTGTTACTATGAAAGGCACAATGCAACTAAAAGATTGGGATGCATTAGGAGCATTAGAAACATTAAACAAAGCTTGTTTTGATCTTCATAAAGGTGCTGATGGAGTTAGCAAAACTTGGGAAGATGTTGCTATTGAGGTGAGTACTTATTTACGTGATAAATAATAAAAACTGTATATACAATCTTCTTATTGTTCATCTAATCACTAGCAAATGCATTAATAATATTATTGATTGAGTTCTTTAATCATTCCTTACTTCCATAATTTTAACACACACACTTAAGATATCTTTATGGCATCTGTTTAGATACGCTCGTAATATCGTTTTTGATAAAAAAGGACTGTATTACAGAATTAAAGAAAGTGCACTTTAGTGATTTGCATGGTTCAGGCTTGAGCATTGTAAAAGGTATTGGAGACAAATAAATGTCAAGTATTCTTATACAAGCAAAACAACCTATAAGACAACCACAAAGACTACTGGTATCAAAAAGTTTGTAATTCAGTTACATTATTAACTTTAGTAAAATAATTAAAATCAATCATGAAAAATTTAAAATTAATAGTACTTGCATTTGCAATGATATTTGCAATAGCTTGTAAAGACTCAAAAAAAGATTCTGAAACCAAGGTTAAAACCGAAGATGTTGCAGAACAAAATTCAACTGAAAAAAGATTATCGGTATCACTATACCCAAAAAGCGGCAGTAATGTAGAAGGTACCATTAATTTTGTAGAAAAAAACGGTTTTGTAACTATGGTTGGAACTGTTAAAGGTTTAGAAGAAGGGCAACATGCCATACATATTCATGAAAAAGCAGATTGCTCTTCAGAAGACGGATCGTCTTCTGGCGGTCATTGGAATCCTACTGGGCAACCACATGGTGCTTGGGGAGACAAAGCGGGCTATCACAAAGGTGATATTGGTAATATCACAGCAAATACAAACGGTCGTGCAACTGTAAGTAAATCTACAAATGAATGGTGTATTGGTTGTGGAGACGAAACAAAGGATATTTTAGGCAAAGCAATTATTGTACATATTGGTATCGATGATTTAACATCACAACCTTCTGGTAATGCTGGCGCTCGTATTGGATGTGCTGGTATTATTAAGTAATTATAAAATACCACTCATAAAGGTATCATAACATAAGATACCTAAATATATCGCATAAAAAAAGCGACCTGAAATTCAGGTCGCTTTTTTTATTACAGATAACTTTCTTATTATGATTTCGTAACAATAGTTAACTCATCAACAATATGTTTTGCGTTAGAGTATTTATCAATTAACCATAGTACATATCTAATATCTACATTAATGGTACGTTGTAAATCTTTATCGAAAATTACATCACCTGCCATAGCTTCAATGTTTCCATCAAATGCTAAACCAATTAATTCTCCTTTTCCATTAACAACAGGCGAACCAGAATTACCTCCAGTAATGTCATTATCTGTTAAAAAGTTTACAGGTAATTGACCACGTTCGTTAGCATAACGTCCATAATCTTTCTTTTCGTAGATATCTAACATGCTTTGGTCTAAATCAAACTCACTATCGTTAGGCTTGTACTTTTTAATCATACCCTGAAACGTAGTGTAATTGTTTTCATTTGCATCGTTTCTTTTATCTGCAGGTAAAGCTCTCACTTTTCCGTAAGATAAACGTAAAGTAGAATTTGCATCAGGATATTTTATATCACTTAATCCAGATTCACGTAAACCTTTTACTAATAATCTAAAAGACGCCTGATAATCGTTTGTTGGCTGCTCTAAACTCTCAGGACTTTCTCTATATTTATCTAATAATTGGTTTGATAATTTTAATAACGGATCATTCTCTAAAATAGCTTTATCAGGATACTGTAAGAATGCTAAAGCACCTTCTTTAGATGAAAACAGGCTTAAATCAAAAATAGCATTAGTATAAGCTGTAAAATCATTATTGTTTTTTTCTCCTATTTCTGCCACTAATTCTGGTAAAGAATAATTAGATTTTGAAGCCAACAAGCCTAATTGTTTCGCTAAAATTTCCTTTTCTAATGGCAAATGATAATTTTGATAAGAGTTTTCAATAAAAGCTTCAAGTCTTGGTAAAAGGTTTTTACGTTCTGCTTCACTAGCATTCACATATTGTGTTAAACCAGACCCAATTCTGTAAGGTAAAACGGCAAATTTACTGGAGCGTAACATTCCTAATAAATAATTACTTTGTCTCGCTTTTTCATTTGTTAAGTTATAATAGTTATTGATATTTTCAATAACTTTTCCGTACATAGCTTTATTCGCTTTCTTATTAGCCCATTTATTAAATTTAGCTTCAGTTTTGCTCTTTTTTTCTACGGTTTTATGCTCAGTTAAAGCTTTTATCATTCCTGCTCTATTTTTCCAATAGTTAGCAATACTAGCATAGCTTGATGCATACATTAGGTTTACAGATTCGTCTGCGTCCATGTATTTTTTCATCACATCCATACTTAATTTTGAGCCTTCAACCCAAGCAGGATATGCATATTTTACATTTTGCTCTACACCTTGTGCAGGCATCCAACGGTTGGTACGACCAGGATATCCCAAAATCATAGCAAAATCATTTTCCTTTACTCCATCAATATTAACAGGTAAATGATATTTTGCTTTTAAAGGCACATTATCAGTTGAATATTCTGCTGGATTTCCATCTGCATCTGCATAAACTCTGAATAATGAAAAATCACCAGTATGTCTTGGCCATTCCCAGTTATCTGTGTCTCCACCATATTTACCTACATTCTCTGGAGGTGTTCCTACTAAACGCACATCAGTATAATCTTCATAGACGAAATAATAAAACTCATTTCCTTGATAAAATGAACGTACAGAAACAGTGTATTTTCCTCCTTCATTATTTTCTTGCTCAATTTTAGCTATTTCTTTGTTAAGTGCAGCTTCACGCTCTTTTTCACTCATGCTATCATTTACTTGAGCTAACATACGCTTAGAGACATCATCCATTCTTACGAAAAAGCGAACATATAGGCTTTCTGGCTTCATTTCTTCTGCCAATGATCCTGCCCAAAATCCATTCTTTAAATGGTTTTGTTCTGCAGTAGATAATTCAGCAATAGCATCGTAACCACAGTGATGATTTGTTAGTACCAATCCGCTATCTGAAACAATACTTGCTGTACAACCACCATTAAATTGTATAATGGCATCCTTTAAACTCTGATTGTTAATACTGTAAATTTCTTCGGGTGTTAATTGTAAACCCATTTTTTGCATATCGCGATGATTTAAACGCTCAATATGCATTAAAAACCACATACCTTCATTTGCCATCGCTGGCGATAATGAAATGATAAAGGCAATAATTGTAAGGGATATTCTCTTCATGTTTTGTTGTTTTATTTATGGCCATAAAAATACAGAAATTTAAGTTGTTTTTATAGCCGATAAAGTGTTAAAGCTTTATCTTTTTAAATAAAAAAGTGTCTATTCTTTAAAGCCATATTTCCATTAACAAAAACTCAAAACCATCATAAAAAACTCATAACACAATACACTAGCACTTCTCATACAGCAAGTGCTTCAATTAAAGGACATCAATGTTACAACTCCTAAGATTGCTGTTGCAAGCAAAATTTTGTTAACAAAATAAATTAATGATTTATAACTATAAAAATTTAACTTTGCAGCTTCAATCTTTATGTTATGAATCCATCAGCTAATGGCTGGATAAAAAAATTACTCAATCAAGTTTCTGAAATCGTGTATTCTCAGACTGAAACTGATACGTTTTATATTAATTTAAAACGTACTGGGTTTATATATGGAAGTAATATTAAAGTGGTATTAGATATTGTTAAACCCTTTGAACTTAGTGAAGAAGAACGTTGTAAAACCAATTTACTGCTAACCTTCTATTACATTTATAACAAGGAAAATCCTAAGGAACAATTCACCGAAAGCCTCATTAGATATTACAAGTCTATCAGTGATCAAAAACAATCGTTTTTTGAAGATTTATTTAGCGATAAATCACCTGATAGTTTGTTGGAAAAAATCATTCATAAGCGTATACATATTGATGATAATTTTATTTCAAAAAGTTTTAATTATTTTTTAATTAACGCCCTTTTATTCGTTGATGTTTTAGGGTATCATCGTTTTTTAAAAGACGAAAAAAACATTAAAAACTATGTTGAAAATCTTGAATCTGCATTAGAAACTATTGTGTTTTCAGTTATTGAAAACAAGACTGTAAAATCTGAATACGATGAAAACCTTATTAAACTGTTTGAAGGTTCTATTCGTTATAAAAACGCTGAGCTTCTAACCTATACTGATGCCATTTCTATAATAAACGAGCCTTTAGAAAAATTATATGTTATAGATTTAGTGTGTATGGCATCTTGGACTGACAAGATTATAGACAACGAAGAAAAAAGCTTTTTAAATCAATTAAAAAAAGATTTAAGTGTCGATAATACGGTTATTGTAAGATCCATAAATGACATTAACCTGTTTTATGATGAGCATAAAGATGAGGTCGCGTTTTTAAGTTCTAAAAATTTAGCACAAAGTTTTTATGATAATAGTAGTAAAGTCGTTTCAAAATTGATTAAACGAAACAGCAAACGTTTAATTAAAGAGTTGTCTGAAAGTAAAGAAGCCTTATACCTATTAACCCAATCTACACAACGCAATCTTACGGACGAAGAACAGAAAAAAATTCAAACGCAACTCATAGACATCTTTAAATCCATACCTAGTTTAGCCATCTTTATGTTACCTGGCGGTATGTTGCTTTTACCCTTGTTTATTAAGTTTATTCCTAAGTTATTACCTTCAGCTTTTGACGACAATAGAATAGACGACAAGGAATAGAACCAAACTATGAAGCACATTATAATCCTATTAATAATCATCGTATTTACGAGTTGTGCTGAAAAACAACATACAGCATCTAAGCAAATAAAAACATACTATAACGGCTATAAAAATTCGGATTACAAACTGATAAAAAAAGTATTAGCTGATAGTCTTACAACAGTCTTTGGAGACTATACCACAACCTACTCACATCAGAGCTATTATGAACAATTTAAATGGGACTCCATCTTTAAACCCGATTATGAATTAGTTAATTTAAACCATGAGGACGGACAACTTGTTGCGACTGTTTCTATGCGTTCTTTAAAGCTTGAATTTTTAAAGAATAACCCAATGACCTGTCGCTATCAGTTTCAATTTACAGCAGAAAAAATATCAAGAATAAAAGAACTAGATTGTAATGATGTTAATTGGTCTATATGGCAAAACGAGGTGAACGCTCTTGCCAATTGGATTAAACTTAATCATCCTGAAACGGATGGCTTTATTCACGATTTAAGTATGAAAGGCGCTATAGATTATGTAAAGGCTATTGAATTATATAAAAACCGCGAGGTCGATTAATACTACAATTAGCTTTCCTGTCTTTATTCAAAACATCAACTTTATTTCCCTTTAGCATTAATGTAATTTAGAACAGCTTCTTTAGTCGTGTACCAATTACGCCCTTCTTTATGAGCATCTATTTTACCTTGACGTGCCAATAAACTGACATATTCTTGGCTATAAGGCACTTCTGGTTCTTCAACGATATTAGAAATCGACTGATAATCGTTATCTGAACCCGGAATAGCACTCATATAGATATTTATTGAACGCTCACAAGCCTGAGCCATTAATAACATGAGTTTACTATAATTTCCTTTATTAGCTTGATTTAGTGCTGCGTAATATTTAGCTCTATCATTGGCTAAAATAATAGCTGGTGGAAAACCATGACGCATTAATAATAAATTCATGGCAAGCCGAATAGTACGACCATTACCATCAAAAAATGGATGAATCCATACAAATTTATGATGAAAAACCGTGGCCAACTCAATAGGATTAAGCCCTTGTGGGTTGTTATTAATATAGTTTATTAATGTCTCTAAGTATTCTGAAACTTTACGAGCGTTTGGCGGTATAAAATTAGCGCCAGAAATACGAACAGCAGCGTTTCGTAAACGCCCTGCATAATCATCTTCTATAGAACGTAATACCAAACCATGAAGCTCTAAAATATCTTTAGCATTTAAAACATAATCATTCTTAACTAAAGCATATAACTTATGTATAGCCGTTTCGTGATTTTTAGCTTCAAAATGCTCTCGTAATGATTTTCCTTTTATGGTAATGCCTTCTTGTAATACCATTTGTGTTTCTCTTAAACTAAGCGTATTACCTTCTATACTGTTACTATTATAGGTCCACTCTATGAGAAGTGATTCTTTAATATTTTGCAATATAATATTGGGCAATGGTCTAGCAGCATTTAAAGCCTTAACCTTGTCTAATAACCTACTAAATGTAGTCTCTAAATCGTTGCGATATGCTGTATTAACGTCCCACATATTACAAAGATACAACTTTTATCGGTTACAGATATTTTTAAACCTATCCGATATTACTCTAACCAATTTTTAAAATCTTTAACACGTTCCCTAGCCACTATAATATCTTGCTCGTTAAAACGGTTGAGTTTTATTTGAAGTCGTGAGTTGGTATAGCTCACCATATCTTTTATGGCATTGATATTCACGTAGAACTTTCTACTGATTCTGAAGAATATATCAGGTTCTAAATCGGCTTCTAACTCATCTAAAGTCGCGTCTAAAAGATAATTACGGCCTTCGGTGGTAAATGCATAAGTGCCTTTGTTTTCACTATAAATACATTCGATATCTTCAATATTAATGAGCTTTAAATGCTGACCAACTTTTACTGAAAACCGTTTTTTGTACTCGCGCTCAATCGGATTCACCAATAAATTTTTAATATCATTAAAATCTAAGGTAACAGATTGTTTTTGAGGCAATCTGCCTTTGTATTTTTCAACAGCCGTTTTTAAATCCTCATCATCAATGGGTTTTAATAAGTAATCAATACTATTTAATTTGAAAGCTTTCAACGCATACTCATCATAAGCCGTTGTAAATATGACAGCAGATTTGATATCGATAGCTTCAAAAATCTCAAAAGACAAACCATCACTCAATTGAATATCTAAAAATATCAAATCTGGATGCTCATTTGTTTCAAACCATGCTATAGACTCCTCCACCGAATGTAACATGATTTCTGCATTGATATCTAATGTTTTTAACATCCGTTGTAAGCGCCTTGCTGATGGTTTTTCGTCTTCTATTATGATTACATTCATGACTTAAATTTATATATTTTTAATTTCTTCTATTTAATTAAATATGTTATTCCCAAAAGGTCGTTTGCTCGTCTTTTTCCTTCAAGAATTTCTCTGTTTTCCGATCCTCCCAACGCTTATTAAAAATACCTCTAGCTTTGAAAACATTGAGTCCATGTATAACGATAAAAACTGTCCATGCTACTAATATACTCAGATTTAGACTTATAATACTATTAGTGTATGGTCCTGAAACAATATAAAGATTATACAAAAGAAGTGCTACACCTACAACGTATCCTGCTAGGTGAATATAGAAAATTTTAATTCGCCTCACTTTCGCTTTCGCCTTTCTTAGTCGTTCTTTGTCTTGGTTGTTCATTTTCAAATATTTATATCTCTTTTTAACTCTTCACTCTTTATTAAACCCCTATTCCCAATGCTGCTCTTCCTTTTCCATAAATTCTTGAATTTTACGTTTTTCCCAATTCTTTCCGAATAGAAAATTGGTCCCGAAAACTCCTAAAAAATGAAATGCTAACCCTATGCCCCAAAAAAACGCTGTGGCATAGGGTCCAAACCCTGAAAAACCATCACCAGAATTAACTCCGATTAGAATTATGAGAAACAAATTCACAATCACATAAACCGCCAAATGCCAGTAAAAACCAACGATAGCATCTACCTTTTTCTTAGCTCGTAAATATGCTTCTTCATTTCTAAAATCGGTTGAACCGTTTTGGTCTTCGTAAGATTCTATTTCAAACTTTTCCATTACTTATATTTTTTATTGTGTTCAAATTCTTCATTCATAAACTGCTGTATCTTTCGTTCTTCCCAATCGTCGCCAATAATAAGTGGCAGTCCAAATACAGAAAACGCATGTATAGCAATTACCAAACCCCAAACTAACCATGATGCTAGTGTAGAAAAGGTAAAAAAGGCCTCTTCAAATGTTTCTCCACTATGAGTACCACTCATTACTTTTACGGCAGTTATAATAGAATTAATTATAAAATAAACTGCTAAGTGCGTGTAAAAACTCTTTAGTTTTTCAACCTTATGCTTCGCTTTTCTAAAATTTGATTTATTTCTGTCCATAATCTGATTGTTTAATTCCAACGCTTATTTTCATCTTCTTTACGCATATATTCTTCTATTTTTCGCTTTTCCCAGCCTGATCCCAAAGCTCCATCATCTACAAAGACTCTGTAGGCTTGAAACACCAAGCTCAATCCCCAACCAAAGGCAGGAAACCAAAACCATTGAATGGTCATATAAGAATACTTATACCATATAAATACTAAAAAAGGGATAACAAATACGTAAGATATTAAACTGTAATAAAAGGCTTTTAATTCCTCTACACGCTTGCGTGCTCTTACATAATCGTCGTTAAGACGCTCTTGTGATCTTTGTGCTGTTCTCATGATTGATACTTGTTTTGTGAGCATCGGAATTGCGACTGCAAAATCCTTTTCTCGTTGATTGATGTGTACTTTTTTATTTGTAAGTAATTGGTACCGTTGTTTTATATTTTCTAAACCAACACCACTACTCTTCTTTACTATTTGTTTGGGCTGTAGATTATTCATCACTACCAAGTGATTACCATCTTCATATATCTTAACATGCAATGGTTTATTAGATGTGACCATATTATGCTTTACCGCATTTTCTAACAACAATTGCAATGACAATGGCACCACTTTACTTTCTGGGTTTGACGCTTTATCCGGAATCTCAAAAATGATACTATCCTCAAAGCGCATTTTTAAAAGCGACATGTAGGTTCTGGCAAAATTCAACTCTTCATCTACAGTGACTAACTCTTTGCTTTTCTGCTCTAAAACGTAACGATATACTTTAGATAATGAGGTCGTGAATTTTTGAGCATTTTCTGGGTTTTCCTCAATTAAACTGGTTAAAACATTTAAACTGTTAAACAAAAAATGCGGATCTAATTGATTCTTTAAAGCGTCGAACTTGGCACTTGCCGTACCAGCAATTACTTTTTGCTCTTTTATCTTATTTTTTTGATAGCGGTTATAGAAATAAACCACATGAAAAACAGAAACAATACTCAATGTTATCCAGATACCAAACGAGTAGGCTTTCCAGGATTCCTTTTCCATAAATAAATTAAAGTCTGTTCCATAATAAAACACTGCTGTTCCTGCTCGTAAAAGAAAGAGACCTACTAAAGTGATGAATGTACTCCCTATAATACCTATAAGTATACGTTTAATATAATCTCCTTTTGTCCAAGTTCGCTTTTCCATATAATCGAAAAATGCCATATTAGAATACCCTAGAACAAAGGCATACAATTGATAAAACCCGAATTGAATTAAAAAGTCATTAAAAGAATCGTATTTAAAACCATCTGATAAAAGGTTCCCTATTACAAATACCACACATCCAATGGCGAAGGTTAGAATTATTTTTTTTAATGACTTCATCATAATTTATTAGGCTTTACAATCTTTAGCAACAGCTACTGCGCGTTCTTTTCCCCAATTAGGGTGTAATTGACTCTCTGGCTTAAAGGTATTAAAAAGTTCAATGGATGCTTCTATGTCTTTACAATAAGGTGCTGTATCTTTTCCAAAATATTTTGCACTTCCCATAGCCCACTCTGCCTTACCTAAAGCTGCTCTTGGATTTGTGGGATCTAAAGCTGTAGCTTTATCATACAACTCCGCTATTTTAGCTCCGTATTTCATACCGTAGGTCATACCATCAAAAGCTACCCAATTGGTAAAAACTTGAGCCTGCATAACCAGTAATTCTGTGTTATTTTCACTTTTTAACATAGCTGCATCTATATGTTGCTGTGCCTTATCTAATTGTGCCTTTATAACAGTCGCATCTTTTTCTGTCCAGCTTTTTAGGCTATTAATCTGAGCGATGTAGTAATTTGGCAGCCATTCTTTAGGTTCTGCATTAGCAATACGTTCAAACATATTTTCTGCTTCATCAGTTTTATTAGCTTGCCAGAGCTCAAAAGCTTTATTCATACCTTTTTCGAAATTAGTTTGTGCTTGAGCCAGTCCTGTAATAAATAGAAAAACAATTAGGATTAGATTTTTAGTCATGATAAATATATTTTTTGGTTATAGTTTTATTTTTATAGTCTTATTAGCTTTCAATTCAAATTTAGCGTCCTTCCATTTTGGTGGTCCCATAAAACCGGTAGCTCCATTTGAGCAGCCATAATCTTCTTTGGGAATATGCATAAAATTAGTATCCATTTTTCCATTATCATTTTCATCATGAAAAACGGAAACTGCATAAACACCCTCAGGAATTCCTTCAAAAGTTACTGTGCAACGTTTATTTTCTATGACACTTATATGGCTTTTATAGTTTTCCTTTAAAAACCCTGTTTCAGTATTATAAAGTGCTACAAAGATTTTCCCTTTGTCATTATTGGCATTCGTTACGGTTACTGTAACCGAATAATTGTCTTGAGCCTGTAACTGATAACTTAAAACGTTAAGCAAAAGAATGACTATGATTTTTACAAGTATATTCATGGTTTTGGTTTTGTTTGACACAAATATCTAATAGAAGTGCTGGTTTAAAAAACAGAAATAACCGAAATGTTATTTTTTAATGACGAATTGTAACTTTTTAAAAATTTATTAAAAAAACAGTAACTTACAGGTATAATTCTATACTTATACCTTATAACGACAATTAAAACCAACCAAAGCATGAAAAACCGCATATTTATTGTTGCGTTAACACTCGTTTCTACATTAGTGTTTTCACAAACCGACAAACGCCTTAAAGGCATAGAAAAGCAATTTAACGCTGTTTTAGAAAGCACAAAAGCTCCAGGTTTTGCCGTAGCTATTGTAGAAGGAGATAAAATTATTTATGCCAAAGGTTTTGGTTATGCTGATTATGAAAATAAAATTCCCGCAGATGCCAACACACTTTTTGCCATTGGTTCTACCACAAAAGCATTTACATCTGCGCTTTTAGGATTGCATCGTGAGGACGACAAATTGACGTTTGACGATCATCCAAAAAAACACATTCCTGAGTTAGAATTTTACAATGATGAAATGAATAACACTATTATCATTAAAGATTTAATGCGTCATAGCACAGGTTTACCAAGACACGACGGTTCATGGTATTTTTTCCCAAGTCATAGTAAGGACAGTTTAGTAACCAAAATAAAATATCACGAACCTTTTACGGGAGTACGAGAACAGTGGTATTATAACAATTTTGGGTTTTTATTACAAGGGGTAATTACAGAAAGAATTACAGGAAAAACCTGGGAAGAAAATATTGAGAACGCATTTTTTAAGCCGTTAGGCATGGATCGTTCTAAAACCACCATTGCAGGTATGACTTCTAGCGCTAATGCAGCTTTAGGCTACGAGTTAGATAAAGATAGAAACATCTCTAAAATGGATTATTACGATATTGCTGCGATGTCGCCTGCAGGAAGTATTAACAGTAGTGTTAATGATATGAGTAAATGGTTAATGACATGGATTAACAACGGAAAATATAAAGGCGAGCAAATTATTCCTGAGAATTACGTAAAAGAAGCTATGAGTTCTCAAATGGTTGTGGCAGCAGGATTTCCTTCTAAAGAACTACCAGATGCACAATTCGCAAATTACGGTTACGGCTGGTTTTTACATTCGTATAAAGGTCATTATATGGTAGAACATGGTGGTAATATTGATGGTTTTTCGGCTAGCGTTGCTTTGTATCCTTCAGACAGTTTAGGTATTGTTGTTTTAGCCAATCAAAATGGCTCTCAAGTCCCTAAACTTATTAGAAATATTGCCGCTGATTATATGCTAAAAGTCAATAAGACCGAATGGGCAAAAAAGCACAAGGAAGATTTGAAAAAATCTTTAGAAGCGATGAAAGAAGCTAAAGACGATATGGGAACTTCTAATGTAAAAAACACCAAACCCTCACATACCAAATTAGACTATACAGGGACTTATGAGCAGAAAGGCTATGGTAAATTTGAAATAAAATTAGAAAACGACTCGCTATTTTCTCAATTGAATGGAAAAAAATTATTCTTAAATCATTTTCATTACGATACGTTTGAATTTCTCGATGTTAAAAACGGAAAAGTAGACACTACAGATATTGGTAATTCGGTTAAAATAAACTTTAGTACCAATATTGCAGGAGATATAGATTATGGTCGTATAGATATTGAAGGCTTAGTAGATCCTATAGCTTTTAAACGCTCACCAAACACTATAGATGTAGATGCAAAAACCTTAGAACAGTATGTTGGCGAATACGATTTAATGGGAACAGAAATTAAAGCCTACATTAAAGACGAAAATGTACTTTATGTTTTTGTGCCAGGACAACCAGAATATGCCTTAATCCCAACAGCTACACACAAATTTAACTTTAAAACACTTGAAGGCTTTAAAGTTGAGTTTATAGAAAGTGAAGATAAAAGCATTAATGAAGTAAAATTTATTCAGCCTAATGGTACGTTTGTAGCTAAACGAAAACTAAAAGATTAATGCATACGTAACTTTACGTATATAAAACTTAAAGTTATTAACGGATAAATGAACCTAAAATTTCTTTTATCCCGAAATTAACATGGGATGTCGGTGATAAAAACTACTATATAACTGGTTGTAGGTAATTAACAAAAACGATGAACGAAATAGAAAAAGAGGAGATTTTATCAATAAGCAAAGACCTTGGAGAAGTTGGTTTAGATAGTTTATTGGAGGATGGACTTTTCAAAGATATTCCATTTGTCGGAACTGGAATTTCAGTCGTGAAATTGCTTCATTCTGCATCGGACAGAATTCTATTATCAAAAATAATTCACTTTATAAATGAACTTGAATTAAAAAATGAACAAGAAATAAAAGAGTTCAAGGCTAAGTACTTTAAGTTAACAGATTACGACAGAATTGGCTCAAAAATACTTTTGACTTTAGAAAGAGCTGATAATCTTCAAAAAATAAAATGGCTTGCAAGAAGTTTAAGGCTATTTATCGGAAATGAAATTACAAAATCGGAATTCTTACGATTAACATCAATTATTAATTCAGCTTATGTAGAGGATGTTTTAAAAATTGTTGCTTTTGACGAGCGGAATGAAATTACATCTAATAATGATATTAAAGTTGAGAAATATGTTTTAGAACATTTATTTTCAATTGGACTTGTTGGAAATCTTGGAATTAATGGTGGAGCTGTTGATAGAAAAAATTCAGGAACCATTTACGCATTGAATGAATTTGGAAAAATAATGAGGAATAAAATAATATAACTACCCACAACAATGTATATAATTTATAGCTGTTACTCGCCTACTGTCGAAAAACCTCACGGTTTTTCTACTTCGGCTTTTATTTGCTAACTTACTCACTTATAACACGCAACTAACCATACACAATCACGTTAGCCTTCATTAAGACCAACCACTAACCAAATGATAAAATTCTTTAGAAAAATTCGCAAAAACCTACTCTCAGAAAATAAATTTAGCAAATATCTACTTTATGCAATAGGAGAAATTGTGCTTGTTATTATTGGTATTCTTATCGCACTTCAAATAAATAATAAAAACGAACAGCGTAAAACCGAAAATAAGATTGTTTCTATTTTAAAAGAAGTACAACATGATTTAGGACTAGATATTCAAAAATCGGACGAACTAATTGCCTATTATAAAACAAAAGATTCAATCATCAACTTAATAAAAACAGACAAACTAACCTATGATGATTATAAAAATGATTACCAAAATGCTTTAAGATATGCTATTATGGAAGCTTTTCATATGAAAATTCATGAAAATGGATATACTAACCTCACAGAAAATGTTGATAATGTTCCCAAAAAGCTAAAAGCAGTTATTGAGCCATTAAACGAGATCTATATTTATAATAAATACGAAATAGATAAGTTTGATAATCGATTGGACTTGATTACAGATAGAATGATGGATGAGTTAGCCAAAAGTAAAGATTGGTATTACAGATTAGATCGGCCTCAATTAGAAGATGAGATGATTGATTTTTTCCTGAATGACCCTTACTATAAAAATGATGTAAAGCTATACCAAAATGCTGGTTGGCAAAATTTGGCAAGTTATCATGTTATGCAATTTAGAGAAAACGCAATTAATGCATACAAACAAATTAAAGCACTTGTTAAAAATAATGAACCACTTCCCGATTTTATACCACATAATTTAGTTGATCTAACAACGGAACAACTAAAAGAATATGTGGGCACTTTTAAGGTTGTAGAGATTGAAGGTTTTGATGGTCAATTTCCTGATATGAACTATAAAGTTCAGATACAAGACAATGACTTAATAGGCGTTATGAATGGAGATCTTGAAGATATAGATCTTTTCTATTTTGAAACTGCAGATAAGATATTTGGCCAAACTGATATTTACTTTAAAGGAGAGTTTATAAGAAATAGTACGAATGAAATTACTTCTTTAATTATTATGAAATTTGGAACAAGAGTTCACTTAGATAAGCTTTAAACTCATTAGAAGAAATTAATAACAAAAGGCTAACACCATATATAAAAGCAAAAAAGAAAACACAATAATTGAAATTCAGTACTATCCGAAATCATCACTCGAATCTGAATTTTATGAAACCATCAAAAGCAATGAACCAATGTTACATATGAAAGAAGTGAGCCTACAATTCTAGCCATTTCTGATGATGGACAATTTATGTATAGTGGATTTAGTGGTTCATCAACTATCAGAAGGTTTGAAGTTTAAAACAATAATTAAAAAATTATTAAAAAAATAGTAGAGAATATAAAAGTTAGAAAACTGACTCATAATCACTGGCAAACGTATACAGATATTGTAATTAATGCGCCAGTTGAAAACGTATGGAAAGTTTTAACCGATTGGAATAATATTTCAAAATGGAGCAGCACCCTTGTAGGTATTAATGGGAACATTCATCACAAAGGAAAAGTCATTATTTCCTATTTAGTAGATGGAAAAACATTTGACACACCACATGTTTTTATTTATGAAGAAATGGTGGAATTTGGTTGGTCTGATTCGATGGAGGGTAGTTTTAAAGGATTGACTGACAATCATAGATTCAGAGTAGAGAAAATATCTAATAACCAAACACGTTTTATACAATCTGATGATTTTAATGGATTAGGAAACAAAGACATGTCTGCCAAAAAAGTCGCAAATTTAACGGTCAAATTCTTCCCTACATTTAATCGAGAATTAAAAGATCAGGTTGAAAACAAAAAAAACAGCTACAACACCTTATAATTAAGTTTCCTAAACACGCTACAACCAAACCTAGCGAACAGGTAAAACAAACCATATAAATTCTATCTTTACAATAGGTACAAAAAACAGTAAAATGAAATCATATCTAACCGCATTAATAGGACTGGTATTATCGAGTTGCTCAAATGGACAATCAACAATAGCTAAAAATGGAATGGAAATGTCTACTAGCGAAATTACTAAAGAGCAATCTGAACTCATTTATAAAAACACTAAATCATTTCCAAAGAACACACAACTTTCTATTGCGCTGATAAAAAACGGCAAAATTGATTTTATTGGAGTCGAAAATAGAAATGACACAATTCAATTAATTGAAAACTACAAGAATATTTTTGAAATAGGCTCTATAACTAAAGTGTTTACGGCAACTCTACTTTCAAATTTTGTAACAGACCAAAAATTAAAGTTAGAAGATAATATTCAAGATTACTTAGACTTTAAACTTAATACCGATAAAACAATAACCTTTAAGGCACTTGCTAATCATACGTCTGGACTTCCAAGATTACCTACCAACCTACACCTTTTATTGGTAGACCAAGACAATCCTTATAAAGATTACGATAAAGAGAAATTAACGGATTATTTAACCAGCAAAATTAAATTAAATCAAGATCCAGGAATTAAGTACGAATATTCTAATCTTGGCGCAGGAATTTTAGGATTTGAGTTAGCAATAATTTCTAATACTTCTTATGAAAACTTACTGCAAGAGAAACTATTTGAAAAATATAAAATGACAAACTCTACAAGTAAAAAGGAAAACATAACATCTAACTTGGTTAAAGGCTTAAAGCCTAACGGAAAAACAACCGCAAATTGGGATTTTGATGCTTTAGCTGGTGGTGGAGCCATTTTTTCAACCGTAGAAGATTTATCTAAATTTGCTTTAGCTCAATTTGATGATAACAATAACGAATTAACTCTTACACAAAAGCCAACATTTAAAGTCAATAAAAATATGAGCATTGGACTAGGCTGGCATATCCTAAAAAGGAAAAATGGTCGTGAACTCATTTGGCATAATGGCGGAACTGGTGGGTATAGCTCTTCAATGGCTTTAGATACAGAAAATAGAAACGGAATAATCATTTTATCTAATGTTTCAGCATATAACAAAAAGATGGGAAATATTGACCAATTATGCTTTGGACTAATAAAAACATTGGATGGCAAATAACAACACACCTACCACTATCCATAATTCTCTATAAACGCGACTGTCCTATATAGGTTAAATTAAACAAAAAAAAGACCATCTTTAAAAGACGGTCTTTTTCAATATTATAATCATGTTTTAATTTAAAACATATCTCTTCCTGCAAAATGAAAAGCACTTTCAATAGCTGCGTTCTCATCACTATCACTTCCGTGAACAGCATTTTCTCCAATAGAAGCTGCATATAATTTACGGATAGTTCCTTCAGCTGCATCAGCAGGATTAGTAGCACCAATTAAAGTTCTAAAATCTTCAACTGCGTTATCTTTTTCTAAAACAGCAGCAACGATTGGTCCTCGAGTCATATATTCTACTAACTCTCCAAAAAATGGACGTTCGTTGTGTATTGCGTAAAATTCTTCAGCATCTGCTGTAGTCATTTGTGTTAATTTCATTGCTACGATTCTAAATCCTGAAGCTGAAATTTTCTCTAATATTGCGCCAATGTGTCCTTTTTCAACAGCATCAGGCTTTAACATTGTAAATGTTCTGTTAGTTGCCATGTATTTTTTTTTAATGAAGTGCAAAAGTAATGTATTTCTTTAATTAATCAAGTGCTGTTATTATTAAATATATGTTACCATATAACTAAATGTCCGTTTGCTTTTTTTCTAAAAATCAGCCCCAATACAAGTAACTTTCAAGGCGTACATATTATAAAGACATACCTATACAACGTCTAATACTAAAAAGCATTTTCAAAATTAAAAATCATTCAAAAAACCCACTCGTTATAACAAATCATCAAAAATGAAAAGCTTCTACCCTCTATTTTAATAAAACTGTACTTTCTAAAATTTCGTATTTAGAGCCATTAAAAAACATAATCAAGTTATTAATTTCATATTAAAAGTACACATCAAAATATCTAAAAAATGTATCTTCGCAACTTATGAATAACACACAGATTACCAAAATAAAAGCGCTTTTAAGCGCACCTAAAAATATCGTTATTGTTCCTCATAGAAATCCAGATGGTGATGCTATGGGGTCTACTTTGGCATTGTATCATTATTTAAAACTTCATAATCATGATGCCAAAGTTATTGCACCTAACGATTATCCCGATTTTTTAAAGTGGTTACCTGGAGATGATACCGTTTTAAAATTTGAATCACAACAAGCAGAAAGCAACCTTCTTATTGATAAGGCTGACATCATTTTCACCTTAGATTTTAATGCTTTTCATAGAGCTGGTCATCAAATGGCTGACGTTTTAGAAAAATCCTCAGCAATTAAAATAATGATAGATCACCACCAGCAACCAGATGATTATGCTACGTTTATGTATTCTGATGTAAACATGTCTTCAACTTGTGAAATGGTATATAATTTCATTGAAATGCTTAGTGATACTGACAAAATAAACGCTACTATTGCTACATGTTTGTATGTTGGGATCATGACAGACACAGGCTCTTTCCGCTTTCCTGCAACCACAAGTAAAACACATGCTGTTATTGGACATTTAATAGATAAAGGTGCCGATAATTCTCAAATACATAATAATATATACGATACAAATAGCTATAGTCGTTTACAATTATTAGGAAGAGCAATGCAAAACCTAAAAGTCATTCCAGAATTACGAACAGCTTACATCACCTTATCTCAGGCCGAGTTAGACGAATTCAACTTTAAAAAGGGAGATACTGAAGGCTTTGTGAATTATGCATTATCCTTAAAAGGAATTATATTTGCTACCATTTTTATTGAAAACAAACAAGACAATATCATAAAGATATCCTTACGTAGTAAAGGTGATTTTTCAGTAAATGAATTTTCGAGAGCATATTTTAATGGAGGCGGTCATACAAATGCAGCAGGAGGACGCAGTGAAGATGATATGCAAACCACCATAAATAAATTTATTAGTATATTACCACAATATAAACAAGATTTGTCCTAAGCCCATAACGGACAATAAATTAATTAATATGAAAAACCTACTCTTAATATTCATCTTATCTACGCTGTGTTTTAGCTGTAAATCGCCAGAAGCACGAATGCCAGAATCTGTACAATCGGGTTCTTTCTTAAAAGCCTCTGCCGAGCGTAATAAAAAGCTAAACGAGCACGAACGCCAGCAAATTCAAGACATTATAAAAAGTAATCCTAATAAAAATTATATCGCTTCAGAAAGTGGATTTTGGTATTATTACAATACAAAAATTGAAAATGACACTATACAACCCCAATTTGGTAGTGTTATAAATTTTACATACGATATCTCTAATCTCGAAGGAGATGAAATTTATGCTAAGACCACCAAAACCTATGTTATGGACAAAGAAGAATTGTTCACCGGTTTACGTGAAGGCTTAAAACTTTTGAAGCCATCTGAAACAGCAACTTTTATTTTTCCATCTCAAAAAGCATTTGGCTATTATGGAGATGAATATAAAATAGGAACTAACATTCCTTTAATTTGTGAAGTAACTTTAAACACTATAATTGAAAAAAATGATTAAAAAAGCACTTACCGCATTCGTTGTACTATTAGTATTGGTAAATATATCCTGCCAAGAACGTTATTCTGATTTAGGAGATGGAATTTATGCCGAATTTGTAACATCAAAAGACACGATGGTTGCAAAACTATTTTTTGAAAAAGCACCTGTTACAGTCGCTAACTTTATAGCTTTAGCAGAAGGAAATCATCCCTTAGTTAAAGAAGAATATAAAGGAAAGCCTTTTTATGATGGATTAACATTTCACCGAGTAATGAATAATTTCATGATTCAAGGAGGTGACCCAACAGCTTCAGGAACTGGTGATCCTGGTTATAAATTTGAAGATGAACTTGTACAGGAATTGCAACATGATAAACCAGGAATATTATCTATGGCCAATTCTGGTATTAACTCTAATGGAAGTCAATTCTATATCACTGAAAAAGCAACTCCATGGCTAGATGGTTACGATGCTGAAGGAAACTTAAAAGATTGTGCAAACCCAAGAGTATATTGCCATTCTGTTTTTGGTGAATTAGTAAAAGGATTAACAGTATTAGATACTATATCTAATGTAAAAGTAGAACCTCGATCTAGCAAACCACTTGAAGATGTGGTTATTACTAAAGTAAATATCATAAGAATTGGTTCAACCGCAAAAAAATTCGATGCTCCTAAAGTATTTACAGAAGAATTACCAAAAATTAAAGAAAGAGCAGCTATCGCTAAAGCTGAAAAAGAAGCAAAAGCTGAAAAAGAAAGACTAGAAGCAAAAGCAAAAGCTGATTTAGCAAAAACTGAGTTCTTAAAAAAGAACGAAGAACTTAAAGGACGTAAAATTGAGTCTCCAACAGGAATGGCTATGATATTTACTCACGAGAGTAATGGTGTTACACCAAAATCTACAGATCGTGTCAATATCGAATGTGCTGGTTATTTAGAAAACGGAGAGTTGTTCTGGACCACTTGGAAAGATGTCGCTGAAAAAAATGGAAAATATGACGAACGAATTGATAAAGCTGGTCGTTATACTTCTTTTGACATGCCTTACAACGAAACAGCAACCTTAATAGCAGGCTTTAGAGAAGCTATGTTACATATGAAAATAGGAGACAAAGCAAGAGTTTATATTCCTTACTATTTAGGTTATGGAGAAAGAGGAAATCCTCCTGTAATACCAGGAAATGCTAACCTTGTTTTTGACATTGAATTAGCTGGAATTAAAAAATAGTTACTATAACTGAATAATATAAAAAGACCTGTTAAGTTTAAAACTTAACAGGTCTTTTTTTTGCTCTAATTTCAATATTGTCTTTACTAAAAAAACAATAAAGTGAAATTTATGATCCTTTATAATTAAGCTTTAGGAATATTTTCTAAAATCTCTAATACAAATTTCCAATACTTTTGAGCAGAAGAAATTTGTGCACGCTCATCTGGAGAATGGGCACCTTTAATATTTGGTCCAAAACTAATCATATCCATCTTTGGATAGTTTGTTCCTAAAATACCACATTCTAAGCCTGCATGGCAAGCAGCAACATGTGGCTTCTCTCCATTATTTAAACGCTCATAAATTGGCACCATTAGTTTTAAAATATCAGAATCCATATTTGGAGCCCAACCTGGATAATCACCAGAAAACTCAACCTCACAACCTGTAAGTTCAAAAACAGCACGCAAGGTATTTGCTAAGTCTTGTTTTGTACTTTCTACAGAACTACGAGTTAAACAACCAATTTTTATATGACCCTCTTTTACAATAACTCTAGCGATATTATTAGACGTTTCTACTAAGCCTTCAATATCCGGACTCATACGATATACACCATTCCATGCAGCATATAATGCTCTTGTTAAGCCTTCTTGCACACCTAAATCCATTATTTTCTCTGGAGTCTCTGTTTTAGAAACAACAACTTCTAAATCAGGTTCCATAGTTTTAAATTCAAACTTAAGCTCATCAGCTTTAGCTTTCATTTCTGCTTCAAACGCAGCTTCGTGTACCGCATCAATTGCAACAGTTGCATTACTTTCTCTAGGAATAGCATTACGTAAACTTCCTCCATCAATTTCAGAGATACGAAGTCCATAATCTTCAAAACCATCAAATAACAAACGGTTCATTAGTTTATTAGCATTACCTAAGCCTTCGTGAATTTGCATTCCTGAGTGCCCTCCTTGTAAGCCCTTTACGGTAATTGTATACCCAATTTTAAATTCTGGAGTTTCTTCTTCTTTATACTCGCGTGTTGCAGTAACATCTACTCCACCAGCACAACCCACACCAATTTCATCATCCTCTTCGGTATCTAGATTTAAAAGAATCTCACCTTTAAGTAAACCTCCTTTTAACCCTTTAGCACCTGTCATTCCTGTCTCTTCATCAATAGTAAACAACGCTTCAAGTGCTGGATGTGATATAGTATCACTTTCTAAAATAGCCATAATTGTTGCTACACCAAGACCATTATCGGCACCAAGAGTTGTACCTTTTGCTTTTACCCAGTCGCCTTCAACATACATTTCAATACCTTGCTCATCAAAATTAAACACCGTATCGTTATTTTTTTGATGTACCATATCTAAATGCGATTGCATCACAATAGGCTTTCGGTCTTCCATACCTTTTGATGCTGGCTTACGGATAATTACATTCCCAACCTCATCTTCTATCGTTTCTAAACCTAAGTTTTGTCCAAAATCCTTCATGAATTGAATCACACGCTCTTCCTTTTTTGAAGGACGTGGTACAGCATTTAAATCTGCAAATTTATTCCATAATTCTTTTGGCTCTAAGGCTCTTATTTCTGAACTCATATTTATATAATTTTAAAAAAGCAAATTTACAAAATAAGGATAACTCTATGTGGTCATTTTAAACTTGTTTCAGAATCTCATTACAGTTCTATTTCTATAGAAGAAAAACCATAAATCAATCCTATCTTTTTCCTATTTTTGATCTATGCTCAAAAACAAAAAATTAGGTTTAGTTATATTCTTAGGAATTCAAATTGCTTTAATCGCTATACTCAAGCATTATCCCGAATTTGTTGAGCAATTTTACAGCAATGGACTGTACGTGTTCTTATCTAAACTCAGTCGCTATGTTTTTGGCTGGATCCCTTTTTCGGTTGGAGATATATTATACACACTTGTAGGAATTTATATAATACGATGGTTAATTATAAATCGGAAACGCATCATTAAAGACACCTTAAATTGGTTCCTAGATATTGGCGCAACCTTATCAATCGCTTATTTTGCATTTCATATCCTTTGGGCATTCAATTATTACAGACAACCACTGTACAAATCCCTAAATCTTGAGGCAGATTACACCACAGAACAACTGATTTCGTTTACAGAAAAATTAATTCAAAAATCGAATAACCTACACCTTCAATTAGCAAAAAACGATACTTTAAAAGTTGAGTTACCTTATACTAAATCTGAAATTTTAAGTAAGGTAAAAGAGGGTTACAGTACCCTTTCTGAAGTCTACCCGCATCTGGATTATCATCCTAAAAGCATCAAAAAATCAATCTATAGCTTACCTTTAACTTATATGGGATTTTCAGGTTATTTAAATCCGTTTACAAATGAAGCTCAAGTGAACGGTTTGATCTCCACCTACAAATTCCCAACCACAGCTTGTCATGAAGCGGCACATCAACTCGGTTATGCCGCCGAAAATGAAGCGAATTTTATAGGAAGTCTCGCTGCCATTCATAATGACGATATCTATTTTAAATACTCAGGTCACACATTTGCACTCCGGTATTGCTTAGCTGAAATATACAACAGAGAACCAGACCTTTACATCTCCATCCTTCCTACGATAAATAAAGGTATTTTAAAGAACTACCAAGAGGTCCAAGATTTCTGGAAGTCTTACGAAAATCCAATAGAGCCTATTTTCGAAAAAACGTTTGATAGTTTCTTAAAAGCAAACAATCAATCTGCTGGTATGAAAAGCTACAGTTATGTCGTTGCACTATTGGTTAATTATTATGAGGACAAACAATTGTGAATTAATCCTTAAAAAAACCCCCCTAAAGTCCCCTCATGGGGACAATCCAAACATTCAACATTTTAGTTAAATTTCAGCAATAGGCTTAAACTTTATTAAACGTTAAATGGCCATCTAGCTCATTAATACAACATTAATTCTACTTAGAAAATGTTAAAGTATTCAAATAATGAATATCCCTTTAGCTATAATTCCTATCTTTAGAATTCAATCTAACCAACCAAAACTATATGATTAAAGTTCATTTACGGCTGCTCATTTTTATGTGCAGTTTTTCGTTATTTGCACAAGATTACTTTCCTAGCAATTCCGGAGTTATTGCAAACAACTCTAACTACACAGCATTTACAAATGCTACGATCCATGTATCACCAACCGAAATAATAGACAATGCCACGCTCCTCATTAAGGATGGTAAAGTGGTAAGTGTTGGAAAATCAGTAAACATTCCGAAGAATACAACAAAAATTGATCTTTCAGGAAAAACCATTTATCCGTCTTTTATTGATATGTATACCACTTTTGGAGTAGAGAAACCCAAACGTGGAGGCAACGGCCCACAATACGGTGCAAGCCGAAGCGGCTATTATTGGAACGACCATATTATGCCGGAGCAAGACGTTATGGCAAGTTTTAAATATGATGCAAAATCGGCATCAGAGCTACACAAGTTAGGCTTTGGTGTTGTAAATACACATATGCCAGATGGTGTTGTTAGAGGCACAGGTGCTTTAATTGCACTTAATAATAATGCGGATAATGCTATGCGTGTTGTTGATGGCGAAACCACACAACATTTATCATTTCGTAAAAGTGTAAGATCTCGCCAATCGTACCCATCTTCAATTATGGGCAGCATGGCTTTATTGCGTCAAATGTATAATGATGCCAAATGGTACGAAGCAGGACATATTGATACCAAAGACTTATCACTAGAAGCTTTAAACAAAAACAAAAATTTACTTCAAATTTTTGAAGCTGGCAGTAGAGCTAATGTTATGCGAGCAGATAAAGTTGGAGATGCTTTTAATATTCAATACACCATTGTTGGTGGTGGAGATGAATACGAACGTATTGATGAAATCAAACGCACAAATGCCACCATTATTCTTCCCATAGATTTTCAATTGGCTTACGATGTTAATGATCCATTCTTAGCAAGTACATTGTCTTTAAGCGATATGCGTTCTTGGAATCAAGAACCTCATAACCCAAGACTATTGGCTGAAAACGGTATCAAATTCGCGTTAACCACACATGGCTTAAAATCGAATAAAACCTTTTCTTCTAATTTAATGAAAGCGATTGAAAATGGGCTTTCTAAACAAAAAGCATTAGAAGCTTTAACCACTATTCCGGCGTCATTATTAGGAAAATCAGATGTTTTAGGCACTTTAAAAACGGGAAGCTATGCCAATTTCTTAATTACTGATGGAGACATTTTTGAAAAGAAAACTAAACTTTTTGAAAATTGGGTACAAGGCACACCACATGTTATAGCCAATATGAATACAAAAGACATTGATGGCGATTACAATTTTAAACTCGCTGGAAATGATTATAAACTTACCATTACTGGAAGCACAAGTAAACCAAAAGCTAAACTTGAAAGTGGTGACCAAACTTTAGGCACAAAAATGAACTACTCAGATGACTGGGTAAATCTGACGTTCAAAACTGCTGATAGCACGAAAAAAGCATACGTTAGAATTGTAGCTAACGCAGCAAACAACAATACTTTAAACGGTAAGGCTATTTTAGAAAATGGCAATGAATTGTCATTTTTTGCAAATAAAGTAGCCAAAAAAGACACCAATAAAAAAGACGGCAAAAAGAAAGCTAATGATGCTACAGAGACGCCTTTTATGAGTCCTATCACCTATCCTAATTTAGCTTACGGATTTACAGAGAAACCAAAATCGGAAACCTTATTATTCAAAAATGCAACCGTTTGGACAAATGAAAAAGAAGGTGTTTTAGAACAGACAGATGTCTTAATTAAGGACGGTAAAATTTCCAAAATAGGAAAAGACCTATCGAGTAAAAACGCGAAAGTTATTGATGCCTCCGGAAAACATATTACGGCTGGTATTATTGATGAACATTCGCATATTGCAGCCTCTTCAATAAATGAAGGAGGTCAAAACTCTTCAGCAGAAGTGACTATTGAAGATGTCGTAAATGATGAAGACATTAATATCTATCGCAATTTGGCAGGTGGAGTGACCTCCATTCAAATTTTACATGGCTCAGCCAATCCTATTGGTGGACGCTCTGCCATCATTAAACTAAAATGGGGAGAAGCTGCTGACGATTTAATCTATGACAATTCTCCTAAGTTTATCAAGTTTGCTTTGGGTGAAAACGTAAAGCAATCGCGAAGCAGAACCAATTCACGTTTCCCACAATCGCGAATGGGTGTTGAACAGGTATTTGTCGATTATTTTACCAGAGCAAAAGCTTATGACGAATTAAAGAAAAGTGGCAAACCATATAGACATGATGCCGAAATGGAAACACTTGTTGAAATTCTAAATGGTGAGCGTTTTATTTCTTGTCATTCCTATGTACAAAGTGAAATTAATATGCTAATGAAAGTTGCCGGGCAATTCGATTTTAGAATTAACACATTTACGCACATCCTTGAAGGTTATAAAGTGGCTGATAAAATGAAAGCACATGGAGTTGGCGGTTCTACATTTAGCGATTGGTGGGCTTACAAATATGAAGTAAATGATGCCATTCCTTATAATGCTGCGATTATGCATAATGCAGGAGTTACAGTAGCCATTAATAGTGATGATGCTGAAATGTCGCGTCGTTTAAATCAAGAAGCTGCAAAATCTGTAAAATATGGTGGCATTAGTGAAGAAGAGGCTTTAAAATTTGTGACGTTAAATCCTGCAAAGCTTTTACATCTTGATGACCGCGTTGGAAGTATAAAAGTTGGAAAAGATGCCGATCTGGTCTTATGGAGCGATCATCCGTTATCCATTTACGCTAAAGCTGAAAAAACAATTATTGAAGGAGTCACTTATTTTGATTTAGCTAGAGATCAACAAATGCGTGAAGCTATTAAAAAAGAAAAAAGTGAACTCACAAACTTAATGCTTCAAGAAAAAAATAAAGGCTTAAAAACACAGCCTGTTAAGAAAAAAGAAGAGAAATTAATGCATTGTGACACCATGGATTCACACCACTAAAAACGATTTAAAATGAAAAACTTAAATAAAATAAATAGTCTATTGTTTTTGTTGTGTGTTACTTTAGGATTCGCACAGCAAACACCTGCACCTAAGCAAACCAAAGACTTTGCGATTGTTGGTGCCACCGCTCATATTGGTAATGGCACTGTGATAGAAAACAGTATTATTGTGGTTAGTAATGGAAAAATAACAACCATTGGACCCCAAGCTACAACTCCACTCACCAGACAAGCCATGGATATTATTGACGCCAAAGGAAAAGACGTCTATCCCGGTTTTATTGTCGCTAACGGCACCTTAGGTTTAGTAGAAGTTGATGCTGTAAAAGCTTCTGATGACTTGTCTGAAATGGGAACATATAATCCACATATTAGAAGTATTATCGCTTACAATACCGAATCTAAAGTTACTGAGTCTATGAGACCGAATGGCGTATTACTTGGACAAGTTGTTCCAAGAGGTGGCCGTATTTCGGGTACCTCATCTGTAGTACAGTATGATGCTTGGAATTGGGAAGATGCCGCTATAAAAATGGACAATGGAATTCACGTCAATTGGCCAAGTAGTTTTAGTCGTGGGCGTTGGTGGCTAGGTGAAGATCCAGGTTTAAAACCCAATAAGGATTATGCCAAACAAGTAAAAGAATTATCAGATTACTTCAGTGAATCTAAAAGTTATAATAAAGGAAATAAGTCCGAATTACACTTACCTTTTGAAGCTTTAGGTGGCTTATTTGATGGCTCTAAACGTTTATACATTAATGCTAATGATGAAAAAGGCATTACTGATGCTGTAAATTTTGCAAAGTCCCATGGAGTTTCTAAAATTACAATTGTTGGCGGCTATCAAGCAGGTAATGTCGCTAGCTTTTTAAAACAAAATGATGTGTCTGTCTTTTTAAGACGAATTCACTCTAGACCAGAATTAGAAGATGATGATTATGACACCTCATATAAACTCGCAAAAAAGTTAGTAGATGCTGGTGTTTTAGTGGCTTTAGAACCAAGCGGACAAATGGAGCGTATGAATTCTCGTAACCTCCCGTTTTATGCTGGTACCACTGTAGCACATGGACTAACAAAAGCACAAGCCTTGCAATTAATTACTCAGAATCCTGCAAAAATTATGGGTATTGATGATATGTATGGCACTTTAGAAGTTGGTAAAAGCGCAACACTATTTATTAGTGAAGGTGATGCCTTAGATATGCGCACCAATCAATTAACACATGCTTTTATTGATGGTAGAAATTTAAGCTTAGAAACCCACCAAACAGAACTTTGGAAACGGTTTTCAGAGAAACCTATACAAGAAGATTAATTAAAAAAAGCGAGCCAATTGGCTCGCTTTTTTTGCTTTTATATATGCTGATTATTCAATCACTTAGACCTGTCAGGTTTTAAAAACCTGACAGGTCTAATTAATTACTCAATCACCTTTGCTCCTTCTGGTTTTGAAAATATCGCATTATCTGGTGCATTTTCAGAAATTACAACATCACTAAACTCAACCGTATTTCGTTTTTCTGTTGGCAAATTATCTTTATAGTTGTACCAGTCTACACTTTTAGGTACTACAAGTCCATTAACCGTTTGCCAATTATTATATCTTATAAAATGAAAATCAGGACTTCCTTCTGTTCTTCCAAAGGTTACCGTATAAGCTAACCACTCCATCTGACCAGATTCAGTATTGTAAAAAACCTTATACTGATCATTTGAAGATTCTCCAACACCTGCTTCAAAAGTAATTAAGATTCCAGGATAAGTCTCTCCTTCAAAAATCAATGGGTCTGTATCTTCGTATGTTATACCTTCATCACCTAAAACAAATGGCATTGCGTAGAAATAAAACATTAGTCCTTTATAAAATGTAGCGTTGCCTTTATATGCTTTGCCTCCCTTTTCATTAATCCAAAGTGTTTCACTATCAAATCCTTGCGTATAGCTTGGTGTCTCAATTAATTCGGCTCTTGTTTTTAAATTCTCTGTAATGATTTCTTTTCCCGTTGGTTTTTCAATAGAAAAAGAAAGCGTTTGCATTTTATTCCAATTATCAATACCTCCGTGCGCATCAAACACTTTAGTTATAGATTCTGGATAAATACTTGTAATAATTTGCTCTTGTTTTACCTCGTCAACAACTGTAGATTCTTGTTTTGGTTCGTTTTTACAAGCTGTAATTAAAATTGCTAAGAGTAGAGTTTGTCCTATTTTTTTCATGATATGGTTTTAATTAGATTCTTTCGACGTGAATAAATACAATACATTACAAAAAAAGCTTCAGATAAATTCTGAAGCTTCTTAAATTATTAAACAAAGTTAAATTTAATTTACGATTAGCTTCTGAACGGTTGCTGTATTTCCTATAGTTAATTCTACAAAATACAAGCCACTTTCTAAACTTGAAATATCTATAGTTGACGTATTCTCTTCAAATGTTATTTGTTTAAAAATTGCTTTTCCTTGAATGTTGTAAATGTTTATATTTCCAGCACCAAAATTAGATGTTGCCAACTGTATATTCACCTCATTTTTTGTTGGATTTGGGAACAGTTTAAAATTTACAGCACTATAATCATCAACTCCTAAAGCAACAGCACTTTCAAGATAATCAGGAATAGTATTGGTATTCGTATCATCATCTGTTGGATCGCCGTTGTTATTATAATCTTCATCAATAGTTAATACGCCATCGCCATCATCATCGTTATCTAAATAATTTTCAATAGTATCATTATCGGTATCCACAAATAGATTCATCGTATTTCGTCCTAAAACAATATTAATTTCATCTATAGTTGCAACGTTATCTCCGTCATCATCACTGTCTAAATAATTCGGAATGTCATCACCATCGGTATCATCATCTTCTAAATCACCGTTATCATTCAAATCTTCATCGCTATCAATAACCCCATCTTCATCGGTATCTGTACAAACCACTTCCTCCACGTTAATCATTGTAGTAACTGATCCACAACCTAATGAGGAAGTTACATAAACTTCATAAAAACCTGATTGACTTGCCGTAAGTGAAGGTAGGTTTGCGCCTTGTATAGTATTCCCATTAAAATCCCATTCAAAATAATAATCAAAAACAGACAATCCTGTTTCCAATACCAAAGTGCTGCCTGTGCAAAAGCTATAATTACTTTCCATATATATTTCTGGCAACGTATTTACATAAATATCAAAATTAGTAAGCGCAAAGCAGCCGTCTAGAGTTTCAACTCTAACATAAATAGTTTGAGGGTTAACTAGGTTTGTAAAATTAGTTGGATCTAATGGAGCAAAATTACCCAAGGCATCAGCTTCATTTATAAAATAAGATAGCGTAAAGGGCTCTCCTGACGGATTTATTTCACCCTCGTTTAGTGTTAGATCAAAATCGGTAATTCCATCATTATCATCATCGCAAAGCATAATATCACTTGGAGTTCCCATAGCACCAGAAGGATTTGGTAATACACGTATGGTTAATGGAGTTATACCTACACAACCCGTATTGGTATCCGTAACTGCTGCAAATAATGTCTGCGGATTTGAGGTATTTGTATAAGCTATTGAATTAGATATCATATTCATCTGAGCCTGAGCATCCGATTGCGTTTCATAATACGCTACCGTCCAATCAGTATTACCTTGTGTGATTTCTAAATTGTTTACTGTTAAATCAAATACAGCAGTCTCATCGGCATCATCATCACATAACATCATGGATATTGCTCCAGTAACAATAGGTATTGGATTTACAACTAAGGCTAATTCAGTAAGCGCATAATTCCCAGTAGCATTAGCTTCTAATCGTACATATATGATTTGTAACCAGCTGGTAATATTAACATAAGGATAATTAATCGCATAAACTCCATTGATTGCATCACTCATTGTTTCGTGATACGTTACCGTATAATCTACGGCACTTTGTTGGCTTCCTAAAACTTGGGCATCTGCATAAGTTAAATCGAATAAAGCAAAACCATCATTGTCATCATCGCAAACCACGTAATCGTTTGGTTGATTCGCCACCTGAGCAAATGAAATTGTACTGATTGTTAAGAATAGAAATAGGTTAAGTAGTTTTTGTTTCATAATAAGTTAAATTTGTATCTCTCAAATATAGATTAAATAATATAGTAATGAGTAAATCCATCTCTAGCGTTCAAAATTCATTTATAAAACAACTTGTTCTGCTCAAAGAAAAAGCGAGACAACGCAAAAAAACAGGACTGTTTTTAATTGAAGGAAAACGTGAATTATCATTAGCTATAAAAGGTGGCTATAATGTTAACACCTTGTTGTTTTATCCAGAATTATTTTCTGAAAGCGAAGCTCAAGCGATGTCACAATACGATATTGAGAGTATTGAAATATCAAAAGAGGTCTTTCAGAAATTAGCACATCGCGATACTACTGAAGGGGTTATTGCTGTTGTGAATTCAAAACATCATACATTGGAAGATTTAAAATTTAAATCTAAAAACCCACTAATTTTAGTGGCCGAAGCCCCTGAAAAACCTGGTAATATTGGTGCCTTGCTTAGAACAGCTGATGCCGCAAATGTTGATGCCGTTATTATTGCGAATCCAAAATCTGATTTATACAATCCTAATATCATTCGTTCTAGTGTTGGCTGCGTATTTACGACTGAAATTGCTATGGCCAGTTCTGATGAAGCTATTGACTTTTTAAAGAAATACAACTTTAATATTTTCTCCGCTATCTTACAAGAATCAGAACCTTACCATTCACAAGATTACACCTTACCAACAGCCATTGTAGTGGGTACAGAAGCGACAGGTTTAACCGAAGAATGGCGCAAAGCTGCATCAAAAAATATAAGTATACCAATGCAAGGTGAAATTGACTCCATGAATGTGTCTGTTGCTGCTGGAATTCTTATTTTTGAAGCCAAACGCCAACGCAATTTTAAATAACCTAATTTGTCTGGTTGAGCGCAGTCGAAACCTATTTTAATAGTATTCTAAAACCTTTCACCTGAACTCTAGGTGACAAAAAAATATATTAATGACAGCACAAACCCTATTCTATATCATCATCGCTATTATTGTCATCAACTTTATAATCGATAAAGTGCTCGATGCTATAAACGCAAAACATTATAACGATCCAATTCCTGAAGTATTAGACGATGTGTATGACGCAGAGGAATATAAAAAATCACAAGCTTACAAAACTGTGAATTATAAATTTGGACTTATAACCTCCTTGTTTTCTTTTATATTAACCTTAGGCTTCTTACTTCTAGATGGCTTTGAATACGTTGACAATTTCGCTAGACGTTATTCTGATAACCCAATACTAATTGCCTTAATTTTCTTTGGCATTATTATGATTGCTAGCGATATAATTACAACACCATTTGGCTATTACAAAACCTTTGTAATTGAAGAAAAATTCGGCTTCAACAAAACGACTAAAAAGACCTTTATTTTAGATAAATTAAAAGGTTTGCTAATGACCGTACTTCTCGGCGGAGGCATCATTGCACTTATTGTTTGGTTTTATCAAGTTACAGGAAATCAGTTCTGGCTATACGCTTGGGGCATTGTAACCGCTTTCACTGTGTTTATGAATATGTTTTATTCCAAACTTATTGTACCACTATTCAATAAACAAACTCCTTTAGAAGACGGCGAATTGAGAACCAAAATTTCAGCCTATGCAGCATCTGTTGGTTTTAATCTCGAGAAAATATTCATCATCGATGGTTCAAAACGAAGCACCAAAGCCAATGCTTATTTTTCGGGATTTGGCAGTGAAAAACGCGTAACACTTTACGATACTTTAATCAACGATTTAGACGATGAAGAAATCGTTGCTATTTTAGCACATGAAGTAGGACATTACAAAAAGAAACACATCATTTTTAATTTAGTAACCTCTATTCTACTTACAGGATTAACACTATTCATTTTATCCATCTTTATATCAAATCCGTTATTATCTAATGCTATTGGAGTTGAAACGCCGAGTTTTCATGTTGGCTTAATTGCTTTTGGACTACTCTACTCGCCTATTTCTGAAGTCACAGGTTTAATAATGAATTACGTTTCGCGCGTTTTTGAATACCAAGCGGATGATTATGCTAAAGCAACATATAAAGCCGAACCTTTAATCACCTCATTAAAGAAATTATCTAAAAATAGCTTGAGTAATTTAACCCCTCATAAAGCCTATGTGTTTATGCATTATTCGCATCCTACGCTTTTAGAACGCGTAAATAACTTGAAAAATAAAAGCGGGTTAAATCCTAGCAACTAACAACCTTAACATATCTTATAAACCTTGAACGCCTCCAATACAGAAGACCATTATACAAGTACAAATACTATTGAAGCTCCAGAATCAGACTACTTGTTTATTCAGCCTTCACAAATTAAACATGCTGGACAAGGTTTATTTACGGCAGTTGACATTTATAAAGATGAAATCATTGCGTTGTTTAAAGGGGAAATTATCGATAACAAAGAAGCCGCAAAACGAGCAGCACAACACCAAGATAGGTATTTTATTAACTTGCTAAATGGCACTATTATGGACAGTATGCATACCCAGTGCTTTGCCAAATACGCTAATGATGCAGAAGGCTTATCGCAAAGTAATTTTAAAAATAATGCCGCAATTACTTTAGATGATGATAATAATGTCTGCATCAAAGCAATAAAAGACATAAACTATGGTGAAGAAGTATTTTGCAGCTACGGTAAATCGTATTGGAAAAAGCACGGGAAATAACATTTTCTAACACTCAATACTTGTCAAAAAAACGCATCTCACACTTTTAGAACGCATTAAGAATTTAAGGTTGTAAGTTCACATTATTATAACATGACTAACCCACAATTTTTATAACTTTGAACAAAAAGAAACATAATATAATGACAGATTTAAAAAATAGAAAAGCAATAATTACAGGAGGCGGAAGAGGTTTAGGAAAAGCAACAGCTATCGCTTTTGCTAAAGAAGGTATTGATGTGGCTATTACAGGTAGAAATGAAGCCGTTTTAAAAGAAACCGTTTCAGAATTAAAAACATTTGGAGTTAACGCTATATATGCTGTATTTGATGTCAGTAATTACGAGGAAGTACAAGCAAGCATTAAAACTTTAATTGAAACTTTAGGCTCTATTGATATTTTAGTGAACAATGCCGGTATTGCTGCTTTTGGATCTTTAAACGATATGGAAGTGAATCAATGGAGCCAAATTATACAAACCAATGTCATGGGAATGTATTACGTCACCAAAGAGGTTTTACCACATTTAATAGCTAAAAACGAAGGTGATATTATAAATATCTCTTCTACAGCAGGCTTAACAGGTAATGCTACGACTTCTGCATATTCAGCTTCAAAATTTGCGGTTATCGGAATGTCACAATCCTTAATGAAAGAAGTTAGAAAAAATAACATTAGAGTGTGTACATTAACCCCAAGTACTATTGCTTCTGATATGTCTATAGAGCTAGGTATAGCCACTAAAGATTCTGAAGACAGCGTATTACAGCCCGAAGATTTTGCAGAACTAATTGTTTCTGGTTTAAAATTACCTAGACGCGCTATGATGGCTAACGCGTCGTTGTGGTCTACTAATCCATAAATCTCAATTTGAAATAAAATTATAATAGAACCCACTTATTTGTGGGTTCTGCTATTTTTTATTTACAAGTATTTATATTATTGATTTCTAAATCGTTCTAATTAAAACTTTAATATCGACTAGAATAAAAACAACCATAACATTTTTTTTAATCTTACACAGTAACAAATACAGCTCTTAATTTTTCTATTGTTACCTGTAAGGGTGACACTATTATCTTAAAAAATCAAAGTTTATTCAAATTTCATTTAAAAAAACAATTGCCAATTAGAAATCCTTTCACTACTTTAGTTCTATGACTGAGGAAGCTATAGAAAAAGAAAATAAGGCCATTGCAAAAGCTTACAAAGAATTACTAAAAGTAAGCTATCAGACGTTAACAGATGAGGATAAAAAATTAATCCGTCATGCTTTTGATGTCGCTGTAGATGCGCACAAAGATCAACGTCGTAAATCTGGAGAAGCTTATATCTTTCACCCTATTGCTGTTGCTAAAATTGTAGCTCAAGAAATTGGTTTAGACGCCACATCTATTGCTGCAGCTTTACTTCATGATGTGGTTGAGGACAACCCAGAATATACCATTGACGATATGGAACGGCTGTTTGGAGAAACTGTTGCGAGAATTGTTGATGGCCTCACCAAGATCTCATCGTTAAAAAAAGACATGGATGTGTCTTTGCAAGCCGAGAATTTCAGAAAAATGCTTCTGACCTTAAATGACGATGTAAGAGTTATTATTATTAAAATCGCAGACCGTTTGCACAATATGCAAACCATGGATTCTATGCGTTCAGACAAGCAAGTCAAGATTGCATCTGAAACACTATACATATACGCACCTCTAGCTCATAGAATTGGGCTTTACAATATTAAAACCGAACTCGAAGATTTAGGATTAAAATACACTGAACCTGAGGTCTATAATGATATTTTAGAAAAAATTAAAGATAGCAAAGAAGAGCAAGATGCATATATCAAAGCATTCTCTAAAGTTATTGAAGACTCTTTAAATACCGAAGGTCTAAACTACGAAATTAAAGGACGGCCAAAATCTATTTTTAGCATTCGTAGAAAAATGGTAAAACAAGGAGTCTCTTTTGAAGAAGTGTACGATAAGTTTGCGGTTCGTATTATTTATAAATCAGATTTAGCTAACGAAAAATTCTTAGCTTGGAAAATATATTCTATCGTAACCGATCATTTTACGCCAAATCCAATTAGACTTAGAGATTGGATTTCGTCACCAAAATCTACAGGTTATGAAGCGCTTCATATTACAGTTGTTGGTCCAAAAAGCCGCTGGGTTGAAGTTCAAATACGTAGTGAGCGCATGAATGAAATTGCCGAAAAAGGCTATGCTGCTCACTATAAATATAAAAATGCAGACGCCAAAGAAGACAATTTAGACTTGTGGATTAACCGTTTACAAGAAGCCTTAGAAAACAATGAAGCTGATGCTGTAGACTTTGTAGAACAATTTAAACTCAACTTATATTCTAAAGAAATTTTTGTCTTTTCACCCAAAGGTGATTTAAAATCGCTTCCAAAAGGGGCAACTCCACTCGATTTTGCATTTAGTATTCATACAGAAGTTGGTATGAAAACTCGCGGTGCCAAAGTGAATGGAAAATTAGTGCCTTTAAGTCATGAACTACAAAGTGGCGATCGTGTTGAGATTATGACTTCAGAAAATGCCAAACCAAACGCCAATTGGCTAGATTATGCTACTACAGCAAGAGCTAGAAGTAAAATTAAATCGGCATTAAACGAAGGCACCAAACTTATCGCAGAAGAAGGAAAAGAGATTTTAAGACGAAAATTAAAGCAATTAAAAATAACTTTAAATGAAAGTTCCATTAATGAATTGGTTAGTTATTTTAAACTAAATACGTCTTTAGATTTATTTTATCGTGTTGGTATTGGTACTATTGACAACAGCAAATTAAAAGCATTTGCCTCTTCTCGCAGCAATGCATTTGTTAGTTATTTTAAAAACAAAATATACAAACCATCGGTTCCAAAAGATATTCATAAAGAAGAAATTACTTCTAAATATGACATGTTGGTTTTTGGTAAAGAGGAAGAAAAACTCAACTATACATTAGCAAATTGCTGTAATCCAATTCCTGGCGACAAAGTATTTGGCTTTGTAACCATTAATGAAGGCATAAAAGTGCACAAGAAAAATTGCCCTAATGCTGTAAGCTTACAATCTAATTACGCATACAGAATTTTACAAGCAAAATGGATAGATTCGTCACAGCAAGTGTACACCTCACAGATTACATTATCTGGTATTGATGATATGGGACTGGTGAATCATATTACAAAATTAATTTCCGAGAATATGCACGTAAATATGAAAAGCCTAAGTTTTTCTAGTGATGACGGTGTATTCACAGGGAAAATAACAGTGGAAGTCAAAAACCAAACTATGCTAAAAAAGGTAATTGAAAAGCTTAAAAAAATTAATGGCATTGATAAAGTTACTAGAGTATAACTCGTTTTTTTAAACTTTTAAAAAGTTATTAAAAACATGTTCATTTCTTTTCCTTTTAAATCCTAGTTTTTACAATTTATATCATTTAAAATTTGCTTAAATTTGCTCCTTAATTATGAATGCAACTACAGAAGAAAGCAACCAAGAAATTGTAAAACGCGTGTTTACACAATTCCTAGAAGATAAAGGTCACAGAAAAACACCTGAGCGTTACGCTATACTTCAAGAAATTTATGACAGCGAAGATCATTTTGATATAGAGTCTCTTTATATTAAAATGAAAAACAAAAACTACCGTGTAAGTAGAGCCACGCTTTATAATACGATTGAATTATTGTTAGAATGTGCTTTGGTTCGCAAACACCAATTTGGAAAAAGTCAAGCACATTACGAAAAATCCTATTTCGACAAAAATCACGATCATGTTATTCTTACAGACACAGGAGAGGTTATAGAATTCTGTGATCCACGCATTCAATCCATAAAAAAAACCATTGAAGAGGTTTTTGATATTCAGATAACTAATCATTCACTATATTTTTACGGTAATCGTAAAAAAGACGACTAACTCAATTTTAAAATGGCAGTAGATTTACTACTTGGATTACAATGGGGAGATGAAGGCAAAGGAAAAATTGTCGATGTATTTACCTCTAACTACGATATTATTGCACGCTTTCAAGGTGGGCCAAATGCAGGTCATACTTTGGTATTTAACGGCAAAAAACATGTATTGCACACAATTCCATCAGGTATTTTTCACGAGAACAAAGTGAATCTCGTCGGTAATGGTGTTGTTATCGATCCTGTTATTTTCAAGAAAGAACTAGATAAGTTAAAAGAACAAAACGTAGATTATAAAAAATCCCTTTGCATTTCTCGTAAAGCACATATTATTTTACCTACGCATCGTTTATTAGATGCCGCAAGTGAAGCGTCTAAAGGCAAAGCTAAAATAGGGTCTACATTAAAAGGTATTGGTCCAACGTACATGGACAAAACTGGTAGAAATGGAATTAGAGTTGGAGATATTGAATTAGCCGATTGGAAAGACAAATACAGAGCTTTAGCAGACAAGCACGAAGCAATGATTGAATTTTACAACGTAGATATTCAATACAACCTAAAAGAATTAGAAGCCGATTTCTTTGAAGCTATCGAAACTTTAAAATCATTACAGTTTATTGACTCTGAAGAATACATTTATCAAGCACAACAATCTGGAAAATCGATATTAGCAGAAGGGGCTCAAGGCTCTTTATTAGATATTGATTTTGGAACGTATCCTTTTGTAACATCGTCTAATACCACTGCGGCAGGTGCTTGTACAGGTTTAGGAGTTGCACCAAACCAAATTGGAGAAGTCTTCGGAATTTTTAAAGCTTATACTACTCGTGTGGGTTCTGGACCATTTCCAACAGAATTATTTGATGAAGATGGCGCAACTATGGCCAAGGTTGGAAACGAATTTGGAGCTACTACAGGTCGCCCAAGACGTTGTGGTTGGTTAGATTTAGTCGCTTTACGTTATGCTTGTCAAGTTAACGGTGTTACACAATTAATAATGATGAAAGGAGATGTGCTTTCTGGTTTTAAAACCCTTAAAGTATGTACTGCTTATAAGTATAAAGGTGAAACCATTACGCATTTACCATATAACATCGAAGAAGAAAACATTACTCCTATTTATACAGAAGTAAAAGGTTGGGCTGCAGATTTAACAGGAATGACTGAAGCGTCACAACTACCTGAAAATTTAAATGGTTATGTTGAATTCTTAGAAAACGAATTAAATATTCCTATTACAATTGTATCTGTGGGTCCTGATCGTAAACAGACTATCATTCGTAAGAAGATATAATTAGACTTAAATAAAATATTGGTTTTTTTGTGAAATTTATGGTAAAGATATAGTGTCTTAACTTTAAACTATTTCTCAGAAAAACCAATATTTTTATCTACTATTAAGCTTGGTAAGCTACACATTTCTGTTAAAAAAAACGTTAACACATACTAAAGCAAATCTAATAAGTGTTATTTTGTAAAAAATATATGCCTTTGAAACGTTTTAAGAATTTATTATTTCTCATTTGCTTTTCCTTTGTATGCCTTAGTTTTGCTCAAGAAAAACAACGTATTACCATTAAATACGCTGGTAATGCTTCAACCGCTCCAGAAGTTGAAGATGGCGCCATAGTCTTTCTTAGAGACAAATCACAACAAATCCACTTTATCCATGAAGGAGTAAATATGTGGTGCGACAAAGCTATTTATTATCAAGATCAAGATTTCATTGAAGCTTTTAGTAATGTTGTAATGAAACAAGGAGACTCTATTAATATGGTTGCCAAATATGTAGAGTATAGCGGAAAAACACAATTAGCTTTTGCAAGTGGAGATGTTGTTTTAACCGAACCACAATCAACACTAAAAACAGATACACTTTGGTTTAATAGAACCAGACAACAAGCATATTACAATACAGGAGGAACGGTTGTAAGAGATTCTTCAGGAACCATTACAAGTCAAATTGGCCGTTACTACATGAATACAAGTAAATATCAATTTGTAAAAGATGTAGTACTTGTAAACCCTCAATATACACTCAATACAGAGCGTCTCGATTTTTATACAGAAAATGGACACGCTTACCTTTTTGGACCATCAACTATTGTTGGAGAAACCAGTAAGGTCTATTGCGAACGCGGCTTTTACAACACCAATAACGATACTGGTCATTTTCAGCGTAATGCTAAAATCGATTATGAAAACAGAACCGTAGAAGGAGACAGCTTATATTTTGATAGAAACAAAAATTTTGCTTCAGCCACTAATAATATTACTGTAACAGACACTTTAAATAAAAGTATTGTAAAAGGCCATTATGCTGAAGTCTGGCGCGAAAAAGACTCTATGTATATTACCAAAAGAGCTCTAGCCATAACCGTTCAAGAAAAAGATTCTGTTTATATGCACGCAGACACCTTATTGGTTACAGGTAAAGAAGATCACAGAATCACAAGAGCTTTTTACAATGTAAAATTATACAAAAGCGACTTAGCAGGTAAATCAGACTCTATTCACGTAGATCACAAAACGGGATTGACACAAATGATAAATCTCAGCCGATTTAGCTCTACAGATGCATTTGCAATACAACGCAAACCAGTACTCTGGAATATAGAAAATCAAATGACAGGAGACACTATTCATTTAATTTCTAACGTTAAAACGGAACAACTCGATTCGTTAAAAGTATTCAACAATGCTTTTTTAGTTAGCAAAGACACTATAAGCAAAGATGGCTTCAACCAAATAAAAGGACAACAACTAATTGGTTTATTTAAAGACAATGAACTATACAATGTTGATGTACTAAAAAATGCAGAAACCATTCGCTATTTACGGAATGACGACAATGAATTAATTGGTATTCAAAAGTCAAAATCTGGCAGTATTAATGTTAAAATTATTGACCAAGCTGTTGAGGAAGTACGCTTTATTAACCAAATTGATGGAGATATTTTTCCTGAGACAGATTTCCCTAAAAGCGCAAGACAATTAAGAGGTTTTGATTGGCGAGGCGAAGAACGCCCTCTCTCAGTTGAAGATTTATTTAAAGACGATCCTCCATTAGATTTGCCAATAATTAAAGGCTTAGAAGATTACGTTCCTGCCGAAGAATTTATTGACGACAACACCACCAAACGTGTTGAAGAAGCCGGAAAAGCAACACCAAAAAAAGACAACAAAGCAGCTCGGAATTTACCTAAAAAAACAACGACGGCTCCTTTAAAAGCAACGTTAAAAAAAGAAAAGCCGTTACAATCAAAAAAAGAAAAAGACTAATTGAAAACAGACTTTTTTAAATATCAAGCCCAGACAACACCACATCCATTAGCCATGGAAATAAGCCATGCTAAAGGCTCTTATATTTATGATACCAACGCTAAAGCGTATCTAGATTTTGTTGCAGGTGTTTCTGCTTGTAGCCTAGGACATGCACACCCTAAAGTCATTGACGCTGTAAAAACGCAATTGGACAAATACCTTCATGTCATGGTATATGGTGAATATATTCAAGCACCTGCTGTTGAATTATCTAAACTCATCGCTGCACATTTGCCAAAACCATTAGAATCTACCTATTTAGTTAATTCTGGTACAGAAGCTATTGAAGGTAGCCTAAAATTAGCAAGACGTTATACACAGCGTTCAGAAATAATTGCTGCAAAAAATGCCTATCATGGCAACACATTAGGCTCATTAAGTTTAATGGATTACGAAGAACGTAAACACCCTTTTCTACCACTAATTCCAGACATAAAACATATTGAATTTAACTCAGAAAGCGATTTAATTCAAATTACAGAAAACACAGCTGCAGTTATTTTAGAAACCATTCAAGGAGGAGCAGGCTTTATTGAACCTACTAATAATTATTTAGCTAAAGTTCAAGAACGTTGCAATGCCGTCGGAGCTGTATTTATTCTTGACGAAATTCAACCAGGAATTGGCAGAACGGGAAAGCTATTTGGATTTGAAAACTACAACTGTCAACCAGATATTGTTGTTACAGGCAAAGGTTTAGGTGGCGGTTTACCCATTGGAGCTTTTACCGCCTCAACAGAAATGATGAGTACTTTAAGCGACAATCCTAAACTTGGACATATCACAACCTTTGGAGGCAATCCTGTAATTGCTGCTGCTGCTTTAGCTACTTTAAAAGAAATAACAGCGTCTAATCTCATCGCTGAAACCTTAAAAAAAGAAGCATTAATAAGAAAACACCTTCAGCATAAACACATCAAAGAAATTAGAGGTCGTGGATTAATGTTAGCCGCTTTAACAGAAAGTGCAGACCTTACAAGTCAGGTTATTTTAGAAGCTCAAAACCAAGGATTAATCCTATTTTGGTTACTTTTTGAACCAAAAGCTATCCGGATTACACCTCCATTAACCATCTCAAATGAAGAAATAATTGAAGGCTGTCGTATTATTACGTCAATATTAGACAGTATCTAAACATATTCTTCAACACACAAGTTACTAAATCCCAGATTTTTAAGCCACAACAAATAAAGTGTGGTTTTAATGTTAACTACTTTGTTAAAAACATTCGCTCAAAAAGCAATGTAGACTAAAGGATAACTGTAATTTTATTTCGGTGAAATATTAATCCATATATGCAGTACAGTCACGAAGACGAAAATTTTCCACTTACTCGATTTGAATCGATGTTAAAGACCAATAATATATTGTTCTTTGATTCGGCCGAATTTGAGAACATTATTCATCATTATCTTGAAAATGGTAAAATTGCTTTGTCTAAACGTGCTATAAAATTAGGTTTAGAACAACACCCTACATCTATTAACCTCAGGTTATTTCAAGTAGAAATATTGGTTATTGAGAATAAGTTTGCAGAAGCCAATGAACTTCTCGATAAACTTCATAATTTAGAACCCACTAACGAAGAGATTTTTATTCAAAAAGCAAATGTATTATCTAAGCAAGATGAGCATCAAAAAGCAATAAATACATTGCTTATTGCCATTGACATGTCTAACTCACCAGAAGATGATGCAGATTTATACGCTTTGGTAGGTATGGAATATTTATTCCTAGATCAGTTTGATGATGCTATTATCTATTTTAAAAAATGTCTAGAAAGTGATGTTACAGATTATTCTGCACTTCATAATATAATTTACTGCTACGATTTTTTAAATAAAAATTCTGAAGCAATAGAATACCTGAATGAATTCCTAGATACTAATCCTTATTGTGAAGTTGCCTGGCATCAATTAGGCAGACAATATTTTGCTATTAAAGAATATGCCAAAGCAAGTGCAGCTTTTGATTTTGCAATTATTTCTGATGATACTTTTGTCGGAGCTTATATTGAAAAAGGTAAAGTTTTAGAAAAACTAAAAAAGTACGAAGAAGCGATTGAAAATTATAAAATCACCTTAGCTTTAGACGATCCTACTTCTTTTGCGCTTTTGAGAATTGGCTATTGTTATTCAAAACTTGGACAGAGTGATTTAGCTATTCAGTTTTTCAAAAAAACGATTGATGAAGATGCTTTACTAGATAAAGGTTGGATTGCAATTACTAAATTTTACCTCAAACGTCACGATTACCATAACGCACTTGATTACATAAAAAAAGCCGTTGCAATTGACGGAGACAATGTGTTATATTGGAAATTGTATGCCACAGTAAACAAACATTTAAATTTTCTTGAAGAAGCAGAACAAGGTTACAAACGCGCTTTAGAACTAGGAAATTACGAATTAGATACTTGGTTAAACAGAACAGATATCTTAATTGAACTTGGCGAGTACCAAGCTGCTATTTTCAATTTATTACAAACGACAGAATTCTATCCAGAAAGCCCTGAAGTTGAGTATCGTTTAGCAGGACTCTATTTTATGGTATATCAACCTGAAGAAGGCCGTTTCCATCTAAAAAACGCCACATGTCTTAATATTGACTATAGTTTTATTATTTCAGAATTATTTCCTCAACTCACAGACAGACCTTTAATTAAGGCTATAATTTCAGAAGCTAAAAAGACATCAAACTAAAAAAAATCTTACCTTAGCAGCTCTTATTTTACAAAAGAATGCAAAGACGATTTATAGATTATTTAGCCATCACTTTTAAAGGTATTGCTATGGGAGCTGCAGATGTTGTTCCAGGTGTTTCTGGAGGAACCATTGCTTTTATTTCTGGTATTTACGAAGAACTTATAGAAAGTATAGACAAAGTAAATCTAAATGTTTTTAAAGTTTGGAAACAAGATGGCTTTAAAACCGCTTGGAATTCTATTAACGGTAATTTTTTATTAGCTCTATTTTCAGGAATTGCTATTAGCATTTTATCCTTAGCAAAACTGATAAAATGGCTACTACACAATGAACCTATTTTACTTTGGTCTTTCTTTTTTGGACTTGTTTTAGCAAGTATTCTTTACATCGCTAAACAAATCAATGGTTGGTCGTTAAAATTAGTAATTGCAATTATTATTACTTCTATTTTATCATTTTACATTACACTAGCAGAACCGTTTGCTTCTCCAGACAGTCCATTCTATTTATTGTTTTGTGGTTTTATTGCCATAATAGCTATGATATTACCCGGTGTTTCTGGTGCTTTTATTTTACTTATTCTTGGAGCTTACCAAACAGCAATAGATACAATTAACAATTTAAGAGATGGTTTACTTAATGGTAACATGGAACTTTTTAAAGATGCTCTTTTTAAATTTGTATTACTTGCCGTTGGTGCTGTCATTGGACTTAAAGTTTTTTCTAAAGCGCTAAACTGGATGTTTAAGCACCATAAAAACCTAACATTAGCCATCTTAACTGGTTTTATGATTGGGTCTTTAAACAAAATATGGCCTTGGAAAGAGGTTTTAAAAACACGCGTAAATTCTGAAGGAGAAGTAGTAACCTTACTAGACAAAAGTATTTTACCGTCTTCCTATAGTGGAGATAATGAGATAGTAATGGCTATTGTATTTATTATTATTGGTTTTGCTGCAATTCTTGTTTTAGAAACTTTAGGAAAACAAAAAGACAACGTGTAATGCAAAGCACAAGAGCCCTTAAAGATCGTATATTCCTGGTCATTAAAGGTTTGGCTATGGGAGCTGCAAACAAAGTTCCTGGTGTTTCTGGAGGAGTGGTTGCTTTTGTCGCCGGTTTTTACGAAGAATTTATCTACTCACTACAACGTGTTAACAAAACAGCTTTTAGACTATTACTTAACGGAAGATTTAAAAGCTTTTATCGTTACATCAATGGTAAATTTTTAAGCCTATTATTCTTAGGTATGATAGTAAGCTATTTTAGCGTTTCTAAACTATTAGATTACCTCATTGTACATTACGAACTCTATGTTTGGAGTACTTTTTTTGGAATGATTCTAGGTTCCATTTACTACATAAGTAAAGATTTTAAAGAATGGAATAGAACCACTATTTTAGCGCTAACACTCGGTGCTATAGCAGGAATTAGCATTAGCTTCTTAGACCCTGCTAAAGAAAACGACAATCTCTTTTTTGTGTTTTTCTGTGGAATTATAAGCGTTTCCGGCATGACATTACCAGGATTTTCTGGGTCTTTTATTCTTATTTTATTAGGCAATTATGTATTGCTCTTAGTCGATTCTGTAAATGCACTTTACGATACTGTATTTGATATTTTTAGTGGTAATTTTGAATTTATACACAATGCCGTAAGAATACGAATGCTAAAAGTTTTAGCTGTTTTTACTTTGGGTTCTGTTGTTGGTTTAGTCACCTTTTCTCATATCCTAAACTATATTCTAAAACATTATAAAAACATTACTTTAGCAACTATAATGGGGTTTATAATTGGCTCACTCGGAGTCGTTTGGCCATGGAAAGAAACAATGTATAAAACAAATTCTGAAGGCACAGTTATTTTGGATTCTACTGGAAAACAAATCATTGCTAACTACCAACGTTATTTACCAGAATTGAATACACAAACTTACATTGCAATTGCTTATATTGCCCTAGGAATCCTCATAGTTTTAGGATTAGAATGGTATGGACAACGCACAAGACAACTCAAAACTTAAATTCGGACTCGTAGGAAAAGATATCTCCTACTCTTTTTCTAGAAGTTATTTTAAAAGTAAATTTGAAACTGAAAACTTACAGTATTCTTATGTGAATTTTGATTTACAATCTATAGATGAACTTTCAGAAATCATAAAGAACACCTCAAATTTAAAAGGAATTAACGTTACTATTCCTTATAAAGAAGAAGTAATTCCATTACTAGATAAGCTAAATAAAAAAGCATTAGCCATTGGAGCTGTTAACACAATTCGATTTACAAAAAACAACAAAATAATAGGCTATAATACCGATTTTTATGGATTTAAAAACTCTATAAAGCCATATTTAAAATCACATCACAAAAAAGCATTAATTCTTGGCACTGGAGGTGCTTCTAAAGCCATTGCCTACGCTCTTAAAAAACTTAGAATTAAGTATGATTTTGTTTCGCGCTCTCAAAAAGAAAACGTCACTTTTTTGTATTCAGAATTAACTAGTGACATTATTTCTAAGTATACAATTATAATCAATTGTACACCTATTGGTACTTTTCCTAAAGTTAATCAATGTCCAGATATTCCTTATGATGCCATTACAAATAAGCATATTTTATATGACCTTATTTACAACCCTGAACAAACCAAATTTTTACAATGTGGAGAACTTAAAGGAGCCACAACCATCAATGGTTTAGAAATGTTAAGATTACAAGCCGAAAAATCCTGGAAAATATGGAATAAGTCCTAAACGCTCAATAATATAACTACAATCAGCAAATCCCTTTGTAATTCAGCTACTAGTTAGTATCTTTAACCTCCTATATAAAAAATTTGACACATGTCTGAGAATGATAACCTGCAAGAAGCAGATGGAAAAAAAGAAGTAGTATCTAACGAAACTACTCCAACACAAGAAACAACTTCTAACGTTGAAACAGAAATAACCTCAACTGACGAGGCACTAGAAGTTGAAACAAAAACGGATTCAACCAAAGACAATCACGTTGAAGAAATAGAAGCTTCAAATGCTGAAGATGCCGAAGACGAATCTAATGCAGAACGTCATGAAGTTGAAGAAAAAGATTATCATGCCATGACTATGGATGAGCTGACAACCGAAATCAGCAGACTCCTAAAAAATCATAAAATTCAGACCATTTCAAAGCACGTTAATGAAATTAAAACTGAATTCAATGCTAAATTCAGTGAACTTTTAGACGAGAAAAAAGAAGAGTTTATTGCAGAAGGTGGTAATGAAATAGATTTCTATTATACCAACGACACAAAAAAACGTTTCAATTCACTTTATAAAGAATACAAACAAACAATAAATGCCTATTATAAGGAGCGTGAGCAAAACCTCAAGCAAAACCTAGATGATAGACTACAAATTATAGAAGACATAAAAGGCTTGCTTAGTGTTGAAGAAAACATGGGCACAACCTATAAACATTTTAAAGAATTACAAGAAAAATGGCGTAATGCTGGTCCAATTCCTAGAGATAAATACAATAACGCTTGGAATACTTACCATCATCATGTAGAACGTTTCTATGACTTTCTACACCTCAATAATGATTTGAGAGATATGGACTTTAAGCACAACTATGATCAAAAATTAAAAATCATAGAACGTGCTGAAGAATTAGCACAAGACGAAAACACCAATCGTTCATTTAGAGAATTACAAGTCTTACATAAATTATGGAAAGAAGAGCTTGGACCTGTTAGTAAAGAACACAGAGAAGCTATTTGGGAACGTTTCAGTAATGCCACAAAAGCCATACACGATAAGCGTCAAGCTTATTATGCTGATATGGATAAAGCCCACGAAAAAAATCTTGAACGCAAAGAAGAAATTATAGCACTAATAGTAAAAATTGCTGAAGACAAAGGTAATTCTCATAGTGCGTGGCAGAAAAAAATTAAAGACATTGAAGTTTTAAGAGATGCTTTTTTTAAAGCTGGAAAAGTACCACTAAAAGTAAACGAACAAACTTGGGCAAAGTTTAAAGATGCTGTAAGAACTTTTAATCGTGGTAAAAATAACTTCTACAAAGAGTTAAAGAAAGATCAATACGATAACCTTAAAAAGAAAAAGGATTTAATTCAAATTGCAGAAGAGCATAAAGACAGTGACGACTTTAAAACGGTAACTCCATTGATGAAGAAAATTCAGAATGAATGGAAAAAAATAGGTCATGTCCCAAGAAAAGATAGCGATAAAATTTGGAAGCAGTTTAAAGGAGCTTGTAACCATTATTTTGACAGAATGCATGCAGAGCGTAAAGCACAAGACCAACACTTATATGATGCTTTCGACAAAAAAGTTAAGCTTCTAGATGCTTTAAAAACCTTAGAGCTTACAGATGACCCTAAAGCCGATATTGACGTTTTAAAAGCTAAAATTTCTGAATGGAAAGAAATTGGTCATGTACCACAAACCAAACGTTACATTGATGGTAAATTCTACAAAGCAATAGATGATGCTTTTGATAAGCTAAAAATGGATAAGTCTAAATTAGACATGATTAAGTTTGAAAGCAAGCTTGAAAACTTAGCAAATCCTGATGATACAAGATTACTTGATAACGAATACAACTTTATCAAAAAACGAATGAGCGAGATAAAATCTGAAATTAATCAATTGGAAAATAATTTACAGTTTTTCTCTAATGTAAAATCAGATAACCCATTAGTTAAAGATGTGCATAAGAACATTGCAAACCACAAGAAAGAATTAGACACTTGGAAAGCTAAGCTGACTAAAGTTCGTGGGATGTATAGTTAAAATCACAATTAACATAAACAGAGCGCTTCAACTTATGACCGTTGATTTTGTCATGAGCCAGAAGCTTTTGCTTTAATGCTAAAGTAAAAAGTAGTGCTGTAATTTTTTTATAGCATAGTCCATTAAAAAGAAAAACTAAATATTAACACCCAGAAAAATTATGAGAAAATTATTACCCTTTTTACTATTATGCTTACCTACCGTAGTATTATCACAAGTTGCGTTAAATCAAGTTGATGACTTTGAAGACTACACAATGGGCAATTGGACAAAAAACAGTTCCATACCAAATGAAAACATTTACAACGGAGGACCTTTAGGTGACGATGATAATTTTTTACGTGTCACGTCTAGTGGCTCTGGTACAGACCTCGAATTAATGACTAAAAACACTGCGCAGTGGCAGGGCAATTACTATCAAGGTAATCTTTCAAGTCGCGTAAAATATATATCAATGGATGTTAGAAACTCTGGTTCTAATGTTATTTTTTTGAGACTTTCTTTTCAAACTGATTATGGTCTTATTTATCGTTGTAGTACTACTAATGCTATAGCTGTTTTACCAAACGAAGGATGGAAACGCATTTCATTTTCTATACTTGAAGAAAACATAACAGCACTCTCAGACACCTTCAGTTATGCGGTTACTTTCGGGAGTGGAAGTCAAGGAGTTGAAGAAATGAGAATATTACACAATGCTGTTCCTTCGTGGGAATCAGAACCTATAGATGCCATATTAGATATTGATAATATTATGGCTGAAGATCAAACGTTAAGCACACCAACTTTTGAAATAAAGCCTGAATTAAAATTATTTCCTAACCCAACGAGTGATGCTATTACTGTTACTAGTAACGAAAACGTTACGGAAGACATTACCTATGGTATTATTGATTTATTAGGAAGAACGGTAAAACAAGGGCGTTCTAAATTAAATCAGGAAATAAACATCCAAGATTTAAATAGTGGTAATTATATAGTTGAAATTAAAAATGCCAATGGAGGTATCTTTAGAGAAAAACTAATAAAAAATTAGTAGGCATTCTCAGTATCTATATGTTAAAACTAAAGTCGACATATATCTGACAAAACCGAATGTTGACCAAAACCCATAAAATATCAAAACCCATCTGTCTCTACAGATGGGTTTTGCCCTAACTAAACTAAATTAACCTTAATTATAACCGCTTAAAATAATAATTAAGATCTCCTACTAAGATTATAAAAACGTTTTTTGTTTTTATATAAAGTATTTACGCACAGAAATTAGTTTTGGATGTTTCTATTTTAAATTTTTAGAAAATTTTATGATTTAGATAGTAAGACACAGTATTTTACTGTTTTAGACGGCGTAAACAGAGGCTAAACGTCTCTAATTTGTTACAGGAATTCTTAAATTATCAGGAATTTTATAACAGTTTTGCCTCTTCCCAAAACACATCCATTTCAGAAAGTGTCATGTCTTTTAAAGACTTACCTAAGGCTTTGGCTTTGCTTTCTAGATATTGAAAGCGTTTAATGAATTTTTTATTAGTGCGCTCCAAAGCATTTTCAGGATTTACGTTAAGGAAACGTGCGTAATTTATCATTGAAAACATAACGTCTCCAAACTCACTTTCAATAGCATCCTGATCGCCTTTTAAAATTTCAACTTTTAGTTCGGCTAGCTCCTCTTCTACTTTTTCAAAGACTTGTTCAGGTGTTTCCCAATCAAATCCTACTCCTGCAACTTTATCTTGTATCCGACTTGCTTTTACCATAGCTGGTAAACTTTTTGGGACACCTTCAAGCACACTTGTTTTGCCTTCTTTAAGCTTTAATTGTTCCCAATTACGTTTTACTTCTTCTTCATCTTTTACAACCACATCACCATATATATGAGGATGACGATCTATAAGCTTATCACAAATACTATGACAAACATCAGCAATATCAAAGGTATTGGTTTCACTCCCTATTTTAGAATAAAACACAATATGAAGTAAAACATCGCCCAATTCTTTTTTAACCTCTTCTAAGTCGTTATCAAGAATAGCATCGCCAAGCTCATAAACTTCTTCGATAGTTAAATGACGTAAAGATTCCATGGTTTGCTTCTTATCCCAAGGACATTGCTCTCGCAACTCGTCCATGATATGTAACAAACGTTCAAAGGCTTTTAATTGAGCTGTTTTATCAGGCATGTTTATTCTTCTTCCTCAGAAGTATCGTTGTTGGTTTTAGATTCTTCAAGCGCATCTAAAAGATCATTCTTTTGAAGTAAATTATACCACTGTACTACTTTTTTTATGTCAGAAGGATACACACGATCTTCATCATAATCTGGCAATACTTCAAAGAAAAATTCTTCTAAAACATCTTTTCCATCTTTATGACTGATAGATGTTGGCTGTCCATTCTCTTTGTCTTTTACTTTTTTAAGCACATCTTTTAAAGGCACTTCTTCTGCTAGCGTATAAATTGCAATTTCACTAAGAATGCTAATATTACTATGTGCACCAACTGTGATCCTTTTTTTGTCTATTAAAGATTCTACAACAGCACCTGTTCTAGTCTGTGTTACGATTTGGTATAAACCTGGTTTTCCAGAAATGGATAAAATTTTGTCTAAGCTCATATATATTGTATTAACGTTTCTTGCTCATTGCAGGAAAACGCATTCTGTAATCAATTTTAATTTTACCTTTTGAAATATTAGTCAATCTCCCTTTTATTAAACGCTTTTTAAATGACGACAATTTATCAGTAAACAAAACACCTTCAATATGATCATATTCGTGTTGAATTACTCTTGCAATTAAACCGTCGTACGTTTCAACATGAGTATCAAAATTCTCATCTTGATATTGAATTTTAATCTTAGGTTTTCTAAAAACATCTTCTCTTACATCTGGAATACTTAAACAGCCTTCGTTAAAAGCCCATTCCTCTCCTTCTTCTTCTAGAATCTGAGCATTTATAAATGTTTTTTTGAAACCTTTAAGTTGTTCTTGCTCTTCTTCTGAAAGACTGTCGTCGTCAGCAAAGGGACTCGCATCAACTAAAAACATACGAATAGCTAATCCTATTTGAGGTGCCGCTAAACCAACACCATACGCACCATACATGGTTTCGTACATGTTTTCAATTAGCTCATTTAGCTTTGGATAATCTTTATCAATGGTTTTTGCTTTTTTCTTTAAAACAGCATCTCCATAGGCAACGATTGGTAAAATCATAATTCGTTTATTTTCGAGTGCAAAAGTATCAATTTTAAAGAATATAATTTCAAATTTCAAAAACTAAATTCCCAGAGACGTTCTCGCCAAGTAGCAAAGACTCAAATTTTCAACACTTTACATTTATTTACTAAATACTAGAAAGGTAACTCTGCAAAATAAGTGTTGCACTAATCTCATCAATTAAGGCTTTATTTTGTCGCTGCTTTTTCTTCAACCCACTATCAATCATCGTTTGAAAAGCCATTTTAGATGTAAAACGCTCATCAACTCGATCTACAGGAATTTCAGGAATGCTTTTACTTAATTTTTCTAAAAACTTCTGAATATAAACTTCACTTTCTGAAGCTGTATTATCCATTTGCTTAGGTAAGCCAACTACAAATCTCTCAACTTTTTCAGTAGAAACATAATGTTTTAAAAATTGTAGTAACTCCTTAGTATCAACTGTGGTTAAACCAGAAGCAATAATTTGCATTTCGTCTGTAACCGCTAAACCTGTTCGTTTTGTACCAAAATCAATGGCTAAAATTCTTCCCATAACTGCAAAGATACAGTAATTAAAAAACGCTTCCTTAAAAAAAGAAGCGTTTCCATAGATAACCAATCTAATCAAACCAATGTTATGATTTTATTCCCTCAAAAAATAAATCACTTTATCAATGTATACATAAGACACTTCATTTTTACTTAAGTCACATATATCTTCCTAAAAAAAAGAAAACCCCTTAAATTACGGGGAAAGGGGTTTTCTATACTAGCTATTAATTAAATTATCAGATAAAAGTTATAAAATAAATTACCCTTCATTTAATATTCTATAAGACACTTGTATTTTGAATAGGTCACATTTATTAAAAAAATATTTTTTGATGGATGTTTATGGACTTATCTTTGAACTTAATTTTTTCTACAGAAATGAGCATGTATAAGCTTAATTATCATGATAAATAATAAATAGCCAACAGCATGTGACTTTAATAAAACAATAAAATAGATACATATGAAACAACTACAATCTGTAATAGAAAATGCTTGGGACGATCGTTCTCTCTTAACTAACAACGTTACTATTGAAGCGATAAAAAGCGTCGTAGATCTTGTTGATGCGGGCACCTTACGTGTCGCAGAACCAACTGATGATGGATGGCAAGTAAACGAATGGGTAAAAAAAGCAGTTGTTTTATATTTTCCAATTCAGAAAATGGAAACATTTGAAGTTGGAATTTTTGAATATCATGATAAAATTCCACTAAAACGTGGTTATGCCGAAAAAGGAATTAGAGTTGTACCACATGCCGTAGCTAGACATGGAGCTTACATTTCTTCTGGTACTATTTTAATGCCAAGTTATGTAAATATTGGTGCTTATGTTGATGAAGGTACTATGGTAGATACATGGGCAACGGTTGGTAGTTGTGCACAAATTGGTAAAAACGTTCACCTTTCTGGTGGTGTTGGTATTGGTGGTGTGTTAGAGCCTTTACAAGCTGCTCCTGTTATTATTGAAGATGGTGCGTTTATTGGTTCTCGTTGTATTGTTGTTGAAGGCGTACGTGTAGAAAAAGAAGCTGTTTTAGGTGCTAATGTAGTATTAACAATGAGTACAAAAATTATAGATGTAACTGGTGATGAGCCTATAGAAACTAAAGGTGTTGTTCCTGCACGCTCTGTAGTTATTCCTGGCAGCTACACCAAAAAATTTGCTGCTGGCCAATACCAAGTTCCTTGTGCTTTAATAATTGGTAAGCGTAAAGAGAGTACAAATAAGAAAACATCTTTAAATGACGCTTTACGTGAGTATGATGTAGCTGTTTAACTGGTTATATGAGCTCTAAAAAAAATAAACCTATAACAATCCAACTGAGAGCTATTGATTTTCAGTTGGATTTCTTGTAACTTGAAGAATGAAAATTTTAGTTATTCAACAAAAAATGATTGGTGATGTTTTGGCTACAAGTATTTTATTTGAAGCTATAAAACATAAATATCCTAAAGCAGAATTACACTATGTGATTAATTCGCACACTTTTCCTGTGGTTAAAAACAATCCTTTTATTGATTATTTTCATTTTTTCACTCCGGAACACGAAAAGAGTAAATTCCAACTTTATAAATTTGCTAAAGATTTAAACAAACAAAATTTTGATGTCGTTATTGATGTTTACTCTAAATTATCGAGTAAACTCATGACTTTTTTATCTAAAGCAAAAACTAAAATCTCTATCGATAAAGGGAAAAAATCGTTTATCTATACTCACACCTTTAAACATAAAAGCAAAGCACATACAAATGCTGGTCTAGCGATTGAAAATCGTTTACAACTGTTAAAACCTTTAGACATTAATGCTTTAAAAATTGTACGACCAAAAATACATCTCACAGAAGATGAAAAAAATAACGCTAAACAATTTTTAGAATCTAGGGCTATTGATTTGGAAAACCCCCTATTTATGATTGGTGTCTTAGGTAGCGGCCACAACAAAACCTACCCTTTTGAATATATGGCAAAGGTGATTGACCAAATCGTATTAGAACAACCCACTAGTCAGATTTTATTCAATTACATTCCAAAACAGGAAGCAGATGCTAAAGCTATTTTAGAATTATGCTCGCCAGAAACTCAAAAACATATTTATTTTGATGTCTTTGGAAAATCTTTAAGAGATTTTTTGGCTATAACCTCGCATTGTGACGCCTTAATTGGCAATGAAGGCGGAGCCATAAATATGGCAAAAGCACTTTATATTCCAACATTTACCATATTCTCACCTTGGATTAAGAAAGAGGCTTGGAATATGTTTGACGACAATATAAAATACGTTTCTGTTCATCTTAAAGATTATGACAATAAACCATATCTAAATATTGAACACCCTAAAGTATTAAAATCAAAAGCTACAGAATTGTATTTAGATTTTAAGCCCGCTTTTTTTGAAAGTAATTTAAAGGCTTTTTTAAAACGGTTGCACTAATCTTTTTTAATTCCGAATGGTGTCCATTTTAAATTTTCTTTTTTCACTTTAGCTCTAATTGCTAAATTTCGATCTAAAGATTCTTGTGTCTTATAGCCTCTAGCATGATCTAAATGTAAAACGATTGCTTTATAACGTATTTGCTTCGTCTTCATTCCAAAATTCACTAAGCGCTCTCCCAATTCTCTGTCTGGCCCACCATATTGCATACGCTCATCGTAACCATTAATGGCAATTAAATCTGATTTCCAAGCAGAAGAATTACAGTTATTAAAGGTCGCTCCTGTTGGAGTTACCACGTCTAAAAAGCTAGCTAACCCGTCTTTAACCGATAATTTCAGAGTGTTTTTACTCCCTAATTCACCTTTAGATTTTAACCATTTGACATCAAAACAATTGTGAGACGTAATATCATTTTCAGAAATGGTTTCACTTAAATCCATATTAAGCTTACAGTAACCACCAGATAAGAAATACCCTTTTTCAGCAAATCTAGCATGCGTTTCTACAAAATCCTTACGCGGAATACAATCTCCATCAGTGAATAAAATATATTCATTTTTAGCCATAACAATGGCTTCATTCAATATTTTTTGACGTCTATACCCTTTATCTTCATGCCAAGCATGTGTTATATTTACGGGATAATTTGCTTTAAATCTATCGATTAGATCTTTGGTTTCACTGGTAGAACCATCGTCTGCAATAATGATATCAAAATCTTTATAAGTCTGAACGCTATAACCGTAAAGGACTTTCTCTAACCAATCTATTTTATTATAGGTTGCAATAATCACTGTTATTTTAGGTAGTGCCATTGTCTATGTTTTTTTAATACCAAAACTGGTATAGGTTACTTTCTTTTGTTTTGTTTCTTTCCTTATTTGTTCATTCAAAGCTCTTGCTTCTTCATTTTTATAAGGCCTCTCATGATGCAAATGTACACAAATAGTACTGTAACGTACTTGTATAAACCTAACACCATTATTCATCATCCGTTCACCTACTTCTCTATCTTCTCCTCCGTATTGCATACGTTCATCAAAACCATTAACAGCTAAAATGTCAGATTTAAAACAAGAGACATTCATACCATCAAAAGTGGCTTTAGTTGGTGTTATTTTATTTAAAATGTTTGCTTTAGATTTAGACTTAGTTAATTTGTTGAATTTAAAACTTTTAGGTTGTCCTTCAGCAATTAACCAATCTTTATCAAAACACTTTTGCGTAGAAATAATAGTCTTAGTTATGGCATTTGAAATAGACGCTACCAATTTAAAATAGCCACCTGAAAGGGCATAGTTAGGTCTGCGTAATCTAAGATGTGTTTCTACAAAATCTTGCCTAGCAATACAATCTCCATCCGTAAAAATAAGATAGTCTGAGTGTGATGCTACAATCGCTTTATTCAAAATTTTTGTTTTCTGAAAACCATTATCTTCATGCCAAACATGAGTGATTTTTAATTCTGTCTCTGAAGAACATTTATCTATTACAGCTTTTGTTCGCTCATCAGAACCATCATCTGCGATGATAATTTCAAAATTATTTTCCGTTTGAATACTATAACTATACAATACCAGAGCTAACCATTCTGGTTGATTGTAGGTACTAATAATTACAGATGCTTGTGAATTAGATTGCATAGCACAAAAATACTATTTTTACAACTGAGAAATTAATACAATGTTAAAACTATCTGGAGTCATTATTACGTATAACGAAGAACGCAACATTGAGCAATGTTTGCAGTCTTTAGTAGGTGTTGTTGATGAAATTGTGGTGGTAGATTCTTTTTCTACAGATAACACCAAGGCTATTTGCAAACAGTTTAACGTAGTTTTTATTGAACAAAAATTCTTAGGCTATATAGAACAAAAGAATTTTGCTTTATCTCAAGCAAATTATGATTATGTGGTCTCTTTAGATGGAGATGAAGCCTTATCTGAACCCCTTCAAAAATCGATTATAAATCTAAAATCGAACTGGAAATTTGACGGTTATTATGCCAATCGTTTTAATAATTTCTGCGGACAATGGATTAAACATTCGGATTGGTACCCAAATAAAAAACTTAGGATTTTTGATAGAAGAAAAGCGGAATGGCAAGGCATTAATCCGCACGATAATGTGCAACTTTTTGATACCAACGCTAAAACAGGCCACTTAAAAGGTGATATTTTACACAAAACATATCAAACGTATTCCGAGTTTAATCAAAAAACAGAATACTTCTCAACGATTGCAGCTAAAGCTTATATGGATAAAGGAAAAAAAGCTCCTCTTTGGAAAATTATATGCAATCCTACTTGGGCCTTTTTTAAATCTTATGTTCTAAGATTAGGTTTTTTAGATGGGTTTAATGGATTTGTTATTTGTGTACAAACCGCAAATATTACATTTTTAAAGTATTCTAAATTGCGTGAGTTAGATAAAAAACCCTAACGTTTTTTCTTTCTCCAGAAATAATACTTTCGTTTAAACGCTTCTTTCTTTTTAAAACTTGATGAAAATTTTTGAGAGAAGATATACATACGTTCTCTAACTTCATCATGCGGCTTCCCGATTAACTTAGCATATTCATCGCTAATAATATCCAGCATATAATCCTTAGGAGATAAGCGTGCAAAATTTGCTAATCGTTCATCATAACTCAAGGTTTTAAAATCCATTCGATTAAGGTCTACCAAATAAAATTTATAAACTCCATCTTCTTTTTTTATCAATGTGTTACCTGGCGAATGATCTAAAAAATGAATACCATTTTCGTGCAACCTGTAAGTGAATTGTGTAAACTGCCTTAAAATATTATCATAATCATCACATTCTGGCTCATCAATAAGCTTTCGTATTGTAAAATCGTATGTTAATTGCTTACTGATATAATAACTACTACCAAAAGTAAATGCCGACTTATATTCAACAAAAGCTTCTGGTGATGGGGTTAAAATACCTGCTTTAAGCAAACGTGTTGCATATAAGAACGAACGCTCTGCTTTACTTTTTCTAAAAAATTTATAGACAATTTTATTAACTAAATTAGGGACTTTAAATTCTTTTATATTGTAGCGTTCTCCACCAATAGTCAGTATTTTTATAACATTCCTATAACCATTACCAATCATTTCACCTTGCTGGTCAAAATTTTTAATGGCACTCATTAACTGATCTTTAGTTAGTGCAGAATTATCATGAATTTTTACAGTTACTGACATATAAATAATAGTAATCTTTGACTGCAAAAGTAGGTATTTAATTCTTTGGACAAAAGATTAAAAGCCGCTTCAATTATAGCTGAAAGACTTCCAAATATTTCTGTAAATTTGTGTCATCTAATAATCTCCTATGTTTAAACACTATCTCATCACTCGCTTTAATCTCAAAAATAAAAATTGGGACGTTACAAAGAATAACGAAACATTATTAACTAGAGAGTGGATGACACATAGAATTGGTTTGTTTAGTAATTTCTGTTTACCCTCAGTTGCTAGCCAAACCAATACAGATTTCCAATGGTTGTTATTTTTTGACACGACAACCGATGCCGATTTTAAAACAGAAATTGAAGCGCTTTTAAAACCTTATCCACATTTTAAGGCTTTTTACATTGATGGCATGGACGCTTTTCATTCGTCTATTAAATCATATATAGCAGAAGACAGCAAAGACAGTCCTTATATTATTACATCGCGAATTGATAACGACGATTGTATTCGTAAAGACTATATAGCAACAATTCAACAGCAATTTAAATCGCAGGATTTTATGGCTATTGATATTTTAAAAGGCTACTCGCTACAAGTTTCACCAGATATTATGCTAGGAAAGAAAGAGCATATTTTTAATCCTTTTATAAGCCTGATTGAAAAAAACGACACACCAAAAACAGTATGGTTTAGTGACCATAATATGTGGAAAAAAGAATCGAGACGTGTTGAAATAGCCAATCAACGCTTATGGATGTCTATTATTCACGAAAAAAATAAAGTCAACGAGTTTGATGGTTATGACAACGTAAGTTGGGATGCCATAAAAACCGACTTTATTGTTTCTGATAAAATTAACACAAAGGTTTCAAAACACATCATTCCTCATAAAGAATGGCGCTATTTAAGTTTTAAAAATAAACTTTATGTCAACTATGTCTTAATGAGTAAGAAATTAAAAAAAGCCGTAGGACTTTATAAAATTAAGTAAGCTTATAATTCCTATTTTTACCAAAAATCAAACTTCTCTTAAATGCGATTAATACAATTTACAGCTTCAAATGGTTGGCGTGGACACGAACAAAAAATCATTTATTTATATGAAGCTTTTAAAGCGGAAGGCTATGTTGAAGACCAATGGATTGTTTGTCCTATAGATTCAGAATTGTATCGCATTGCAACAGAAAAAGGCATGCAAGTGATTCCGTTTGAATACAAATCGGAATACAGTTTATCTTATGCTAAGGCATTTAAAAAACTCGCCAAAGAGAAGAAAGCATCTGTTATTTTTATTCATAGTAGTAAAGCACATACTTTAGCTGTACTATCGCATTTTATTTATGGCATGAAAGTGCCTTTAGTGCTTTGTAGAACACTTATAAAACGTGTAGATACTAACTTTTTTAGAAAGTGGAAATACAACTACAAAGGGATTAAAAAAATTATATGTGTGTCGCAACCTGTAGTTGAATCTTTAAAGTTTGCTGTAAAAGACCATAGCCGATTTACCGTTATAGGAAGTGTGACTGACATTAATAAATTTAAAAAACAAGCTCCTACAGGAATGCTGCATAAAGAATTTAAAATTCCTGAAGATTACAAACTCATAGGAAATATTGCAGAGTTCACAGGTTTTAAAGACCATTATACTTGGGTTGATACGGTTGAAATTTTAGTAAAAGAAAATAAAATTAAAGCCAAATATATCTTAGTTGGAAAAGGTAGTATGGAACAAGATATACGCAATTATGTTAATGAAAAAGGGTTAACAGAACATATTATCTTTACAGGTTTTAGACGTGATGTTCCAGAACTATTACCTGAGCTTGATTTATTTCTATTTACATCTAATAATGAACCTACAGGTGGTGTGTTATTAGAATCCTATGCCTGCAAAGTACCTATTGTTGCTGCTGATGCAGGTGGCATATCAGAAGTTATTGTAGATGGCGAAACTGGCCTTTTGGCAAAAGTTGGTAATGCAACCGATTTTGCTAAAAAAGTAACGATATTAATGCATGATAAAGCGCTTCAAGATAAATTTACAACCAATGGATACCAATACCTTTTAGATAATTTTACTAAATCGGTAATTTCTAAAAAGATGTTTGACGAATTGGTTAAACATGAATTAAAATAAATATGAAAATTCTATTTTTTACTAACGAGTATTCGCATCCTGAGTTACCAGCAAATGGAGGGGTTGGCACATTTTTTAAAACTATTTCTAAAGAGTTAGTGGATAAAGGACACCAAGTACATATATACGGGTTTTCTAAAAAAAAATATGATTTAAACGATGGTAATATTAAGATTAAATTCTTTAAACAATACTCTAAAACCAAACCTTTATCAGAACTGATGCGCTCTTTAAGCTCAAGTTTAAACCAGCCTTCGGTAACTGAATATTGGTTAAAAAAGGAACGTCTTTTTTTAATGAAAAAATTAAAATCTTATGCCTTAAAAAACAACATCGACATTATTCAATCATTTACCTTTAATGGTTTTACGGCATATTGGGACAATAGTATACCTCTTGTTACAAGATTTCATGGCTCTAGAGGCTTTTGGCATTATTATCTCGGTAAAAAAAATGAAACATTAAAAATTAAAATGGAAAAAAAAGCACTTTTAGCAACACCATACTCAGTTGCCAATAGTTCTTTTTCTAAAAAATTCATAAAAAACTATTACGACGTTGATGTCGATGCTGTAATTCCTAACGGAATTGACACTAATCATTTTTCTCCAAAAAACGTAGTCAACATACCTAAATCATTGTTTTATATAGGAACGCTCTCAGAAGCTAAGGGAGTGAAAGATTTGGCTAAAATATTTAATGCTATAATAAAAGAAGAGCCCAATGCTACCCTACACCTCATTGGAAGAGGAGAAAAATATTGGGAATATTTAAAAGCCGAAGTGTTTTCTGAACAAGCTCTAAAAAACACTACATATCATAGTCACATTACATTCTCTAAAATTCCAATAAAATTATCAGAAGCCTCGATCATCGCGGTTCCATCTAAAGGGGAAACCTTTGGTTTTACAATTATTGAAGCCATGGCTTTAGAAAAAGTAACGATTGTTTCTAATATTCCAGTTGCTAAAGAAATCATTAACCATGGCAAAGATGGCTTTATAGCAAAAAATAACGACGACTTTAAAAATTTAGTTTTAGAGGTTTTTAAAAATCCTCAAGACTATAAAACTTTAGAAAAACAAGCACGCCAAAAAGTGCTTTCTTTGTATACTAAAGAGAAAATGACAGCAGACACATTATCTTATTATAATGAAATTTTGAGTAAAAAAAACTGATTAATATTAACACAGTAGTTTATGATAATACAAGACATATAATTTATCTTTAACTTGAATGAACCACAATCCATACATAAAATCAAACCTATTGTATCTCATTGGAAGAGAGCATCAATTGTTTGAAAAAGAGATTCACACTTACCATAACGAATTAAATACAATCATTTCATCCTCTAAATTTCTAGTCCTTGGTGGAGCAGGCACTATTGGTCTAGCAGTGACCAAAGAAATTTTTAAACGCAATCCTAAAAAACTTCATGTTGTAGATATTAGTGAGAATAACTTGGTAGAATTGGTAAGAGATATTAGAAGTTCTTTTGGCTATAGCAATGGAGATTTTAAAACTTTTGCTTTAGATATTGGTTCTATTGAATACGATGCATTTATAGCTTCAGACGGTAATTATGATTATGTTCTAAATCTTTCTGCCTTAAAACATGTAAGAAGCGAAGAAGATCCATTTACATTAATGCGCATGGTTAATGTTAACATCTTAAACACCGAAAAAACAGTTCAACAATGCATTGAAAATAATGTAAAAAAATATTTTTGCGTATCTACAGATAAAGCCTCAGATCCTGTAAACATGATGGGAGCATCTAAACGCATTATGGAACTTTTTTTAATGGAAAAAAGTAAAAAAATTAATATTTCTACAGCACGTTTTGCAAATGTTGCTTTTTCTGATGGGTCTTTATTACATAGCTTTGAGCAACGCTTTAAACAACAGCAACCCATAGTTGCTCCAAACGATATTGAAAGGTACTTTATTACACCAAAAGAATCTGGAGAACTCTGTTTAATGTCCTGTATATTTGGAGAGAATAATGATATTTTTTTTCCTAAACTGAATACAAACCTACAACTTGTTAGTTTTGCTAATATTGCTGTAAAATATATTAAACACTTAGGTTACGAACCTTATCTATGTAAAGATGAAAATGAAGCTAGACAACTAGCAAAAACCCTACCTCAAACCGGAAAATGGCCTTGCTTATTTACTAAAACAGACACGACTGGCGAAAAAGATTTTGAAGTGTTTTTTACAGAAAATGAAACCTTAGACATAGAACGTTATAATGCTATTGGAATTATAAAAAACAAGCCCAACACAAATACTAAAGATCAACACAAATTATTTTCTAATGAAATAAATAACCTAAGAGCAAAAAAATCTTGGACAAAGGCAGATATAACTCAATTATTTCATAAAATATTACCGAACTTTAACCACAAAGAAACTGGTAAATATTTAGATCATAAAATGTAGCTGATGCTTAATAAAATAGATGTTGTAATTATGGCTGGTGGCAAAGGCAAACGTTTAATGCCATTAACAGCAAACACACCAAAGCCTCTTTTAAAAGTAGGTAACAAACCCATAATTGAGTACAATACAGACCTTCTTGCTTCATACGGAATTAAACACATTAATATAACTGTTAATTATTTAAGTGATCAAATTATCGCTTATTTTCAAAAGAATAATCCGCATCAAATTGATTTCAATTTTATAAAAGAACCCAAGTTTTTAGGAACTATTGGAGCATTAAAACTAAACAAAAACTTAAAAAAAGATTACATATTAGTGATGAATGCAGATTTGCTCACTAATGCAAATTTTGAAGCTATTTTTAATAATTTTATTTCAAAAAAAGGGGATGCTTTAATAGCAACTATACCTTATAAAGTAAATATCCCACATGGTGTTGTAGAAACCAAAGCGGGTTATGTTACCGACTTAAAAGAAAAACCCTCTTATACTTATTACTCTAATGCTGGTATTTATATGTTTAAAAAAGAATGTTTAAATTTTATTCCTGAAAATATTTTTTTCGATGCCACTGATTTAATTGAGGTTTTACTATCTAAGAATAAAAAAATCATCAATTATCCAATTTTAACATACTGGTTAGACATTGGCAAACCTGAAGATTTTGAAAAAGCACAAGAAGACATAAAACACATAAAATTGTAATATGAATTATCTCGTTGTAATAACAGCTCGTGGCGGAAGCAAAGGCATTCCTAAAAAAAACATTAAACTTTTAAACGGTAAACCTTTAATTCAGTATAGTATTGATATTGCTAAAAAAATTGCAGATAAAAAAGACATTTGTTTTACAACCGACAACGATGAAATTATTGAGGTTGCCCAAAAGCTTGGTTTAGAAATTCCGTTTAAACGCCCAGCAGAATTAGCAACTGACACCTCCAATTCTCAAGATGTTATTTTACATGGTTTAGAAGCCTACGAAAAACTAAATAATAAAACTTACGATGCTATTGTACTCTTACAACCAACCTCGCCGTTTAGAACTTTAGAGCAAGTTCAAGACTGTATAAACCGCTATGATAATTCTATAGACATGGTTGTATCTGCAAAGCAAGCATCTGCAAATCCTTATTATAATTTATACGAAGAAAACAATGGTTTTTTAAAGCCCTCAAAAGAAGGAAACTATACCAGACGACAAGATTGCCCTGATGTTTGGGAACTAAATGGAGCCATCTATGTTATCAACTCAACAGCTTTGAGAACACAAAAAATAAAAGCATTTAGTAAAGTTAAAAAATATATCATGTCTGAAGAAACTTCTATTGATATTGACACTCCTTTAGATTGGAAAATCGCAGAATTCTATCTTCAAGATTCCAAATAAATATTACACCTTAAAAAGCTTAGTTTTCATTTTTAAAGGTTAGTGCTGTGTCGTATCTTTGCACAGCAAAAAAAACAGATATGTCTTCAATCTATTTATAGAATTTCTGTTGTTTCAATTAGCTTATGAACCACAAACAAGCGTTAACGCACAATATTTTTAAGTACATTTCAAAATCTGCTAAAGAATTACAGGTAGAAAGTTATGTTATAGGTGGTTTTGTTCGCGATTATCTCCTAGACCGTGGTGATGCTAAAGATATTGATGTCGTAGCTGTTGGAAGTGGTATTGAATTGGCAAAACAAGTAGCAAAAAACCTACCTAACCAACCTAAAGTTCAGGTTTTTAAAACCTACGGAACAGCGATGTTACGTTTTGACGATATTGAAATTGAATTTGTTGGTGCTCGGAAAGAAAGCTATAATGAAGACAGCAGAAATCCAATTGTTGAAAATGGTACTTTAGAAGACGACCAAAATAGACGCGATTTTACGATTAATGCGTTAGCTTTAAGTTTAAATGAAAACAATTTTGGCGAGCTTTTGGATCCGTTTAATGGCCTTGAAGATTTAGATGAAGGTATTATTCGGACACCCTTAGAACCTAACATTACCTACAGCGACGACCCATTACGTATGATGCGTGCTATTCGTTTTGCAACGCAACTAAATTTTAAAATTGAAGATGCCTCTCTTAAAGCAATTACCGATAATAAAGAGCGTATAAAAATTATTACCAAAGAACGTATTGTTGTTGAACTCAATAAAATTCTAGAAAGTAAAACTCCGTCTATTGGTTTTATTCATTTAGAAAAAACAGGCCTTTTACAATATATTCTTCCTGAACTAACAGCACTTAAAGGTATTGATGAAATTGAAGGTCAACGTCATAAAGATAATTTTTATCACACCTTAGAAGTTGTAGATAATATCGCTAGAACTACAGACAACTTATGGTTACGTTGGGCTGCGTTATTACACGATATAGGAAAAGCACCAACTAAGAAATTTCACAAAAAAATTGGGTGGACGTTTCATGCGCACGAATTTGTAGGCTCTAAAATGGTTTATAAACTCTTTAAGCGACTAAAAATGCCCTTGAATGATAAAATGAAATTTGTTCAGAAAATGGTATTTATGAGTTCGCGACCAATTGTATTAGCTTCAGATGTAACCGATTCTGCCGTTAGACGTTTGGTGTTCGATGCAGGTGACTATGTTGAAGACTTAATGACACTTTGTGAAGCTGATATCACAACAAAAAATCCTAAAAAGTTTAAAAAATATCACAACAACTTTCAGAAGGTAAGAGATAAAATTATTGAAGTAGAGGAACGCGATCAGGTCAGAAATTTTCAACCACCAGTCTCTGGAGAAGAAATTATGAAAACCTTTAATTTAAAACCGTCTAGAGAAATTGGAATAATTAAAGAAGCAATAAAGGAAGCCATTTTAGAAGGAGAAATTCCTAATGAACATGATGCCGCTTTTGAGTTGATGTTGGCGAAAGGTAAAAAACTAGGACTTGAAGCAGTAAGCAGTAAGCAGTAAGCAGTAAGCAGTAAGCAGTAAGCAGTAAAATAATATTAATTCTTGTATTTATGGCTCATCAAACAAAAGGAAACAAAGCAGTTATATATTGGTTATTGACAGGTTGTGTTTTAATCTTTATCATGGTGATTGTTGGTGGTATCACTAGACTGACACATTCGGGCTTATCTATTTCAAACTACAAATTAATTTCTGGTACTATACCTCCAATGAATGAAGTAGAATGGAATGAAGCCTTTGAACTTTACAAACAATACCCTGAATATCAAAAATTACATAACCACTTTGGTTTAGAAGAATTTAAAGACATTTACTTCTGGGAATGGATTCATAGAGTTATTGGACGTTTTATTGGTTTGGTTTTTATCATTCCTTTTATTTATTTCTTAATTAAAAAACGCCTTTCAAAATCCACTATAAAAAAATCCGTAATACTTCTTATTTTAGGAGGTTTTCAAGGTTTTCTAGGCTGGTATATGGTAAAATCTGGTTTAGTAGACGAGCCTAACGTCAGTCATTTTAGATTAGCGGCACACTTAACCACAGCATTTTTAACCTTTGCTTACACCTTTTGGGTGGCTTTAGATCTCATGTTCCCTGACAAGAAAGTCATTGATAAAAAATTTAGAAATTTTATAAGAATTGGTTTAGCCGTTCTTATACTTCAAATTATTTATGGAGCTTTTGTGGCAGGTTTAGATGCCGGATGGATTCATAACCACTGGCCATTAATGAGTGAAGGTAAATGGATTCACGAAACCGTTTTTATTGAACAAACCCCAACTTACCTCAACTTTTTAGAAGGTAAAAGTGGAGTTCAGTTTGTACACAGAACTCTAGCGTATGTTGTGGTAATATTTATTTTAGCTATTTGGTATAAAGCTAATCGTATGCAATTAACCACATGGCAAACAAAAGGTGTTAATACGCTTTTAGTAATGGTTGGTGTTCAGTTTTTACTAGGTGTTTTTACATTAATATTAGCCGTTCCTGTATGGCTAGGTGTCTTACATCAAGTAGGTGCATTTATTTTGTTAAGTGCTATGACATTTACCTTACATCGCTTTACGAAATAATTAAAAAATGATTTAACTTTGCAGCATGATTTATAGATTTAGAATTATACTAGATAACGATACCGAAGATGATGTATTCCGCGATATAGAAATCCGCGAAACGGATACCATGGAAGATTTGCATAATGTTATTACACAATCTTTTGGATTTGACGGTATGGAAATGGCTTCATTTTATATGAGTGATGAGCAGTGGAATCAAGGAGAAGAAATTGCGATGATGGATATGAGTGAAGCTGGTAACGAAGTAAAAATGATGAGTACCACCATCATTAAAGATATGATTCATGAAGCATCTACACGCTTAATCTATCTCTACGATTTTATGAATATGTGGACATTCTATGTAGAATTAGGTGAAATTGTTGAAGAAGCAGAAGGAACAGACTACCCAAACTTAATGTATGTTCATGGCCAAATTCCAGATCAAGCACCTGAGAAAACATTTAAAGCCGATGAAGATGAAGATGACCTTTACAATGAGTTTGAAGACGACTTAGATCCTAATGATTACGATAATTTGAATTTTGATGAAAATTGGAATTAAAAAGCTGGTATAATTAAAACCGCTTTAAACTAACATCCTCGTAATTCCGTCTTACAAAATCGAGTGCATTTTTAAGTATTTCTCCCATGTTTTTACTCTTTCTAAAGTTTAAATCCATGGTATAATTATAGATATCTTCTTTAAGCCTTTCTATATGTTTTGGAAGTGAGATTTCATCTGCCTCCATGCAATCTAACAAGGCATTTAAGCGCGTATGATAACTTAGCATTCGTTTGGCAACTATAGAACGCTCTTCAATCTTATATTGATCGATTGATTCGTGTTGAATTTTTTGACGCACCAACTCAACCATCTTAAAATTCTCTTTAAAAAACTGAGGTCTATAAATTTTTAGATTACCTTCAAAAGATTGTTGATCAAAATCAATGGCCCTAATTTTAAAAACCACATGGTCAAAATCGTGCGTTGGTACTATCACATAATTATAAGAACGCATATCTCCCAAAAGCCTAATTAAACAACGTTCATTAAACTTTACAAATTCTTTGGCTATTTGTGCTTTCTCTGACGGACTGCAATCTGGCAACATATTTTTCATAAACTCATCACCAGGAATACCTGCAATATGCTCTTCAATTAATGTGTCTTTACATACCAAAAAATTAATTTGATATGGTGATAGCATCTGTTCTAACTCTAGCCCATAAACCCTTGATGCATCTGCTGTTTTAACATAAAAATGAGTAAAATTATCATTGAGAATATTTCTAACTTTAATTCTGAAGGGTTTCGAATTTCCAAACGTGCAAAAATCAATCGCATCTACATTCAAATATTTTAAAATCCATGTTCCTCCATCTGAGATTAAACTAGAATAGACTTGTTTTAAACTACTGTCAATTTCTTCGCGCTCAAATTCATTGTAAAATACACGTACCCAAAGCGTATCAACATCATTTTTATCATAAACAACTATTGACCCCTGAAAGCGTAATAAATCTGAGTATAAAATAGGTAAATCTATATTTCTTCTATACTTAAACAAATAAGCATCTAGTTTCTCTGAAATAGGATAGGTTGGTTTCTTCTTTGATATTTTTAAATCGCTGCTCATGTGTTAAATTTAAGTGTTTTTAATAAATTTATTAGCACCTATAATGAAGTTATTTTATATAAAACAAAAATAATTGTAACAATTAAAAGTCTTAATCGTCTTACCTTTATAACCAACCAATATCTAATTTGTCACACTAAGCTATTTGAGGTGTCATTTTGATATTTTAAAAATCAATCATTTTGGAGCCAATCCTTACCATCAATAATCTCACAAAAAAATTTGGTCATTTAACAGCTGTGAAAAATTTGAGTTTCACAATTAACAAAGGCAATGTTTATGGCATTTTAGGACCAAATGGAAGTGGTAAATCTACCACATTAGGTATTGTTTTAAATGTAGTAAACAAAACACAAGGCGATTTTCATTGGTTTGATGGCAATACCACTACACACAATGCTTTAAAACAAGTTGGAGCTATTATTGAGCGACCAAACTTTTATCCTTATATGACGGCAGAACAAAACTTAAAGCTCGTTTGTAAAATAAAAGGAGTTGAGCATAGTAAAATAGACGAAAAACTTGAAGTCGTTGGTTTATTAGATAGAAAAAACCATAAGTTTAGAACTTATTCTTTAGGAATGAAACAACGTTTAGCCATTGCTTCTGCCCTACTTAACGATCCTGAAATTTTAATATTAGATGAACCTACTAATGGTTTAGATCCTCAAGGAATTCATCAAATACGTCAAATTATAAAAGAAATTGCAGCCAAAGGCACTACCATTCTTTTAGCTTCGCATCTTTTAGACGAAGTTGAAAAAGTTTGCTCGCATGTGGTTGTTTTACGTAAAGGAGAAAAATTGTATTCTGGTCGTGTAGATGAAATGATTAACAGTCATGGTTTTTTTGAATTAAAGGCCGAAAAACACCAAGAGTTAATAGCCATATTAGAATCACACCCCAACATTGGCAACGTAACAGTAGAGGACGAATTGATTACGGCTTTTTTAAACGAACCAATGTCTGCTTCTGATTTTAATAAATTAATGTTTGAAAAAGGTATTTTTCTATCACATCTTGTAAAACGAAAAGAAAGTTTAGAAGAACAATTTTTACAATTAACAGACCATTAATAAATCAATCAAAAAAAACAGCACCCTTCTTATCTTTTAAGAAGGATGTAAAACCAACCAATATATGTTACGTCTTATACAACTCGAATTACAAAAACTTTGGCTTAATAAAGCGAGTAGAGTTTTAATAATTATCTCATTTATTTTACCATTTACGGTATTAATTTTGTCTTCAATAAAAATTAACTTCTTTGGTTTTTTTACTTTAGAATTAGGTGAGTTAGGTATTTTTAATTTCCCAATAATTTGGCATATTACAACCTTCTTTGCGGCACAATTCAAATTTTTCTTTGCTATAGTTGTCGTAAGCATGATTGGTAATGAATACAGTAACAAAACGCTAAAACAAAACCTTATTGATGGGCTTAGTAAAAAGGAATTTATACTATCTAAATTTTATACTATTGTATTTTTCTCATTGTGTGCTACGCTATTAATTGGCTTAGCAACATTCTTAATTGGCTTATATTATTCAAGTTATACAGAAGCTTCCATTATTTTTAGAGAAGTAGAATTTTTACTTGCTTATTTTGTAAAACTTGTTGGGTTCTTTAGTTTGTGTTTATTCTTAGGTATGCTATTAAAACGATCTGCATTTGCATTAGGATTCTTATTCCTACTATTTATTACAGAAAGTATTACTTATGGCTTAATGAAATGGAAACTTAATGAAACCGTTGCAGATGGAATTTACAATTTCATGCCTTTACAATCTATGTGGAATTTGATTAACCAACCTATTCAGAGAATTGTAATGACAAAGTTCCCAGAAAAAGCAGACATTATGTATGATTACGCTGTGCATTGGTATGAAATAGCTATCGTACTAGGTTGGACTGCCATTTTTATCTTTTTATCATACCGATTACTAAAAAAGAGAGATTTATAATACCTTTGATAGCAATTGCTATAATAAACTCAACACTATACTAGGGCTTTTACAGTTCTAATTGTTATATAGTATTGATTAGTGTGTTAGCAATACACCAAAGTTATTATGAAAAAGACTCTTTTTATTATCCTCTTACTATGTACAAGTATCCAACTTTTTGCACAAAATGAAGCCTCATTTTGGTATTTTGGAAGAAATGCGGGTTTGCGTTTTGATGCCTCTAGTAATACTGTTACAGCTGTAAATGACGGAGAAATTAATACTTTAGAAGGCTGTACTTCAATATCCGATACTGATGGCAACTTATTATTCTATTCTGACGGTATAACTGTTTGGAACAGTCAGCATGCTATAATGCAAAATGGTACAGGTTTAAAAGGAGACCCATCTAGTACCTCTTCTGGTTTAATTGTACCCAAACCACAAGACCCTAATATTTATTACATTTTTACGGTAGATGAGCCACATCATTTTAACACGTCTAATCCTGCTTTTTCAGGACAAACAGATGGAGATGGCGTAAATGATGGTTTAATGTATACCAAAATAAATATGAATGAAGATGGTGGTTTAGGAGCTGTTGATGCTATTGAGAAAAACGTACCACTTATAACTTATGACCCTACAAATCCATTAGAATCGGAACTTAAATGTTCAGAAAAAATTACAGCCGTAAAAGCAGATGATTGTACCTCTTTTTGGGTAATTACACATTTTGTAGATTCTTTTTATGCCTTTAAGGTTACTGAAAATGGTGTTTCTATTGACGAAAATGGTGTAAATATAGGTCCTGTAATTTCTACATTTGACACTAGTGATGGTGATAATCTTATTGTACCCGCTAGTGGCTATCGCAAAAATGCATTAGGCTATATAAAAGCCTCGCCTGATGGCACTAAATTAGTTGTTGCACATCATGGTTTTGAAGATACGCAAGCGGGAAATGATGCGCCTGGCGGTGTTTATTTATTTGATTTTGACAACGATTCTGGCTTAATCTCTAATCCTTTAGAACTTTACAGTCCTTCTGAAGGCAATAGTCCGTATGGTGTTGAGTTTTCTGCAAATAATAAAAAAGTATATGCCACCATTGGTATAGGAGCTGCCGGTTCTGGCTCAAGTGAAATCATGCAATGGGATTTAGATGGCGATAATGACCACATCACCAACTCTAGAGGAACCATTAGTACTCCAAACGCTAATCAATATAGTGCAGCAGCCATTCAACTAGGAATTGATGGAAAAATTTACAGAGCACAATTTGATTTTAATAATCAAAGTAATTCAGGCACATATCTCGGAGTTATTACCAACCCAGAAGCAGATTGGCAAGATGTTATTTACGACGCACAAGGTGTGCTTCTTGATGTCGGCGGACCACCAACTAATAGAAGTCAGATAGGCTTACCTCCTTTTATTCAATCTTTGTTTAATTCTGAAATTGATATTATTCAAAATGGTATTAGCACCTCAGAACTAAAACTTTGTACAGGAGACAATTACACGCTGCAAGCTACAGATATTGTTGGTGCAGATTATGTTTGGTCTTATAATGGCTTAATTATACCTGAAACCTCATCACAATTGTTTGTAGATACTCCTGGATTTTACGAAGTGTACATAGAACCTAATAATGGTGATTGCCCAATAGAAGGAACTGCTGTTGTTGGTATTTTTGATATTCCTGTAGCAAATTCACTTGCAAGAGTAGAGGTTTGTGATACCACTGATAATGATGGTCTATTTTCTTTCGATTTTACAGATAAGAACTCTGAAGCCCTTTTAACTCAAGATCCCTTACTGTATGAGGTTAATTATTTTGAAACACTAGCTGATGCCAATTCTGGTGACAATAAAATTGCGTTTCCTTACACCAATATTAGTAATCCACAAAGGATTTTTGTTCGTGTAAATAACATTGAAAACACCAATTGTTACGACATTAACTCCTTTGAGCTTGAAGTCTTTTCAACACCACAAGTCCCCGTATTAAACACTATTGAGATTTGCGATAACCTAGGTGATGAATTAGATGGTATTGCTACAGTAAATTTAGAAGATTTAAAACCAACAATAAGAGGAACACAAGATGAAAATGAAACGAGCATTACGTTTCATACCTCACAAGACGATGCAAATGATAATTTAAACCCTTTACCATTAAGCTATACAAACAGTGATGCTTTTAATGAAACTATCTTTACCCGAATTGAAAATACAGCAAATACAGATTGTTTTACTACAGCTAGTTTTGAATTCGTAGTAAATCCTATTCCTGTTGCAAATAACATTTCTATTTTACAATGTGACGAAGACGGTATTCCTGAAGGCTTTACCACCTTTAATATTAATAATTATTTAGAAGATATTACAGATGACATCTCAAATAATAGCATTGAATTTTATTTATCGTTATTAGATGCTGAAAATCAAGAAAATGAAATAAATGGTGATGCTTTCAATAATTTCTTCAATCCTCAAATCATATATGCAAGAGTAACAAATACAGATTCTGCCTGTTATAATTATAGTGAAATTTCTTTAGAAGTAAGCACTACTTCTTCTAACAACGCAAGCATAGCATTGTGTGATACAGATGGAACTGAAGATGGTTTTATGACCTTTGACTTAACAGAAACCAATGACATCATTTTAGCCAATACACCTAGTGGTTTAGATTTAATTTATTACGAAACCTATGAAGATGCTTTGGTAGAAACAAATCCTATTGGGACTACATTTACCAATACCATTCCGTATAACCAAACAATTTACGGACGTGTAGAAAACGCAAGCGCATGTTATGGCATAAGCGAAATTGAACTCACTGTTTTAGAGTTACCCAATATTGAAACAACATTTGAAACACTATATTGTTTAAACTCATTCCCTGAAACACTTATATTAAATGGTGGAGTTATAAGTGATTCTCCAAGTAACTATTATTACGAATGGTCTACAGGTGAAAATACTACAGAAATAGAAATTAACACTCCAGGCACCTACAACGTAAGAGTGACAAACACCAACGGTTGCTTTAAAGACCGAACCATTACCGTGTTACCATCTAATATCGCAACAGTTTTAAATATTGAAGTCATTGATGCTACACAAAACAATTCAATTTCAGTATTTGTGACAGGTGAAGGAGATTACGAATATGCATTAGATGATATTTATGGTCCTTACCAAGACTCTAACACATTTAGTAATGTTCAACCAGGATTATACACCGTTTACGTACGCGATAAAAACGAATGTGGTATTGTAGAAGATTTAATTTCGGTTATAGGTTTCCCTAAATTTTTCACACCTAATGATGATTATGACAATAATTATTGGCAAGTTCGTGGGATTACGGAAGCGTTTCAGGCCAATTCAACAATCTATATTTTTGATAGATACGGTAAGCTACTAAAAGAACTCGATCCCTTAAGTATTGGTTGGGATGGCAGGTATAACGGTGAAAATATGCCTACTAACGATTACTGGTTTAAAGTAACTTTAGAAGATGGCAGAACCTTTACTAGTCATTTTACTTTGAAACGGTAATTTAATTATTGTATTTTAGTCCTACCAATCTAATACCTTGAAAAGCACATATTATATATTATACTTATTTCTATTAAGTATATCATTTCCATTAGTTGCACAAGATATTTCATTATTTCAGCAATTCAATGGTAGATATGATTATACGGCTATTGGTAATACGCTAAATCCAAGCGAAAATAATACGTCTTCGTTTTGCAGTATTTTAGACACCTCCAGTGCAACACTAGCTTTAGACCCTAATTTTACGGTTGTTAAAGCCTACCTTTATTGGGCAGGATCTGGACTTGGAGATACAGAAGTAACTTTAAATGACACAGCAATTATTGCAGACCATACCTATAATGTGTTTTACGATGATACAACTTTTGGTGAACTTAGTTACTTTTCATGCTATGCCGATATCACAGAACAAATTATAACAGAAGGTAATGTAAACTATCAATTTGCTAATGCAGATATTAATACTTCAATCTTATCAAATCCTGGATATTGCGGAAACAGAACCAATTTTGGAGGTTGGAGCATTTATGTCATATATGAAGACAATACTCTACCTTTAAATCAAATTAGTTTATTTCAAGGTCTAGAAATTATTAGTAGAAATGTCCCCGAACTGGATATGACATTATCAGATATTAATGTTTTAGATAATGATGGAGCAAGAATAGGTTTTCTAGCGTGGGAAGGAGATAACGCTTTAAATTATGGCGAATCACTTTCTATTAATAATAATTTAATTTCTAATCCTCCATTAAATCTTGCCGACAATGCTTTTAATGGTACTAATACATTTACCAATTCTAACACTTTTTTCAATGGAGATTTAGATGTTTATAGCATAGAAAACAATATTGCTATTGGAGACACTTCTGTTTCTATTAAACTTACTACTGGTGATTATGATACAAATGGTCTATTTCAAGCCGACCTCATTATTATCAATAATATCATCACTGTTCTCAATAGTCAGTTACCAGATGCTACAATTACCTTAGATAATTATTTCGTCTATTGTAATGATTTTAATATTGAAGTCAATTATACCGTAAACAACTTTAACTCTACAGACATTTTACCTGCTAATACTCCTATAGCCTTTTATAGTGATGGTCTACTTATTGGTGAAAGCCAAACTATAAATGATATCGCAATAAATGCTAGTGAAAGTAATTCCATTATGCTTAATATTCCTGAAAGCACAAATCCTAATGTAAACATTTTAGCAATCGTAGATGATGATGGTACATTAGATGGAATTGTTACTGAAACTAATGAAAATAACAATAGTACATTTATTGATATTGAATTGCTGCTCATTCCTGAAACAACAATTCTCCCTAGTCTTTTAGGATGTAATGAGGGTTTTAAAAAATCTACTTATAATTTATATGAGGCACTTAATACTTTAAGTTATACTGAAGAAAATGTAGCTTTTTACCACTCTTTAGAAGATTTAGAAACAGAATCTAGCCCTATATTAATACCTAGTAACTATACTAATACGTCAAACTCTCAAACTATTTACATGCGTATGGTAAGTCTGCCCTGTTATGAAATTTTTCAGTTTAATTTAAACACCGAAAACTGTCCACCTTTTATACCTCAAGGCTTTTCACCTAATAACGACATGCATAACGATTGGTTTAATATTCAAGGCTTATACGATATATTTACAGAACACAACTTAAAAATATATAACCGCTACGGAGTTCTTATTTATGAAGGTAATAATAGTAAACCTTGGTTTGGAAAGATAAATAGAGGTCTTAATAATATAGGTAATAAAGTGCCTGTTGGCACCTATTTCTACCTCTTAAACTTGAATGATTCTAACTACCAACCGTTTATGGGTTGGGTCTATGTAAACTACTAAAATGTGCCTTTTTTTAATTTGTTAAAGTTTTAGCCCTTTCGTCTTATTTTTTTGCAATAACGAATTACTTCATTTAATTTTATATCCGTTAACAAGTTTCACTGTTAATTCCCTCTTCATTTTATTAATATTTCCCTCGATAATAGTACTTAAATTAAAAGTCTATAAGTTAGATTTTTTAATTAGGTAAAACCATAGTCATAAGAGTTTCGGGTTAAGCTACTTCTAATACATTACGGTTAGAATTTTTTAATTCAATTTGGGAAGAAGGGCCTCTTTAGAGGCCTTTCTTATTTTTAAAAGTAAGTTTATACGCACAAAATGTTAACATTTTGTGCATTTCAACGTATTTTATTGCATTTCAACTTTTTTAACTTTACATTTCGCCCATATTAAAGTACGTGTTAGCGTTAGCCCCAAATCTACCCTACACTAAAAATTTAAACTCAACCGAAACTAATGACTTATTTTAACCGCTCCCTCTGCTTATTTATAGGCTTAATTTGTAGTTTTTCATTTGCACAACAAGTTACCGTAAATAATTCAGTTTCACCCCAAGACTTAATACAAAACACACTAATTCAAGGCTGTGTAGAAGTCTCAAATATTTCATCACCCTCAAACGGATCGTCTATTGGCATAGGCAGTTTTGGATATTTTGAACGCGCTGCTTCAAATTTCCCTTTCGAAAACGGAATTGTTTTAACCACAGGTAATGCCAACTCAGCCGGTAATGGACAAAACAATACCATATTAAACGAAGGAGATGCTACCTGGCTCACAGACAGTGACCTTGAAACTGCTTTAGGTATCTCAGGAACAGTAAATGCAACATCTATAGAATTTGAATTTACTTCTATTTCAAATCAAATACAATTTAATTATATCCTCGCTTCTGAAGAATACTTTGGAAACTTTCCATGTGAATATTCTGATGGATTCGCCTTTTTAATTAAAGAAGCTGGAACGAGCGACCCTTATACCAATATTGCTTTAATACCAGGTACAACAATTCCTGTAAACACAAATACAGTTCACGATGAAATTGTAGGCTTTTGTCCTGCTTCAAACGAAGAGTATTTTCAAGGTTATAACCTTGGTGACACAAATTATAATGGTAGAACAACGGTACTCTCTGCAACAGCTACTATTCAACCTAATGTGCAATATCAAATCAAACTGGTAATTGCTGATCAAAATGATAAAAATTATGATTCAGCTGTATTTATTGAAGGTAATAGTTTTGATGCTTCTGTAGATTTAGGTGAAGATTTTACAACATGTGCCACTAGTACTGTACTAGATGGAAATATAGATAACATAAACGCAACATATTCTTGGTATTTAGATGATGCTTTAATTCCTTCAGAAAACCAATCGACATTAACAGCATCACAATCAGGAAATTATAGAGTAGAAATCGAACTTCCTTTAGCAGGAAGCTCTTGTGTTATCGAAGATGAAATTAATATCACTTTAAGTTCTACACAAACATCAGATCCTATTACAGACTATCTCTTATGTGATGATTTAAATGGCGATGGTATTGAAACATTTGACTTATCTAATAAAGATGCAGAAGTATTGGCTTCTGTGCCTGCTTCTAGTTATACCATTTCATATCATTACACCAACTCAGATGCTGTTAGTAATAGTAACGCTATAACAAATCCTATTCAAAATACAGGAAACCCACAAGCCATTCATGTAAGAATTGAAGATACTATTAATGGTTGTTTAGCATTTTCTACGTTTAACTTAATCGTTAATAGTTTACCAATAATAACTGACCCATCACCTTTAGAAGTTTGTGATGATCAAATAGCAGACGGAAGTACTGCAATGGACTTAAATTTTCTCAAAGATAACGAAATTACTCTTGGACAAACTAATCTTGTAGTAACTTATCATAGCTCTGCAAGTGATGCTGCTATTGGTATTAACGCTTACCCAATGCCTTATACCAACACTAACCCAAGTGAGCAATTATTTGTTAGTGTTCAAAACCCTGAAACAGGCTGTATTAGAATAACAACATTAGATATAAGTGTTATAGAGAGTCCTATAATTAATATGGAACCTCATCTTATAGATGCCTGTGACGCAGATCATGATGGTTTTGCTAATTTTGATTTAACAGCAATTATTCCTGATGTATTAGAAGGCATAACAGGTGTTAATGTAACATTTCATGTTTCTCCTGAAGACGCACTTTCTGGTGCTAACCCTATTGCAAATGATACAAACTATCAAAATATTATTAGCGAAGAACAAATCGTATATATTAGAGTAGAAAATGGAACTTCTGGCTGTGCTTCTACTACTCCTATTGAACTCCATACAAATTTACTTTTAACCGCCACAAATATTAGAGACGTCACCTTATGTGATATTGATGATGATGGTACAGAAGAATTTGATTTTGAAAATATTGAAGTAGGTATTGTTAATGATTTAGAAGATGTTGAAGTTGTTTTTTACGAAACTGAATCAGACAGAGACAATCAAATCAATCCTATTGATAAAAGCGTTGTCTATAACTCGCAAAGCAATCCACAAACAATATATATAACTTTAGAAAGCCCAACTTGTTTTGAAGTCGCTGAATTTAATTTAATATTATTCCCTATCGTAACTTTTGAATCTGTTGTAAGCCTAATTGTTTGTGACACGGACCAAGACGGATTAACAACAACAGATTTATCAAGTTTAAATGCAGACGTTACCAATGGACAAGAAGGTTTTGGAGTAACTTACTTTTTAACAGAACAAGATGCGATTGATAATACAAATCCATTACCTAACTTATATACAAACTTAACCAATCCGTTTACCTTATTCCCTAGAATTACATTTACTCAAACAGGATGTTACGACTACAACTCTTTTGAGGTTACTGTATTACCAGCACCCGAAAGCGAAAAACCTTTAGATATCATCATTTGTGATGCAGATAGAGATGGTTTTTCTCCTATTAATTTAAATAACAGTATTCCTAACTCAATTTTAGCAACACCTAATAGATCTGTTACTTTTCACAATAGTCTAAGTGATGCACAATTAGATGAAAACCCAATAACTGACTTGTTTAATTATTCAGCACAAACAGAAATTGTTTATATGCGTGTTGAAAACACAAACACGGGTTGTTATTCTATAGAAGAGTTAGATATTATAGTAAACAAATTACCTTTTGTTGGAGATTTATCTAATTATGTTAACGAATATAATTTTTGTGAAGATAACTCAGATGGTATAGGAGAATTTATTTTCCAAAATAAAGATACAGAAGCCTTAAGTGGGCAAACTGGAAAAGAAGTGTCTTATTATCTAACTCAAGCAGATGCAGATAATAAAACAAATGCAATAGACAAAACAAGTGTTTATGAAAACATTAGTAATCCACAAGAAATCTATGTAAGAATTGATAATATTACAGATGAATCTTGTTATACAACATCTTCTTTTACTATTGAAGTTGGTACCAATCCTGAATACAATGAACCTACAGATATATTTGTATGTGATGACAGTACTGTTGATGGTTCAGTAACATTCGATTTTTCAAGTAAAATTGATGAAGTGTCTGCTGGCATTCCAGATATACAAACTGTAAAATTCTTCACATCGGAAGAAGACGCTATAAATAACACTAATGAAATTCCACTAGTATTTACAAATACAGTAAATCCGCAACAAATATATGTACAAATAGATAATGGTACTATTTGCCAGTCTATTACATCATTTGTTGTTAATGTAATTAGCACGCCAAATGTTTCAACTACAGATCCTATAATAGAATGTGATGATGATACAGATGGCTCACTTCAATTTGATTTAACAAGTGCAGAAGATAATATTTTAGATATTAGACAGGAAGATCTTGTTATTAACTACTATGAGAATTTTGAAGATGCAGAAGCGAATGCCAACGAAATTAGTAATCCTGAAAGCTATACAAATACCTCTAACCCGCAAACAGTTTACATTAAAGTAACTAATACTATATCTAACTGTTATACAACACAACCTATAGAGTTAATAGTAAATCAACCTCCACTTATTAATGATTTTGAAGAATACATCATATGTGCTAATGATACCAATAGTGTAGATTTAACAGAGATCAATGAGATTACTACTGACGTTAATTATAATGTACTATTTAGTTATTTTTCTAATGAAGCAGATGCCATTGCCAATACAAATGCTTTAGACACAAATTATACTTATCAGACAAATTATGACACTTTATTTGTAAGAACAGAATATAGCACTACGCATTGTTCAACCTATTATCAATTTAATTTAAAAGTACAGCCTTTACCAATTGCTAATCAAGCAAGTGATTTAATAGATTGTGATGATGACTTTGATGGTATTTTGGAATTCGATTTATCACAACAAAATGCTAGTATCTTAGGTGGTCAAGATCCTAATTTATTTACAGTAACTTATCATAATACGGAACTTAAAGCCAATGAAAACAATTTTGCTTTAGACACCAATTATATGGCTTATGATGGTGAAGTAATTTACACGCGTGTAGAAAACAATACCACAGGTTGTTATAGTATTGGTCAATTTTCTATCATAGTAAACCCACTTCCTATTATAGATATTAGAGATCAAGTAATTTGTTTAGATAGTGGGCCATTATTAGTTTCTGCAAATACTAATTACCCTACAGACACTTATTTATGGTCAACTGGAGAAACTACACCAGAAATTGAAATCACAAATATTGGTAGTTATTGGGTAAAAGTAACCTCAGAATTTGGTTGCGAAAACACACGTTATTTTGGTGTTTCTGAATCTGAATCTGCAACTATTGAAACCACTGAAATTATTGATTTTTCAGATCCCAATAATATTACAGTAACTATTAGCGGAATTGGTGATTACCTATACCAATTAGACGATTTAGATCCTCAAGAATCTAATGTTTTTGACAATGTACCTATGGGTTATCATACTGTAACTATTATAGACCTAAATGGTTGTTCTAATGTTACTAAAGAAGTCTTGGTTGTTGATATTCCAAAATTCTTTACACCTAACAATGATGGCACTAATGACACTTGGCATATCGTAGGAATAGAAACTTTACCTGGTACAACTATTAGTGTTTTTGACCGCTATGGTAAACTTATCACCCAATTGAGTTCTAACACGCCTGGTTGGAATGGTAACTATAATGGTGAAAAAATGCCTACAAATGATTATTGGTATGTAGCAGATGTTCAGCGTGGCTCTATTGCATTTCAAGTTAAAGGACATTTCACCCTAAAACGATAAATTTTCAAAAAAATATTTTAAACAATTGTCATTCATCCAATTAAACAAGTAACTTACCTTAAAAAATCCCCAATACTGGGGATTTTTAATTACTTTTTCTTCACCTAAATTGCTTTCAATTAAATTTTGCTCATTTAGCTAGGGCATATTTCTCAAAATATTGCAATGAAATTAAAGTATACCCTAACCACCTTTATTTGTTTAATTAGTATTATTCCTTTCTATGCTCAGCAAATAACCACAGACGACTCACTACCCTTAGAGCAACTTATTCAACAAAACTTGGGACAAAATTGTGTTGAAATTTCAAATATTTCAACCAATGTAAACGGAGGTTTAAATGGCATCAATAGTTATGGCTATTTTGAACGTAGCAATTCTAGTTTTCCATTTGAAAATGGCATCTTATTAACTACAGGAAATGTAAATTCCGCAGGAAATGTATTGAATACAAACCCCTTAAATGAAGGAGATGAATCTTGGGGAACTGACACCGATTTAGAAAATGCATTAGGCATAAATGAAACCCTAAATGCGACTTCTGTACAATTTAACTTTGTGTCTGTCGCTAATCAAATTCAGTTCAATTATATTTTAGCGTCCGAAGAGTACCAACAAGAATATCCTTGTTTTTATTCTGATGGATTTGCTTTTTTAATAAAAGAAGCGGGTTCTTCTGATCCATTTACAAATATTGCTGTAATTCCTGGCACCTCAATACCTGTAAATACCAACACCATACATCCTATAATTCCGGGATCTTGTGCTGCCGAAAACGAAACCTTTTTTGAAGGCTACAACGTTGGAGATACAAATTATAACGGTCGTACAGTTGTACTTTCTGCTACTGCTACAATTCTACCAAATGTAGAATATGAAATAAAACTTATTATAGCAGATCAAGATGATCAAAATTTTGATTCAGCAGTGTTTATTGAAGGGAATAGTTTTAATGCCAATGTAAATTTAGGTCCTGATATTAGCACTTGTGGAGATTCTGTAACTTTAAATGGTGATATTCAAAACTCACAAGCCACATATCAGTGGTTTCAAAATGATATTCCTATAACAGGTGAAAACAATCCTATTTTACAAGCGGTTTCTTCAGGAACTTATAAAGTTGAAATTACCATTCAGCTCAATGAAACCTCTTGTGTTATTGAAGATACAGTAGAAATTACACTAGATTCTGAACAGGCTTCAACTCAAATTTCAGATTATATTCTTTGCGATGATAATGGTGATGGTATAGAAGATTTTGATCTCACTACAAAAAACAATGAGGTACTAGCATCTGTACCTCCATCCAACTATGATATAAGCTATCATTATACACTTGAAGATTCTGAAAATGGTGTCAACCCAATTATTGGCACAATACAAAATACAACTTCACCTCAAGCTATTTTTGTCCTCATAGAAGATACAATAAACGGATGTTTGGCTTTTTCTACATTTAATATTGTTGTCAATGAAAAACCCGAATATGTAGAACCAGATACCATAATAGCCTGTGCAGATCCCACATTAGATGGCTATACGTTTGTGGATTTGAACATTGCAAATGATCAGATTTTAAATGGTGCAAATGATTTATACATTTCTTATCATTACTCCCAACCCGAAGCAGATTTAGGTTATTACCCTATTTTTTCACCTTATGCAAATTTTAACACAAATCAAACTCTATATGTTAGAATTTACAATGCTGAAACAGGTTGTTATTCTACAACATCAATTGCTGTAGAGTTTCAAGATAGTCCACCGATTAACTTAAACGATCAGTGGATTAACGCTTGTGAGCAAGACGAAGATGGCTTTGAAGATTTTGATTTAACTAGTGTTATCGACAATGTTTTACAAGGAGTTACTGGCTTAGACGTTAGTTACCACACCACGTTTTACGATGCTCACAACAATTTAAACCCAATACCTGATCCTGAAAACTATCAAAATACAACACCTGTTTTTCAATTAATTTATATACGTGTTTTAGATCCTACCACAGGTTGTTATACGGTTACCAATCTTGAATTGCATGCTAATATTATTCAAACAGGGATATCCAATGAAGCCGTTATAGTTTGTGATGACGAATCTAATGATGGTATCGCTGATTTTGACCTAAATGACGTTGAAACAGATCTCGCTGATGGTTATGACGAATTTGAAATCACCTTTTTTGAAACTGAAAATGACAGAGAAAACGCTATAAATGTTTTAAATAAAACCGTCCCTTTTAATGTTACAGATAATGGCACAATAATATATGCAACTGTTGTAGACGGCGAGTGTATAGAATATGTAGATGTTGTACTACAAATTTCTCCAGCAATAGTTTTAACACCTCAAAGTACAGATTATTGTGATGAAGACAATGATGGGTTTACCACTTTAATTATGGAAACTTTTAATAGTGTTGCTGCTCAAGGTGTACCAGCTGTAAATGTAAAATATTATATTACAGAGGAAGACGCCATAAACAATGAAAATATACTTCCTAATTATTATTACAACACATCTAATCCGCAATTATTTCATATAAGAGTTACCAATTCACAAACAGGATGCTATGACATTTCTACCTTAGAAGTCAACGTTGTTAGTGCTCCAACTATCATGTATCCTGAGTCTATAATTGTTTGCGACGACGATGACGATGGTATTTCTACCGTAGATTTAGTTTCTAAAATACCAGAAATCACAACCACAACAGCTGGTTTTGACATTACATTTTATAATGATTATAGTTTTGCAATTGCAGGAGAAAATGAAATTGCTAATCCAGCCAATTACACAACATTAACAGAATATATTTATGCAAGAGTAGAAAATGAAACAACAGGCTGTTATAGTCTTTCAGGATTTTATGTCTACATTAATACGATACCACAATTTATACCAATTACAAATTTCGAAAATTGCGAAGCAGATATTAGTGGTGTTGCTGACTTTTATTTTTATTTAAAAGATGCTGAAATACTAAACGGACAACCCAACAAACAAGTCTTATATTTTGAAACGGAGGCTGATGCTATTGCTGGTATTAATGCTATTGATAAATATTCCGTTTACCAAAATACTACTAGCGCTCAAATTATATATGTTAGAGTAGAAAACTTATCCGATCCAGATTGTTTTGGCACTTCTTCATTTCAATTAGAAGTGGGATCAATTCCTATTTTTAATCCCGCTGAAACAATTACCCTTTGTGATGATATTAGTAATGATGGTTTTGTAACCGTTGATCTTAATGAAACCATTGCAGAAATGATAGCGAATAGTCCAGAAACTTTAACCATTACATTTCACCCTTCAGAATTTGACGCAAATAACAACCTTAATGCAGTGCCTTTAATTTATACCAATTCTACAAACCCACAACAGCTTTTTGCTAGAGTAGATAATGGCAATTATTGTAAAGGAATTAATGCTTTTGAAATTAATATCATTTCTGCTCCTGTTGTATATCCTTCAACACCTATTGAACGTTGCGACGATAACCATGATGGGATTTTAACTTGGGATATTACAATTGCAGAAGAAGACATATTAGATGTAAGACAAGATAATATAGTCGTTTCTTATTTTGAAACTATTGAAGATTTAGAAGCCGATTTAAATCCTATTTTAGATCCTGAAAACTATACCAATATCACAAATCCGCAAACTGTTTATATAAAAGTAAATAACACTATTAGCAACTGTTTTGTAACTGTTCCTCTAGATTTAATTATTAATTTACCGCCACCAATTAATGACTTTGAAATCGTTGAAATATGTGATAATCCCACGTCTAGTTTTGACTTACTATCAGTAAACCATATGATTGTAGATGATACAACAAATATCGTATTTAGCTATCATAATACAAATGCAGACGCTATTGCGAATATAAACCCAATAGACACTAATTATATATATACGGCAGCATCTCATAATATTGTTGTACGATTAGCTTACAGTACAACCGGTTGTTACATTACTTATCCTTTTGAACTTGTGATTAACCCATTACCTATCGCAAATCAACCTAATGATATTGAAACTTGTGATGATACTTCTAACGACACCTTTGAAGTTTTTAATTTAACTACACAAAACAGTACAATTCTTCAAGGGCAAAACTCAACTGTATTTATAGTCAGTTATCATAATTCTATAGAAGATGCTGAAAATGGAGAAAACGCATTACCAGAAGATTACAATGCTCAAAACAATGAAACCATTTTTGCTAGAGTCACAAACATAGATACAGGATGTTTTTCTATAACCAATTTTAATGCCATCGTATATCCTGCTCCTTCAAGTGCAACTCCAATAACTATTTGCGACACAAATTATGATGGTATAAACACCTTTAATCTTACAACGGCAGAATCTGATTTATTTCCCACAATACCAAGTAACATTTCAATTTCTTATTTTGAAACACTAGACGATTTAGAAGCAAACACAAATCAAATTTCGTCTCCAACAAATTACACCAACCTCAGCAACCCACAAACCTTATACATTAGAGTTTTTAACAATGCTGCTAATTGCTACACAACGGTTCCATTAGAAATAAACACTAATTTACCACCACCAATCAATGATTTTGAAGTGTTTGAAATTTGCGATAACCCAACAAATAATTTTGACCTCTCTGAAGTAGAATTCGCCATTATAAATCCTGAAACGCAAGCCTTACTTTCATATTTTGAAACTTATAATAATGCAGAAAACAATACGAGTCCATTAGCTACGAACTACACATTTCAAAGCATAAACGACAATATTTTTATTCGTGTAGAAGATCCTAATACAGGTTGTTTTTATGTTTATGACTTTATCCTTCAGGTTAACCCACTTCCTATTGCTAATCAACCCAACGACATCGAAGCTTGTGATGACGACTCTAATGATGGATTAGCTTCTTTTGATTTGGAAGCGCAAACCAATACTGTTTTAGGAACGCAAAGTTCAAATGATTTTACAGTAAGCTATCACCTTAATACTGAAAATGCAGAAAGTGGTGATAATTCTATAGGGCCTTTATACACAGGGTCAAATGAACAATTAATTATTGTAAGAATTGAAAATAATGAAACAGGGTGTTTTAGTTTAACTGATTTTACTTTAATTGTAAATCCTCATCCTAATATACCAGAACCACTCATAGTCTGCGACAATAATTATGACGCCATTACAACTTTCGATTTAACATCAGCTGAAAGTGATTTATTTGCAACATCAAACCCTGATAATAATATCTCTTATTTTAAAACATTTGACGATTTACAAACTGATAGTAACCCTATTTTAAATCCTGAAAATTATTCTAACATTAGCAATCCACAAACCGTTTTTATAAAAATCTACAATACAACAGCCCTTTGCTACACTTATGTTCCTCTAGAATTAAATGTAAATCTGCCACCAGCAACTAATGCTATCAATGTATTTGATATTTGTGAAAACGCCACTAACAGTTTCGACTTAACCACTCTAAATCAAGAGATTTCAAACAACAATTTTAATGTGCTTTTTAGTTATTTCGCTTCTGAAATTGACGCTAATGCTAATGAAAATGAATTAGACACTAATTATAGTTATACAAATACAAATGATATTATATATGCGCGTGTAGAATTCAGCACCACACATTGTTTTTATGTTTTCCCAATTGAGCTACGTGTAAACCCACTACCTATAGCCAATCAACCACCAAATCTCACTACATGTGACGATGATTTTGATGGACATTTTAATTTCAATTTAAACCAACAAACAGCCATTATTTTAGGCAATCAAAATTCAAATAATTATAGTATTACTTATTATAACAATACTGTGGATGCCGAAGAAGGACTAAATTATATCAACAGCGCATCTTATGATGGGTATAACAACGAAATTATCACAGCTCGCATAGAAAACAATTTAACAGGATGTTATGATTTTGTCGATTTTTCATTGATTGTAAACCGCAAACCTTATGTCAATATTCCAGATCAGGTTATTTGTATAGACAACTTACCTTTAACGGTTTCTGCAGAAACGTCTTATACCACTGACACCTATTTATGGTCTACAAACCAAACAAGTCCTGAAATTGAAATCACAGAAATTGGCACTTATTCTGTAACAGTTTATTCAGAATTTAACTGTCCCACCACAAGTATTTTCAATGTTATAGAATCTGAATCTGCAACGATAGAACTTACCGAAACTGTTGATTTTTCAGACCCAAACAATATTACGATAACCATTTCTGGAATTGGCAACTATCTTTATATTTTAGACGATGGTGCCCCTCAAGAATCTCCTGTTTTTGAAAATGTAGCTTTAGGTTATCATACAGTAACTATTATTGATTTAAATGGTTGTGCCGAAGTAACTAAAGAAGTGGTTGTAGTTGATGCTCCTCCATTTTTTACTCCTAATGGTGATGCACAAAATCCAACCTGGCATATTGTTGGTATTGAAACATTACCAGGAAGTACGATTTACATCTTTGACCGTTACGGAAAACTTCTAAAACAGCTAGGTTCACATACACAAGGTTGGGATGGCACATATAATGGTTACAATATGCCTGCCAGTGATTATTGGTTTTTAGCAGAAATAAAACAAGGTAATGTTGCTTTTGAAGTGAAAGGTCATTTTACATTACGTCGTTAAGTTACGACCTTTAACACCTTTTTTTAATCCCAATAAAAGTTAGTTACTTATCTTCGCTGTCCCTTAAATTAAAAATGAAGCAAATAATCCTTTTAATTGCCTTATTGGTATCTTTATTTACGTATTCTCAAAACATTACGATAGATAGCCAAACCTATACGCCTCAACAACTTGTAGAGGATATTTTAATTGATAGTGATTGTATAGATAATGTTACTGTAACTAATGTTGTTGGGGGCGATTTTGGTGGAGCAGATCAAAGCTATGGCTATTTTGATGCCACAGGTTCTACTTTTCCTTTTCAAAGCGGTATAGTTTTAAGTACAGGAAGATTAAATAATGTCCCAGGGCCAAATAATAATTTAAGTGATGATAATGCACCAAATTGGAATGGAGATGCTGACTTAGAAAATGCACTGAATGAATCTGGAACAATAAACGCTACCATTTTAGAATTTGAATTTACGTCTGTTGCTTCACAAATTAGCTTCAGATATATTTTTGCTTCTGAAGAATATCAAGAAAACAATGCTAATACCTGTCAATATTCAGATTTATTTGGGTTTTTAATTCGTCCTGACGATAACCAAACCCCTTATGAAAATATTGCTTTAGTACCAAATACAGACATTCCTGTAAAAGTAACAACGGTTTCTCCGGGAGTTCCTGGTAGCTGTCCTCCTGAAAACGAGACCTTTTTTGGTAGTTTTAACGGAGCTGATTCACCTATAAACTTTAATGGCCAGACTGCGATTTTAACAGCAACTGCAAATGTAGTACCCAATGAAACATATCATGTTAAATTAGTAATAGCAGACGAAAATAACTACAGATATGACTCTGTTGTTTTTTTAGAAGCTAGTAGTTTTGAGTTGTCTTCCGATATTGGACCAAACCGACTTATTGCTACTGAAAACGCTCTTTGCGAAGGCGAAACATTAGAATTAAACGCTTATCAAAATGGGCAAAACACTTATGATTGGTATAAAGATAACGTACTAGTACAAGGTGGTTCTCTTATTTGTGGCACATGTGGTACTTATACCGTTACAGAGGCAGGAACTTATACTGTAGAAGTAACGCTTGCTAATGGTTGTATTGCTTATGGCGAAGTGATAATAGAATATGCTTCATTACCTCTTGAATCTGATGCTATTTTAATTGAATGTGATTTAAATCAAGATGGTATAACCACTTATAATTTATTTAATGCTTCTAACGATTTAACTAACGGAGACCAAGATATTTATGTGGATAACTTTTTCTTATCAGAAGCTGATGCTATTGCAAACATAAATGCAATTGCAAATCCTGAAACATTTGAAAACACCTCCCCTTTCCAAACCGTTTATGCACGAATTGTTAATCAATCTAATTGTTTTAATATCTCAGAATTAGAATTACAAAGGTCAAATAATATTTTAACTATTCCAGATTTACAAGGGTGTGACGGCGATGTTACAGATGGTTTTACAACCTTTGATTTATCTGAAATTGAAGCTTCTATTTTAGATCAAATTCCGGTTGATTCTAATGTAACCTATTACGAAACCGAAGAAGATGCGTTTAATGAAACCAATGCGCTTTCTAATACATTTGAAAATAGTATAGCAAATTCTCAAACTATTTATGTAAAAGTGAGTACTAACAATCAATGTTATAGTATTTCTACCGTAAACCTTAATATACTTTATACACCTTTATTAGAGGCTGATGAAACACATATTTATTGTATAGATTCTTCAGAACCTTTAACTATATATGGAGGTGTTCTTAATGATTTACCTAATAATTATTATTACGAATGGCAGTTTAATGGAACTGTTACAGATATAAACACCTCATTTTACAACCTTACAGAACCTGGCAATTATACTGTAATTGTTACAGATCCAAACGGTTGCTCTTCTAGTAGAACAATAACCGTATTACCCTCCGAATCCGCAACTCTTGAAGGAATTAGTGTTACTGGTGTTGCTCCCAATAATACAGTTACAATTACTGTTTCTGGTACAGGTGATTATGAAATAGCTTTAGATGATACTAATGGATTTTATCAAGATAACTTTGTCTTTACTAATGTTTCTCAAGGTTTTCACACCGTTTATATTAAAGATAAAAATGGTTGTGATGCTATTGAAGCAACTATATCAGTCTTAGGGTTCCCTAAATTCTTCACACCAAATGGAGATGATGACAATCCTACTTGGCAAGTTATAGGCACGGATGCACAATTCAATCAAATAACATCAATTCAAATTTTTAATCGCTATGGCAAATTAATTACGCAACAAAATGCAATGACTGCTGGTTGGGATGGAACTCTAAATAGCGAACCACTCCCAAGTGACGATTATTGGTTTATTGCCAATTTTATAGATGGCAAAACTTACACTGGTCATTTTACATTAAAAAGATAATTATATTAACCGAGGCTTAACAATAAAAACGTATTACTAATCTATTTTTACCGCTTAAAATAACGAAATGAATAACCGATTTTTTCTACTTACAATTACCCTATTAATTAACGCGCACCTTTTATATAGTTCTAATAATTCTATTATCGATATAGATTGTCCGGCGCCAATAATAAATACATTTAATCCTTCTAGTGGACCTGTAAATACAGAAATTACACTAAATGGAAGTAATTTTACTACGACAACAACAGTAGACTTTAATGGTGTTAATGCTCCCTTTTCAATACTAAGTGATACTCAAATTTCAGTTTTTGTTCCTTCTGGAATTTCTAATATGTCTAATATAACGCTTACAACTTCTGGAGGATGTAATACAACAACCTCTTCTAATTTTACTTTAATTAATTCTGATTGCACTTCTGCTGATGAGATTTATATCTCAGAAGTTTATGATTCTGACGGAGGAAGTTATGGTGTTATAGAACTCTACAATCCAACCAATACAACTATAAGTTTAAATTCAGTTTACGAAGTGCAACGTTTTGGAGATATTGGTAATGTTGCTCCAAGTGCTACAATCCCACTAGAAGGTTCTATTGCGCCTCTTAGTACTTATATTATCGAAATGGGTGGTACAGGCAATACGTGTAGTGGCTTAACTGTTGGTACATCTGTAGCTGCTGGTATTAATGAAGATGATGAAATTAAATTACTAAAAAACGGAGCTATCATAGATATCATGCATACAGATGATGAAGTGGGCTATACTTTTATTAGAAATGCAGATGCATCTGCTCCAAGTACAACATTTAACCTTAACGAATGGTTATTATTAGAGGTTGAAGAGTGCTCAAATTTAGGATCGCACACTGCCGATGCGAGTTCTACTCCAAATATTACACAACCTAATAATCAGGACATTTGCGAAAATGGTACAGCAACTTTTTCTGTAGCTGTAAATACAGGCTCATATACTTACCAATGGCTAGTTCTTAACGCTTCAGGAAACTGGGTAAATGTCAACAACGACAGTAATTATTCTGGTGCAACTACCAACACCCTAACCATTACTAATGCACCTGCTAGTTTTAATGGGCTTCAATATTACTGTTTACTATCATCTGTAAGTTGTAACCTTGTTTCAGATGCGGCTCAACTTGAGGTTTCTAATCCTGAAGTAGATACTTTACCAAACCAAACTGTATGCTCTAATTATACATTACCTGAGTTAACTAACGGAAATTACTATACAGGACCTAACGGTACAGGAACTCAGCTTAATGCCGGAGATATTATAACCTCTTTCCAAACCATTTATATTTTTAACACATCTGGCACTGCTCCTAATACCTGCCAAAATGAATCTAGCTTCACCGTTTCTATTAGTGGAAACCCATTAGTAAGTGTATTAGCAGACCAAACTGTTTGTTCTGAATATGTGTTACCAAGTATTACTAATGGAAATTATTTTACCGCTGCTAATGGTAATGGTACAGCTTTAAATGAAGGAGATATCATATCGACATCACAAACCATTTATATTTATAATGAAGTTGGAGTTGCTCCTAATATTTGTACTAACGAAAGTAGTTTTGATATTAATGTTACTGGCACGCCAAATGTAGATACCCTTTCTGATGTGTCTATTTGTTCTGAATTTATTTTACCAAACCTTACAGATGGCAGCTATTTTACAGGAACCAATGGCACAGGAACACAACTTAGTGCTGGCGCTATTATTTCAACTTCACAAACCATTTACATTTTTAATGAAATTGGTACAGCTCCAGATACTTGTAATAACGAAAGCAGCTTTAATGTTACAATTTATCCTTCTACAGATTTTACTTTAACGGATTCGAATATTGACATCAATGAAGATTCAATAACGATAACCATGACTGACACAACAATAAATTACGAATACGCCATTGATGGTTCTAGTTTTCAAAGTGAAAATACATTTACAAATATTTCTGAAGGTACTCACACCTTATATGTACAAGATTCTAATGGTTGTATTATTAAGTCCATCGATTTTAACATTGCTGCATTAGTAGATGAACCAATTATACCAAATGGTTTTTCACCTAATAATGACAACAAGAATGATTGGTTTAACATTCAAGGTCTATATGATGTCTACACCAACCATAAGTTGGAAATCTATAACCGATACGGTACTTTAGTTTTTGAAGGCAACAATACTAAAAAATGGTTCGGAACAGCAAATAAAGGCTTAATGCATACAGATAAAATACTACCTGTGGGCACTTACTTCTACGTATTATATTTAAATGAGCCTAATACAAGTTCTAAACCTTATACAGGTTGGGTGTACCTCAATAAATAAATCAATTATTTTTCAACGTTTAATTTGAAGTAATGACGCGCATTAATTTATTAATTCACTATACCTACGTCTTAAGTTTATTTTTTATAACGAACGCTTATGCCATAATGGGTAGCGATGCTATAACAGATAATAACTTTTGCCCTGCTCCAATAATTAATACATTTACACCTTCTAGTGGACCGGAAAACACATTGATTACAATTAGTGGTAGTAATTTTAATGCTACTGCTTCGGTTTCTATCGATGGGGTTAACACTACATTCACCATTATAAATGACAATCAAATTACTGCTATTATACCTGCTGGTATAAGCGATACTTCTAGCTTTTCAATTGTAAGTAATGGAGGGTGCACTGGGACATCTGCTGCAGATTTTACGTTGATAACTTCAGATTGTGAACCTGCCGATATTTATATTTCAGAAATATTTGATGCCAATAGCGGAGACTATGCAGTTATAGAACTTTATAATCCTACAAATGCTCCTGTGGTTTTAGATAATATTTATGTCATAGAACGCTATGGTGATGTAGGAAACCCAACACCTAATAATGTTTTTAATAACATTACAGGAACAATTCCACCACTAGATACATTTATCATTCAAATGGGAAGCGGCAATGATTGTTCTCCTCTAGATGTAGATTTCAATATTCCTACAGGGATTAATGATAATGATGAATTCAAACTCTTTAAAAACGGAAATCTTATTGATATTGTAAACGCACCTGACGAAAGAGGTTATACTGTTGTTAGAAACGCAGATGCACCACTACCTCAAACGACATATGATAGTAGTGATTGGTCTATTCAATCTAGTGAAAATTGCTCAGATTTAGGATCACATACAGCAGATCCAATTACAAATAACATACCAAATATTATTGACCCAATAACCCAAACCATTTGTGAGAATGGTTCTGTAACGTTTACGACATCTTTAAATAATAGTATATTCCAATACCAATGGAAAGTTCTTGATAGTTCTGGAAATTGGATAAATGTTCCTAATGCTAGTCCATACTCTGACCCACAAAACAGCTGGTTGGATATCACTAATGCTCCTTTAAGTTTTAATGGAAATCAATATTACTGTGAAGTCACCTATAATTCTTGTCTGCTAATAACGAATGCTGCGCTATTAATTATTGATAGTCCAGCTGTAGATACGCTTTCAAACCAAACCACATGCTCAAATTACACCTTACCTACACTAACAAATGGCAACTATTTCACAGGTACTAATGGCACTGGAACACAACTAAATGCTGGTGATGTTATTTCAACAAATCAAACCATTTACATTTATAACGAAATAGGAACAGCACCAAATACGTGCTCTAATGAAAGTAGTTTTGAAGTGACTATTACAGGAGCACCTGATATAGATACCATTGCTAATCAAGATTTGTGCTCAGGATATACCTTACCTACACTGACAAATGGTAACTATTTTACAGGTTCAAACGGGACAGGTACTCCGCTCAATGCTGGTGACGTTATTTCAACATCACAAACCATTTATATTTACAATGAAATAGGTATAGCACCAAATACATGCTCTAATGAAAGTAGTTTTGAAGTGACTATCACAGGAGCACCTGATATAGATACCATTACTAATCAAGATGTGTGCTCAGGATATACCTTACCTACACTGACAAATGGTAACTATTTTACAAGTTCAAACGGGACAGGTACTCCGCTCAATGCTGGTGACATTATTTCAACATCACAAACCATTTATATTTACAATGAAATAGGTATAGCACCAAATACATGCTCTAATGAAAGTAGTTTTGACGTAACAGTGAGTGGGACTCCTGATATAGATACGCTTTCTAATCAATCAGAGTGTGGTTCATTTACCTTACCAACACTTACTAATGGCAACTACTATACAGAACCAAATGGTACAGGTACACCTCTAAATGCGGGAGATACCATTTCAACCTCACAAACCATCTATATCTATGTTGAAATTGGTACAGCTCCAGACACTTGCAATAACGAAAGTAGTTTTGATATTACTATTACTGGTGCACCAAATGTAGATACGCTTGCTAACCAAACTATATGTTCTGAATTTATATTACCAGCACTAAGCAATGGTAATTATTTTACAGGAACAAACGGTACAGGAACGCAACGCAATGCTGGAGATATTATTACAAACTCACAAACCTTATACATTTATAACGACATAGGCACAGCTCCAAATACCTGCTCTAACGAAAGTAGTTTTGATATTACTATTAACGATGCTGTAGATTTTACTTTAGATGAATTTAATATTTTCATAAACGAAGGAACACTTACTGTAAACATGACAGATACGTCTTTAGATTACGAATATGCTATAGATGGCAACGATTTTCAAATATCTAATATCTTTAATAACCTTACAACTGGTTTACACCTGCTATATGTTCAAGACCGTAGCGGTTGTGTTTTAAAAACACTCTCTTTTGAAATTGAAGAAGATCTTTTCATTCCTGTCTTTTTCACTCCTAATAACGATACTACTAATGATTTCTGGACCGTTATTGACAGAAATAGCATTGTAAAAGAAATACTTATTTTTAATAGATACGGTAAGCTTATCAAACAATTAATCCCTTCACAATATTCTTGGGATGGCTATTACAATGGAGAACTACTAGAATCCAATGATTTCTGGTATTTAATTACATTAAAAAATGGTAAAGAACTTAGAGGGCATTTTGCTTTAAAACATTAAAGCCTATTACACGTACATCTCATATAAAAAAAGTATCCATATTCAACAATCTATAAAACGGACTTCAGAGTTTAAATCTTGAAGTCCGTTTTATTTTAACGCAATTGTAACGCGCTTCACAATTAAATTATAAGCGCTTTATCGTAACTTTGCAGTATGCGATTTAAAATTGAGTCTGAATTTAAACCTACTGGTGATCAGCCACAAGCTATTAAAAAACTAGCAAAAGGAATTACCGACAACGAAAAATACCAAACCCTTTTGGGTGTTACTGGTTCTGGTAAAACCTTTACTGTTGCCAATGTGATTGAAGAAGTACAACGACCAACTTTGGTTTTGGCACATAATAAAACTTTAGCAGCACAACTTTACTCAGAATTCAAACAGTTTTTTCCTGAGAATGCTGTTGAGTATTTTGTGTCGTACTACGATTATTACCAACCCGAAGCATACATTCCCGTTTCTGGCGTTTATATTGAGAAAGATTTATCTATCAATGAAGAAATAGAGAAGATGCGTTTAAGTACCACATCTTCCCTACTCTCTGGTCGTCGTGATGTGATTGTGATTGCTTCAGTATCGTGTTTATATGGTATTGGAAATCCTGTAGAATTTCAGAAGAATGTCATCTCTATAGAACGCGATCAAGTTATTTCTCGTACTAAATTATTACACCAACTGGTTCAAAGTTTATATTCTAGAACGGAATCTGAATTTAAAAACGGAAACTTTAGAATAAAAGGAGATACCGTAGATGTGTTTCCTGGTTATGCTGATCATGCGTTTAGAATTCACTTCTTTGGTGATGAAATTGAAGAAATTGAAGCGTTTGACGCCAGAAGCAACGAAGTTATAGAACGCTACGATCGTCTAAATATCTATCCTGCAAATATGTTTGTAACATCACCTGATGTACTAAATGCGGCAATAAAAGATATTCAAGAAGATTTGGTAAAACAATACGATTACTTTAAAGAGATTGGTAAACATCTTGAAGCCAAACGTCTTAAAGAGCGTACAGAATTCGATCTGGAAATGATTAGAGAATTAGGGTATTGTTCAGGTATTGAGAATTATTCGCGATATTTAGACGGACGATTACCAGGAACACGCCCTTTCTGTTTACTCGATTATTTTCCAGATGATTTTTTAATGGTGGTTGATGAAAGTCACGTGACCATTTCACAAGTTCATGCCATGTACGGAGGTGACCGAAGCAGAAAAGTTAATTTAGTTGATTATGGTTTCCGATTGCCAGCAGCCATGGACAACAGACCTTTAAAGTTTGAAGAATTTGAAGCGCTACAAAACCAAGTAATCTATGTATCAGCAACTCCAGCCGATTACGAAATGCAAAAAACAGATGGTGTTTATGTAGAGCAAGTCATTCGTCCAACAGGCTTATTAGACCCTATTATTGAAGTGCGCCCAAGCCTAAATCAGATTGATGATTTAATTGAAGAAATTCAAAATCGTGTTGAAAAAGACGAACGGACTTTAGTAACCACGTTGACCAAACGAATGGCGGAAGAATTGACGAAATACCTCACTCGAATTTCAGTACGAACCCGATACATCCATAGTGATGTAGATACTCTGGAGCGTGTTGAAATTATGCAAGATTTACGAAAAGGAGTATTTGATGTTTTGGTTGGTGTTAACTTACTGCGTGAAGGTCTAGATTTACCCGAAGTATCACTTGTAGCTATATTAGATGCTGACAAAGAAGGTTTTTTAAGATCTGCGCGTTCACTAACGCAAACTGTTGGTAGAGCCGCAAGAAACCTAAATGGAAAAGCTATAATGTATGCTGATAAAGTTACAAAAAGCATGCAAAAAACTATTGATGAGACTAATTATCGTCGTGAAAAACAAATTGCATACAATACAAAACACAATCTTGTTCCTAAAGCTTTAAATAAGAGTTTAGATAGTGCATTAACTAAAAACTCCGTAAGTACTTATCGGACAGAATTAGATGCGCAAATAGCTGCAGAACCAGAAAGCGAATATTTAACAAAAGAAGAACTCGAAAAGAAAATTAGAGAACGACGCAAATTAATGGAACAAGCTGCAAAGGCTTTAGACTTTTTAGAAGCCGCTCGTTTTAGAGATGAAATTACAGCCTATCAGAGTAAGTTAGAGAAGTTAAAGGTGTAAAACAGTAGTCAGTTGCTCAGTAAAAAGTGTGAAGTGTGAAGTGTGAAGTGTGAAGTGTGAAGTGTGAAGTGTGAAGTGTGAAGCTAAAAAAATTGACGGAAGATTGGAAGATTTTACATAAAGTTCCGAAGAAGAAAACATTCCGAAACTCAATAACTAAATTTCAAGATTAAAAACTGAGACTGAGACTGAGACTAAAACTGAAATTATTACACAGAGAAGGCACAAAGATTCACAGAGAGATTGTTCTAAAAATTAAGCATATATTTAAATAGGATAGCTTTTTAAAATTACCATTGAGACTGCAAACTGAATACTAGTTATACTGCACTTTAAAAATATCAATCAAGAAATCTGGTGGTACAATTTTATTAGGAAAACTATCCATTAAATCTAGAACGCGGTTAATTGATTCATGACTTAATCCCATTCGTAATCCAAAATTGTGAATTTTAACCAATTGTTTTGGTGCGACTTTGTGATCTAAATTCATTAGAAGTACTAATCTATGAAATTGAACAATCCTTTCACTATGAGATTTTAAGTTAACATATGTTACAGGATGATTAAAAAGGTATTCAAAATCTTCTTTAGATATATCTAATTGTTTGGCAATACTGAATAAAAAATTATATTCAATAGTCCTTATATTTTCATCTGTTTGAGCGAATGCTATCATTTCAGAAAGTAAGCTCAGTTTTTCAGCACGATTTATCATTATTATGAGGGGATTATTTAATACTGTAAAGTTACAGAGGTTGTTTATTTTATTGTCGTTGATATAATGTATCTTGTCGAAAAATTAAATGTACTTAGTCGATTTTTTTAAACTTTTGTCAACTCACAAGACAAGCAACAGGATGAAATTACCGTATTTATACCTGCTTATTTTAGCATTTACAACCACTCAACTAACAGCTCAAAGCACTGCTTCTAAACAAGTTAAACAGTTTTCAATTACTGCTCCTCAATTAAATACGTCGAAAACAATTTGGGTGTATTTGCCTTCAGAATACGAAAAATCAGAAAAATCGTATCCTGTGATTTATATGCATGATGCACAAAATTTATTTGATGCTACAACATCTTATGTAGGTGAATGGGAAGTCGATGAATATATGGATACATTAATAGATAACCAAAGTATAATTATTGGCATAGAACATGGCAATGAAAAACGCATAAATGAACTCACTCCATATAAACATGAAAAGTATGGTGGCGGAAAAGGTGACTCCTATTTAAAATTTATAAAAAACACCTTAAAGCCTCATATTGATGTTAGCTATAGAACAAAATCAGAAACAGAAAACACTACAATATTTGGGTCGTCTTTAGGTGGCTTAATATCATTCTATGCTGCAATAAAATATCCTGAAACATTTGGAACCGCTGTAGCATTTTCACCTTCATTTTGGATTAATCCTGAAATTTTCGACATGGTAGCATCAACTGACATCCCAAAAACTTCAAAATTTTATTTTTTAGCTGGTACTGATGAAGGAGAAACTATGATTCCGAAATTAGAAGAAATGCTTAAATTATTAAAATTTAAAGGAGTTAAGGAAACACATATTGAAAATCATATTGTTGAAGGAGGCTAACATAATGAAAAATTATGGGCTACAAATTTTAATAAAGCCTATGATTGGTTAAATAAAAAACCTTAATTTCCTACTATTAAAAATAACAGACTTTATATCACAAACAACATAATTAAAACTCTAAAATGACAAACAACGACATTTTTAAAAAGCTAAGAGTAGCACATAAACTAAGAGATGATGATATTGTAAAAATCTTATCATTAGTTGACTTCAGAATTTCTAAAAGTGAACTTAATGCGATGTTCAGAAATGAAGACCATCCTAAATATATGGAATGTGGAGATCAAATTCTACGAAATTTTTTAAATGGATTAATCATCCATTTAAGAGGTCCAATGCCAAAACCTAAAAAAAAGAAGGAGTAAATTAAAATATCCATAAAATTTAGAAGTAAATTTTTTACTTAAAATTTAAGTTAATAACTTGTACTCAACAGAAGAAATTTATCTATGCTTGAAACAACACCCAAAATTGATCCACAACAGTATTTTTCTATTGAAGATATAAAAGCATTAAATAAAAAGTATAAGCCACTTACGTCTTGCCAACGTATAGCACAACTGTATAAAGATTTTGAGACTACAGATGTTATGGTCACAAGTTCTTTTGCTGCTACATCTGCATTTTTGTTAAAATTAGTGTCTGATACGAACCTAAAGCAAGAAATTTATTTTATTGATACGGGTTACCATTTTGATGATACTTTAAAGTACAAATCCATTTTACAAGCTAAGTACAATCTCAATGTAAAATCTGTATCTGCAATTAAAGAAGAACACGAGTTTACCACCAAAGATGAAACTTGGAAAAAGAATCCTGATTTCTGTTGTTCTATAAATAAGGTACAGCCTTTAGACCGTATTAAACAACATTATAAAATTTGGATGTCTGGCTTAATGGAGTGGCAAAGTGATCACAGAGCATCTTTAGATATTTTTGAAATACGTGGTAATATTTTAAAATTCTACCCTTTATTGGATGTTTCAAAAAAAGAAAGAGATGCTTATATTGAAGAACATCAACTCCCTTTTCACCCTTTAGTTGCAAAGGGTTATCATTCTATTGGTTGTAAGCATTGTACAGTGCCTGGAAAAGATAGGAGTGGACGATGGAATAACAATCCCAAAACGGAATGTGGATTACATTTATAACTAACAAAAAAGGTTCTCAAATTTGAGAACCTTTTTAATTTATAATTAACTGTCTAGTATAAAAATAATACTATCCTAAAACCTGTTGCACCTTATCAGCTGCTTCTTGGAACTCAGTAGCACTCATTACATCTAATCCAGAATTGTCAATTAATTCTTTTGCGATATCTGCATTTGTTCCTTGTAAACGTACAATGATAGGAACATTAATATTCCCCATGTTTTTATAAGCATCAATAACACCTTGAGCAACTCTGTCACAACGTACAATTCCACCAAAAATATTGATTAAGATGGCTTTTACAGCAGGATCTTTTAATATAATTTTAAACGCTGCTTCTACTCTAGCTGCATCTGCAGTACCACCAACATCTAAAAAGTTAGCTGGCTCACCACCTGCTTGCTTAATTAAATCCATAGTAGCCATTGCTAAACCAGCACCATTTACCATACAACCAACGTTTCCGTCTAAGTCTACATAGTTTAAACCTAAAGCACCTGCTTCAACTTCAATTTGGTTTTCTTCACGTAAGTCACGTAATTCAGCTAAATCTCTATGTCTGTATAATGCGTTAGCATCTAAAGTTACTTTAGCATCAACAGCCATTATTTTACTATCACTAGTTTTTAATACTGGGTTAATTTCAAACAAAGACGCATCCGATTTATCGTAAGCTGTATATAAAGCTGTTACAAATTTTGTCATTTCTTTAAAAGCAGTACCTGATAAACCTAAGTTAAAAGCAATACGACGTGCTTGAAAAGGTAATATACCAGTTGAAGGATCAATCTCTTCGTTATGTATTAATTCTGGTGTTTCTTCGGCAACAGTTTCAATGTCCATTCCACCTTCTGTAGAATATACAATCATATTTCTTCCAGTTGCACGATTTAATAAAACAGACATATAATATTCGTCTGGCTCATTTTCACCTGGATAATAAACATCTTCAGCAACTAAAACTTGATGAACACGTTTTCCTTCTGCAGAAGTTTGAGGTGTTACCAAATCCATTCCTATGATTTGTCCTGCAATTTCTTCAACTTCTTTAAGGTTTTTGGCCAATTTAACGCCTCCACCTTTTCCACGTCCACCTGCATGAACTTGTGCTTTTATAACATGCCAACCTGTTTCAGTTTCAGCTGTTAATTGCTTTGCTGCATCAACAGCTTCTTTAGCACTTTGGGCTACAATTCCTCTTTGGATTCGTACTCCAAAACTGCTTAATAATTCTTTTCCTTGATATTCGTGTAAATTCATTTTTAATCAGAAATTTATTGGTCCAACAAAAATAAGCATACTAATAGTTTCTACCAATTGTTTTTAAAATTGATTTATATAGGTTTCTCATTTTCTAAATTATAGGATTAATCTATTAAACGCTTAATAGCAGAAAAGGCCTTGTCTACCAAATAATCCTCTACTACAATAGTAAACTCATTTGTTGTAGAAACCACTTCATATAAAGTAATATTTTCCCATGCCAAGCGCTTAAATATTTGATAATATAAGCCAACTATTTTAGAACTCCCCTTAGGTAAATAAATACTAATAGCAGATAGTTTTTCTTTTAAACCTATTTGTGTTTCATTTTTAAATGCTTTGAGCATATCTTCTTTTTCAGAAGTTGAAATGATAATATTACTTTCAAACATACCACGCGTAAAGGCATAAAATATTTGATGATTTTCACTAATCTTTTCTAAAATTTGAGAGTGACTATGGATTAATGTTTTTGAATTTTGAAATGTAAAATCACTTAAGTTAGACCGTACCGTAATATCTCCTAATTGACTAAAGGTTTTCTTTAAACTTTTAGAGTTTTCAAGATTTAAAGGTTGCTGATACCGTCGTAGTGCCATCATAATAGCACCATCTTTTACTGGTTTTCGTAACATTTTAGAAATAGGTGTATTTAGCTCTTTTGCCAAAGCTGAAAAGTTAATAATCTCCCGAGACAAGCCTTCTTCTAAAAACGGACTAGCAACAATAATATCTTGAACACAAGATGCAATAGTCTTCATATTGTTTATTATTTAACATTTTGTGTAAAAATAGCTATATTTTTTTATTTTTTATGTTTATAGAAAGGATTACAACTATTTTCGCCAAATAACTTTAAGAAAAATAAAGAATGAAAGAAAGTACCTTGTTACAAATTGCTAAAGATTTTGGAAGTCCAGTTTATGTTTATGACGCTGAAAAAATAGAATCTCAATATAAACGATTAACAAAAGCATTTAGTAAGGTAAAACAATTAAAGCTTAATTATGCTGTTAAGGCACTTTCTAATATTTCTGTTTTAAAATTGTTTAACAAACTTGGATCTGGAATTGATACTGTTTCCATTCAAGAACTACGATTAGGATTAAAAGCTGGTTTTAAACCTGAAGATATCATTTTTACACCTAATGGAGTATCTCTTGAAGAAATTGAAGAAGCCGCAAAATTAGGCGTTCAGATAAATATTGACAACCTCTCTATTTTAGAACAATTTGGAACCAAACATCCAAAAATTCCTGTTTGTATTCGAATAAATCCTCATGTTATGGCTGGAGGAAATACTAATATTTCGGTTGGTCATATAGATAGCAAATTTGGAATTTCTATACATCAGATTCCTTTATTATTACGTATTGTAGAAAATACAAAGATGAATATTAACGGTATTCACATGCATACAGGAAGTGATATTCTAGATATTGATGTATTTTTATATGCCAGCGAGATTTTATTTGAAACGGCTAAGAACTTTAAAACGCTTGAGTTTATAGATTTTGGTTCAGGATTTAAAGTGCCTTATAAAAAAGGAGACATAGAAACCAATATTGAAGAATTAGGAGACAAACTATCAAAACGCTTCAATGAATTCTGTAAAGCATACGGTAAAGATTTAACCTTAGCTTTTGAACCTGGTAAATTTTTAGTGAGTGAGGCTGGTGTCTTTTTGGCTAAAGTAAATGTTGTAAAACAAACCACCTCTACAGTTTTTGCTCAAATAGATTCCGGATTTAACCATTTAATAAGACCAATGTTATATGGTTCTCAACACGATATTTTAAACATTTCTAATCCTAAAGGGCGTGAACGTTTTTATTCGGTTGTTGGTTACATATGCGAAACGGACACTTTTGCTAATAACAGGCGGATTTCGGAAATAAACGAAGGAGATATTCTTTGCTTTAAAAATGCCGGAGCTTATTGTTACTCTATGGCCAGCAATTACAATTCGCGTTACAGACCTGCCGAAGTATTGCTATATAAAGGTAAGGCGCAACTCATTAGAAAACGTGAAGTCTTTGAAGACATCTTACATAATCAAATTGAAATTGCCATATAATTTAGTTATCTGAGTTAACATTTTACGGGATTAAAGTAAGCCTATAGATAGTTTGCAATTACCTTTGAGAAGACTAAAACACTCTTCCAATGACACAAATTGCGCCTAAAATAATTCGTCAAATTTTCATTTTACTATTAATTATACTTTTTGGAAGTCTAATTTTTGGTGAAATGTTACCATACTTGAGCGGTGTTTTAGGCGCAATTACATTTTACATATTGCTTCGAAAACTAATGAAACGATTAGTTAATACCTACAATTGGAATCCTACGCTAGCTGCTTTAACCTTGATGCTTAGTTCCTTCATTATTATAATGGTACCTCTAACGGGTTTTGGTATTATGCTAGGAAACAAAATTTCGGATGTAGCTAGTAATAGTGAAAAAGTTATTGATGCGTTTAAAGATCAAGTCGGACAATTAAAATTTAAAACGGGCTTTGACATTAATTCTCAAATTGATACTGAAGCAATCACCACATGGCTTTCTGAAAGCGCACAAAGTATGGCTGGCAATACGTTTAACTTACTTGTTGCTTTAGGATTAATGTACTTTATGCTTTATTTTATGCTCACCAATCGTAAGCAATTAAGGCAATCGCTTAAAAACTACATTCCAATGAATAATAAAAATATTTCTGAAATTGGTAGCGAGATCCAAGCCATGGTCAAATCGAATGCCATTGGAATTCCATTGGTTGCCATAGCACAAGGAATTATAGCGTTGATTGGTTTTTTAATTTTTGGAGTTGAAGATCCGTTATTTTGGTTTGTCATAGTTACCATTGGATCCATGATCCCTTTTATAGGTACTTTTGTAGGTATAATTCCTGTCTTTATATTAACCTTATCTAGTGGCCAATCGGCTCAAGCATGGGGCATCTTAATTTATGGTATTGTTGTTGTCGGTTCTACTGATAATATTATTCGCTTGTATGTGTTGCAAAAGCTCGATGATGTACATCCTTTAGTTACCCTAATAGGTGTTATTGTAGGAGTGCCATTATTTGGATTTATCGGTTTGATTTTTGGCCCCTTACTTATAAGTATTTTTATGGCTTTGGTTAAAATTTATACTGAAGAATATGGTAAGACTGAAGAAAACCAGTCAAAACCCACCTAATTTTTCAGTGCCAATACTTTAAATACAAGTAACTAAAACGACCTCAATAATTTTAATATTTACAAACTCATAGTATTCAAGAGGTTCTCAACTTCACTAAAAAAACAGAATTTCCTTTAAAATCTCATATTTCTAAAGGTTATAACTGCATTTGAATTATAACGAAATTCAATAAATGATTTAGTCATTTCTTTTAAAAGAGACTTTAATTTATGCTCTTAACACTCTTATTTGTAACTTTAGAACGACAACCTTTTAATTTAATCCATTACCTCACATGAAGTTAAAGTTTAAAACAAATTTCCAAACCTCATTTTTCGCTCTTTTATTCCTACTATCAAACCTAATTACATTTGCTCAAGGGACAAGATTACTACGACAACCAGATATCAGTCAAACCCATATCACATATACTTATGGTGGTGATATTTGGATTTCGGCATTAAATTCTAACGAAGCTAAACGCATTACCTCGACTGCTGCTGTGGAATCCAACCCATACTTTTCACCAGATGGTAATTGGATTGCATTTAGTTCTAACAGAGCTGGCACAAACAATGTTTACGTCGTTTCTAAAAATGAAGGAGAACCAAAACGCTTAACTTGGCATCCTAGTGGTTCTACAGTTAGAGGTTGGACCAACGACGGAAAGCACGTCTTATTTGCAAGTAACAGAGCAACAGCTCCACGTCCATATAATCGCCTTTATACAATTTCAGTTGAAGGTGGCGCTCCAAAATTACTTACCAAACAATGGAGTAATGATGGGTCGTATTCACCAAATGGAACGCAATTAATTTTAGATAAAATGGATCGTTGGGATGAAGAATGGCGCGCCTATAGAGGCGGCCAAAATACACCACTTATTATTTTAGATTTAAAAACTCAGAACGAAGTTTTACTACCTAATAAAAAAACAACAGACATTCAGCCTTTGTGGTTAGCCGATCACATTTATTTTTTATCAGATCGCGATTTAGTCGCTAATATTTGGTCTTACAATCTGAAGACAAAATCAATTGAGCAAATCACAACCTTTAAAGGTTCTGATATTAAATGGTTAAGTGGTAATGGAGATACTTTGGTTTATGAACGTGATGGATATTTACACACCATGAACATTTCAACAGGTAAACACACCCAATTATCAATTACTGTGGTTGGTGATTTTCCTTGGGCTGAAACCAAATGGGAGGATGTTTCTAATAGCACACGTTCAGCATCTTTATCTCCAAATGGTAAACGAGCGATTATGCAATCTCGTGGCGATATCTTTACAATTCCTGTAGAATTCGGTGATTCAAGAAATATTACTAAGAGCTCTGGCATAGCAGATAGACGTCCTATTTGGTCACCAAAAGGAGATAAAATAGCTTGGTTTTCTGATGCCGATAGAAAGAATTATGCGTTAATGATTTCAGATCAGAATGGTTTATCAAAACCTGAAGTCATTTCTATTGGAGAATCTAAATTGGGTTGGAACCCAACATGGTCTCCGGATGGAAAGCACATTGCCTTTGTTGATGATGACGTGCGCTTGCGTTTTGTGAATTTAGAGACAAAAAAAATAAAAACCTTTGACATAGGCGGCACTAACCTAGAGCGTGGCAGTATTGAATTAAAATGGTCACCAGATAGTAAATGGATTGCTTATGAAAAATCGGCTTCAAATAACTTTAGACAGATTTATATCTACTCTATTGAAAACGACACAACAACTCCAATTACAGATCCTTTTGCCGATTCATTTTCACCGGCTTGGGATTTAAACAAAAAACAACTCTACTTTTTAGCGAGTACCGATGTAGCTCTTGGTTCTGGTTGGGCTAATACAAGCTCTATGACAGCAAACCCAGCCTACTCCGCTTATGTCATTAATTTAGATGCTAACGACGATTCCCCTTTTAAACCCAAAAGTGATGAAGAAGACATAAAAAAAGAGGACGACAGCAAAAGTGAAGACAAAGCAAAAAAAGAAGATAAAGAAAAGAAGGACGACGAAAATAAATCCATGATTATAGATTTTGAAGCTATTGGTCGTCGTACGCTAGCGCTTTCAATACCTTCAAGAAATTATGGTTATATCATTGCTGGTCCAAAAGGATCAATGTTTATTTCAGAATACATTCCAAATGACAGAGGCGCAACACTACATAAATTTAATCTTGAAAAACAAGAAAGCAAAGAATTTGCTTCTGGCATACGTTCAGTTTCTGTAACCACAAATGGTGAACACATGCTTGCTCAAATTAATGGAGATTGGCAAGTTATAAGCACAAGCGGTAGCGATGCAAAAGGAGGCAAACGTCTTAAGGTTAATTTACAAATGAAATTAGATCGTTCTGCCGAATGGGAACAAATGTTTGAAGAGGCTTGGAGATACGAGCGCGATTATTTTTACGATCCCAACATGCATGGACGTGATTGGAACGTTGTATATAAACGTTACGCTCCATTGGTTCCGTTTATAAAGCATCGTACAGATTTATATTATATTTTAGATCAGGTAAATGGTGAGTTATCCGTTGGTCACAGCTTTGTGTTTGGAGGTGATTATCCAGATGTAGAACGTTCTACAACAGGATTACTCGGAGCCGATTTAACACTAGATAAAGGCCATTGGAAAATTGACCGTATATACACAACAGAAAGTTGGAATCCAGGCTTAACAGGACCACTAGATGCGCCTGGACTAAACATAAAAGAAGGCCAATATATTGTGGGTATTAACGGGAACGAAATAAAGGCTGGCGACAATTTTTACAAGTATCTAGATGGTACATCAGGAAAACAAACCCTTTTACATATTAATGACAAACCTGAATTTAAAGGCCATTGGACTGAAATTGTAGAACCTATTTCTAACGAAAACTCTTTGAGACAACGGACTTGGGTGGAAGACAATCGTAGGTTAGTCGACAAACTATCAAATGGACGCCTCGGTTATATCTGGGTTCCAAATACAGGAGGTCCAGGGTTTGTATCTTTCAACAGATATTACTTTGCACAGCAAGATAAAGAAGGGGCTGTTATAGATGAGCGTTTTAATGGTGGTGGTTTACTAGATGATTATATGGTAGATTTAATGACGCGAAGCTTAAGAGCAGGCTTAACCAATGAAGTACCCAATGGCAAACCATTAACCTTGCCTGCAGGTATATTAGGTCCAAAAGTATTATTGATAAATGAACTTGCTGGTTCTGGTGGAGATTTTTTCCCTTGGGTGTTTAGACAACAAAATGTTGGAAAACTCATAGGTATGACAACTTGGGGAGGCTTGGTAAAATCGTCAACACATTATGCTTTAATTGACGGCGGAGGTTTAACAGCACCTGACAATGCAGTATTTGATCCTATAAACAACAAATGGATTGCGGAGAATGAAGGAGTCGCTCCAGATATTGAAGTAAGGCAAGATGCAAAAGCATTATCTAATGGAAACGATCCTCAACTCGAAAGAGCCGTTAAGGAATTAATGACACAGTTACGAAGTAAACCTGAAGTTAAAGCACCTCAATTTCCCCTTCCAGCAACAGGTAATTAATATAAAATAATGACAGGATTAGATATTGTATTGGTATTTGCCGTAATCCTTTTTGCAAGATTAGGAATGCGATTAGTCTCTAAATATATTAAAATGAAAAAAGAAGATGAAGGCGAAAAAAAAGACTAAATTAAAAGTCTCTTTTTTCAACATAAAAACACACAATTGTTTTAGATATAATACTCAATGATTATGATTTAGTCCTTAATTTTACCACTAAAATGATTTACTTTAGGACTCATCGGATTACCAGTTGACCGTCTATAAATAGATAATTGGCCACAATGCCAAATTGCGTCTGCAATTGGACCATTGACCTGATTCCAAAATGGAATTTCGCGATCACCAAAAATGATATTGTATTGCGAGATATCATCACTCTCTCGCAAAATATCTGCAGCTTTTTTTAAGTTTTGTAATGTTTTAGATCGTAATTCTGAATAACTTAAATCTTCTTTTGCTCTAGAATTGGATTGTTTTAAAGTAGAATTAACGATGGTTTTAGACAAACTATAGATATGCTCAATAGTTTCTAATGAGGTTCTACCATCAGCATTAGCTTTGTATGCTAAATCTTTTTCTGTTAAACCTTCTGAAGCCCAATAAAACCGAAATCCTAAAGCATCTACCATTCTTGCAGCTATTGTACCTGCTGTATATGTTTCAGGATAATCAGGAATTTCGTAGTATGGAAGTTGGTCTTTGTCTTGCAAAAAACTATTAATAGAAACCATTGACATTAGAATTAAGCACAATTTATTCATATCTTATTACTCCTTAATTTTACGATGATTTGTAATTGGATTAACGCCATATTTATCAAACAGATATACTAACGATGCCATTGTTGCGGCCCCCAATTCTAATTCGCGTTTATTAACATGTTCAAACGTATCATTTGCAGCATGATGATGATCAAAATAACGCTGCGAATCTGGTCGTAAACCTGCCAATACATTGGTTTCTGACTTTAATGGTCCAACATCTGCGCCACTTCCTCCTAATTCAAAATAATGAATTAAATAAGGTTTAAATAAAGCTTTCCAACCTAGTACTTGATTAAAATTAGTTTCATTTGCTGCAAACGAAAAGCCTCTTGGAGTAAAACCACCAGCATCGCTTTCTAAGGCAAAAATATGATTTTCATTTTTTTCTTTAGCCACTTTGGCATATTCCGTAGCACCACGTAAACCGTTTTCTTCATTCATAAATAAAACGACTCTGATAGTTCGTTTTGGAGTAATGCCACTTTTCTTTAAAAGTCTTAATACATCCATAGACTGCACCACTCCAGCACCATCATCGTGTGCTCCATCTCCTAAATCCCAAGAATCTAAATGACCACCAACAATAATATATTCATTTGGAAATTTGCTTCCAGTAATTTCACCAATGACATTATAAGATAACACATCCTCAAATTGCTGACAACTTTGTTTAAAATAGAATTGAATTCCTTTATTTTTCTTTAATGCTTTACTCAGTAAATCTGCATCATTAGTACTTATTGCTGCAGAGGGAATACGCTGATTAACAGGTAAATCTCCATAACTCATACTTCCTGTATGTGGTAAATCGTCTTGACGCAAAGTCATAGATCTTACAATAACACCTACCGCTCCATATTTACCAGCTTCCATGGCTCCAGCATAACGCTGATTTACACAACCTCCATAAGCATTAAACGTGCTTATTAAATCGGCTTGCATTGGTCTGTTGTAAAACACAATTTTACCCTCTATATTCTCTTTTCCTAAGGCGGCTAATTCTTCAAAATTCTGAACTTCTACAACCTCTGAAGAAATCCCATCTTTTGGAGTCGCAACAGAACCACCTAAAGCACAAATATTAACTTCGTTAACAAAACCAGCAACTTCAAAAAATGCTTTTTCTTTTTCGCCTCTTTCCCATTTTGGAACCATAACCGGCTGTAACCACACCTTATCTAGACCTAATTTTTCAAGTTCTGCTTTTGTGTATTGAACAGCTAACTCAGCATTTTTAGAACCTGATAATCGTCCGCCAATTTCATTAGACAAATGATCTAACCACTCGTAACTCATACCATCTGTTAATGATGCTGTATATAGTGTTCTTAATACAGTTTCATCTTCTTGTGCATAATTGAATGTTAAAAAACAACATAAAATTATTGTAAATAGTTTAGTCTTCATTTTCTAATTGCTGTTTGTAAGAATCTATATTTGCTTTTTGATGTGCCGGTAATTCTGGTTCTTTAATATCTTTGTATTCTTTTAAAGTATCGTAAAGAATTTTAGCTACAATATATCTTGCCGTTGGTTTGTCGTCTGCAGGAATATTATACCAAGGTGCATGTGATTTAGAAGTTCGGTTTAAGACATCTTCATAGTAAGTTTGATATGCATCCCAGCATAAACGTTCGTCTAAATCATCTGGTGAGAATTTCCAGTTTTTTTCTGGTTTTTCAAGTCGTCTTAGTAATCTGTTTTTTTGTTCGTCTTTAGAAATGTTTAGGAAAAACTTAAAAATTATCGTTCCATTATCTGCAATGTGTTTTTCAAAATTATTGATTTCATTAAAACGCTTATCCCAAAATGCTTCAGTAACATCCTCAACTGTTTTAACGTTTGGCATGTTCTCATACATTAAGTATTCTGGATGTACTCTTGTTACCAATACATTTTCGTAATGTGTTCTATTGAAAATGCCAAATTTCCCTCTTGCTGGCAGTGCAATGACATGCCGCCATAGGTAATCGTGTTTTAATTCTAACTCTGTAGGTTTTTTAAAACTGTGAGCCACAATTCCTCTAACATTAAACTCCTTAAAAACCTCACGAATCAAACTATCTTTACCTGCTGTATCCATACCTTGAATACACATTAAAACGGCATATTTACCATGTGCATACATGGTGTTTTGTATGTCTGCTAAGTTTTCGCTAACCGTTCTAAGTTCACGCTCAATCTTCTTTTTCTTTGTTTCTAAATCGAAGGACGTTTGCAAGTCCTTAATATTTATTGGAGACGAAATTTTAAAATCATCAATGCTAATATCTTTCATATTTATACATTTTATTTTGAAGCAAATGCTTTTACATCACTCTCACTAACTTCAGTTCCTCCTAAAATGATTAAACGCTCTACCACATTTCGGAGTTCACGAATATTACCTGTCCAGTCATAATTCTGAAGCAATTTTATCGCTTTTTCAGAAAATGATTTTTTAGATGTGCCTTGCTCTTTAGAAATTTTATCTGTGAAATAATTGATCAGTAAAGGAATATCTTCTCTTCTTTCATTTAAAGCAGGAACTTCAATTAAAATTACAGCTAATCTGTGATATAAATCTTCTCTAAATTTACCGTCTTCGATTTCCTTTTTAAGATTCTTATTGGTTGCAGCTATTACCCTTACATTTACTTTTATATCCTTGTCACTACCAACACGTTGTATACGACTTTCTTGTAAAGCACGTAACACTTTGGCTTGCGCAGACAAACTCATATCACCAATTTCATCTAAAAAAATGGTACCTCCATTAGCTGCTTCAAACTTACCTGCTCTGTCTTTTGCAGCAGATGTAAATGCTCCTTTAACATGACCAAACAGTTCACTTTCTATTAACTCTGAAGGGATTGCAGCACAATTCACTTCTATCATTGGCCCTTTTGAACGGTCACTTTTTTGGTGTAACCAATGCGCAACAAGCTCTTTTCCTGTTCCGTTTGGACCTGTAACTAATACTCTTGCATCTGTTGGTGCAACCTTATCAATCATATCTTTTATACGCGCAATGCCGTCACTCTCACCAATCATCTCGTAGTTTTTGCTTACTTTTTTCTTAAGCATCTTATTCTCAACAACGAGTTCTTTTCGATCTAAAGCAATACGAACGGTATTTAATAACCGGTTTAAATCGGGTGGTTTTGAGATATAATCAAAAGCTCCTAAACGCATTGTATTTACTGCCGTATCTAAATCTCCATGTCCAGAAATCATTACCATTGGTATTTCTGGCTTTATTTTTTTAGCTGCTTCTAATACCTCTACACCATCCATTTTGGGCATTTTAATATCGCACAATACTAAATCGTAATCGTTCTTTTTTATTTTTTCAATACCAACCAAACCATCTTCTGCTTCTTCAACTTGATACGTGCTATTTTCTTCAGAAAGTATTTTTACTAATACGCGGCGAATTGCAGCTTCATCTTCTATAATTAATATTTTTGGCATAACTCTATTTTATTTTATAACTAATTTTAATACTTCAATCGATTAAAATCACTAACATATTTTATGTTTTAATAATATGAATATCGCGTTGAGGAAACGGAATAGAAACATTGTTCTCTCTAAAAAGACGATCGATTTCAAACCTAATATCGCTTTTAGGAAACTGCGCTTTAAAACTGTCTGCTATTGTAAATGAAACCTTAAAATCTAAAGAACTGTCTCCAAAATTTGTAAAAATGACTGATGGTGCTGGTTCTGAAAGCACACGCTCATTTGTATTTGCTGCTTGCAACAGCAATTTCTTTACCAACTGAACATCACTGCCATAAGCTACACCAACTTCTACACTTTCGCGAGTTGTATTTCCATTTTGTGTCCAATTGTATAAACTGTTTTCTAAATACAAATGATTAGGAATTACAAGCACCTTATTATCAATGGTTACGGCTCTTGTTGTTCGTAGTTTAATTTCCTCTACTCTACCTACTTTACCATCAATTTCAATTATATCACCTACATGTACTGATTGATCAATTATAATAAATATACCTGATATAATATCTTGAAATAAGGTTTGCAAGGCTAAACCAATACCTATTAAAAGTGCTGCAGAAGCTGCAAAAACAGCTGTTATATTTACACCTACACTATGTAAGGTTATTAAGAATATTATAATATATACAAGCCATCTAAAATACCCATATACAACACCAAACTTACCTTTATTTTCTTCTGGTATCTTTCTTATCATTATTTTTAAAACTATTCTTAATACAACTGTTGTAATAAAAATAGCTGTAATGATAACGAGAACATCAAGAATTGAAATACTAATATCGTTACCGATATTCATGTGTAATCCTAAGAAATTTTTAGTTGCTTCCCAAAAACTACTATTGGTAATCGTATCTTCAATATGTTCTAAATCTTGAACCATTAATTAATATTTCAACCACTTAAATAATTCTTTATAGGTTGGTTTTTTACCGTACATTAAAATACCTACGCGATAAATTTTAGCTGCAAACCAAACTGCAAGAATAAATGTTCCTATTAGTAACACTAATGATAAGCCTTGTTGCCAAAGCGGCACACCAAACGGAATACGCATTAACATTACCACAGGAGATGTAAATGGAATAAACGAGAATACGGTTGAAACCGTTCCATGAGGATCTTCAATAACGGTAAATACACCAACATAAACGGCTAAAATTAATGGCATTAATATTGGCAGCATAAATTGTTGTGTATCTGTTTCATTATCTACCGCTGCACCAATTGCTGCGTATAAAGAACTATACAATAAATAACCTCCGATAAAGAAAAACATAAAGGCAACTACAAGGTTTGCTAATGGCAAGTTGCTAATCGCAGTAATTAAATTTTCTGCCATGGCTTGCGCTCCTTCGGCTTCCATAGCTTGGTTCATTAATTCTTGTTGTGGTGTAGAGGCTTGTGACAAATCTATTCCAAAAATTGAAGACACTACCATCATTAAAACGCCGCCTAAAATAACCCAAATAGCAAACTGCGTAACACCGGCTAGTGACGTCCCAATAATTTTACCCATCATTAATTGAATAGGCTTAACGGAAGAAATAATTACTTCAATAATTCTACTGGTTTTTTCTTCTATTACGCTTCGCATGATCATATTACCATAAATAATTATGAACATAAATAGCAAATACCCTGCAATACCTCCAAAAGCCAATTTGACCACATTGTCTATCTTAGAGCTTTTCTCACCTTCAAAACTTTCTTGAGCAATATCTACATTGGTTTTAGAAGCTTCTATTTGAGTAAGTGTCACTCCATCTTTTTGCAATTTTATTTCTTGCAAACGCTTTTCAATTTTTCGTTCTAAACCAGACATAATACTCAATGAAGGCGACTCTTCTGAATAGAATTTTACATTATTAGAAACGGCATCCAAAGCATCTACTTTAGCAATATGCAAAAGTCCGTAATCTTCTTTTTCTTTAACCAAAGCTATAGCATCATCTAAATCTAATCCGTTTAATTTGGTGTAAGTTGTATTTTCAGTATTTTGAAAAATATCAGACAAATAACCGGTTTCATCCAATATCGAAATTGTACGTTGCTTATCGTTATTTAATTGTGATAAATAAGCAACAACTGCAATCAGCGCTATCATTATTAAAGGACTTAAAAAGGTCATTATAATGAATGACTTATTCTTAACCTTTGTTAAATATTCACGCTTTATAATGAGTGGTAAATGATTCATTTTTAGTTATTTTTTACAGTTTGAATAAAAATGTCATTAGCTGAAGGTATAACTTCTACAAAATGATGTACTTCTGCTTTTGAGGTTAAAAACGACAATAAATCATTTGGTGATGTGTTTTCTCCTATTTTCACATTCAATTTAATATCGTTATTCAAATTTTTAAACGTTGCAGGAAGCACTTCAAAAGTATTTTGAATTTCTGAAAGTACTCTTTCCTTATTTGGGGACTCTAAGGCTACTTCAAACGTATTTGTTTTGTATTGGCGTTTTATATCATTCAGTTTACCATCTAAAACCTTATTAGATTTATGAATTAAAGCAATATGATCGCATAATTCTTCAACAGATTCCATACGATGGGTTGAAAAAATCACCGTTGCTCCTTCATCTCTAAGCTGTAAGATTTCATCTTTAATAAGATTCGCATTTATAGGGTCAAAACCTGAAAAAGGTTCGTCAAAAATCAATAATTTAGGTTGGTGTAAAACCGTTACTACAAACTGTATTTTCTGTGCTTGTCCTTTACTTAATTCTTGAATTTTTTTATTCCACCAGTCTCCAATTTCTAACTTATCGAACCAATATTTTAATCTTGTTTTAGCTTCAGATTTACTTAAACCCTTTAATTGTGCTAAATACAAACATTGCTCACCAACTTTCATAGACTTATATAAGCCTCGTTCTTCTGGTAAATAACCAATATCTCTAATGTGTTCTGGCTTTAATGTTTTTCCATCTAATAGCACAGTGCCTTCGTCTGGCATTGTAATTTGATTTACAATACGAATTAGCGTTGTTTTCCCTGCGCCATTTGGCCCTAGTAAGCCAAAAATACTACCTTTTGGTACCGCAATAGAAACTTTATTTAACGCCTTAAAATCCCCAAAATTTTTTGATACAGAATTTGCGACTAATAAGTCATTCATATTCAATTAGTTTTTTATAAATAGGTTCGTATGTAAATATATTAAATGTTGAAGAGTTATAAAGAATAAAAACCTTACTAATTATTCTTTTTTATAATGCGCTAAAACATCGAATATTATAAAAACAAAACCCACCCTTATAACTAAATAAGGATGGGAAAAAATTGCTATGAAAAAGAAAAATTACCGCTAATTAGCATTAGCGATAATTCAAATATACTATTTTTTATTAAATAGATGTGCTTATGAAAACATATCTTTTACCTTTTCGAAAAAAGATTTATCTGAACTTTCAGGTTTAGGCTCAAAATGTTCATCTTCTTTCATACTTTCAAAAAAGTCTTTTTGCTTTTTATTTAAAGTCTTTGGTGTCCAGACATTTACATGAACCAATAAATCTCCTTTACCATACCCATTAATACTAGGTATACCTTTGCCACGTAATCTTAATATCTTACCTGACTGCACGCCAGCTTCAATCTTAATTCTTACTTTTCCGGTTACGGTATCTATTTCTTTTGAGTTACCCAATACGGCATCTGGAAGACTAACATACATATCGTAATGTAAGTTATCACCTTCTCGTTTTAATGTTGGGTGATCTTCTTCCTGTATGGCAACTAACAAATCACCAGCAATACCATTTCCAGGTGCATCGTTACCTTTTCCTGTTACTTTTAGTTGCATACCATCTACAACACCAGCTGGTATTTTAACCGTTACGGTTTCTTCAGACACTTTTAAACCTTGTGCATCTGCATCTGAAGGTTTTTTATCAATACTTTGACCTGCTCCTCCACAAGTTGGACAAGCTGCTGCAGTTTGCATTCGGCCTAAAATAGTATTAGTAACCCTTGTAACCTGACCAGATCCATTACAGGTACTACACGTTTTGTACGTTGTTCCTGGCGCTTGAATTTTACGCTTTACTTTTATCTTCTTTTCAATACCGTTAGCGACTTCTTCTAGAGTTAACGTTACACGAATACGTAAATTACTACCTTTAACTACGCGCTGTCTGCCACCTCCGCCAAAGCCACTGAAACCGCCTCTACCTCCGAAGCCTCCTCCGAAAATATCGCCAAACTGACTAAAGATATCGTCCATATTCATTCCGCCGCCACCGAAGCCGCCACCACCGCCACCGTTGAAGGCTTGATGACCAAATTGGTCATAACGTGCTTTTTTATCAGCGTTACTTAAGACTTCATAAGCTTCAGCTGCTTTCTTAAACTTTTCTTCTGCTTCAGTATTATCTGGATTTTTATCTGGATGATATTTTAAAGCCATCTTTCGATATGCTTTTTTTATCTCTGCATCAGAAGCTCCTTTGCTTATGCCTAATATATCGTAATAATCTTCTTTCATCGAATGCTTTATTGTTCGTTTCCGTATAAAGGAAAACTCTTTTTTTTAATTTTATTGCCCAATTACCACTTTAGGAAAACGAATGACTTTATCTCCCAACTTATAACCATGTTCTACAACATCAATAATTTTTCCTTTTAAGTCTTCGCTTGGAGCAGAAATTTGGGTAATTGCTTCGTGGTTGTCAGCATTAAAGACATCTCCTTGTCTTACTTCTATTTTAGACAAGCCTTTTTGCCCTAATGTACTTACTAACTTATTGTAAATTAATAAGACACCTTTTCTTAATTCTTCGGCTTCTTTATCGTCTTCTATGTGTGTTAAAGCACGTTCAAAATCATCCAAAATAGGCAACATAGACATCATAACGTCTTGACTTGCTGTTTTAAACAATTCTATACGTTCTTTTGTAGTTCGCTTTTTGTAATTTTCAAATTCAGCAAACAAACGCATAAATTTATCCTTCTCAGCAACCAGTTGATCTTGTAATTGTTCTTCTGGAGATTTCATCTCGTTTTCTTGTGTTTCAACATCAGCTTCTGCAGTAGTTGTTGCTTGATCCTCTACTTGTGGATCCTCAACCTTATTGTTTTTATCTCTTTTACTCATTTTGAGTTCTTTTTTAACTTTCAATTAGATAGGCAAAAGTACTGCCATTATTATAAAAATGTCAAAATGTCATTAACATTTTTTTATCATACATGAAACACAGTATTTCATATCTTTGTTTTTAACAACTCTAATAAAAAAACACTAACATGAAATCTAATTTTTTAAACATTTTTACGCTAATTACTATAATTACATTTACAAGTTGTGGTGATAAAGCAAAAGAAGCAGAAACGAAGAAAGCTGCAGAAGCGGCAGTTGCTGAAGCTATGTCTGTAACATACAATGTCAATACCGATGGTTCTACTATTGAATGGAAAGGTTTTAAACCAACTGGCACTCATAATGGCACAATTAACATTAAAGAAGGAATAATAAATGTTAATGACGGAGCTATTGAAAGTGGTAAATTTGCTATTGACATGACTAGTATTACTGTTTTAGATATTCCAGTAGAAAAAGAAGGTAATGCCAAATTAGTAGGACACTTATCAAGTGCTGATTTCTTTGATGTAGAAAAATATCCTGTATCAAAATTTCAGATTACAGGAATTGAAACTAAAGATGGAAAAACTATGCTATCTGGCAATTTAACATTAAAAGACGCTACAAACAATATCAGTATCCCTGTAACAACAACTGTTAATGGTGATAAATTAACGCTAACAAGTGAAACGTTTACAATAGATCGTTCTAAGTGGAATGTTGAATATGGCTCTAAATCATTCTTTGATAATTTAGGAGATAAATTTATTAACGATGACATTGAGTTAAAAGTAACTTTAACTGCAAATAAAGCTTAAAAGATCCCATTGTTATCACAAAAAAAAGCAGTCATTAAAATGGCTGCTTTTTATTAAAATGGCTGCTTTTTTTATTAAAAGAGAGATAAATTTTTAAATTCTCATAATTTAGGTTTTTAATTAATTTTTTCTGAAAAGTTATCTGTATCGTATAGTAACCTACCTGTATTGTTATCAATGTAGACACCGTCTGGATCACCTTTGTCATCTAACATTAAAATAGCCATTTGAAAATCTTCGATACCATTATCGGTCATTCTACCAGATATAGCATAGGCAGACACCACTTCTACAGATCCAGATATTTGTGAAGTAAGTTTTAAGTAAACCGAAAATTCATTATCAGTTCCAGAAATTAAAGACCCATAACCTTCGTCTGTTTGGCTGCCCCCCATGCCATTAAAATCTATTTTTAAACGACTATTATTTTGGTTTGAAAAAATAGAAGTATAATCTGGAAAACTTTTACCTACAAAATCTCCAGATACTGTTGAGGCTTCTAGCTTAACAGGTGCAGACAAATAAGATCCTTCTATATTTGGAGGAGTATCTCCTTGATTAATATTGAAGCCAAGGTCTTCTAATGCGACTACAAGTTCTGGTGTAAAAAAGTCTTTAACAGACTCTATACTACCATCAAAATCACTGGCTTCATCATCATCTTTACTACAAGAGGTTGAAAAAATAACAAAAATAAAAAGAACAGATAAAATTTTTAATTGCTTCATAATATTATAATTTACTGATTAATAGCTCTGTAAATTTACAAAACGCTATAAATTAAAAAATACCCGCTATTGGGTATTTTTTAATTTATCTTTTATATCTAATATTATCTATACAACGGAATCTTTAACCCCAAATAAACATCTGTAGTTTTAGAACTATCAGATAAAAGGTTTGTAAAAACAGATCCAGAACCTACCGTTAAAGGTCCTAATCGAATACCACCTCCAAAAGACACATCTCCATATTGCCTAAAACTAAGCGGTGCGTAAAAGCTAAACCATTTTGTTTCTAACCTTGGTGCCATAGTTACCGTATTAAGAACAGAAGTACTTAACTCTGATTCTTTTTTTATCATAGACAAATCTGCTTGCGCACTCACAAACCACTTTTTTGTCAGTCTGTAATCTATAAGTAAATGTAATGCCGTTGGCAAGTTTATTTTTGCTGCTTTGTTAGTTTCTACAGTTGCATAGTTAGAATCTAAAAAGTCTTCTACATCGTCTTCATAATTTGCCGTATTTACCGTGGCATCTAAATCGTAACTATTAACAGTAGAATTATCATAATTTATAGAACCAATATCTGTAACAGAGACACCCACTTTTAATTTATAAGGATCTTTGTAAGTAGGAAGATCATCATTCTCACGCTCCTTATACCATTGGTAAGTAAAGCCAATATCTAAACCAAAACCAGAGGTAAGATTACTAAAATCTATATCATCGTTATCAAAATCTTGGCTTGTACCGTAATTTAAAACACCTTGAGTTGTTAATGTTTCTGTTGATGCCACATAGTTTCCCTGTAAACCAGGACTGCTCATAAATACACTACCTGCACCTTGGAGGTATTTTAAGGTCACACCTCCTTTTAAGATATGATTAGGTTTCTCCATAAGTATTCTACCATAGGCTAATCCTATTTCTGCCCATGCATGCACTGTACCATTTAAGTTTTTAGAATCGAAGTCAAAGTCTTCATCTGAATTAAAATCATCTGCAATGACTTCATAAAGCTCTCCATTTATATTATTAATATTAAAGTTTGCTCTTGCTCTAGTTACGATACCAATACTACTCTTTTTAGTAAGGTTGAACATAAACGATGGCAGGACAATGTCTGCGTTTAAAAAAAAGTTATTAGAATTACTTGAGAATTTTTCACTATCCTCTTCAAAATCAAAACTACCATTAGAATTTATAATATCACTGGCATTTATTCCAAAATAATCGCTACCTCCAAAGATACTAGCAGATACTAAGTTTACATCAGCTCTTAAGTTAGAGCCCACAATACTCGATGGATTGTAAACTACACCTTGGATACCAGAATAATTATCAATAGAATGACCAACATAACTTTGGCCGTAGGATAAATTAAGAATTAAGAGAAAAAAAGAAATGTTTAATAGTTTTTTATGTTTCATAATACATTAAGGTTGGTTAATAGCTAAATTAGAATTATAATTGAGTTTGAGTTTTTTTTTTAGATATAAAACCTTTTTAAAGGTTAAAATTTTAGTTGCTTTAATAATATGCCGATAACAGGATATACTTTTGCTCTGGAATTGACATATAGCAAGCTGGTAATAATCTTAAAACCTATACTTCTTTTCTAAAGCATAACGCATTAACTCTCCTTTACCATGAAGTCCAAGAATTCGAATCATGTTTTTACGATGTGTTTCAACGGTATGCACACCTATAAAAAGTTCGTCTGCAATTTCTCGAGATGTTTTTCCTTGTGCTACTAAACTTAAGATTTCAACTTGTCGTTTCGTTAGAATGCTTTTTGCCTTTTTATTGGCATCATTCTCTACTTCTATTTCAATGTTAGCGTCAAAATAAGTATTGCCTTCATATACCGATCTTACGGCTTTCAGAACCTCTTCTAAAGGTGAGTTTTTTAATAAATACCCAGAAGCTCCTGCTTCTAACATTTGCTTAATGGCATCTTTTTGATCAAACATTGTAAAGCCTAATATTTTTATGTGTGGCCATTCTTTTTTTATCTTTTTTGTTGCCGTAATACCATCCTTTTTTGGCATTCTTATATCTGTAATCACCACATTAGGTTGTTTAAGGCGTACTAAATCTAAAAGCGCTTCACCATCGTTTACAGTGCCTACAATTTCTATATCTTCTTCGTATTCTAAAAGCAATTTGATACCATCTATAAAAGACTGGTGGTCTTCGGCTATAGCTATTGTTATCATAATGGCAGATCTATTATTACTGTTGTTCCTTTACTTATTTCAGACTCAATTGTAAACTCTCCACCCAAAGACTCTACACGCCTATCTATACTAGTGATTCCCATTTTCGATTTTACTTTAGATAGTTGCTTAGGATTAAAGCCAACACCATTATCTTCGACCATAATATTGAGATTATCAGAGTGATTCGTAATATGAATTGTTCCTTGAGTTGCCTTAGCGTGCTTTATAATATTAGTTACCAATTCTTGAATAATTCTAAAAATTGAAATTTCTAACGAATTATCTAAACGCTGATCCAAACCAAAACTCTGAACTTCAAACTCTAACCCGTTTATTCCGGATGCATTTTTTGCTAATTTTTCTACAGCTGGTAGTAAACCATTTTTTGCAATTACACCAGAATTTTTTAGATGTGCCATAGAGCGAATTTCAACATAGGCCGTTTCTAATAATGTGCTTATTTTTTTTGTGAGCTCTTCTGAATCTGCAGTATCTTTTTGATGATTCACTAAATAATCGAACTGTAATTTTGCTGCTGCCAAAGTAGCACCAACACTATCGTGTAAGTCGGCAGCCAAACGTTTGCGCTCTTTTTCCTGACCTTCAATCATAGCATCAATCGTAGATAGCTCTAAATCTTTTAGAATTTTTTCTTTTTCATCAATTTCATCTTGACGTTCTTTCTCTGCCTTATGTTGTTTTCGCTTTATATTTTTGTATATAAAAAACGCTATAACTGAAAGCACTGATAAGCTTCCGCCCCAAGCTAAAAACAGATTCGCTTTCTCCTTTTGATGCGACATTCCTGTTTTTAATGTATGGTTTATATGAAGAAGGCTATCTTTTGTGCGGTGGTTATCTATTTTTATTTTTGCTAGTGTTCTTATTGTAAGAACATCATCTATATTGGTTTTAAAATCTTTAATTAACTCTAGATATTTTACGGTTAAATCAAAGTTTCGTTTTCCCTTATGGCCTTCTAAAAGAAAATAATAAGCGGAACCAATCATTTCATCATTAAATGTCTTTTGCCCATAGCCTAATAGCTTATCTGCTGTACTTATAAGCTTATCGTAATCCTTTTGTTTAAAATATTTAAGACACAACCCTTGGTAGGCATGAGCTAAAATGTTATAATTATATAATGAATCTCCAATTTTTATGGCATCATTCATATAATTTTCAGACCGTTTATAATCCTGTTTCTGGGTATAAGCATTACTTATATTTATTAAAGCTACAGCTTCTTCTCGTTTATTTTTAGCGGCTTTAGATAGCTTTAAACTTTCCGTATAATAACTTAGTGCTTTGTCTGATTTATATCTCCAAATATAGATATTACCTATATTAACTAAAGATTGAGACATTAAAATAGTATCTTTAATCTCTTTACTGAGCTCTAATGATTTTTCATAATATGTTTTAGCTTCATCAAGATTAAACACTTTTTTATAAGAAATACCTAAACCATTTATAGCTTTTGCTTGCCCTCTTTTATTGTTTAATTCCTTATAAATACTCAAACTTGACTCAAAGTGCTTTGACGCCTTTGGAGTGTCTCCAAAAATATGTTCTATTTTACCTAAAAGTATAAGTGCATCTGCCTTGTGTTTTTTTAATTGATGTACTTCTGTAAAATCCATTAAACGTAATGCCATAGCATAAGCACTATCTGTTTTATTTTCGAAATAATTATTGTAAATAAAATCCCTGTAAGCACTAGCTCTTGTAGTATCAGCTAATTGCGTATTCCCCCAAATTGTATATAAAGAATCCTGTTGTTTTTGGCTATTACATATCAATGGCAGTAGTAAGACACATAGTATAATCTTAAAATTTGTATAACGGCAATCTACTTTCATAAAATCTCAGGGGATTTATAAATTTTTGATTTAAAAATCATTTTTCAGGTCAAAGATGCAAAGTAAAAACACACCAAAACATACCTAATAAGAGGTATATTTCTGAAAATAAGTTATAAAATTTGAATTGTATACTAATCTTAGACAAAAAGACTAAAAAACAGATGATTACATAAAAACATACTTAATTGCTGCAATCATACCAATAAAACCAATAAAAGCAATGAGTACCCAAAAGGTTCCTTTATAGTGTTTCTTATGAAGTTGAAGATCTTTACGATACTGATATGCAATAACGATTACAAATGCAATAAAAAATAATATTCCAAAAATCAATTGACCAGTACTAAACATCTTCTTATTTTTATGCAAAAATAAGGATTAAAACAACAACTATGCAAGACAAAATTAATGCAGTAAAAGCGTTTCATACGGCTTTCAAAATAGGACATCGTGAAACACCTAAAGCCGACTTAGGTCACGAAAAAAACATGTTACGCTACAAATTAATGCGCGAAGAAAATGAAGAATACTTAGAAGCTGCAAATAATAATGACTTAGTTGAAGTTGCAGATGCTTTAGGTGATATGCTCTACATTTTGTGTGGTACCATTATAGAACACGGTATGCAGCACAAAATAGAAGAAGTCTTTGAAGAGATACAACGCAGTAACATGAGTAAATTAGGCGCAGATGGAGAACCAATTTATCGTGAAGATGGCAAAGTTTTAAAAGGTCCTAACTATTTTAAACCTCACATTAAAGCCATTTTAGAATCATAAAAAAAGCAGCCCATGGGCTGCTTTTCTTTTTAATATTACTATTATTTTATTTTACCTCATGTCTCCAACCGTGCTTATCTTCAGATAAATTATGTTGAATATTTAATAAGGTTTGCTTAAATAATTTAGCATAAGAATCTTCTGCATCAACACCCGAAATTTCAAATAATTCATCTTGGTGCTCAAATGCAGATATTGGACTAATTACCGCAGCTGTTCCGGCGCCAAAAACCTCTTTTAAGCTTCCATCTTTTGCTGCATTTTTTATTTCCTCTACTGTAATTTGTCTTACCTCACAAGTAATGCCTAAATCTTCTGCGAGTTGAATAATACTTTTACGAGTAATTCCATCTAAAATTCGATCACTTGTTGGTGCTGTAATTAGCTTATCATTTACTCTAAAGAACACATTCATGGTTCCTGCTTCTTCAAGAAAAGTATGCGTATCTGCATCTGTCCAAACCACTTGTTGAAATCCTTTTTGTTGTGCTAAACTTGTCGGATAAAACTGAGCAGCATAATTCCCTGCCGCTTTTGCCGCACCAACTCCACCATTGGCAGAGCGACTATAATGATCTGCAATTAAAACACGTACTGCAGAGTTATAATACGATTTTGCAGGCGAGCAAATAATCATAAACCTATAGGTACTAGCAGGTGATGCAGAAATCGCTGGTTCTGTAGCAATTACAAATGGACGTAAGTACAATGAGTTACCAACTCCTGGTTTAATCCAATCGCTATCTAATTTCAATAAAGCTTCTAAACCTTCAAAAAAATAGTTTTCAGGAAAAACAGGCATTGCTAATCGAGCAGACGACTTATTAATTCTGTTAAAATTTTGTTTAGGCCTAAATAAAAAAACCTTTCCATCATCATCTTTATAAGCTTTCATGCCTTCAAAAACGGCTTGTCCGTAATGAAACACACGTGCCGATGGCTCAAAAGTCATAGCTTGATAAGGCATAATCTTTGGATTTTGCCATTTACCATCTTCATAATCGCAGACAAACATGTGGTCGGTAAATACACGGCCAAATGTTAAATCACTAAAATCTACATTTTCGATTTTAGACGTCTTAGATACTTCAACACTGATTTTATCTGTATAAATAGCCATAATTGAATGCGGTTTTGCAACAAAAATACATAATCGGCACCGTTAAAAAAAGGTAATATTCCTTTAAATTGCTTAAATTCGCAATTCGATAATAATTCAATTCAAAATTCATAAATAATGAAAAAAATCATTTTACTTTTAGCGATTAGCTTAGTAGCATTTTCTTGTAAAAACGAAGCTAAAACTACTGAAAACAAAGTGGAAGAAGCTACACAAGAAATCGCTTATGCATCTTTCGGAAAAGAAATAAACGATGCTGATGCCTTAACTACAGAGCGTATGATGGAACACTATAAAGGCTTAAAAGCAGGAGACACTATTAACGCAAAAATGAGAGGAAAAATTGTAGAAGTTTGCTCTAAGAAAGGTTGTTGGATGACTATAGATGTAAACGGTGAAGATAAAATAATGGTAAAATTTAAAGATTACGGTTTTTTTATGCCATTAAATGCTGAAGGTGAAGTTGTAATGAACGGAAAAGCTTATGTTTCTGAAACATCTGTTGATGAATTAAAACATTATGCAGAAGATGCTGGTAAATCAGAAGAAGAAATTGCTGCGATTACAGATCCTAAATTTGAATATGGTTTTGAAGCTGATGGAGTTCTACTTAAAAAATAAGCACTACGCACTAATATTTCTATCATTTTCAATATTTTATAATTGTAAAAATGAAGAAAAAACACCTATAGAACCTACACAAGAAAAGGTCGTATACGAGATGTACCAACCTTCTGAAATGGCAGGTTTTATGAATGCAATGTACGCATACAACCAACAATTAAAAGCGCAAATTGTTGCAGGAGAAACACCAAATTCAATGCCTTTAGATTTACTAAAATTACATTCGGCAGAAATGACAGATGGTAAATCTAGAACCAAAAATTGGCAGAGTTTTGTAAATGTATTTATAGAATCACAAGAAGCTATTGCAGATACACTTTCAAATACGGAGCTAAAAGAGCGTTTTAATACAGCAATTACGAATTGTCTTAATTGCCATAAAACAGAATGTACAGGTCCTATTCCTAAAATTAAAAAACTATTGATTCAATAATTTGAAGAGAAAAATAATTACCACCTCAGATGGTTCTAAAACCATACAAATTGAAGAATGGAACGAACAATACCACTCTATTCATGGTGCCATACAAGAAGCAAACCACGTATTTTTAAAACATGGTTTGCTTTTTTATTCTGAGAATTATTCGGCATCTAAACCCATTTCCATTCTAGAAATAGGCTTTGGTACAGGACTAAACGCTTTCTTAACTTTAATTGAAGCCGAAAAGCTAAAATTAGCACTTAATTATGTTGGGGTAGAAGCTTATCCTGTTCAATTAGAGGAAATAAATGAGCTAAATTATGTTGAGCTAATTTCAAAAAATCACGACGCTATTTTTGAAAAACTTCATAATACGTCTTGGGAGGAACAACATGAAATCACTTCATGCTTTCAGTTAAAAAAACAACAAAAATTCTTCAAGGATATAGAAGATAAAAACGAATTTAATCTCATATACTTTGATGCTTTTGGTGCACGCGTTCAACCAAATTTATGGACAGAAGACATTTTTAAAATCATGTTTGATGCACTAAAAGAGAATGGTGTGTTAGTAACTTACTCTGCAAAAGGAAGTGTAAGACGTGCTATGCAAGCTGTTGGTTTTACAGTAGAGCGACTGCCTGGACCTCCTGGAAAACGCGAAATGTTACGAGCTCAAAAAAAGAGTCTATAACATTCTAAACATCATAGGTTAAATTTTTAAAACAATATTCTTTAGTTACAGTCATTTCTGGTGAAATAGATTACCATATAGGTAAATCATTTTTACAATGACCTATTAAACGTTAAATCCAAACTAAACTCTACACCCACACCTTCCCCATTTCGTATCTTTACATAAAAAGGAAAGATGACCGTTTTAATAACAGGAGCGACAGGATTAATTGGGCAGGAAATTGTAAAACAATGTCATGCTAAAGGCATCGCTGTACATTATTTAACAACTTCAAAATCTAAACTTAGTACCAAAGAAAACTATAAAGGGTTTTACTGGAATCCTAACACCAATGAAATTGATCCTAAATGTTTTGAAAACGTTACTGCAATTATCAATATGGTTGGCGCTTCCATATCTAAACGTTGGACCGATAGCTATAAAAAAGCCATACTTGAAAGCCGAACTAAAACAGCACAACTACTACAAGACACCATAAAAAAATACAATTATAAAGTTAACTTAGTAGTGTCTGCTAGTGCTATTGGAATTTACCCAACGAGTTTAACCAAATATTACCAAGAAATAAATACTGAAATATCAGAATCATTTTTAGGTAACGTTGTAGACAAATGGGAAACTGCTGTAGATGGTTTTAAAGCTTTAGGCTGTAAAGTTGCAAAAATTAGAATCGGACTCGTTTTAGCCAAAGATGGTGGTGCCTTACCCGAAATTGTAAAACCCATTAAGTTTGGTGCTGGCGCAGCATTTGGAAGTGGCAAACAGTGGCAAAGTTGGATTCATGTTAAAGATTTAGCCTCACTTTTTGTTTATGCCGTACAAAACAATTTTGAAGGTATTTATAATGGTGTAGCTCCAAATCCCGTAACCAATGAAGAGTTAACCAAAGCTACAGCAAAGGTTTTACATCGACCATTAATATTACCCAACATTCCAAAATTTGCTATGAAACTCGTTTTAGGAGAGATGCATATTCTTTTGTTTGAAAGCCAACGCGTCAGTTCTCAAAAAGTAGAATCTGAAGGCTTTAACTTTACGTATGTAAACTTAAGACCTGCTTTAGACGATTTATTGGGTTAATAGAAATTACTTCTTTGGCTTACGAATAGCAACTTGATTAAGCTATAGTAGCTATCTAAGTCAAACTATGTGACGAATGTAATTTTTGACCTTCTTTGACAATAATTTCAATACACTCTTCAATATCCTTTTTGGTTGTTCTAAAATTAACAATGCAAGCTCTCATACAATACTTCTCATCAATAATAGCATTAGATAAAAACAACTCACCTCCCGCTTGTAGTCCATTCACTAAAGCTTCATTTAATGTATTTAAATATTCGGCTCGTTTTTCACCCTTTACTTCAATATTTTGAGGAATATATCTTAAGGTTGCAATACTTAGATTTTGTGTCACAGGTTCTAATTCTGAATGTTGTTCTGCTAATTCAGCAAAATATTTTGATAAGGATATATCTTCTCTAATTAACTTCACATAACCATCACGGCCTATTTGCTGCAAGGCCAACCAAACTTTTAAAGCTCTAAATCCTCTTGAATTTTGAAGTCCATATTCAAAGAAATTCAAAGCACCTCCTTCTTCTGTTAAACTAAAATTGTAATATTCGGGATGCGAACTATAAGTATCTATTAAGTGTTTTGGATTTTTAACCAACGTACAACCGGCTTCTAAAGGGCTGTACAACCATTTGTGAGGATCGAGTGCTATGGAATCTGCTTCCTCTACTCCATTAAATAAATCTTTTAACTCAGGAATAACAGCCGCAGGAATACCATAAGCACCATCGATATGAAACCATAAATCGTGAACTTTACAAGTCGTTCCAATAGCTTCAAGATTATCGACAACTCCAGTGCTGACATCACCAGCTGTACCAACAACCAAGAAGGGTTGATGGCCTTGTGTAATATCTTCTTTAATGGTTTGTGCTAAAATTTCAATATTCATTTTATTTGAAGCGTCGGTTGGAATCCAACGAATAGAATTGCTACCATGACCAAACAGAATCGCGGCTTTATCTATCCATGTATGCGTAGATTTTGAACAGTATGAAATGAGCTGTTTAGAAGTATTTGAAAGTCCGTTTTCTTTTATACTTTTTGGTGCCTTAGCTGTTCTTGCTGCTAAAAACGCCGTAAAATTAGCCATATTACCTCCGCTAACTAAAACCCCACCATAACTTGGAGACACTCCTATAAATTCGGCTAACCACGTAATGGTTTGTTTTTCTATTTCGGTGGCTATCGGACTTAAAATTTGTCCACCTACATTAGGATTAACCGAAGCGGCTAGCAAATCGGCTAGAGCTCCAATTGGTGCTGCTGACGATGTTATAAATCCGAAAAATTTAGGATGACCGTTTAATAACGAATTATCAAATAATAATTTTGAAGTTGCTATTAAAAGCTCATCTGCCGAAACACCTTTATTGGGTAAAGATGAATTACCTAATAGCTGTTGTAATTCTTTTGTTGACTTGGTTGTTGTGACGGGTTGATTTGAAATATCATCGAGAAAATCAGAAATGGTATCGATGAGCTGATAACCCATTTTTCGAAATTCAGTTTTACTGATTTCTATTGAATTTTCTCGCTTATCCATATTCTGATTATTTAATTAATTTTTATTCTGAAATCACAAAACCATCCCTAAGTTCATCTTCTGAGGGTCTTTCAAACCAGGTTTCCATAAAATCGAAGTTCTCTTTTGTCACTTCAAACTCAAACGTATCACCTTTTTCTGTATTCCGTTTCATTACGCGCTCTAATCTTGTGGCTTTAGAAACATCTAGAAAATGTAGTTTTATTTTATAGTTATTCATTTCTGCGAATTTTCTAAACTTTTCACGATGTCCAAATTTAGACAATCCTAAATCTAAGATGGCATCTGTTTTTAAACTCTCTAACTGATGAATTAACTCTAGCATCATATGTTCAGAACGTTCAATGCGTTCTAAAAACCAATGTAAACCATCTGTTTCTTTTTTGTCTGGAAGAAACAAGACATTGTTCCAAGTATCTATTGAAAACACCACACCTTTAATGTTTCTTTTGAGTTCGTTAGCGTAGGTGGTTTTACCGGAACCTGTATTTCCGACTATGAGGTGAATCATTTTTCATTCAATTTTTATTCAACTATTTCGTAATCTATATCAAGCTTTCGTAAGGCTCTTAAGGCTGAGCCTGAATTTTTATCTGCCACCTCTATATCTACAACGTCTCCTTCTAAAAGAATCTCTGTAAGCTCATTAGACAGTGATGCATTTCCATTCGTAGAAATCTCAGTAATACAGTTAGCTATGGCTCTTTTGTCTGGTCTATGAGCGTCGCATGATAATAGATTTAATTTCATAATAATGGATTCAGAATGTTGTTCAGAATAGCCTGAAGTCTTTGTTAGGAATTCATTCTAGACTTTAAGAGCCTGGATAGAATGAGCTACCTGACATTGCACGAATTTAATCATTAAAAATCTAATCGTTATGAGCATAGAAAAACAACATGTAATTCGGTACGATTCTCATAAAGGACTTTTCTCCCTTAATTAATGTGATACAGTGTTAGCACTTGCTTTTTTTACCTTATTGTCCTTTTTATAAAAATAATACGTTATAAGAGAAAACGCTAGTATAAATAATGCAAATAAGGATTTATAGATTTCTATATTCAACTGCAAAAGACCAAAATTTATCATTCTACTTTTACTATTTGGTTTGGATTGATAAATTAATCGTTTAATTCTGCATTAAGTTCACGATTTTCAATTCAAACCTTTACACTTAATTTCTAAATTTTCTTTCAGAGTATTGTCCTAAAAAATACGCAATCAAGATAGGAACTATTGAAAAAGCAATATATTTTTCTAAAATTCTGTATTCCGATAACAAGACCAATAGTGCAGTTGCTAATATTATAAAAACGATATCAAATGTTCTTTTTCTCATCTTAATATTTTTTTTGATTGAGTTTTATAATGAATGCCTGCGTGTTTGTTAATGTTTAGTTATTTGATTTAGCTAAAGTATATTTTATTAATTCATTTTTTTCATGGTCAACTAAAGATAAACTTCCGTTATTTCCATAAATGTATGTCCAACCAAAAGGTTCATTTTCTATCCTATAAATTTTTGATTTTTCTTTAGTTTCAATCAATTCGAGTTTTTCTATTCGTTTGTACTTTTTTATGTATAAATTATTATCTGACATTTTTACAAATGAAAATTCTCCTTTATCCTTTTGATTTTTGAACGATTGAAGATACCAACTATTTAAAACGGCAACTTCATTTAATTCACGCAATTTATTTTGATTTTGATATGACTTTAAAAGTTCATCAACAATATGGTCTCTTTTTATTTTGCTCAATTTATTTAAGAGCTCTGGATACTTTAGTTCTTGATTGATTAATGAATAGTTATAAAATGTAAGCGATACACTTTCTAGTTGATATGCGGGATATTTTCCACCAAAACTATCAATAGCACCTCCAATTTCCGCGCATTTTTCAATTATTGGCCAATATGCGATTTGGCATTGCCCTATATAATTATGAGAAAGATTAAGTACTGTTAACAAACCACTAGAACCATTTGGTTTATAGCCATTTGATTTATGAATATCAAACATTAAAGTGGTTTTAATCATATTTGAAATAGAAATACTATCTGCGATTCTTAAATCGGTTGTGTTGACTAAAACTTCTTGATCAATGCGATAAAGTTTATTCCAATAGGCTTCTAATTCATTTACCGACTTTAAATTTTCAACTTCTGTTCGGTATTCTTCAATTGGAATTTGAGAAAAACTAAAATTCACTAAAAACAAAAGAATTAACAAGGTTGTAATGCTTTTTTTCATAATAAATGCAAATTATTTATGTCTGGTTAATGCATGGTTAAGTAACTCATTTAGCAACTACATACCCAATAGAAGATCAGAGAGCGTTTAGTGATTAAACTAGAAAATTAAACAATATTAAAACAGTTATTAATTACTCGTGTCTATGTATGTTCCAGAATAACTCCCATGTATTATTTCTCCATCTTCACGTGTAAATGAAAAATTAAAATCAATATTTGTATTTGAAACAGCATTAATTGTAACAGAACTTGAGGTAGCCATAAGTCCGTTTTCTGTATCATCTAAGATTGTATTTCCTCCACTAATATCAAGAAAATTCAATTCTGCATTTTCTAAAATTCTATAATCTGGAAATGAAGTTATAGTTCCAGCGTCTAAGTTAACAGCTTCAAAGTCAAAAAAAACATAGTTTAATCCCGAACTTTGGTCAGTCTCAAATGGATTAACACTTGATAGTATTATTGAAATGTCAGAAGGTGTGTCGTCAACAATATTTTCATCACTTACAAATGCAAATTGAGTAGCATAAAAAGTACCATTGTACTCAAATCCATTTTGATTTTCATTTGGGGAATTACCATTATCATCATCGCTTGAGCAAGATGAGAACATCATAAGTCCTATTAAAATGCCATAACATAATTTCATTTTTTTCATTGGTGATAAGTTTTAAAGTTACTATTGGTTCTTGATAATTACTTGTAACGTGTTTATTAGTTGCGTGATTTTGCAACTAATGTAATAAACTAAAATGAGCACGAGAAAATTCGGATATACTAATTCGTGAATACACTAAATTTTTACATAAAAAATTAGTGTATATAGGCTTCCTTTTTTTCAATTTAACATTATTCTAAATACAGGTCTTGTAAATATAAAAAAAGCACCTACAAAACTGTAAGTGCTTTTTTTATTATATAATAGCAATCTATTAATTTACATCAGGAAGATGACTATAGATTTTCCCATATTTTAACATTTGCTCTGCGAATGTTTTTGGTTGCGTAATTTTAATCGCTGTAATTTCACCGTCTTTATCCATTTTTGGCTCTAAAACAGGGTTAACAAAACCACTGTAAGGAGGCGAAGGAAATTGCTTGTTACGCTCAATAACTTCTTTATGAATATTTTGATCTACTTTTACTCCGTAACCTTCAACTAAAGCTTCAACAGCCTCGTAATCGCCTTCAGATTTAATACGTTGAGTTTCTCTTAATAATTGTCCAAAAAGATCATGTAATTTTCCATAATCATTGATATTAAAATAGGTTTTTCCATCTCTTGTAATTTTCTCAATCACATTATCTGCTTTTCCTTTTTCGTAAGCCCAAGCAGAAACCCACTGTCTGTTTCTCATGTGTGCTTCTTCTACATCATCACCGAGATTTAAACGAATTAACTGCGTCATTAATCCATTTCTAATATAACCATCAAAGGCAGCCTTACCTACTTTTTCCCAATCGTCAACTAAACCAAGCTCTTGTAATTTAGAATCGTATAAATAGTACAAACCAACTAAATCTGCACGTCCTTCTTCTAAAGTAGATGCATATGTTTTTAGTGTTTCTTTAGTTTCACCTACACCAGGATTTAATTGTCCTGAAGCATGACCAATCACTTCGTGCAGTGCTGTGTGTAATTTATCTGCTAATTGTCCGTATTCTTCTTCTAATTGAATCTCTTCTTCATCGTTTGCAAATTCTCTCAATCGTCCAGAACCACCTGCGTTATTATAGGCATGAATAATATTTCCAAGAGATACTGATTTACTTCCTACAGCAGCTCTAATCCAATTGGCATTTGGTAAATTAACTCCAATTGGAGTACTTGGAGATGCATCTCCAGCTTCACCAGCTACGTTAACAACTTTATAAGTTACACCAACAACATTATCTTTTTTATGAGCATCCATTAAAGGTGAGTTATCTTCAAACCACTGTGCATTTTCAGAAAGCACAGCCATTTTTTTAGACATATCAAAATCATTAATCTGAACAATACTCTCATAAGACCCTCTGTAACCTATTGGATCGTTATAGACTTCAATAAAACTATTGATGTAATCAATATTACCTTTAGTTGCTTTTGTCCATGCAACGTTATAATCGTCCCAAGTTTGTAAATCACCTGTCATATAATACTTTATTAATAAATCTAAAGCATGACCTTGTTCTTCATTTTCTGCAACTTCTCTTGCTTTTCCTAGCCATTTAATTATTTGAGCAATAGCAGAGCCATATAAACCATCTAAATGATACACACGCTCTTTTAAGACTCCGTCTTCCTTTACCAATTGAGAATTTAAACCATAAGATAATGGCTTATCTGGATCAGGTGATGTTTTGCCTTTGTAGAAATTAAGAACATCCGCGTTTGTAACATCTGGACCATAAAAGTTTACTGCAGATGCCAATACATTATCAACGCCTTTTGCTTGATTCACTTTCTTAGCATCCTTATCGTTAAAAATGACATCAAACACGTCTTCAGCAAGCTCTGTTTCTGTTGCTTTAAACAATTCTCTTAAATCTTCTCTAGAGAAATCTGGCTTTATTTTATCGTTAGAATAGTGATGGTGAATTCCATTACTAAACCATACACGCTTTAAATAAATAGTGAAATTTTTCCATGTATCAGATGTTTTATCACCTGAATATTTGGTATAAACATTTTCTAAAGCACGTCTAATTTTAAGGTTGTGTCTGTAATTCTGATCCCACATTATATCTCTACCAGCAAGACCTGCTTCTGTTAAATAGTAAACTAACTTTTGCTCCTTTAAACTCAAGTTATCCCAACCTGGTATTTGGTAACGTAATATTTTAATATCGGCAAACTCTTCTACATTAAAACTGAAGTCTGTTTTAGCTGTTTCTACAGTTTCAGTTGGTTCCTCCTTTACATCATTCTTACATGCCACAATTAATAAGGCAAAAAGACAAATTTTAAATAGTGATTTTAAATTCATATTTGTTAGTTTTTAGTTCTACACAAATGTAACATATATATCACATATGATAAAATGACTATCTTTGAAAAACAACACCATTTAATCCCTAAAAATGAAAATCTTAAAATACATACTATTACTACTATTAATACTTATCATTGGGTTATCAATTTATGTTGCTGTACAACCAAATTCCTTTGAAGTTACACGAAGTAGAACCATAAATGCACCACAATCTGTAGTGTATGATAATGTTATTGATTTTAAAAATTGGGAATCTTGGTCTGCTTGGGTTGAAGCAAAACCTGATATTATAATTACATTAGGAGAAAAAACTAAAGGTATTGGCGGTACTTTCCAATGGAATGATGACAATGACATAGGAAACATGACTACAACTGAAACAAAACCCAATACAACGATTACACAAGAAATGCAATTTGGCGAATTCCCAAAATCTGATGTTACTTGGAAATTTGAACCTAACGAAGATGGCTCAACAGAGGTAACCTGGACTATTTCTGGAAAAGATTTACCTTTTGGTTTTAAAATGTTTTCTGCATTTACAGGTGGTATGGAAAAACAAATTGGTCCTGATTACGAAAGAGGTTTAGAAAAGCTAGACAGTGTAATACAGGCCGAAATGAAAGTATATAGCATAAAGGTTGAAGGCATTACACAGCACAGTGGAGGTTACTATTTATATAACACAACATCTTGTAAGTTTGGTGATTTTAAAAAACACATGACAACTATGCTACCAAAAGTTGGTGCCTATGCTATAACGCACAATATCACCATGGCTGGCCCTCCTTTTGTTTTATATCATAAATGGGATGAAGAGAATGATGCTGTTATTTTTTCTTGTGCTGTACCTACCAATTCTAAAATTGTTTCTGATGATCCTGATATTTTAACAGGAAAACTAGAATCTTTTAGAACTGTAAAAACTGTTTTAAAGGGTAATTATTCTAACCTAAAAGAAGCATGGGAAACGACCATGACTTATATTGCCAATAATAATTTAGAAATGGTTGATGGCGGATCGATGCTTGAAACCTATATCACAGATCCAATGAATGAACTAAACCCTTCAAAATGGATTACTGAAATCTATATAGAAATTAAGTAGATTGATTTAAAAATGACAAAAAAACTAACAACTAACGATTAAACTAAAATTTGAAACAGCTAATTCTCGTATTTCTAGGTGGTGGTTTTGGTAGCGTCCTCCGTTTTATTATTGGTAAATGGCTTAATAACTCTAATACAGGAATTCCTTATGGCACATTTGCAGCTAATATTATAGGGAGTTTATTAATAGGAATTATTCTTGGTATGGCCGCTAAAAACGAAACCTTATCTCAAAGCCAGACCTTACTTTTAGCTACTGGTTTTTGTGGTGGTTTTACAACCTTTTCTACCTTTGCTTATGAAAACCATGTGTTTTTAAAATCTGGTGATTTTACAAGTTTTGCTATTTATACGGTTGCTAGTTTTGTCATAGGCTTTTTAGCTGTTTTTTTAGGACTCTTTTTAGTAAAATAAGCCTCTTAAAAGTTACTGAGATTGATAGAGGTCTTTTTAGAATTACACAACCAAATATTTTAATCCCCTAAAACCATAACAATTAAAAAACGGTTATTAATTTTTTCGATAAAATCCCTTTTCCTTAAAACTATCCACTTCTTTTAATATTGAAATAAAAACAGCATCATCAATATCTTCTAGCGTTTTATAACGTAATGATTTTACAACTTTTCGATTTTCTGTTATCAGATAAGCATCCCATTTTTTAGATAAGTGTGCAGAGTGCCAAAACCCAACATCTACATAATCTTTGGTTTTATTAATATAGCATATAGGTCTTTTTCCAATGTAGTAACAAGGCATCCTCCATTTGTATAGCAAATCTACTTCTGGCAAAGTATGTTCTACCAAAACCTGTATATGCATAAAAATAGATTTAAAAGGCTCTGATTGTTTAAGAATGTGTGCTTCGGCTGGATTCATTTTTTGTAAAATTAGTTTATCTTTAGACTTATGAAATTATTAATCACCATTCTATTCACCTTTTCAGTTATAACCATTCAATCTCAAAATTACGAATTGATTGATGAAAATGTAAAAAACTATCCAAATTATTCCAAAATTGATGAATTAGTACTTCGTGTAAACAATAGTTTCGAAACAGATACAGAAAAAGTAAGAGCCTTTTACACTTGGATTGCTCTCAATGTTGCATATGATTTAAACAAATATTACGCTATTCGGCCACCTGTTTTAAAATTAGTTTTTAATTCAAAAGACGCTAACATAAGCATAGACAATTACAGAAGAAAAAAAAAAGCAGAACACGTTTTCAAAGATAGAAAAGCACTATGCTTAGGTTATAGTGCTCTTTTTACTGAGCTTTGTTTACGCTCTAATATTGAAGTAAAAACCATTAACGGTATTGTTAAAACCTCTGTAAATGATATCGACAACTTACAGTATTCTAAAAATCACTCATGGAATGCAGTAAAAATCAATAATCAATGGAAACTGATTGACATTACATTTTCTTCAGGTTACGAAAACACGACTACAGGCAAATGGGTTAACGTATTAAATGATTTTTATTTTTTTACAAATCCAGAAATATTATTGTCTTCACATTTACCAGCAAAAGCTCAATTTCAGTTTGTTTCACACCCTATAGATATAGAAGCATTTTTTAAACTCCCAATATTTTACAACAACTATTTTGAAAGTGGATTACAACTTTCTAACAATCAAAATGGCTTATTGTCTGTATCTAAAAGCAAAAAAAAAATTAGACTTAAATTCAAAAACGAAAAAACAAACATATACTACAAATTTGAAAATGAAATAGAACTTAAAAAACTTAATTTAAGAAAAAGTGATATTGATGACTTTGTAGCCACTTTGAGATACAGATCTAAATCAGCTAAAGTTTTAAGCCTATATTACAACAATCAAAAAATCTTAGATTTTAAGATTAATAATGACCTCGAATAAACAGATTAGCCCAACAAAGAAACACCTCTCCCATCCCGTTCATTCAATGTGGCTAAGCAAATCACTTATAATCTGTTTTTATGTGTACAATACTATTTAATTAATATCTTTTAAATATTGTTTTGTATAATTCAATAATTTTATTTTACTTTGTATTTCAAAGTACTTTAATTATGAGTAACAAAGATTATTTAAAAGATATCAGTGAGATTAAAAATTTAATGAATAAATCATCTCGTTTTATTTCATTAAGTGGCTTGTCTGGAATCTTAGCTGGCATTTATGCGCTCATTGGTGCTGCACTCACCTATTATTTAGTAACAACTTACAGTTACGGAACACTTATATTAGATGGTTGGGTTTTTAGAACTGTGATGCTCATCTTATTCTTAGTTGCATTTTTTAGTGCCACAACAGGAATTTTTCTAACCACAAGAAAAGCAAAAAAGAATGACGAGAAAATATGGGATAACTCTTCTAAGCGATTACTCTTTAACTTTTTAATTCCATTAATTGCTGGCGGACTTTATATACTCATTATTTTAAGTCAAGGAAAATATGGACAAACAGGTGGCTTAATGCTTATTTTTTATGGTTTAGCTTTAATAAATGCTTCAAAATATAGTATTGGTGATATTAAATACTTAGGATTTATTCAAATAATTTTAGGTCTTATTGCAGCGCTTTATCCAGGATTTGGATTTTGGTTATGGGTTATTGGTTTTGGTATTATGCACATTGTTTATGGCACTTGGATGCATTTTAAATATGACGTAAAATGAAACTAAAAAACGTTTGGGTTTACACCTTAACCATTTTACTTTTGTTTTCGTGCCGTTCTAATGAAGGAAAATTTATGATTACAAATAAGAGTAACTTTGATATAGATTCCTTAAGTATTTTACCCGATTCTAAACAGCAGTTCATCCGTTTAGGAAAAAGTAAAACGATTGATTTTATCACAAAAATGAATAAGGTAACTTCTGATGGTAGTTATGTCATATCATTTAAAAATTCTGAAAACAACACCATTATTTCTAAACGTTTTGGATACTATACAAATGGGTATCAAATTGAAGACGTTATTAATATTACGGTTTTAAATGACACTATTATGATTAATAGTAAATTTGACACCCCTTATGAAATTAAATAAATTCCTGTTTTTACAGGAAACAAGATGAGTATAATAACAAACATAAATAAACTTTTTGATCATAGGATAAGACTTGGTATTATGTCTGTTCTTATGGTAAACGAGTTTGCCGATTTTAATATGCTGAAAGAATTGCTTGGTGCTACAGATGGCAATTTGGCAAGCCATACCAAAGCTTTAGAAAAAGCAGACTATATTTTAGTAGAAAAACAATTTATTGGCCGAAAACCAAACACAAGATATAGTGTTACTAAACTCGGAAAAGCAGAATTTAAAAAACATATTGAAGCCCTAGAAAAATTAATACACAAAACATAATATATAGACTACGCTCAGTATGTCTCCTTTTTTTTAACTATTCACTTTGAAAAACAAAGTACTTTACAACACCACAAATTAAATACACACAACATGGAAAATCCTGAACACCCAAACACCGAGAATCAAAAACCCATACACCAATCTAACAAGTTTGGTCAATGGTTAAAAACCTCAATCACAGCAAGAATGCTAATGGTTGGTACTTTAATTCTCGTATTGCTTATTCCCTTAACCTACGTTAATTTACTCATTGAAGAACGCTCTTACAGACAACAAGATGTTGTACAAGAGATTAATCAAAAATGGGGAAATGAGGTGATGATGTATGGTCCTATTTTAAAACTACCCTATAAAACCTATTCAGAAACTTCAACCTTTAATGAAAAAACAAAGACCTATTTAAAGGAAACCAAAACACACATTAATTTCGCTTATATATTTCCAGAAAAACTAGATATTGATGCTTCAGTGAAATCAAAAACCTTGCATTTAGGTAATTTTGAATCTGCTGTTTTTACCTCTAACATGATAATAGAAGGTAATTACAAGCAACCAAGCCTTAAAGATAAAGGCATTAAAAATGAGGATATCATTTGGGAAAAAGCTTCAATTTTATTTAGAACAACCAACTTAAAAGGTATTAAAAATGAAATGGCAATAAACATAGACGGCACTCCTTATCTTTTTGAAACTAACTATAATGACAATACATCAGGCAAGCATTTAGATGAATTAGAAACAGGATTTATAAACGAAGCGCTATTAAAAACCAATTTTAAGTTTAACATGAAAGTAACTTATGATGGTAGTGAACAAATACAAGCCATTCCTGTTGGGAAAACAACAACCATGCAAATGACATCAAATTGGGCAGACCCTGGATTTATAGGCAACTATTCTCCTAATGATGAAACCAGAAGCATAACAAAAGAAGGCTTTAAAGTAGATTGGAAAGTGTTATCTATAAACAGAGCGTTTTCACAAAAATACTTAAAGAAAGTTCCTAGTTTAAAACCGTTTGCTTTTGGTACTAAATTCGTGGTTTTAGTAGATGAATATCAAAAAAGTGAGCGTTCTGCTAAATATGGATTCTTGGTTATTGGGCTCACATTCTTAATATTTTTCTTAATTCAAACCATGAGTAAAATCCATATTCATCCATTTCAATATTTAATGATTGGTTTGGCTTTGGTAATGTTTTACACCTTATTAGTTTCAATCTCAGAACATAGTAATTTCTTAAAAGCATATTTAATAGCTGGTGTATCTGTGGTATTACTTATAACACTTTATTCTAAATCTATACTTAGGAATTTTAAATTTTCGGCATTAATTGGCTTATCATTAACTGCTTTGTATTCATTTATTTACGTTATTATTCAACTTAAAAACTACGCCCTATTAGTTGGCAGCATTGGATTGTTCTTAATCTTAGCAACGGTAATGTTTGTCTCTCGTAAAATTGATTGGAATAACGGATAATTAGTTAGTGTGATGATCCTCGCTCCGCTTCTATCCCAAAAGAATGAGCGAGGTTTTTTAACAGAAAATGTATGAAAACTTTATATCATATTATTAATACAGCCAAACTCATTGGTTTAATCAGTTTTATGCTTGGCACTTGTTTATTGGTTTCGTTTTTACTATTTCCAAACACAAACTCAATAGTTATTACCGGCTTGTATTATGTTAGCTATGCCACAATAACCAATGTATTATGTTTCTGATATTAATAATTACAGCATTTGTATACTGGACTTACAGAAGCCTAGTTTTAAGAACGTGTGGTTTGTTACTCTTAAATATTCCTATTGCCATTTGTTATTTTTTTATAGTCGTTAAATAAACATTTAATATGTACCTACAATTCAATAAAAACTATTTAGTATTAGCACACAGCCTTTTTCTCGTAGAATTAGCTATTGCCTTTATCGTTAAAACCGGATTTATTCGCTATACAATTGGCGATTATCTATGTGTTATTTTATTATATGCAATTATTAGAGGATGTACCAATCTGAAAATTTGGGTTTCGGCATTAGTCGTCCTCTTAATTGCTTATCTCGTAGAATTCCTTCAGCTTACCCCATTCTTAACCTACTTTAATTTAGAGGATAGTTTTACTGCGAAACTTATATTTGGAAGCACATTTCAGGTCACAGATTTGGTCGCTTATACTCTAGGAATCATTACCGTTTTAATATTTGAAATTTACATTTCAGAAAGAGGTTTAAAAAAAAACCAAAATTAATTATTAGCATGCTAATTTAAAATATAACAACCTAATATAGAAGCCTTAAACACCTACAAACAACCATTAACAATCTCTATTCTTATCCTGAATTTTCCTTACAATTTTAGTCGTTCTATTTCGAGTTAAAACTCGTGGCAGAAAAGATAAAAACTTATTAAACACACCAGGAATTGCTATGACCTTACCTTTTTGCATTGCTTTATAGCCATAAAGAGCAACTTCTTTTGCGCAGGCCATATTAAAAGCTATTTTATTTTCTGCAATATCTTCAGATACAGTACTTTGAAACGCTGTTTTTGTTGGACCAGGACATAATGCTGTCACTGTCACTCCTGTGCCTTTTAATTCGTTAGAAATAGCTTCAGAAAAAGATAAAATATAAGCTTTTGAAGCATAGTATAAAGCCATTAATGGACCAGGTTGAAATGCGGCTAAAGACGATAAGTTTAAAATTTTACCCGAACCACGTTCAACCATGCCTGGTAAAATTAACTTTATTAAATGCGTTGTTGTTAAAATATGAAGATGCAGCATTTGCGATCCTCGCTCCCAATCTGTCTCGTAAAAAGTACCAAACAAACCAAAACCTGCATTGTTTATAATAACATCTATGTTAAGCGTATTGAGATCGTCATAAATCTCTTGAGCAATATTTATAACACTCAAATCCTTTACCATTACGATAATTTGAGTTGGATACTCTTTTAAAATATTAGCTTTTGCCGCTTCTAATTTTGCTGAATCTATATCAATTAAAACCAGATGGTAACCATCCTTAGCTAACAAAAGTGCTAACTCAAACCCTAAACCTGAAGCCGCTCCTGTTACTAAAGCTGTTTTAATATTATTGTTTCCCATCAATATAATCCTGTAGATAGCTAAAACGTTTTGTTAACTTACCGTTTTCTGTGATTTTTGCGCGTTTTAAAACTTCGTTTTTATCATTATTAAAAAATGCAGGAATCACATGTTCTAAAAAGGTAGTACCAAAACCTTCACTGGCATCTTTTGGTAATTCGCAAGGTAAATTATCTACAGCCATAACTGTAATGGCATCTTTTGCATCAAAATCTACTTCGACTTCTTTTTGAGGATCGTAACCATAAAAAGGGTCTGCTATTGTTGATGGTCTAATAGTACTTGCTACAGGACCATCAATATCACAAGATATATCTGCCACTAAATTTATTCTAAAATCAGGATGTTTGGCGTCTTCTCTTGTAAATAAATAAGGTGCATTATTACCATAAAAATGACCTGCTATAAAAAAGTCAGTTTCCTTAGCATAAGGCATAAAATTACTCTCGTAACCTGAAGGGTCTTTATAAAACTTGTACTTATCTCCTACTTTACCATCTTTACGTTTGGCATACTCCATAACATCTGCCATAACGTAAACAGGCTCTGTAAACTGAGAGGTTAAATACAAGGCGTCGCTAACTTCTTTAATACCTAAATGATCTAAAATCTCTTTTGCTCCGTAAGCCACTTTCCCTGTTCCTGTAAGTAATATTTTGATATTAGGAAGTGTAATTTTATCTAACTCTGCTTTTACAGCATCTAAATCGGCAAGTGTTTCTACTTTTGGTAAATTGAATAAATTATCTCTCAATCCTAAAGCTCTAAAACCATTGTAAGCTCCAACTAAACCTGCATAGCGACCAAAACCTATAAGTCTTGCTCCACTCTTCTTCACTATAGTTTCATGATCAAACATTTCAATATTTTTCTCTAGCATAGCAACTAGAAGCTTTCTATTGTAAGGTTGTTTTTTTATGGTATGTGAAAAATAAAAGTATTTCTTATTTGGAACTAGATGTTCTATTGGCACTTCTTTTACACCAATCATTACATCGGCATGCGACACATCTTCTAATACTTCAAAACCTAACGTTCTGTATGCCTCATCAGGAAAAACACGAATATCTGAAGATTCTATTATAAAATTAGCTTCAGGAAATTGAGTTCTAGCTTCGGCTAAAGTTTCAGGAGAAAAGACAACTCGTCTGTCTGGTGGATTTTTACGTTCTTTTATGATAGCAAATGTCATAGATAAATTTTAAAATTGAGATAGTTCTACATTAAATATTGCCAGTATTTATATTACAAATACATTATTAATTTCTTTAAATAGACGCAAAGAAATTCAATAATTCCAGCATTTAATTTTGAAAATATTTTCACGAAAATAAGCGGATTTGCATGTTTTCGCAAACATTCTTTGGTTAAAAATATTTACACGCCTTAAGGTCCGCAACAGCATTCATTAAATATTACAGGCTTCTGGTTTACGGAACTTTAATTATTATTTTTTTTACAAACGCTGTTCAAATAACTTATTACCAGAACTATCGTTGTAAATAAAACCACGACTAATACAGTTAAACTTTAGCTTTAAGCAAAGCTTTTTCATAAAATGTAAGTCTAATTCCAAAGAGCAATACAATACCTCCAATCACCATTTGTAAGGACACTTGTTCATCGAGTAGCCACCAAGCTAAAATGGAAGCCAATACAGCTTGTCCTAACAAACTTACAGAAACTCTTGTTGCGCGCATGTGCTTTGTTGCAAAACTAATAAGTAGCCATGCTAACAACTGACACACCACGCCTTGAACCACTAATACCAACCACCCAGCATCTGAAAATCCCGTAAACGGTTCATTAAAAGCATAACTAAGTACACCTAAGGCTATAGTAGAAGATAATAGGCTAATCATCATAAAGGTCATGACCTCCATTTCTTCTAAAATAGTTTTACTTAATAGCATATAAACAGCATAGAGCATTCCTGACAAGACACCAAAAATAAAAGCGATATTAAAATCAAAATTGAGAAACAAATCAAATCCTACTAAAAGCACCATACCTATAATGGCCACAACGGTACCCATCCAAAAATTCTGTTTTGGTTTATCTTTTAGAAATAAAAAAGCTCCAACACCTACCCAAACTGGAGACAAGTTAGTCAGCAAAGTTGCTTGTGTGGCTGTTGATTGCTGAATCGCAATATTCCAAACACCAACATCTAAACCAAATACAACTCCACAAATCATAGAAAACCCTAATGCTTTTTTAGACGTTACCTTAAACTGTTTTGTTATAAGAACGTAAGGCACAATAAAAAGAGAGGCTATGGCCATTCTGTAAAATGCTGAAACAAGTCCTGGTGTAAGATTTAGCTTCACCAATATTGGAAATATTGAAATACAAATAATGCCAATCGCAAGTGCTATTCTTGGTTTTGTCATGTGTTGTTGAATTAGTAAATTGAAGTCGGCAAAAATAAGTTTTAAAACAACTATTCCTTAAAATTCTATACCCAATTTATGATATTAAAACACCTATAGAATTTAGAGAGGTAAACGTAATAAATTTTATTGATGGATTATGTGACTAAAATTCTTTTTTCACTTTAGAAAAACACTTCTTTCTGATACCTAAAGATTAAATATATATACTGACACTATTTCTGCAAATACATATAAAACAAGATTGGTATAGCTTTTGCATTAGTATTTTTAGTAATTTTGCAGCCCTTGAACTTATACTATAGGTTTCTTGGATTAGTGCGTTAGGGATGGAAGCGGCATCCTTTTGCTTTTTTGAGCAAAAGATATAGCGGACAGCCCGACCTGAAAAGGTAACGCCCAAAATATTATTATCATTTATGAAATAGATTCCCACTTTTGTGGGAAGTAAACGGGGTCGACTGGTTTTGACAGCGAGATTAATTAGATGGTAAGCACGTGGTGTAATGGCATTGAAACACCTAAAAGGCTAGACCAAATTTTAAACGGCGAGAATAACTACGCTTTAGCTGCATAATCTGAATTATAGTAAGATTCGTGCTCATTCCTACTAGGTAGGAAGGCTAAATGTCTCCAGAAAGCCTTGGTTAATGGCGTTCTTTTTTGAGGCATCGTAAAAATTAACTAAGATTAGGTAGCGCTTTGATGCCTTTTCGAGATTAAAAAGCTAAGTTGTAAGTGGGTTGTCTTTAACCAGCTTGCAATCGAAAACCCAAGAAAAGAATAAACGTGTAGAAAGCCCTTTGGTTACTTGTTTGGACGAGAGTTCGATTCTCTCCGACTCCACAATTTAAAAGCCTTAATCATTTAACCCAAATGATTTAAGGCTTTTTTTTTGGTTTTAGTATCTTTAAAAACCATTAAAAAAAGGAATACCTATTTCGTTACATCACAAAAGTGATGTGATTAAAAACAAATCGTATTATCCTTCATTTATAAAAAATGATAGTAAAGATCACTTTATTCGACTATTAAAACAATGTAAATTTGTAATATGAAAGAAAAGCTGTTACTCGATGTAGAAATATATGTTGCAGAGCTGTTAAATAAACAGCTAGCTTCAACAAACTATTACCACAACGCTATTCATACTAGAAACGTTGTCACCAGTATTACAGAATTAACCAACAGAGAACAATGCACAGAACAAGAGACTTTAGCCTTATTATTGGCGGGTTGGTTTCATGATACGGGTTATATTTATACAGATATTGGTCATGAAGAAGAAAGCGTTAAGATTGCACGTTCTTATCTAAAGGAACAAGATGTTCCTGAAGAACTGCTAGACCAAGTTGAGCAGTTAATTCTAGCAACAAAAACGGATCTTAATCCTAATAACAAGCTCGAATCTATTATTAAAGATGCCGATTGTGGGCATATTGCTTCTGATGACTATTTAGATATTTCGGAAAATTTACTAAAAGAGATAAATGCTAAAAATGACCATACACTTTCTGATATAGAATGGATGGAACAGAACATCGCCTTTCTTAAAAACCATTCGTTTTATTCCGATTCTGCTAAACAAATTTGGCAACCTAAAAAGGAGCTTAATGTATTAGAAATTCAAAAAAAGTTACATAAACTAACTGCTAAGGAGAATAAAAAAGATAAAAATACAAGGTTTGGAAGAGGTGTTGAAACGATGTATCGTGTGCAATTAAAAAATCACATAGAATTAAGTGCTATTGCAGATACCAAAGCCAACATACTACTATCTGTAAACGCAATAATTATTTCTGTAGCCTTATCTAACTTAATTCCTAAACTAGACAATCCTTCCAATTTATTTTTAGTGTATCCTACCTTAATTTTAATGCTTTTTAGTGTTGCCTCTGTAGTCTTATCTGTATTATCTACACGTCCTAAAATATCTAATGTTGCCATTACAAAAGATATGATTAAGGAGAAAAAAACTAATATTCTATTTTTTGGAAATTTTCATAAAATGAATTTGCAAGATTTTGAATGGGGAATCGACTATTTAATGGATAATGAAGAAACGTTATACAATTCACTTACAAAAGATTTGTATTATTTAGGCTTGGTGCTAAATAGAAAATATAAATTATTACGTATCACCTATACCGTTTTCATGTTCGGAATTATTATCTCGGCAGCAGCATTTATTTATAGTTATTATATAAACATGCCTGTATAATATTAATTTAAACGCTATGAAAAACAAAACTACAGGACCTTTTAAAGTAAATATATCTTTACGCTTATTAAGGGATAAATTTATAGACTTATTAGACTCTAATAATGTTTCGGTGCAAACACAAGCGAAGCAAGCTTTAGAATTATTTGATAAACATCCTATTTTATCTACTGGAACAAATACTACTGAAGATTTTCTGAAGCATAAGCCTATCATAGACCAGTTGATGTCTTATATTTTCCCATCAGCCTTAACGGACAATGAGATTAAAGCAGCGGTTACCCCGTATACTAGTGATGTTTTTTACTGTAGTTCAAGATTAGAAAGCATTATTAAAAATGCAGAAGCAAGCGAAAATGTATTTAATGAACTGTATAAGGATTATGAAGACTCTTTTGATTTGCTTACCTATGCTATTATATTGAATATCCATTACAAATTTAATGTCGATTTTGAACGACCAAAAACCTTATCTATTACAGACAAAAATGGTGACAGAAAGCGTTATCGTGTGGCTTTTAATGCCGACTTCCTAGACATCTACCCTAACGAAAATGCCATTGAAATTACTGAAGAAATTTTAGATGAATTATTAAGCAACGCTAGTGATATTGAGATTTGGAAAAAATACTTCCCTAAAGATTCATGGACTATTGAAGGCTTTGGTATAGTAAACCTTATAGACACCTCGTTAGACGAACGCATTGATGATTTTAAAACCCATTTAATACAACCTAATAACGAAAGTTTTCAATATTTAATTGAAGACATTAGACGCATATTTAACAATCCAGATTTGCAACTTGGAAGCTACAGTGTAGAGCACGACAAGATTATCTCTCCTTTTGATAGGAATTTTAATATGCTAACACTAGTACCAGATGAAGATGTAAGCATTAATGAATATGCCTGCGAACATATTAACTGTCAATTGTTTAAAGATTGTAAACCAATTATTATTTCCAACGTAGAAACGTATCATAAAAGAACTAAAGGCAATAGGCTAAGTAGTACGTTATTAAAAAAAGGTTTTAAAAGTGTAGCCCTCATTCCTGTTCCTATTAATGGTGAATTAGGTTTTATTATAGAGTTGGCAGCATTTAAGCCCAACCAGCTTAATGCCATTAATATGGTAAAGTTAGATACCATTTTACCTTTTATTTTAAGTTACTCTAAACGTACGTTTTCAGAACATCAAAATGAAATCAGTGCCATTATACAACAAGAATGTACAGCTATCCATCCTTCTGTACAATGGCGTTTTGAAGAAGAAGCTAACAAATACATACAAGAACGAAACTTTGGAGAGAATCCGGTTTTTCAAGAAATTGTATTTAAAGATGTCATTCCTCTTTTTGGACAAATAGACGTGGTTGGTTCATCAAATGCACGAAACGAAGCCATTAGAATAGACCTAACAAGACAATTAGAAAAAAGTAAAGACATCCTTAAAAATAGGATTAAAATAAATTTACCGTTTTACGAACAGTTAATTTTTCAAATTGACAATTATTTAGCGGAATTAAAAGACAATTTCCACACCAATTCAGAACAAGAAATTAATATCTTTTTCGAAAAACAACTCTTTCCTTTATTCGAACATTTTCAGAAAAATTCTAAAGGCATTGAAGATGTCGACGAATTTCTTAAAACAATTGACAAAACAACAAGTAGTTTATATGACGCTAGAAAAGCCTATGATATTACTATTGAAAAAGGAAACAAAACTCTGTCTTCATTTTTAGACCAACAACAACTAAAAGCTCAAGAGATATTTCCACATTATTTTGAAAAATTCAAAACAGATGGCATTGAGCATAATTTATATATCGGACAATCTATTTCTAAGCATTTAAACTATCATCCCACTGTATTGTACAACTTACGTTTATGGCAATTACAAGTGACTTGCGAAATGGAAGCGATGTACTACGAAAAGCAAAAAGAATTCCCTTTACAATTAGAAGTGGCATCCTTAATTCTTGCTTATGATATCCCGATTACCATTCGTTATCGCATAGATGAAAAACAATTTGATGTTGATGGAGCTTATAATGTACGTTACGAAATGATTAAAAAGCGTATAGACAAAGCCCACATTAAAAATACAAACGAGCGTTTAACACAACCACATAAACTTTCTGTTGTGTATTCTAGTAATGCCATGGAGAAAGAATATTTAGCTTATTTCCAATTTCTACAAGCCAAAAATTATATTGGAACTAATATCGAAATTGTAGAATTAGAAGAGCTTCAAGGAGCTAGTGGTATAAAAGCGATTAGAGTAGACATTAACAGAAAGCTAAAAAAAGTATCGGATATTTTTACAATAGAAGATTTACAGGCCGTATAAGAAGAAATCACAGAATGAAAACAAAACTATTAATTGGTTTAATTAGTATGGGACTTATTATAAGTAGTTGTGCTACTTATAATTCCCACAATGTTAATGTTAGCGATAAAGAGCTTAAACAAATAGATAAGAATACCACTAATGTTTTTTTAATAGGAGATGTAGGAAAGCCTGAAGCGGATGGCACAGCTCCAAAAACATTATTAAAACTACAACATCAATTTGCTAAAGCAGACAAAGATGATTTCCTATTGTTTCTTGGAGATAACATCTATCCTCGCGGTGTACCTTTAAAAAATGACAAAGCCATTAAAGCGGCAGAACACGCATTAAAGCTTCAATTAGACGTTGCCAAAACATTCCCTGGAAATGTTTATTTTATTCCAGGAAATCATGATTGGTATAGTGGTTTAAAAGGTCTGAAGGCACAAGAGAAAATGGTTGAAGATGCCTTAGGAAAAAACACCTTTCAACCAGAAAACGGCTGTCCAATTGAGAAAATTAAAATTAGTGATGATATTGTTATGCTAATTATAGATTCGCATTGGTACATTACCAATTGGAATAATCATCCCACAATTAATGATGATTGTGACATAAAAACTAGAGCCGATTTTTTAGATGAATTTAGAAGTGAAATAAAAAAAGCAAGAGGAAAAACTACCTTAGTTGCCATACATCATCCTATGTATAGTAACGGACCACATAATGGCCGTTATGGTGTAAAAGAAAACATGAAACCTATACCTGTACTTGGCACCTTAAAAAATATTTTAAGAACCTCTACTGGTATTGTAAATGCAGATTTGTCTAATCCATTTTACAATGAATTAAGAAAAAACCTTATTGCTGTGGCCCAACAAAACGAGAATGTTATTTTTCTATCAGGACATGAGCATAATTTACAATACTTAGAGTTTGATAATGTAGCTCAAATCATCAGTGGCTCTGGTTCTAAAACTACACCTGTAAGAATGCGTAATCCTAATAATTATGGCCATGCTATTCCTGGCTATGCGTTACTTAACATAGGAAACAATAAGGCTGTAGATGTACAATTTTTTAATTCAAATTCTGAAGAAGTCGAATTTTTCAAACAAATAAAACAGCCAGAACAAGTTTCTGAAACAGAATATGCTAAAATAATTACAGATTCTATAAGTGCATCAATCTACTCAAAAGAAGACACTAATAAATCTGGTTTTTATAAGTTCTTATGGGGAAACAGATACAGAGACGATTATAGTACAAACGTTAAAGCAAAGGTTGTTAACCTAGATACCTTAATAGGTGGCTTAACACCTTTTAGAAAAGGAGGAGGTACACAATCTAAGACGCTTCACTTAAAAGCTTCAGATGGGAAACGCTATGTTATGCGTGCTATGAAAAAGCAAGCAGATCAATTTATGCAAGCCGCTATTTTTAAAGACCAGTATGTCGAAGGACAATTTACTAATACAGCTTCAGAACATTTATTAGAAGATATTTTTTCTGGCGCCTATCCGTATGCACCTTTTGTTATAGGAACCTTATCTGATGCAATAAACCTATCTCATTTAAATCCTAACTTATATTATGTGCCCAAACAAAATGCCTTAGGCTTATATAATGAAGATTTTGGTAATGAACTATACCTTTTTGAAGAACACCCTTCTGATGGTCATGTTGAGTTAGCAACTGGGAATTTTACAGGGGAGATTGTAAGTACAGTAGATATGTTAAAAGACGTATTAAGTGACGAATCTAAAATTATAGATGAAAAAGAATTTATTAAAGCGCGATTGTTTGACATGTTAATTGGTGATGCAGATAGGCATCAAGACCAATGGCGTTGGTTGGTATTTGAAACCAAAGGAAAAACAATTTACAAACCCTTACCAAGAGATAGAGATCTTGCCTTTTCTAAAATGTCTGATGGTTTTTTGTTTGGAACAGGCGTAAAACTGATTCCTGCAGCAAGAAAATTTAGAAAATATGAAGCCGATTTAAAAGATGTTAAAGGATTTAATGTCTCTGGATTTCCGTTAGATGTTGCATTTATTACAGATTCTAACAAATTGACTTGGGACGAACAAGTACAATTTATTCAATCTCAAATAACAGATACAGTTATAGATGAAGCGTTTAACCATATTCCAAAAGAAGTAAATCCGCAATCTATCATAGAAATTAAAAAAATTCTAAAAGAAAGACGAACACACCTACAACAAATTTCAGATAGATATGTAAAATTAATAAGTAAACATGCCATTCTAACAGGAACGAATAAAGACGACTACATTCATGTTAAAGCTTTAGAAAATGATGACGTAGAAGTATCCATATACCGTAAAAAAGATGATACTATTAAGGATCGTTTTCATCATAAAATCTATCACCCAAAAACAACTAAAGAAATATGGATTTATGGTTTAGATGATGATGATAGCTTTGTGGTTGAAGGAAAAATTTCTAAAATCAAAGTGCGTTTTATTGGTGGACAAAACAATGATGATTATAAGGTAGCATCTGGCAAAAACGTTATTATCTACGATTACGAATCGAAGAAAAACGATTTATCACAGGCTAAAAAAGCTAGAATTAAATTAACAGACGACTATAACACAAACGTCTATGATTATAGAAAAATAAAGAATAATGTCAATCAAATCATTCCTACTCTAGGTGCCAACCCAGACGATGGTTTAAAATTAGGTTTTACAAACACTTATACGGTTTATGGCTTTGAACGCAACCCATTTACATCTCAACATGAAGTAAAAGCGGCTTATTATTTTGCAACCGATGGTTATGAATTAAACTATAAAGGTGAGTTTGCAAATGTTATTGGAAGCTTAAATTTTGGATTTCAAGCGCATTTTCAAAGTCCTAATTACAGTGTCAATTTCTTTGGTTATGGTAATGAAACTGAAAATAATGATGACGACTTTGGTTTAGATTATAACCGCGTAAAAACTAGAATTTTTCGTTTAAGTCCTCAACTGATCTGGAATTCTAAACGCGGAAGTCTTATTCATTTTGGTGTTAGTTATGAAGTCAATGAAATTCACAATAGTGATAATCGTTTTGTATCAGACTATAGTTTATTACCAAATAATGTATTTGATGAAGAGCATTTTGGTGGTATAAACGCAACGTATAACTACTCTAACTACGATAATAATGCCTACCCAACTAATGGAATGAATTTCTCAATTGCAACAGGTTATAAAGACAATTTAGAAGTCAGCAATCGTGATTTCGGATATCTGATTACTGATATTGGTTTTGCAAGAAAACTAAATCCTTCAGGGCGATTAGTACTGGCTACTAAATTAAAAAGTCATGTAAATTTTGGTGATGGTTTTGAATTCTATCAAGCTGCTTCTATAGGAGGAATTGATGGCTTAAGAGGCCACAGAAACCAACGTTTTACAGGAAAAAGTGCCTTTTATCAAAATACCGATTTGAGGTATAGTTTTAACCGCATGAAAACAAGATTAATTCCAATAAAATTAGGGATCTATGGCGGCTTTGATTATGGTCGTGTTTGGATTGAAAATGAAACCTCAGAAAAATGGCATAATGCCTATGGTGGAGGATTTTTTATTAATGCTGTAGATTTATTGTCTGCTAATTTGGGGGTATTTAATTCTTCTGATGGTGTTAGAGTAGCCTTTGGAATGGGCTTTGATTTTTAAAAGATACCAATGTGTTACAATTTTTTAATAGGAAGTAAATTGCTATAACAGTAGTAACTTTTAGTTTCTACTATTTGTGATAGCTAATTATTAATTGGTTATCATTAATCGTAATACCGTTACTTAAAAGTTACAAGGATATCTGCCACCTTTTGTAAATCAGACTCATTGATTTCTGTTTGCAGTGCTAATGGAAATAATTGTTGACCAGGTCTAGCGACAAATGCAGCTCTCCAGCCAGCCCAAAGCGCTCCTGCAACATCCCAACCATGTGCCGCAATAAGCATACACTCTTCTGGTTTCACACCCATTTTACGAGCTCCCCAATTATAGACATCTGTAAATGGTTTAAATTTCCCAATACCTTCTATACTTAAACATTCATCAAAATAGTCTGTTAGTCCTGCACTTTCAAATTGTTTTTTTACACCTTCATTAGATGAATTAGTAAACGATACCAATTTGTAACCATCTTTTTTTAGTTGAGCCAATGCGGCTTTAACTTCTGAATGTGCTGGCAGTCCTCTTAAAGCATTAATAACGACATTTCTAGCCTCTTCTTCTGACATCGAAATGCCATTATTTGCAGCAACCATTTGTAATGCTGCTGCACCTATATGATCAAAATGTTCGTATTGTCCACTAGCAGTAGTTACTAATGAGTATTGTAACATCGTAGTAAACCAAAGCGATAATAAATCTTCTCTACCATTTAGGGCTTCACCAACTTGCTTTTTCATTTTAGTGAGATCTAAAAGCGTTTCGTTAACATCAAAAAATAATACTTTTGGTCTTGTTTCCTTCGTCATAGTTGTTGTTTATATCCTAGTCTTTTAATAGATATATATCTAATTACTCTGCTGTAATTAATTCAGAAAGCACTTGTTTAAAAGTATCTACAGGTTGCGCTCCAGTAACGGCACTTTTTCTATTAAATACAATTGTAGGCACAGAGTTTACGCCTAAACTTTTCCAATAATTCTGTTTGTTTCTAATGTCTAAACGCTCCTCTTCATTATCTAATTTTGCTAAAGCGTCTTCTGCATTTAAACCCACTTTTAAAAGCGCTTCTTTTAAGATTTCTTTTTTAGAAACATCTTTACGGTCACTAAAAAACGCTTTTGTTAGCTGCATTTTTAATTCGGTCTGCTTGTTAAAGTCTTTGGCATATTCTAATAAAATATGAGCATCAAAGGTGTTTACCATGCGCATGTCATCAAAATAATCGAATTTAAAACCCAACTCATCACCTGCAGCTTTCATGTGCTGTTGTGATGCTTTTTGTTGCTCTAAAGTAGCGCCGTATTTTTCTGTAATGTGCTCTATTACATTCTGACCTTCGGCTGGCATATTCGGATTCAATTCAAAGGGCTGCCATGCTATGTCTATTTGATTTTCTATTCCTAATTCTGAAATCGCTTTTTCTAGACGTTTATAACCAATGGTACACCATGGACACACGACATCTGAAACGATATCTATTTTTAATTTCTCTTTCATATTAAAAGGGGATTAATTCACTAATTTGAAGTTCTGCCTGTACATTACTGTAGTTTTTTACATCGGCAGCAAAAGTCGCCGCATGAGGACCAAAAGCCTCTTGAAAGGAATCAATATCATCAAATAATAGATGTGCAATAGCTACATAAGGAGCAGGTTCACCTGGAACTCTACTTGCCATACCTAAATCTAATTCTAATCGTTTTAAAGCATTCCCTACTAATTTTGTTACCATTGGTAAGTGTTTCTTTTGGTAATAATCTACATCAAACTGAACATTTTCGCTGTTTGGATACATTACAGAAACTTTTATCATAATTGTATGTTTTAAGATTAATAAACCTTCCGAATACACGGAAGGTTTATAGCTATCAATCAATCTGTGGTTTTAGGGTTTAGGATACCACATTGTCTTTAGACCACTCAAACTTTTTAAAACCAGCATCTACAGGTGTATTTGCAATATGGTTTACATAATTACTTATTGTTTTTTGAGATAATCCTAAAATAATTCCTAATACTTGTGCTTCACCATAACCAGCAGCATAAAAAGCATCTAAATCTGCTTGCGTTACATGACCGCGATTTCTAACAATAGTTAATGTCATTGTTCTTAAGGCTTCCAATTTTTCGTTTTTTAAAGGAGTTTCATTACGTAATGCTTCGGTAATGGCATCATCAACCTTCATCATTTTTGCGATACCTGTATGTGCAGGAACACAGTAATGACATCCGTGTTCTACGTTAATCGTTTGCCACACAACCGTTAATTCTTCTTCGTTAAATGAAGAGTCAACAAATAACTGATGTAAGGTTTGGTAAGCTTCTAAAATTTTTGGTGCTCCAGCTAATACTCCATGTAAACCAGGAATCATTCCGTAGGCTTTTTGAGAGTTTTCTAGTAGTCCTTTACTTCCTTCTGGAGCTGTTTCAATATTGTGAACTTTTAATGTTGTCATAATTTTTCTTTTTTCAGTTTATTATTAATTTTATCTAAACGTACGTTTAGTTATTTTTCAAAAAAAATGTTTATATATTTTTGAAGGTCATTTCAATATAATCTTCAATTTCTGCTTTAGTGTTAACTCTTGCTGCAGCTGCTAAACCATGCTTTGCTAACAATAAATAGTTGGCTTGTTTTTTTATTGTTTCTTCATCTTTTGAAGCATCCATTTGTAACTTTTCTGTAATTAGAGCTTTTAAATTATCCATAAAAAAATGCATCTGTTCTTGAATTAATTCATCATCTTTTTCTGAAAACTCATTATACGTATTTGTTATTAAACAACCTTTTAAGTTGTCGTCTTTAAAATTAGAACTTACAGAATCGTAAAAAAACTGTTTAATGTCTTCTACTCCATTAGTACCTTTTTTTAATTTATCTAGAATAGCATGCACTTTTGATTTGTAATGCTTTAGACTTTCAAGAAATAAGCCTTGTTTACTACCAAAACTAGCATATATAGAAAATTTATTAATGCCCATTTCTTTTTCGAGCATTTGCATAGAAGTGGTTTCATAACCATTTTTCCAGAAAAGCCGCATTGCTTTTTCTAGGACTTCTGTTTCATTATATTGTTTTTTTCTAGCCACTAATTCTGATTACACCACAAAACTAAACAATCGGTTAGTTATAAAAAAGATTTTAACACTAGTTTATGTATTTGAAACCATCAATACAGTACTGCCTTTTCAACACCTGCTGCTTTAAACACTACTAATCAGGCAGATATACAAACTAAACTACCAACTACAACACACATTGTTTAAAAATCTCTTCTAAGGTTTTATTTGGGTCGCTACATAAACCTGGATGCGTTTTAGAGCTTTGGATAATGGTACTTCGGCAAGCGGTTAACCATCTAAACCTATCTGACAACTCCATTTTTCCAATTCTTCCACCTTGAGGCTCACCTTTACATACCTGTTGCCAAGCATTTAAATAGTTTTCTAGCATTTGAACCTCAATATCAGTTGAAAACGCCTTCAATTTATCTTGATTGATGTGATATTTTATTTCTAGAAATTTTTTTCGTTTAGAGAATAGAATGACTCCTACATTAAAGAATTCTTCGCGTTCTACTTTAGGAACAAACCTAATTATGGCATATTCAAATGTATATCTATCTTGCATCTTCGGCTTCTTTAACTAATACATCAATTTTTGCAAATCTTGTATTTATAAACTTAATATATGCATCTCTCATTTCTGTTGCTGTCATCGTATCTGCTTCACTTAACAACCAATCTTCTGGTATATTTGAAACAATTTCAGCTATTTTATCACGATTGAGCAATTGTTGGATTTCTTTTGAAGCCTCATTTAATTTGGTGGCGTTTTGTAAAAGCACATGATCTTTTACAAGTGGAAACGTTCTGGTAAGATGATTTTCCCAATTTTTCCAATCGTGATGAAAGTAGAAACTCGCTCCATTATCTATAATCCAAAGTTCTTTGTGCCAATGCAGTAAATTTGTGTTTTTAGCGGTTCTATCAATATTACTAATTATGCTATCTAATAGTACCACTTTTGATGCTGTTAATGCATCTACTGTACTAACTAATGGATCATAAGTAATAGCTTCAGATAAAAAATGCAATCCAAGATTTAAACCAACACTAAACTTAAGTAAGTCCTGAATTTCTTCATCTGGTTCTGTTTTACTAAACGAATCATCAAGATTCATAAACACCAATTCTGGTACTTTTAAATTAATTGCACGTGCAATTTCACCTCCAATAAACTCTGCAATTAGTGCTTTTTTACCTTGTCCTGCTCCTCTAAACTTAAGCACATACAAAAAACCATCATCTGCCTTAACTATAGCAGGAAGTGAACCACCTTCTCGCAAAGGCTGTACATATTGAGTAACATTTACTGTTCGGATATCGATTTTACTCATAATTACTAATAATGTAATGCACTAAATTAAATATGATACATAACTAAATTTAATAAGATTATATACGGAATGACTCTTAACGTTTATTAAAATGACTAACTTATTAAGTTAAAGGAAATTTTAATTCCCTGAATAATCATACCTGTTCCAATAATTGCAATAATTAATCCCATTATTTTTCCAATCACAGAAATTACATTATTACCAACTATTCTTACGATTAAATCACTTAGTCTAAAGGTAAAATACGTTAACAAACTCATTGATCCAAATATAAGAATTACTAACATGATATGTATTGTTTCAACATTAGCTACAAAGTTCATCGCTGTAACAATGGTTCCTGGTCCGGCTAAAATTGGAATAGCTAAAGGTGAAACAGCAATATCTTCATCAATATTTACATTGTCAATACTTTTAACATTAGACCTTTTAGATTGTAGCATATCAAAACCAATAAAAAAGATTAAAACACCACCTGTAATCTTAAATGCAGGAATGCTGATATTAAATAATTCAAAAATATATTTTCCTAAAAGAACAAATACAGTTACAATTACAAATGCAATAATATTTGATCGTTTATTTATATCTCTTTTTGTTTTTGCATCTGCTCCTTGGGTTAAGGATAAGAAAACAGTCATATTTGATATCGGATTCGTTATGGCAAAAAAGGCCGTAAAGACCGTTATTGAAAATGTAATTAAATTATCCATAGGTACATAAAATTGAATCTTGAAAGAAATTGAATTAGTTCTATTTTACCAAAGATTTTTATTTGTTTTTTTATGAAATAGATTCTGACAATAAAAAAACCTGTAAAGAGAACTTTACAGGTTTTTCATTTCTATAGTAACTAGTTCTATTTAATCTCTACTAACTCTAAATCAAAAACTAATTCTTGACCAGCTAATGGATGATTTCCATCTAAAATAACATGATCTTCATTTACCTCAACTATTCTAAATTGGTGCTCATTTCCTTGTGCATCTCTAGATGCTAATCCTAAACCAACTGCAGGCTCCATTTCTGGTGGCAATTGTGTTTTTTCGACTTTATGAAATAATTCTTTAATGATATCTCCATAAGCTTCTGCTACTGGAATATCAACCGTTTTTTTGTCATTCACCTTCATATCGATAACTGCTTTTTCAAAACCAGGAATCAACATACCTTGTCCTAATGTGAATTCTAATGGCTCACGCTCTAAAGAACTATCGAATATTTGTCCGCTTTTTAATTTTCCTGTGTAATGAACTTTTACAGTATCATTTTCTTTTACTTGACTCATAAATTTTAATTTCATATTAAATAAGATGCAAAACTATTATTTATAATAGAGAATAAAGAATGATACTTAAGGTTTTGTATGGTTTTTAAGAAAAACTTAACGTGACCATTGAAAACCTAAGAGAATTAACCATTTACCTTGTACTCACATCGAAGCTAATTAATTAACCATTCCTCTGTAATAATCTAGAACTTTTACACGTAACAAGTATTCATATTTTGCATTGGCAAGGTTTACTTTAGCATTGTCTAAATTATTTTTACTAGTGATATAATTTAAGAAATTAGACACTCCACTTTTAAATCGGATATCATTAATACGATAAGATTCCTGATAAGCCTCTACTTGTTTTTCTAAACTTTTATGACGTTTATAAGCGGCTTCCATATCAAAATACACCTGAGCAATGGCATTTTTTATATCTACATGTGTACGCTCTAATTCTAGTATGGATTCTTCAACTTTAATTTTTTCTAAAGCCACATTGTTTTTCGCTCTAAAACCATTGAATAATGGCACATTAACCTGAATACCAACAACCGTATTGAGGTTATTATCTAGCTGGTCGGTATAATCAATATCTTCTGAAGCAAAATTGGTCTGTTCTGTCATAATCGGCAAATCTTCAGCGTCAACCGTTACAAAATCTCCAGTTTCAACAAAACTTGACCCTGTGGCGGTAAATAATTCCGCTGCGCTAGAATAATTTGTATTTAAACCTCCGAAAAGTGAAATTTCGGGTGTAAACTGAGACTTGGCAATACTCACCCCTTTTTTAGCGGCTTCTATACGCAATTCCTTAGCTTTAAATGTGGCCAGGTTCCGAATAGCGTCTTCAAAAACAGTATTGACAGAAACTTCATATTTATTAAAATCTAGAAGTAAGCCATCGGCTTCTAAGTGAATATCTTCTTTTAAATTCATTAATTGCTGTAAACTTAATTTGGCATTATTTAAGCTACTTTCAGCTACTAAGACACTGGTTTCATCGCTTGCCAACTGCCCTAAAATATCAGCGTAATCTGCAGGATTCCCTGATTCGTTATCGTAAAAATCTTGTTGAATTTTAAGCTGTTGTTTTGTTGTTTCTAATCGGGATTTAGCCAACTCTAATACATCTTTTGCATTTAAAACTTGAAGATAGCCCAAGGTGACATTCAATATTAAATCTTGTTGCGCTGCTTCAATTTCTAAGTCGGAAGCTTTTTGATTCAATCGGTTTTGTTTGGCCGCGTTTAATAATCGAAAACCATTAAAAATGGTCATATCTAAACTCAATCCTAAGTTAGAAAAGGTTAATTCTTGATTGATATAGGCGTTGGTAAATGGGTCGATACTTCTGCCATCATTAACACCCAAATTAAAACTACCATTAAGACTAGGTAACACATTGGCTTTGGATTGTTGGTAATTTACTTTTGCTGAATTGGCTTGTAGGTTCGTCGATTTTAAATCGAGATTGTGCTCTAAAGCGATAGCAATACAATCGTCTAAAGTATAACTTGTGTTCGTTGTATTTTGAGCAAAACCAGCCCAACTCATCATTACAATGATGATTAATAGTATGAGTTTATGTATCATGATTTCTTTATTTTAAAACACCCCTAAAGTCAACTCAAGAGAAAATTTCAGTTAAATATTTATACTATTTTTCCATCAAGTAGATTAATAATTCTAGAACCATAAGCAGCATTACTTTCAGAATGTGTGGCTTGTATTATGGTGACTCCTTCTTTATTTAACTGAGCAAAGAGTTCCATGATTTCCTCGCTTTGTTTAGAGTTGAGATTACCAGTTGGTTCGTCTGCTAAAATGAGCTTTGGTTGTCCTATTAACGCTCTGGCAATCCCCACTAATTGTTGTTGCCCTCCACTTAATTGTATTGGGAATAAATCTTTCTTTCCAACGATATTAAAACGGTCTAGCATATCGGCAACCATCGCTTTACGTTCTGATGATTTTATGTTTTTATAGAGTAATGGTGTTTCTATATTTTCGTAAACCGTGAGTTCGTCAATTAAATGATACGCCTGAAACACAAAACCGATATATTCTTTATAGAGTTTAGAGCGGTTTTTTTCTTTCATGCTATGCACAGGTTCTCCTAAAAAGGTATAACCTCCACCTGTAAAATTATCTAACATACCAATACAATTCAACAAAGTAGATTTCCCAGAACCCGAAGGTCCCATAAGTGAGATGAATTCTCCCTCTTCCACATTTAAATTAATAGTATCTAACAACGTAACTTTGTTGCTTCCTGAATTGACTGTTCTTGTGGCTTCGTTTAAGCTTACTAATATATTTTTCATTTTGATTGATGTGTTTACTTTGGTTTCTTATAAGTAGCGTTTTATCTAAAAAAACACCCCTAATGTCCCCTCAAGGGGACAATCTAACTAAGACTAATTTTAGGAAAATATGATATTGTTTACACTATTTATAACTTAATCTATTCGTCTAATTTCATAATCGCCAAAACTCAGTCCTTTGTTAACTTCTGCTTCTCCTTTATATCGTAATGTCGCTTCTCCATAAGCTGTAAACTTTATACGTTCTGAAGCTTGAATTTTAAACACGGCTTCTCCATATGCTTTAAGTTTCGACGATTTATTATCAACGTCTACAAGATTGATAATTCCTGCTCCATACGCTGTAATATTCTGCTTAACTGTAGTTCCTTTTTTAATTATCAATTCACTTTCTCCATAAATATCGACATTGAATGTATCAATATTAACATCGTTAAATCTGACTTGAGATTCCCCATACATATAAAGCTTGAACTTTTCCGCTTCAATTAAACTCTGACATAAAGTACGTTGCTCACCTCTAACAGATAGTGTTTCAATGCTTTTATAAGTCACACGGATAGTTAGCACTTTCCCTTTGTAAATAGGCACTTTGCGCTCTACACCATCGATAATAACTTTTTCATGCTTGGTGGTTTCTTTAGCATCATCTAAATACACACGAAGTGTGTTTTTATTCACTTCAATATTTATTTTGTCTTCTGGTTCTGTATTGTCTAATATCGTTACAGATTCTTCGTCTCCTTGAACAAATGTGGTTTCGATATGTGGACTTATGATAACCTTATCAAAGGATTCAACCATTTGTTTTGTTTGTGCTAGCACCATTTGACTTATTAAAATCAAAATTAGTAGTGCTATGTATTTTATAGTTTTCATATTATGCTTTTTTTAAATTTTTATTCGGTTTTTAAACTATCCACAGGATTTGCAATTGCCGCTTTAATCGCCTGAAAGCTTACCGTCACCATTGCAATTACAATAGCAACTATTCCAGCTATGACAAAAATCCATCCATTGATTTCTATGCGGTAGGCATAATTCCCTAGCCAATTATCCATAACATACCAAGCCACAGGAATAGCAATTACAATGGCAAGACCAACGAGTTTTAAAAAGTCTTTAGATAATAATTTGACAATACCAGAAACACTTGCTCCTAAAACTTTACGAACTCCAATTTCTTTGCTACGCTGTTCTGCGGTGTATGCTGCCAATCCAAAAAGTCCCAAACATGAAATAAGAATGGCCAATAAGGCAAAAAGCTGAGATAGCTTCCCAACGAGTTGTTCACTTTTAAATTTAGCGTTAAACGCATCATCTACAAAACTGTATTCAAAAGGAAATGCTGGGTTGTGTTTTTTCATTACTGCTTCAATTTTAGACAACACATCGCTAGTTCCTATTTTAGGATTTGTTTTTAAATACATATAGCTCGCTTCACCATGGTAGTTAAAAAATAGCACAGGATCACTTTGTCCATACATGTCATCAAAAAGGTAATCTTTTACAACACCAACAACCGTATAGATATCTCCTCGATCTATCTTCTTACCAATTGCACTGCCTTGCCCCATCAGTTTAGCAAACGATTCTGTAATTAAAACACTCGTACTGTCTTTTACCATGTTTTCATAAAACCCACGACCTTCAACGAGTTCCATACCTGCAGTTTCCAAGAAATCGGAACTAATATATCTAAAGAAAATTAAGACGTCTTCTGTGTTTGTTCCGCCTGTCCACGTTAAGTTAGAACCATTATTACCTCCATTTAAAATCCCTGAATTGTTTAAACCCACGCTTGAAACCGCACCTGTTTGTATTAAATCTTGTTTAATGACATCAAATTTTTCAATCATGGTTCCATTGACATTTAACGAAATCAATTGGTCTTTATCAAAACCTAAGTCTCTATTTTTTATATGTTGAAGTTGTTGGTATACCAAAATGGTACAAATAATAAATACGATTGAAATTGTAAACTGACCAACAACGAGTCCTTTCCGGATATAATTGGCAGAACCTTGAGTGACTTTTAACCCTTTTAAAACCTCAACAGGCTTAAATGAGGATAGATAAAAAGCAGGATACAGTCCTGCGAAGATGCCGCACACCAAGGTAATTCCTAATAAAAATACAATGTGAAATGGTTGCGACAATCCTAAAACTAAATCTTTTTCTATAAGTAAATTGAATTGCGGCAACAACACAAACAGGAACAGTACACTCACTAAACTAGCTATAAAAGCCAGAATTAAAGCTTCTGAAATAAATTGAAAAATTAATCTTGTGCGACCAGAACCCATCGCTTTTCTAACGCCAACTTCGTTTGCTCGTTTTTCGCTTCGTGCTGTGGATAAATTCATAAAATTAATACACGCAATGAGTAAGATAATTAAAGCAATGATAGTAAATAGTCTTACCGAATCTATGCGTCCACCAACTTGCTTTCCATTTTCAAAATGAGCTCTTAAGTGCCAATCTTTTATGGTATGTAAAAATGCTTTAGAATCGTTATCACCTGTTTTCTTCTCTAATAAACTTCTTACTTGAGCATCAACACTATTAAAATCGGCTTCTGGTGATAATTCTACAAAGGTATCGGCGAAAAAACTACCATAACCATTGGTCCACTCTTTGTCTCCACTCCAACGCTCAAATGGTGCAATCCAATTGATGGGAAATGTGACGTTTTTTGGAAGATTTTCAATCACTCCAGAAATTAAATAATTCTCAGTATTATCTACTTTGAGTACTTTACCAATAGCCTTTGTATTTTTGCCATAAAGCTGTTCTGCCGTTTCTTGCGTAATAACGATGGCTTCAGGATTATTGAAAGCCTCTTTAGCATTACCTTCAACAAATTTTAAGCTAAATATTGTTATAAAATCTTCATCTACAAAACGTCCACCACTATTAATGGCATTATCATTTACAGAAAATAATAAATCTCTATGTTTTGTACGAGATGCTTTTGCAACACCAGGAATTTCCGTTTTCATAGCTTCCGCAAATGGTCCTGGTGTAGAATTGAACGTTCTCCATTCTCCATCATATTCTTGATGCGTTGGCACATAATACACTTGATCTTGCTTTTCAAATTCCGAATCGAAACTCAACTCATCTTCAACCCATAGAAAGATTAAACTGGCACAGGTAATTCCGATGGCTAATCCGAAAATATTCAGAAAGCTATACCCTTTATTTTTACGTAACGTCCGGAATGCTATTTTTATATAATTTAAAATCATATTCTTTTTTTGACTGAATTAATTATTACTACGTATTATGTAGTGAAGATGATGCCAAAACCACAAAACACTAAAAATCAATTAATTAATTTTTATTTTAAAATCCATAGTGTTCGTTTTTGATACACATCTTGTTCGTAAATGAACAATTTATTCTGAGCGTAAAGAATCCACAGGATTGGCATTTGCCGCCTGTAGCGTCTTTACACTGATGACTAATAAGGCAAAGACAATCATAGCTAATCCACTTACTAAAAACACCCAGAAACTTATACTTGTTTTATAGGCAAAATCTTGTAACCAATTATTAATGCCGTAATATGCAATTGGTGCCGCAATGATAAAAGCAATTGCTACCAAGATTAAAAACTCTTTACATAAGAGTGCATTAATTTGAAATAATGACGCTCCTAAAACTTTGCGTACACCTATTTCTTTTACACGACGGTTGGTGGTATAAATCACAAGTCCGAGCAATCCTAAACAGCTAATGAGAATTGATAGACCTGTTGCCCAATTTAAAAGTTTAGACATCTTTTGCTCCCGATTATAAAACCTCTGGATGGTTTCATCTAAAAATTCTACGCGATAATCATCGGTCTCGGTATAGACTGCTTTATAAGCATTTTCAATTTTTGAAAGTGTTCCTTTAAAATCTGCTGATGATTCATTTTGAAAAGCAATATGAACAGCTTGAAACTGACTCCAATCTTGTTGATACCAATCTCCTCTATATGCCATGGGTTTGATATCGCTTCGCAAAGAACGTTGGAAAAAATCTGCCATAACTCCGACTATAGGCACACTTTGATCACCTAATAAAACTGTTTTTCCAATAGCTTCGTCGGGACTTTTAAAACCAAGTCTTTTTCGGCATGTCTCATTAATTACTAACTCTTTAACAGTATCATTTCTGATGGTTCGTCCTGCTATAAGATCTAACTCAAATACCTCAGCGTAATTGACGTCACCAAAAATAAATTGTAAGTCTAAATTAACCTCATTGTCACCATTATTATAAGTGACTGAAGAACTATTCGTAGAAATAGATGCAGGTGCATGGCCTCCAATACTAATCGATTTAATTTCTGGAATAGCTCTTAAATTTTCAGCATAAAGCTCTTTTTTAGAAATTTCGCGTTCCGCTCTTGGGTTATAAACAGACACAATAGCATCCGTTTTAAAACCCATATCTGTTTCTAAAAGAAAATTAATTTGTTGACCAACCAACAACGTAGCAATTACAAATACTTGAGCAATAGAAAACTGAAAAACCGTTAAGAATTTACGTAGTTTCACCTTTTTATTTCCGACAGCTAAATGATTTTTTAAAACGGAAACCGTGTTAAATTTTGAAAGTACTAATGCTGGATAAAAACCAGATAGAAATGTCACTAATAGTAATAGAATAGCAATACCAAGAATGATTAAAGGTGATTTCATCAGTTCATAGCTTAAACCTTCTGGCACAAAATCTGAAAACACATTAATCAACCATCTGGAAAGTAATAGCGATAATACTGCAGACACCAAAACCAATAAAAATGTTTCACCCATAAATTGACCTATGAGCTGTTTTCTAGAGCTTCCTAATGTTTTACGGATTCCTATTTCTTTGGCACGCTGAGAAGCTTGTGCTGTATTTAGGTTTATAAAGTTGATACAACCTAACACCAATAGAAATATAGCCACCAAAGCGAGATTTGTAAGCAGCGATTTACTAGCCTGACCTTTTGACCAATCGTAAATACCATACTTTTCGTTGAAGTGAATATCTCCTAATGGTTGCAACGTAAATTGTTGTTCATCACCATATTTTTTAGATTCTTCATCTTGGTGCTCCTTTGCTAAATTATCCAAACGATTTTGTATTGCTGATAAATCGGCATTTGACGTCACCTTTACAAATAGCTGAGACGCATCGTTGGTGTTATTCCAATTTTTATTGAGGAAATCGTCTCGCAATCGAGTTTGTAAAATTGTTGAATGCGAGATAAATTCTTCAAACACAAAATCTGTTCGTTCTTTAAAATTCTCAACAATTCCTGTAACTGTTATATGAAGTGAATCATTGTAAACTAAGGTTTTTCCAATAATATCTGAAGGTTTTGTATTTGGAAAATAATCAGCTGCTCGATTTTCGGTAAGAATAACATTATTTGGACTTGCTAAAATTTCAGATGTATTACCAGCTAAAAATTTATAATCGAAAATCTTAAAATAATCAGCATCTGCAAAAATGACGAAGTTGGGCCATTTAAATTCGGAATTTAATACTCTATTTTCAACTTTTGAAGGCCGTTCAATATAAAACCCACTAACGGTTTCAAAATTTGAATTCTCGGAAATAACATCCTCCAATGCTAATGTGACTCCTGGAATAGAAAAATTAGCCTCAGGACTCGTTAAATCTGTAACGACTCTATAAATACGATCCTTATCTTTATGAAATGTATCAAAGGTAGCATCGTAATAAATCATTAAACCAATCACAAAAGAGGCACTTAAACCAATAGTTAATCCAATAATATTAATCAGAGAAAACACCTTATGTTTCATAAGGTTCCTCCATGCTATTTTGAAATAATTTTTAATCATGATGTGTTGTTTTATAGCAAAATCCACAAGGTTTTAAACACCTTGCAGGTTGATAATGATTATTCCGTTCTTAAAGATTCTACAGGATTAGAGGTTGCGGCTTTTATTGTTTTTACAGCTATGGTTAACATGGCGATGACTACTGCTATGCCGCCTGCACCTAAAAACATCCAAATATTAAGTTCTATACGATACGCGTAATTCTGCAGCCATTTACTCATGGCCCACCATGCTATTGGAGACGCAATTAAAAAAGCGATAACGACTAATTTTAAAAAGTCTTTAGTCAGTAATATTGTAATGGCCGAGACACTCGCACCGACTATTTTACGAACTCCTATTTCCTTTTTACGCTGTGCTACAATGAGTAATGACATGGCAAACAAACCGATACAACTTAAGATTATGGCAAGTATTGAACCACTACCAATCATGGTAATCATAGTGCGCTCATGACGTAGGGTTCTATCAATATTTTCATTTAAAAAAGACCCTTGAAATTCGGCATTAGGTTCAATAGTATGCCAAGCTGCTTTTACATCGGTGTAGGCTTGCTCTAAATTTTGTGATGACACCTTAACGTATGCGTTGCGTAAATTCCAGTTAGGAAGTGCAAATAAGGTCATTGGTGCAATATTCTGGTCAAGTTCTTGAAAATTGAAATCTTTAATAACACCTACAACAGAATATACTGCATCATCTAAATCTATCTGAGAAGCTAAAATATCATCTTCATTCATCTGTTTAGCCATAGCTTCATTGATAATAACTGAAAGACTATCACTGGCTAAATTTTTTCGAAATGAACGACCTTCAATAATATCCAAGTCTAAAGTTTCAATATAATCGGCATCAACCACCACCATGTGTGTTTCTACACCGCGACCTTGATGTTCAAAACCCAAGACACTTGTAGAGCGCGAGCCATCTTTTCCTAAACCTAAAATATTATTAGATGCTGTAATACTTACAATATTAGGTTTATCTTGAAGCGTATTTCGAAGTAATTCTATAGCTTGTTGATCGTTAAGTTGTCCATTCAGAGGAAAAGCAATCACCTGATCTTTATTGAAACCTAAATCTTTAGTCCTCATAAATTCCACCTGATCCCAAAGTACAAGCGTACCACTAATCAGTAAAATAGCAATACCGAATTGCAAGACCATTAAACTATTTCGTAAATGGTTTTTACCATTGACGTCGAGCTTCCCTTTTAAACTTTGTAAGGTTCCTAGGCGACTCATTAATAATGCAGGGTAACCTCCTGCAATTAATGTAATCAGCAAAATACTTAAAATAAGCACCAACAACAATGATGGGTTTAGTAAGGTTGCCAATGACGCTTGGGTTATAAATAAGGTTTGAAAATAAGGCAGTAGAAACACAGCTAATAAAATTCCTAGTCCGATGGAAATTAAAAACACTAAAATGCTTTCGCCCCAAAACTGAAAAAACAACTGTTTTTTGTTTGCACCTAATGTTTTTCGCATGCCAATCTCACGCAAACGTTGCGCACTTTTAGCAATACTCATATTGATAAAATTCACACAAGCGATAAACAGAATTAAAGTTGAAATCCCCAAGACCAAATAAGGCATGGTACGACTCACAGTTACCGGACCTTGATTAAAATTAGCAAAACGAACATCTGCCAACGGCAATACTTTTATTTGTCTGTAAAGGCCATCTGCATTAGGTTGAAGGCCATCTCGCTTGGCATTATCAATCTCATTTTTATAATGTAATTGGGTAAAATCTGCTGTGCTTTTCTCAAATTGCTCAGGTTTTAAACCTTCAGAAAGTTGCATATACACCTCATGATTCTCCATGTCCCAACGTCCTACAGTTCTGGCATAAGCATGCTCATTTTGACTTTTAAAATTGAGAACGATATCAAAACCTATTGAACTTGTATCAGGAAAATCTTCAATAATCGCTGTGACATTAAAAGGCACTTCTACTTCATCTCTTAAAATGGTAACGGTTTGCCCTATGGGATTCTCGTCGCCAAAAATACGTTTCGCAGCTAGTTCAGTCATTACCACAGAAGACTCTGACGCTATAGGACTTGTCTTATCACCTTTTATAATTGGAAAGCTAAACATGTTAAAAAAATCGGGATCCACATAAGCCGTACTCATACGGAATTGCTTATCTTCTTGACTTAATAAGACACCAGTACTAACATAACGCGTAATTTTCTCAACTCCCGCAACCTCATCTTTTAAAGCGGCAGCAAAAGGTTCGGATTTTGAGATGTTAGCTTCAATGCCATTTAACCCACTATCTTCTGTATACACTTGATAAATTTCATCTCCATGCTCATGAAAGCGATCAAAAGACAATTGAAAAACGGCATACATCGCTAATAAAATTGCAACACCAAATGCTGCCGTAAGTCCAACCACATTAAGCGCTGTAAAAGTTCTATTCTTCCAGAGGTTTCTGAATGCTATTTTTATATAATTTTTAAACATGATTGTTCGTTTTTTGATTGATGATTATTCGGTACGCAATGACTTTACTGGATTAGACGTTGCTGCTTTAATGGCTTGAAAGCTTACAGTGATTAGTGTAATGATTAACGCTCCAAAACATGCAATGGCAAACACATCCCAACTGACTGTGGTACGATAGCTAAATTTTTGTAACCATTGTCCCATAATATAATAAGCCAACGGAGATGCAATTAACAATGCAATGAATACCAGCGTGATGAAATCTTTTGAAAGCAATAACCATAACTGACTGATGGATGCTCCTAAGACTTTACGAACACCAATTTCTTTAGTACGTTGTTCAGCCACAAAAGATGCTAATCCAAATAAACCTAAACAACTAATAAAAATCGCTAATGCTGTAAATACTCTGGCTAAACTGGCAACACGTTCTTCAGATTCAAACTTTGCACCGTATTCTTCATCCACAAACTGATAGTCGAAAGGAGTGTTTGGAAAGTTCTTTTTAAAGACACCTTCAATAAGCGCTAAATTTTCACTAGTGCTTTTTTCGGGATTAAGTCTTACATTATAAAACGCCGTATTATCATCGCTATCAAAAACATACATCGCTTGTTTTACTGGACTGTATGGCGACTGAATAATCATATCTTCAACAACTCCTACAATTTTTAGTGGTGGATCAACATTTTCAGTATCAGAATCTCTTATAAATTTACCAATTGGATTAATAAGTCCCATGTATTTCACAGCCGTTTCATTAAGTAATACAGCATTTGAGTCTGAAGCAAATTCCCGAGAAAACCCACGACCAGCAGTAACTTTTAAACCTAAAGTTTCCACAAATTCATATGAGACGGATGTATATGCTAAATCTTCCTGAAAATCAGCAGGCTTACCATCCCAAGTATAACCAGATCTATTAGACCACACATTAGTCATAGGTGCACTTGTTCCTGCCATTTCTAAAGCACCCCCAGAGGCTATAAACTGATTCCTCATGATATCTTTTTTCCCGATAAACTCGTTACTCATAACTGGAATTTGAATGAGTCCTTCTTTATCATATCCAACAGGTCGATCTTTAGAAAACTGTATTTGATTCATCACCACCAATGTTCCTATAATTAAGGCTATCGAAACGGTAAACTGTGCGACTACTAAAATTTTTCGAGGCAAAGATGAATAACGACCAGATTTGAAGGTGCCTTTTAATACCGCAACAGGATTAAAAGATGATAAATAAATGGCTGGATAACTTCCTGCTAAAAATGCCGTAATAATTACAAAAGTCAATGAAATTAACCAAAACTGAAGATTTTCCCACGGAAAAACGATGGCTTTACTAGCCAAATTATTAAATCCGTTTAAGAATAACAACACTAATCCAAGTGCAACAATAAACGACAGAAACACAATTAAAAACGATTCACTTAAAAATTGAAAAATAAGCTGACTACGTTGTGAGCCAATCGATTTTCTAATGCCAACTTCTGTCGCTCGTTTTTCGGAACGTGCGGTACTTAAATTCACAAAATTGATACAGGCTAATAACAGAATAAACAAACCTATAACACCAAACAACCAAACGTTTTCAATTCGTCCACCGGATTGCACCCCGTTTTCAAACTCACTTCGTAAATGCCAATCTTTCATAGGTAACAGGAATAATTGTGGATTAAATTGAGCTGTTTCAGATGAGGCATTTTTCTTTACATCACTAATTTTAGAGGTTACCACATCCATAGTCGTATTCTCATTAATTTGCACAAACAGCTGAAATGAATTATTTCCCCAAGCATCCTTTGACAATTCTAACCAAGGCTGTGTTGTTACATAATGTTTCCATGGAATGATGTATTCCATATCGCTAAAAGAGTTATTTGTTGGAATGTCTTTATAAACCGAAGACACAATTAAATCATCCTCATTATTCACTTTTACTATTTTTCCGAGAGCGGTTTCATTACCAAATAAAGACTTCGCAGCAGATTCTGATAACATAATTGAATTCTTCTCTTTAAGGCCATCTTTTACTCCCGAAATAATATCCAAATCCAACATATCTGTTGCTCCTTCTTGCATTGCGTTTCCGGTTCTGTAAATATTGGTTTCACCAAATTTAAGGTATCGCGGTTGCTCCCAAGATGACATCACAATATGTTTAAAGTTATCTTTATGATCTTGACGCAAGGCAAACTCTAATGGTCTCGGAATAGCAGGATCTGTTCCAATAGTATTATTTATTGTCTGACTTTGAAACACTTGAGCAATAGCCTCCTTACTTTCAAAATGATTATTAAAATTTAATTCATCAGTGACCCATAAACCAATCATAATCGTCGCTGCCATGCCAACAGCTAAACCTAAAATATTGATAAATGAATACACCTTATTTTTAATAAGATTCCGAAACGCTATTTTGAAATAATTTTTGAGCATGGCTTCTATGAATTACTGTTCGTTTTTTGATTGATTTGGCTTCGACACTTCAGTCGTAATTGATTGGTTGTTTTATGATTTACTGAAGTGTTTTCGGCCTGATTGATTGATTATTATATACCTACAAGGTTTTAAAAACCTTGCAGGATAGACTACGCTAATATATTTTCTGTTACTTTTTGTCCGTCTAACATTCTTATAATTCTGTGACTGTATTTTGCATCGTGCTCACTGTGTGTTACCATGATGATGGTTGTTCCTGCTTCATTGAGATCTATTAATAAATCCATAACTTCATTACCATTGGTACTATCTAAATTTCCTGTGGGTTCATCTGCAAGAATTAATTTGGGATTATTAACAACCGCTCTTGCCACAGCCACACGCTGTTGCTGTCCACCAGAAAGTTGTTGAGGAAAGTGATTTCTTCGGTGCATAATTTGCATTTTCTCTAAAACCGCCTCCACTTGCTGTTTACGTTCTGCTGGTTTAACACCTGTATAGATTAAGGGTAATTCTACGTTTTCAAACACCGTTAGTTCATCAATGAGATTAAAGCTTTGAAAAACAAAACCAATATTGTGTTTGCGTAATTCTGAACGCTTGCGCTCATTATAACCAGCGACTTCCGTGCCGTTAAACATAAAACTACCTCCATCAGGATCGTCTAGTAATCCCAAAATATTTAATAAGGTCGATTTCCCACATCCGGAAGGCCCCATGATCGCCACAAACTCACCTTCTTTTACATCAAACGATAATTTGTTTAAGGCTATGGTTTGTACTTCTTCGGTTTTATAGAATTTTTCTAGGTCTTTTATTTGTATCATCGTATAAGTTTTTATCTTGTAGCTTTGGCTATTAGCCCTTAGTTATTGGTTGTTAATTTTAGTCTTTTTTCTAATCTTTATTATCTTGGTTCTTGTCTCATGCTTCTATTTCAAAATCAACTCTTCCGTATCACCAAAAGCATCATAACTCGAGGTGACTACTTTATCTCCAGGATTTAATCCTTCTAAGACTTCGTAATATTCTGTATTCTGGCTTCCTAATCTTATGTTGACTTTGTACGCTGTGTTTCCATCTTCGCTGACTTTAAACATCCAGTTCCCTCCTGTTTTTTGAAAGAAGCCACCTTTCGCTACTAACAACGCTTCTTTTTCTGCACTTAAGGCCACACGAATTTGCAAATTCTGACCTCTACGAATGCCTTCAGGCACTTCACCTACAAATTTCATATCCACTTGAAAACGACCATTGGTAACTTGTGTAAATACCTTTTTAATTTCTAAAGTGTAGGTTTTATTATTCAACACAAAGGTTCCGGTTTGACCATTATAGATTCTTGAAATATAATGCTCATCAATATCCACTCTAACTTTATAACCAGTGATCACATCGACTTGACCTAACCGTGTGCCTTTATTAATAGACTGCCCAATTTCAGCATCTAGCGACGTTAACTGCCCATCAATTGGTGCTCTAACCACTAAATCTCCTACCTTTTTTCGCATTAATTCTAAAGCACTTTGGGTTCTAGCATATGAATTTCTAGCCTGATTGACTTCTAATTTTGATGAAATACTATCCTCTGATAATACTTGTTGCGCAAGTTTCATACGTTCCTTTTGGTACTCATAATTATTTTGAGACGACTCGTAGTCCATTCTTCCAATCGCCCCTTTTTCGTATAAACGTTTGTTTAAATTATAAACACGTTCGGCTTCAATGAGATTATTTTCAACATCAGTAAATTGATTTTGGCGGTTAATGGTATTTTGGCGCGCTGCATTTTGAGAAATCTGCATTTGTGTTAATAAATTATACACCGACGTTTCCTGGTTAATAAGACTCAATTCCAAATCGGTATTAGATAATCTTAAAATTGGTTCTCCTTTTTTAAGCATGGCACCATCTTCAACAAACTTCTCTTCTACACGCCCACCTTCTAAAGCATCTAAATAAATGGTGGTAATAGGAAGCACAATACCGTTAACCGGAATGTTTTCTTGAAATACATTTTCACTGACTGTACTAATTGAAATTCGCTCTTTATCAACATTCAATTTTGAACCACCTGAGGTTTGAAAAATAACATACACGATTAAAGCTATTATTACTAAAATCCCTAAAGCTAATCCTACTTTTTGATTTGAAAATTTCTTCTTTTGAATTGGAACGTCCATTTGTAATTTTTGATTTATATATTTTATATAGTGAAGATAATGCCAAAACATTAATATACTGAATTACAGCTTATTATATTTTTAGTCGAAATTAAAAGTGTCCGTTTTTGATACACTTTATGTTCAATAACGTACACTTTTGAAGGCTGTTAAAATTTAGGTTTTGTATTTTTTTTAAGCCCAAGATAAAATTGTAATATTGTAAACACATCCTTAAAATGAGTTCAATACGCTATTTCCGATGTATAACGTTCGGCTTTGAAAGGACTTCCTAATAAATAAACCTCGATTATCGAGAGATGGTACTTAAAAACGCTACAATATTAGTTATAGACGATGATGTTGATGTATTAACAGCATTGCGATTGCTATTAAAACCGCTGGTTAAAACTGTGGTTACGGAGAAAAACCCAAGTAATATTACCTCTCAAATAGCGCAAGCTAATTACGATATTATTATTCTAGACATGAATTTCAATGGCTTAGTCAATACGGGAAACGAAGGTATTTTTTGGCTGAACAAAATCCGACAGTTAAAACCTGAAACAGCTGTGATTTTAATGACCGCTTATGCTGATATTGATTTAGCCATACGCGGTTTAAAAGAAGGTGCATCTGACTTTTTAATGAAACCTTGGAAGAATGAAAAAATTGTAGAAACCATCACAACTATTCTGAGTCAGAAAAAATCGCAAAAGCTCTCAAAGAACCAGCTTCACAGCAATTCTGTTGAAATTATTGGCACTAGTGATGTGATGACAGATGTCTTTACAAAGCTCAAAAAAGTAGCACCAACAGATGCCAACGTTTTAATCCTTGGTGAAAACGGTACAGGTAAAGATTTAATTGCTCGTGCGCTTCATGATAACTCCAACAGAAAACACCAACCGTTTGTAAAAGTCGATGTTGGTGCTTTAACAGAATCGCTATTTGAAAGTGAATTATTTGGCTATAAAAAAGGGGCTTTCACCGATGCTAGAGAAGATAGAAAAGGCCGATTTGAAGCCTCCCATGGTGGCACACTATTTTTAGATGAAATAGGAAATATTAGTTTGAGTCAGCAAGCCCGATTACTCACCGTCTTACAAAACAGACAAGTGACTCCTTTGGGCTCAAATGAACCAATCCCTATCGATATTCGATTAATTTGCGCTACTAATATCGATCCTCAAGTTTTAGCAGATGAAAAGAGGTTCAGGAAAGATTTAATCTACAGAATTAATACGGTTGATATTGTTGTGCCTCCATTAAGAGATCGTGGCACTGACATTACAGCGTTAGCACACCATTTTGTGACTTTATATGCTGAAAAATATAATAAAAACCCCTTTTCTTTTGATTCCGGATTTATTTCGAAGCTCAAAAAACACGACTTTCCTGGTAATGTAAGAGAGCTTCAATACGTTTTAGAACGCGCCATTATTATGACTGACGGTTCGGTCTTAAAACCGGAGGATTTAGTATTTTCCTCTATAGAACGGTCGTCGGCAGCTTCAAGTACGGAAACTCAAAGTTTAAACTTGGATGATATTGAAAGAAATGCCATTTTAAATGTTCTTGAAAAAAATAAAGGTAATGTCTCTAAATCGGCTAAAGATCTAGGGATTACCAGAGCAGCTTTATACAGAAGACTAGAAAAGTATGAACTATAGAAGTTACATTCTTTGGCTCTTTTTTAGAGTGCTTCTTTTAGTAGGTGCCATACTCGCATTAGCCTATTTCGTTTACAACGATCAATCCACTTATTTTGTTATTATTAGCATCGCGCTACTCTATTTACTCATAAACACCTATACCTTTGTAAAACGCCGTTTTGTTGCTATAGACGATTTTTTTGAAGCCGTCAAATATCGTGATTTTTCAAGATGGTTTCCGGAAGATAGAGGACCTAAAGACATTCGTTTTTTATATACGGGTTTTAACGAAATAAACCGAACCATAAAGGAAATCAACTCCCAAAACGAAGCACAATACGTGTATCTTCAAAAGATTTTAGAAATGGTAGATATTGGCATTATTGCGTATAATTTGGAATCTGGTGATGTCCTTTGGAGTAACGATTCTTTTGGCGAAACTTTAGACATGCCATCGTTTAAAAATATTCGATTTGTAGAAAACAGGAAACCCGAATTATTTACGACCATTTTTGAAACCTACCACAGAGAACCCAATTCTATCTCCATAGCACTTCAGAATGAAAGTATAAAAATCTTAATTTCTGATACCGTATTTCAAGTTAAAGAGGATGCTTTCAAATTAATTGTAATTCAGAATATCGATGATACTTTAAATAAAAATGAATCGGAATCTTGGAAGAAACTTTTAAGTGTGATGACACACGAGATTATGAATTCTATTGCGCCGATTTCATCCTTAGCAGATACCCTTCAAAAAAACTTACAATTAGCCATAGAACAACCTGAAGAAACACGCCTTGAGTTAGACGATTTAAACGCTGGAGTTAAAACCATTAAAAACCGTAGTGAAGGTCTTTTAAAATTTGCGAAGACCTATAGAAGTTTGAGTAAAGTCACACACCTCAACCTACAACGTGTTAAAATTGAAGACTTATTTAATAATCTTCAGTTGTTAATGGAACCTTCAATAAAGGCTAAAAATATAAGCATAGCTTTTAATGTTACCTCTCCTAAACTAGAATTGGATATTGACACCCATCTTATAGAACAAGTCTTAATCAACCTTATTTTAAACGCTGTTGATGCTTGTAAAGATGGAGCCCATCCCGAAATTAAAGTCCTTGCTTCTGAAAACCCAAATAGAGATATTGTAATTAAAGTTTTAGACAATGGCTCTGGAATTCCTAAAGATATTCTAGAAAACATCTTTGTACCGTTCTTTACTAGTAAAACCACAGGAAGCGGCATTGGATTAAGCCTTTGCAAGCAAATTATGTTGCTTCATAAAGGTAGAATTATTGTAAAAAGTGTGGAAAGTGAAGGTTCTGTATTTAGTTTGGTGTTTTAAAAATACCATTTCCTTCATTTACTTTGCCTTAACAAAATATTTAATTAAGTTTTCAATAAAAATCTAAACTAATAAGAATTACTCTTTAGACAGTTTATCTAAGAACATTTTAATTGAAATATCAGGCGGGATATCTAATTTCTTTTTTAATCGGCTTCTCGCCACCTTTACCGTATTAGGAGTAACATTTAATATCGTAGCAGTTTCTTTAATTGACAAATTCATTTTTGTTAATAAGCAATAGCGAATTTGCGTGTCTGATAAATTAGGATATTTGTTTAATAATTTAGCCGACATTGTTGGGTATTCTGATTCTATCCTTTTAGTAATAATAGACATATCTGAAGCGGACTTTATAAGATTATTTATTTTAGACTTGGCTTCTTCTAACTTTGGAATTTGTGGTTTTTTTATTTCGTCTAGTTCATTTTTTATTAATGTCAGCATTTCTATGCGCCTTGATAAAGCTATAGCGGAGGCTTCTAGTTCATTTTCGCGCAGTGTAATTTTTTCTTCAAGAAGTTTTTTCTCGTTACTCTTTAAAACCTCTATAACTTTTTCGCCTTTTTTATATTTTCTAAATAATAGAATACTACCTAATAAAAGAATGATACTTACAAGTATGGCACTAATACTTAAATAATAGAGTTCTTGCTTTTTGTTTTTTATTTCAAGTAACTCCATATCAAAAAGCATTTGCTGACTTTTTTGTTTTTCTTTTAGAAGTTTAATGTTAGAATCAATGTAACTAGACAATGCTTTTTTCTCATTAGCTCTTAAACTATCAACTAGCGCACCCTTCTTTTTATATACGTCTATGGCATTTAAGTATTGTTTTTTCTCCATATAGTACTCGGCAAGCCTATTGTAAGTGTCTTTCTTATATTCTGCACCAGAGGCTAACTGAATGGCTTCTTTTCTATAAGCAATTGCTTTATCTAAATCTCCTGCAGCATGATAAAATGTACTTAAATAAGCTGTATTATTAAATACGAGTTGATGAAAGTTATTTTCTAAACAATTTTTTCTCACAACTAAGGCAGAATCAATAGCTCTTTGCACATCTCCTAATCTAAAATAGTCATTTGCTAATTTGTTTTTAGTCCACCATATTTCATAACTTTTATTGTCTTTTATAGCTAAATCTAATAATGCTTTATGCAAGGGGTAGCTTTTTTCGGGCATTTCTTTTTGGACATAATTAGCTGAAATATTTTCTAATAACCTCTTTTTTATAAAAGACCCAAGACCAACAGTATCTTTTAAAAGAGGCGTGAGCACTTCAAGCGCTTTATCGTACTGGAATTTATGATAGTAGATTTGAGAAATAGAAATATTATAAGCTATTGATAATCTCACATTTCCTTTGGGGATTAAAGGATAAACTTTAAAATAACTTTCTAAGCCCTGTTCGGGCAAACCAAAACCATTGGCTAATATTTGACCTTTATTTAAGTAATAATCTGGAAGTTGTAGTTCTCTTATTAAAGTGGTGTCCTCTTGAATACTCTTAGTTGCTATTTTAGTTTCAAAAAGGTCAGCATAATGCAACACACTATCTAGGTTTGCTCTTTTACTTGTGCCATGTTGCCAAACCAATGATTTATACGCCGAAAGAATACCTTTATCATAAGATAGTTTTTTAGATTGCTTCAAAAGTTTGTTATGTACAATATATGATTCTTCTGTAGCCAAACCATAGTATTCACGATGTAAACTATCTAAGTCACTAATTTTAATTATACGTTCTTTATCTTGAGCATTTAATGAAGTGCAAATGATAAATGATACAATGAGTAACATTATTTTTTCTAAGGCATTTGAAAACATACAAACGTTAATTTTTATTATCTATGTGAACCGGTAATTCTTCTCAGAAAAAAGAACTATTATTCGTGTTTTAAAATTTAATAAATCGTTAAAGCCTTTAATAATAACGAAAGTTTACAATATAATTAGAGTAATTAAATATATTTCTGAATTTTTATGATAATCATGATTTTCGCGGTATTTATTTACCAGAACCTCCACGATTCTCATTGTTAAACCCTATCCTAATTATTTTTTTAAATCAATTTTAACGCCTTCATTTTTGCGGAATTTATTGATCTTTTTTATCCAAAAACCAACTAATTAATGTGGTTTTATTTCATAAAAACTCAATTAAAACTCAATATATCAGCTTAATTCTAATTTTTTTAATAAGAATAGCGCTTTTTCTATTGCAAATCTAATATTCTATTAAACAGATCATTATCAGTATATTAAAATAAGTCAAGTTAATTAAATTTGGCTTGATTACCTTTTGATAACCCTTAAAACTCAAAAATAAGAAAGATAATGTCCAACTTTAGCTTCATAAGTTTTAAAAATTTGCAAGAGCTATTTTTTTAAACTATTAGAACACTAACTTTTTAATCCAAACTTTATGAAAAAAATTACTTATCTATTTATCGTAATGATTGCTTTTTGTTGGCGATCCAATGCACAATTTACTGAGAGTTTCGAAACTGAAATTCCAGCAACATGGACTATTTTAGATCTTGCTAGTACAACAACGTGGGAGTGGGATGATACACCAGAAGATGGAGCACAAGATGGTTCTGCCGTTGTAAAGATTGGGTCTGGGTATCCTGATGCTAACGATGATTACTTAATTACACCTCAAATTTCAGTGACTTCTGGCTTAAACGATAGATTAACATTTTATGTAAAATCGAGAAGTGGCTTGTATTTAGAGCCGTATGAAGTATTATTGTCTACTACTACCGCCACTGCTGCAGATTTCACTGTTATTCTTCAGCCAGAAACTGAAGCTCCTAATGAATGGACCAAAGTAACAATAGATTTGTCTGCTTATAATGGGCAATCAATTTATGTTGCTCTTAAGTCCACGTCAATTGATAACTGGGAATTGTATGTAGATAATTTTGTAAATGACACATTTCCTGCTTGTATGGAGCCTACAGAATTAACAGTTGATAATATTTCTACTGCAACAGTAGATTTAGCTTGGACAGAGAATGGTACTGCTTCAGCTTGGAACATAGAAATTGTAGATATTACTGCTGGTGGATCTGTAACTGGTGTTCCAACTTTTAGTGGAGTTACTAATCCTTATACGGCAACTAGTTTAGCGTCTGGTACACAATATGAATTTTATGTGCAAGCAGATTGTGGTGTAGTTGATGGCCCTTCTATTTGGGTAGGTCCAATGTCGTTTACGACGGTTTGTGATACTTTTACTGCGCCTTACACACAAAATTTTGAGAATGCTGGTGATATTCCTGCTTGTTGGACAATGTCTAGCGATTCAGGACAAGAAGATTGGTTTTTTAGAGATTCTGGTCCAAGTCACGTTGGTGATGGAGGAGACCTCTCAGGCAGTACATTATCAAATGGCTATTATGCTGTTTGTGATGCATCGAGTAATCATGGTCCAAGATATTTAATGAGCCCTTTTGTAGATGTAAGTACGTTAACTACGCCTGAACTACGTTTTTATGAAATAAGTAATGCTGAAGATTCAAGTAACGCACAATTAGATGTTGAAATTTGGGATGGTGCTGCTTGGAATCTTATGGCTACATTTGATACAAATACAGACGGTTGGGAGTTAAAAATAATAGATATAAGTACGTTAACATATACAGGGCCAGCACAAGCTCGCTTTACCTTTTCTGAGCCTAATGGTGGTAGTGATGACGATATAGCTATTGATGATGTCATTTTTGATAACCCTATACCTTGTATCTTTCCTGCAGATTTAGTTGCCTCAAATGAATCAACAACGACAGTAGATTTAGCATGGACAGAAACAGGAACTGCAACAGCTTGGAATATTGAAATTGTAAATATAACTGCAGAAGAAACTGTAACAGGTATAGCAACACTAACTGGAGTTTCTAATCCTTATACAGTAACAGGTTTATTACCAAATACAGTTTATGAATTTTATGTCCAATCAAATTGTGGTGCCATAGATGGAAATTCGTCTTGGATAGGACCAGTATCTATTATAACTGATTGTGAAGCTCTGACAGCACCATATACAGAAGGTTTTGATAATGGTGGTGCAATACCAGATTGTTGGAGAATGTATAGCGATTCAGGAGAGGAAGAATGGTTTTTTGAAGCATCAGGATTAAGCCATGTTGGTAATGACGGTGTCATAACAGGGAGTACGGCATCAGGTGGTTTCTATGCCGCAGCAGATGCCTCTGGCGAGCATGGGCCTAGATATTTATTGAGCCCTTTTGTAGATGTAAGTGGACTTACAACACCTGCATTGAGCTTTTATGAAATTAGCAATTCTGAAGACTCAGCCAATGCTCAGTTAGATGTAGAAGTTTGGGATGGTGCTGCCTGGAACCTTATGGCAACCTATAATACAAACACATCAGGATGGGAATTAAAAACTTTAGATATTAGTGATTTAACGTTTACTGGACCAGCACAAGCTAGATTTACATTTTCTGAAGTCATTGAACCAGGTGATTTTGATGATGATATCGCTATTGATGATGTTACTTTTGATGAAGCTCCTTTATGTATGTCTCCTACAGCATTAACTGTTACAAATATTACAACTACATCTGCTGATTTGTCATGGATCGGCAACGGCACAGCTACAGCATGGAACATTGAAGTTGTGAATATAACAGCAGGTGAAACCGCTACAGGCGTTGCAACAGTATTTGGAGTTACAAACCCATATACCCTTTCAGGTTTAACAGATGATAATTATTACGAGTTCTATGTACAATCTGAATGTGATGTAGATGGAGTTTCTCTTTGGACTGGGCCATATGCGTTTAGAACAGCTATTATCCCACCTGCTTGTGGTGGTATCTTCGTTGATGGTGGCGGAATCAATGGTAATTATTCAAATTCTGAATTTTCGTCTACAACTATTCTTCCAGATTCTGCTGGACAAGCAGTAACTATTACGTTTACATACGTTGATATAGAAGTAGACACCTTTGGTTCTGGAGAACAAGATGGATGTTACGATTACTTAACTATATATAACGGTCCAGATAACACATACCCAGTTTTAGCTCAAACGCTATGCGGACAAGACAGTGGTAATGGAGACAATACTATAGTTGCAAGTAGTGAACTTCATATAGGTGACTTTTACACTTCTACAGATCCATCAGGAGCCTTAACTATTGAATTTACATCTAACCCTTATTCTAACTTAACAGGATGGGAAGCAACAGTAACTTGTACTGCTTTAAGTGTTGATGATGTCGTTAATGAATCTGCATTTACCTATTTCCCTAATCCAGTAAAAAACACATTAACATTGAATGCTAAAAAAAGTATCGAAAATATAACTGTGTATAATATGCTAGGTCAAGAAGTACTAAGAACAACGCCTAATAACATTGCTAGTGAATTAGACATGTCTAACTTAAATATAGGGACATATTTTGTTAAAGTAACTATAGCAAATGTTACAGAAACGATACGAGTACTTAAACAATAAATTTGTTTGTAAAATACAAAAGCCACTTAATTTCACTTTGTGGCTTTTGTTTTTTTAAAACATACCTGAACAGGTTACCTGTTTATAAATTGACTGATTTTTTTAGCGAATTAAATAAAAACTGAAATGAATAAGAATATCTTCAAACTGACCTTTTTAGCATTCTGCATGCTTGGAAGTTCAATAGCCTTATGTCAAACAATATCTCCTCCAGTTGGAGTCTCTTGCCCGTCTAACAACTCTACGTTTGTATTTACAGCCGAATTTGATGATTCTGATGGATGGATAGGAGATATCACAAACAATAATATTGGGGGAAACTGGGAAATACCAGGAAATTCAGATAGTAGCTCAACAGGACCAAGTTCACCATATAGTGGCTCTAATTATATGAATTTTGAAGCGTCTGGTAATGTTAACCAGGAATCGGCATCAATAATTAGTCCTGTTATTGATCTTACTACAGCTACAGATAGTGCAGAACTATCTTTTTATATGCATGCCTATGGTGACAATATGGGGGAATTGGAAGTTGGTATTTCTACTTCAATTTCGGGGCCTTTTACAAATGTATTTACATGGACTGGTCAATTACAGACATCTAGTTCTGAAGATTGGGTACCAGTAGGTGTTAATTTAGATGCTTATCTCGGGCAATCTATATATCTTGAGTTTAAAAATACGCGAGCAACTTTTAGCAGTAGAGCAGATATGTCTATTGATTTGGTACGTGTAGAAACTTGTGGAACATTTTGTATTTCGCCAACGCTATCTCTTAATTACGTGAATTCTAATGACACATATGCTTTTGCCAGCTTTGCTTGGGAAGCTAATGATAGTGAATCGTCATGGGAGTATGTTGTGATCCCTTCGGAATCTAGCATTCCTTCATCGGGTACATTCTCTTCTGTTACAAGTATTATAGAAAACAACCTATTATTTGATACAGCGTATGATGTATATGTAAGAGCAAATTGTACAAATGGCAATAGTATTTGGGCAGGCCCTCTTACTTTTACAACACCAATACAAACAGACTTTATCATTGATTGTAATGAAGGCCCATTAGTGGAGTCTATGTGTTATGGGGATAATGGAGTGGTTAATCCCGAAGTCTTTACTTTTACAAGTACAGATGGTACGCCTTTAACTTTAACTTTTCAGTCGGGTTATATTCAAGATGGATGGGACCCATTGGTAGTTATTGATACTGATGGCTCTCCTATTGTGGCTTACACTGATTATTTCTTTGGTAATGAAGGCAATCTAGCAGGCGTTTCTTATACATCTAGCGGTAATAGAATATCATTTTATATCGCTTCAGATGATTTTTTACCCTCAAGTTGTGCTAGTGGAGACTTACCTATGAAAGATGGTATTAACTATACTGTTTCTTGTGCTACATGTACAAATTCAGAGTCAACCTTCGCATTTGTGGATGATTGTGACAATGGTGATCAATATTTATTGGATGTTAATGTTACATCATTAGGTAGCGCAACATCATTAACCTTATCTAACAATATAGACCCAAATACCACTACTATTACATCAACAGGCATTTACCAAATAGGACCTTTTCCTTTTAATGTGGATGTCATATATACTTTAAATAACGATCAAGATTTCAATTGTGTATTCAACAGTTTACCAATACAACTAACAGGTTGTATTCCTGACAACAATGATTGCTCAAACGCTACAATCGCAGTTGTAAATACAGATAACAGTTGTGACCAGTTAAATTTTGGTACGATTTTATCGGCAACCCCATCTGGTACACCTGATCCTTCTTGTTCAGGAGACCCTGATGATGATGTATGGTTTCAGTTTACAGCTTTACATGACAACCAAATAATATCATTTGAAAACATAGTTGTTAATGGTAATTCGTCCGGTATTAATCATGCTGTTTACGAAGGTAGTTGCGGCAACCTTAGTGAATTGTATTGTATGGATAGTACCACGAGCACTACTCCGCAATTAGTCATTGGTAATACTTATTATATAAGAGTATTTTCAGAAGGCTCTGAAGCTGAGGATGTAACTTTTGATTTATGTATTAAACCTGGTTTTAATAGCATAGAAGTAACTGATGATTCTCATACTATTGAAGAATTGATACAAGACGTATTATTTGGAAGTGATTGTGCTAATGTTTCAAATATTACTTTTTCAACAGGTACGAGCTTTAGTAGCGATCAACCAAACGGAATAGGTTATTTTACAATGGACGGAGATGAATTCCCTTTTAGTGAAGGAGTTTTAATGAGTACAGGACATGCCATAGAAGCAGCCGGAACAAACGACAATCTAATGAGTGCAGGCGGAAGCGCATGGCCAGGGGATTATGACTTAGACAATAATTTTGGTATAAATTCTAGAAATGCAACTATAATAGAATTTGACTTTGTACCCTATGTACCAGAAATTAGCTTTGATTTCCTAATGGCTTCAGAGGAATACACCGGAGCTATTGGTGGTACTGATGAATGTAATTTCTCAGATGCTTTTGCTTTTTTCTTAACAGATTCAAGCGACAACACAACCAATCTGGCAGTAATTCCATTTTCCAACACTCCAATTTTAACAACTAATGTTCATCCTCAAAATTCTGAATGCCCTGCTATTAATGAAGAATATTTTGGAGAATATATCACAGCAAATTTACCACCAATGAATTATAATGGTAGAACAACTGTGTTTACGGCTCAAGCATCCGTAAATATTGGAGAAACTTATCATATAAAGCTCATTGTTGCAGACGATAGAGATTCGCAATACGATACTGGCGTTTTCCTTAAAGCAGGTAGTTTTGATATTGGAGAATTAAGTTTAGGTGATGATATTACTATTGATGCAGGCACAGCAACTTGTTTAAATGAACCTGTAATTATAAACACACATGCACCTGAATTTCCACATGTTTGGTATAAAGACGGATTTGTTATTCCTGGTGAAACATCTTCTACGTTAACAGTTACTGAATCTAATTATTATGACGTTCAAGTTATCTTCTCAGAAGACTGTATGATAACAGATGGTATTCTTGTTGAATTTCTACCAGAACCAATAGCGAATCCTGCTGCTGATTTATTTGAATGTTCTACAACAAACCAAGCATTCTTTGATCTTACAGAAAATAATGATGCTATTTTAGGTGACCAAAACGCTGCAGATTTTACAATTACATATCATAGTGCTGAACAAGATGCTATAGATAACTTAAGTGAATTGATGTCGCCTTACAATAACACATCAAACCCTCAGACAATTTATGTTAGAGTAGAAGATAATGCTACAGGTTGTTTTGCCACAACAACATTTGCTATAGCCACCTCTACTCCAACACATACCGCTGCAAGTGTAGACTTTATTGGATGTGATTTTGATAACGATGGCATTGTTAGTTTTGATTTATCAGAACACGATTCAGCCATCCTTAATGGTCAAGATGCTTCATTGTATAACGTTACTTATTACACATCTCAAGCAGATGCTATATTAGCTACAGGAGCAATTTCAGGAAATTATGATAGCTCAGGTGAAACTTTATTTGTGAGAGTAGAATCTAGTAATTATATAAATTGTTATGTAACTAATAGCTTCAATTTGGTAATTGGAAGTGAACCCGTTACAAATTTCTCTACAGATTTTGACTATGAAGTATGTCCTAATGCTTCAACTCCAATAATTATTGAGGCAATGCCAGAAAACTATTCACCTTCAGAAGTATCTATTGTTTGGTATCGTGACGGTGGTGTTATAGATAACGAAAATAGCTTAAGCTTAGAGGTATTAGATGCTGGATTATATGAAATTGAAGTCATATTTAATGATACAGGGTGTAATCAATTTACAGAAGTTACAGTTATAGAATTAGACAACTGTGTTATTCCTCAAGGAATTTCACCAGGAGTCTCTCCTGGACAAAATGATTATTTCGATTTAAGCAGTTTTAATGTTACCAAACTAGAAATTTTTAATAGAAATGGAACCCTTGTATATTCTAAAACCAATTATACAAACGAATGGGAAGGCCAAACTAATGATGGAGAAGAACTTCCAGTAGGCACTTATTTCTACACTATGGAATATGAAGGAGGAAACAAAACAAGAAGTTCTTGGGTATACATTAACAGATAATCAACTAACAGAATCAACTTTATATAATGAAAAAACTCTCTATTATAGCGGTTTTGCTTTTAGCATTTCAGATGCATGGGCAACAAGACCCTCAGTACACACAGTACATGTATAATATGAATATAGTAAACCCTGCTTATGCAGGTTCAAGAGAAAATCTTTCTTTTGGACTACTATACAGAAACCAATGGACTAAAATTGAAGGTGGCCCTGAAACAGGTACATTCTTTGGTCATGCGCCAGTTGGAAATAATCTTGGAATAGGATTATCTGTTATTGCAGATCATATTGGTCCTGTTAAAGAAACTAATGCTTATGTAGATGTCTCATACACCTTAAACTTAGGCGGCGAACACCGTTTAGCTTTTGGTGTTAAAGCAGGAGCTACATTCCATGACATTGATTTATCAAATGGAAACGTTGCTGTGATAGATACTAACGATCCTTTCTTTGGATTTGGTATTAATGAAACAACACCAAACATTGGTGCTGGTTTCTTTTACTACACTGAAAAATATTATTTATCATTATCTGTACCTAACTTATTATCATCTGTTCATTTAGACGATGGTAATCGTAAAATAGGATCTGAAACACAGCACTATTTCTTAACTGGTGGTTACGTGTTTGATCTTTCACCAAATACAGAACTTAAACCATCGTTTATGGTAAAATCTGCTTTTGATGCACCTACATCATTTGATGTTAATTTAAATGCGAGATTCTTTAAGAAATTTGAAATTGGGGCTTCGTATAGATTAGATGATTCATTTTCTGGTTTGGTAAACTTAGCGTTAACACCAAATATTAGAATTGGATATGCATACGATGCAATTTCATCCGATATTAAAGCATATGCAC
>NZ_JAHKPS010000022.1:0-26257 GCF_018860565.1 Winogradskyella psychrotolerans
ACAGTAAAAAAGTTCCTGTTAAAGGCACTAACGAAGAAGAAAATAACATCCAAATTTCTTTAGATCCTATTGAAAAATTAATTACACCTGTGAAAATTGATTTAGCACCTATTTTCTTTGAATTTGATAAGTCTAACATTACAGCTCAAGCTGCTTTTGAATTAGATAAATTAGTTCAGATTATGAAAAAATATCCTGAAATGGTTATTAGTGTAACATCACACACAGATGAAAGAGGTCCTGAAGCCTACAACACAGGTCTTTCTGATCGTAGAGCAAAAACAACAGTACAATACGTAATATCTAAAGGTATTGATGCCTCTCGTATTTCTGGTGTTGGTAAAGGTGAATCTGAACCTAAAATAGATTGTTCTGCGGGTTGTACTAAAGAACAACATGCTGAAAACAGACGTTCAGAGTTCCTTATTGTAAGTGGTGCTCCTGTAGCTGAATAAAAAATAACTAATTATAAAAAAAGCCTATTCTGTAAAATGAATAGGCTTTTTTTTTACCAAGTAGTAAAAGGATTTTTACTCAATTGCGAATTATAATACTTTACTTCACCTGTAACTTCTTTGCCCAACCATATTGGATATTCAATAACTTCATCTTCGGAATTTAATTCTACTTCAGCTATAATTAAACCTTTGTTAGCTCCAAAAAACTCGTCGATTTCAAAAATATGATTGCCAAGCCTTACTTCATAGCGTGTTTTCTCAATCATACCAGCTTCACATAATTCTAAAAGACTTTCAGCCTCCATTATAGAAATTTCTTTTTCCCATTCAAAACGAGATAAACCATTAGCCGTAGATTTCCCTTTAATGGTTAAATAACCCAATTCTTTTTTTAATCTTACACGTACAGTGCGCTCTTTGTGACTATTTAAAAAGCCTTGTTTAATGGCATAACTATTAAAGGCTTCTGACTTGAAAGCTTTAGAGTTTACTAAAAATTTTCTTTCTATTTCTATCATCATACATAATAACAATTACCTTTTAAAAGGCATTTAATGCCTAAATTTACACTATGCTTAACGATTTACCAATAAGAAAGATAATTCATGTAGACATGGATGCGTTTTATGCCTCTGTAGCACAAATGGATAATCCAGAACTTAGAGGAAAACCTATTGCTGTTGGAGGTGGTGGAACACGCGGAGTAGTAAGTGCCGCTAGTTACGAAGCTCGAAAATTTGGAGTAAAAAGTGCCATGTCTGGCCGATTAGCTATAAAGTTGTGTCCCGAATTAATTTTTGTAAAAACTGATTTTGCACGCTATACCGAAATATCTAAACGTATTCGTAAAATCTTTTTTGAATATACTGATTTAGTTGAACCCTTATCTTTGGATGAAGCATACTTAGATGTCACAAACAACAAAATAGGATTGCCTAGCGCTACTTTATTAGCTCAGAATATAAGAGCAAGGATTTATGACGAAGTAGGCTTAACAGCTTCCGCAGGCATCTCTATTAATAAGTTTATCGCTAAAGTCGCTAGCGATTATAATAAACCTAATGGACAAAAAACAGTAAACCCAGAAGATGTTCTCAAATTTTTAGAAGACTTAGACATTCGAAAATTCTATGGTGTTGGAAAAGTGACTGCTGAAAAAATGTATCAAAAAGGCATTTTTACAGGAAAAGACTTGAAATCGAAGACACTTGAGTATTTAGATGAACATTTTGGAAAATCTGGCCGCTACTATTATGATGTCGTTAGAGGTATTCACTATAGTGAAGTAAAACCCAACCGCATAAGAAAATCTTTGGCTGCAGAACGCACATTTAGTGAAAATCTATCCTCTGAAATCTATATGTTTGAAAAATTAGAACATATTGCTGAAGAAGTCTCAAAACGACTATTAAAAAGTAAAGTTGCAGGAAAAACCATAACCTTAAAAATAAAATACAGCGATTTTTCACTACAAACACGAAGCAAAACCTTACCTTATTTTGTGAGTGAAAAAGCAATAATATTAGACACCGCTAAAGATTTATTATATCAGGATACCCTGAACAACTCCGTTAGACTTTTAGGTATTTCTTTATCTAATTTGAATACAGATGATAAGAAAATTAAAAAGGAAGAAGAAACGGCTGTTAGCGTACAGTTAAAATTTGAATTTTAAATGAAGTCGTGAGAAGTTCTTTTGCAAATCATAAAACTCAACTTTATTCTTTAATTTGCTTCAGCACCAAAATTAATGATATAAAAAAAATAGCGATTGAATTTTAAATTCAATCGCTATTTCTATAATAATTAAAGCTTATTTTTTAAAAACTACAACTTTCTATCTCAGTAACTCTTAGTGTATTTACCATACCTTTTTCTTGTATTGGCATTGCTGCTAAACTAATTAACATATCACCAACATCTAAATAACCTTTTTTACAAGCTATAGCATTTACATCTTCAATAGTTTCATCTGTACTTACAAATTTATCGTAATAAAATGCTGTAACTCCCCAAAGAAGGTTTAGCTGTGTTAATATACGTTTGTTTGAAGTAAACACTAAAATATGAGCAGAAGGTCTCCATGCCGAAATTTGAAATGCCGTATAACCACTATTTGTTAATGTAGAAATGGCTTTCGCATTAATTTCGTTTGCCATGTTTGCTGCATGATAGCAAATTGCTTTTGTAATATATCTTTTAGTACGAATATGAGGAGGAGATTGAGGCACTTCAATTAAAGGTGAATCTTCTACACTACGTATAATATTTGCCATTTGACGAATAACTTGCACAGGATATTGCCCAACAGAAGTTTCTCCGGATAACATTACAGCATCTGCGCCATCCATAACAGAATTGGCTACATCATTTACCTCTGCACGTGTCGGAGTTAAACTCGTAATCATGGTTTCCATCATTTGAGTTGCAATAATTACTGGAATTCTAGCGCGTTTGGCTCTAAGCACTAATTGCTTTTGAATTAATGGCACTTCTTCAGCAGGAATCTCAACTCCTAAATCACCACGAGCTACCATTAAACCATCACAATACGCGACAATTTTATCAATATTTTCTACTGCTTCTGGTTTTTCAATTTTAGCAATAATTGGAATTTTATGATCACTATGTTCAGAAATTAAACGTTCTAATTCCATTAAATCTTCAGCATGACGCACAAATGATAAAGCGATCCAATCTACTTTTTGCCCAATAGCAAAGATAGCATCTTCAATATCCTTCTCTGTTAACGCTGGTTGCGAAATATTGGTATTTGGAAGGTTGACTCCTTTCTTAGATTTTAAAGGCCCTCCTTGTATTACTCTTGCTTTAACTTCAGATTTTTTATCTGTAGAAACAACTTCAAAAATTAATTTTCCATCGTCTAATAAAATGCGTTCACCTGGTTTTGCATCTTGAGGAAACTTATCATAAGTCATGTAAACACGTTCCTTTGTTCCTTCAAAACGCTTTCCTGTTGCAAAAATGATTTCGTCTCCTTCATTGACTATTACTTCTCCTTTCATGGTGCCAACACGCAATTTAGGACCTTGTAAATCTCCTAAAATTGAGGCATTGTAGCCAAACTCTTCGTTGAGCTCTCTTATCATTTTTATACGTTCCTCGACGTCTTTATAATCGGCGTGAGAAAAATTAATTCTAAATACATTACAGCCTTCATCCAACATTGCTTTTAATACTTCTTTTGTACTTGTTGCTGGACCTAATGTGGCTACTATTTTTGTTTTCTTGTTTGACATCAATTCAAAAAATTAAATGGTCTTTCGACTTTATTTTTAACGGATCTACCGCATAACTTGTTATAATTTGTGGAATAGCTTGTAATTTAAATAAGATTTCTTTTTCATCTACATTTTCTATTTCGTCTGAAATTTTTAGAAAAAAATCAACCTTTTTAAACTCCGAAATTAGATGAAATGTTTTAAGTACTTTTTCACTACCATTAAATAATGTTCCTGTACTACTTAAACCATCTTCTTCCTTTTTACAAGTATTAGAAATTAAATTCCAAAAGACGTATTCCTTTTCGTTATCCCATTCAAAAATACTGTATGACGACTCTAAATACCTAAAGTCTATATCTTTATCCTTACGTTCTAACTTAAGCTCTAAATGCTTGTTGAGCAAATAAGCCAATCGATAATCTTCTAATCTACAATGAATAGCAATTAGTTTATATGAATCATCATAAAAATCATCTACCTGAAGTTTGTGTAAAGCCATACAATTATAACTTTGAACGGTAAATATAGTGTATTAAAAGATTTATTTTAATAAGAATAAGTTAAGATTAATCCAAAAAATCTACGAAAACGTTATCGTAAGATTAATTTAATTTTAATAAAGAGGGTTTAATCTAGTGAAGTTTTGAAATTTGGTTTTGAAATGCAAAAAAAGCGCGTTTGGAAGCTTTTTCTTCTGCTTTCTTCTTTGATGTTGCTCTTGCTTTTGAAACTACTTTATCATTAATAATAAGCTTTACAGAAAAATGTTTTAATTCATCATTGCCTGTATCTTCATAAATTTCATAGTTAAATGTGTTTTTCTCTTTTTGGCACCACTCTATCAATAAACTTTTATAACTAATGACTTTACCTTCTAAAGACTCAATATCTACATGTGGATTAATAACACGTTTATAAACGAATTTCTCACAAAAACTATAACCTTTATCTAAATAAATGGCCCCAACTAAAGCTTCAAAAAGATTGCCGTGAATATTGTCACCAAAATTAGACTTAGGTATTTTACTTTCTACAAAATCTATAAGTCGTAATTCCTCTCCCAGTTTATTAAGGTGCTCTCTACTAACTACTTTAGAGCGCATTTTGGTAAGGTAGCCTTCATCGCCATGAGGCACTTTTTCAAATAAGTAGGCTGCAATTACAGAGCCAAGGATAGCATCACCTACAAACTCTAATCGTTCGTAGTTAATAGGGTTTCCTTGATCGTCCTTAATATTCATGGACCGATGGGTAAACGCTGTTAAATAAATTGATTTTGTTTTTGGCTTAAAGCCAATAATATCCTTGAGTTGTAAAAAAAAATTCCCGTTCTCGTGAGAGCGGGAATTTAATATGTTACGAATGAAGCTCATTCGGGATTTAATCTAATTTTTTGAATACTACACAAGCGTTGTGACCGCCAAATCCAAATGTATTACTCATCGCGACTTTAATGTCTCGTTTCTGAGCTTTATTGAGCGTTAAATTTAATTCTGGATCTATGTTTTCATCTACCGTTTCATGGTTAATTGTTGGTGGTACAATACCGTGTTCCATCGCTAATATAGAAGCAATAGCTTCAATAGCTCCAGCAGCACCCAACAAGTGACCTGTCATAGATTTTGTCGAATTAATATTTATGTTTTTTGCATGACTTCCAAATACTTCAGATATAGCTTTTAACTCGGCAACATCACCTAAAGGTGTTGATGTACCGTGTGTATTTATATGATCTACATCTTCAGGACTTAAACCTGCATTTTCTAAACAATTTTTCATTACCGCAACAACACCAATACCTTCTGGATGTGGGGCTGTCATATGATACGCATCTGAAGATAAACCTCCACCTACAACTTCTGCGTAGATTTTAGCTCCTCTTGCTTTAGCGTGTTCGTACTCTTCTAAAACAATAGCTCCTGCACCTTCACCTAATACAAAACCGTCTCGGTTAGCATCAAATGGTCTCGAAGCTGTTTGAGGATCATCGTTACGCGTACTCATGGCGTGCATAGCATTAAAACCTCCCATACCAGCAATTGTAACTGCTGCTTCACTTCCTCCTGTAATAATCACGTCACAAGACCCTAAACGAATAGTGTTTAAAGCATCGATCATTGAATTTGCAGAAGACGCACATGCAGATACAGTGGTATAATTAGGTCCCATGAAACCATACTTTATAGATATGTTTCCAGGTGCTATATCAGCAATCATTTTTGGTATGAAGAAAGGGTTAAATCGAGGTGTACCATCACCGGCTGCAAAGTTTAACACTTCATCTTGAAATGTTTCTAATCCGCCAATACCAGCTCCCCAAATAACTCCAACTCTTAATTTGTTTAGGGCGTCTAAATCTAGTTTTGAGTCTGCAATTGCTTCATCTGAAGCCACCATTGCATACTGCGAAAACTTATCCATTCGCTTTGCTAACTTTCTATCAATAAAGTCAGTAACTTCAAAGTTTTTTATTTCACAAGCGAATTTTGTTTTGAACTTTTCAGGATCAAAATGTGTTACACGTGCGGCACCACTTTTGCCACTAATAAGAGCTTCCCAATATTCATCCTTGGTGTTTCCTATTGGTGTAAGTGCACCTAAACCCGTTACTACGACTCGCTTTAATTCCATAAAAATTGAGTTATTATTTTGCTTCTTCTATATAAGAAACCGCTTGACCAACTGTTGCTATATTCTCAGCTTGATCGTCTGGTATTTGAATATCGAATTCTTTTTCGAATTCCATTATTAATTCTACAGTATCTAATGAATCCGCTCCTAAATCGTTTGTGAAGCTTGCTTCAGTTACAACTTCGTTTTCATCAACACCTAATTTATCTACGATAATCGCTTTTACTCGTGATGCAATGTCTGACATAATTTTTTAATTTTAAGTTTTAATTAGATGGCAAAAATAAAAAACTTTATTTGAATATTCATCTTTACCGATAAAATGTGTTTTTAATTTAGTAAAAATAAAGATAAAGTATTTAGTATTTACTCCTAATTGTTAATTATTATTCTTTTTTTTGTTTGAATAATAAAGAAGAAATATACCTGTAAATGAAACGTATTGTAATTTTTGCGTCCGGAAGTGGCTCTAATGCTGAAAATTTAATTAAGTTTTTTCACAACAGCGATACTGCGTCTGTTATTCAGGTACTAACTAACAATCCTCATGCCAAAGTGCTTGACCGTTGTAAAAAACTAAATGTTAGCGCCTTATCTTTTAACAGAATAGCATTTTCTAAATCTGAAGATGTCTTAAACATATTAGAAGTATCTCAACCAGACCTGATAGTGTTAGCTGGTTTTCTTTGGAAATTTCCTGATTTTATTTTAGAAAAATTTGAAAATAAAGTCATTAATATTCATCCTGCATTATTACCAAAGTATGGTGGAAAAGGCATGTACGGCATGCATGTGCATAACGCTGTTGTTAAAAATAAAGAAACAGAAACTGGCATTACCATTCACTATGTAAATGAAGATTATGATGAAGGAGCTATTATTTTTCAAGAAAAATGTAAGGTTTTACCTACCAACTCTGCCGAAGATGTTGCTAAAAAGATTCATTTGTTAGAAATGGAACATTTCCCAAAGGTGGTTGAGAAAATATTAAATAGATAGATGTCATACTGAGCTTGTCGAAGTATCTTTTCTAGATTCTTCATTTCATTTTAAAATGACATAAAAAGATTTCCGTTTTCACGGGAAGTAAACATGAGTAAAAAGAAAAAAAAATATTATACTGTTTGGAAAGGCCACAAAAAAGGAGTCTATAGTACTTGGAATGCCTGTAAAGCTCAAATTAAAGACTACCAAGGTGCACAATACAAATCTTTCCCTACACTTGAAGAAGCCGAAAAAGCATTAGAAGGAGATTACTTTAATTATATAGGGAAAAATAAAACGTTTTCTAGTGGACTCTCGGAAGCTGAGCTAAAAAAAATAGGACAACCCAATTACCATTCTATTTCTGTAGACGCAGCGTCAAGTGGAAATCCTGGGATTATGGAATATAGGGGTGTCGATACCAAGACAAAAAAACAGCTCTTTATTCAAGGCCCTTTTGAACAAGGCACTAATAATATTGGCGAATTTTTAGCCTTAGTTCATGGGTTAGCCTTTTTAAAAAAGCACAATAGCGACCGTATAATGTACACGGATTCTAGAACCGCTATGAGTTGGGTACGCAAAAAAACCTGTAATTCTAAACTTCCTCGTAATGCCAAGAACAAACCCGTTTACGACTTAGTAGATCGTGCTGTAGAATGGCTAAAGACTAATGAGTATTCTACAACTATTGTGAAATGGGAAACCAAAGCTTGGGGAGAAATTCCTGCAGATTTTGGAAGGAAATAAATCTATTTTGCATTGCGTTAATTGATGTTTCACAAGGAATAATTTTTACGTAAATTTGCACTTTAATTCAAACTTCTTTTATGAGTAAATTAGTAATTGTTGGCACTGTAGCCTTTGATGCCATTGAAACACCTTTTGGTAAAACCGATAAGATCCTTGGTGGTGCAGCAACATATATAGGTTTATCCGCTTCAAATTTCCATGTAGATTCTGCAGCAGTTTCTGTTGTTGGCGGCGATTTTCCTCAAGAATATTTAGATCTTTTAAAAAATAGAAATGTAAATATCGATGGTGTAGAAATTGTAAAAGACGGCAAAACGTTCTTTTGGAGTGGAAAATATCATAACGATATGAACTCTCGTGATACCTTAGCTACAGAACTCAATGTATTGGAGCATTTTAATCCAATTGTTCCTGAAAATTATAAAGATTCAGAAGTTGTTATGCTAGGTAACTTACACCCTCTTGTACAGCAAGGTGTATTAGACCAAATGACAACAAAACCTAAACTAGCCATTCTAGACACTATGAATTTCTGGATGGACATCGCTTTAGATAATTTACTGTCTGTCATTAAAAACGTAGACGTTATTACTATTAATGATGAAGAAGCAAGACAATTAACAGGAGAATACTCTTTAGTCGTTGCAGCGAGAAAAATTCATGGCATGGGACCTAAATATGTAGTGATTAAAAAAGGAGAACACGGAGCCTTATTGTTTCATGATGATAATGTATTCTATGCTCCTGCCTTACCTCTAGAAGAAGTCTTTGACCCAACAGGTGCCGGAGATACATTTGCTGGTGGTTTTGCTGGTTATTTAGCTAAAACAGGCGACTTCTCTTTTGAGAATATGAAAACAGCTGTCATCTACGGCTCAACGTTAGCTTCTTTCTGTGTTGAAAAATTTGGCACGGAGCGCATGCAAAATTTAACAGATAAAGAAATTTATAAACGTCTAGACCAATTTAAGAGTCTGACACAATTTGATATAGAATTAGCATAAACTAACGCGCTCATAAATTGAGCGCGTTTTTTATTTCACAAAAAAAATAAATAGCGGAAAAAATTAATCATGAGTGATGCGTTAAAACATGAGTGCGGAATTGCACTTATTAGACTTTTAAAACCATTAGAATATTATAAAGAAAAGTATGGCAGTGCTTTTTATGGTGTTAACAAAATGTATTTAATGATGGAAAAACAGCACAACCGTGGACAAGACGGAGCTGGTTTTGCAAGTATTAAATTAGACGTAAAACCTGGAGAACGCTACATTAGTCGCGTGCGATCTATTGCCCAACAACCCATACAGGATATTTTTGCTCAAATTAACGAACGTATTAACCACGAGCTTACAAGCCACCCGGAATATCAAGACGATGTTGATTTACAGAAAAAGCACATTCCGTACATAGGCGAGGTACTACTAGGCCACGTTAGATATGGTACATTTGGTAAAAACAGTGTAGAAAGTGTTCATCCATTTTTAAGACAAAACAACTGGATGCACAGAAACCTCATTGTCGCAGGAAACTTTAACATGACCAATGTTAATGAACTTTTCGATAATCTTATTGAAATTGGTCAGCATCCAAAAGAAAAAGCAGACACCATTACTGTAATGGAAAAGATTGGTCACTTTTTAGATGATGCTGTTTCAAAAATTTATAAAGATCTCAAAAAAGAAGGCTACAATAAAAATGAATGTTCTCCTTTAATCGCAGAACGTTTAAAAGTTGGAAAAATTTTAAAGCGTGCTGCCAAAAACTGGGATGGTGGTTATGCCATGGCAGGTTTATTAGGCCATGGTGATTCTTTTGTATTAAGAGATCCGTCCGGCATAAGACCAACTTACTACTATGAAGATGATGAAATTGTTGTCGTAGCATCAGAACGCCCTGTAATTCAAACCGTGTTTAACGTGCCTTTTGAAGCCGTAAAAGAATTAGAACCAGGACATGCTATTATTACCAAAAAATCTGGTGAAACAAAAATCAAAAAAATATTAGAACCTTTAGAACGCAAAGCTTGTTCTTTTGAACGTGTCTATTTTTCTCGTGGTAGTGATGCTGAAATATATCAAGAACGTAAAATGCTTGGGCGTTTATTAATGCCTAAAGTTCTTGAAGCTATTAATAACGACACCAAAAATAGTGTGTTTTCGTACATTCCTAATACAGCGGAAACCTCATTTTATGGCATGATTGAAACCGTTGAAGATCATCTCAACGAACAGAAAACAGCCTCTATATTAAATGGTAACGGTCAATTATCAGCAGAAAAGGTCACCGAAATCTTATCGGAACGCCCAAGAATTGAAAAAATAGCTATTAAAGACGTAAAACTAAGAACCTTTATTACTGAAGATAGTAGCAGAGATGATTTAGTAGCACACGTCTATGACGTTACTTATGGTGTTATAAAACCAACCGACAACTTAGTGATTATTGATGATAGTATTGTTAGAGGTACAACTCTAAAAAAGAGTATTATTAAAATGATGGACCGATTAAACCCTAAGAAAATTGTGGTGGTTTCTTCAGCTCCTCAAATTCGTTACATTGATTGTTATGGTATAGACATGGCCAACTTAGAAACTTTAATTGCTTTTAGGGCGGCTTTAGAATTATTAAAAGACACTAATCAATATCATATTGTAGAAGAGGTCTATCACAAATGTCTTAAGCAGGTAAACATTAAAGATAAAAATGTTGTCAACCATGTAAAAGAGATTTACGATAATTTTACAGACGAACAGATTTCTGATAAAATTTCAGAATTATTAAGTGATGAAAATGTTAATGCCGAAGTGAAAATTATTTTCCAACCTGTTGAAAATCTGCATAAAGCCTGTCCTAAAAACTTAGGTGATTGGTACTTTACTGGAGATTATCCTACACCAGGAGGAAACAGAGTAGTAAACAGAGCTTTTATTAACTTTTATGAAGGAAATAAAGAGCGCGCCTACTAAACAACGACTCTAAACGACTTTTAATCCGATAAATTACGTATTTCGTCTAAGGAAAATGCATTTCGTCGGATTCATGCATTCGCTTTAACAAATTAAATATACATTGGTATCACCATAACATAAGTAGGTTAAGTTCATGGTAGATTTGGGGCAAAAAAAGGTGAACTTCGTTCACCTTTTTTTATACACTTAATTTAAAGTGTTACTTTAAGTCAGATCTTCATTTAAGATACAAATTCATCTCTCAAACAAGTCCGAAACATAGTAGTTTCCACTCTTAGACTAATATATAGGTCGTTTGTCCAAAAAATTGATTAGAGAAACAATGTCCTCTTATATTTGACTCACCATAACATAAGTAGGTTAAGTTTATGGTAGATTTGGGGCAAAAAGGATGAACAACTGTTCATCCTTTTTCATGCCCAATTCTCAAACAAAAGAATCAAAAATTTAACCATAAAAAAATCCGAGTCTATATATAAAGACTCGGATTTTTTTAATTTAAAATACTTTTAAGCTTATTTAGCTTCAGCATATCGTCTTTCAACTTCATTCCAATTAATTACGTTAAAGAATGCTTCAATATAATCTGGTCTTCTGTTTTGGTAATTTAAATAATAAGCATGCTCCCAAACATCTAAACCTAAAATTGGTGTACCTCCACAACCAACTCCTGGCATTAATGGATTATCTTGATTTGGTGTAGAACAAACTTCAACTTTTCCACCTTCATGCACGCACAACCAAGCCCAACCAGAACCAAATTGCGTTGCCGCTGCCTTAGAAAATTCGTCTTTAAACACATCAAAAGAACCGTATTTTGCTTCAATAGCATCTTTTAATTCTCCAGATAATCGCCCTTTTCCTTCAGGATTCATAATGTCCCAAAATAATGAATGGTTATAAAACCCACCTCCATTATTTCTAACAGCCTTATTCTCTTTATCTAGATTGATAAGGATATTCTCAATAGTCTTTCCTTCTAAATCTGTTCCTTCAATTGCTGCATTTAATTTATTTGTGTAGCCTTGATGATGTTTAGTATGATGTATCTCCATAGTACGAGCATCAATATTTGGTTCTAAAGCATCATAAGCATATTTTAATTTCGGTAATTCGAAAGCCATAATATTATTGTTTTTAATTAGTTAATATTTTGTTTGCACTCAAATTTACAATTTTGTCTGAGATTTTTTCTTAATAAACTATTAAGATTCCCTATTTTGGTATAAAAATTATCTCTTGCAAAATTCAGCCTTCAAAATATATAATGCATCAGCTGGTAGTGGTAAAACATTTACACTAGCCAAAGCTTATCTCAAAATATTAATTCAATCTAAAAGTTACGATCAATTTAAATCTATTTTAGCTATTACATTTACTAACAAAGCGGTAGGTGAAATGAAAGAGCGAATTGTTGATATGCTAAAATCTTTTTCGTCAGAAGAAAGTCTAACAACACCACATCCAATGTTTGAAGCTATTTGTGGTGAATTAGATATTAAGCCCGAAATTCTTCACAACAAATCTAAACACATTCTAAAACACATAATCCATAACTATGGTGCGTTTGACATTTCTACAATTGACGGCTTTACGCATAGAGTTATTAGAACTTTTGCGCACGATTTAAAATTGCCTGTAAATTTTGAAGTTGAACTAGACCAAGAACGCCTTTTAAATGAAGCTGTTGACAGTCTTATTTCTAAAGCTGGCAGTGACAAAACCTTAACCAAAGTCTTGGTCGATTTTGCAATAGAAAAAGCAGACGAAGACAAAAGTTGGGACATTAGTTTTGATTTTAATAAGATTTCAAAATTATTAATTAACGAAAATGACCTTTTTGCCATTAATACTTTAAAAGAAAAGACACTTGATGATTTTAAAGTTTTAAAACAACAATTAGCTAAAGAAATTATTCTGCTTGAAGAAAAAATTGAAACTATAGCACTTAACGCTTTAACTCTAATTGAAGCATCTGGTTTACAATTTAATGACTTCAATAGAAGTTCGCTTCCAAAACATTTTGAAAAATTAGCTGCCAAGCAATTTTCGGTTGGCTTTGATTCTGCTTGGCAAAACGATTTAATTGAAGGCAATACACTTTACCCTAAACGTGTTTCTGATGATGTTGCATCAACTATTGAAAGTATTCAACCAAAATTATCGGAATATTTTGTGGCTTCAAAAACGTCAATTTTCAACATAAAGCTTAAAAAAGGATTTTACAGGAATGTCACTCCCCTTTCGGTTTTAAACGCCATTAAAAATGAATTAGACACTTTAAAGGCTGACCAAAACAAGATGTTGATTTCAGAATTCAATACTATTATTGCTAAAGAGATTAAAAATCAACCAACACCTTTTATCTATGAACGTTTGGGTGAAAAATTCAAACATTATTTTATAGATGAATTTCAAGACACCTCTAAAATGCAATGGGAAAATTTAGTGCCCTTGCTAGAAAACGCTCTTTCTGCCGCCAATGGCTCGGCAATGCTCGTTGGAGATGCCAAACAAGCCATTTACAGATGGAGAGGTGGTGAAGCAGAACAGTTTATTAAACTTTATAATACCATTGATAATCCATTTCAGATTGAAGCCGAAGTATTACCATTAGACACCAATTACAGAAGCTCAAAAGCTGTTATTGAGTTTAATAATTCGTTTTTTGAATTTTTAAGTGAAACTACTTTTAGTGAAGCCGCTTATGCAGACCTTTACAAAAAGGCGAAACAAAATACACATAACAAATCTGAAGGTTATGTGAATCTTAATTTTTTAGACATTCAAAAGGAAGACGATATCCACGAGTTATATGCCAACGAGGTTTTAGAAACTATAAAAGCATGTCAAGCTAATGGATTTCCATTAGATGATATTTGTGTTTTGGTAAGAAAACGAAAAGAAGGAGTCGCTATTGCTAATTACCTCAATGAAAATGGAATTAAGATTACATCCTCGGAAACCTTGCTTTTAAAAAATTCGGATAAAGTTAATTTTATTAATTCGTTTTTAAAGTTACTTATTCAACCGAATAACGACAGTTTAAAAGTTGAAGTCCTCTCCTATTTGGCAGCACAAAATCAAATTGAAGATACACATCTATTTTTTGTCTCTTATCTCAGAAAAAACATTGATGAGATGTTTTCAGAATTAAAACAACTAAACATTTATGTAGACAAAAACCAATGCCTTCAATTACCATTATACGAATTGGTAGAACATGTGGTTAGACTTTTTAATCTAAATGAAACCTCAGATGCATACCTACAGTTTTATTTAGATGTTGTTTTAGAATTTACACAAAAGCAAAATGCAGATGTTGCTGCTTTTATCAATTATTTTGAAAAGAAAGCAGATAAATTAAGCGTGGTAACTCCTGAGCATATGAGCGCGGTTCAAATTATGACCATCCATAAATCAAAAGGCTTAGAATTCCCTGTGGTAATATTTCCTTATGCAGATTTAGATATTTATAGAGAAATAGAACCAAAAGTATGGTTTCCTGTTAAAGCAGAAGATTATAATGGTTACGAAACGCTATTACTTAATTACAATAAAGATGTTGAACATTTTGGAGATATCGGAAATCAAATTTACCACACACACCAATCGCAATTAGAATTAGACAACATTAATTTGCTTTACGTAGTTTTAACTAGAGCTGTAGAGCAATTATATGTTATTTCTAAAAAAGACATCAATTCAAAAGGAGAGGTAAACACAAATACTTATGCAGGGCTATTTATTAATTTTTTACAGCACGAAAATAAATGGAACGAAAATCAATTGACCTACAGCTATGGATTACTAAAACCAAATGAAAACATTTCGGAAAAAACACGAACTTCTAATCCTTTAAAATTAATTTCAGTTCCAAAAGAAGAGCACAATTTAAAAATTGTCACCAAATCCGGATTACTTTGGGACACACAACAAGAAGCCGCCATTGAACGTGGTAACTTGGTACATTTAATTTTATCGAAAATAAAAACTGTTGAAGATGTCGATTTTGCTTTTAATGATTTATTGATTTCAGGAGAAATAACAACAGAACATAGCGATACATTAAAATCTCTAGTTTTAGACGTTATAAAACATCCTAAATTAGAAAGGTACTTTCACAATGATTTCACCATTTACAATGAACGTGATATTATTACAAGCACAGGTTTAATTCTACGTCCAGACCGCCTGAACATTAATTCAAAAAATGAAGCTATTCTTATAGATTACAAAACCGGAGAGGCCAAAGAGTCTTATGCAAATCAGCTTAACAATTATGAGGTTATTTTAAATGAGATGAATTTAACTGTAACCCATAAATTACTGGTTTATATAAATGACACAATTGAAGTTCTTGAAGTCTAATTTTTCCTAGTATCTTTGCTTAAACAACAAAATTTAAATTATGTACGGAGATATAAAAAACCATTTACAACAAGAAATAGAGTCTATAAAAGAAGCTGGTCTTTTTAAGGAAGAGCGTATCATCACGTCTCCCCAAGGTGCAGAAATAACGCTTAACACAGGACAGAAGGTATTAAATTTCTGTGCTAATAATTATTTAGGTTTATCATCACATCCAGATGTAATCCAAGCGGCAAAAGACACTATGGACACACATGGTTTTGGGATGTCTTCAGTACGTTTTATTTGTGGTACTCAAGATATTCATAAAGAATTAGAACAAAAAATTGCCGATTTCTACGGAACAGAAGACACGATATTATACGCTGCAGCCTTTGATGCCAATGGAGGCGTTTTTGAACCTTTACTAACAAAAGAAGATGCTATAATATCAGACTCTTTAAATCACGCTTCTATTATAGATGGTGTAAGATTGTGTAAAGCAGCTAGATATCGTTACCAAAATAATGATATGGCAGATTTAGAAACGCAATTAATTTCAGCCAATGCTAATGGAGCACGCTTCAAAATTATTGTAACTGATGGTGTGTTTTCTATGGATGGCCTTGTTGCTCCTTTAGATAAAATATGTGATTTAGCAGATAAGTATGATGCTATGGTAATGATTGACGAATGTCACGCCACAGGGTTTATTGGTGAAACAGGAATTGGAACATTAGAAGAAAAGGGTGTTTTAGGCAGAATTGATATTATTACAGGAACTTTAGGAAAAGCACTTGGTGGAGCCATGGGTGGTTATACCACAGCAAAAAAGGAAATCGTTGAGTTATTACGTCAACGCTCTAGACCTTACTTGTTTTCAAATTCTCTAGCTCCAGCAATAGTTGGTGCTTCTATTAAAGTATTTGACATGCTTAAAAATGACACTACATTAAGAGATAAAGTAGATTGGAACACCAAATACTTCAAGAAAGGAATGAAGGAAGCTGGTTTTGATATTGTTGATGGTGATTCTGCAATTGTCCCAGTAATGTTATATGATGCTAAATTATCTCAAAATATGGCAAATATGTTATTAAAAGAAGGCATCTATGTTATTGGTTTCTTTTATCCTGTAGTCCCAAAAGATAAAGCTAGAATTAGGGTACAACTCTCTGCTGCACATGATAAGAATCAGCTAGATAAGGCCATTTCAGCTTTCATTAAAGTGGGAAAATCATTAAATGTTATCTGATATACTACAATTATTAACACAAACACTCTATATTAGGGCGATATCCCAATAATTTTATATATTTGTCTTTGTTAATAAAGTTTAACAACTTACTTTTGCTAACAATTAACACTTAAAAATTAAAATTAATTAGAATATGAAAAATCTTAGCAGATTATTTTTTGTAGCAGTGCTTATCGCAAGTTTTAGCACTTCTAATGCTCAAGACAAGAACAATCCATGGGCTATTACAATTGGAGCTAACGCAGTTGACTTTTACCCTGTAGGAGAAGACACACCTCAAGGTGACTATTTTGACGAGTACTTTAATGCGAAAGATCACTGGAACATTCTTCCTTCGCTATCTACAGTCTCTGTATCTAGATACCTTAGTGATGGTTTTACTTTTACTGCTAAAGGTTCTATAAATAGAATTGACAAATTTGGTTCAAACTTCGATCCTATTACAGGAGAAGAGTCTACAAACAAAATTGACGATTTAACTTACTATGGTTTAGATGGTGCTGTATCTTACAGTTTTATGGATCTTGTACAGTCTAAAACAATCGACCCTTATTTAGGTGTTGGTGGTGGTTACACTTGGCTTGATGAAATCGGAGCTGGAACTTTAAACGGAACTTTAGGTTTAAAATACTGGTTCTCTGAAAACTTAGGCTTAGATGTTCAATCTACTTATAAGCATGCTTTTGAAGATTATTTACCTACACATTTCCAACATTCAGTTGGTCTTACTTTCAAGTTTGGTGGTACTGATACTGATGGTGATGGTATTTATGACCAGGATGATGCATGTCCTGAAGAAGCTGGATTAGAAATCTTTAACGGTTGTCCTGATTCTGATAATGATGGTATTCAAGATTCTAAAGATGATTGTCCTTACGATGCTGGTTTAGCTGAGTTTAACGGTTGTCCTGACACTGATGGTGACGGTGTAATGGATAAAGATGACAACTGTCCTGAGGTTGCTGGTTTAAAATCTTTAGCTGGTTGTCCAGATGCTGATGCTGATGGTGTTGCTGATGGTGATGACAAATGTCCTAACCAAGCTGGTCCTGCTGCAAACAACGGATGCCCTTGGCCAGATACTGATGGTGACGGTGTTTTAGATAAAGACGATAAATGTCCTAACGAAGCTGGTACAGTGGCAAACAACGGTTGTCCTGAAGTTAAGCCAACTGAAGAAGTAATGGATACTTTAAATGAATATTCAAGATCTATCTTATTTAACTCTGGTAAAGCAACTTTCCAGAAACAAACTGACAAAGTATTACAGTCAATGGTAGCTATCTTTAAAGAATACCCACAAGCTAACTTCTCTTTAGAAGGTCATACTGATTCTGATGGATCTAAATCAATGAACCAAGCTTTATCTGAAAGAAGAGCAAATGCAGTTAGAGATTACTTAATCGCTAATGGTATTAGTGCTGACAGATTAACTGCTGCTGGTTTCGGTGAGTCTAATCCTATCGCTAGCAACAAAACAAGAGCTGGTAAAAAAGAAAACAGACGTGTAGAGGTGAAGTTGAAAAACTAATCACATCTAAAATATATTAAAAAAACGCTCCGATATTCGGGGCGTTTTTTATTTTTATAAAATGATAAGTTTTATAAAATCGGTTCTCATAGATCTTCAAAAGAAAGGCCTAAAACTAGAAGACCTCTATTTCATTCTACCAAGTAAACGTGCTGGTGTTTTTCTTAAGCACCACCTTTCTACATTAATAGATCAACCTATATTTGCTCCTCAAATACTCAGCAGTGAAGAATTTGTAGAAGAGTTATCTGGTTTACAAAACCTACCTAATACAGATCTATTATTTAGACTGTACGAATCCTATAAAGCACTAACTGACGAAGAAGAACAAGAGTCTTTTGAATCGTTTTCTAAATGGGCTCAAATCTTATTACAAGATTTTAACGAGATTGATCGTTATCTCATTCCACAAGAACACATCTTTGACTACTTAAATGCTATAAAAGAGCTTCACCATTGGTCTTTAGAAGTGAACCAAACCAATCTTATTAAAAATCATTTAAAGTTCTGGAAACGACTTAAAATGTATTACACCGCTTTTACGGAAAACCTATTACAGTCCAAACAAGGTTATCAAGGTCTAATTTATAGAGAAGCCGTTGAAAACTTAGAATCGTATATTGAAAATTCTACCCATAAAACACATATTTTTTTAGGTTTTAATGCCTTAAACACTGCTGAATCTCAAATTATACAAGGCTTACTTAAAAATGATTTAGCTGAAATTTATTGGGATATTGACACTTCTTTTATTGATGACACTATACATGATGCTGGGTGGTTTACAAGACAACACAGAAAACAATGGAGTTATTTTAAAACGCATCCTTTTAACTGGGTCACATCGCATTACAAAGAAGAAAAGAATATTAAAGCCATTGGCATCCCCAAACTTGTTGGACAAGCAAAATATATTGGTCAAATATTATCGGAATTAACAGAAACCAAAACTAACTTTTCTAATATTGCAGTCGTTTTAGGAGAAGAACAATTATTACTTCCTGTATTAAATTCTATTCCTAAAAACATAACCAAACTCAATGTTACTATGGGTTTGCCGTTACAGTTTGTTCCCTTAGCCTCGTTTTTTGAGCAACTATTTAATGTTCATAAAAACAATCCGAAGCAATTCTATTACAAAGATGTTATAGGATTACTATCGCACCCTTCCGTTTATCCTTTATTTGAAACTACAACAACAAATGTTTCAAGTACTATAGTCGCAGATATTCAAAAAAATAATACGGTTTATATTACTGTACAGGAACTTAAACAACTTGCTAACTCACATAAAGAACTTATAGCATTATTATTTCAGTCTTGGAACGACAATCCAGAAACCGCTTTAAAAAATTGTTCTGAATTGATTTTAAAAATGAAAGCCAATTTTGATAGCAATAAACAACATCACAGTTTAGAATTAGAATATCTATATCGCTTTAACACCCTATTTAATCAATTATCAAAATTAGATACAACCTATAAATACCTTGAGTCAATAATTGCATTACAGTCTATTTACAAAGAACTCCTAAGCTCAGAAACTCTAGATTTTAAAGGAGAACCATTAGAAGGACTTCAAATTATGGGAATGCTAGAATCGCGTGTTTTAGATTTTGAAACGGTGATTATAAGCTCTGTAAATGAAGGGATTCTTCCTTCAGGAAAAACGAACAATTCCTTTATTCCTTTCGACGTAAAAATTGAAAATAACCTACCCACTTTTAAAGAAAAAGACGCCGTTTACACCTATCACTTTTATAGACTTTTGCAACGCGCTAAAAACGTCTATATTTTATACAACACCGAAATTGATGCTCTAAAAGGTGGTGAAAAAAGTAGATTCTTAACACAGCTAGAAGTTGAAGGGATTCATGAAATTAAAAATAGTATAGTATCTCCAGATGTTCCCATTGTAGAACAAAAACTGACCGAAATAACAAAAACACCATCGGTTATGGAACAAATAAAAGTATTATCTGGTAAAGGCTACTCACCTTCGTCCTTAACCAATTATATCAGAAATCCGATAGATTTTTATTATGAAAAAATACTCAGAATAAAAGAGTTTGAAGACGTCGAAGAAAATATTGCAGCCAACACTTTAGGTTCCGTTATTCACAATTCACTTGAAGATTTTTATAAACCCTTAGAAGGTTCTATTTTAACTATTGAGCATCTTAAAGATTTTAAAAGTCGTACTAAGAAAATGGTAACCAAACATTTTGAAGAACTCTACAACAAAGGTGGTTTTTCTCAAGGTAAAAACCTTATCATTTTTGAAATTGCCCAACGTTACATTTCAAATTTTTTAAATTTAGAATTAGAGAGTCTTAAACAAGGTAATGAAATTAAAATCCTTTCGATTGAGGCTGATGAAGCCATTGATATTAAAATTGAGGGTCTCGATTTCCCTATTAAACTCAAAGGGAAAGTAGATAGAATTGATAGCTTTAATGGTATGACTAGAGTTATCGATTATAAATCGGGTAAGGTGGAACAAAATAAAGTAGAAATCGTTAATTGGGAAGACTTAACTACAGATTACACAAAGTACAGTAAATCGTTTCAAATTTTATGCTACACTTATATGATGCGACAACAAAATCTAATAGTGCTACCAATTGAAGCAGGCATTATTTCGTTTAAAAATTTAGGTGAAGGCTTATTGAAATTCGGAAAAAAGGCGTCATCTCATGCGAGAACAAAAGATCAATTAATTACGAATGAAACTTTAGATAATTTTGAAATAGAGCTCAAAAAACTCATTACAGAAATCTGTAATCCAAAGCTTAATTTTACTGAAAAAGAACTGGACTAATGACAATTGATAAACATATAATTTTAGAAAGAGATGGTAAAAAACCCATCTTAATTGATACCTTTTATTCTGAAGAAAAATCAAATCAACCTATAGTTATTTTTTGTCATGGCTATAAAGGGTTTAAAGATTGGGGAGCATGGGACCTTATGGCAGAAGCATTTGCCAATGCTGGATTTTGTTTTATAAAATTCAATTTTTCACATAATGGCGGCACTATGGAACATCCTATTGATTTTCCTGATTTGGAAGCTTTCGGAAATAACAATTACACGAAAGAGCTAGACGATTTAGATGCGGTTATAACTTGGTCTCAAAATCATTTCAAATCGAATTCAAAAATAGACACCAACACTATTTGCTTAATTGGTCATAGTCGCGGCGGAGGTATTGCGCTACTAAAATCTTCGGAAGATCAACGAATCACTAAACTGATTACTTTGGCTAGTGTAAGTGATTTTGCGAGTCGGTTTGGCTCTGAAGAAGCACTTAAAACATGGAAAGAAGACGGTGTTAAATACGCAGAGAATGGTAGAACGAAACAACAAATGCCGCATTATTACCAATTCTTTGAAGATTTTGAAATTCATAAAGCGAAGCTTGATATCAAAGCAGCTACAACACAAATAGACATCCCAATGCTCATTATTCATGGTGATAACGATACTTCCGTAAATATCAGTGAAGCGGAAGCGTTACATCAATGGAATCCTAAGAGTCAACTAAAGGTTATTGAAAATGCAGATCATGTGTTTAATACGAAACATCCTTGGAGTAAAAGTGAACTTTCTGAGGAATTAAAAACTGTTGTCGAAACGGCTATTCAGTTTATAATATAAAAAAAAGCACGCCTTAAGCATGCTTTTTGTGGAGAAGATGGGATTCGAACCCACGACCTCTTGACTGCCAGTCATGAATCACATTATATGTCTAATATTAAAACAATACCCTTTCCTTAACAAAACCTAACATTATCAGAGATTTCATTAATAATCTTTAATGACTATTATATGTCTAATAACAAAAATATTCTGCAAATATTCTGTAAATTTTTATATTTGCAGAAAACATATCACAATGAGCTATTCTACCAAAGTAAAAAAGGAAGACTATCTTATATCAATAAAGCTAGACAATAGACGCAAAAAACAAAGTGGAAAATACCCCGTTAAACTAAGGGTATACGGAAAAAACACTCAAAAAGAAAAATGGTATTCACTAGGCATTGACCTAACAGAAAAAGAGTTTACTAATATATGGTTGGATTCTAAGAACAAAAAATTAAGAGGGAATAACAAAGAAATTAGATTAAAACTTCAGTTAATTGAATCTAGAGCCAACGAAGAAGCTAAGAAATTAATAACTTTTGACTTCAATCGTTTTGAAACTAAATTGTTCAGAAAGTCTTCTGACAGGAATAGCATAAAATATTATTTTGACAAGATTATAACTGACAAAACTAAGAACAATAAAATTGGCACAGCTGAAAGCTACAAATACACCCTTAACTCTATTAAGGAATTTTCAGAAACAGAGAAGAATTGCAAAATAGAAAAGTTAACATTTGAAAAAATTGATGTCAATTGGTTAAAGCAATATGAAAACTACATGAAGTCTAAAAGCAAAAGCTTTACGACAATTGCAATTTACACAAGAACACTAAGAGCAGTATTCAACTATGCCATAGAAAACAATGACATTAACAATGAATTATATCCTTTCGGCAAGAATAAATATAAAATACCAACAACTAAAAAGGTAAAAAAAGCACTAAACTCTGAACAGCTGAATACTTTATTTAACGCAAAAACTTTAAATGACAACGAAGCAAAATCAATGGCATTCTGGTTCTTTAGCTACGCTTGTTATGGCATGAATTTAAAAGACATTGCGTTATTAAAGTATTCAGATATTCAAGAAGACAAATTCTTATATTATCGAGCCAAAACATTTGACAAAACAGCTGAAAAAACCGCGATAACAATTTATTTAACAGATTTCACTGAAAGCATTATTAAAAAATACGGGAATAAAAACAAAGATGGTTTTGTATTTGACATTATTAATAGTAATGATAATAGTCTAATTCAATATAAAAAAATTAAGAATTTCACGAGGTATATAAATGACCATATTAAAAGAATAGCTAAAAGAAATGATTTACCCAGCGACATTTCTACATATTGGGCTAGACACTCATTTGCAACGAATTCTATACGTAAAGGAGCTAGTATGGAATTCATAAGCGAAGCTTTAAATCACAGCGACCTTAACGTTACAAAAAATTATTTCGCAGGATTTGAGGACACAACAAAAAAAGAATTTTCAAACTCTATAATGAATTTCTAAATTAAAAATTATGCTCAAAAAATTAGACAACACCTTTAGCATATCACCTGAAGAAATAGCAGAAAAAGCAAACGATCTTAAAGACAGTATTGACCTAAATGCTGAATCCAAAAAGCAAACTTCATTAATTAAAGAATACCTAAATAATGATGAATTATTTGAATATTTCATACAACGTATCGATAGAGAAATTCATTCGTCAATTCCACAAAATATAAAAGAAACTTGTGAAGTATGTAAAAATAAGAGTGAACTTCAATCAGACAAAGCATGTCTCGACTACTTCAATATAGTCGAAATGGATTTCATTTTACATTTAACAATATTCACTAACCTAATCAAAATTAACAAACATCTATTTGAGTCCAAAGAATCATTAAGCGCAATAACCTTTGAATTTTTATCTTGCTTCTCATCTAATAATGGCAAATTACTTTTTAATTACGAAAAATTTGATTCAATAACATTAACACACACCTTACTCACACTAGACGAGACTTTTAACGAAATGGACGCTCTCTCTGCGCTTAAAGTAATTAATGAAACTATTAGCGAAATCGAAACTCATATATTGATTGCAAAAAATTCAGAAAGAGTTTTATCTGATTTTGCAAAACCTCAATTAAAGTTTTTAAAAAAACAACGAAAGCGTATTAAGGAAAACCTTTTTTTAAATACTGAACTCACAAAATCACAAACAAATAAAAAACTCAAAGAACTAAACGATATTTGGCTGCCTACTGCCAAAATAAAAACTGAAGAGTTAATAGAAATTGGAATACAAAATCGTATTTGGGATGAAAATTACAATATTATCACCAAAAGAGGTAATCTATATGGCACAGGAAAAACCTTACTTGGAAGCCTATATATTGCTTTAAAGAATTATGCAATTCCCGAAACAATCGATTATAAAACTGTAGGTGTCGCTTTTTGCAAAACATTTAATATCACTATAAATCAAAATCAAAAAGAACCATACAAAGCATTTAGCAGTGGAAAACCAGAAATCATAAAAGCATTCAAACGATTATATAAAATATCATTATAATTCGTGAAAATTCTATTATTAAAAAAAACATATTAAACAACTATTGTTTTATACGGGTTTTTTAACTTTTTGAAAATTCGTGAAAATTCATACCTAAATCAATCTACATATTGCGGAATATTTAATACTAAAAACCGTAAAATATGTTGACATTTGAACAAACACAGAAAGACGTTGCCGAGGTAAAAAAAGACGTCAAAAAATTAATAGCTTTAATACTCAACAAGGCTAAACCACAAACTGAAAACAACACCCCTTTAAACATTAACGATGTAGCCAATCTCACAGGCTACACAAAACCAACAATTTATAGTTACTGTCAGAAAAACGAAATACCATACCACAAAAAAAATGGTCGTTTATTCTTCTTTAAACCAGAAATTATAGATTGGATAAAACAAGGGAAACAAAAGACAATTCTTGACATTGAAGAAGAAGCTGATTCTTGTCTAAAATCATTAAAACGAAAGTAAAATGACTAAACAAGAAATTAGAGCTAAGCTTTCAATGTTATTTTTAGAAGAATCTAAAAACCTATTATCGAAAGACCCTGAGCTACAGTCGATTATTGTCTACATAAAATTAGTAGACAACCCCGACCTCGAAAAAACAGGAACGTTTACAATAAACTTATTAAAAAAATAACATGGAATATCTTAGAATAGGCACAGATTATTATAAAAAAATTAAAAAACCATTACCTAATGGTGGCTTTTCAGACGAACTTGTAAGGTGGAAAAAAGCCGAAATTATAACTGATAAAGGCAAAGATTATATTAATAAAATAGAAAAATATGATGGCTTTACCAACTCACCCTCTCATACCAATTTTAAACAAAAAATTGACAATTTTTATAATAGGTATCACAAATTAGAACATGAATTTGTGGCGGGTGATTTTAATACAATTAAACTATTTCTGAAACATATTTTTAAAAATCATTATGAATTAGCCATAGACTATTTAACGATTATTTGGAAATACCCAAAACAGGTTTTACCAATTCTATGCTTAACTAGCAGCGAAAGAAACACAGGTAAAACAACCTTTCTATATTTCTTGAAATTAATTTTTAAAAATAATTTAACTATAAATACTAATGATGATTTCAGAGGACGCTTCAATTCCGATTGGACCTACAAAACACTAATCTGTATAGATGAAGTTCTATTACAAAAACGCGAAGATAGCGAAAGACTAAAACACCTATCTACAGCAAAAAGCTATAAAGCCGAATCTAAAGGAGTTGACAAAGTAGAAATACCTTTTTTTGGTAAGTTTATCCTATGTACTAACAATGAAGACTCCTTTATAAATATTGATGAAGAGGAAATTCGATATTGGGTCATAAAAGTAGAACCGTTTAAAGAGGAAATTCCCAACTTAATTAAAACTTTAGAATCGGAACTCAAACATTTTATGTTTTATTTAAATACCCGAAAAATTAAAACTAAACAAAAAACTAGAATGTGGTTTAGCCCAGAAGAAATTAAAACCGATGCTTTGCTCGTTCTAAAAAAAGGGAATCAAAATAGTGTTGTTAGAGAAATTAAAGAATTACTCCTAGACGAGTTTGACAAATTTGAAGTCAATGAACTTTACTATACCGCAACCGACTTAGTTAATAAGCTTAAAGATTTAAATTTCAGAACCACATCTAGCAGGGTTTCTTATATAATAAAAAATCACTTCAAAATCCCATACATTAACTCATCTTATAAGAAATATTATATTTCAGAAAACCCATTAGACAACTCTATGATTGTCGGTTCTAACAATTTCAAAGGAAGGTTTTACACATTCAGAAAAGAGGATTTATAATCTCAAAATTCTGTTGAATTGTTGAATTG
>NZ_JAHKPS010000022.1:26296-175057 GCF_018860565.1 Winogradskyella psychrotolerans
CAATTCAACAATTCAACAGTTTTTGTTAATCATTATATCAATAATTGAATAAAAAGACTTCAATGATTATTTTTATTAAACACTCGTTTTCGAAACCGCAATAAAAACCGTAACAATCGTCTTTAAACACTACAACAGATTAAAAGTAATGGTAAAAAAAACCGTAATAAAACCGTGAAAATCATTTTTTCAATACTACAGCAGGTTAAAAAAATGGTAAAAAAACCGAAAGAAAACCGTAGCAACAATATACTCTTAATCTTACAACAGAAAAAAAACGTAGAAAAACCGTGAAAATCACATTCGATTACTAAAACAGACAGATAAAAACCGAAAGAAAACCGTTTTAACTACCGTTCATCTAAATTATAACAACCCAATACTTAAAACACGGTATTACCTTTGTTTCATTTATCATTTTACAAGAATCCTTTCTTTTTCAAATAAAACTAGACCAAACTATTAAAAACACTAATTTGATTCTCTTATACTATTATATTAAGCATTCTTTGATATTCGCTTACATTAACATCTGAAGTACCACTCTCTCTCAAAACCCTTGAAAAATATCTTATAAATTGCATTACGAAAATTTATCTGCAATAAATACTATTGCTTCAATTTGTAGCATTTTAGTTTTTTTAATGTTTTATAAATTTCACTTTTCAACCTTTATATAATTGAAATCTAAATAAATTCTTGGTATATTTCAAGTCTTTAAATTAATTCAAATACTACTTTATGTTGCCTAGTTTTATTAATTTAATCATTAATAAAATTTGACACATCCTCTTTTTTTTTAGATTTAATCATAACATCAATAAAATAATGTCAGAAGACCATAAAAAACAATTAGAACAACAACTCTGGAATATTGCCAACACCCTACGTGGTAAAATGAATGCCGATGAGTTTCGTGATTACATCTTAGGCTTTATTTTTTACAAGTACCTTTCTGAGCGTATGGAAATTTACGCCAATACCATTCTTACAGAAGGTGGCGATGCTTTTTTGTTTTCAGAAATAGACGAAAACACCCAAGACGGACAAGAATACATAGAAGCCATTAAAGAAGAAGCTTTAGGGAAACTAGGTTACTTCTTAAAACCAGCCGAGTTATTTTCTGCGATTTCTAAACGTGGGAATCATAATGAGGATGAGAAAGAAAGTGATGCCGTAGCAGAAGATACTTCTGAAACTTACAATACAAAAGACAACTTCATATTAGAAGACCTACAAAAAATCTTAAACAACATCCAAAACAGTACAATGGGTACGGATAGCGAAGAAGATTTTGAAGACCTTTTTGAAGATATGGATTTAAACTCTACCAAGTTAGGAAAAAGTCCAGAAGCGCGTAATGAGATTATCGCTAAAGTACTCGCACACTTAGATAAAATAGATTTTAAATTAGAAAATACCGAATTAGATGTATTGGGCGATGCTTACGAATACTTAATAGGGAAATTTGCAAGTGGTGCAGGTAAAAAAGCAGGCGAATTTTACACGCCACAAGAAGTAAGTATGGTATTAGCCAAGTTGGTAACCACAGGGAAGACCAAGCTAAAATCTGTATACGACCCAACCTGTGGTTCTGGTTCCTTGTTACTTCGTGTAGCTAAAGAAGTCGAAGAAGTAAATAACTTTTACGGACAAGAATTAAACCGAACCACCTACAATTTAGCACGTATGAATATGATTTTGCACGGTGTGCATTATCGTAAGTTTGATATTAAACAAGAAGACACTTTAGAACACCCACAACATTTAGAACACCGTTTTGAAGCCATTGTAGCTAATCCACCATTTTCTGCCAAGTGGAGTGCCAATAAGCTCTTTATGAGTGATGACCGTTTTAGCCAATACGGTAAACTAGCACCCAGCAGCAAAGCCGATTTTGCCTTTGTGCAACACATGGTACATCATCTTGCCGAAAACGGACAAATGGCAGTCGTATTACCGCACGGTGCCTTGTTTAGAGGAAGCGCCGAAGCCCACATACGTAAGTATTTAATCGAAGAAAAAAACTTCTTAGATGCTGTTATTGGCTTACCCGCCAATATATTTTATGGTACTAGCATACCGACTTGTATTTTAGTATTTAAAAAATGTAGAGAAAACCCTAACGATATTTTATTTATAGATGCCAGCTCACATTTTGAGAAAGTGAAAACTCAAAATATGTTAAGTGAAGCTAATATAGATAAAATTGTAAGCACCTATAGAGCACGCAAAACCGAAGATAAATACAGTTATGTTGCACCTTTAAGCGAAGTGGTAGAAAACGACTACAACCTAAACATACCACGTTATGTAGATACTTTTGAAGAGGAAGAACAAATTGATATAGATGTAGTAGCTACTGAAATTCAAATTTTAGATGCTGACTTACAAGAAAGAGAAACCCTTATTGCTTCTTTCTGCCAAGAGTTAAATATTAAAACACCGTTTTAAGATGCAGGAAGAAAAACAGTTATTACCAGAATTGAGGTTTCCAGAGTTTGAAGAAATTTGGAAACAAAAGAAGTTAGGAGAGATTTGTAAAATACAAACGGGTAACAAAGATACACAGGATAAAGAAGAGAACGGGTTATATCCATTTTATGTTAGATCTAATACGATTGAAAGTATTAATTCTTATTCGTTTGATGAACAAGCTATATTAACATCTGGTGATGGAGCTGGAGTAGGTAAAATATATCATCTTGTTGATGGTAAATTTGATTTACATCAAAGAGTTTATGCTTTGACTAATTTTGACTCTAATTTTTCAATCAGATACACTTATCATTTTTTTTCGGAAAAGTTTTATAAGAGAGTTATGCGTCTTAGTGCCAAAAACTCTGTTGATTCCGTTAGAAGAGATATGATATTTGATATGAAAATGCCATACCCTAACAAAGAAGAACAACAAAAAATAGCCAATTTCCTAACAGCCATAGACACCCAAATCCAAACTTTAGAAAAAAAGAAAAACCTTTTAGAGCAATATAAAAAAGGTGTCATGCAAAAAATCTTTAAACAAGAATTAAGATTTAAAGATGAAGATGGAAATGATTTTGCTGAGTGGAAGAAAAAGAAGTTAGGAGATTTAACTTATAAGGTTGGTAAAAAGAATAAAGAGAATATTCAATATCCAATTTATTCAATTAATAATCAAGAAGGTTTTAGACCACAATCAGAACAATTTGATGGTTTAGACAGTAATGAAAGAGGTTATGATATTAGTATGTATAAAATTGTATATGAAAAAACATTTGCATACAATCCAGCAAGAATAAATGTAGGTTCAATTGGTTATAGCTATGATTTGAATGAAGTTATTATTAGCTCATTATATGTTTGTTTTAAAACTAATGAGGAATTAGAAGATTTATATTTATTAGCTTATTTAGATACAGATAGATTCAATAAAGATATTTTAAGATACCAAGAAGGAGGTGTGCGTCAATATCTCTTTTATGAGAATTTCTCACAAATAAAAATTCCTCTACCATCAAATGAAGAACAAACCAAAATCGCTAATTTTTTATCAGCCTTAGATAAAAACATAGCTTTAGTAAATACCAAAATAGAAAAAACAAAAGCCTATAAAAAAGGCTTGTTACAGCAGATGTTTGTTTGATGAAGAAAAGGCCCAATAACATACAACATACGTTTCACACAAAAGAAGAGTTCGATGCCCATATTATTGCGCTTTTTGATAGAAAGAACTATAGTAAACTTGCTAATATTTTTAACAATATTAGATTAAGGTTTGACATTTCTATACCTTATGCAATTTATCAGGCTTCTAGTTATGAGGAAAACATAAATTCTAGAATTAGTCAGAGCACCATAAACTACAGTCATTGTGAGTTTGAAGGAAAAGTAGATATTCGGTCTACAGCAAGGGAATTAAATTTTTACGATAAATGTTGGTTTAGGGACGAACTAAAAATACGTTCAAGAGACAAGAATATATCATTTAAAAATTGTGAAATTTCTAATCTTAATCTTGAAAATGCTAAGTTTGGAAATCAAGGAAGTAGCTTAGGTAAGTTAAGAATTAAAAGTTGCATAGTTAATAACACTAATTTCAAGAATGCCACTTTCTATGCACTTGTTGACTTCTATTACACCGTTTTTACTAAAAATGTGGTGTTCTATAAAACAGATTTCCTTAACATCATCGTACTATCAGCAACTACATTCAAAGCAAATCTGTTATTTACTTATACGTTGTTAAGTGATAAAGTGATTATGAGGGCAACACAATTTAAAAAGGGTTTTGATTTTTCTTTAGCAATTATCAAGGGTCAGCTAGCTATTTTCAACATAGAACATGGTTATAAGGAATACATAACAATCAAAGACCCTAGTAATGAGAAAGAATACGAAAAAGCAGTTTCCGAAGATGGATTAATACCCCTTCAAAATAAACTAGAGACCTACAGAATCCTAAAAGTAGATTTTGAAAAACAGCAAAACATTCCTGAGTCTTTAAAATTTAAAAGGTTCGAAAAACGTACATATAAGCATGTTTTATCAACCAAAAAAAAATCTTGGGACACAAGTGTTGATAAAGCTACATTATGGCTTAATAGGTGGTCAAATAAGCACGGAACATCTGCTGGAAGAGCACTGTTATTTACAATAGGGTTAGGCTTTTTTTTCTTTTATTTCTCAGCTATTGCTTCAAATAAGTTTTCTTGGTCGGGTTGGGAATGGTCAGCAGTTGGAGATGGAATAGGATACTTTTTTCAGTTTCTAATTCCTACACATAAATTTAGTTATCTTGAGACTGCTGAACCAACTGGTAGCCTGTATTATGTATTAGATTTTTTAGGTCGTATTGCAGTAGGCTACGGTATTTATCAATTTATACAAGCATTTAGAAAATTTAGATAAATGAGTACACAACCAGAACAAGTTTTAGAAAATCAGCTAATAGAGCAGTTATCAAATAGTGGTTATACTAAAGTTAGTATTCCTGATGAAGCTACTTTAATCGTTAGTAATAAAAAAACATAAACCATTAGAAAATGATTACACAGGATCTACTTAATAACAAAGAAGGAATAAGCTTATTACAACCTGAAGATTTAGATACTACAAATTTTATTTTATCGCTATATGGGGCAGACGACATAAACATATCAGAAGCCATTACCTATTTAAAAAATTACATAAGTATTAAATCACCAATAGAAGAACTGGCTTTAAAACATATAGCCCACAATTTTCAGTATTATAAACAAGCTGAAGATACTATTATATATGATTTAGGATTTGATAATGTTTATTGCGCACTTTTAGAACATTCAGTTCTTGGATTTTATGCGATATTAAAAGAGTTTATAACGCCTTCAGCCGAAGATTGGGAGCTAAAACAAATTCGTACTTATAGTCCTTTAACTAATAGTTGTTTTGAAAAGGATTGTTGGGTATCTAAAAAAAGGAGTATTTCTCTAGAGTGGGAAACAGCATCGAGAATGTTAGCAGATATTATCTGTAGTAAGTTTGACCAAAATATATCATCAATAAACAAACGCCTTTATGAAAAACTTGACAAGAAAAGTTTAGCTCATTTTTTTGATATAGAAGAATTTGAAGCGTCATCTGGATATGAAGATTACAGAGATTTAAAAAGAATTTTATTTCTTTAAAGAAAGATTTACATTACATACGGTGATAAAAATGATAAAAGTATGAGTAAAACATTTAACATATACTGCGATGAAAGTTGCCATATAGAAAACGACCATAAAAAATATATGTTTCTGGGTTCGGTAAGTAGTGCATACAATCAAGTAAAACTACATACCGAAAACATTAACGACCTAAAAAAGAAGCATAATTTTTATGCAGAGATTAAATGGTCTAAAGTATCTAAATCTAAACTGCGTTTTTATTTAGATTTAGTAGATTATTTTTTTGCTACAGATTTGCAATTTAGAACCGTTGGTGTAGAAAAATCTAAGATTAATAATGATGCTTTTAATCAAGATTACGACGATTTTTATTATAAAATGTACTATTATTTATTAAACCATAATTTAAGTAGTTTATATAAATATAACGTGTATTTAGACATAAAAGATACATTAAGTGCTTACAAGGTAAACAAGCTAAAGGATATTTTAAACACCAAATTTGGTGTGTTTAGAAATGTGCAAAACATACGTTCTCACGAAAGTATAATAATGCAAATGGCAGATTTTTTAATGGGAGCAATTTCTTATTTACATAATGATAAGCATCAGCAAAATAAAGCAAAGGTGCAAATCATTAAAAAGATTCAACAACATTGTAACGAAGATTTGAGTAAGACCAATTACTCAAAAAAGATGAACCTGTTTTTTATTGAATTAAGATAAGTGTATGCCATTCAATCAGCTAAAAAGATATAACGACTTATTAGATATTACAGGTATGTCACCACACAACAGAAATATTTCTTTAAGAGGTGTTTTTGATAGAGATATTACCAATAATAGTAACTTTAAGTTTAGAACAAAACAAATAACACCTACGCCATTAGATGGGGAAATAAAAATGGATACCTTATTTCTTCATTTAACAAGAGTTATGGTTGATAAAAAAACGAGAGCAAGAGAATATGATGTGCATCGTTCTCAAAGATTACATTGGGTTAAATATCATATAGAGGAAAAAAAGAAAGAAAATATGTTAGTCTATTCTGTTAAAGAACCAGATGGTAACAGAACTTATATATATGATAAAGACGAAAAATATGTTATTGTTTTAGAACCTTTACGAAATAAAAATGAATATTATTTACTATCTGCTTACTATGTAAGAGGTAAAGATGCAAAGCGTAATAAGTTTGAAAAAAAGTATAAAAGAAGGTTGATGGAACTGTTATAAAAGCAAAAAACGCAGAGCTTCTATGGCTTGCGTTTCTCGATTTCCTTTTCTCAAATGAGAAATGAACTCGGTGCAAATATATGATATTATTTAGCTTCCAAACAAACTTTTTAACAATCATCACAAATTATTAACATTTACAAATGAGTTCACAACCAGAACAAGTATTAGAAAATCAGTTAATAGAACAGTTATCAAATCAAGGCTATACTAAAGTTAGTATTCCAGATGAAGCAACTTTATTAGCTAATTTAAAAGCACAGTTAGAAAAGCATAACAACATAACGTTTACTGCTAAAGAATTTGAACGTGTTTTAAATATTTTAAGTAAAGGTTCTGTATTCGAGAAAGCTAAAACACTAAGAGAAAAACAGCATATTGTTAGAGATAATGGCGATAATCTATATTTCGAGTTTTTAAATACGGAGCATTGGTGTCAAAATCAATATCAAGTCACCAACCAAGTTACTATTGAGGGGGCTTATAAAAATCGTTATGATGTAACTTTATTGGTTAATGGTTTACCGTTAGTTCAAATTGAATTAAAACGTAGAGGCTTAGAAATGAAAGAAGCCTTTAATCAAATAAACCGTTATCAAAGACATTCGTTTGGTGCTAAATCAGCCTTATTTCAATACGTTCAAATATTCGTTATCAGTAATGGTGTAAATACCAAATACTATGCAAACAACAGGCATCAATCATTTAAGCAAACATTCTATTGGGCAGATAAAGAAAACAAGCGTTTAACCAATATTTTAAATGGATTTACAAGTGAGTTTTTAGAGCCTTGTCATATCTCTAAAATGATATGTAAGTATATTGTTTTAAACGAAACACATAAAATACTAATGGTGCTAAGACCCTATCAATATTATGCAGTAGAAAGCATTATAGATAAGGTTAAAAATAGTACGCACAACGGTTATATTTGGCATACTACAGGTTCAGGTAAAACGTTGACGTCTTTTAAAGCAAGTCAAATAATTATGAAAATGCCACAAGTTAAAAAAGTGGTATTTGTAGTAGATAGAAAAGATTTAGATTACCAAACTACCAAAGAGTTTAATAGTTTCTCTAAAGGCAGTATAGATGGTACAGACAATACAAAAGCATTAGTAAAACAATTTAGTGATGATACTAAAATTATTGTAACTACCATTCAAAAATTAAATACAGCGATAAGTAAAAAGAACTATTTAGCTAAGATGGAGAAAATGAAAGAGGAGCGCATCGTCTTTATTTTTGATGAATGTCATCGTAGTCAGTTTGGAGAAACGCACAACCGTATAAAAGCATTCTTCAATAACTTTCAAATGTTCGGTTTTACAGGTACACCAATATTTGCAGATAATGCTGTTAAAAATGAATTAGGAAAGCGAACCACTAAAGAATTATTTGGAGATTGTTTACATAAGTACGTCATTACAGATGCTATTAAAGATGAAAATGTATTAAAGTTTGCAGTAGAATATGTTGGTAAATACAAGCAAAAAGAATCAGCAACCGAAATAGATATTGAAGTAGAAGACATTGACCGTAAAGAGTTAATGGAATCACCCAAACGTTTAGAAAAAATAGCAGATTATATTATAGCAAATCACAACCGTAAAACACACAACAAAGAGTTTACAGGAATGTTTTGTGTGGGTAGTACAGATATGTTAGTTAATTATTATGATATTCTACAACGTAAAAAAGAAGCAGGCGAACATAATCTAAAAATAGCAACCATATTTAGTTATGTTGCTAACGAGGAGGATGCAGATGCAAACGGTTATATACCAGAAGAAGTTTCAGTAGTTGAGGAAACACCTGCTTTATATGGCTTAAATGTTCATAAAAGAGACAAGTTAGAAAGTTATATAGGGCATTATAATGAAATGTTTGGTGCTAATTTCTCAACAAAAGACAGTCAGTCTTTTTACAATTATTACAACGATATATCTAAGAAAGTTAAAGAACGTAAAATTGATATTCTGTTAGTAGTAAATATGTTTCTTACAGGTTTCGATAGTCCATCGTTAAATACATTGTACGTAGATAAAAACTTAAAATATCACGGATTAATTCAAGCATATTCAAGAACAAACAGAATTATTAACGAGCAAAAATCTCAAGGTAATATTGTAGTTTTCCGTAACCTTAAAAAAGTAACAGACGAGGCTATAACACTCTTTAGTAATAAAGAAGCGATAGATGTTATTATAATGGAACCTTATGAGGACTATGCAGAGAAATTCAATGATGCTTTTATAGCGTTAATGGAGATTACGCCAACAGTCAATAGTGTAAACAATCTTGTAAGTGAAGAGGACGAATTAGAATTTATCAAGGCTTTTAGAGAATTGATGCGTTTAAAAAATACCATGACCACCTTCGCCAATTTTGACTGGGAAGATCTGGATATGGAAGAGCAATTATTCAATGATTTCCGAAGTAAATATTTAGATTTATGGCAAAAAACTAAAGATGATACAGCTAAAGAAAAAGTATCTATCTTGGATGATGTTGATTTTGAATTAGAATTAATTCATAGAGATGAAATCAATGTTACTTATATTCTCAATCTATTAGCGAATCTAAAAGATGTTAAAAAAGAAGAGCAAGAAGCTAAAAAGAAAGAGGTCGTAGATTTATTAACAGGTGAAGCAAATTTAAGAAGTAAGCGAGAATTAATAGAAAAGTTTATAGAAGATAATTTACCTGAAATTGAAGATTCTGAAACCATACCACAAGAGTTTGAAAAGTTCTGGTCAGAAGAACAGCAAAAAGCATTTAAAGTATTTGTAAAAGAGGAAAATCTATCATCAGAGAAAACGCAAAAACTAATTGAAGATTATCTCTATGCAGAAAGAGAACCTTTGCGAGATGAATTATTAGATTTAATTGAAGGTAATAAACCAAGTGTCTTGAAACGTAAATCAATAGGAGATAGAATTTTAAATAAAGTAATAAACTTTGTAGAGACTTTTATTAATGGAATGGATAATTAATTTCATAATGAGTAACCATTTATAAAGTTCTAAAAGCGTTAATCTATAGACAATAAAAGGCATCTATATACAATTTACCTCAATAAGATAGGACGAACAATTAAATAGTTTTAAATTCTGCAATTATTCTGCAAATAAAAAACCAACACATCGACAAAACTCTCGAATGTATTGGTTTTAGTAGTGGAGAAGATGGGATTCGAACCCACGACCTCTTGACTGCCAGTCAAGCGCTCTAGCCAACTGAGCTACATCCCCAAATTATTCGATATTATTTTAGTCCACTTAAAACCAAAACTGGCAATGTGGAACTGTGAAAATCTTTTTTCAAGATTGTATCCTTTTCCCATAATTTATTGAAAAAACCTCGTTTTCGACGCACTACACATAATAAATCTGGGTCATTCTCTTTATAATGTTCTAAAAGCGCTAAAAATGTATTAGGACTTTCAACGTTTATTGTTGTTGTAATCATCGATTTTAACTCGTCATTAATTTCAAAGTCACGCTTTTTATGATGAGGAGTCTTTACTAAAAGTAAGGTTAATGCAGATTCAAATTGTGTTTTTAAATACTTTAAAGGAAGCAAAACCTTATCTTTTTTTACAGTCGCAGATTTAACGGCCATAAATATTTTTGAATAAGGTTTAAACACGCAGTTTTCAGGAACAATTAATGCTGGTATTTGTGTTTGTTTAATAATCTTACCAGACGTTTTTCCTAAATACACTTCGTCTTTAATAGAATTGGTACGCGGCTCTATAAGGATTAAATCAACATTTAATTTTTTACAGATTTTTTCTAAGGTCTTTACCAACTTCCCTTTATACGTTTTGGTAATGACTTCAACACCTTTAGTATCTATGGACGCTACATGTTTTTCTAAAAATGATTTAGACTCGGCTTCTAAAATATCATCTATCTTAATCATGGTGCCTGCTTTGCTATAAACATCATATATTTGAACCACATAAACCTTAGCACCAAAAGCTTGCGCAAAATCTATAGCATATTGTAAATGCGACTTTGCGTTTTTTGAGGAACCAACAGGAACTAATAGCGTTTTCATCTTTAGAAAATTAAGATTAACATTAGGACAAAAGTAAACATTATAAATGATTCGAATAGCAGAAGAAAAAGATATTCAACCCATTTTAGAAATCACAAAAGCTTGTGCTAAATCTATGGTTTCTAGTGGTATTTATCAATGGAATGAGCACTATCCCAATACATCTGCATTTCGCAAAGACATTAAACGCGAAGAACTTTATGTTTTAGAAATTAATCATGCAATTAAAGCTTGTATTGTGATTTCTACATTTATGGATTCGGAATATGAGCCTATCAAATGGTTAACACCTAATGTTAATAACATTTATATTCATCGTTTAGCTGTTCATCCTCAATTACAAGGCAAAGGTTATGCACAACAATTGATGCATTTTGCAGAGCAATTTGCTATTGATAACAACTATAGTTCTATTCGATTAGATACCTTTTCGCAGAACAAAAGAAACCAAAAGTTTTACGAACTTCGCGGTTATAAACGATTAGGGAATATTTACTTTCCAAAGCAAAGTGAATTTCCTTTTTACTGTTACGAATTGGTATTGTGAGCACAGCTATAACTTTAAAACAAATTAATAAATTAGCGATTCCTGCTTTAATTGCGGGAGTGTCTGAGCCTATTTTATCTTTAACCGATGCGGCAATCATTGGTAATATGGAACAGAATGCTACAACATCTTTGGCAGCCGTTGGTATTGTAACGACATTTTTATCCATGCTAATTTGGGTCTTAGGCCAAACTCGAAGTGCCATTTCTTCAATCATTTCGCAATACTTGGGTGCCGGAAATGTGGAAGCCGTGAAGAATTTACCAGCCCAAGCTATTTTTGTAATTACAGCTTTAAGCTTATTTATTATTGCTATAACCTATCCTTTAGCATCTCACATTTTTCAACTTTATAATGCCTCAGGAGACATATTGAATTTTAGTGTAGACTATTATAAAATTCGGGTTTTTGGATTTCCCTTTACCTTGTTTACCATAGCTGTTTTTGGAACCTTTAGAGGACTTCAAAACACCTATTTCCCTATGCTAATTGCTATTTCTGGTGCATTGGCCAATATTATTCTCGACGTTGTGCTTGTCTATGGTATTAACGGTTTTATTCCTGCTATGCATATTAAAGGTGCTGCATATGCCAGTGTTATTGCGCAATTAATTATGGCTTTACTTTCGGCTTATTACTTACTCAAAAAAACAGATATTCCGTTAATCGCAAAATTGCCTTTTAATCCTGAAATGAAACGTTTCGCGTTAATGATTCTCAATTTATTTATTAGAACGATTGCCTTAAATATTGCCTTGTATTTTGGAACTAGCTTTGCTACAAAATACGGTGAAAATTATATCGCAGCTTATACCATTGCCATCAATCTTTGGTTTTTGGGTGCTTTTCTTATTGATGGTTATGCCAGTGCTGGTAATATTTTATCAGGAAAATTGTTAGGTGCAAAAGACTATAAAAACCTTTTAGAATTAAGTAATAAATTGATTAAATATGGCATTTTCGTTGGACTTTTTATTGGAGTAATTGGTGCTGTGTTTTACTATCCTCTAGGCAACCTGTTTAGTAATGACAAAAACGTACTGAAAGAATTCTATAAGGTATTTTGGATTGTTTTAGCCATGCAACCTTTATGTGCTTTGGCCTTTATTTTTGATGGTGTTTTTAAAGGACTGGGTAAGATGAAGTATCTTAGAAACGTTTTATTATTTTCTACAATTGTAGTTTTTGTTCCAGTTATATTCTGGGTCGATCGCCTAGATTATAAACTCTATGGTATTTTTATCGCCTTTACATTGTGGATGATTGCTCGAGGCTTACCATTAATAATAAAATTTAGAAAAACATTTATTCCTCTAGCGCAAAACACTTAAATTTGATTATTAATTTTATTTCTATAATGAGCTTATTAATAACAATACTACAAGACGGTAATATAGACGAAAAACTTAAAAATGCACCAGACAGCAGTTATGGTGTTGGCGTGTTTATTGGTACACTCTTACCTTTTGTGGTTTTGGTTCTTATCGCTTTTGCGATTTATAGATATAACAAAAACAGATATAAAGACGAATAGTATGGATATTCTTGGCTTTTTGGGTGGAAACGGCTTATTCCTTATATTAGGATTAGTACTTATAATTGTATATTTCTACAACAAATATAAAAGACGTTAATATAGGTTTACCGCGTTTTTAACCAACCTGTAATACTCAATCGCTGTGTATTTACAGGTTTTACTTCATGCTCTAATTCTTGGCTTTCAAAAATAACAACTTTGCCAGGAAATGGATAAATAACCTTGTCTTCACCGTCTAAATAAAGGACTAATTCACCTCCGTTTTCGGGTTTCCAATCTTCACTATTTAAATAACAAACAAAAGATAATTTACGTCTATCATCATTCTGAAATGTATCTAAATGGCGTTTGTAATAGGTGTCCTTAGGATAAATGGCATAATGGAATTCCTTCTGATTAATACCAAGAAAACAGGTGCGATTGAGGTAATCTTTTAAATCATTAATTTTATTGAAGAATAATTGCTCCGCAGAATTGATAACGTTTTCATCTATCCAAAGAATAATATCTCCGCGCACTGCTTTTTTAACAAGCGCATTGATTTTATTCCCAATAGCCGATTTTTTAAACGCATCTTCTTCATACTTTAAAAGCAATGAATGCCGTAGAGCAACAACCTCATCTTCTGAAAAAAAATCATCAACAATACTATATTTTTGCGATGAAATGTCTGAAATAACACGCTCATAAAGCGGGTTTTCAACAAACGGAATAGCTTCGAAAAGGCTACTCACCGTGACTTTTAAAGAAATTTAATCTTTTCATAATTTTTTTAAAATTTAAAAAAAGTGCGCAAATGTAATCTAAAAAGCCATTCCTTTTACATTTATAATATCTTTGCACTATAATTTAAAATCGCATGAGTAAAATTCGCATTACAAAACAATTTTCTTTTGAAACAGGTCACGCCCTATATGGTTACGACGGAAAGTGTAAAAATGTCCACGGTCATAGTTACCACCTTTTTGTTACCGTAATAGGCACACCAATAGCCGATTCCAACAATGTAAAATTTGGAATGGTCATCGATTTTGGTGACTTAAAGAAAATAGTAAAGGAAGAAATTGTAGATGTTTTTGACCATGCTACGGTTTTTAATAAAAACACACCACACGTAGAATTGGCCAAGGAACTAGAAGCTAGAGAGCATAATGTGTTGCTTGTAGATTATCAGCCAACAAGTGAAATGATGGTGATTGATTTTGCGCAAAAAATAAAACAGCGTTTACCAGAAACTATAAAATTACATTCTTTAAGGCTTTCAGAAACCACCTCTTCTTTTGCTGAATGGTACGCTAGTGATAATGAGTAAACCGAACCACATACATATTGCCGACGGAAAAAAAATCTATTTTGCATCAGATAATCATTTAGGCGCACCAACTAGTGAAGCGTCTCGACCTCGTGAAAAAAAATTCGTCGCTTGGTTAGATGAGATCAAACATGATGCGGCGGCTATTTTCTTAATGGGAGATCTCTTCGATTTTTGGTTTGAATATAAAACCGTAGTGCCTAAAGGTTTTACAAGAACTTTGGGGAAATTAGCAGAAATTAGTGATTCCGGAATTCCGATTCATTATTTTGTAGGTAACCACGATTTATGGATGAATGGCTATTTTGAAGAAGAATTAGGTATTCCTGTATATCATAAGCCTGAAGAATTCACGTTTAATGACACCTCTGTCTTTATTGGTCATGGTGACGGTTTAGGTCCTGGAGATAAAGGCTACAAACGCATGAAAAAAGTGTTTACAAGTCCATTTTTTCAATGGTTATTTAAATGGATGCATCCCGATATTGGAGTTAAAATCGGACAATATATGTCTGTAAAAAACAAAATGATTTCAGGCGATGATGATGCAAAGTTTTTAGGAGAAGACAATGAATGGCTAGCGGTATATTGCAAACGTAAACTCGAAGATAAACACCGAGATTATTTTGTATTTGGTCATAGACATTTGCCTTTAGAAATTGACTTAAATGAAACGTCTAAGTACATTAATTTAGGCGACTGGATTCAGTATTATACCTACGGAGTTTTTGACGGTGAAAATTTTGAACTTAAAACCTATTAATGTCGTCCTGTTTTTACTTTAACAGAAGCGTAAGTAGACACAGAATAAGGCACCACAAAGCATAAGCCAAGCTTTACCCAATTTACCTTTTCAAAATTCAAATGATATAAAAGGTCTCCTTGGTTGATAATATTTAAAATACAACCAACCACTATAGCGACTTTAATTGAAGAGATGACAATGTCTTTTTCTAAAGCTATTTTAAGCAGTTTTAGAATCATACTAAATGAAATGTTTAAATATTTTGCTGGCAAAAGTAATAAAAATGATAAGCCTTAAAAGTGATTTTATACTCCATCTTTTTCGTGTTCTTCAATATCTTTAGTAAGATCTAGTTCACGTAATGATTTGTTTTTAAAATGCATTGTTGTCACCGTAATAAGTGTTACGGTACCTCCAAGTATTACAGCCAATGGCGCTCCAAATAGTTTTGCAGCGACTCCACTTTCAAGCGCTCCAAGCTCATTAGAAGACCCAACAAACATAGAGTTAACGGCACCAACTCTTCCTCTCATATCATCTGGAGTCTTAAGCTGAAGAATGGTCTGACGAATCACCATAGACACACCATCAAACACACCAGATAAAAATAAAGCAACCAAACTCAGCCAAAGTAGCTTAGAAGCTCCAAAAATAATCATACATATTCCAAAGCCAAAGACTGAAATTAGCAGTTTTTTCCCTGTGTTTTTTGTGATTGGTAAATAGGTTGTTGCCACCATAGTAATAATACTTCCCGAAGACAACGCTGCATTTAGAAAACCGAAGCCTCTTGGACCTGCATCTAAAACATCTTTTGCAAATACAGCAAATATGGCCACAGCGCCACCAAATAAAACAGCAATCATATCTAGGGTTAATGCTCCTAAAATAACCTTATCGTTAAACACAAATCGTAGTCCAACTTTTAAACTGTCCATCACCGATTCATTCGTTTTTTTATTGAGAACAGGTTTCTTTTTTATACCAAAGACTAATATTAATGCTAACATCACGAGTGAAAATATAATTCCAAGCGTATGATGCACACCAATCCATGCGATTAAAAATCCGCCACAAAGTGCACCAAATACATTAGCACCTTTCCAAGTACTACTGCTCCAAGTCGCTGCATTTGGGTATATTTTTTTAGGTACAATTAAGGCTATAAGCGAGAAAATAGTAGGCCCAAAAAAGGCTCTTAAAACGCCTCCGAAAAACACTAAACTATATATGCCATATAGAATATAGTTGACTGTCCAAGAACTTTCAATAGCTTCTGAAGTGAGCCAAAACAAGCCAAAACTGATTAATGAGAATAAGGCAATGCAAAGCGTAAATAAGTTTCGTTTTTCTTTTTTGTCAACAATATGACCTGCAAAAGGGGCAAATAAAAATGCGGGTAAAAATTCGCAAAGCCCAATAATGCCTAGACTTAATTTATCATTGGTTAAAGCATACACTTGCCATTCGATGACAATAAATTGCATAGACCAACCAAAAACCAAGGCGAATCGCACCAATAAAAAGATGTTGAATTCCTTGATTCTTAATGCCGCGTATGGATCGTTTTTTGCCAAGATGATTTAAGTTACGAGACCTAGCAGGTTTTAAAAACCTAACAGGTCTGCAATTGATTCAATACAAATGTATAATAAGCAAAGGTTTTATTTAGTTTTCAATCAACTTAAAAGCAACACGTCTATTTAATTGGCGTCCTTCTTCTGTATCATTATCTGAAATAGGTTGCGTACTTCCAAAACCAAAGGATTTAATCCTAGTTGCATTCAATCCTTTTTCAATTAAATAATCTAAAACCGCTTTGGCACGTTGTTCTGATAATTCTTGATTCCTAGTTTCTAACCCAGTGGCATCTGTATGTCCGTAAATTTCAACATTTAATGTAAGGTTAGCTTCTAAATGTTTGTAAAGTTGATTGAGTTCTTCTTTTGAAACCACTAACAAGTCCGCTTTATCAAAATCGAATAATACATTTTTGAAGATGTAAACTTCATTGGTATTAATAGTTGGCTCTTCAACTGTTTTGATAGTTTCTATAACGACTTCTTTTTCTAAAAGTTCTATTGAAACATCATCAATGTAGTAGTATGAAAATGGTTTATAACCCGTTTGTCGCGCTTTACTCTTTTTGGTATCGGAATTAGAATTAAAATTACCAATAGCAAAATAGTTTTCAAATCCATTTGCGGTATAAATAAAGGAAACTTCCATCCAGTCTTTGTCATTATCATAGAATTCTTTACTGAACGTTGGACGGAATTTTAAATTCGGAATTCGATTCGCGAAGTGTTTTGCATTAATATTAATTTTACTTTTGGATGCATTGAATTTCTCAGCCGTCATCATCATCCCCAATTCTTTAAGGGCGTATCTTGAGTTTTCCGCTAAACTGATATAGAATTTAACTTGATATTTCTTCCCTCGCTCTAAGGTAGTTTTTAATGTGCCTTGAACATATTCTCTATAGTCTTTCTTGAAATACGCATATATACCAGCATAACCATTTCCTGTTTTGGCTTTTTGATAGCCATTGAAGTTTTGGAAACCCATTTTCTCGCTACACGAATTAAAATAATCCGTTGTGCCATTATTGGGAATCGTCCAGTCTTTTACATTCCTATGAAATAAGCTCATATCTCTTGGACAATCATAAAAATCTTCAAAACTTGGGTTGAGTACTAAGTTTTGACTTGTTAGAATGATGCTATTAAATAGTAAAAAAACTAAGATTATTTTTTTCATTTTTCAATCAACTTAAAAGCAACACGTCTATTTAATTGGCGTCCTTCTTCTGTGTCATTATCTGAAATAGGTTGCGTACTTCCAAAACCAAATGATTTAATCCTAGTTGCATTCAATCCTTTTTCAATTAAATAGTCTAAAACCGCTTTGGCACGTTGTTCTGATAATTCTTGGTTTCTGGCTTCTAATCCAATAGTATCGGTATGACCATAAATTTCAACATTTAATGTAAGGTTAGCTTCTAAATGTTTGTAAAGCTGATTGAGCTCTTCTTTAGAAACCACTAACAAGTCCGCTTTATCAAAATCGAATAATACATTTTTAAAGGTGTAAATCTCATTAGTTTTAATGGTAGGTTCTTCAAGTGTTTTGAGGGTGTCTTTTTTGATGTTCTCTTCTTCTTTTTCTAAGGGTTCAATTGAAACGTCATCGATATAGTAATAGGAAAACAAAAAAGGACTATTAGATAATACATCTTCTTTTTTTGTTTTAGCATTTCTATAAAAATTACCAATAGAAAAGTAGTTCTCATAACCTTCGGCTGTAAATTCGAAAGTATATGCCGCCCAAGACTCTTTATTAGAAAAATAAATATTATCAGGATTTGAATACATTTTAAACTTTCCTTTAGTCGCTTTAGATGGTTTAATAGCCTTATCACAAGCATTAGAGTGATGACAAGGCTTTAGTTTTTCTTCCGTTATTAAAACTTGAATATCCTTTAAAGCAAAAGACGATTTATCTGCTAAACTCAAATAAAAAGTCATTTTGTATTTCTTCCCTTTTATTAATGTTTTAGAAAGTTCTCCTTGAACATATTCTCTATAATTTTTGTCAGTAAACAAATACATGCCAGCATAAGTTGTTCCTGCTTTAGCTTCTTGAAACCCATTATAGTTTCTGCCTCCCATAATCTCTTCGCATGTGTCAAAAAAATCTGTTGATCCATAATTTGGTATAGACCAATTTGTAATATGAATATTAAAACCTCCTAAAATTGAAATGCAATGTTTTGTTCTATGATCCTCAAAACTGGGATTAAGTACTAAGTTTTGACTATTTGAAATAAATCCACAAAGAAAGAAAAGCAATACGACTGGTTGTTTCATATACAATCTACGAAGCGTTATGAGTTTTATTTTTTTATATCCTTCAATTTCAACTGTAAACTGACGTTGCCATTCCAATGATTTTCATCTATGGAATAAGCTGCACTAAACGGTCTTTTACTTTTTATGATATCAATTTTATCGCCTAAACCAAAACCAATACAGACAATTTTATCATTGAAGGATTGGGTTACAGTTAATCTAATGTGTTTATCACCTTCTCCAACACATTTTCCCCAGCCTGTATCTTTTAGATTTTGAGACATAAAGGTGGGTGACATATTCCCAGGGCCAAATGGTGCAAATTGTTTTAGGATTCGCATGAGTTTATCATTGATTTGACCAAGTTCTATTTCTAAATCAACTTTAAGCTCTGGTGTTAACAATTTTGGATCTATGGTGTCTTTTACAACACTCTCAAATTTAGCTTTAAAAGCCTCATAGTTTTTCGGATCTAAAGTTAAGCCTGCAGCATATTTATGACCTCCAAATTGCTCTATATGTTCTGAACAAGCTTCCAACGCATTATACACATCAAAACCAGAAACTGAACGTGCTGAAGCCGCTAGCTTATCTCCACTTTTAGTAAATACTAATGTTGGTCTGTAGTATGTTTCAATTAATCGTGATGCGACAATACCAATCACTCCCTTGTGCCATGATTCGTCATAAACAACAGTGGTAAATCCTTCTTGCTCGTTATTCTCTTCAATTTGAACTAAAGCTTCTTCTGTGATACGTTTGTCCGTTTCACGACGATCGGTATTAAAGGCATCAATATCTACGGCATATTTTGCAGCAAGGTTAAAATCGGTTTCGGTTAAAAGTGTTACAGCGTGGTTACCGTGTTTCATTCGTCCTGCGGCATTAATTCGAGGTGCGATAATAAAAACCACATCTGTTATGGTAAGAATGTCCTTTTTAACCTCAGCGATAATCGCTTTCATGCCAGGTCTTGGGTTGGTATTTATAATGTTTAAACCCATATAAGCCAAGGCTCTGTTTTCATCTACAATGGGTACAATATCTGCACCAATGGCAGTAGCTACCAAATCGAGATATTCGGTTAAATCTTCTACCGTTTGCCCTTGGTTGGCTGCTAAAGCCGTAATTAATTTAAAGCCTACACCACAACCACAAAGTTCTTTAAACGGATAATCGCAATCGTCGCGTTTTGGGTCTAAAACCGCAACAGCGTCTGGAATCTTATCACTTGGTCTGTGGTGATCGCAAATAATAAAATCAATGCCTTTCTCTTTAGCATATGCGACTTTGTCAATGGCTTTTATACCACAATCGAGAGCTATAATTAGTGAAATATCATTATCGTCTGCAAAGTCAATACCTTTATAAGAGACACCATAACCTTCGTCATATCGATCTGGAATGTATGTGGCAACAGCATCTGTCCTTGTTTTTAAATAGGATGACATTAAAGCTACGGAGGTTGTACCATCTACATCATAATCGCCATAAACCATAATATTTTCACCTTGCTCAATCGCTTTTTCGATTCTAGCAACCGCTTTATCCATATCTTTCATGAGGTATGGGTCGTGAAGTTCTTTAAAACTAGGCCTGAAAAATGTTTTAGCAGCATCATAAGTATCGATGCCTCTTTGCAATAATAATGTGGCAACAATATCGTCTACTTGAAGTGCTTTTTTTAGTTCTTCAACTTTTGATGGTTCTGGTTTTGGTTTTAATGTCCAACGCATAATGTCTTATATCGCGATTATTACTTTGTGCTTTCGTGAAAATAAATATTAGTTTTAACAGTAGCAAACCGACGAAACATTTCCATGACTCCACAATATTTATCAACAGATAAATTTACAGCACGTTCGCATTTTTTTTGATTTAAGTCTGCACCATAAAAATGATAATCTACTACTACAGTATGGTAATATTTAGGATGTTCATCCGTTAATTCACCTGTAACATCCATTTTAAAATCATCTATTTCTACTTTCATTTTATCTAACGTAGAAATAACATCTAAGCCAGAACAACCAGCTAGTGATGATAACATCATGGCTTTTGGTGATAGGCCATTACGTTTATCTGTACCTTCAATATTGGTATCCATTATTACGGTTTTTCCACTTGGATTATCAGATTCAAAGGTTAAGCCACCTTTCCATTGGGTTGTGATTTTATTTGTCATTTTTTAAGTTTAAAAGTTATAAGTACTATCTTGTTAGCTCAAAAATACTACTAAAAAAATAACTATGGCACTAGTAACACCTTTGTCTGCAGACCACGATTTGGAAACCAAAGAATTAGCAGAATTCTTTAATGAAACCCTTGGATTTTGTCCAAATTCGGTTTTAACCATGCAACGCAGACCAGCAATTAGCAAAGCATTTATTAATTTGAATAAAGCGGTTATGGCCAATGAAGGCAAAGTAACCTCAGCTTTAAAACGTATGATTGCTTGGGTGAGTAGTAATGCTACAGGTTGTCGTTATTGCCAAGCACACGCAATTAGAGCAGCAGAACGCTATGGTGCAGAACAAGAACAATTAGATAATATTTGGGAATATAAAACGCATCCTGCTTTTTCTGAAGCAGAACGTGCAGCTCTCGACTTTAGTTTAGCAGCTTCGATGGTACCAAATGCTGTCGATGCCGAGATAAAAGAACGTTTATATCAACATTGGGACGAAGGTGAAATTGTTGAAATGCTAGGTGTAATTTCATTATTTGGTTACCTAAACCGTTGGAATGATTCTATGGGTACTGATATTGAAGAAGGAGCTGTGGAAAGTGGCAATAAGTATTTAGGGAAACATGGTTATGAAGTTGGTAAGCATGATGGAAGTCGATATTAGATTGTTAGACTTTTAGAGCGCTTAGCTTTTAGATAAATAAGATTGAAAACCTTACCAGAAATGGTGAGGTTTTCTTATAAAATTTCCTTTACCTTCTTCTCTAGCTCAGGCACAACCAATTCCTCAAACCAAGGATTCTTACTTCTCCAAAACCGATTGGTTGGTGATGGATGTGGAATTGGAAAATAGGTTGGTAAATAAGACTTGTATTCACCAACAGTTTCTGTCAAGGTTCGTTTGGCGCTTTCTTTTAAATAATATTGCTGTGCATAAGCTCCAATTAAAATAATCAATTCTACATTAGGCATTTTGTCTAATAATTGCTGATGCCATTGTGGTGCACATTCTGGTCTTGGTGGTAAATCGCCTGTTTTTGCTTTTCCAGGATAGCAAAATCCCATTGGTATAATGGCAAAATTCTCAGTGTTATAAAATTGTTCTTCTGTAACATTAAGCCACTGCCTTAGTTTCTTTCCGCTTTGGTCGTCCCACGGAATTCCAGATTGATGCACTTTTGTTCCTGGAGCCTGACCGATAATTACAATTTTAGATTTTATGTTTGCAGTTGCTACAGGTCTCGGCCCTAATGGTAAATGTGCTTTACAAATGTTGCATTGACTGATATTATGGAGTAATTCTTTCATTTTTTAATCTTCATCCTTCAACATACTCTTTAGATCATTCGTATAAGATGGATATGTAAATATCTGCTTTTTAAAATCACGAATTGTTAAACCTTCATTCATGGCTAGAGTCAAGATATTAATTGTTTCATTCGCTTGAGAACTTAATAAATTAGCACCCACAATTTTTTGAGTACGCTCATTAACAATAACTTTATAAGCGTAAGCATCGGCATTTTCTTTTTTAGAACTGTACCAATCAGAAGCATCTCCTTTATAAACGATCACATTTTTATACCTGCTTTTAGCTTCTTCTTCAGAATAACCTACACTCGCCAATTGCGGTTTGGTAAAAACAATAGAAGGTACTAATGGGTTTTCAAACTCCTTAGCATTACCATTTATAATGTTATGGCCTGCAATATAACCTTGTAATCCCGATAAGGGTGTTAATGGTAAAGATTTACTAGATACATCTCCACAAGCATACACATTTTCGTTGCTTATACTTTGCATAAAATCATTAACCAAAACCCCAGATTCATCAGCTTTTATACCAGCATTTTCTAAATCTAATTTTTCTACTGCTGGCACACGACCTGCTGTATTAAATATCTTTCTGGCTTTTATTGTTTTTGTTTTACCGCCTTTTTCATACGTCAGTTTTAAGTTTTTCTTCAATTTTTCTATGGAGATCGGTGTTGTATTAAACATAAATTTTACTCCATTCTTTTCTAAAACCTTGGTTAATTTTTCAACCAAAAACGAATCAAACTGTGTTAACGGACTATCTCCAACTTCAATCATAGTAACGTCACATCCCAACGTTGAAAGCATATAGCAAAATTCCATTCCAACATAACCCGAACCAATAAATATGGCGGATTTCGGAATTTTTTTCAAATTGAGAATGTCATCACTAGTTTTTAATAAGTCCGAACCTTCAAGTTTTAAAGTTCTTGGAACGTAACCTGTAGCGATTACAAATTTATCTGCAGAAATGGTTTTACCTTCAACTAAAACTTCATTCTTACTAATGAATTTTGGGGATTGATGATATAAATCAATGCCTAAATCCGTTAAGTTATTTTCGGTTGAAGATGGCACAGGTTTAGTAAAAGACGTTTTAAATTTCTGAACAGCTTTCCAATTAATTTTAGGTAACTTTTTAATTCCGAAACCTTTGAGTTGGTTGGAGTGTTGTACTAAATCTGCAAATTGCATTAGTATTTTTTTAGGATCACAACCTCGTATTGCACAAGTGCCTCCAAATTCGCGTTTATCTGAAATAGCCACTGATAATCCTGAGGCTATACAAGCTTTTGCTGCTGTTTGACCTGCAATACCACTACCAATGACAAATACATTATAATGTTTAGTCTTCATAATTTTAGATTGAAAGTTGAAATTATGAAATCTAACTGGCAAAGACTGATGCGGTAGGTTTAAAACTTAACTCGTTTACAATTATTTTTTACCATCAACAACAATCACAATTTCCCCTTTAGGAGGCTTATTTGTGTAGTATTCTAAAACTTCTTTTGCTGTTCCTCTAATAGTTTCTTCGTACAATTTTGTTATTTCTCTTGATACAGAGACCAAACGATCTTCTCCAAAGTATTCGCAAAAATGCCCAAGCGTTTTTATAAGCTTATGTGGACTTTCATAAAAAATGATGGTTCTAGTTTCTTCAGCTAAGAGTAATAATCGTGTTTGTCTGCCCTTTTTTACAGGCAAAAAACCTTCAAACACAAATTTATCATTTGGCAAACCACTATTGACTAATGCTGGTACAAATGCTGTTGCACCTGGTAAACAATCCACTTCAATATTATTTTCTACACAGGCTCTTACCAATAGAAACCCAGGGTCTGAAATTGCGGGAGTTCCTGCATCACTAATGACAGCGATAGTCATTCCTGCTTTTAATTTTTCGATTAAATGATTCACCGTTTTATGCTCGTTATGCATGTGGTGACTTTGCATTTGCGTGGTAATTTCAAAATGCTTTAACAGTTTTCCTGAAGTTCTGGTGTCTTCAGCCAAGATTAAATCTACTTCTTTTAAAACATCTATTGCTCTAAATGTGATATCTTTTAGGTTTCCTATAGGCGTTGGTACGAGATAAAGTTTACTCATTGTAGGCGGTTTCTTTTCAAATTTACACTGTTTTTAATGATATCAACACAAGCCTTTATGATATTTGGCATCTTTCTTATAAATTAAGGGTTTGGTAGGGAAATTCCTCCTATGCTTGTTATATTGTTGAGATTATTTATTTTCTCACTGCATTAATCAAAACTACTATTTTATGGTTGGAAAACAATTCCGCTTATTGTTTTTATTTCTATTCTGTATACAAGCATATAGCCAAACTACAGATTTGTCTATTGCTATTGAAGCACAAAACTTAAGTGGTACTGCGATATCTCAAGTGGATATTTATGAAGACTTTCAGTATGTAGTAACCGTTTTAAACTCAGGAAACACTGTTGATAATGCAAGTATTTCTATAAATTTTGATACTGATCTTTCAATCATTTCCTATAATTCTCAGAACAATAATGCTGGGGCTTCGGATTTTTCTAACATTGATGTTACAGATAATGTTTTAACAGCCTCCATTGCGACAATACCCAATAACGCCAGTGTAGAATTACTTGTTTTGGTAACGGCACCAACTAATTTAGGTGGTATTACAGCAAATGGTACTGTGAGCCCGCCCACAAATACTCAAGACATTAACACAAGTAATAATCAAGCCATAATATCTATTGATGTATTAGATGTTATAATTGATTTTTCGATAACACACACGCAAATCAATCCTTTAGAAGGTACAGCAATTAATGCTTGGGGAGATTCAGTAACCTATCAATTTACCATTACTAACAATAGTGATATTGACTTTCCTGTTTCTACTATTATTGGCAACTTAAACCTAAGTTCTCCTTCTATTAATGGACAGCCTTTTGCAGAGTTTATCTCGCTAGCTTGTATTAACTCTACAAACGGAACGTTATGTCCAGATTTAACTGATGTTTCAGGAAGTTCAAGTGTTATTCAATCTGCTAACTCATTATTTACTTTTAATAATGCAATTAATATCACATCAGGAGGTAGTATAACCTTTGAAATGATTTACAAATATACAAATCTATCTTGTTCTCCAAATCCAATGCCTATTACTGTTGACAGCAATATTACGATTCTATTAAATTCGGCTAATACTGCTGTTGTTAACTCAAACGACGTAACCACAGAACTCCTTTTGGCAGAACTTTGCCCAGAAACAGATCTTTGTATTGAAACGACACAAACAAATCCAGATATTTCTGAAAGTTTAGATTATGGTCAAGACATTACTTTTATAACAACGGTCTGCAATAACGGCCCTGCAGCTACACCTATGCGTTTCTTTTTTCAAAACTTATCTCCTTTAGATTGGAGTATAAGTTCGCTTACTTGCTTAGGGACAACCGGACCTGTTATCTGCAATGACTTCTCATTAAATATAGGTAATCAAATATGGGTGAGTAATGATTTTGTTTTGCAACCCAATACGACGATAACTATTGAAACAGTTTTGAGCTATTTAGAACCCGAATGTAACGATAGCACCACCGGAATTGTAGCCGTAATACGAAGCGCAACTAATATTTTAGATAATCAATTGGTAGACTCTAATCCTAATAATAATTTTTTCTCTAACCAACTACTTTTGCCTTCTGTAGAACCATGTGATAGTGAAGATTCAATAGATTTACATGTTACTAAAACACAAATAAGTCCAGAATTACCTATAGGAAGTTCTCCTCAAAACACAGCTGCTTGGGGTTTGGTAACCTATGAAATTACAGTTACAAATGCCAGTGAAGAAGATGCAATTATTGAATTACAAGATTATATGCCTACAATAGGTGATGACGATCCTGAAATATCTGCAATATTAACAAATGTAGAATGCGTTGCTACAACAGGAACAGCTTCTTGTTTTAACATTGAAAATGCTAATATCGGAATTTCTTTAGATGGTAGCTCTGAAAATGGAGAACTTAATATTTTTTGGGAAATTACGCCAGAAGAGAATTGGGCATTACCTCCAAATAGCTCTGTAAGCTTTAATGTAACCATAGATTGGATGTTAGAATGTTCGCCAGCCCCAATGATAGGAACCAATATGGTCAGCGTAAATTTTGCAAATGATTTAGAGGACACTAGCCCAGAGAATAATTCAGATTCTGTAAATACATATTTTGCAAAATGTTTAGATTTAATAGTGCAAACCTATCCTGAGTTTACTCAAGTCGACGTCAATCAAACCTTTAATTGGATTGTAGATATTAGTAATAGTACTACTAGTGCTGATGCTATAGATGTTATTTTCGAAAACACTGTTAATCCTATTTTTACTATTGTCGGTAACCCAACCTGTACAGTTACCTCTGGAAATGCAACTTGCATTACTAACTTTAATACTGTTGGTAATTTTATATCAGGAACCATTCCTACAATGGAAGCGGGCTCTACCGTTAGAGTTAGTATTCCTGTCACTGCACCTAGTGTTGGTGGCGCTTTTAATAATATTGCAGAAGCCATTCCTGACCCTACAAACAACCAAGAATTAACACCAGAATCTAATATTTCCATTAATAGCGTTCTAGTCATTGCGCCTGTTTTACAAAAATCATTTACGCCAGAGGTTATTATCGAGGGAGGTGAAAGCGAATTAACATTTACTGTTTTTAATGTAGCGAATACCCCTACACAAAGTCATATTTCATTTACTGATAATTTACCAAATGGAGTAACACTTTTAAGTGCTCCTAATTGGATTCAAGCTAACGGTTGTACTGCAACATTTATAGGAACGACTAATGATACATTTGTTGGTATAGAAAATTTGGTCTTTCCAGAAGGCGTTGTGAGTTGCACATTCTCAGTTTTAGTGACTTCTGAAATTGCAGGTACTTATCTTAATAATTTTCTGAATTTCACAAACAACAATAACATAGACACATCTCAAACCAATGCGACACTCAATGTTATTATTGACACCTCTGATATTGATATTGAAATCATTAAAACCGCGTTACCTACCGAAGCTGTTTTGGGGCAACATGTTGATTTCTCCATTACAGCGACAAACTTAGGAACTACAACCGCCACTTTAATTGAAGTCATTGATACCTTACCGCAAGGTTATGAATTTGTTTCTGCAACCACTAGTTCTGGTGTTTTTGATGACACAACTTTTATATGGAATATCCCCAACCTTGATGCCAATAATTTTGAAACGTTAACCTTAACGGCTAAAGTGGTCTCTTCAGAAAATTTAACTAATGTTGCAAGATTAAATAGCGTTAATGAACCCGATAGAGATCTTACAAATAATGAAGATAATGCTACTGTAGAAATTTCTAATTGTTTATCAATTTCTGAAGGTATTTCCCCTAATAACGATGGAAAGAATGATGTGTTTTTTATTCCTTGCATAGAAGATTATCCTGAAAACACACTTAAAGTATTCAACCGTTACGGCACGCAAATTTACGAAGCCAAAAACTATTTGAATACTTGGAGTGGTAAAGCTAATATGGGACTCTTACAAAGTTCAAAATTACTACCCGTTGGTACGTATTTCTATATTTTAGAAATTAATGGTTTTGATGATGCTTTTGTGGGCTATGTTTATTTAAATTATTAATTAAAACGGCCTTCTACAAGCTCTATAAAACGCTCTTCGTATTCTTCTTTACCATCCCAATTGTTATAATCTGGCTTTACCATTTCTAAAATTAGCGTTCGTGCTTCACTCAAAGAATTTGTTGTATTTATTTGAGAAATTACACGATCGTAATCTTCGTTTCTACCCTCAAATAAATGTTTAATAAAGGCTAATTTATCATTGAGACCTATATTTAAACGCTTTCCTTTAAGTTTATCATTAAGGGATTTTTTTTCTGATTCGGCTTCACGTTTTTGAGCCTCTTCAATAGGTTCAAATTCTGGAATATCTTCAAAACCAGATGTAATAGATTCAAATTCTGTTGACGATGAAGTTTCTATATCTTCTGGTAAAGCATTCTTTAATAAGGTATCTACCGGCTCAGTTTCTTTAGGCATATGTTCAAACATATCCTTTATTTTTGTCATCACAGGTTCCATAATACCATCATCTTCAACCTCATCTAAATTAATGTAAGTTCTATCTTCAACTTCAACATTGTCACTCACCTTATTATTAAAAGCTGTATCCAACATATCAAAGAATGAAGAATCGTGACCAATAGTTGGCATTTTATCCTCAAAATTTTCTTGAGCAAATTTTAAAACAGTCAATTTTTCGTAAAGTACAGCGACTTCCTTGTGTAACTGATCTATATCTTCTCTACCTGTCAGTTTCAGAATCCTATGTGCAATACTAACTAATTCTGATTCTAATTTCTTTTTCATCTTTTCCTGAGTTTTACTTTTGATTTTTAATAAATTTGCGAGACCTTTATAAAAAAACGAAGTCCGACTTCATTTAGTGCTAAAATTACAAAATGTTTCTCGAAAATACAGTAAATCAGAAAGAACAATTTGGGTGGATTGAAGTCATCTGCGGATCCATGTTCTCAGGTAAGACCGAAGAATTAATCCGACGCTTAAAACGTGCGCAATTTGCAAAACAAAAAGTAGAAATTTTTAAGCCTGCTGTAGATGTACGTTACGATGAAGAAATGGTAGTTTCTCACGATGCTAATGAAATCCGCTCTACTCCTGTACCTGCTGCTGCTAATATTCCAATTTTAGCAGATGGCTGCGATGTGGTTGGTATTGACGAAGCACAATTCTTTGATGACGAAATTGTAAGAATTTGTAACGATTTAGCCAACAAAGGTATTCGTGTTATTGTGGCTGGTTTAGATATGGATTTTAAAGGTAATCCGTTTGGACCAATGCCAAACTTAATGGCAACGGCAGAGTACGTTACTAAAGTACATGCCGTTTGTACAAAAACAGGAAATTTAGCACAATACAGCTACAGAAAAGCTCTAAGTGACGATCTCGTTTTACTTGGTGAGGTTGATGAATATGAACCTTTAAGCAGAGCGGCCTATTATAAGAGTATGCAACGCGATAAAGTAAGATTATTAAAGGTAAACGATGCTGAAGAAATAGACTCTAAAGACCAAAATCGGAATGCCTAAAGCTCTAGAAACCGTTCTTGAAATTGATTTAAGTGCACTTACTCATAATTTCAACTACTTAAAATCAAAATTACAACCACAAACTAAATTTTTAGCCGTGGTTAAAGCCTTTGCTTATGGAAGTGATTCTGTAGAAATTGCAAAGCATCTTCAAAAATTAAACATAGATTATTTTGCTGTCGCTTATATAAATGAAGGTATTGCCTTAAGAGATGCAGGAATAACAACACCCATTTTAGTCCTTCATCCACAATCTATAAATTTCAAAACACTTATAGAGCGCTGTTTAGAACCAAGTATTTATAGTCCTCATGTTTTAAATGAATTTATAAAAACTGCCGAAGCACTATCTCAAAACAACTATCCTGTTCATATAAAATTTAATACAGGTTTAAATCGACTTGGCTTTAAAGAAAATGATATTGAAACTATTGTTTCAACACTTCAAAAGACCTCAGTTGTAAAAGTAAAATCTATATTCTCTCATTTAGTAGCGAGTGAAGACGCTAATGAATTAGATTTTTCTAAGCTACAAATCGAAAGATTTAAAACTATTGCTAAAATATTTGAAGAAAAATTAGGTATTAAACCTTGGCTACATCTTTGTAATACTTCTGGTGTTATCAATTACCCTGAAGCTCATTTTAACATGGTACGTTCCGGCATTGGACTCTATGGTTTTGGAAATTCTGCTGAAGAAGACAAAAACCTTAAACCCATTGCGAGTTTAAAATCAGTAATTTCTCAAATTCATGAGATTGAAAAAGGAGAAACCGTAGGTTATAATAGAGCATACACCTCTAAAGGACATGAAAAAACAGCAACCATACCCATTGGTCATGCAGATGGTATAAGCCGTATTTATGGAAATGGAAATGGTTATGTTTTTATAAATGGTAAAAAAGCACCAATAATTGGTAATGTTTGTATGGATATGATTATGGTAAACATTACAGACATTAATTGTAAAGAAGGAGATGAAGTTATTATTTTTGATGCTACCTATACTGCAAGTAACTTAGCAGAATCAGCACATACAATTTCTTATGAAATTCTAACTGCCATATCACAACGTGTAAAACGGGTTTTTCTGCCTGAATAACTTTTTTTTTAACATAATGTGACTTTTTTAACTAACTTAGGGTCTTATCAACATATTAACTAACTATTAAAACACGAATTATGTTAAAAGAATTTAAAGAATTTGCAATGAAGGGTAACCTTGTAGACATTGCTGTCGGTTTTGTAATGGGTGCTGCTTTTAAAGAAGTAGTAACTGCATTTACAGGAGGTATCGTATCTCCATTAATTGGTATGATTTTCGACTCAGACTTTAAAGCATTAAGATACCAGTTAAAAGAAGGCACATTAAATGATGCTGGTGAAATAGTTGGAGACGTTTTCTTAGAATACGGTACATTTTTAACTAATGTTATTGACTTTATCATTGTCGCATTTGTAATGTTCCTTGTAGTAAAAGGAGTAAATAAAATGAAGAAGAAAGAAGAACCTGCACCAGAGGCACCTGCAGGACCATCTGAAGTTGATTTATTAATAGAAATCAGAGATTCATTAAAAAAATAAAACACGTATAGCGTCATCGCTACACTATTATTTTTAACTAAACCCAGGCTAAAAAGCCTGGGTTTTTCTTTTTATATAAACCTTAGTTATTGCAAAATCAATAAAATATAAGCGCAATTTTTATCACATATTTAAGACTAAATTGACTGATTTAATTAAACAAAAGCTATAATTTTGATATTATAAATTTAAACTCACGAAATGAGCATGTTAAAACGCTATTACCTAAGGGAATAATATGTAGCGAGTAACGTGTGACCTTTGAAAAACAATAAATTCAGACACATGAAAGTAGCAATTGTAGGTGCAACAGGTTTGGTAGGTAATGTAATGCTCAAAGTATTAGAAGAGCGTAATTTTCCTTTAGATGAATTATTATTAGTAGCATCGGAACGTTCTGTTGGCAAAAAAATTACATTCAAAGGAAAAGATATCTCTGTGATCAGTATTCCAACAGCTATTGAAGCAAAACCAGATATTGCGCTTTTTTCTGCAGGAGGTTCTACGTCTTTAGAATGGGCACCAAAATTTGCAGAAGTTGGAACAACAGTTATCGATAATTCTTCAGCTTGGAGAATGGATGATACAAAGAAATTAGTTGTTCCTGAAATAAATGCTAAAGAGCTAACTAAAACAGATAAGATTATTGCCAACCCTAATTGTTCTACCATACAAATGGTTATGGCATTAGCTCCACTTCATAAAAACTATAAAATTAAGCGTATTGTTGTTTCTACGTATCAATCCGTTTCTGGTACAGGCGTTAAAGCCGTAGAACAGATGGAAAATGAAATCTCAGGTAAAAAAGGAGACATGGCTTATCCTTACCCAATTCATAAAAACGCCATTCCACATTGCGATGTTTTTGAAGATAACGGCTACACTAAAGAAGAAATGAAGCTGGTTAATGAGACTCAAAAAATATTAAATGATCGTACAATTGCCGTAACTGCAACTGCTGTAAGAATCCCAACTGCAGGAGGACATAGTGAATCTATAAATGTAGAGTTTCAAAATGATTTTGATATTGCAGAAGTAAGACAACTTCTCAATGCTACAGATGGCATTACAATTCAAGATAATTTAGAAACTAATTCATACCCTATGCCAATGTATGCTAACGGTAAAGATGATGTTTTTGTTGGTCGTTTAAGAAGAGACGGGTCACAACCTAATACTTTAAATATGTGGGTTGTAAGTGACAACCTTAGAAAAGGTGCGGCCACCAATACTGTACAAATAGCAGAATTCCTTATCGATAATGCTTTAGTATAAAGCGACTTAGCACAGTTGTAGATTTTTCAAAATGGCGATTAATTTGTGTATTTCAACTAATTAATTATTTAGTTAGTTGTTATAGTCTCTATATTGCCCTCCGTTTCATCCTTAAGTTTTTAGTTTTTTGACATCAGTCAAATAACGAAAGTCTTATATTTGAAGTAAATGCTGTTTATTTCAAAAAAAACTAATTATGAAAAAATTACTTCTCGTTGCTTTAGTACTGAGTATTTTTGTTTCATGTAAAAACGAAACCGAAGCTTTGAAAACAATTACTGTAGATTATCCTAAAACTAATAAAATTGTCGTTACAGACACTATTTTTGGCGAAACTGTATCAGACCCTTATCGTTGGCTAGAAGATGACAGAAGCAAAGAAACTGAAGCTTGGGTAAAATCTCAAAATGAAACTACGTTTGGGTATTTAGACAACATTCCCTACAGGGAAGAATTAAAAGAACGCCTCACTAAACTTTGGAATTACGAAAAAATTGGATCTCCATTTAAAGAAGGTGATTATACCTATTTTTATAAAAATGACGGTTTACAAAACCAATATGTCATTTATAGATATAAAACGGATGCAGACCCAAGTACTGCTGAAGTATTCTTAGATCCCAACACATTTAAAGAAGATGGTACTATTTCTTTAGGAGGTACTAGTTTTTCAAAAGATGGCAAGACACTAGCTTATGCTATTTCTGAAGGAGGAAGTGATTGGAGAAAGATTTTAGTAATGAATACAGAAACTAAGGAAATTGTAGAAGACACCTTAGTAGATATAAAATTTAGTGGGATGTCTTGGTACAAAAACGAAGGCTTCTACTACTCTAGCTACGACAAACCAAAAGGTAGTGAGTTGTCTGCAAAAACAGATCAACATAAAGTTTATTATCACAAATTGGGCACAAAGCAATCTGAAGATCAACTTATTTATGGAGGAACTTCAGAACAAAAACACCGTTATATATATGCCAATGTTACTGAAGACAATCAATATTTAGTGATTACTCCTAGAGTTTCAACGTCAGGAAACAAACTTTATATTAAAAACCTATCGATTCCAAATGCACCATTAGTTGAAATATTAGGTCATACAAATTCAGATTCTAACATTATAGAAAATGTAGGTTCTAAATTATATATTATGACAAACTTGGATGCACCAAATCAAAAAATAGTAACTGTTGATGCTTCAAATCCAAGTCCTGAAAATTGGGTAGATTTTATTCCTGAAACTGATAATGTACTTAGTCCATCAACAGGAGGCGGTTACTTTTTCGCTAATTATATGGTAGATGCGGTATCTAAAGTATTTCAGTACGATTATGATGGCAAACTAATTAGAGAGATTGAATTACCTGGTGTAGGAACTGTTAGTGGCTTTAGCGCTAAGAAAGAAGACAAAGAATTATACTATTCATTTACTAATTATGTAACGCCAGGAAGCATCTATAAGTATGATATAGAAAATGGTACTTCAGAATTGTACAAAAAACCAAGTATCGATTTTAACCCAGAAGACTACCAAAGCAAACAAGTATTTTACACATCTAAAGATGGCACTAAAATACCAATGATTATTACGCACAAAAAAGGAATAAATCTCAATGGTAAAAACCCAACAATTCTTTATGGTTATGGCGGATTTAATATCAGCTTAACTCCTAGTTTTAGTATTGCAAACGCCGTATGGATGGAGCAAGGCGGAATTTATGCTGTGCCAAACTTAAGAGGTGGTGGCGAATACGGAAAAGCATGGCACGATGCAGGTACTAAACTTCAAAAACAAAATGTGTTTGATGATTTTATTGCTGCGGCAGAATATTTAATTTCAGAAAAATACACCTCTTCAGACTACTTAGCCATAAGAGGTGGCTCTAACGGAGGTTTATTAGTTGGAGCAACTATGACACAACGCCCAAAATTAATGAAAGTAGCACTACCTGCTGTTGGTGTTTTAGACATGTTACGTTACCATACATTTACTGCTGGTGCTGGTTGGGCTTACGATTACGGAACCGCAGAAGACAGTAAAGAAATGTTTAACTATCTTAAAGGGTATTCGCCTGTTCACAATGTAAAAGAAGGTGTAGAATATCCCGCAACAATGGTAACTACTGGAGATCATGATGATCGTGTGGTACCTGCACACAGTTTTAAATTTGCAGCCGAATTACAAAGCAAACAAACAGGTAACAATCCAACACTTATAAGAATAGAAACAGATGCTGGACACGGAGCTGGTACACCTGTAAGCAAAACCATTGAACAATATGCCGATATTTTTGGTTTTACACTTTATAATATGGGATTTGAAGTCTTACCAACCAAAATTGAAGAAAAAATAAAAGGGTAACACGTTTTTAGATATTAACCAAATTAAATCATTTGTCACTTAACCAACTTCAAAGTCAACTTAAAGAAAAACATATAAAATTTCTTTTTACTGACTATTACGATACTATTGTTCACAGAAAAGTGCACCCCAATTATACACAACGTATTTGGGCAAAACTTATGATTAGAGAATTGGGCTTATCCACTTCTATTGACGAGCTTTATTTTACAAGACAAGCATCTGTTAACTATCTTATTGAAACCTTAAACAAAGAAGATGTTGAAATTCCTTACGAAGCGTTAAAAGAAGAAATTTGTAAACGCCTTATAAATGCAGATATCGTCTCAATAGATACAAAAGACGATTTTCTGTCTCTTTTTGAAGCTGCTGATGCAAGAGCAGAAGCAAGTGTTCAGTATTTAAATCAAGACGTATTAGATACGCTAAAAAACTTTAAAGCTAATGGAGGAAAAGTATATTTAGTTTCAGATTTTTACGGTTCAAAAACGCTTTTCGAAAAATTATTAACGCATCATGACATCATAGATATCTTTGATGGTATTTATAGTTCTGCCGAATTAGAAAAAAGTAAACATAAAGGTACAATTTACGGCCCTATTCTTTCAGACTTAGCTATTGAAGCAAAGCATGTAATGATGATTGGAGATAATTTAAGAAGCGATTATACCAATGCCATAAAACAGGGACTTAATGCCTTCCAACTACCACATAAAAAATACTTAAAGCAAAATAAACGCAATAATTTTGGAAACGATAAAAAGCGCTTAAACAGCATCATTAATGATGTGTACAAAACCTGTAAAAAAGCGTCTGCAATCCCTTACACAGAGTATATTGTATTTTATCATACGTTTATTGAGCGCATGTATGAAACTGCAAAAAGAAAAGGTCTTAAAGATTTATTCTTTTTGTCACGAGAAGGCCAATATTTAAAAAAACTATTTGATTCTTATCAAGAATTTGCCCTTATCGATAAGAGCAAAAAAATTAATACGCATTATTTAAAAATATCTCGACAAGCATCACTTCAAATTGCATTAAAGGATCTAGAATCTGAAGAATTTGGTTATCTAAGAAAAAAATACAGCAATCTTTCTGTTGCTGATTTTTTAACAGCTGTTAACTGCCCTGATGATTTAAAAACTCAAATCGTATCTGAACTAAACATAGAAAGTAAAACGACTATTGAAGGCTTTTTTACATCTTCTAATTTTCAAAAATTAAAAGAGAACACTACGTTTAAAACGTATTATGATATGCATAGACGTGCAAATCACGAGGCATTTAAAACTTATATAAACTCTTTTAATTCTGATATAGAAGCCAATGGTATTGCCCTTGTAGATATTGGTTGGGGAGGTACAATGCAAGAGGCTATTTACAAGTTTTTTGATTATAAAATTCCTGTTACAGGTTTTTATCTTGGACTAGGCGAAATCTATGATATTCAACCAAAAACACAGCGTTACGGGCTTAATTTTTCATTATTACCATATACAGATTATAATGACAGCATTATAATGGCAAATATGCAACTCTATGAGCAATTTTCTGCTGCAGACCATGGAAGCGCCTTGGGTTATAGTTTAGATGCAAAAGACTATACCTTAGAATACCATAAACCCGAAGAAAAATGGTTGTATGATAACCATATAAAAGCACACCAAGAAGAAATGTTTGGTTTGCATAAAAAACTTTTAGAACGCTTAGACACGTTATGTTACTCTGAAGAAAATATGCAAAACTCAATGTCTAAAATGGCCCTTAAAGTTGGTTTGTTTCAAAACACAAAAAAATTAAAGTTTTTAGACACTTTAAGTCATGGGTTTTATCAAAATGTAGGAGATAACCAAGTTGGAATTACTTATAAAGCTCCAAAAATTGAAAATCCAATAAAATATGCCATTAGCTTTTTAATGACCCCAGAAAAGTACTTTAGGTATTTAGTAAAGTTAAAACCCGCGCTATACAAAAAGAATAAGTTAGTCGCATTCTTTGTACCTATGTACCTTATTTACCTGTATTTTAAATTCAATAAATACGTTAGATTTAAAGTATTGAATCGGTTTTTTCTTTTAAAATACAATGTTTTCAAATAAGTCATAAACGTTTTTTAAATTATTAACGATTTGACTAAATAAATATTAGATTTAATCCTGTTTTTTTTATCTAAAAGGTAGGGTTTTAGCAAAGTTGATTGTCTTATTAATAATACAGGGTTAATACATGAAAAAAAACTACACTAAATTTTTCGGTTTATTTTCAATTCTTATCATGTTTTCATGTGGTACAGATGATAATCTAACGCCCTTAAGTATAGAAACAACTTCAGATGCCTTAACTATAGTTCAAAACTCGGAAGCAGAAATTTTTATTTTTTCAAATGATTCTAATATTCCCTCAAGTGGCCAACTAACAATAAGCAATCCCACAAAAGGAAATGCTGTTATAATTGACAACAATACTCCTAATAACCCAAGTGATGATATTGTAAAATACACAGCAAATCCTAATGAAATTGGTGTAGATAATTTTGAATATACGATATGCACTGTTTCGGGTGATTGTAAAACAGAAACCATAACTATAACCATCGTCTCTGAATCAAACATTACTTTAGATTTAGAAAATGTTCCATATCAAACACTTTCAGAATATAACTTTTTTCAAGGTGACCTTAAGGATTTAAACCCAAACTTTGGAGTTGTTCCATATAATTTAAACTCTGCTTTATTTACAGATTATGCAAAAAAGAAGCGATTTATATGGCTGCCAAACAATTCAAAGGCAACATATATTAGCGATGATGTTTCTTTAGATTTCCCTGTTGGTGCCGTTTTAATTAAAAATTTCTATTATGATAATGTACTTCCAAATAACGAAACACAGCTCATTGAAACACGCTTAATGATTAGAAAAAACGAAGGTTGGGTATTTGCTAGTTATGTATGGAACGAAGCACAAAATGAAGCTATTTTTGATCTTAATGGAAGCTATGTTGATTTACAATGGCAAGAAAATGGAGAAATAAATACCGTTCAATATAGAGTTCCTTCTGAAGCCAAATGCTTTACATGTCATAAAATATTAGAAACACCTGAACCTATAGGTCCAAAGCCAAGAAACTTAAATTTGGAATATGATTACAGTGATGGACCTGAAAATCAACTCAATAAATTAGTATCTTTGGGTTATCTAGACAATTCATTACCGGAAACAATTTCGCGTTTACCCAATTACAGTGATAACTCTGAATCATTAGAATCAAGAGTTAGAGCTTATTTAGATATTAATTGTGCACACTGCCATTCAGAAGAAACACATTGCTCATATAGACCTATGCGTTTTGGATTTAATGACACTCAAGATTATAGTAACATTGGAGTCTGTGTAGATCCAGACACAGACCTTGGAGAAGATCTTGGTCATATTGTTGAGCCTGGCGATCCTAGAAACTCTGTTTTGCACTATAGACTAAACTCAATAGAACCCTCTACAAGAATGCCACTTCTTGGAAGAAGCTTAAGACATAATGAAGGAGTTAATCTCATCGAAGAATGGATAAACTCCCTAAATATAGATTGCAACTAAAAACTAATTAATGATGAAAAAAACTTTACTTATCACATTGCTTTGTACTTTGTTTTGTTTTACTGCAAAAGCACAAGTATTAAACCAATCGGCAAATTGGCCTAACGCTAATTGGAGTATTTCGGGTAGTTACGACGTAGCTTTTTTTTATGAAAATCCAACAGAGAACTCTTCTTCATTTTCTTTTGACGATGACGATGCCGGTGGTACATCAGATAATAATATCGCTGCTGAATCACCAATAATTGATATTTCTTCTGCATTTAACTCAGATGAAACTGAAATTATAGTCACATTTCAATATGTGTACAATATTTTTGGTACTGAAGAATTTAGATTACAATATTGGGATGCAGATAACAGTACATGGACAAATTGGGGTAATGCAATTGAAGACAACACGAATCAAGGTTCGAATTTTTGTAATAGACCACGTACAACTTTTACAAGTGAATTGTTAGATATTACTGCTTTTACAAATAATCAATTACAAAACTTTAGATACCGTATTTATTATAATGACAATACAACTTATGGCTGGGGATTTTGTATAGATTCACCAACAATAATATCTTCTGAGCCTCCTGCATGTCCTAGTGTACTTAATTTAACAGCGAGCAATGTTAATGCTAATAGCGCTCAAGCCAATTGGAATGTTGGAGATTCTGAAACATCATGGGAAGTAGTTGTACAATTAGCTTCAGACGCCCCTCCTACTTCTGGTACAACAACTACTAATGTATCTTACACTTTCTCTGGCTTAACACAAGAGACTGATTATATCATTTATGTTAGAGCCATTTGTGGCTCAGAAGGGTATAGCCTTTGGACAACTACAAGCTTTACAACTGGCACTGACTTATCTAGCTATCCTGTAACTTTCACAGCTAACACAATCAATACTACAGGATCGTATGATATTGCTTTAGTTGATCTTAACGGAGACTTTTTAGATGATGTTGTTTCTGTAAGCACAAATAACATCAATGTACACTACCAATTAACCACAGGAGGTTTTAATGCTGTAAATATCACAACACCTAACGCCAACTATTTACCAACATGGAGTTTAGCTGCTGGAGATTTTGACCGCAACGGTTACAATGACCTTTTATACGGCTCTGGTAATGGAGTCACATTTATGAAAGCAAATGAAACGGGCACTGGATATACCGAAATTTCGGGACCTGAAGATATTTTCTCTCAACGTTCTAATTTTGTAGACATTAATAATGACGGTCATTTAGATGCATTTGTTTGTCACGATATACAAGCCAATGTCTATTATATTAACGATGGTTCTGGAAACTTAAACTACTACCAAGGACAAAGTACAGGAGTGGTACCTAATGGTCTAGGATTAACACCAGGAGGTGGAAATTATGGAACCGTTTGGATAGATTTTGATAATGATCGTGATATGGATTTATTTATTGCAAAATGTAGAGGTGGTTCTACAACAATTAGTACTAATGAGCTATGGAGAAACGACGGAAACGGTGTCTTTACCAATGTTGCAGATAGTAATGGTTGGTACAATACTAACTACCCAGGAGTTGGACATAATAATTCTTCTAATTTAGGAGACAACGTACAAACATGGTCTTCTGCTTGGGCCGATTTTGATAACGATGGTGATATGGATGTTTATGTAGGAGCAAGTAGTTCTACTAACGGATACTCTAAATTAATGCGTAATAATGGAGATGGTACATTTACAGATGTAACAGCGGGTTCTGGAGTTTTAGATGCACAAATGGGAATAGAAAATGCACCTGCAGATTTTGATAATGATGGCTATGTAGACATCTTAAGTAATGGTGATATTTTATTTAATAATGGTGATTTTACATTTACAAACTATGACTCTAATATGCCACCAAGTGGTGCCATAGGAGATGCAAATAATGATGGTTTTTTAGACGTTTTTCGCAGTGGTAATATTCACATTAATAACGCCAACGCTAATAATTGGATAAAAATCAATACCGTAGGTACAGAAAGCAATATTAATGGTATTGGTGCTAGAGTGGAAATACTAACACCATCAGGAAAACAAATTAGAGACGTAAGAAGCGGCGAAGGTTTTGAATTTATGAGTTCGTTAAATACTCATTTTGGTATTGGTACTGATACAACAATTAATAGCATTACAATTTACTGGCCGTCTGGAATTGTAGATTATATTGCTAACCCAGAAATAAATACAACACATACTATAGTAGAAGATTCTACTTTAAGTATTGAAGACGAAACTTTGTTTGATGTATCTATATATCCTAATCCTGTTAAAAATAAGCTTACAATTAAAACATCTGCAGATGTAATTAACAAAATAGCAACTGTTTTTGATATTAATGGGAAACGAGTTCTTAACATGAAACTTAAGTCAAACACCATAGATGTTTCAAATCTAACAAGTGGTATATACTTTTTAAGATTAGAATCTGAAGGAAAAACAATGAAACGAAAATTTATAAAAAACTAATTTAAGACTATAATTATTTTAAAACCGTTTGAGAAATCAAGCGGTTTTTTTATGCTAATTACTTTTTTGAAACCTATATCTTTGTAAAATGCTTCAAGTAAAAAACGTCACTTTTGGATATACAAAAACTAAGGTTTTAAATGCTATTGACTTTAATGTTGAAGCAGGAGAAAACATTGCCATAATAGGAGAAAGCGGCTCTGGAAAAAGTACACTATTAAAATTAATCTATGGTGAATATGATTTAAAACAAGGTCAGATTTACTGGAAAGATGAAGAAATCTTAGGACCAAAGCACAACCTTGTTATAGGTTACGATTTTATGAAATACGTAACTCAAGAATTTGACTTAATGCCGTTTACAACTGTTGAAGAAAACATCAGTAAATACCTCTCTAGATTTTATCCTGAAGAAAAGCAAAAACGTACTGAAGAATTAATAAAAGTTGTAGAACTCGAAGCCTTTGCCAAAACCAAAGTAAAACTATTAAGTGGCGGTCAAAAACAACGGGTTGCCATTGCTAGAGCATTAGCAAAAGAACCTGAAATTTTATTGTTAGATGAACCCTTTAGTCATATTGATAATTTTCAAAAACAAGGCTTACGACGTAATGTTTTTAATTACCTAAAAGTAAAGAACATAACTTGTGTTGTTGCGACTCACGACAGGAATGATGCGCTTGGATTTGCAGACCAAATTATAGTCCTTAATAATGCTGAAATAATTGCTAAAGACACTCCTCAAAATTTATACAAGAATCCAAAATCACCATTAATTGCATCTTTTTTTGGAGAATTTAATGTGATAGAACCCTACGGTATTGTTTACGCCAATCAAATTAAAATTGTTCCAAAATCTCAATTAAAAGCAATTGTAAAAATGGCCTATTTTAATGGTAATTCTTGGTTAATTGAAGCAAAATATAATGCTATATCTATATTTATTGAGCATAATTTTGAACTTAAAAAAGAAAAAATCATCTACATAGAAATTTCAAAATAACAGCTTGGATTTGATGTAAAATAAGACGAATTCACATTACAAAACACTCAAAATTCTAAACCCATTACCTCTAAAAACAATCTCATCATCAACACTTTTAGACAATAATAATTGTGCTATTGGAGTTGACGCAGAAATAGCAAAATAAACCGTATTATCTACAATTATTTCACCAGCACTCACCGCAATAAAATAATTAGCCTGTGTTGTTATTACCACAGAACCTAATGTTACCTTTTGGTGTTTAGTATAGATATTAATTTTTTGAAGAATGTGTTTATGTTTTTCAATTTCGGCTAGTTGATGACCTGCTTTTTCGCGTTCTAATTGCAGCATTGCTCGTCCTGTTTCGTGCTTATCACCTGCACTACTTTTGGTTTCAGATTGAAGTGAATTTTGAATATCAGAAATGGTTTTATTTACGGTAATTAATCGTTCATCAATAAAGTTTAAGCAGCGATTGTATAAAGTTTCTTTAATAATCATTTTTGAGTCTTCAAGTTAAATTCACCATAGAATTGCATTTGCTTTACAATCCATTGCTTTCGTTTTTGTATATAATTGGTAGCTGGGTTAGCACGGTATGTTCTTGGATTAGGCAATATTGAAGCTATTGCAGCAGCTTCATAAACACTTAAATTAGCTGCTGTTTTATTAAACCAATGTTGTGCGGCAGCATCAATACCATAAATATTTGGCCCCATTTCTATACTGTTTAAATATACTTCTAGGATACGCTCTTTACTCCATATGTTTTCGATTAAAAATGTAAAATAGGTCTCTAACCCTTTGCGTAACCAACTTCGCTCTAGCCATAAGAATACATTTTTAGCTGTTTGCTGACTAATAGTACTGCCTCCTCTAATCCGTTTTCCTTTTTTATTGTATTCATAAGCTTTTTCAATAGCTTCAATATCAAATCCATTATGGTCTAAAAACTTCTGATCTTCACTACAAATTACGGCTAATTGTATGTGTTCTGACATATTTTCAATTGGCACCCAATTGTGTTCCCACATTTTAGATTCATTATCTTCAAAATAACGGATTGCCATTAAGGGTGTTCCCGGAATGGGTATATACTTATATAAGACCACTAAGCCAATGGATAAAATAATACTCCATAACAATAGTTTACCAAAAAAACGAAACAGTTTCTTCATGGTTTATTCTACTAAATCTGCCAATTCTCTACCTACTAAACTGCCAATAGCAACTCCCATTCCTCCTAAACGCACTCCACAAAACACATGGTTAGAAATTTGTTTTACAATTGCTTTTTTCTGTTTGCCAACGCCCATTATTCCGCTCCATCGGTGGTCTATTTCAAAGGCAATGTTTGGTAAAATAGTCGTTTTTAAAAGCTCTTCTAGTTTATTCTGAATGATTCGTGTCTCTCCAAACGCAGTAGTTTCTTCAGTTCTAAAATCGAGATGGCGTCCACCTCCTAATAATATTCTATGGTCTATATTTCTGAAATAATAGTAACCTTCATCCAAATGAAACGTACCTTTAACATGTAAATTCTCTATAGGTTTTGTAATTAAAACTTGTGCTCTGGCTGGCTTAACTTCAGAAATCTTGAGTTGTTTTGCAAATCCGTTAGTGGCAATAAATAACTTTTGTGTTGAAAATTCAAAATGCTTCGTTTTGATTTTTACGGTACTTGTATCTTCCGAAAAAGCTTCAATCGCAGTGTTATTTAATATTTTTACACCTAAAGATTGTACTTTATTAAGTAAGGCATCCATCATTTTACCGGTATCTATTTGTCCTTCAAATGGATTAAAACTATAGTCTGATTTTATATTCTTGAAACCAAAATTGTTCGTTTTAAAAGAAAATACACCGGTGTTAAATATGGGATATAAGAGTTGGTTAATCTTATCCTTTGTATTTAAACATGAATTGTATAGTGTATCATCAGACTGTAAAAACAATTCATAACCTCCTAAATTTTGATAGTTTATAGTTTTATCCCCTAGTATTTCACGAAGTATCTTTAGACCATTTATTCGCTTTCTAATCAATTCTAAAACCTCAGCTTCAGAATGTTGCTTCAAGTCATCAATAATCTCACTGAGACTTCCAAAACAGGCAAAACCAGCATTTTTTGTACTTGCTCCTTGAGGTAAAATTCCTTTCTCAAGAATTACAATTTTAGCCTTAGGAAAACGCTTTTTTAATTGTAATGCGCAATTTAGTCCCACAATACCACTTCCAATAATGGTGTAGTCTACGTTAGATAACCACGTTTGTATTTCCCAATAGGATAGATTCATAGCATAAAAAAAGCTCCTAAAGTTAGGAGCTTTTTTAAATATAATTTAATATTTATTCAACTATAATTTTCTTAGTTACTTTTTGAGAACCATCAGCTATAGTTAATAAATAAACACCTGATTCTGCATTATTAAGCTGAATAACTTCTTCAAATCTGTTTACACTACTATATATATTAGTGTAAATAGCTCTACCTCTTATGTCATAAACTTCTACCGTAATAGCTTCTCCAGATTTTGGATTAAAACCAATATTGAACGTGCCATTATTTGGGTTTGGATATATGCTTAAGTTGTCTAATTCACTGTCTTTAACACTTAAAGATTCAGAACAGAATTCTAATGACCAGCTTTTTAATATCCCTGTATCTCCAGAAAAGAAATCTGCTATAAGAATTGTCCAATCTCCCTGAGAACTTAAACCTTCAAATGTAGATAATGGCTCAAATGGGCTATAAGTATTCCCATCTCCAGTAAAATCACAATCTATTGCAGGTGCACCATCTTCAAATTCTATAATAATATCATCACTACTTGCACAGTTTCCAGACCAAACGTTAACTAATGTAGTTCCTCCATTAGGATGGATTAATCTTACTAATAAATCTCCAACAAAAGTATGTTCTATATCTACATTAAATTTAAGAGACTCAATAGTAAAATTATCCGGAACGTTAATCGTTCTTACTAATGGGTCACCATTAGAAGGTGTTCCTGCACCACCTAAACCATCGTCTATTGCAAGGTTGACATTCTCATCACTATAAGTAGTACAATCTATACTAGCACCAATTAGGATATTATTACTATTGACGTTAAAAAATATACCATTTGCTGCTTCAACCATAATTCTACAAGTACTAGAGGACACATTAGGTACTACAATATCATGTGAGCCATCGTTAGCTACATTAGAAGCTAAAACCGTATCAAAGTTTTCACCATCTGTAGACAATAATATATTAACATTTGCTTCATTTACTCCATTTCCAGTTGTTCCTGCAACATCCCAAGTAACGGTTTGTGTTGTACCTACATCCCAAGTTTGTCCAGGTACGTTTTGAGAAGTTACTATAAATGGTCCGGCCGCAGTAGTAACAGTTGCTGTCATCTGATCAGAATCTGTTTGCCCGCCAACAGCATCGTTATCTCTAACAGTTAATTTGAAATTTATATTTCTGTTAACCATTGCTAATTTTTCCCATGTCGTTGATGTACCGCCATTGTTTATTACATCTGAAAGTCTTGGTACATATCTAATAGGGCTTGAAGTGCCTTCAAAAGATCTTACTAATGGACCAGATATTGTAGTTTCTGTTGGTAATCCCGCTGCCCCTAAATCGTATTGTTCCCAAGTGTATGTTAGCGTTGCTGTTCCATCTATATCTGTAGAATTGCTACCATCCAATTTATAAGGTGTTCCACGAGGAATGGTATGATTTGCACCGGCATCGGCTACTGGTTCTGTATTCCCCGTAACAATTCTATTTACTGGACAAGAACCTGTGCTTGTAATATGAGACCATATACGGTTTAAACTATTTTGATGAAAATATGCATCACTTCCTATTTGAATATTGTCTGATCCACAAATACCTGCATAAGCCATTATAGTTGAACCACTTCCTGGCTCGTATGCATTTGAAGCTGATCTGTTTCCGCCAGAACAACTACCAACCGTTCCATTAAATGTGTGTGGTGCACCAAATTGATGACCCAATTCATGAGCTACATAATCTATATCGTAAGAATCGCCTATTGGTTGCGCAATACCCGTTACTCCACTTGCTTTTTGATTGTTAATACAAGTTACCCCTAAACCAGCTAAACCACCAGCTCCAGTACTAAATGTGTGACCTACATCATAATTATTAGCTCCAATAAGACCATTAATTATACTTTGACTTTGGTTTATTAAAACCCCTGTATCGTTATTATTAAAAGGATCTGTGGATGCATTTGTAAAAATTATATTTGTATTAGCAGCAACTAAAGTCATAGTCACTGATAAATCTCTCTCATAAATACCATTAACCCTATTTATTGTTACAACTATTGCCGATAAAGCACCTGCACTTGTACCTCCATGAAAAGCTGCATACTCACCCGTACAAGCTACTGCAAGACGATAGTTTCTTAGCCTTCCGTCGTCTGCATCTCTTGCCGCAGCAACATCTTCATACGATCTTTCTAATAATTCTGAATCATCAATCACAGCACATTCAAAATCAAAATTTCTTGCTTCTAAATCTTTTTTAGCATAAACGGTATAGATGTTACCTTCAACTGAAAACGGATCTATAAATTGAGTGCCATTAGATGTTCCTAAAAACATCGCGTGCAAACCTTTTGGTGTGATACTAAATCTGATTATTTCTGTTGGGTTATCAATACCTTGACCAGCATATGTTCTCATATTAGGAAACTTAGCCTGAAGCTCTGGTTCCATTAACGACGCTTCAAATACTTTATACCTATTTAACTTGCCCTCTGAATTAGGAAAAGATATAACAGTGTTACCCGTATTTTCTCTAGTTCCAACATTTTGTAAGGCATTCTTTAAGCCTTCAATATTGAGTTGAAAAAATGTCTCTGTTTTAAGTTCTATTTTTCTTAAAATTTGTTCTGTTTGTTTAGCCTTTACAGCATTAACTTTTGTCCACAATTCATCTGAATTTTGTGAAGTAGCAGATAATGAGATAAATGCCATTACAATTGTCGCAATTTTTATTACGTAATTCTTATTCATAGTTAGTTTTTTTATAATCCTTAAAGTTAAGGTATTTTTTTATAATTTTAAAAAAGTGTAATAATCTATTTCTATATTACATTTTTTTAGATTCTAACGACAATCATATATATATATAAACCAAGCTAATAAGCTTGGTTTTTTTTTATTCTTCAATCTCTTTTTGAATTACAAAGTCTTCCATAAATTTAGTAGTATAGTTACCTGCTAAATAATCTGGATGATCCATTAATTGTCTATGGAAAGGTATTGTTGTTTTAATTCCTTCAATAACAAATTCATCTAGAGCACGCTTCATTTTATTAATAGCTTCTTCTCTTGTTTGAGCTGTGGTAATAAGCTTTGCTATCATAGAATCGTAATTAGGTGGAATGCTATAACCGGCATAAACATGCGTATCTAATCGTACTCCGTGTCCACCTGGTGCATGAAGTGTAGTGATTTTTCCTGGTGAAGGTCTAAAATCATTAAATGGGTCTTCAGCATTAATTCTACACTCAATAGAGTGTAAATTTGGTGTATAATTTTTACCAGAAATTGGCACACCTGCGGCCACTAAAATTTGTTCACGAATTAAATCGAAATCAATAACCTGCTCTGTAATAGGATGTTCTACTTGGATACGCGTATTCATTTCCATAAAGTAGAAGTTTCTATGTTTATCTACCAAGAATTCTACAGTACCAGCACCTTCATACTTAATGAACTCAGCCGCTTTTACTGCAGCTTTACCCATTTTGGCTCTCAATTTATCTGTCATAAACGGAGAAGGCACTTCTTCTGTTAGTTTTTGATGACGTCTTTGTACAGAGCAATCACGTTCTGAAAGGTGACAAGCTTTTCCGCGAGAATCACCAACAATTTGTATTTCGATATGACGAGGCTCTTCAATAAGCTTCTCCATATACATATCATCGTTTCCAAAAGCAGCTTTAGATTCTGCACGTGCAGATTCCCAAGCATTTTGAAGGTCTTCAGGTTTCCAAACGGCACGCATTCCTTTTCCACCACCACCAGCAGAAGCTTTAAGCATTACTGGGTAACCTGTTTCTTTGGCTACTTTTTTACAATCTTCAAACGTTTCAATTACTCCTTCACTTCCTGGTACACATGGAACTCCTGCTGCTTTCATGGTCGCTTTAGCATTTGCCTTGTCTCCCATTCTATCAATCATCTCTTCAGAAGCACCAATAAATTTGATACCATGTTCTTCACAAATTTTTGAGAATTTTGCATTTTCAGATAAGAATCCATAACCTGGATGTATCGCATCTGCATTTGTTATCTCAGCAGCAGCAATAATATTAGCGACCTTAAGATAAGATTCACTACTTGCTGGTGGGCCAATACAAACAGCTTCATCTGCAAACTTAACATGAAGACTTTCTGCATCTGCTGTAGAGTATACCGCTACGGTTTTAATGCCCATTTCTTTACAGGTTCTAATAACTCTAAGAGCTATTTCTCCCCTGTTGGCAATTAATATTTTTTTAAACATAACTTTTAAGTATTTAAAATTTCAAATTCCAAATTCCAACGTATTGGGATTTATGTTTTGGAATTTTAAATTTGGTTATGATGGATCAACTAAAAATAGTGGCTGATCAAACTCTACTGGTGAAGCATCATCCACCAATACTTTTACAATTTTACCAGAAATTTCTGATTCAATCTCGTTAAATAGCTTCATTGCTTCAATAACGCAAAGCACATCGCCTTCTTTAATATCTGTACCAACCTCAACAAAAACGGGTTTGTCTGGAGAAGGCTTTCTATAAAAGGTACCAATTATTGGTGATTTTATAGTAATGTATTTTGAATCTTCTGTTGCTGCTGGTGCCGCAGGACTTTCTGCTGCTGGCGCTACTGCTTGATGTGCTGGCATATGCTGTTGCATTACAGGAGCTGCTTGCATTGGCACTTGCTGTACTATTGTCGTCTCACTTTCTGAACCCGTTCTAATGGTAATTTTAACGTCATTCATTTCTAACTTAACCTCACTTGCGCCAGATTTAGCTACAAATTTTATTAAGTTCTGAATTTCTTTTAAATCCATAATGTTTAGATATTTGTTAGTTAGTTTTTTATTTAGGAATTATAAGCCCATTTAAGATAAATTGAGCCCCAAGTAAATCCACCACCAAAAGCGGCAAATATTATTTTATCACCTTTTTTAAGTTGTGATTCGTAATCATGTAATAATAAAGGTAAAGTTGCTGATGTTGTATTACCATACTTTTGTATGTTCATCATTACTTTATCTTCTTCTAAATTAATTCTATTTGCAGTTGCATCAATAATACGTTTGTTAGCTTGGTGTGCTGCTAACCATGCAATATCATTGTTAACAAGATCATTTCTGCTCATTATCTTCTCTGCGACATCTGCCATATTAAAAACGGCATTTTTAAATACTGTTTTTCCATCTTGAAACACATAATGTTTTCCTTCGTCAAATGTATCTTTTGTAATTGGATACGATGAACCACCATAAGTAGCTTGAAGAAATTCTCTACCTTCTCCATTACTTCTTAATAATTCATCTTGCAATCCTAAACCTTCTTCATTAGGTTCAAAAAGTACAGCTCCTGCTCCATCACCAAAGATGATACATGTTGCTCTATCTTTATAATTGATGAATGATGAATTTTTATCTGCTCCAATTAATAGAATCTTTTTATAACGGCCAGACTCTATATAAGCAGATGCTGTTGACATTCCAAAAAGAAAACTAGAACACGCAGCTTCTAAATCATAAGAAAAAGCATTTACGGCACCAATTTGACTTGCTGTGTAAGCGGCCGTTGAAGCAGCTTTCATATCAGGGGAAGCGGTACAAACAATAACTAAATCAATTTCTTTTGGATCTAATCCTGTTTTTTGAATTAATTCTTCTGCCGCTTTTATCGCTAAAAACGACGTTCCTTTTCCTTTTTCTTTAAGAATTCTACGTTCTTTAATACCTGTTCTTGAAGTGATCCACTCATCATTGGTATCAACCATAGTTTCGAGGATTTTGTTTGTTAAAACATAATCAGGAACATAGCCTCCTACAGCTGTAATTGCTGCTGTGATTTTACTCATTATTAAGATTTAGATAATTAAAAGTATGCAAAATTGGTAAAAACTGAGGTGTTTTATTCAATTTTCATCATTTTTTGGCAAATATTAACGCAAAGTAAGTGGTTTTTGCGCTATTGAAAAAATAATAACAAAAAAAACGCTCACAATGGAGCGTTTTCTTGTATGCATGCATAATACTTATGCTACATTTTCTTCTTCTACAGAGTTGTCAATTAGTATTTGACCTCTGTAATATAATTTACCTTCGTGCCAATGTGCTCTATGGTATAAGTGTGGCTCACCAGTTGTAGGGCAAGTTGCTATTTGAGGTACAGAAGCTTTATAATGTGTTCTTCTTTTATCTCTTCTTGTTTTCGATATTTTACGCTTTGGATGTGCCATTTTAAATGTTATTTATCCGTTAATAGTTTTTTTAAATTATTCCAACGAGGATCAATATCCTCTGATGATTTTGTTTTATGATCCTCACTAGGACTTAATTCTTCTAATTTTGAAAGTATATCTGACTCTAATGAACCGTCTTCAATACCTGGATGAACTCTTTTAATAGGAACGGCTAAAATAATAAGCTCATATATATATTGTGCTACATTAATTTCATATTCTCCATGTGGTACAATTAAGATATCATCATTATCGTCATTATACTCGTTACCAAACTTAACTACCAATTTAAAATTGTCGTTAATAGCTTGGTTATAGGGTTCATTTGAAATATCACAATTCACATTTACTGAGCCTTCCGCCGAAAAATTCAACTCTAAAAGTGTTGATTTTTTTTCGAATTCTAGATCAATTTTAACGTCAATTGCATTAAATTCATCATATTCAAAATGCTGAAAGAACGTATTATCAATTTGAAAATCAAAATGGTGCATTCCTTCTTTTAATCCTACAAAAGGGATAGTATAAGATTTTAATGCCTTCATTATCACATTCAATTTGAGCGTGCAAATATATAAATTTTTCCTTACTTAAAGCCTAGATATCAACAAATTTTGTTTATAACTATCGAGATCCTTTTTTTAAGGGGTTTTTACTGTAGTAATTATAGCTCTCTCTCTGTCTAAATATTTCGATTGCTGTATAGATTGCTTGCTTCATTGAGCTTTCATCTGCAATCCCTTTTCCTGCGATTTCATATGCTGTACCATGATCTGGAGACGTTCTTACTTTATCTAAACCAGCTGTGTAATTTACTCCTTTTCCAAAAGCAATAGTTTTAAAAGGAATTAAACCTTGATCATGATAAGAAGCAATTATGGCATCAAAATTTTTATAGGTATTAGAACCAAAAAAGCTATCTGCTGAATAAGGGCCATAAACCAACGTACCATCTGCCTTAATTTTTTCTAAGGTAGGTTTTAATATTGTGTCGTCCTCATTACCAATAACTCCATTATCTCCTGCATGTGGATTTATGGCTAAAACTGCAATTTTTGGTTTTCTTATGCCAAAATCTTGAATTAACGATTTTGTTACCGTTGTTATTTTTTCTTTAACAAGACCTTCTGTAATCGCATTACTAGCATCTTTAAGCGGAACATGATCTGTTAGAAGACCAACTCGCAATTCATCTGAGACCATAAACATTAAACTTTTTCCGTTTAAGGCTTTTGCCAGATAATCTGTATGACCTGGGAAATTAAATTTTTCAGATTGAATGTTATGTTTATTAATTGGAGCTGTTACCAATACATTAATAGCGCCTTCTTTTAAAGCTTCAGTCGCTGCTTCAAGAGATTTTATAGCATATTCTCCTATTTTTTTATCTTCAGTGCCAAATAGAATTTTTACAGGTTCGCTCCAAACCTCAACCACATTAACTTTTCCATGAGCTACTTTCTCAACTGAATCAATATTGAAAAAATTAATTTTACTACTAAAGTGATTTTTAAAAAATTGCATGGTTTTAGCCGAAGCAAAAATAACAGGTGTATTAAGTTCTAACGACCTTGGATCCTCATAGGTTTTAATGATAATTTCTGCACCAATACCATTGAGGTCACCAATAGAAATCCCTACAATTATCTTTTCGTCTTTTTTCATTTTTTGTCTTTAACTTTGTAACTGCAAATTTAACTAAATAAAGTACAAATTATGTTTACAGGTATTATAGAAGATTTAGGTACAATTGAAAAATTAGATAGAGATGGTGGAAATCTTCATATTACGATGCATACCTCTATAACAAATGAATTAAAAATAGATCAAAGCGTTGCTCACAATGGTGTCTGTTTAACCGTTGTGAGTATTGAAGGAAACACATATACTGTTACTGCTATCCAAGAGACTCTTGATAAAACCAACATAGGCTCTCTAAAAGAAAACGAATTAGTAAATATAGAACGCGCGATGAAGCTTGGAGACCGACTAGATGGCCATATTGTTCAAGGGCATGTCGATCAAACAGCGAATTGTATTGATATTATTGCCGAAGATGGTAGTTGGGTTTTTACTTTTGAATATGACAAAAACCTTAACAATATTACAATTGAAAAAGGTTCTATTACTGTAAACGGAGTTAGTTTAACCGTTGTAAACTCAAAGTTAAATCAGTTTTCTGTGGCAATAATACCGTATACATATAACCATACCTCTTTTAAAAATTTAAAAATTGGAGATACCGTAAATTTAGAATTTGATGTAATTGGAAAATACGTTAAGAGACTAAATGAGCTCAGACATTAAGCCCTTTGCTTGGTAGATAATTTGTAAGCTTTATAAATACCATAGATTAGAGCAACAACAAATAATGCAATAACTCCGCCATCTATTGGAAGACCAGGTGGTGGTGGCGGTAATGGCGGAGGAGGTGTATTACTCTGCGCCATAGAAACGAAACCTACTAAAAAAACTGATATTGAGGCTAATATATACTTGTTCTGCATTCTGCTAAATAAGGTGTAAAAGTATAAAAAAAACTGAGCTAACAAAATTTATTCGATTAAAAAACATCCTTAAACGGTAAATTTATCCGATGAAATGCTAAAAATGAACTTTATTTAGGGAAGTTAGCTACATTTTTAACCCATTTCAGCGACAAATATAATACATATTTTTAATAATTATTAACAGCATCGAATCTAATCCTAGATTTAACCTAAAATTCACAAACAATCGTAATAAATTCCGAATAACTATCTAAAAATAAACACGTAAAACCGCATTAGTCGTAATTCCTAATGAATATCTGGAAAACCTTATCGCATTATCATATGCATCAATTCTGTAATAGTTGTTGATTGGGTTTTTAACATCAGAGATGTTCCAAGCAGACATACCAACTTCTGAGCGGCATACCTTATTTATCTTAAATTTATAAAGCGCTGAAGCATCAATTCTTAAATAATCTTGTAACCTTTCGTTATTAGCCCTATCAAAATTAATAGCATTAGCTGTAACTTCATTTTCTACTAATGGTATCGATGTTGGTTTCCCTAACCTATAATTTAATCCAGCAGAAATGCTCCACGACTCATTACTATAGGTTGTTCCCAATGTAAAGGCATGCGTAATATCAAAATTGCTAGGAAACTCAATTTCTTCAAGCGTTTTAAAGGTATAATCGTTTTTTATATATGAATAACTCAACCACGTATTTAGATGATTGTAGTTTTTTCGGATTAAAAATTCGGCTCCTAAAACATCGTAGCTTCCTTTTTCTTTTTCAAATTCATACTTAGTGGTAAATCCTTGGCTTTGTGTGGTGATACCATCCACTTTTTTGTAATACGCCTTCGCATCTATTAACCAACCTTTGTTTTTATAAAGCAACCCTAATGAGGCTTGTTTACTTTTAATTATTGGTATACTATCATTATCTGTGAGTTGCCATCGACGTTTTTCTACTCCTAAAAAATCATTTTGGAAATTGATAATTTGCGAGGTGTTTTGATGTTTAAACTCACCTAATGCTTCTAATTCAACATGATTTCCTAAAGCTTTTCGAATACTTAAACGCGGTTCTACAATCAATTCATCAAACTTTTCTAGATAATTCGCCCTAACTCCTAATTTAACGCTAAGATCTTTCGTGTCATTTTCAAACTGTGTCTGAGCAAAAACCGCTTGTTCTCGTAAAACTTCAGAATCACGTCTTACAAATCTTGGCACATCAATATCATTTAAGTTTGTAATTTCCGATTCAATAAAATTATAACCCAAATTGAATTGCCATAGATTTTGGGTATAAAACCCTTCTAATTTTGCTGAAGTTTCAGACACTAGATTTTCTTGCAAGAAACGCTGCTCTGCCATAACGTTAGCATTTACAGCTTGTAATGTATAATCTGTATTATAAACATTGAGCACAGTACTTAATTTATCATTCCATTGCCGACGATAATTTAAGCCTACCGAAATACTATTTTGAGAAATACTACTTTCTCGAGTTTCTTCTACTCCATTAAAAAGGGCCGATTCATCAAAGGTTAAATCGTTATGAACTAGCATAAAATTTAATCGTAAAAAATCCTTATCCGATGGCTTATAAAGCCACCTTAAAGACGCATCATAAAAATCGAAGGCTTGATTTGAGTTACTAACATTAGAGGTGTTTTCTGCGACCTCTGTATCTTGTGTCACACGTTCAAAATACGTTTTATAGGTTGGTGTTCTTACCAATTCATCAATAGATTTACGTCCTGCAATTTGAACTGAAGACTTTTCACCAATTGGTGCATTTAAAAATAAATCGGCATTAAGAAGATTAATTCCAAAGGAGCCTTTAAAATTGGATTCGATGGTTTTACTAGAATGCATATCAATGGTTCCTGAAACACCATCGGTATAAGACGCATCTGTACCGTTATTAATTACGGTTGCCGTTTGTGTGATTTGTGGATTGAAACTTGAAATAAGTCCGAAAAAATGGCTGGATTGATACATTTTTATGCCATCCCAAAGCATTAGATTTTGGTCGTGAGCCCCTCCTCTTATATTAATATTGGAAACGGTTTCGTCAACGCTTAATACTCCAGGCAATGCCTGAACCGTATGTAACACATCAGACTCTATAAGTCCTGGTAATAAGGTAAACTTGCTATAATCAATAGCTATACTTCCGTCTTGTTGCTTGTCTATACCTTTAACAATATAGCCATTAAGCACTACAGAACTAAACACTTCAGCTTCTTCAATTAAAGTAATAGCCTCACAACTATTTAATTTAAAAAATTGGGCTTGACGCTCTATGGTTTTAAAACCTATAAATCGGATGGTAAGAAGCGTCTCTAATGATGGGACTTTAATTTCAAAATAGCCATCATCATTAGTTACTGTATAATTGTGTTTAGTATTGATGGTTGCTCCATAAAGCGGATTTTCTAGGTTGTCTCGCAAATAACCGCAAATTGTAATGGGTTTAGTGATACTAAAGACCACGTCGCTAATTTTAGTAAAAATTAAATTGGTCTGTTGTTCTAAGGTTTCAATTTTAGTATTAAGACTTAGATCATTATCTAAAGGAATGACATAGATATCTTTAAGAAGGTCACTTTTATAATTGAAATTAACATTATGACTTTTAGAAATCTCATTAAGCACTTGTATGATAGACATTTTTCCATCATTAGCTTGTGCTTTTACTGAAAAGCAAATTAATACACTTATTAAAAAAGTTATATACTTAATCTTTAGCATTGTGTATAACGACCTCTTTATTATTTATAATTTCATAGGTCAAACCAAGCGGCTGTGTAATTGCTTTTAAAGCATTATTAAGGTTATCGTGCTCAAATGCGCCTGTAAATCTCAACGTATTTGCAGTAATGGAATCGGTAATTGTGATGTTATATTGACTTTCGAGCTCTAAAAGCACTGCTTGTACTGACGCATCTTTAAATACACTCATATTTTTAAGCCAATAAGGTTCTGCTACAGCAATGTTAGATTTTTTAGCCGTTCCTGATTTTAAAATAAACTCTGAACCAGCTGGTACTTTTATAACCGCATCGTTATAACTGACTTGCACCAAACCTTCATAACACGTTACTTTAAAAATGCTATCCATTGTAAACACATTAAACTCGGTTCCTAAAACGGTTACTTTTCCAAATTCAGTATTGACATCGAATTGCTTTCCTTTTTCGACATCAAAAAAGGCTTCTCCTTTTAAATTTAAGGTTCTTTCGTTATCCCAATTTGAAGGACTATATGTAAGCTGAGACAACTCATTAAGTTCTACTCTAGAATTATCAGGAAGTATAATGGTTTCTTTTTGTGCTAAATCGGTTGCAATTGTATTTGTATTATCTCTATTCAAAAATAAAAATAAGGTTAAACCAATGACAAAAACAGCTGCAAATCGTGAAGCTATATTCATCCAATTAATTGACGCTGATTTTTTATCTTTTAACTGACTTTCTAAGGATTCAAAAGCAGGTACTTTTGCATGATGACGACCACTAAAACGCTGTGCTTCTTCAGCTATTTCATTATACAGCTTCGCATCCTCTAAAGCATTAAAAGCTTTCGCCTCTGCTTCAGATAAGTTCTTGTCCAACCATTTTTTTAGTAAATATTCTTTGTCCATAACTTGATGCTATACTTTTAAAACAACTCAACCTTCAATTGTCCCAAAATTATTTTCAATTCAGTTCTTCCAATTGATCTTTCAACTTATTTAAAGCGGCATAAATTCTGTGTTCAGCTACTTTTTTGGTAATATTTAATAGTTCTGCAATTTCTTTGTGGGTTTTTCCATCTACCTTACTTAAAAGAAAAGCGACACGCTCTTCTTCTTTTAATGTTGACAAAGCTGTTTCGTAGCGCTTTAAAAATTCCTTTTTACGCAGCATGAATTCTGGCGTCTCATTAGTGTAATCCTTAGGCTTTACTTCTTGATGCTTAAAAACAATCTTTTGGTGTTTCACCTGGTTAAGCATCATATTATTTGCAACCGTATATAAATAAGATTTTGCAGCTTCAGGTGCTACTTTAGCACAATTTTCCCATAATTTAATAAAGGCATCTTGCACTTTATCTGAAGGATTTAATACATCACCATATTTGTAGTATAAAATCGTACTCATGCTTTGCGCATACTTTTCGTAAAGTTTAGAAAAGCGCAATTTATCACAGATATCTTTGTGGAGCGACTTAGGCAATTAAAAGTGGGTTTTGAAATTTGAACACCAAAAGTATGCTTTTTTTTAAAGACCGTACAAAAGATAATGTTACTAAAACATCAAATTTATATTTTAAAAATTGCCATAAAAATCAATAAAATAATTGAGGCTATTTTAACATGTAATTGTTTTAAATCTATAAGCCCAGTTTAAAACTACACAACATATAAATCCATCTAATGAAAATAAAAAAACAACGATTCACACCTATCAACGACTCAAATTGCAATTAAATAAATAAAAAAATAATACATTTCTTGGGACATTTAATTAGTGAGTTGTTCTAAGTATAAAGACGGTAATTAAAACGCCTTATTAATTGAAAAACTAAAAAAACAAATTAATTATGAAAACTATCAAACCTTATCTTTTTGCCTTATTAGGTTTATTCTTAACCATGACATCCTGTAGAACTGAGGATGATTTAAGTATTGACCCTCCGGCAGAATCTACCTTACAAGCTAATTCTACTTTGACAAATCAAATTCAAAGAGTTGCTATGAACGATGGTTCTGTTGATAATATAGTTTACAATGCCAATTGTTTTACCATTCAACTGCCTATAACCGTAACTATTAACGGAACAGAATTAACCATTACCAACATTAATGATTATGATGATCTTGAAGATATTTTAGATGAATTTGATGACGATGACGACAATGTTGTTATCGATTTTCCTATCACTATTATTTTTGCAGATTACTCCGAAGTTCAAATTAACAGCTTAGATCAGCTAGAAGATTATGCTGATGATTGTAATGATGAAAATGAATTTGATGATGATATTGAATGTTTAGATTTTGTATATCCAATTACAGCTTCTATTTTTAATACCAACAACGAAGTTATTGAAACACTCACATTCACTAACGATTATGATCTTTATGAATTTATAGACGACATAGATGAAGATGATTTAATTGGTTTTGAATTTCCTATAAGTATTGTAATTGCTAATGGTAACGTAATTGTAATTAATAATTTTAATGAGCTTGATGATGCTATTGATGATTTTGGTGATGATTGTGATGAAGACGATGATTACGACTATGATGATGACGATTGTACAAACTGTACACCAAGCCAATTAGAATCTATTTTAACAGCTTGTTCAGATTGGCATATAGACGAATTAGAACGCAACGACAATGATTTAGAAGACAACTATACAGGTTATCTTTTTAATTTCTTTGCAGATAATACAGTTACAGTGTCTTGGACTGGAAACACTGCCAATGGAACATGGACAACTAGCGAAACAGGAAACAATATCACAGTAACTTTTGATATTCCAGGGTTTGACGATATCAATGATACGTGGATTTTACATGAAATCGATAACGATGATGATGATGATGATGATGATGATAACGAAACCGAAGTAAGTTTTGAAATAGGAGAAGACGACGAACTAGAATTTAAAAACAACAATTGTAACTAAATAGTTGATCAAATTAGTGGCCTATACTTAAGGTCCTTATTTTACATTATTAATAGCAGAACCAGCCATGAAGCAATTCATGGTTGGTTTTTTTATATTGTAGACTTAATTTTTTTTAACCTCTGTGTTTATTGCCTCATAAACCAATTTAACCTCAGCTTCTCCATACTTTCGTTCTAAACGTCTTATGGTAAAATGTGCCGTTGCCATGTTCTGAAAGTGGTCTACAAAGACATAGTTTAAACCACCTCCTCCAATAGCTCCTACAACAGGTACGGCTTGTGCTAAAAATTTTTCACTAATTAAAAGACTTAAACGCGTAGCAATTTTAGATAAAAAATTACCAACCGCATTAGACCCCAAAGCACTTGCTCCTTTAACTAGGCTTTCCAATCCCATTTTAATACCAGCTGTTGATACATTGTTTAATGCTGAATTTAGAGCCATGCGCGTCGTATAGTAACTCATTTCCATTCCATCATCATCTACCGAATCTCCACCAAGCGCAAAAACTTGCAAACACGCCATTTGCCCTTCTAATGAATAAATATCTTCTCCCTCACTTCGTGCAATATCCATTATGGTTCGCATTAAGAATTTAGTTGTAATTGTGACTTCAGACGCAAAAATAGCCGTTCCCAAACCTGTTGAGGCTCCAAAAAAACCACTTAAGGCTCCTGTACCAGTTACAATACTTTTATAGGTGTTTTTTGAAGGCTTTTTAAATGTTTGATTCTTTTTTATCGTTAATAAATTGGCCTTTATAATTTTTAATAATACCGATTCTGTGATCTTCTGTACTTTAACTAACACTTTTTCTGGGACATAATTAATTCCTGTTTCTACGGTATTACCTATTTTATTGACATTGCGTATGGCCCAACCTAAATTTTGCATGCTATATTTTGCTTGCCCTAAGGCTTCTTTGTCTTCTGGTGTTATGGTGTTTGTTGTTAGATTCAAGATTTGAGATTTTATTACGATTGGTCGATAAAACTTAGCAATTGTTACAAAGTCAATAGAATAGCGAGACAATTCTTAAAAACATGTTTTCCCTAGTTTTATATTAAAATGACAAAAATCATCATACATTTATAATCATCATTGTACATTTGTAATATGAATATAGGCTTAGTACTTTCTGGTGGAGGTGCTCGCGGAGCAGCACATATCGGTGTCATTAAGGCATTAGAAGAACACGGTATATTTCCTACACATATATCTGGAGTGAGTGCAGGAGCTATTGTAGGCGCTTTGTATGCAGCAGGTGTTTCTTGGTCCGAAATACTAACTTTCTTTAAGACTATACCTCTTTTTCATACTAAAAGATTTGCCCGTAATAAACCTGGATTTTTAAATTCTGAAAATTTTTATGATGATCTTAAAACTTATTTCCCAAAAGATAATTTTGAAGATTTAAAGAAACCTTTATTCATTCCCGCAGCAAATATCGTTGATGGAACTTCAAAGATTTTTAGCAAAGGACAACTTATAAAACCAATTATAGCTTCAGCTTCTTTTCCTGGTGTTTTTACACCTACCGAAATTAATGGAAAATACTATGTTGATGGCGGCACATTAAATAATTTCCCTGTTGAACCTCTTAAAAAAGAATGCGATATAATTATAGGTGTGTATGTTAACCCTCTAAAAGCAGTGACTATAAAAGATTTAAAACATTCTTTCTCTGTTGTAGAACGCGCTTATAAGATTAAAGTAGCCGCAGAATCCATGAACAAGTTTCCAGATTGTGATTTGGTCATCTGCCCACAAGAACTGGTGAGTTTTGGCACTTTTGGAATGAGTAATGTAGATGCTATTTTTAATTTAGGATACACATCTACACTAGCTGCTCTTAAAGAAAATAAAATGTTATTTATGTCTAAATAATTTCAACTAGGGCACACACCTTACATAAAGAATAACAGAATTAAACATTTTAAAGCCCTAATAAATTATTGAAAGAGACTAATACCACTTCAATCTTACTTTTTATTAGGGTTCTAAAAATTAAGTCTTATTCCTAATTCTAATTATTTTAAAAAATCAGCTTCTTTATACGTTGGATTTGGGTATTTATAAAACCCTTCACCAGTTGCAACTCCTAATTTGTTTTTATCTATATAGTTTTCTTTTAAAAAGGCCACCGTTTTTAGTTTTAAGTCATCTTTAGTTTTCTCTGCCGCTATTTTATCAATATTATATGCTGTAGTAATGCCTACAATATCGAGAATACCAAAAGGGCCAACAGGTGCTCCTGTTGCTTTCATCCATGTTTTATCTATGGTTTCTGGGTCTGAAACCTCACTAACTAATAAACTAGTGGCGGCGCTTAGCAAGGGTACCAATAATGAATTTAATATATATCCAGGCTGCTCTTTATATAAGGGCAATGCCAACATACCAATCGCTTTTGCAAAATCAACAACATCATTAAAAACTTTAGGGTCGGTTGCACTGTGTCCCATAATTTCGGCCGTATTATGAATCCAAATTGAATTCGCAAAATGTAAGGCTAAGAATTTTGAAGGTCGTCCAGTGGCTTCTGCAAAATGACTCGGCAATAGCGTTGAAGAGTTCGTAGCAAAAACCGTTTTTTCAGGAGCAACTTTTGCTAGCATATTATAAAATTCAATTTTAATTTTTGGGTTTTCTGGTACAGCCTCAATTAGTAAATCAGCATCTTTAACAGCTTCGGTTAAATTTGACGTATAACTTAAGTTTTCAAATGTTTTATCTAATTGTTTTTGGGTTGCATTTAGGTCTTTTTTAAATGCATCACTCATGATGCTAAATTTTGCCTTTGCTTTTTCCAAGACTGCATCATTAATATCATAAACGGTGACTTGAAATCCGTGAAATGCGGTTTGAAATGCTATTTGATACCCTAGCACGCCGCTTCCTGCTATAGTTACATTTTTAAAGGTCATTTTGTTATAAATTTTAGAGTATTTTACTTCCGTGAGATTGAAACCTTACGCCTATTCTATTAGGCAATTGTTTCAAATCAGATACATAAGTAACACAAAAATACACCTCTCTACAATGATAAGTTATGACTTAAGTCAGTTCTATAAAAAAAAGAGCTTGTCAATTTCTAGCTCCTGTTATCTATGAAAAAATTGGTAATAAAATATTGCAATTATTACTGAGTTTTAAACACCTCACTCCGTATTACACTATACTATTTATTTAAAATTTTCGCTTTGTTGTATTCGTAATTCATCCGAGCGATATTTAAAACCGAAATATCTTCAGGACATTCCACTTGGCATGCTTCGGTATTAGTACAATGCCCAAATCCTTCTTCTTCCATCTGCTTTACCATACTAATAACCCTTTTACTCGTTTCTGTTTGTCCTTGTGGTAAAAGTTCTAATTGTGTAATCTTAGCACTCGTAAACAATGCTGCACTCGCATTTTTACAACTAGCTACACAAGCGCCGCAACCAATACATGCCGCAGCATCAAATGCTGCTTCTGCCTCCTCATGAGCAATAGGAATACTGTTTGCTTCTGGTGCTTGACCTGTATCTACAGACACATAGCCACCCGAAGTAATAATATGGTCTAAGGAAGAACGGTTCACTTTTAAATCTCTAACAACAGGAAATGCCGCGGCTTTAAAAGGTTCTATATAAATGGTGTCTCCATCTTTAAACGAACGCATGTGAAGCTGACAAGTTGTGGTGTTTTTTAAAGGACCATGCGCAATACCATTAATCATCATGCCACATTGCCCACAAATACCTTCACGACAATCGTGATCAAACTCTACTGGATATTCTCCTTTTTTGACCAATTTTAAATTCAAAGTATCTAACATTTCTAAAAAAGATAATTCTTGATGTACATCATCTAATGTATAATCTTTGAATTCCCCTTTACTTTGGCTATCCTTTTGCCGCCATATTTTTAAGTGTATTTTCATAGTCTCTTATTTATAGCTTCGTACAGAAGGCGTTACAGTTTCAAATATCAACTTCTCTTTATTCAATATTGGGTTTGAAGGATTATTATTCCATTCCCAAGCCGAAGAATAACAAAAATTAGTGTCGTCTCGTTTGGCCTCACTTTCTGCCGTTTGATATTCTGTTCTAAAATGTGCTCCGCAAGACTCTTCTCTTTGTAAAGCATCAATACACATTAGTTCGGCTAACTCCATATAATCTGCTACGCGTCCAGCTTTTTCTAATTCGCTATTGACTTCTGAAGCCTCACCAGGAACAATCAGATCTGTCTTAAATGCTTTTCGTAAGTCTTGGATGTTTTTAATGGCTTGTTCTAAGCCTTCTTTAGAACGCGACAAGCCACACTTATCATACAATTCGCTACCTAATAATTTATTGAATTCCTCAGCTGTTTTAGTGCCTTTGGTGGTAAGGAATCCTTCTATTTGTTTTTTAACGGCTTGTTCCGCCTTATCAAATTCAGGATGGTTAATATCTGTTTTTGGTTGCTTTATCTCATCAGCCAAAAAGTTTTGTAATGTATAAGGCAACACAAAATACCCATCGACACAAGCTTGTAATAATGAATTGGCACCTAATCTATTTGCTCCATGATCTGAAAAATTAGCTTCGCCAATAGCAAAAAGCCCAGGAATAGTTGTTTTTAATTCATAATCTACCCAAAGTCCTCCCATAGAAAAATGGGCTGCAGGCGAAATTTTCATCGGTTCCAAATAAGCATCTATTCCCGTAATTTTCTTATACATGTTGAATAAATTGCCGTAACGTTCTTTAATAATATCTTTTCCGTATTCTTTTATCGCTTTTGAAAAATCGAGGTAAACTGCATTTTTTAATGCGCCAATACCTTTACCGGCATCTATTTGTTCTTTTGCTGAACGAGACGCAATATCGCGAGGTGCAAGATTTCCAAAGGCTGGATATTTACGTTCTAAATAATAATCGCGTTCTTCTTCTGGAATATCGTTGGCTTTCCGAGTGTCATTTTTATCTTTTGGCACCCAAATTCGACCATCATTTCGAAGAGATTCAGACATTAACGTTAGCTTGGATTGGTATTCGCCACTTTGTGGTAAACAGGTGGGATGAATTTGTGTCCAACTCGGGTTTGCCATAAAAGCTCCTTTTTTATGTGCACGCCAAATAGCAGACGCATTACAACCCATAGCTAGTGTAGATAAATAATATATTTTCCCATAACCTCCTGTAGCAAGCACTACAGCGTGTGCACCGTGACGCTCTACCTTTCCAGTATCTAAATTTCTAGCAATAATGCCTTTAGCCTTACCTTCAATAAGTACCAAATCTAACATTTCATGTCTTGCGTATAAGCTCACTTTTCCGGTATTAACTTGTCGCATTAAAGCTTGATAGGAACCTAATAATAATTGCTGCCCTGTTTGACCTCTAGCATAAAAGGTTCGGGATACTTGCACTCCACCAAAAGAACGGTTTCTAAGATAACCACCATACTCTCTTCCAAAAGGCACACCTTGAGCTGTAGCTTGATCTATTAAATTGGCCGAACATTCCGCCAAACGATAGGTGTTGGCTTCTCTAGAACGAAAATCACCTCCTTTTAAAGTATCGTAAAACATACGATAAACACTATCTCCATCGTTTTTATAGTTTTTTGCAGCATTTACACCTCCTTGTGCAGCAACAGAATGGGCTCTTCTAGGGGAATCTTGAAAACAAAAACTCTTTACGTTATACCCCATTTCTGCAAGGGAAGCCGCAGCAGAAGCACCTGCTAAACCTGTCCCAACCACAATAACCTCTAATTTTTTTCGGTTATTTGGACTTACCAGTTTGGCTGTTTTTTTATAATTACTCCACTTCTCGCTAAGTGGTCCTTCTGGTATTTCAGATTTTAAAACGTTTTCCATGATCTAACGATTTAGATAAATAAAAATGGGAATAATGATATAACCTATAGTCATAATTATAGTATATGCCATACCTAAATACTTCACGATTTTAGAATATAGCGGATGATAAAGCCCTAGTGTTCTATGCGCACTAAAAACACCATGCAACAAATGATAACCAAGCGCAATAATGGCAATGATATATACAATAACATACCACAATTGATCGAAAGCTTTAATAACCAAAGTGTATAAATCTTTGTTTCCGTTAGCATCCAAAGGCAATTCTCCGAATTTGAATTGGTACCAAAAATCTTTAAAGTGAATGACTAAAAAGAGGAAAACAATGCTTCCTAAAAACATCATATTTCGAGAATACCATTTGCTTGCACGCCCTCTTCTATCCTTAACATAACCTGATCCTTTTGCTTTTTTACTTTTTACAGTGAGATATATAGCATCTAAAGTGTGTAATATAATACAGAGGTAAAGCACCATAGCTATTATCTTAATTAAGATATTATCTGCCAATAAATCACTATACCAATTGTACTGTAATTTAGCTTCGGCTTCAGGCAATAGAAGTTGAAGATTCCCAAATAAATGAATGATGAGGAAAAAGGAAAGAAAAAGACCTGTTAATGCCATTAAATTCTTTCGGGTTAATGCATTTTTAACGTACCACATGTTTGCTTTTTGTTTATAATTCTATGGCTTTAACATAAACCCCTAAGATAAAAAAAACTGATGAGCTAGAAGGTGGATCTGCCAAAGACATTTTAAACTTTAAAAAAAATGATCATTAATCACGTGAGTCATCATTAGCATAAACAATTTAAGCCTCATAAGCCCTTCCTCACTACACTATTTTTAGGATATCAAATTTTATACAATCTGATTAATTACTTGTTTTATTTGTCTTTTATGATAGGACAGGCTCTGTTTACCCTAGGATTAGTGGGCTATTTATGTACTTTTGAGAGGAGTCGAAGTTTTTTAAACCTGTAAAAAACGACGCTTTTCTAATATATAAAACCCACAAATATGTCAATAAAAAATTACCGTTATGTAGATTATCTATGGGACGACACCAAAGTAGAAAAAATAAAAAATGATGAAGTCGCACAATTTTTATATCGTTCTAACATCTTAGGTAGTGATCTAAGAATTACCAATTACGGTGGAGGAAATACAAGTTGTAAAACCATTGAAAAAGATCCTTTAACAAATAAAGATGTTGAAGTTATGTGGGTAAAAGGTTCTGGAGGAGATATTGGCACCCTAACAAGAAGCGGAATCGCAGGCTTATATACCGATCGCTTAAGAGACTTAAAAAAAGTATACAGAGGTGTTGCCTATGAGGATGAAATGGTGGCACTTTTCAATCATTGTATTTTTGATTTAAACAGCAAAGCACCATCAATAGATACTCCACTTCACGGATTGTTACCCTTTAAGCATATTGATCATTTACATCCAGATGCTTTAATTGCTGTAGCCGCAGCAAAAGACAGTGAAAAGGTAACTAAAGAAATTTGGGGAGACACCATGGGTTGGGTGCCCTGGAAAAAACCAGGTTTTGAATTGGGTTTAATGCTTGAACAATGTTTAGCAGACAACCCAGGCATTCGAGGCATTGTTTTAGGTTCCCATGGGTTATTCACTTGGGGAGATACCTCATACGACTGCTATATCAACAGTTTAGAAGTCATAGAGATGGCATCTGCTTATATCGAAAACAAAATTTCTGAAAATGGAGAGGTTTTTGGCGGCCAAACAGTTGAAAGTCTTCCAAAAGAAGAACGCCTAGAAAAAGCAGCCGTATTAGCACCAATACTAAGAGGCTTATGTGCTTCTGAAAACAGAATGATTGGCCATTTCACAGATGACGATAAAGTTTTAGATTTTATAAATAGTAAAGATTTGCAACGTTTGGCTCCCATGGGAACGTCGTGTCCAGACCACTTCTTAAGAACCAAGATTCAGCCATTAGTACTCAATTTAAGTCCTTCTGAAGATGTAAATAACACCGAACTCATTTTTGAAAAACTAGAGCCGGCATTTGATAACTACAGAAAGGAATATGAAGTATATTACGAGACTTGTAAAAATGACATGAGTCCTGCAATGCGAGATGCAAACCCAGTCATTATTTTGTATCCAGGCATTGGCATGTTCAGTTTTGCAAAAAATAAACAAACAGCACGTGTAGCAAGTGAGTTTTATATAAACGCCATTAACGTAATGCGTGGTGCTGAAGCCATTTCAGAATACACATCATTGCCTAGACAAGAAGCCTTTGATATTGAATATTGGTTATTGGAAGAAGCTAAATTACAACGCATGCCAAAAGAGCAAGCATTGTCTAGAAAAGTAGCACTAATAACTGGTGCTGGTGGAGGTATTGGTAAAGCTATTGCCGATAAGTTAGCGACAGAAGGTGCCAATGTTGTACTTACGGATTTATCAGAAGACCGCTTAAAAGAAGCCATCGCAACCTATAAAAATGATACCGCAATTTATGTCCAAGGAGATGTCACAGACAGCAATTCTATTGCAAACACTTACAAACAGGCTTGTTTAGCTTTTGGTGGTATAGATATCGTAGTGCACAGTGCTGGTTTAGCGATTTCTAAACCTTTAGAAGAAACCACAGATAAAGATTGGGATATTTTGCAAAATGTATTAGTTAAAGGTCAGTTTGAATTAGCAAAACAAGCTGTTACTATTTTCAAAAAGCAAAAATTAGGTGGAGATATTGTAAATATAGCGAGTAAAAACGGTCTCGTTTCAGGGCCAAACAATGTAGGTTATGGTACAGCAAAAGCGGCACAACAACACATGTCTAGATTATTAGCTGCAGAATTAGGGGCAGATAAAATAAGAGTGAATGTTGTGAATCCAGATGGTGTTATTGTTGGCAGTAAAATATGGGAAGGCGAATGGGCAAAAGGACGTGCTGAGGCCTATGGCATTACAGTTGAAGAATTGCCTGCACATTATGCCAAAAGAAATTTATTAAACGAAATAATTTATCCTGCTGACATTGCAAATGGCGTATTTTCTTTAGTTGCTATTTTAGATAAAAGTACAGGAAACATTATTAATGTAGATGGAGGCATGGCAAATGCTTTTGTGCGATAATCGGCCTTTAAAACTATAACAATGCAAATACATCAAAATCAAATAGTAGGCTTAAATAAAGATTTATTAGTTGAGCATAAAGAAAATTTGACACAATTGTCAAAAAAACACGACAATTTAGAACATATAATTGATACAATTTCAAATTATAATATAGCCATACCAAGCTGGGCATTAGGAGCTGGAGGCACTCGATTTGGAAGATTCGGTTTTGGAGGTGAACCTAGTACTTTAGAACAAAAATTAGAAGATATTGGTGTTATTAATGCTTTAACCAAATCTGCAAATGCAGTGTCTTTACATATTCCTTGGGATATTCCTGAAGATGCTAATGCCATTAAAGAAAAAGCAAAACATTTAGGGCTTCATTTTGATGCCATGAATTCTAATACGTTTCAAGATCAAGACAACCAAGACTATAGTTATAAGTTTGGGTCTTTATGTCATACAGATAAAAACGTGAGAGATCAAGCTGTGGCACACAATAAAACCGTTATTGATTATGGAGTTGCCTTAGGTTCAAAATCTTTGACTGTATGGTTAGCAGATGGATCTAATTTTCCCGGACAGCTCAATTTTAGACGTGCTTTTGAAAACACCTTAGCAAGTTTAAAAGAAATTTATGCTCATCTACCAGCTGATTGGAAACTATTTATAGAATACAAGCCTTACGAGCCAAATTTCTATTCTATGGTCATTCAAGATTGGGGAACATCTCATATGTTAGCTAAAGATTTAGGTGAACAAGCCTATACTTTAGTGGACTTAGGTCATCATTTACCAAACACAAATATTGAGCATATTGTAGCCACATTAATGACAAGAGGCATGTTGGGTGGTTTTCATTTTAATGATAGTAAATATGGTGATGATGATTTAAGTGTTGGTGTTATGAAACCTTATCAGTTATTTTTAATATTCAATGAATTGGTTTTTGGAATGGAAAACAATCCAGCTAATAACCCAATTCCCGCGTGGATGATTGATGCAAGTCATAATTTAAAAGACCCTTTAGAGGATTTAATTCAGTCTATTGAAGCCATTGAAACGGCTTATGCAAAAGCTTTATTAATTGACCAAAAAGCACTTGAAGAAGCACAATTGAAAAATGATGTTGTAACGGCACAACGCATTTTACAAGACGCTTTTAACACGGATGTAAAAACAATTTTAGCCGAAGCGAGATTAAGGAATAATGGAGCCATTGATCCTATTTTAGCATATAGGTCGCTTGATGTTAGAAATGTATTGATTAAAGAAAGAGGAATGAATTCTACTGCAACAGGTTTGTAAAAACACTATGAGTACTCCAATAAAACAAGAGGTTATAGCAATATTCGATATAGGGAAGACTAATAAAAAGTTTTTCCTATTCGATACTAATTATAACGAAGTCTATAAAGAGTACACGACTTTAGAAGAAATTGTTGATGAAGATGGGTTTCCAACAGAAGATATTCATGCGCTTCAAAAATGGATACAATTAGTATTTAAAAATATTTTAGATTCCAACACATACACTATTACAGCTGTTAATTTTTCTACATACGGAGCAAGTCTTGTTCATTTAGATAAAAACGGAGATCTACTAACACCGCTTTATAATTATTTAAAGCCTATTCCTTCAGATATCTTAGAACAGTTTAATAACACGTATGGAGATATTTCTATAGAAACAGGTGCACCACCATCTGGCATGTTAAATTCAGGAATGCAGTTGTATTGGCTAAAATATAAGCAACCAGACGTATTCAAAAACATTTCGTATTCCTTGCACTTGCCACAATATCTTAGTTATATGTTTACAGGTGTTCCGCTTAGTGAATTTACAAGTATTGGCTGCCACACCTCACTTTGGGATTATCATAAAAAAGATTATCACAGCTGGATTTATAAAGAAGACATTGACCAAATACTTCCTCCAATTGTTTCAACTGAAACATGTATTTCTAAATACTATAATGGAAAACGTATAAAAATTGGAGTGGGTATTCATGATAGTTCTTCAGCACTCATACCTTATTTAAAAGGGGCTAAAAAACCATTTGTTTTGGTTTCTACTGGCACTTGGAGTGTATCACTAAATCCTTATTCCGACGTATCATTAACCAACGAAGCCCTTCAAAATGACACCATTAATTACATGAAGGTTAATGGGAAGCCTGTGAAATCGGCAAAATTGTTACTAGGAAAAGAATACATATATCAAATAACACAATTAAGTCAATATTTTGATGTGCCATTAGATCAACATAAATCGGTAGCATTTAATAGCCAAATTTTCGACAGATTATCACATAATTTTGATCCATGTTTTAAGTGGAAACATATAGACAACACTGAAACACCAGAGAAAACGAACCTCAAATTTGACAATTATCAAGACGCCTATCATCAATTAATGATAGAGCTTATTGATCTACAAATACAAAGCATAAAAACCACATTAGGCACTAACAGTTCAATAAAACGATTGTATATTGATGGAGGGTTTAGCGATAATGATGTATTTATAAAATTATTGACACATCGTTTACGTAACCTGAAAGTGAGATCAACTTGCTCTTCATTAGGTTCGGCACTAGGAGCCGCTATAGTAATTATGGATGGTAAATTAGATTCTAATTTTTTAAAAAAGAATTACGGATTGAAAAAACATATACCCTTTATTCTAAGGTAAAACACGATGAATTTGAAGATAAACACGAAATATCCGTCGGTTATTGACTTAAGGTTAAAAGCCAAAAAAAAAATACCAAAATTTGCTTTTGAGTATTTAGATGGTGGCTGCAATGAAGATGTCAACCTGCACAGAAATACATCTGAGCTTAGAGACGTACAATTAAAACCTAATTATTTAAAAAACCACTCTGGTGCTTCTTTAAAAACGAAACTTTTTGGAATAGAATATGATGCTCCTTTCGGCATTGCACCAGTTGGCTTACAAGGTTTAATGTGGCCAAATTCCCCTGAAATATTAGCAAAAGCGGCATTTAACCACAACATCCCGTTTATTCTCAGTACAGTTACCACAACAAGTATTGAGCGTACTAGTGAGCTTACGGAAGGTAAAGCATGGTTTCAATTATATCACCCAACAGAAGATCGATTGCGAGATGATATTATTAAACGTGCGGAAGCTGCACATTGCCCTGTGCTTGTTATATTATGTGATGTTCCAACGTTTGGATTCAGACCTCGTGATATCAGAAATGGTTTAGCTATGCCACCAAAAATGTCTGTTAAAAATATTTTACAAATTTTAGGAAAACCACATTGGGCTCTAGAAACTTTAAAACACGGACAACCCAGTTTTGAAACGTTAAAACCCTACATGCCAAAAGGTTTAGATTTAAGACAATTAGGTAAGTTTATGGATCAAACCTTTAGTGGACGATTAAACGAAGAAAAAATAAAGCCTATTAGAGATATGTGGAAAGGAAAACTCGTTTTAAAAGGTGTCGCCTCTGAGCATGACACTGAAGAGGCCATAAGATTAGGCTTAGATGGCATAATAGTCTCCAATCATGGTGGACGACAACTGGACGCTGGGCAATCTACAATAAAACCACTCAAAACCATTGCTGAAAAATATGGCGATAAAATTGAGGTTATGATGGACAGTGGACTTCGTTCTGGCCCAGATGTGGCTAGGTCTTTAGCTTCTGGTGCAAGATTTACCTTTTTAGGGCGTTCATTTATGTATGGTGTTTCGGCATTAGGAAAACAAGGAGGAGACCATACTATATCGTTATTAAAAACGGAATTACAACAAGTAATGGAACAATTGAACTGTGAAAAAACAGAAGATTTTCCGAATTTTTTAATCAACCAATAACGTTTAATTACTATGAAAACTTACGGCTACTTCTTTCTTTTCTTCTTATTCGCACAAGCGACCTACGCAACTGATTTCTATTGTGACCCGGTAAACGGGAATACAAATAACGACGGAAGTAAAGCTAATCCTTGGGGAAGCTTAGAAAGTGTTTTTGGAAAAGGAATAGAATTTAAAGCAGGTGATGCTATATTCTTACTTTCCGGAAATCATGGAGACGTCAAAGTTATTGGCCAAAATGAAAAATATATTACTATTTCCGGACTTACAGGCCAAAATCCTACAATAAACGCTATAACATTTGGAACTGAAGAATCTCCTGCATCCAAGTGGATTCTTAATAACATTACTTTCAATGGAGCCCTACATTCAAATACTGTTTTTATACATCAAAATAGTTCTAAGATCAGATTAACGGAAAATAATTTTATTTCAAACGCCAACCATTACACTGCGATTGAGATCAAAGGAAAGCAATGTAAAATAGAAAGTAATGTCATTTCAAATTACAAAAACGGCATTATAGTTTCTGGTGAAAAAACTCAAATTCGGAATAACCGTATCGAGTTTTTCAGCCATAATGCCATTACGATTTTAGCAGATTATAATTTATTAGAATACAACTTAATTAAAGAAAGTATAGCCACAGATGCTGAAGTAAATTCTGGTATATATTTTACCGAGAAAGAAACAAAAGGTAACATTTTTAGAGGTAATACAATTATCAATTTCACCAAATCAAATAGAGCGCAAATAGGCGTATTAAATGGTATTTATGGATTGAAAACCATTATTTCAGAAAGTATATTTGAGAATAATGTTATTATTACAAATGGTATAAAAGGGATATCTCTTACTGGTCAATTGAACAATCTAAAAATCGTTAATAATACAGTTGTAAATCCCTATTTTGGTTTAAATTTCAACGATAAAAGCGAAACAAATGCACCACTTGCCATACAGATCATTGGCGAAAATGATTCGTCAAATCTGTTTATAAGAAATAATCTCTCTAATGATGTCCTATTTAAGAACATAAAAGGGATTGCAGATTATAATCTAACGCTTCCTGTTTCCGTACATGATTATGACAAATGCTTTAATAATTGGGCTTTGTTTGATTTCTCTTTAGGCCCTAATTCAAAAGCTCTGAACAGTGGAACATCGGATATGGCACCAAATTTAGACGCAAGTCAAAACAAACGGTCCTTAGGTAACTTTGTTAATATTGGAGCCTTTGAGTATACTAAAATTGATGAGGCTAATCAGGTTTTTGAAATACCTTCTGAAGCTTCAGATAGACAGATTCACTCCAAAGGTAAAGGAGACTGGGATGGCCAACCACAAATTCGTATTGGAGGTGTTGGCGAAAATATTGACGGTGCTGGAGTCTTTCCATTTAAGCTTCCAGAAATCCCTGGAGGTAAAAAAATTCTATCTGCTAATTTTAAAGTGTATTTGTCTAAAATAGATAATCAACCAGAAGGAGGCATTGACTTATATGCGTTGCCTCCAAAATCAAATTTTTGGGTTACTGAAGACCTCTATTATCAAGGAACTTTTGGACAAGATGTTTCGGCAAGACCCATTCAGAATAATTTTGTAGACTCCAATATGTATTCTGGAGACATTAAAACAAATAACATTGGGCAAAAAGGACTCAAAGATTATCTGAATACAATTTTTGAAGCAGAAACAAACTCCGAGGACTATATCTTTTTAAGAATGAACCCAAATGCCAAAGATGTTTCAGATTATAATAGATGGAACTTTGTAAGCGCTAACGGTAACAAAAAAGAAAACCAACCAACACTTGAAATTACTGTTGGATATCCTGAACTTAATGAAGAGGCCACCAACAATATCGAATCTATTAAAAATAATGTCGTTATTGCACCAAACTCTATGTATAATGGAGAATTTAATGTTTACTTCTTAGGTTTTAAACAAGGTAAAACTGTACAACTTAAATTGCTGAATTTTTCAGGTGAGCAGGTTTTTGAACAGACTATAAATACTTCTGACCTTTCAGGCGATGTTTTTCGAAGTGAAAAATTACAACTACCTACCGGCAAATACTTATTAGAATATACTACTGAAGGTGAAACAAAAAAACAAATTTTCTTCGTTTGGTAATTGGATGATGTTGCATAATTAGATTTTAACAAATTACAGTTAATCACACTTAAAAGTTATTAAATTGATAATTGATTTTGCAAAATTTAAATTTCTCATAAAAATTATCTACATTTCACCAATTATTCTCAAAAAGCACAATTGAAGTTTATACTATCTGTTTAATTGTTTGTTAGTTTTGTCTGTTTTATTGAGCTAAGCACGGAAAACGCTAGGATTAGTCAGCTATTTGTATTTATATTTGAGAGTAGCGCTTTCTGTTTTTAGCCATATCTGTATCAAACACAGAAGCAAATAATAATTCCCAATAAAAATCAAATGTTTAAAAAAAATATTACCCTTTTCGTCTTCTTAATGATTTTCATACAATCGATTGGACAAAACACTTTTAATCTCGATCCGGCAGTCGGAACAAGGTTTACAGTAACAGATAAAGTTTGGCCAGAAGTCGTAGGTGAAGGAGATGTCTGCTTGTGGAATGATGACAAATTAGCCGCATTCACAATCACCATTGATGATAATAACGAACAAGATATTCCTTTTTGGACATCGATGATTGCTGAATATGGTTTCCATTTTTCGTGGTTTGTGATTACTGAGGCAGATCCGGCATATAATGTTCAAGATTGGAGTCTTTATAATAACCTTGCGGCTTTAGGAAGTCAAATAGATGGGCACGATGATAGAAATTGGTATACTAACCCAGCAGAAGGAGAAACCAACCTGTCTGATGCGGATTATCTCGAAAGATTACAAGCCACAGTTACAACTATTGACACAGAAGTAACCTCTGGCTCTAATAAATGTTTAACCTATGCCTATCCTTATGGAGAAGGTAATGAAACCATTGCTAGAACACAATTTATTGGAATTAGAGGCACCCAAGGGATTCTAAATCAATCCAACACTGTTAATTATTTAGATGTTAATAGCATTTCTAATGTTCATATTTACGGTAACGATACAGACCGAGACCAGTATATATTACCACTTTTGGACAACGAAAACACATTATACGGCACCAATTACTATCGTGGTTGGGGCAGTACACATTTCCATGGTTTAGATGAGGTTGGTGAAATTACCACTAATGAATTTTTACAATACTTAGCAAACAAACCAGAATTGTGGGTTGCCGGATTTACAGAGGTTACACAATACTCTCAATCTTTTGCAACGCATAATTTAACCATAGATAATGTTTCAGAAAGTGAAATAAAATACACACTAACAGATGACATGTTAGACTCCGCTTTTTATTTTCCTTTAACTGTTAAAATAAGAATTGACAATAGTTGGGTCAATGTTACCGCCATACAAAATGGAGAGCCTATAGACTCTGAAATCATAACACATAATGGTAAAAAATATACGTTAGTAAAAACTGTACCAGACGCAGGTCAAGTTACAATAGCAGGTGTTGCAGATTCGGACCCTGCAATAATTTCTCCTTCTATAGAAAATCAATCTATGGTTGAAGAAGCTACATTACAATTAGATTTTTCAGCAGCTACAGTTGGTGATGATCCCATTTCTTTTACAACATCTAACCTACCAAGTTTTGGAGTCTTAACTGACAATGGAGACAATACAGGAAGCATTATATTTTCACCTGCACTTTTAGATGCTGGTGATTACCAATATATTACCGTCATTGCAGATAATGGAAGGAGTATCACATCACAATCTTTTAACTTAACGGTTAGTCCTGATTCTGGTGGAGAACCAACGACAGAATACATAATAACACCTACTGGTGATGGTATCATATCTGATATCGTTAATTTAGAAGAAGGTACTACAAACCCTTGGTTAAATGGAAATGATATCGATGGCACCAAAGTCTTAAAAGTTGGAGCAAGTGCATCAACTGGTGGTGGATTTACAACTAATGCAATTATTCCTTTTCAATTACCAGTACGTCCACCTGGTAAATTAGTAACAGCCGCTAATTTAAATGTAAACATTGCCTATATAAGACATTGGATTTCTTCTGATATCGACTTATACGGATTACCATATAATAGCTCTAACACTATATCGCCAAATGATTTTTATGATGGCTCTTTTGCTAACACCACAGGAACAGCAACAGGACTACAAGATGGATTTATTGTTAGAGATGTAGATGGCAATGAACCTGTTGGCACCTTAATTTTAACAGACCGACAAGTAGATACGGATTCGGAAGGTGATACCAACCTAGCAGCATACATAAATGCACAATATGATGCAGGTGCCGTTGCAGGAGATTACATTTTCTTAAGGTTAAGTGTAGATGCTACATCAGGTTCTACAAGTGCTCATTATTATGGTATAAGTGATGAATCAACAGAAGAAGCACCCACTTTAACTTTGGAAATTGAAAATATTTTGAGTGTAGATGCTTTTGAGAACTCGAGTATAAGCCTCTATCCAAATCCAGTAACAGAAGGCAAATTAACCATCGTATTAAAAGGATTTAAATCAGAAAACACGAAACTAAATATCTATACTCTAACAGGTAGTTTAGTTCATAGTGAAATAATTACAAGCAATTCAAGTTCAAATTTTGAAACAAATTTGAATTTAAATGCTGGGCTATATCTTCTTAAGATATCCGATGGGATAGCCCAAAAAACACAAAAACTAATCATACAATAAACTAAATAAACTAATTCTTTAAAACAATAAACTATGAAAACAACGCTACTAAATTCTTTATTGGGAATTGCATTAGGTGTGACACCATTTGCATTACAAGCCCAAACAACATCCTATGATGTTACACCAGAAATTGTTACAGATCAATCCTATCATGTCGATGGTATTGTTTCTGATATAACTGCTATGCCTGCAAATAACCCTTATTTAAATGGAAATAATGTAGGCGGAATAAATTCATTAAAAATAGGAGCAAGTGCTGCAGACGGAAGTCCAAATACAACAAGTGCCATCATACCTTTTAAACTGCCTGTGCGTCCAGAAGGAAAATTAGTAGTTAATGCGAATTTAAAAGTACATGTCAATTATGGTCGCGAATGGATATCTTCCAATGTCGATTTATATGGACTTCCTTATAATGCGGCTAGCACTATTTATCCTGCAGACCATTTTGATGATGCCTACCCGGATACTACAGCTGATGTTTCAGGAATTCAAGATGATTACTTTTCAAAAAATGTTGACCCTGGATCTTTAGATACAGCACGTTTTGAAGAGACAAATGCTGGTGGAGATACCGCTTTAGTGGACTACTTAAATGCACAATATGATGCTGGAGCTGTTGCAGGCGATTATGTGTTTTTAAGATTAAATGTAGATGACCCAGCGACTACTGGAGCTCATTATTTTGGAGTTGATGATGGTTCAACTGCAAACGCACCAACATTAACTATAGAAGTGGAAGATGCTGAGGTAAGCCCAACAACAGATTATGACTTAGTGCCAGAGATGGTTTTAGATCAAGCTTACCACGTCGATGGTATTGTTTCTGATATAACCGCTTTGCCTGCTAACAATCCTTATTTGAATGGAAATAATGTTGGCGGAATAAATTCGTTAAAAATAGGAGCAAGTGCTGCAGACGGAAGCCCAGTTACAACAAGTGGTATTATTCCATTTAAATTACCTGCGCGTCCATCAGGTCAGTTGGTAGTTTCTGCAAATTTAAAAGTACATGTCAATTATGGTCGCGAATGGATATCTTCTAATGTAGATTTATATGGACTTCCTTATAATGCGGCTAGCACTATTTATCCTGCAGACCATTATGATGGCGCGTATCCAGATGCTACAGCTGATGTTACAGCAATTCAGGATGATTACTTTTCAAAAAATGTAGATGCTGGATCTTTAGATACTGCACGTTTTGAAGAAACAAATGCTAATGGAGATAATGCTTTAGTAGACTATTTAAATGCGCAATATGATGCTGGTGCAGTTGAAGGTGATTATGTGTTTTTAAGATTAAATGTAGATGACCCAGCAACTACTGGTGCTCATTATTTTGGAGTTGACGATGGTTCAACTGCTAATGCACCAACGTTATCAATTTCTATAGATGGTGAATTATCTGTAGATAGCGTAGAAAAATCAACTTTAAAATTATATCCAAACCCTGTAACTGATGGTAAGTTAACAATTACATCAAACGGATTTAGTAATGATTCTAAATTAACTATTTTCTCAATAACAGGTCAGTTAGTCCATTCTGAAAAAGTTGAAGCAAATTTGGCAAATTCTTTTAACACAACATTAAATTTAAAATCAGGTGTGTATATCGTTAAACTTCAAGATGGAACGCGTTCTAAAACACAAAAATTAATCATTCAGTAATTAATAGCAATTTTTGAAAACGAGGGATTAATATATGCCCTCGTTTTCTATTTAATAATTATTATTTAAGTAATCTAGTACTTCCATGTTCTAAAATAGGAACTTCTCAAATAACCGTTTAAGGATTAAAAAGTAAATGCAGCAAACAAATTGACTTAATTAAACCTATCTAACCTTATAATTAAGTGAAGTATTGGCATAAAATACAAAAGGGATTAAGAAATATTACTATTGATAATTTAGTGTAGCCTCAAGCAAAGTGTTATCAAATTTTTAAAAACATTTTCACAATAATACAATCGATTGTCTAACTAAAAATAGTTTATTATGAACATCATAAAATTTCAATATGCATTTATAATGATATTAATAGGAATTATATCTGCAGAGGCACAAAATTCTCAAATTATTTCAGCGCATTCAGACGATATTACCATTAAAAACGATAACACCTCTTGGGGATGGGTTGGTCAAACAACCGCAAGGTTAGGCCATAATAATGCACAAGCCTATATTATTCCATTTCAATTACCTGTTTTACAACCTGGAGAATCTATCACAACTGCAGATTTAGCTGTTGAAGTTATTTCTTATAGTAACCAACCAAGTAATACAAATATCGATTTATACGGTCTCCCCTTTAGAACAACATCTACCGTAGATTTAAATACTGATTATTTTGTGGGAGCATTAGATACTTCAGCAACATTAATTCAAGATAATATATTCGAAGATAATGTCACTGGATTGGTAAATTTAGACTCCAATACTCAGCAAAATTTAGTTTCATATTTAAATGCTCAATACTCAGCTGGTGCTGTAGGAGGGGATTTTGTTTTTATTCGTTTTAGTGCAGACGCTAATAGTTCAGAAACATGGAATTTAGCCTCGCAAGACTATGGAACTACTAGTAATAGGCCTATTTTGGATATCGCTATTTCCAATACCTCGAATACAACACCCACACTTACTTCTATTGGCAATCAAAATGTTCAAGAACAATCAACTTTAAATGTAAACATTAGCGCAAGTGATATGGATGGTGATGCACTTTCCATAGCTTCTAGTACCTTACCCAGTTTTGCAACATTAAGCGACAATGGTGATGGTACAGCCGTCATGTCTTTAAATCCACAACTTGGAGACGCATCAACATATTCAGTAACCATTACTGTTAGTGATGGTATTGAAACGGTTACTGAAACTATTTCTATTGTCGTATCAGCATACCAAACACCTGTGGCTGGAGTTTATTATTGTGATCCTATAAACGGAAATATCAACAATGACGGTTCACAAGCAAACCCATGGAGCACGCTAGCTGCAGTAGTGTATACAAATAAACCCCTTAATTCTGGTGATATAATTTACTTAATGTCTGGTGATCATGGAGATCCATATATTAACAATATGTCTTTTAACGACTACGTTACGGTAAAAGCTTTAAGCGGAAATGCTCCAGTAATTAAGTCAATTCAATTGGTAAATTCCTCGTATTGGGCTTTTGATGGTATTAAGATTGATGGTACAAACAATAATAAAACTAAAGAACAAGTTTTATTTTCTTCGGATGTAAATTCGCATCATACTAAAATCGTAAACTCAACAATATCCTCTGCAGAAAATATAGAAACGTGGACCAAAACAGATTGGTACAATAATGTGACTAGTGGTATTCAAATAAGAAGTGACTACGCTTTTCTAGAAAATAATGTAATAAAAAACACGTACCACGCTTTAGAACTGAGAGGTGAGTTTACAGAAGTACATAATAATTTAATTGATAATTTCGCTGGAGACGCTATACGTGGTCTAGGTAGTAATTCTACATATGAAAACAATACTGTTAGAGATTGTTATATTAACGATTACGCTATTCAGCATGATGATGGTTTTCAAGCTTATAACTTACAAAGTGATCCGAAAATTTCAAACATTACACTTCGTAACAACGTGTTTATGTTATTTGCAGATCCAGTAACTCCTTTTGTTCAATCAAATAACTTAATTGGAGATTTAATGCAAGGAATAATAATTACCGATGGTTACGCTGATGGTTGGATTGTAGAAAATAATATTGTTAGTAATAATCAAGATCATGGTATATCATTATACGGCGCGCGTAATTGTAAAGTACAGAATAATACTGTGGTTCAATCTCCTCTATATTCTGATGCTGATCATGTCCCATGGATCATGTTAACAGATCAAACCAAAACAGGTCAGACTAATTTTAATAATGTCATTAGAAATAATATTTCAGCAAAATATACAACATGGACGTATGACACAACCTCAACAGTAGAACATAATATAACCATAGATGGTAGTAATTATGCTAACTATAGTAATTATTTTGTTGATTATGTAACTAATGATTTTCATTTATCAGCTACGAGCCCTGCTATAGATGCAGGTGTTGATACAGACCTAGCTGTAACAGATTTAGAGGGCAATCCTAGATCTATGGGAACTAGTGTAGATGCTGGAGCTTACGAGTATACAGGCACAGTAGCTCCTCCAGCAAATAATGCCCCTATTTTAGCTTCAATTGGAGGCAAAACAATGAACGAACTTGAAACCTTAGAAGTCTCAATTTCTGCTACTGATTCAGATAATGACACCTTAACTTTCTCAATAACAAACGCACCAAATTTTACAACGTTTGTTGATAATGGAAATGGTACGGCTTCATTAACTTTATCTCCACAAATAGGAGATGCTAATTCTTATAATATAACCGTTTCTGTAACCGATGGAACGGATTCAATTGAAGAAATTATTCTAGTAACTATAAACCCAGAAGGAACGACTCCCTTGAATAATGCTCCTATAATTGCTAATGTAACAAACCAAGCTGTCGAAGAAGATAATATACTTAATGTAAATATTTCGGTAACCGACAGTGATAATGATACCTTAACAATAACATCTACAAGCTTACCAAATTTTGCAACATTTACAGACCATGGTGATGGTACAGCCTTATTTGAATTTACACCTTCTGAAGGTGATGCAGGGACTTATACCATTGATGTTCAAGCATCAGATACTATAGATACTACCACATTGAACTTTGTTGTTAGTGTTTCTGAAATAATTAATGTAGCCGGAACGGCCTATTATTGTGATCCAATTAATGGATCTATGAGTAATCCTGGAACACTAGCTAGCCCATGGAAAAGCTTACAAGACGTATTTACTGCTCAAAAAACGTTTAATTCTGGTGATGTAATTTACTTACTCTCAGGGGCTCACGGAAGCCCTTATATGACTGGTACGCATTCAGATTATGTAACTATAAAGCCGTTAAGTGGAGAGCATCCAGTTTTAGCCTCTGTCCAAGTTGAAAATGGATCTTATTGGGCATTTGATGGATTAACATTTTCAACTGATGGATCTGGCGGTAATTTCGCAAGAGATTACATGTTTTTAACAAAAGACGATGCCACGTATTTAAAAATTGAAAACTGTACGTTCTCTAGTGCAAATGATTCTTCAACTTGGTCTAAAAACGATTGGTATGCAAATTCTGAAGATGCTGTTATTATTCGTGGGGATAATATAATCTTTAATAACAACACCATCAAAAATGTGTATTTTGCATTACAAATAGAAGGTGATTATGCTGAAATTAGAAATAACTTAATTGATAATTTTGGAGCAGATGCTATTAGGGCATTAGGTTCGCACGCTATTTACGAGAATAATATTATTAGAGATGCTTATATCGAAGATTACAATATAAATCATGATGATGGTATACAGATGTACGACAAGGATAATGTTGCAGCAGGAACCATAGAGGATGTCGTTATTAGGAATAATAAAATATTCAACTTTGCAGACCCTATAACTCAGGCGATGGTTAATGATAATTTAATAGGGTATTCCATGCAAGGTATTATTATTACCGACGGTCATACCGAAAATGTCATTGTGGAAAATAATTTAGTCGTTTCCGATCACTATCATGGCATTACCCTTACAGGAGCTATTAATTGTAAAATTCAGAATAATACAGTTTCTAAAACCCCTACGTCCTACAATCCTGTAACCGATGCCATTCCTTGGATACAAATAAAAAATGATAAGCAAGGTAACGGAAGTACAGGGAATATTATAAGAAATAATATAGCCGCAAAATATACACCATGGACTTATGATGAAACAACTAATACAGTAGAATATAACATTGTAGTATCTGCAATTGACGCTATCAATACTTATGAGGATTTTAATAATTTGGACTTTAATTTAAAAGCCGGAAGTTCTGCAATTGATGCTGGTGTTAATGCAGGTCTTACTACTTTAGATATTAATGGAGACCCAAGATCTGTTGGTGCAGCAGTGGACTGTGGCGCATTTGAACTTCAAGCAAGTGCAGATATAACTTCGCCGGTTATTGTAAATGCAAATAATACGTTTTTTAATGATGAATTTGTTATTGTTTTTAGCGAAAGTGTGACTAACGCTTCTTCAGAGTTGCCAGGAAATTATACTTTAAGCGGAGGTGCAACTATAAGTTCAGCCTCTTTATCAGAAGATAATAAAACGGTAACATTAACCTGTTCTGCTTTAAATGGGAATACGACCTATACAATTACAGCCAACAATGTAGAAGACTATGCTGGAAATACAGCTTCTAATTCTTCTGCTACTTTTATTTATGAATGTGATACCAATTGGGCAAGTACTTATCAAGATGATGAATGGGGATATAATCCTTCATCAAATGCTTTTGATGGAGATAATCAAACAAAATGGGCTGCTGAGGGTAATCAGTGGATACAAAAAAGCTTTTGCGAAATTGTTACAGTTCAATCAGTAGATATTAGCTTTGGTTTAGGTGATGAAAGAGCTTATAGTTTTGTAATTGAAGTTTCAACAGATGGACGTAATTTCACTCAAGTACATTCAGCTACGAGTACCGGAACTACAACAGCTGCGGAACATTTTGATTTTGTAGATGTTTCAGCAAAATATATTAGAATAGTAGGTTCAGGAAGTGATGTTAATGGGTGGAATAATTATTCTGAAATTGTTATTAATACATCAGGGTATACACCGCCAACAAATACCGCTCCTGTTTTAGTACCAATTGGAAATCAAACCATCACTGAAGGTGACATTTTAAATATAATTGTTTCTGCTACAGATACCGATGGAGATACATTGAGTTTTACAGCAAACAATTTACCTTCATTTGTAACCTTTATGGATAATAACGATAATACGGCTACATTAACTATTGCTCCAGCTATTGGAGATGCATCAACAAATAGTATTTCTATTTCTGTAAACGATGGTACTACTATTGATACTGAAACCTTAAATATTGTAGTTAATAATGACTCAACTACGGCTAATAATGCACCTGTATTGTCTACTTTAGTAAGTCAAACTCTAAATGTTGATGACGTTAAAATCATAAATATATCTGCAACAGATGCTGATGCTGATGCATTATCGTTTGCAATCAACAATGCACCTGGATATGCAACTCTTGTTGACAATGGCGACAGAACAGCAACAATAACACTATCCCCTATTTCAGGAGATGAAGGTACTTCAAACATAACTGTTACAGTTTACGATGGGGAATTAAATGATAGCGCTATCTTAAATATACAAGTTAATGCTTTACCTCAACAAAATAATTACATCGTAGAGGCAGTTATGGATGACCAAACGGTTTATGATAATGGAGGAATGCAGTGGGTAGGATATCATACGCATAGAATAGGGTCAAACAATAAAACATCCGCTATAATTCCTTTTCAGATTCCAACGTTAGCACAAAACGAAAGGCTTACCTCTGCTACCTTAAATTTTCACCTATTACAAAATGGTGGAAACCTAGCGCATAAAGTCGATCTTTATGGGTTGCCATATAGAAGTAGTAGTACTATTTTAAGTACCGATTATTATGCAGGAGTTTATGATACAGACCTAACAGCTACGGCAATAGAAGATGATATTTTAAATTTAAATTCACCACAAGGGAATCTTCAAAGTTCGTCGTCTCAAAATATTGTTAACTATATCAATAATCAATTAGATAACGGAGCTGTTACAGGAGACTTCATATTTTTCAGATTTAGTTTAGACTATAATGGATCAGGGAATTATAACTATTGGGATATCGCATCTCAAGACCATACAACGTCAAGTTATAGACCCGTTTTAAATTTTGATACGGCCTTAACCCTAGGAAAAGCTTATAACAGTAATACAAAAGAAATAATTGAAATAGAAAATTCAACTGTAAGTATTTACCCAAACCCTATTAATGAAGGTAAAGTTACTATTTCTAGTCGTATGTTAAGTCAGAAATCTACTCTTGAAATTTACTCATTAACAGGTCGTTTAGTATTTAAACAGCATGTGCAGCCAACACAATCTAATACAATGCATACTGATATTCAATTAAATTCTGGGGTATACATTCTGAGATTAAGAAATAAATCAAATACATATTCTCAAAAATTAATCGTTAATTGATTAAGAAGTATATTTAAAAATGAAACAAACCCCTAATAGCACTTTAATTTCATCTCAAGAAGAGAGAAATATAAACCATAAGGCTGAAAACAAATTACCTATACCTTCTACAATTTCAGGAGAAGCAAAGGAGATGTTAAGCAATTGGACAATTGAAGGTAGAAATGCTGGAGCAAATTTACCAAAACATGATGCCCCAATTTCGGTGTGGGAAGAGAGACAACGGGAGTTTCAAATTGAAGCAGAACTACCTTTAGCTAAGTTATTAGAAGTATATCAACCTAAAGTAGAAACCATATTTCTTGATGGCATTAGAGCAATTGACATTAAACCGAAAAATTACCAAGAATCCGACAAAGTCATTATCTACATCCATGGAGGAGGTTTCGTTTTTTATCCTGCTGATGTCACTTTATTATCAAGTGTTCCGTTAGCAGATACAAGCAACTTAAGAATCATAGCCATTGATTATACCTTAGCACCACAAGCCAAGTTTAGTCAAATATTAGAAGAAGTCATTACGGCTTATAAAGCATTATTAAAATCTTATAAAGCAGAACATATTGCCATATATGGTGATTCCGCTGGAGGCACAATTACTGTCGCTTCAATTTTAAAAATGCGAGATTTAAAAATAAATTTACCAAGTTCAGTTGTATTATGGTCGGCTTGGTTAGATTTAGATGAGATAGGAGACTCCTATCATACATTAAAAGACACAGACCCGACATTAATTTATAAAGGATTTTTAGAAAATTGTGCAGAAGCTTATGCCTCAAGATCGGAATGGAAAAACCCATACGTTTCGCCAGTGTATGGCGATTATTCAAAAGACTTTCCCCCTACTCTAATTCAAGTGGGAAGTAAAGAAATATTTTTAAGCAATTCCCTTAGAATGTATCGACAACTAAAAGAAAATAATAAAGACGTGGAGTTAGATATTTATGAAGGGATGTGGCATGTTTGGCAAGGTCATTATGATATTCCAGAATCAAAAATAGCAGTTAAGCACACAAAAAACTTTATCTATAAACACTTAGGGATTACCAAATAGTAGAATTATGAAAAATACAATCTTATTTATAGTATTCTTTAATGGCATTATACTGAATGCTTGTGCTCAGGAAAGCGTTGAGGATAGTAATGAAGACCCACAAACACCTATTGCTGAAAATATAATTTTTGAATTAGATTTTGAAACCGCAGCACAAGGAACCTATACAACACAAAATTTAATAAGTGAAGGAGGAGAAATCCGTTGGTCTTTACTTGGTGATAACGCCAATATTGTTGATGATCCTGAAGGAGAAAAAGGACAGGTTTTAAAAGTAGATTATCCTGAAGGCACTGTTGGACCAGAAACTAATGGTGTTCAATTTATTAAAACCTTACCAGCTTCAAATGAATATTATTTGGACTATTATGTATATTTCGAAGAAGGGTTCGATTTTAGAGAAGGTGGTAAACTACCTGGTTTAACCAGTGGTGGTTCAACGTACACAGGTGGAAATCATCCCGACAATGGTGAAGGCTGGAGCGCACGATACATGTGGGTCAATAGAAATGCTGGCGTTGAAGCCATAGTCTATTTTTATTATATGGATATGACTTCAGAATATGGAGATTCAGTGGATTCTGGAATATATTTTGAAACCGGAAAATGGTATCGCTTAACCCAAAGAATAAAATTAAATCAAAACAACTTACCAAACGGAATTATGCAGGTTTGGATCGATGGTGTAAAAGTAATTGATGATACAGAAATCCGCTATCGTTTATGGGATCAAGGTGACATCGATTCTTTTTACTTTTCAACATTTCACGGAGGCGCTACAGAAGATTGGGCTCCACAAAACGATTCCTTTGCGTTGTTTGATAAGATAAAAGTGACAAAATTAAAACCCGAATTTTAAGTAAGACATACTCCCTATTTTATGAAAATTAAAAATGTTTCTTTTTTCATTTTTCTAAGTTTTTATTCCATTTTTTTAGGTGCACAAAGCAATTTGAAAGTGGATCCTGTTTTTTCTAGTCACATGGTTTTGCAAAGGCATCATAACATCCCTGTTTGGGGAACAGCCAAGCCAGACACCAAAATAGTAGCAACTTTAAAAGATATCACAATTCATACTATAGCTAATAGTGAAGGTCACTGGAACGTTAATTTTGAGGCATTAGAAGCTGGAGGTCCGTACCGTTTAAGTATTGAATCCACAAATGAATCTATTCAACTCACAGATATTTTAATCGGTGACGTTTGGTTAGCTTCTGGGCAATCTAACATGCATCTCGATTTAAAACGCACTTTAAATGGAGATAGCATTGCAAAAAATGCAAACAATCCGAACCTAAGAATTTACAACATGAAACCCACTTACCCAACTGGTAAAGACGGTGTTCATACCTTAGAAGAATTAAATAAAATTCAAAACAATCACTATTTTAATACTAAAGGCTGGGTAAAAGCAACTCCTGAAGAGGTCTTGTATTTTTCTGCTGTTGCGTATTATTTCGCGGAAAAGCTACAAAGTGAATTGAATATTCCTATCGGTATTATTCATAATGCCGTTCCGGGTTCTCCCATTGAATCTTGGTTGTCTAAAAAAGAAATTGAACAAGATTCTACCATGTTAAGTTTTGTAAAGCAACGTTGGAAAGCTAAAGAAGACGAAAAGGATGCGATGATTTCAGTAGCAAAACATCAAATATCATTAAGTGAAAATCCCAATCAGAAACACCCTTGGATGCCAAGTTATAATTATGAAAATGGCATATTACCAATAAAAAACATCCCCATCAAAGGAGTTATCTGGTACCAAGGCGAGTCCAATGCAGAAGCTCCTATATTGTACAAAACTATGTTTAAAAAAATGGTGGCTTTATGGCGATCAGATTTTAATGAAGACTTCCCTTTTTATTCTACACAATTAACTAGTAGAGAAGATAGACTTGCATGGCCAGAGTTTAGGTTTGCGCAAAGCGAATTATTAAATGAAGTCCCAAATTCTAAAATGGTTGTTATAACTGATGTTGGTGATCGGCAAGACACACATGCAAAAAACAAACAACCTGTTGGAGACAGATTGGCACTCTTAGCACTCGGAGACACCTATAAAGCAGTTAAGGATTATGAAAGTCCGGTGTTTGATAAAATCACCTATTCTAACAACACTTATACGATTCATTTTAAAGGGGAGTTTAGTAGTTTAAAAACAAAATCATCAGAAGCTATTATTGGTTTTGAAATAAGTACGGACAACAAACATTTTGAAAAATTAGAACCTAGAATTGAAGGCAAAACAATAGCGTTTAGCTTACCAAATAAACACAAAAAACCATTTTATGTAAGATACGCCTGGAAGCCCTATACAGAAGCTAATTTAACCTCAAATAAAGGATTGCCTGTATCAACTTTTCGAACGAAAATAGATTAATTTTTAATCCTCTTTCAGGAATTTTAATAAAAGATAATATTGAAAATAAATATGATAAACCCAGAGTCTACAGTAAAAGTTAATGGGTCCGGTAAAGATATTAACTTGCTTAAGCATACATGGAAAGCACAATGGATTACACATCCCAGTGCATCAACGTTAGACTATGGTGTGTTCCTTTTTCGACATGTATTTACTCTCGAAGAGAAAATGAGTGAGTTCATCATTTTTGTATCTGCCGATAACCGTTATAGACTTTATGTTAATGGAGAACGTGTTTGTTACGGACCATCCATTGGAGATACAGCACACCAACGCTATGAAACTCTAGATATAGCCCATCAATTAAAGGTTGGTAAAAATGTTATTGCTGCTGAAGTCGTAAATTTTGGAGAGTACAGAAGTGTGTCACAAGTGACTTATCAAACGGCTTTTATTTTACAGGCAGACCGAAACCTCAACTTAGATATTAATACAGGAAGTGCCGATTGGAAAGTGATTAAAAACCATGCATTTTCACCAGTTAAGATTACAAGCGAGATGATGAATGCTTATTATGCCGCCGGACCGCGTGACCATGTTGATGATTCAAAATATCCTTGGGGTTGGAACCAATTACAATTTAATGACAACAACTGGTTGAACCCTAAAAGTACAACAACGGAGTTCGCTGTTGGTAGAGGTTTTTTATATGGAGGAGCTTGGCATTTAGTACCGAGAACCATCCCTTTTATGGAAGAAAAAGTAGAACGATTTCCTGAAATTATTCGGGTGAGTGGTATTGAAAAGAATGACAGTTTTCTAAAAAACAAAGCCTCAATAATTCCTAAAAACTCACATGTAAAAATCCTAATAGATCAAACACATCACACTACAGGATATCCAGAACTAACGTACAGCCATGGAAAGAACAGTGAACTAAAAATAACCTATGCTGAAGCTTTGGTAAAAAATAGCAATCCAGATGAAACAGTTTCTGACGGTAATTTAAATCTCGTTGATTTAAAAGGTAATCGCAATGATTTTGAAGGCAAATCCATATTCGGGTATTATGATATGCTCTTTCCAGATGGAGGAGAGAATAGGTTTTACAAGCCGCTTTCACGACGAACGTATCGTTTTATAGAACTAGAAATAACCACAAAAGAAGAGGCTCTAATTCTAGAAGATTACCATGGTGTTTACACAGGATACCCATTTGAAGAAAAAGCAAAAGTGGAAACAGGAGATCCTTCTCTCACTAAAATTTGGGATGCAGCATGGAGAACATTACGCAATTCTGCAGATGAGATGTATTACGATTCCTATTATGAGAATTTACAATATATAGGCGACACCAAAATAGCATCGCTCATCTCAATTTATGTATCTGGAGATGATCGGTTAATGAGAAAAGCCATACAACAATTCGATGACTCACGCACCTCAGAAGGGTTAACCCAAAGTCGATATCCTTCAAACATAATTCAAATTATACCACCTTTTTCTTTGATTTGGGTAGATATGATTTATGATTATTTCATGTATAGAAATGATCCTGAATTTTTACGTCAATTCATTCCAGGGATTAAATCGGTAATAGATTGGTTTGCCTCTCGTGTTGATAAAACTGGTATGGTTACCAATTTAAAATGGTGGAATTTCACAGATTGGACTATCGATTTTCCAAGTGGCATTCCGCAAGGGGCAGACGATGGTTATTCCGCAAATATTGCCTTGCAGTTTGCAAAGACCTTAGATTACGCCCAAGCTGTATTCCGTTATTTTAATTTGGAACATGAAGTCGATTCGTATCAAATACTGTCTAAACGAATTAAAAAGTCCGTTTTAGAACGCTGTTTTGATACAAAAAAGGGACTTATTGCCGAAACACCTGATAAAAAAGAATTCTCACAGCACACAAATATCTTAGGGATATTAACCGATACATTTAAACAAGATGTTCAATCTGACATAATGAAAAAAGTACTTGAAGACGAGACCCTATTTCAAGCTACAATTTATTTTAAATTTTATCTATTTAGAGCCTTACAAAAGGTTGGTTTAGGAGATCTATATTTCGATTTATTAGGATCTTGGAGAGGTATGATTGATGATGGTATGACGACCTATGGAGAAACGGATATTAATCCACGTTCAGAATGTCATGCGTGGAGCTCGAGTCCCAACTTCGATTTTCTTCATACTGTTGCTGGCATATATCCAGGCGAACACGGTTTCAAATCAGTTATAATAGAACCAAATTTAGGAAAATTAAAAACACTTAATGTCGAATTCCCGCATCCTCAAGGTATGATCATAATTCGCTATTCAAAAAATGACAATAATATAAATGCAGAGATTTCAATGCCAGAAGATCTTACAGGTGAATTTAAATGGCAAGGACAATCTGTTTCGCTTGTTGGGGGAAAACAAAACATAGCATTATAAAAATTTAGAAAACAGTAATATGAAATACGGTAGTTATATAAATAACGGACTTGAATATAAAATAACAAATTCACAACCGCCTCGAGATTGGTTTAACATGTTGTGGAACTCAAAATACTTAGCCAGTGTAGGACAAAACCTTAATGGCTTTTCATTGTATCAAAATGAAGCAGGCGTTCTTACTAATCTATTTGGAAAGCAAGATGATAGAAGTGCGCCACGACATATTTACATAAGAGATAATGAGACTAACGACGTATGGTCCGTTGCACCAAATACAACTGGTGTTGAATTAGATGACTATAGTTGTACTCACGGATTGGGATACACTGTTTTAGAGAGTAAAAAAAATGGCATCAAAGTATCATTTCAAATATTTGTACCTCGTAAAGAAGCCGGAGAAATTTGGTCTGTAAAGGTATTGAATGAATCAGGTAGACCACGAAACATATCTGTATTTAGCGTAGCAAAAGTGATTTTAGATGGAGTAAATCTAACCTATGGGTATAATTCTGCTGTTGATGGTTATCACGATAGAGAAAAACAACGCTTGTTTTTTAGAAACCGATCGGTAAGTGTTATGACGGAAAAGTATCGTGCATTTACGTATACCGATGTGCCTTTTGATCACTTTGATATTAGCCGAGATGTGTTTTTAGGTCACAACCTTAGTTTTGAAATGCCAGAATGTATAATTAAAGGACAATTAAGTGATAGTGATGCTTCAACAGAATATATGGTGTCTGCCTTACAGCACAATTTGAATCTGAATGATGGAGTTGAACAACGTATCAATATTGTCATGGGTATTGTATTTGATGAAGCTGAAGCCGATGAATTTACGACTTTATATGCCAATAGTGTTCGTATTGATGCCGAACTTAAAACTATTAAAAAACAAAATATAGCGAGATTAGGCCTTTCAGAATTAAACACTCCCGATGCCGATTTTAACCACCTATTTAATGTTTGGATGAAACACCAGTTACATCTCATGGCAGATTGGGCGAGGTTTTATTTTAAGGGCTATCGCGATACACTTCAAGATGCCGCAGGCGTTGCTATTATAGACCCTGACCGCGCTTTAAAAATGTTAGAAAAAGCGTTAGAAAATCAAAAGAACAGTGGATTTTGTCCAAGAGCATTTAGAGTATCTTCTATGGAGGTCGCAGCAGCAGATAAACATTATTCTGACTCACCAAGTTGGATCAGTCACGCCACATATTCCATACTTCGAGAAACTGGAGATCTTAGCATGTTAGATAAAGTTGTTTCCTATTCTGATAACGGAGAAGATACCATCTGGAATCACAACTTAAAAGCTTTAGATTTTCTTTGGAACGACAGAGGAGAACATGGCTTAGCATTAATAAGACATGGTGACTGGAATGACCTAATGGACCGCGTTGGTGCTGAAGGAAAAGGAGAAGGTGTTTGGATGAGTATAGCTCTTGCTAAAGCGCTTAAAGTGGTTGAAGAAATCGCAGCCTGGAAAGGTGATACCAAAATAAAAGCACAATGTGCCGAAAGATATCATGAAATTAAAGCGAATATCTTAAAATACGGTTGGGATGAAGATCACTTTATCTACGCTTACACAGATGCCGGAAATAAGGTGGGTGATAATGCCTCAGAAGAAGGACAAGTTTTCATAAATCCGCAGTCATGGGCTGTGCTTTCAGGCATTATTGATGCTGAAAAATATGAGGAGATCATGAAAAAAGTGGAACCTATGGTAGATACCCCTGTTGGTCCTGTTCATAATTGGCCACCATTTACAAAATATAATAAAGACATTGGCTCTATAACTGGGATTCCACAAGGTAATTTTACCAATGGAAACGTGTATTGTCATGCCGCATCATTTAAAATTGCCGCAGATTATGCTGCAGGACGAAACGATAAAGCCTTTGAAACCTTTAAAAGAATTCTACCTTCTGAGGAGAAATCAGAACCTTATGCACAACCCAATAGTTATGTAGGACCTTCGGCATTACGAAAAGATAGACACGTCTCTGACGACCCATGGCGAACAGGTACTGTAGCTTGGAATATGCTCAACTGTTTTGATAACCTATTAGGCTTTAAACGAACCTTAAAAGGAGTTACAATTGATCCTCAAATTCCTTCATTTTGGGACAATGTAACGTATACAAGAGTTTTCAGAGGGACTACTTTTAATGTCACCATAAAACGAGGTGATATACAAAATATGTTGGTTGACGGGAAAGAACAAACAGATAATTTTATTGAAGTACCTGAATCTGGACTCAACAAAAAGGAAATCTCTATAGATTTTCAAATTGGAAAAACTAAAACGAATTAAATGAAGTTAAATAAACAAAATATTGGTGTAGAGGAAAATATATCGATAAAAGAAAAGATTGGTTTTAGTTTAGGCGATACAGCTTCAAATCTTGTGTGGCAGACCTTAATGATTTTTCAACTGTATTTTTATACCGATATTTTTGGCTTGCCAGCAGCTGTCGTAGGAACCATGTTTTTAATAACAAAAATATGGGATTCCATAAACGATCCTGTAATGGGACTTATTGCCGATCGCACCAATACAAAATGGGGAAAATTCCGTCCTTTTCTTTTGTGGTTAGCCTTACCATTTGCACTGGTAGGTGTACTCACTTTTACAACACCAGATTTTAGCCTAACAGGCAAAATTATATACGCCTATGTAACCTATACGCTTATGATGATGGTATATACGGCTATAAATATTCCTTATTCTTCATTGATGGGAGTTGTTTCTGCAAGTCCTTCTCAGCGCGCTAGTTTTTCACAATACAGATTTATGTTTGCGTTTACAGGCGGATTGCTTGTGCAAGCCTTAACACTTCCATTAGTCAATAGTATCGGTGGAGATAATACCAGTGTGTTTTCAGCAGAATTAAATACCAATCAAATTGTGATTACTGAACATGGTGTTGGAGCTTCAAAATTAGTTTTAAATGCAGATATAGGAGAAGAAGACCTGTTAACTAAAAACGTTACCGTAATCGTTTATAAAAATGATCTAAAAAATGAAATAGATGATACAACAGATATTTTATATCTCGAAGAAGGTTTTGGAACCCATACTTTAAATCCTTCAACCTATTTTGACGAAACTATTTCATCTAAGGAAATATCAGTTCAGGTGGTTAATGAAGCTAAAGGCTTTCAAGGGGTCATGATTGTATTTGGAATTATGTCCATCATCATGTTTCTAACCACATTTTATACCACCAAAGAGCGTGTTTCGCCTCCCAAAGAGCAGAAAACAAATATCAAAAATGACTTTAAAGACTTATTTAGCAATAAGCCTTGGTTGGTGCTTTTAGTTATTGGAGTGATAAGTTTGGCGTACGTTGCCATTAGATATGGGTCGGTTATGTATTATTTTAAATACTACATAGAAGATGAATCACTAGTAAGTTCGTTTCTAGTGTCAGGAACTATAGTCACTATCATTGCGATTTCTTTTACAGAGAAACTATGCAACCGATTTGGTAAAAAGAAAGTTGTAATTGCCTGCCAACTCATTGCTGGTACGTTTACAGCCCTATTCTTCTTTGTCGATAAATCTAATATTACTATGATATTCGCTCTTAATATCATTGTAAGTTTAGCTTCAGGTCCACCAGCACCAATCTTATTTGCGATGTATACGGATACGGCAAGTTATTCTGAATGGAAAAATAACAGACGTGCTACTGGCTTAATTATGTCGGCTTCTACCATGGCTCAAAAATTTGGACTTACTATTGGAGCAGCGCTCGCAGGTTGGATATTAGCTTTTTATGGATTTAAGGCTAATACAGTTCAAACAACAGAATCTGCTTTTGGAATTCTTTTAATGGTAAGTTTAATTCCTGCTGCTGGTAGTTTCCTTGTTGCTGGTATTATGAGTTTCTATCCACTTGATAATAAAACCATGGATAAAATTGAGGGTGAATTGAAATCGAGAAGAGCCCTAACAGAAAAACAATAAATTTTGTAAAAAATTAAAAGACTATGACATTGTCAATAAGATTTATAGCGATCACAATTTCGATTTTAGTTTTAACATCGTGTAAAAATAAAGTTGAAGTTAAAGAACACACTGAGGAAACAAAGCAAGAACTCGTGAAACGGGTTTTTTCGTTAGCAGAACATCAGTATGATTATTTAATAAATAAAATAGATACTATTTCACCATTATTGAACCCTAGAAGTTTAAACAAGGATGGGTCGCTTAGAATGGCTTACAAACAAGACTGGACTTGTGGTTTTTTTCCAGGTTCACTATGGTATTTATACGAGCAAACAAATGATAATAAGTGGAAAATAGAGGCCGAAAAATTTACAGAGGCCTTAGATTCTGCTCAATTTGTAAAATGGAATCACGATGTTGGATTTATGATACAAAACTCTTTTGGACAAGGCTATCGTCTTACCGGAAATGAAACTTATAAACAAGCCGTTGTTGATGCAGCAAAATCGTTAAGTACACGTTACCGACCTGTTGCAAAAGTCATCCAGTCTTGGGATACAGATGCCCCATGGATTCAAGGTAAAGGGTTAGATATGCCTATTATTATTGATAATATGATGAACCTGAATTTACTATATCAAGCCACTAAGCACACGGCAGATTCAACGTTTGCAAATATTGCAAATGCACACGCAACCACAACGATTAAAAACCAATATAGACCTGATTATAGTTGTTATCATATTATAGACTACGACCATATTACGGGAGACGTACGTAAAAAAGTAAATTTTCAAGGCTACGCTGATGAGTCTGCTTGGGCACGTGGACAGGCATGGGGTTTATATGGCTATACGGAAGCTTATAAAGAATCGGGACATAAAATATTCCTAGAGCACGCTAAGAAGATAGCTAATTATATAATGAATAACGATAAAATTCCTGATGATAATATTCCTTATTGGGATTATGATGCCGAAAGTACTGAAGAGATTCCTCGAGATGCCTCAGCAGCAGCTATAGTGGCATCAGCATTATTGGAATTACAAGCATTTGATTCAGCGCGTAAAAATGAATATTTAGATTACACCGAAACCATCTTAAGAACGCTTTCATCTGATGACTATTTAGCTCAAAAAAATGAAAACGGAGGCTTTATCTTAAAACATTCTGTGGGCAATTTTCATGAAAATAATGAAACCGATGCTCCACTAAATTATGCTGACTACTACTATTTAGAGGCTTTAATTCGATGGTCTAATATATAACGGTATCATTTAAAAACGGAAATTTATACATACTGCTCAAACCTTTATAAGTTTTGTCTTTTATTCATTGCTGAGCCGTATAATATTATGAATTTAGAAGTTTTTATATATATATTTGAGAATACTATAATAATTAGCTATTATATTACTAACAACTAACTTTTTAGGGTACTTTTTTGACGTTTCTTTAAAAGCCTTATAATTCTAAATTCAATTTTTTATGGGAATTAAACATTTTAAACTCTCTACGTTTCTCTGTGTTTTTATAATTACATCATTTTCAATTTTACATGCTCAAGAAATTCAAATAACTGGAAAAGTGACTTCATTAGAAGATGAAATGCCTATGCCAGGTGTATCGATCATTGTCGTAGGTAAGAACAAAGGAACGAATACTGATTTTAATGGTGATTATTCAATAGACGCAGAAAAAGGAGACGTACTTCGCTTTAGCTATATTGGCTTCTCTGAACAGAAGGTAACTATAGGAGATAATACCGTTATTAATATTCAATTGGTTGAATCTGTTGAGGCACTTAACGAAGTCGTGGTTACTGCTTTAGGAATTTCACGTAAGGAACAAGCTTTAGGCTATGCTATATCTAAGGTTGATGGAGAAGAACTCGCTGAAATAAAAAGTATTAATGCAGTCAACTCATTAGCTGGTAAAGTTGCCGGTGTAGATATTGCCCAACCAAATACAGGATCGGGTGGTTCATCTAAAATTATTATTCGTGGAAACACAAAATTTAATGGCTCTAATCAACCGCTATACGTCATTGATGGTGTACCAATGGATAACAACTCTTTTGGGCAAGCCGGACAATATGGTGGTCAAGATTTAGGAGATGGTATCTCTTCTGTAAACTCAGATGACATAGAAACGATATCTGTTTTAAAAGGCCCTGCAGCAGCAGCGTTATATGGTTCTAGAGGTGGAAACGGTGTCATTTTAATTACAACAAAATCGTTTAAAAAGAACTCGAAATCTAAATTTAATATTAATTTTTCAACAAACTCTACGTTTGATGAGGTCATAAGTGGATACGAAGATGTTCAACATGTGTATGGTCAAGGTATCGGAACACCTCCAAGAGATATAGGTGACGCTACAGGTATGTGGAGTTGGGGTGGTAAAATGGATCCAAATTTACAATTCATCTCTTTCGATGGACAGTATAGAGATTATGGTGTAAAAAAAGATAATATTGAGTCCTTTTTCAGAACAGGTTATACCATTCAAAATACTATCTCTTTATCTGGTGGTAATGAATCTGCCAACTTATTATTTTCTGCATCAGATGTAAAAATGGAGGATATTGTTCCAAATAGCGGTTTACATAGAAATAACTTCACTTTAAAAGGGCATATGAAAATGTGGGAGAAATTAACTTTAGATGCCAAAGTTAATTTTACTCTAGAAGATGTAGATAATAGACCTTATTTGGGTTATTCTGGTGCAAATACGGCATTAGCACTTTTGGGCTTACCAGGAAATATTGATCAGCAATGGTTACAAGATAGTGCAACGGATGTCAACGGTGATTATGTGTTTTGGAATTCTGCAACACGAATTATCAATCCTTACTATTCATTGTATAACATGAAAAATGAATCTAATAAGAATAGAGTTTTAGGATATGCCTCTTTAAACTATCATATCACAGATTGGTTAGATTTCAAATTCAAATCTGGTATAGATACATTTACATATGATTATTATAATTACTCACCAAGAACAACACCTTTAGCTGAATGGGGAGAACTAACAAAAATAGACTCAAGAACTACTGAAATTAATACTGAATTTCTACTTTCTGCGAATAAAGAGCTTAACGATAATTGGACCGTTGGAGCAAGTCTTGGTGGAAACATTATGAATTATGAAAGTTCAACAAATACTATACTTGGTAAAAACCAAGGGTCAGAAGATGTCATCTCTATAAATAATTATAATGAATTCATTGTAGGACGACAAAATCCTAGAAAATCAGTCAGGTCGTTTTACGGATTTGCAAATGTTAGTTTTAAAGATTACGCCTTTTTAGATGTCACAGGCAGACAAGATTGGTCATCTACATTAAAAAAAGGAAATAACGGCTATTTTTACCCATCTTTTACAGGTGCTTTAGTCTTAACCAAGGCCATAGAAAATATAAAATCTAAAACGATACCTTATGCAAAATTAAGAGCCTCATATGCAGAAGTTGGTGGAGATACAGATCCTTATGCTTATAATACCTTTTTCGATTATCCATATTCTTCAAACGGAGCAAATTTTTCAACCGTAAATGATATTACTTATTTTACCAATATTAACCCTTCAAGAACCAAAGGATATGAATTTGGTTTAGACGCAAAACTTTTTAATTGGAGAGTTGGTTTAGATGTCACATACTACAATCAAACTACCTATGACGAAATAATGAATATTCCTATTTCTAATTCAAACGGTTTTGAATCTGCTAGTATTAATGCAGGTGAAATCAACAATAAAGGATGGGAAGTAATGGTAAATTTTGTACCTATTAAAACAGATGATCTCCGTTGGGATTTAACATTCAATTTTGCCAACAATGAGAACAAAATTGTAAAATTACATGAGGAAGCAAAAAGACAAACCATTGCAAGAGCAGATTGGATTAGCTCATTGATTACTGCAGAGGAAGGTGGCTCTTATGGAGATATTGTAGGTTATGACTTTAAACGCACTGAGGATGGTACTCCTATATTAGGTGCTAATGGACTACCTTTAAGATCTGATGAACAAGTGTCTTTAGGTAATGGACAATATAAATTTACTGGAGGTATTACCAATGGTATCCAATATAAAGGATTTAGGTTAAGAGCTTTAATTCAAATTAAATCTGGAGCAGATATATTATCTATGACCAATCAAAAATTATATCAACAAGGGGCACATATTGGAACCTTAGAAGGACGAGAAGGATGGGCACTGTCCGAATCAGAAAGGGAAAGTGCTGGCGAACTTCCAAGTAATTGGGTTGCCACAGGTGGTTACCTAGCACAAGGGGTTATTGAAGATGGAGTTGGCGCAGACGGAAATCCAAATTATAGAGCTAATGACGTTTATGTAAATCCTAAAGATTATTGGGGCAGTATTGCAAATTCGCACATTATAAAACCTTTTATATACGATGCAACGTATGTAAAATTAAGAGAGGTATCTTTATCTTATTCTTTAGGCCCAGAACAATTGAAAAATATTAAATTCTTAAATGGTTTAACCTTTTCTATTATCGGTAGAAATTTATGGTTAATTCATTCAAATGTACCTAATGTCGATCCCGAATCAACTTACAATATTAGTAATGGACAAGGCTATGAATATGGCTCTTTACCACAAAGACGAAGTTACGGATTTAACTTAACTGCAAAATTTTAAAAAAATGAAGACAAGTATAAAGCTATTAATAGTAGTAGTATCTACTTTAACACTAACTACTAGTTGTGAAGATTTTAACGACTTAAATGTTGACCCAACAACCTCAACTATTGCAAACCCTAAAACCTTAATCTCTAAAGTTCAAACAAGCTACTCTGGAGATAGAGAAACACAATGGAGATCTCTAGCGGCGTATCACATGTCAATTACGCAAATGATTTCAGATGGGTGGACAGTATCGCATGGGCAAGCCTATAAACTCGATATAAGTTATATGGAGTATATGTGGAAAAGTTCTTATCGTGAAATCAGTGATTTAACATACGCCATTCAAGAAGCTGAACAAAATCCAGAACTTGTAAATTACGAAGCTGTAGCTAGAATATTAAAAGTCATGATTTTCGCTCAACTCACAGACACTTATGGAGATTTGCCATATTTTGAAGCTGGTGCACAAGCAGAGGACGATAATTTACATCCGGCTTACGACAATCAAGAAGACATTTATAACGATTTTTTTAAAGAATTAAAAGAAGCTGCCGCTCAATTAGATGACTCTAAAGCTTTAGAAGGTGATTTAATGTACAATGGAGATGTAGAAAGATGGAGAAAATTTGCAAATTCTTTAAGGTTAAGATATGCCATGAGATTAGTCAATGTTAATTTGTCTAAAGCCGAAACAGAAGCCGTATTAGCTATTGAAGATGGTGTGATGGAAAATATTGATGACGCCGCCAAAGTAGAACATGGCGATTTTACAGTAAGCACAAGTGGAGCCTCAGAAATTAGAGGAAATGGATTTTCACAAGTTCAAAATTTTTCAGAAGAAATAATGGTGGCCTGTGAAACGTATGTATCTTATTTACGAGACAATGATGACCCAAGACTCTTAATGATGTTTGGAATGTATGCCGCTTACCAAGAAGATGCTACATCGCGATACAACTCAAAATCTTCTACCGAAACCAGTGTGGAAATTACAGATGAATATTTAGCTACCTATGGAGTTCTTGAAGGCTACGCTCCAGGATACTTTTTATTTGAATCACCTGAAGATGCACCGGCCGATATTTGGGCACCACGTTTCGTTGAAAAAAATGGTAGAACCGTTCAAATTGATAAATATTTTAAACCACTTCAGATAAGAAGACATTTAACACGTATTGACTTACCTTCAATATATCAATCTTATTCTGAAGTAGAGCTTTGGTTGGCGGAAGCAGCCCTAAGAGGTTGGAGTAATTTTGGTGGTGATGCAAAAACCCATTATAAAAATGCCATTTTTGCTAACATTGATGAACTGGTTATAATATTAGGTGCTGAACCTAATTTAGATATCAATTCAGATGTTTATGCTGAAAATTTATGGAACAATACTGCAGATAAAATGGAGGCTATAAACATGCAACATTATGTTAATAATTTTTACAATGGTATAGAGGGCTTTGCAAATTGGAGAAGATCAGGTTTTCCTGTACTTAAACCTACAACTGACAACCCTTATACGGATCAAACACTAAATGGTTTAATTCCTAGAAAATTACCATATCCTAATACTGAAATGAATTTTAACAGAAACAATTTAGAACCCCATTTAGATAACGGAGTTAATTTTTGGGGAGCACCTGTTTGGTGGGATAATAGTTTAACAAGAGGAGTTGATTTATCAGATTAACAAAAAAAAAAAAACATTATGAAAATAAAGAATTATAGTGCCTATATTTTTAGTATTTTATTACTTCTTACATCATCTTGCAGTCAAGACGATGTAAGTAATCCAACATTATCTGACACAGATTTAACCGTTTATTTTTGGGGTGAAGGAGATAACATAACAGGTATTGCATGGGAAGGTTATGATGTTTTAATAGGAGAAACATTAGACCTAAACCTACAAGTATCACCAAGCGAAGACACCTCAGTAAAATGGGTAGATGACGAGACTGGTGAGGTGTTAAGCAACGACTTAAATTATACCTACGCTCCTACTGAAGAAGAGACCAAAAGAGTTAATTTTATTGCGACCCGACCTTCTGGATATGAGAAAACAGTGGTCTTTAATTTCAGAGGTAATCTCGATGGTTACACAAGTAGAATTAACGAATGGCAATCTATTCCAATTCCACAAGGCACTCAAACAGGTACATTTACTGTTGAGTTTGATATGATTCCTAGTAAAGACATCATGGATGGTGTTGTAGGTATTTTAGATGGTATAGCTACAACCTATTCAGATAACTCATGCATCGTAAGATTAAATCCTTCAGGAAAAATAGATGCTTATGATGATACTGGGTATGCAGCAGATAACGAGTTAGAATATCATGCCGGTTTAACGTATCATGTAAGAATGGATATCGATGCTGTTACTATGACTTATGACATATACGCCAATGAGCAAGGTGGAGACGTTGTTCAAATTGGAGAAAATTATAAATTTAGACGTAAAATTACACACCAAGATTATTGGTCTATGGTCGCTGGTAATTTTAATTTGGATGACCCAGGAACGCATAGAGTTTTAAATATGGAAATCACAACACTAACACAAAATCAAGCTCCTGTTTTTCTACCTGTGGATGATGTTGTATTAGCAGAAGGAGCTGTTTTAGAGGTAGAAATTGAAGCCGTAGATCCTTTGGGCGGCAATATTACTATGGAAGCAAATGATTTACCACAATTCGCAAATTTTGTAGATAACGGCTTTGGATCTGGTGCAATAACTTTTGATCCATATTCCGATTGTGGAGGATGCGATTTAGGCACCTATGATATTACCATCGTTGCTACCAATGGTGTAGAATCCTCTGAGTTAACTTTTACTATAGATATTGTTGATCCAAACGCAGCCTTCGATGTAACTGTAGATGCAGGAGATGCTACCATTTGGAGTGGAGGATCTGTGGATGCAACATGGACTCAACTATTTGGTGGTCACGTAGCCACAGGTGTTGGAGGTGATGATCAAGTCGTTAGTGTGATGCCATTTGCTTTACCAGAAATACCTGAAGGTAAAAGAGTAAAATCAGCCGTTTTAAAGGTCAATGTCGTTAATAATAACTCTTGGGTTCCTGTAGAGTTTGATGTGTACGCTATAGCTTCCAGATCAACTTCAGAGGTTCTATCTACAGACTATTTTACAGGAGACTATGATACCGATGCCAATGCTACTGCAATTCAACAAGGTTTTATTACAGATGGAGATGCTCTTGGAGAATATATTATGGACGATCCTTCTGGTATAGCTTTAGCAACCTTTATGAACGACCAATATGACAATGGCGCAAGTGCTGGAGAATTTATGTTTCTTAGAATTGGTGCTAACCGAAATGACATGCCACTTTGGGCACATCTACAATTTGACAGTGCTGAATCAGGGGTAACGGCTCCTATTCTAACAGTGACTTTAGAAGATGAATAAAAGCTATAAACAACTCTGATTGCTTGAGCAGTTAACTAAAAAAACCTCCATTACAGATTTATAAATTTGTAATGGAGGTTTTTAAATTATATGCTTTCTAGTAAAACATTAATTCAATGTTTTACTAGATAAATGAGCGGATTTTAAGCAGGTTCAAAATCTTTTTTCAATACATCTTTGGCCAATTTTAATTCAGTTTCTGTAAATGGCTTTGCTTCTGAGGCAGAGACTGCACCTTTTAACTCACTTATATTTTTGGCTCCTGATAAAACTGTTGAAATCCCTTTTTGATCTAAAACCCAACGTAATGCTGCCTGTGGCATATTTTTAACGTCATCTCTCAATAAAAACTTAAAAGCCTCTACTTGATCAACGCGCTCTGCAATGTCTTCACGCGAATAACGTGCATTCAATGTACCTTCTGCAAATCTTGTATCTTTTGTAATAGCTCCTGATAAAAACCCGTTAGCCAAACATTCTCTCCCAAAGACTCCTATAGGGTATGTTTGTAATTCTTCAATTAACTGCTGAGCTTCTTTATTCATTAAACTCAATACCACTTGAATAACGTCTATTTTACAATCTTTTGCCCATTGACGTGCCATATTTTCGGTCTGATGAAACATGGAAATAGAATGCCCAATAAAACGTACTTTACCCTGTTTTTTAACGTGTTCAATTCCTTCCCAAACATCATCATTGATTTCTTCAGGAGAAAAAGGGGAATGAAAAAATAGCACATCTATATAGTCGGTTTGTAACCGTTTTAAACTCTCTTCTACAGAGTCTACAATACGCGATTTATAGAATTGAGATGCTCCATTTTTAATAGTCGGATTTCGTCCAAATTTTGTAGAGATATGCACCTTATCACGTTTGCCTTTTAGTGCCTTTCCTAGAACTATTTCGGCAACACCATCTTGTTCTGGAGTACCATATTGAGGTGCTGTATCAAAAATATTTATACCCATATCAATACCTGCATGAATGGTATTTATCCCATCTTGTTCATCAACACCACCATAAACTTTATTACCAAAAGCCCAAGTACCTAAACTGATTTCACTAATTTCTATACCTGTTCTTCCTAATTTTCTATACTTCATAAATATTTTTGTTTTAACTCTTCTATAATTAAAGATGCATTTCTTAAAAATAATTTTACAATCTTTTCACCTAGCGCTTTGGTTGATAATCTTGGATCGTCACCAGAAACAGCATCTAGTTCTAGGGTAATTGACCTATCCTTTGGTAAGGTCTCTAAATCTACCGTTTCAGATGCGTAGTATAATTGTAAAGATGTTTCACCTATAGCCGAATGGTTAGCGACCAATACATCATCTGGTAAAATATCGAATTCTGCCAATGCCCAAAATCTCCTATCTGGATATTTATTATTAAACGTTTCTGCTACAGTTTTTAAAATGGTGAGATGAGGTTCACCAGCATGTCCAGATAATAAAACAATAATTTTAAAACCTTGTATAACCAGTTGTTCTAAATATTCTTCACAAGCAAGCCTAATGAGGTTCTCTGAAAATTCTATAGAATGCTTAGGGAAGTTGACACCAGGATAAGACTTAATTAAATTAGCAGCCAAACTAATTACAGGAAAAACAAGACCTCCATTTTTTTCTGCTAAGTCTTTGCACAAGCTAAACGCTTTAATGCTATCGAGACCTGTAGGGTTATGATTTCCATGATATTCAATGGCTCCCCAAGGCAAATATGCAATAGGTGTGTGTTTTTGAATCGCTTCAATTTCCTGAGGTCGCATTTGGTCGTATAGTCCCCATTTAGAAGCTGTATTTATTGTTTCATTAACAATGTTCATATCGTTCAGTATTAAAACTCATCAAAAGCAATTTGATGACTTGTCACCCCTAATTGCGTCAACATTTTGGTACAGGCCTTAATCATCTTTGGTGGACCACATAGATAAAACTCTATAGCTTTTGGATTAGGATGTGTTTTTAAATAATTGTCAAAAACGACTTGATGAATAAAACCCGTTTGTCCTTCCCATTTATCGTCTTTTAATGGCTCAGAAAGTGCTATTTGAAAATTGAAATTAGTATGTGCATCTTCAATACTTTCAAAATAATCATCATAAAATATTTCTTGTTTAGAACGTGCTCCATACCAGTAACTCACTTTTCTATGGGTAGACTCATTTTCGAATAGATGCGCAATATGAGAACGGATTGGAGCCATACCAGCTCCACCTCCAATATAAACCATTTCTCTCTGTGTCGGTTTTATATGAAAATCTCCAAAACTACCAATAGCAGTTACACGATCACCTGGTTTTAGATTAAAAATATAACTAGAACCAATGCCTGGAGGACAATCTTGACCAGGTGGTGGAGTCGCTATACGAACATTAAATTTAAGTGTGTGTTCTTTAAGTCCGTTATTGGCTAATGAATAATTATTGACACGACCAACCTCTGTATTACTACAACTTAAATCAAACATTCTTTGATGATTCCAAACGGCAGCATAAGGCTCTGGAATATCAAATTGATTAAATGGTATTTCATTGTATTCTGGAATGTTAATTTGCATATAATCTCCAGGTATAAAATCTATTTTTTCATTCGTATTTATAGGCTCAAGAATGAGTTCCTTTATAAATGTTGAAACATTTTGGTTACTAATTACTTTTAAATCATAGCTTTTTTTCTTGCGCGCTCCTGCTCCACCTGCCTTTTCAATATTAAGCCAGATTTTATCATTTCGAGTTTCAATGGGATAAGTTGCCAATCCTTGACAAATAGGAGCACGAGCAGGAGAGCCATCTTCGATATTAAAACGTCCATTATGTTTTGGACATTCTATGATTTTACCTTTAATTAGGCCTTCACTTAAGTGCGTATTGCCATGTGTACAAATACCATCTGTAGCATGAAGACAGCCTTGGTTATCTCTAAAAAGGGCAAAGGTTTTCTTTACATGATCGAATCTAATAATGTCTTCAATCTCCAAATCTTTGTTTGCACAAACCTCTAACCAACCTTCAGAATCGGGTAATACATTAGATTTCACCAATCCTTCTGCTGCTACGTTTTTTGCTTCTGGTAATTTACGTTTCACGTAATAACCAGGTTCTTTAACTTGTCTTTTTATGGCAGGTAGTATTTCACTCCAAGCGGCGTAAATAGACGTATACACTGGCGGACAGTCGTCTTTTATAAGTTCGTGTAACTTGGGAAGCGCATGGTAAGGCACAAGCGGAAACATATGATGTTCTGTATGGTAGTTCATATTCCAATAGATAAACCTGCTTATTGGATTCATATAAACGGTACGACAATTTAAACGATGATCCAAAACATTTTCTGCTAAGCCAGCATGTTGTGTTGTGTTGTGCACAATCATGAGCCAAGTCCCAAAAATTTGAGGTAATACAAATAGAAATATGGGAATCCAAGTCTGTAAAATTATGGATGTACTAATCACTACAGCATATATGGCTAAGTAAATACGTGCGATTTTAAATATTTTCCCAAATTCAGTTTCTGGAATATAGGTTTTTTCGGATGCTGTAATTTTTCCAAATGCATGCCGAATTAAACTTGGAAAGAATGTTTTGTAACCTCCCCAATTAAATAGAGACAAAATAAGATTCTTGATATTTGGTGGACGCGGTATTTGAATTTCTGGATCGCGTCCAACAATAATAGTATCACTGTGATGACGTGTATGACTCCAGCGCCAAACTACAGATTCTCTCATCACCATAAACGAGGCTACTTCATAAACAACATTATTCATCCAATCGGTTTTAAACGCTGTTCCATGGCTACACTCATGCCATCTAGAGTCTGAACTTGTACTATAAAATACAGCATAAATAAGATAAGGAATTATAACCCACCAAGTTCCCCAAAGTAAAATGGCAGCTACCGCAGTACTGACTAAAATAGCAACTAAAAGTATGGTATCCATAATGGCAGGTCCATCTTTTCTTACCAATAATTTTCGCATTGTTTTGCGAGGCACAGGAGTTTGGTACCAATCTGCCTCAGCAAGTCCTAATTCTATAGCTCTGGCAGTATTTTTCCCTGTTAATGAATAGTCTAATTCAATTTGAGGATTTGACATAGACGTTTCATGAGCCAAAGTCTTTTCTTTATGTGTTTTTTGTATTACAACCTTTGGTTCTAGATCTATCATTTTAATTTTTTACTGTTTTCATACCTTATGTCAAATTTGCAAACGGTTAATTTTTGCTCTTTTAAATTGACGCGATGAAAATTGATTATAGCTCCTTGAGAAACACTTTATTCAATATGGGTGATTTACAAACTTAGAGGAATCACCTATTCCAAACAATAGACGTTTTGTTGGTTTTGTTGTTCAAAATGTCTACATTTGATTAGATATGGACAGTTTTTTTCACTATTTAGCTGACGACCCTGAAGCCGAGGTTTGGGGTGTTTATGTGCCTACTTGTGGGTATCAACATATTTACCCTGGAGCTCAATACCCATTAGAAGGTCACCCAGATACACATGACTTTCAACAAGCCATGGGAAGAACGCTACCTGGATGTTATCTTGTGTATGTGCCTACAGGAAAGGGTACACTAGAGACAAAATCTGGTAAATGGGAAGTGAACTCAGGAGATGTCATGTTATTATACCCAGGAGAATGGCATAAGTACAAACCCGATGAAGACACAGGATGGGAAGAATATTGGATGGGAATACGAGGTGAGGTTTTATCGAATAAAATACTTAAAGATTTATTTCCTAATAACACGTCCTATGTGAAACAAATGGGATATCAGGATGAGCTCATATTTTTATTTAATCAATCTATAAAATTAGTTAAAAGAAATAGCCCAGGATTTAGAAAAATTTTAGCAGGCATCGTTTTACAGTTGGTAGCTTATGTTATTTCTTATGAAAACCAAGAAACTGGTAATCGAGAAGAAGAGCTTTGTAAAAAAATAATTGATTTTATTAGAGAGAATCTTAATACTGAAGTAGACTTCAAAAAACTTGCTAGTGAGCATCACTTAAGTTACAACAGATTTAGAACGGTTTTTAAAAATAATACAGGTGTTTCATTACAGCAATATCTTATTCAAGAACGACTAGAACATGCGAAACGACTTATGGTGAATACCACGCTTTCTTTAAAGGAAATTTCAGCTAAAACAGGATTTAATTCGCTATTCTATTTTTCAAAAGTATTTAAAAATAAAATGGGATATTCTCCAGGACAAATTAGAAGAAAGCCATAGCTTTAATGTTGTAAAACTATGGCTTTAAGGTTTTTTTAATGTTCTGAAATTAAACAATACTTCAAGAAATTATCTTCATTGAAACAAGTTTAAACTCCTAATGACATCTGATTAATACTCTACTTATTCAAGCTAATTTCCAAAGGGTTGTTTACACATTTTGAAAATGCAGCTATATAGTCTTCCCACGCTTTCTCGGACGTAAACTGACCACTTTTTTTCCACCCAAAACCAGCGTAATAAATAACGTTATTGTCTTTAACATTAAGATGCGCATAGGCATTACTAAGGTCTTTTATATTACTATTATAAGTCTCAAAATCATTAAAATAATCTTTAGAAGCGATAATAGCAGTTCCTAATTCTGAATCGGCATGAGGCTGCCAATAACTCACCCAGCCTTCTTCTTTATTACCAGAAACTTCACCATCTTTTTCATGCAAGGTTAAACCAGCTGAAATGTTTTTCACACCTTCTAATGACACATTAAATTTTGAAAAATTCTGACCTAAATCTAAACTGATTACTTTTGATTCTGTAATAGTGTTTCCTCCGGCATCCCAATTTTCATATTCCAAATAAAAACTAGTTCTAAGAGGACCCGTTGATATTGTACGCCAATTGGTAAAGTTTTTAGCTGTATAATACGTCGTATCAACTTTTACAGCAATACCACCTACTCCACGACTAGCACCAACATGAAAATCGTCTAATCCTTCTCCTGAATCGATATGATAACTTCCATCTGTTTCAGTTTCTTTTTTGTACCATTTATTAATAATGGGATATTCAACTCGTTTTAACCACGCATCAACACCACTAGAAAGCGTACCTCCTGGAACACTATCTTCAACCATTTGTTGTGCCGTTGGTCCATATACGCGAAACGCGACTTTATCATTTTCCCACGTATAATCATCGGTTCGTTCTGGTACAAAACGCGAATAACACAAATCTGCTGCTTTAGGTTGTTCTGCTTCGGTAATTGTCACCACCTCAAATTTAGCTACAGATTTTGAAGCCACTTTAGGTTGAAATAAAATGACATCCATAGTGCCATCTCCATCATTATCGACTAATTGGGTCACTTGAAGCTCACCTGTATTCACATCTTTTATACCAATATTTGATGAATTTTCTACATCTAATGACGTTATATCAATCTCTACCGTCTCAAAAGAGCGTTCAAAATCTAATGTGTTTTTCACGCTAATAACGGTACTATTTTTCTCTTGCGCACAAGCACATAATAGCACTATCAATACTAAAGCAATAGGATTTTTTATGATTCTCATAATAATATTAAATTTATTAATCTTCGTTGGCTGGCTTCCCAATCGTTGCAAGGATTCCTCCATCAACATACACAACTTGACCATTAACAAAATCACTAGCTCTAGAACTTAAAAATATAGCTGCGCCTTGTAAGTCATCCGGATCTCCCCATTTACCTGATGGTGTTCTATTAACAATAAAATCATTAAAAGGATGACCATCTACTCTAATGGGTTCTGTTTGACTTGTGGCAAAATACCCAGGACCTATTCCATTAGTTTGAATGTTGTATTTAGCCCATTCTGTAGCCATATTTTGTGTCAGCATTTTAAGTCCACCTTTTGCAGCTGCATAAGCACCTACAGAATTTCGACCCAACTCGCTCATCATGGAACAAATGTTAATGATTTTGCCAGTTTTTCTTTCAATCATTCCTTTCACAACATGTTTAGAAACAATAAAAGGAGCGACTAAATCGACATCAACAACCGCCTTAAAATCAACCACCTCCATGTCTACTAATGGAGTGCGTTTAATAATCCCTGCATTATTGACTAAAATATCAATGGGACCAACTTCTTTTTCAATCTTTTCAATATGTTCTTTTACAGCGACCTCATCTGTAACATCAAAAAGGTAACCGTAGGCTTCAATACCAGATTCTTTATAATTTGCAACAGCTTCATCTAATTTTGTCTGTGACGAATTTCCGTTTACAACAATTTTAGCACCAGCATTTCCAATACCTTTAGCCATTGCCATTCCTAAACCATGCGTAGCTCCGGTTATTAATGCTATTTTCCCTGTTAAATCAAATAAGTTAATTGACATAATTACTGTGTTTAATTAATTATTTTAACTCATTAATCTTACAGTGATCCATATCTCCGTAGTCTAAATTTTCTCCAGCCATACCCCAAATAAAAATATAGTTACTCGTCCCTGAGCCTGAATGTATAGACCAAGGTGGAGAAATTACAGCTTGGTTATTGGCCATCCAGATATGTCTTGTTTCTTCTGGTTCTCCCATAAAATGACAAACAGCCTGATCTTCTGGCACCTCAAAATAAAAGTAAACCTCCATACGTCTATCGTGTACATGAGCTGGCATAGTATTCCAAACACTTCCTGTTTTTAACTCAGTCATACCCATTTGTACTTGACATGTTTCAACTACACTATTTACAATTAGTTTTCTAATCGTTCTAGCATTTGCTGTTTCCAGAGCACCTAATTCTACCACTTCTGCATCTTCTCTACTAATTTTTTTAGTTGGAAACGTTTTGTGAGCAGGTGTAGAGTTTAAATAAAATTTTGCCGGATTTGTAGCATCGTCGCTACTAAAACTAACGTCTTTAGTCTCTCTACCTATGTATAGTGCCTCTTTATAGTCTAAATTATAAGCTACACCATTAACAGAAACAGTGCCTTTACCACCTACATTTATAATTCCTAATTCGCGTCGTTCTAGAAAATAATCTGCTTTTAAGAGCTCTATGGATTCAAGTTTTAATTCATTTTTCACTGGAACTGCTCCTCCAGTTATAAATCTATCATAATGCGAATAAACTAAATTTATAGCATCATCTTCCATGACGTTACTAATTAAAAATTCGTCTCTTAATCTATTCGTATCGTAATTTTTCACGTCTTGTGGTGATGCCGCATATCGTGTTTGATAGTGAGTTGTCATTGCCAAATATATTTAAGTTAATTTTTGTAAAAGTAATAAAAATATCCAAAATACAATCGATTGTATTTTGAATATCATATATTTGTTATATAATATTGCTTGATTACAGCTAAAAAATTACGTAATCTAGAAGGCGCAAACTATTTACCAAAACGTATTCAAATGCAAAACAATAAGGTGACCATACACGATATTGCTAAGGCCTTAAATCTCGATAGCTCAACCGTGTCTAGAGCTTTAAACGATAGCCCAAGAGTGATACAAAAAACTAAAGATATTGTTTTAGCTAAGGCTGCAGAAATGGGTTACCAACGTAACCATTTAGCCTCTAGTTTAAGAAAAAGTAAAACAAATACCATTGGAGTTATTGTACCAAGAATTTCGCGTCATTTCTTTTCATCTGTAATTAGTGGTATTGAAGAGACCGCATATGAAGCGGGCTACACGGTAATTATTTGTCAATCTTTAGAGCAATTCAATCGTGAAAAAAAAATTATAAACACACTTTTGGGGCAACGTGTTGACGGTGTGCTCATGTCCATTTCAATGGAAACTAAAGACTATAAGCATTTAGAAGTCTTAAAAAAGCAAGGCATTCAACTCGTTTTTTTTGATAGACATTGCGACATTCCTAATTATTCTAATGTGTTAATTGACGATTTTAATGGTGGTTTTGAGGCGACAGAACATCTCATTTTAAAAGGATGTAAACATATCGCTCATTTTTCTGGTCCGCAAAACCTAGAAATTTATAAAAACCGATTTAAAGGTTATAAGCATGCCCTTTCAAAACATAATTTGCCCTTTGAAGAAGCACTTGTATTTCCATCAAAATTAATGGAAGAAGATGGTAGGAAAAATTCTGAGAAATTATTAGCTCTACCAAATCCCGTTGATGGTATATTTTCTGCAAACGATGTGGCTGCTATTGGAGCCATGAAATATTTAACTGACAACGGTGTTAAAATCCCTGAAGATATTGCAATTGTTGGCTTTAGTAATGAACCAATTTCAACCGTTATTAATCCTGCTTTAACCACGATTAATCAGCCAGGAATTGAAATAGGTAAGGCAGCTACAGCATTACTTTTGAAGCAAATAACAAAAGAAAATGGTGCATTAGACCCACAAACCATCATAATGGATTCTAATTTAATAGAACGTCAATCGTCAAAAAAGTGAAAGCTTAATTTAAAATGATTTCAATGAAAACAATTGTTCCGATATTTATTTCATTTCTATTATTAATGATTTCTACGTCTTGTGAAACGTTACAAAGCGAAAAAACAATCAAATTAGCTCACGGATTAGACACAAATCATCCTGTACACAAGGCCATGATACGTATGGGTGAAGAGCTCGACAAAAATTCCAAAGGAAAATTAAAATTAGAAATATATCCTAACCAGCAATTAGGTTCTGAGCGTCAATGCTTAGAGCTGCTTCAAATAGGAAGTTTAGATATGACCAAAGTATCTGCAGCAGTGATGGAAAATTTTTCACCAGATATGAAAGTGTTTGGTCTCCCTTTCATTTTTAAAGATCGCGAGCATACGTTTAATGTTTTAGATGGTGCTATTGGGAAGGAATTATTGGATGGTGGACAAAAATATTGGCTGAAAGGTTTAGGCTATTATGATGCTGGAAGTCGCAGTTTTTACACTAAAGAAAAAACCGTTGAAACTCCAGAAGATTTAGAAGGCTTAAAAATCAGAGTTATGGAAAGCGTTACAGCCATGCGTATGGTTACAAGTCTTGGAGGCTCTCCTACTCCAATATCATCAGGTGAGTTATATACCGCTTTACAGCAAGGTGTTGTAGATGGTGCAGAAAACAATCCTCCGACATTTTATCTTTCAAGACATTATGAAGTCTGCAAGTATTTTTCTTTAGATGAGCATACTACGATTCCAGATGTACTAATTATCAGTACACATTTGTGGGAAACCTTGAGTGCTCAAGAAAAAGAATGGTTGCAATCAGCTGTAGATGTTTCTGTAACATACCAAAGAAAACTATGGGCAAAAGCAGAATTAGAAGCCTTAAAAGCTGTAAAAGAAGCGGGAGTTACCGTTATTCAACCAGATAAAACGATTTTTAAAAATAAGGTAGAATCTATTTATGAATCTTATAAAGATGATGCACAGATGTATAGCCTTATTAAGCGAATTCAAGAAAGCCAATAATTATGAAATTAAGACAAAAAGTGGATAAAGTATTGGGCACATCACTTGCACTTATTATGGGCGTGATGGTTATAAACGTTTTGTGGCAGGTATTTACAAGATTTGTCATGGGCACTCCAAGTTCATTTACAGACGAATTAGCACGATATCTCATGATTTGGGTCGGTGTTTTAGGAGCTGCTTATATTTCTGGAAAGCGACTACATGTTGCCATAGATTTATTGCCATCACGATTGAGTAAAAAAGGACAAACCAATTTAAAGGTGGTTATTAATTGGGTTATTATTGTTTTTTGCTTTGCAGCACTTGTAATTGGAGGATTACGTTTAGTATATATCACCTTTACCTTAAAACAGTCTTCGCCTGCATTACAAATTCCATTAGCTGTGGTTTATGCGATAATTCCTATTAGTGGCATCTTGATTATTTATTACAAACTTTCTGATATTATAAACAAACAATTATAATGGAATATCTACCTATACTCGTTTTAGTATTAAGTTTTATTGGTTTATTATTACTAAGTGTTCCTGTAGGATGGAGTATTGCCATTTCATCATTATTAACAATGATGACAAGTATAGCCGTGCTTCCTGCGTTAACCACTGTATCGCAACGTATGGCCACAGGTTTAGATAGTTTTGCTTTGTTAGCCATACCGTTTTTTGTACTCTCTGGTCAACTTATGAATAAAGGAGGTATAGCACACCGTTTAATCGATTTTGCTAAAACACTTGTAGGTGCGCTTCCCGGTGGATTGGCATTAATTAATGTCATTGCCGCCATGTTAATGGGAGCCATAGCAGGATCAGCCATGGCATCTGCATCAGCTATGGGAAGTATTTTAGGACCCGAAATGGAAAAGGAAGGCTATTCAAAAGAATTTGGAGCAGCTGTAAACATAACATCTTCAACTACAGGATTAATAATTCCACCAAGTAATGTGCTCATTGTATATTCCTTAGCAAGTGGAGGTGTCTCTATCGCTGCCTTGTTTTTAGCAGGCTATATTCCCGGAATTTTAACAGGATTATTTCTTATGATTGTGGCCTCTTTTTGGGCGAAAAAGAAAGGGTATAATGTAGGAAAGAAAAGTTCATTAAAAGACGTTGGACGTACATTTTTTAGAGCTTTTCCTAGTTTAATGTTACTTGTCGTTGTGATTGGAGGTATTGTAGCCGGTATTTTTACAGCCACAGAAGCATCTGCTATTGCTGTTCTTTATACGTTAATATTAGGCTTTTGGTATAAGGAAATCACCCTTAACGATTTACCAGAAATATCGTTAGAAGCTTGCGGCACTACAGCGATTGTAATGTTATTAATTGGCGCATCTACGAGCATGTCTTGGGTCATGTCTTACGAGAATATTCCGAATGATATTAGTACAGCTTTATTAGGAGCAAGCAATAATCCTATAGTGATATTACTAATTATAAATTTGATATTATTGGTTGTTGGAATATTTATGGATATGACACCTGCAGTACTCATTTTTACTCCAATATTTTTACCTATCGTAGAAGAGCTTGGCATGGATCCCGTACATTTTGGTATCGTTATGATTCTAAATTTATGCATTGGCCTTTGTACGCCACCTGTAGGGTCGGTATTATTTGTAGGAGTTGGTGTAGCAAATACAACCATAGAGAAAGTGGTTAAGCCACTTTTACCGCTTTTTGCAGCCATGATAATTTCCTTACTCTTGGTTACGTATTTTTCCGAATTAAGCTTATGGTTGCCAGGTTTATTTGGGTATTAAACTGTTTTTTAGGAAGTATTCTTCTGAGTTTATAAATAATAGACACGCTATCACTTAATATCCTATTATAGAAAAAATGGATCATGATATCATTATAATATCCATCTTATTACTATAATCTCATAAAAATAAAAAAGCCCTACATCTCTGTAAGGCTTTATTTTACTAGTGGTCCCACATGGACTCGAACCATGGACCACCTGATTATGAGTCAGGTGCTCTAACCAACTGAGCTATAGGACCATTGACAATTGTCAATCGCTTCATTTCTAAAGCGAGTGCAATATTACTACATATTTTAAAACTCTACAAGAAAAATAAACCGTTTTAATCCTTTATATCTTGACACAACTCAATTAAAACTCCATTTGTGGATTTTGGATGTAAAAAAGCAATCAACTTATTGTCGGCTCCTTGCTTTGGTTTTTTATGAATCATGGTAAAACCTTCTGCCGTTAAGCGTTGTATTTCCGCTTCAATATCATCAACGGCAAAGGCAATATGATGCATGCCTTCTCCCTTTTTTTCAATGAATTTGGCTATTGGACTCGCTTCATTAGTAGCCTGAAGCAATTCAATTTTATTAGGGCCGCATTTAAAAAAGGAGGTTTTTACACCTTCACTTTCTACATCTTCAATCTTATAATGGTCTTCACCAAATAAGGCTTTAAAAAGCGTATTAGATTTTTCTATATCCTTTACAGCAATGCCTATATGTTCTATTTTTTTCATCTAAAAATTTGATTCAGTTTCCGCAAAAGCAGAAATCTCATTAATAATTTACACTCAAAAATAAGATAATCCTTAAATAACCTCTACTTTTGCAGATGATTAGTTATAATAATCATCATGGAAGAATTTACACAAAGACAAAAAAAAATAGGAGGCATCCTACAGCAGGACTTAGCAGAAGTATTACAAAAAGCAGCTACTGATGGCGGTTTACGTGGTGTTATCATCTCTGTTAGTAAAGTAAATGTAACTACAGATCTGTCTATGGCTAAGGTATATCTTAGTATTTTTCCGAATAAGGAAGCAGAAGCATTATTAGAAGGGATTAAATCTAATAAACCGCTTATTAGACACGAATTATCTCAGCGTACACGTCATCAATTAAGACGTATGCCACAATTAGAATTTTTTATAGACGATTCTTTAGAATATATTGATGGCATTGAACGTTCTCTAAAAGGAGAAGATAACCCATTAGAAAATCCAGATTTACTAGGTAAGCGTAAAAAATCTTAAGTGAATTTCCCTTTATATATAGCAAAACGATATCTGTTTTCTAAAAGCAGTAATAATGCTATTAATATAATGACCTTAATTGCTTCTGGTGGAGTTATTGTTGCTTCAGCAGCACTTTTTATTGTACTCTCCGTTTTTGCAGGATTAAAAGATTTTAGTCTTAAATTCTCTTCTTTCGTAGATCCAGATTTAAAATTAATACCCTCTGAAGGTAAATCTTTTATATGGACAGAAAAGGATAAAGCAACCCTTTTAAACATTGAAGGCGTCGCCAATTATTCTGAAATTATAGAAGAACGTATTATTATTAGATCCGAAAATAAAAATCTTATTGCGACACTAAAAGGGGTAGACAAAAACTACCTAAATGTTACCAACATTGAAGCAATGGTAACTAAAGGTAAATGGCTTACACCTGAAAGTAATGATGTAGTTTCTGGCTCGGGAATCTCTGACAATTTATCTTTTGGTGTTTTTGATTTCTTAAAACCATTGTCTTTATATGTACCAAAAGTAGGAAAGGGACAAGCTAGCTCTATAAAAGGGTATTACAATTCTGTTTTTGTAAATAATGTTGGCTTATTTACAATTAACGAAGAATTAAGTAATAATTATATATTTTCAAATATTGAACTCGCTAAGCAATTGTTGAGTTATAATGAAGGACAATTGAGTGCTTTAGAACTTAAATTAAAACCTGATGCCGATGAAGATGCTATTAGAGATCAACTTGAAGCATCCTATGGAAATACGTTTAACATTAAAAATAGAGCAGAACTCAATGATGCATTATTTAAAATGTTGAATACTGAAAACCTTGCTATCTACCTCATCTTCACTTTAGTAATTATCATTTCACTATTCAATGTTATTGGTGCTATTATTATGATGGTTTTAGATAAAAAGAAATCAATTAATACCTTATTTTATTTAGGAACAGAAACCAAAGCCATAAAATCCATTTTCTTTTTACAAGGCAGTTTAATGACAATTGTAAGCGGTATAATTGGTATAGTGATAGGATTAGCTGTTGTGTTTATTCAGCAATCTTTTGAATTAATAATGCTTACTCCAGATTTAGCCTACCCTGTTAAGTTTAACTTTTTTAATGTGTTAATTGTCTTTGCAACGATTTTTACTTTAGGAATTACAGCCTCTAGAATTGCGTCACAACGTATCACTCCTAGTTTAATTAAAAGTTAGGTAAAACTCGTATATAGAAGACCAAAAAACACAGCGTAATAATTACGGCTACTTTTTAAAGTTAGCTTTTCGTTAGTAGCACTTCTACTCTACTCAAACTGATAATCTGGGAAAGCTGCTAACACTTCATCAAAGGCTGCAAATACAGCTGCAGAATCATCACTAGTTACCATTTTCATTCGGTATTCTTTAAAGTGTGGAATGCCTTTAAAGTAATTGGTATAATGCCGTCTCGTTTCAAAAACACCTAGAGTTTCGCCTTTCCAATCTATTGCCATTTGAAGATGCCTTCTAGCTGCATCAACACGTTCGGCCAGGGAAATTGGTGCTAAATGTTCTCCCGTTTCAAAAAAGTGTTTTACCTGTTTAAAAAACCAAGGATTTCCAATAGTTGCTCGTCCTATCATTGCTCCATCTAAACCATAAGAATCTCTCATTTCCATTGCTTTTTCAGGAGAGGTAATATCTCCATTTCCAAACACCGGAATATGCATTCTAGGGTTATTCTTAACCTCGGCAATAGGTTTCCAATCGGCTTCACCTTTATACATTTGCGCTCTAGTTCTACCGTGTATTGCAATAGCTTTACAACCTACATCTTGCAAACGCTCTGCTACCTCAACAATTTTTATAGAGTCGTGATCCCAACCTAATCTGGTTTTTACAGTAACCGGTAAATTAGTACGCTTTACCATTTCGGCGGTCAGTTGCTCCATTAAGCAGATATCCTTTAAAATACCAGCTCCTGCACCTTTTGAGACTACCTTTTTAACCGGACAACCAAAATTAATGTCAATAATATCTGGATTCGATTTTTCGACAATATCAATAGTCTGTAACATGCTTTCCATATTGGCGCCAAAAATTTGAATACCAACAGGACGTTCCTTTTCATAGATATCTAATTTCATAACGCTTTTTGCTGCATTACGAATTAAGCCTTCACTAGACACAAACTCGGTATACACCACATCTGCTCCTTGTTCTTTACAAAGTGCCCTAAACGGTGGGTCGCTTACATCTTCCATAGGTGCTAAAAGCAATGGAAAATCTGGTAATTCTATGTCGCCTATTTTAACCAAGAGTTCTAATTTTGGTGCAAAATTAAGGTTTTTATTCATTAGTTTCTTAAAATGTATATTTACACCAAAATCTTAATATGAAAAAGAGCCTGCTTTTACCTTTTATAGCTTTTATATTACTTTCAAGCTGTAGTGTTATAGACGAGTTAACTAAATTTGATTTAGATTATCAAACTAATTTTTCTGTTGCTTCAACAACACTAATAAACACTCCTTTTAATCTTTTTACTCCAGATATTACAACGGATTCTGAATCTTCATTTGAAATTAACAACACACATAAAGACTTAATTGAAAGTATTAAACTAAAGCGAATAAAACTTACAATTAATTCTCCAGACGATGGTAATTTTAATTTTTTGAAGGAAATTCATGTATATATTGAGGCAGAAGATATTGATGAAGTTGAAATTGCAAATATCTATGATTTAGAAAACACAAATTCAAACACTTTAGAATTAGATATTCTAGGCGAAGAATTAAAAGCATACATTAAAAAAGATAATTTTAATCTGCGTGTTAGAACTGTTACAGATGAAACCATTAACGAAACACACGATATTACAATAGACACAACATTTAGAGTAGATGCCGAAATATTAGGTGTTTAATGCTTTATGATTTTAGAACGATCTAACGTTTTATAAGACAAAAAAAGCCTTTACAAATTGTAAAGGCTTTTTTAATTATTTTATGATGTAACTTAATCGAATGTCATTGGTAATTTAAACTGCCCTTCAGTGATTTCTATAACATCAGTTGGATTTTCTGTATTATATAATTTTAAAGAGAAATTTCCTTCTAGCAACTGACTTATTTCTATGGTTTGTGCACCAAAAGTTACGTTAGTATTGGTAGAACTTGTAATTTCAAAATTACTTCCGCTTTGATCTCCACCTAAAGTTGAGTACCATTCTTCTACTGTAGAATCTGGAGAATAAGACACACTTACATCACCTGTAGAACCATTTACTACATTATCGCTTATAGCATAATCATAAGAACTTACAGGAAAAGCATCGTTGAACATTTGTGCTGCAGAATCTTCTGATCCACACAAATACATACGAATGAAATCAAAACTCATATTTGGTCTTGCTTCATTATCAAAATTAGGATAAACACCTATAGCGTAATTTAACCCACCATTATCTGGATAGTAAGCACAAGTCGTTGTAATTGAGTTTCCAGAGAACAACAATGAGTAATCTAATGTTGTTGCCGTTTCTTTTTGTCCGTATACAAATGGCTCGCCATTTATCTTTCCAGAAATGAAATATAAATAATCATCATTATTTACATCTGACTCTGAACTCGAATCGTCACTGCTACAAGCAGAAAACATAATAGTAGCTAATAAAAGTGTTAAAATTGATAGTTTTTTCAAAGTAGAATTGTTTTTAGGTTAGGGGTAAAAGTACGCTATCTTTATTAAAAACCTAATTTATACTAAATTAACTAATATTATACTCTCCTTTACTTTTGTGTATAATTTACAATTCTATCAATGCCGTATATATGGCATGATTAGAGTTATTAGTAAAACAAATACTTCGTAGGCCTCCTAAAACTGTACTTTAGTATCAATTGTTTCCTCTCCACGTTTTACCGTAATAGCAGCTTCATCTCCATTATCAAAAACAGATAAAGCACGCATATAACTCATCATATCAGTAATAGTACTATCTCCTAGTTTAAGGACGACATCACCTTTTTGTAAACCAGCAGCAAATGCAGGTGTATCCTCTCGAGTGCCATCTATTCGCATCCCTTTGCCGTCGTATAGGTAATCTGGTACAACTCCTAAACCTACTTTAAAACGTGGTGTTTCTTCACTTTCATTCTTTGTTTTTCGGAACGCCAACTCTCCGTTATCATCTAAATCTGCTATAATATTGTAGATATAATCAGAAATTAAATTCATGCCTTCATAATTCAACTTTTCGGCATCATCACCTGGTTTGTGATAATCTTCATGTTGTCCTGTAAAAAAATGTAATACAGGAATATCAATTAAATAGAAAGACGTATGATCACTTGGACCTACTCCACTTTCGTTTTCAACCAATTTAAATTTATCATTATTAGATTTTAATGTTTGTTTAAACATAGGAGACGTTCCTGTACCGTAAACAGCCAAAGTACTATCGGCTTTCATTCTGCCAACCATGTCCATATTTATCATGTAATTGATAGATGCTGCATCAATAGTTGGGTTTTTGGAAAAATAATTAGAGCCTAATAATCCCATTTCTTCACCCGAAAATGCTAGAAACAAGTAGTTGTTTTTATCTTTAATTTCAGACTGGTCATTTTTTACTTTTAATCTACTCGCTAAATTTAGCATCACTGCTACTCCACTCGCATTATCATCTGCTCCATTATGTACGGCTTTATCTTCACCTCGATATAAAGAGCCTTCTCCTCCAAAACCTAGGTGGTCGTAATGTGCACCAATAACCACTGTTGTTTTCGCATTGTTATCTATAAAGCCAACGACGTTGTGGCCCGTTATTGTACTGTCTGCATTTGTTGTAAATTCTACTTCGCTATGTGGATCTGTTTTAGGCTTAAAAGAAAACGATTGTAAAAAACCATCTGTTCCTTTTGGCTGCACTCCAATTTCTTTAAAACGCTTAATAAGATATTCTGATGCTAAAACTTCTCCTTCTGTGCCTGTTTGACGACCTTCTAATTTATCATCAGCTAAAAATGTAACATCGTCTTTAATATTATTTTCAGCAACCTTAGGTTCGTTTTTACAGGATATAAATCCCGCTAATGCTAATAAAATTAGTGCTTTTTTCATTTCGAAATATCGTTTTAATTGTCTTTAAAAATGTGTTTTATCATAAAATACAGGATTTATTAATCCGCAATATTTCGTGCTTTATTTCATCTTTAAATCTTACTTTTGCACAAAATTAGGCATTAAAAGTCACTTATTATAATTCTTTATTATGAACAGAATCGTCACAATTTTAATTCTACTCCTTACTCTTTCTTCTTGTAAAAATGAGACCAATACAACAACCGAAGCGACTTCTGGTGCTACTAAAACATACGATTCTTTAATCTATCCTGAAGAAACCCATTTTAAGTCTTTAAGACAGGTGACTTATGGTGGAGATAATGCTGAAGCGTATTGGAGTTTTGACGATAAACAACTCGTGTTTCAATCTAATAATACCAAATGGGGAGTTGAATGTGACCAAATGTTTATCATGGATGCCAACCAAACGTTTACAGATAGTATTGCTCCTCCTATGGTAAGTACAGGAAAAGGAAGAACTACTTGTTCTTATTTTATGCCAGATAACAAGCATATTATTTATGCTTCTACGCATCTTGGAGATGAAGCATGTCCTGAAACTCCACTAAGAAAAAATGGAAAATACATTTGGCCTATTTACGATAGCTACGATATTTTTGTAGCCGACTTAGAAGGTAATATTGTAAAACAATTAACTAACGAAGTAGGTTACGATGCCGAACCAACCGTATCTCCAAAAGGTGATAAGATTGTGTTTACGTCTACACGAAGTGGCGATTTAGAATTATATACCATGAATATTGATGGTAGCGATGTAAAACAAATTACTAACGAATTAGGTTACGATGGTGGAGCCTTCTTTTCTCCAGATGGTACAAAATTAATCTTCCGTTCTTCGCGTCCTAAAACGGAAGAAGAAATTAAAAACTATAAAGATTTATTGGCTGAAGGTTTAGTTGAACCAACCGATATGGAATTGTATATCTGTAATGCAGATGGCTCTGATTTACGCCAATTAACAGATTTAGGTAACGCCAATTGGAGTCCGTTTTTTCACCCTTCTGGTGAGAAAGTATTGTTCTCTTCTAATTTTGAATCTGAACGTGGATTTCCTTTCAATTTGTATTTAATTGATATTGATGGCAAGAATTTAAAGCGTGTTACACACAGTGAAACCTTTGATGCGTTTCCAGTATTTTCTAATGATGGGAAATACTTAGTATTTTCTTCTAATAGAAATAATGGAGGTGGTAGAGACACCAACTTGTTTATTGCAGAATGGCAAGATTAATTTAAATCTTTAAGTCGCTTACGTTCGTCTAGTTCTTCTTGATCTGGATCTGGTTCATTGGTCTTTAATTTCGTATTTCCAAAATTATAACGGAAACCTAATTTAATATACCTATTATCATAATCAACAAAACTAGAGTTCAATTGGTTGAGATAATCTGTTGACGTTTCTTGGTCTTGTAGATTGAAAAAATCTTCTACAGACAATGAGATAACTCCCCTTTTCTTTAAAATAGATTTTGAAACACTTAACTCAGAAACTAAACGATCTTCAACAGATTGGAATTGTTGCAAGTTTTTACCTACCCAAGTAAAGGTTAAACTCGCATTTAAACTCTGGTCTTTTAAAAAAGAGAAACTATTGTGTAAAATACTGTAATTAGACCATTGCTCTTGTTTTACAAAATCGTCTCCAAAATTTGCTTCTTCAGAAATATTATAAAAAGAGGTTACAAAATAGAGGTTCCAAGTACTAGTTGGATAATGGTCAAAAACAAAATCAAATCCATATTCTACTTTTTTATCTAGGTTTATGGGAGTAAAAGCAATTTCATTGGTTTGGTTATTTTGACGAGGTAGCTCTACAATATCACCATCGTAATTCATATAATAAGCTTCAACAGTAAAATGCTCTAAAAAATTAGTCCCTATTTTATAATGATCTCTATAGGTTGGTACTAAATTAGGATTACCCAATACAACGGTATTCTCGTTTAAGAAAAATGTAAACGGATTTAAATCTGTATAACTTGGCCTTGTTATACTACGTTTGTACGTTGCATATACACTAGTTTCTTCTAAAATTTGATGAGATAAACTTACGTTAGGAAACCAATCTAAATAATCTTGCGTATTGGTTTCACCCAATGTAAGCGACTCGCCTTCAATATAACTTTGTTCTACTCTAAGACCAAGACTTAATTCCCATTTATTCCAAGATTTTATATAATTGGAATAGGCAGCAAATACCTTTTCATCATAGGTAAAAGCATCTGTATTATTAACATCTATGACTTCTGAGTTTCCTACTATATCCAATTTTGTTATGTCGCTGTCTGTATTTACATTAGAGTATTTTACTCCTGCATCAAAACTAGAAGTCTCATTAATTGGTAAACTGTAATCTATTTTTCCTGTTATAATATTGGTGTTCTGACTAGCTGTTGAATTAAACTCCGAAGTACTTTCAAATATATTATTAACATCAAAATAATTAGTGAGTACATTTTGGTCGCGCTCATAATCGTAAATGGTATAATGCGCATTAAATGTTAAGTAAGCACTATTCTCAAAAGCGTGGCTAAAGATTACATCTGTACCAATGTTATACTTATTATCTCTAGATAAATTATCTGAGGTAAAGCGTTTTTTATAAACAAAGTCTTCGTCTGTAATAGTAGTCTTATTTCTTATTTGATATTTAAAATACGGTGTATATAAACCTGTACTTGTAAGACTCAAGGTGTTTTTATCGTCTATGTAATAATCGAAATTAAGGTTAAGGTTATGTGTTTGAGACCATGTGTTTCTATTAATATTAGAGGTCCATATTTCTTCAATTTCATTTAAATTATCTAAAAAATTAACCGTATCATCTTGATCTCTATTAATTTTGTTTTGAGAATAACTATAGTTTAAATTAAGATTGATTTTGTTGTTTTTAAAATAATGACTCGTTCCTGCGTTATACCGTGGAAAAACACCTTGTGTATAATTTGCTAACACACTTCCTCTATAGCCTGTTGCCAAGTTTTTACTCATTATAATATTAATTACAGAACCAGAATCTGCATCGTAACTTGCTGGCGGATTTGTAATCACCTCAACCGACTTTATGCTATTTGCTGGTGCACTTTCAAGGAGTTGTATTAATTCTTCTGAAGTCAATTGTACTTTACGGTTGTTTATATAAACTGTTGCAGGAGAACTTTTAATATTAATACTACCTTCAGATACAATTATTCCTGGCGTACTTTTTAAAACACCAAGCGTAGAACCTTCACTTAATGCCGTGTTTTCGACATTAAAAATTAAGCGGTCTGGTTTGCGTGTAATCGTTGGTTTTTTAGCAATTATGGTAACTTCTTCTAAATTTTCGGGAATTTCAATAAGTTGAATTTTCTTTAAATCTAAATGGCCTCTTAAAATGATTCGTTGTGTAAAATCTTCAAAACCAATAAAGCTAATTTTAATGACATATGTATCTGAAACAAGGTTTTCAATCTTAAAATGTCCAATATCGTCAGTTGATGTTCCTTTTAAAAAAGTGCTACCATCTTCAGCTAAAACTACCACATTTGCCAAGGCAATAGGATTATTATTAAAATCTACAACCGCTCCCGAAATTGAAAAATCTTGTGCATAAGCCATAAAACATAGTGTATAAAGAAATACACTTAAATAATAACGTAGGCGAACAATCATGAAATAGGTTTATCTTGCAATATATAAATTGTTTTTCACTTTTGATTGCGGTTTTTCCGCAATCGAGCAACCTTTTCTCTTATTTTACAACTGTTTTTATTCTGGTTTTTGATGTCACAAAGCGCAAGAAAGCGATTATATTTCTTCAGTAAAATCTTAATTTTTTAAACTTAAAAAGTATAAAATTCAGCTTCACTTCAGTAATCACTTCGCTAGCCCATAGAATTTATTTAATTTGAAAACTTACAAAATTCAAATGAAAAAATTCATGTACTTTTGCCAATTAGTTATTGCCTTAGAAAAGAGACATGAAAAACATTCGTAATTTTTGCATTATTGCACATATTGACCACGGAAAAAGTACACTAGCAGATCGCTTACTTGATGTTACAGGTTCTGTAACCGCTCGAGAACAACAAGCCCAACTTTTAGATAGTATGGACTTGGAACGCGAACGCGGTATTACCATCAAATCACACGCCATACAAATGGATTACGTATATGAAGGTGAAAAATATGTGCTCAATCTTATTGACACTCCTGGCCATGTAGATTTTTCTTACGAAGTTTCTAGATCTATTGCTGCATGTGAAGGTGCTTTGTTAATTGTAGATGCTGCGCAAAGCATACAAGCACAAACTATTTCTAATTTATATTTAGCTTTAGAGAATGATTTAGAAATTATTCCAGTCTTAAATAAAGTAGATTTACCAAGTGCAAATCCTGAAGAAGTTACTGATGATATTGTTGATCTTTTAGGTTGTGATCCAGAAGAAGTAATCCATGCTAGTGGAAAAACAGGTTTTGGTGTCGAGAACATTTTAAAAGCAATTATTGAACGTATTCCTGCTCCAAAAGGCAATGTAGACGAACCGCTTCAAGCCTTAATTTTTGATTCTGTTTACAACACATTTAGAGGTATTGAAACCTATTTTAGAGTGTTTAATGGTGAAATTAAAAAAGGACAAAAAATTAAATTCGTTGCCACAGATAAAGAATATTATGCAGATGAAGTTGGTACTTTAAAATTAAACCAAGTCCCAAAACAAAGTGTAAAAGCGGGTGATGTTGGCTATTTAATTACAGGAATAAAAACCGCAAAAGAAGTAAAAGTTGGTGATACTATTACGGATTTTAATAATCCAACAACCAATATTATTGAAGGTTTTGAAGACGTAAAACCAATGGTTTTTGCAGGTATATATCCTGTAGATACAGAAGATTACGAAGAGTTGAGAAACTCTATGGAAAAACTACAGCTTAATGATGCTTCCTTAGTGTTTCAACCAGAAAGTTCTGCTGCTTTAGGCTTTGGTTTCCGTTGTGGCTTTTTAGGCATGTTACACATGGAAATTATACAAGAACGTTTAGAGCGTGAATTTGATATGACTGTAATTACTACAGTTCCTAACGTATCTTATCATGCCTATACAAACAAAAATCCTGATGAGGCTTTTATTGTTAACAATCCTAGTGACTTACCAGAACCAACAACTGTAAATCGTGTTGAAGAACCTTTTATTAAGGCAACAATTATTACCAAATCTGATTTTGTTGGTAATGTAATGAGCTTGTGTATTGAAAAACGTGGTATGATTATTAACCAAACTTATTTGACAACAGAACGTGTTGAGTTAATTTTTGAAATGCCATTAGCAGAGATTGTTTTCGATTTTTATGATCGTTTAAAAACGGTTTCTAAAGGTTATGCTTCTTTTGATTACCATCCAATTGGTATGAAGGTTTCTAAATTAGTAAGATTAGACGTCTTATTAAATGCACAACCTGTTGATGCCCTTTCGGCTTTGATACATGCAGATAACGCGCATAACATTGGTAAAAAGATGTGTGAAAAGTTAAAAGAATTAATACCAAGACAACAATTTGATATTCCTATACAAGCTGCTATTGGTGCAAAGATTATTGCTAGAGAAACTGTAAAAGCATTGCGTAAAGATGTTACCGCAAAATGTTATGGTGGTGATATTTCCCGTAAACGTAAGCTGTTAGAAAAGCAGAAAAAAGGTAAGAAACGTATGAGACAGGTAGGTAATGTAGAAATACCTCAACAAGCATTTATGGCTGTCTTGAAATTGAATGATTAATTAGATTATAAGCATAAAAAAAAACAGAAGCCATTAGCCTCTGTTTTTTTTTATAAATAACTAATTATTAGTTACATGTAGCTCCTCCTGCTTCAAATCCAGCTATAATATCTGCAAAGGTAGTACCTTCAGGTATGTCTTCAGTCACTTCTTGACCAGCTACAGTTGTTGTGTAAGTACCATCACCATTATCGCATAGTTCAGTAACTATCGTAAAAATGTCACAAGTTTGACAACCTCCATCATCGTCTCCTCCATTATCATCATCACTAGAACATGATGTGAATCCGATAGCAGCAATTACAGCAAAAGATAAAATAAATTTTTTCATAATTAAGATTTGATTTTTGTTAAAATTTTTAACAAATATGCACTATTTAAAATATAAACAAAAGTAATTGACAAGTATTTTCAGACCTCCTATAATTGCAATTCCCTATATACTATAAAGTTACACCTACTAAAGCAGTGGAAAACAACTATATAAAGGTTTTATCGCAGTTTAAAAAAATTCAAAAAAAATGTTAAAAAACGAATATAATTTCAATAAATACGATCTATTATAGATAAAAATACAAAATAGATTCTGCCTAAACAACCGATACAACTGGTATACTAAAATATCTAAATCGCTTTTAAAAACGCTATTAGCAGGCTATCTTAATTTATCTATAAGAGCCTTAATTAAGCTTCTTCATTAGCCACTTTTTCTACATCAAAGGGTTTTCCCAGATACACCAACTTAAAATCTTGGCCTATTTCTGGCACTTCCATATTATGAACTGAAATAATATGAAGTTCTCCTTCGTCATCCTTTAAAAACAACGGAATCATATATTTATCCTTACTCGCCATTTCCATAAGGCTTACATAATGTTCCTTATTATCTATTTCTATTTCTTGAATAGCTGGATATTTACGAGTTACCTCAGTTAAATTAATATAATCATCTGTTGGAGAAAACAAACCTTCTTTTGGACTATTCTCTGGACTATTCATTTCGTCAGATGTCACCAACCTATACGATCCATTTTCTCCAAATTCTTTACTAAATTTTTCAATCACATAGGCATTTATATCTGAATTTCCAGTCATTGCCATAATGTAACCAACGTCATTTAATTCAATATTATCCGAGAGCGTATCAGAGTATATATTAGTATTTAAAGCTTCTAGACCTAATTCGTGAGCCTTATCTATATTATTTTGATTGCTATCAATCAATACCACATGCCTTCCGTTAGATTCTAAATAATGACCTAGTAATCGTGATAATTTTGAAGCTCCAACAATTAAAATACCATTAGATTTTGTTAAGAATACACCAACTAATCTTGCAAATAAACGCGCAGTTGTTGCGTTTAATAACACCGTTCCTAAAACAATCATAAATACTAAAGGTGTAATATATTCTGCCCCCTCAACACCTTGTCTCATTAATTTACTTCCAAAAAGTGACGCAATACCTGCGGCAACTATACCACGTGGTCCTACCCAACTTATAAACAGTTTTTCATTAAGATTAAGTTTAGAACCCTGAGTACTTACAAAAACAGCTAAAGGTCTAATTATAAAGACAACAGCAGCAAAAAGAATCGCCGTTTTCCATGTATAAAGCAACAATAAATCATCAATATCAATATTTGCAGCTAAGAGGATAAATAATATAGAAATTAATAATACACTTAGTGATTCTTTAAAATAAAGTAATTCTTTTAAGTTTTCTAACTTACTATTTCCTAACACCATTCCCATAACTACAACAGCTAATAAACCAGACTCGTGTGCAAATAATTCAGATTCTACAAAAACGAGTAATACAGTTGAAAGCGATACAACATTTAACAAATAATGAGGAATCAATTTTTTATTAATTGCAAAAGCCAAGGCATGGGCAAACGTAAAACCAAATGTGGTACCAAATAAAACAATTTTACCAAACTCCATTAAAGCTGTTTTAGTAAAACCACTATCACCACCAACGCTTATAAATTCAAATACCAAAACGGCTACTAAGGCTCCAATAGGATCTATAAGAATACCTTCCCACTTTAAAACGGTAGATACATCTTTTTTAAGAGGAATATTACGTAAAATAGGTGTAATTACTGTTGGTCCTGTAACTATAATAAGGCCTGCAAATAGAAAAGATAAATCCCAACTTAGATTAAAAGTATAACGCGCTACTATACCAGCACCAAAAAACGTAATGGCAGAACCAACGGTAATTAATTTAGTAATTACAGGGCCTACATTCTTTATTTCGGCGCGTTTTAAGGTTAAACCTCCTTCAAATAAAATAATACTTATAGCAAGTGATACAAAATAATAAAGACTATCACCAGGAAATAAACCTTTGGTACCATTCCAGATGGGTTCTATCCATTTAGAACCATCTTCGCTTAAAAATTCAGCAGCAATTGGTCCTACTAAAAGTCCGATTAAAATTAAGGGTAAAATTGCTGGTATTTTAAATTTCCAAGCAACCCATTGGGCTAATATTCCAAGAATTATTATTCCGGCTAGTTCTAACATTTATTCTCTTTTTGTGTGAAAATACAAATTCTATTTTTATAGAAAGCTTATCATGAAATTATGAAAGGATTCTATACGAGAATTATTGGTCGTTATCTTCTTGTTTTTCTTCCGATTTATAATACACACGTTTCAAACTCTTTTTTAATAATGTAAACCTATAAACACCTATGATAAAAAAGACCACACTAAATATTATAGCCGTGAGTGCTAAGTATTTAAAATTGGCAAATTCTTTTAATTGATAAAGTGCAATAGCACCCAATAACAAGTATAATGAAGAACGAATATAAGATAAAAGTGTACGCTCATTAGCTAAACGTGTGCGTTCAATAGCTAAATAATCTCGTAAAATAACTTTTTGGTCGGGTTCAAAATCGCGTCCAAATCGTAAAAGTTTAATATTCTTAATTTTTAAAGGTGATTTTGATGTGCGTTTCATTAAAACTTCATTTTCTCAATCTAAATGTAATTATTTTTTAGAACAGCCAAAAGCCACATTCTTCTTATTTGTTAAATATCCTCTAATTTATTAAGACTAACAACAATTAGTTTTAAAGCTTTTAGTAATTTGCAAGACTATATAAAAATTTCGCAAATGCAATTATATCCAATTCAATCCGGAAATTTTAAACTCGATGGAGGAGCCATGTTTGGTGTTGTACCAAAATCTTTATGGCAACTTACCAATCCTGCTGATAACAACAACATGATAGATATTGCTGCACGTTGCTTGTTAATTGAAGATGGCAATCGCCTTATTTTAATAGATACAGGAATGGGCAACAAACAGAGTGATAAATTCTACGGTTATTATTTTCTTTATGGAGATGATAGTATAGATAAATCATTAGCTGCTCATGGATTTCATCGTGATGATATTACCGATGTTTTTATGACCCACCTTCATTTTGATCATTGTGGAGGTAGTATTCAATGGAATAAAGACCGAACAGGTTACGAACCCGCTTTTAAAAATGCGCACTTTTGGAGTAATGCAGACCATTGGAAATGGGCAACAGAACCTAACAGACGTGAAGTTGCTTCGTTTTTAAAAGAAAACATTTTACCAATGGAACAAAGTGGTCAATTAAAGTTTACTTCTGTCCCAGACAATCCTATTCTAAAAAATTCCGAATTAGGCTTTGATATTTTCTTTGCCAATGGACATACCGATAAACAAATGATTCCGATGATACAATACAAAGGAAAAACCATTTGTTTTATGGCAGATTTATTGCCAACAGTAGGTCATTTACCATTACCTTTTGTAATGGGTTATGATACCAGACCTTTATTAACTCTTGACGAAAAAGAATTGTTTTTAAATATGGCTGCAGACAACAACTTCTACTTGTTTTTAGAACACGATGCACATAACGAAATTATAACCGTAAAACATACTGAAAAAGGAGTACGACTAAACGAAACTTTTACAACAAACACACTATTTAACTAAAACACACATGCAATAAGCACCTCATAAACATTACCACATAAAGAAATGTTTATGAATTGTAAATGGTAAGTGACAAATCAATAACAATAAACAAGAACACATGAAATTTAATTACAGATTAATAGCCTATTTAGGATTTTCCGCAACACTTTTTTTAGGATGTGGTAGTACAGGAGAAATTCTTTCTACACCAATCGAAAACATAGACAGCTCACCTTTAAAAGTTACAGCATTAACTGATGCAGAGAAAAAAAATTGGGGACACCTAGACCTTGTAAAAGACACTATTCCTGGTATGAGTGTTGACAAGGCTTACACTGAAATCATTAAAAATAAAAAAGGACAAAAAGTTATTGTTGCAGTAATTGATTCTGGAATTGATATTGATCACGAAGATTTAAGAAACGTACTTTGGACCAATGAAGATGAAATACCAAATAATGGAAAAGACGATGATAATAATGGCTATATAGACGATGTACACGGTTGGAATTTCTTAGGAGATGCTTACGATGAACAATTAGAATATGTACGTATTTTAGCCTCTGGAGATGCTTCAAACCCAAGTTACGAAGCAGCAAAAGCTAAATATGAAGAAGATTACCAATTGTGGTTAGGACGTAAAACACAATACGATCAATTTGCACAAGCTATAAATGGTGCTGACGAAACTTTAACTAAGCACTTAGGGAAAAGTGATTACACAATTGATGAAATTAATGCTATTAAAACAGAAGATCAAGCACTGTCTCAAGCGATTCAAATTGCAAATCAAATGAACAGTAATGGATTATCATTAGCTGAAGCAAAAAAAGAAATTAATAACGGTTTAGAAAGTATTAACGAACGTTTAAACTTTAATTTAAATAAAAACTTTTCGGGTCGTACAACAGGAGATGATATCAATGATTTTTCTGAAATAGGTTACGGAAACGGAAACGTAAAACCGGTAAAAAAATCGGAATCTCATGGTACTCACGTTGCTGGTATTATTGCTGCAGAACGCAACAATGGAAAAGGAGCTAATGGCGTAGCAAATAATGTTGAAATTATGTCTCTTAGAGCTGTACCTAATGGAGATGAATACGACAAAGATGTAGCTTTAGCTATAAGATATGCTGTAGATAATGGAGCAAAAGTAATTAATGGTAGTTTTGGAAAATCGTTTTCTCCACATGCAGATAAAGTGAGAGAAGCTATAAAATACGCATCAGATAATGATGTCATATTTGTACATGCAGCTGGTAACTCTAGTGAAAATGTAGACGTAGCACCTAATTTTCCAGATGATAATGTTGATTTTGTTGAAATATCAAATACTTATATTAGAGTTGGTTCTTTAACATCTAAATACGGATCTAAAATCGTTTCTGGTTTCTCTAATTATGGAAAAAAGAATGTAGATGTTTTTGCACCTGGTTCTGACATTTATTCTACAACTCCAGAAAATGAATATAAGCCAAATAGTGGAACATCAATGGCATCTCCTGCGGTTGCTGGCGTTGCTGCTTTAGTACGTTCTTACTATCCAAAATTATCTGCTGCACAAGTTAAACAAGTGATTTTAGAGTCTGGATTACCATTAACAACTAAAGTCGTTGTGGGGGGAGATGCTTCTAACGTTAAGTCTTTTTCAGATATATCAAAATCTGGCAGAATAGTTAATGCTTACAACGCATTAATTATGGCTTCTAAATTAAAATAAACATGAAGAATTTTTTATTAAGCTTTTTTGTTATTGCATTAGTCTTTTCTTGTGGCGCCACAGGAAAAACAGTGCAAGATTCTAATCCAATAAAAGCTTCTACAAATAGCTATTGGCAACAACATGTAGATTATACTATGGAAATTAACATGAATGTCAATAACTATCAGTATAAAGGTAAGCAAAAGCTAGTGTACACTAATAACTCGCCAGATGTATTAAATCACGTGTATTACCATTTATATTTTAATGCCTTTCAACCTGGTAGTGAAATGGATGTTCGCTCACGTACTATTAACGATCCAGATCCTAGAGTTGGTGATCGTATTAGTAAACTTCAACCTAATGAAATTGGATATATAAAAGTCAATTCATTATTACAAAACGGAAAAGCTATTTCTTACGAAACTGTTGGTACTGTTTTAGAAGTAAAGTTAAATCAACCTATTCAACCTGGAGAAAAAGTGACGTTTGATATGGATTTTGATGCCCAAGTCCCAGTTCAAATTCGTCGTTCTGGTAGAAATAATAAAGAAGGTGTTGCCTTATCCATGTCACAATGGTATCCTAAGTTAGCAGAATATGATGATGAAGGTTGGCATGCCGATCCTTACATAGGAAGAGAATTTCATGGTGTTTGGGGAGACTTTGATGTAAAGTTAACTATTGATGCAGCTTATGTCGTTGGTGGTACAGGCTATTTACAAGGCGAACCAACTTTAAAATCTGGAAAGAAAACCCATCATTTTAAAGCGCCAAAAGTGCATGATTTTACTTGGGCTGCAGATCCAGATTATATTCACGATACGTTACAAATGCCAAATGGACCATTGCTTCATTTTTACTATAAGAAAACATTAAAGCAAAATTATTTAGACAACTGGAAAAAGTTACAATCTGATACTGCTTTATTAATGGATTTCTTTAACGAAAACATTGGAGACTATCCTTACGATCAATACTCTGTAATCCAAGGAGGAGATGGAGGTATGGAATATGCTATGTGTACATTAATTACAGGTGAACGTAAATATGGAAGCTTATTAGGTGTAACAGCACACGAGTTAGCTCACAAATGGTTTCAATTTTTATTAGCTAGCAACGAATCTAAACACGAGTGGATGGATGAAGGTTTTACAAGTTATATTTCTAATTTAGCTATGAATTCTCTTAGTGAAAATAAGAAATCTAATCCGCTTTATGGATCTTACAGAGGGTATTTAGCTTTAGCAAATTCTGGAGTTGAACAACCTTTAACAACACACTCTGATCGTTATGCATTAAATGGAGTTTATGGTGCGGCAGCTTATAGTAAAGGTGCTGTATTTTTAGCACAATTAGGCTATGTTATAGGAGAAGACAACTTAGATAAAACCATCAAAAAGTATTTTGAAGATTTTAAGTTTAAACACCCGAAACCATTTGATATTATAAGAACAGCCGAACGCATCACAGATTTAGAACTAGATTGGTATTTTATAGATTTTGCTCAAACTACAAATACAATAGATTATGGAGTAAAAACTGTAGAAGGAAAAACAATCACTTTAGAGCGTATTGGTCTTATGCCAATGCCTATAGATCTATCTGTAACTTATACAGATGGTTCAACAGAAGAATTTTATATTCCGCTACAAATGATGCGTGGAGAAAAGCCTACCTCAGCAACTATTATTAAAGATTGGGCCTGGGCAATACCAACCTATTCATTTGAAGCTAAAAAGGCCGTAAAATCGGTTGAGATTGATGCTTCTCAGATGATGGCAGATGTTAATCCTAAGAATAACACAATTACCAAGGAGTAACTTAAGTACTTTAATATACATTATAAAAAAAGCGCAACAAAAGTTGCGCTTTTTCTTTATAAATTAAGTTAGTGTACTTATTTTTTTATCACTTTATAAATATTAAATTGCTGGTTAGACCAAACTTTTACAAAATAAGTTCCAACGTCTAAAGGTGACATATCCAATTGGTTTTTAGTGTTTTTTGAAGTGATAAACATTAATTTTTGTCCTAATATTGAGAACACCTCAATAGACTCAATAGGTATTGCCGAATTAATGTTTAATACAGATTCTGTAGGATTAGGAAATATCTCAATTCCTTCAAGTTCATTCTCTTTCACATTTAAGTTTTCCCAAACAATGGTTTCAATATTAGAAGCTTCAGATTCTCCTTCACTAAATACAGAAGTGATATAGTAATTGTAAGTACCAAAACTTGGAAGCATATCTATATATGTTGTTTCGGTTGTTGATGCTAAAAATTCGTTATTTCTATAAATGTTATACTCTAAAAAGCCAAATGCTGTTGATGTAATTGTTGATGTTATAGAAATATCCTCATTAACATTTGTATTAACCCATCCTAAACTAGATAAGTTTCCAATGACATAGCTAGTATAGTTAGAGTCTACTATTTTATCAGCATACCAACAACCATCGTTATCATTTGTTCCTTCCATATAATTTCCTGTTATAACACCTGAGTATTGAAAACCTACATCATAAGTCCATGTTATTTGATTACCATTTATTTCCCATGTGCCATAGTTACTTTCCGATGGAATAAAAAAGGTGTAATCTTCATAAAAAATAATTTCTATCTGAGAATAACTATTATTACAATCGTGATTAAAGTTTAACAACCAACTACCCGTAAAATTTGCAATTGCTCCCCAATTTAAAGTCACTTCACCTTGTAATTCATCTGTGAGTTCAGCAACTAAAATACCTGGGGTTGTAATATCTTGGGTTGTAAATGTTACTGGTCCAATCCAATTGCTATCTTCTTCACTTGAATTTATACCACAATTTCCACGAATATAAATATCGTAAGTAGTGTCCAGGTCTAAGTTATCTAAAGTATATGGACTTGCATTTAATATTAAACTAGTGCCATCGCCTTGGGTAAAACCTAATGGTCCATATTCTATTTCCCACGTTATTTCACTACCTCCAGCAATCCAACTTAGGTCTGCAGAACTCAAAGACACATTCTCTACTAAAAAATCAGATAAATCAGGACAAATAATAGTCTCACAAATCACCGTAGCATCCCAACCACTGCGCGTAACACTTCCATCTGAAGTAAATCTAAATGTTAAAGCTCCTGAAGGATTATTGGAAGTAAACGAATCTGGAATTGTAGAACCATTGTACTGCCCAAGAAAAGGAGCATTAATGTCTAAACCATCGTAAACTCTTAAGTAGTCACAACAGTTTTCTAATTGAAATGAATTAAAGCTAACTGTTACACTATTATAACCTGCAGAAGGAGTAATAACTGTTGTAATGTCTTCTCCACTTTGGTAGTTCCAATTTGCTCCTCCTGAATCATAAAAATGATCTCCACCACAAAAATCTGACATCGATGTAAAAGTTACTGGTCCTACCCAATTACTATCATCTTCACCTGAGTTTGCACCACAATTGGCTCTAATATAAACATCATAACTAGTAGACGCATTTAAACCTGTTAAAGTTGTTGGATTAATACTTGTATTTATAAGAGTTCCTGTTCCTTGAGAGAAACCTGTTAAACCGTATTCAAACTCCCAAGTTGTTTCATTACCAATAGCTGTCCAACTTAAATCGGCTGAATTGAACATCAAATTACTCACGATTAAGTCTATAGGATCTGGACATGTGATAAATTGACATGTAACCGTAGCATCCCAACCACTGCCTGTAACACTTTCATCTGAGAAAAACACAAATGTTAAAGTTCCTGAAGAATGTGACGAAGTAAAAGTTCCAGGGTTTGCAGTTCCTGTAAATTGCCCTAAAAATGACGCATTTATATCTGGGCCATCATAGATATATAAATAATCGTAACTATTTTCTAATTGAAACTCGTTAAAAGTAACGGTAACGCTATTATTTCCGGCAGAGGGTGCTATAACCGTAGTAATATATTCTCCACTTGAATAATCACCATCTAAACCACCAGAATCATAAAAATGATCTCCATTACAAAAATTAGCTGCTGTAGTAAAACTTAAAGGACCTATCCAAGCACTATTATTATCATCTCCACATTCAGATCTTACATATATATCATAAATTGTAAACGAGTTTAAACCACTTATGCTATATGGATTATTAGAAGTTAAAACACCAACACCTGTTGGTAAATCGCCACCCTCAACAATCTCTATTTCCCATGTTGTGGCATTACCGTTTTCTAGCCAACTAACTTCAACAGAATCTGACATGATATCAGTTATAAGTATATTACTAGGGGCAACACAAAGCGTAATAAATTCGTTAACATTAGAATAGTCGCTTATTCCACAATCATTTACACTTTTAACTCGCCAGTAATAAACCGTACTGTAATCTAATCCTAAGACATTGTATGAATTAATTAGAGTAGTTTCGGATAAAACTATTGTATTAAAACTAGGATCTAATGCTATATCAATGTTATAACTAGAGGCATTAATGTCTTCTTGCCACGTAAAAATGCTATTAACATCTACAGTGGTTTCATTATTCTCTGGAAATTGAAGCGAAGGTGCTAATAAATTAACATCATAGAGTTCTAATGTAATTATGGAGTTCTTTTGTGCAGAATCTGAAGTTCCGTTTATTGTTATATCATAAGAACCATTAGCAACTAACGCCGTATTACTTATAGTAATTTGTATATTAGTATTGTTACCTGATGCAGACGATTGGCTAAAAGTAGCTGTTACACCTGCCGGAAGATTTAGTGCTGAAAAAACAGTAGTTTCATTAAATCCTAGAAAGGTGTTATATGTAAAATTATAAACGGCATCGTTTGGTTTACAAACCGTCATATTTGATTCTGTAAAATTCATTACAAATTCAGATGCTTGTACTTCAAAATTAGAACTATTAATAGCATAAAAAATACTGTTTGCACCTCTAACCATAACTCTTGCCTCTGTTGTGGTTGGAACGTTTGGAATATTAATAATTTCTGACCCATCATTTGCTATCCCAGTTGCTATTGTGTAAGGATATGTAAAACCTCCATCAATAGATAAGAAAATATCAACTTCAGTAGCATTTACAGGAGCCACATTTGTATTAGCAACATCCCAAGTAACTGTTGTATTTTCTCCTACATTCCATACTTCGTTTGTTGTTTGAGACGTTACAATAAAAGGGCCTGCCGTATCGGTAACAGTAACTGTCATTTCATCTGAAGCGGTTTGTCCTACACTTGGATTATTGTCTCTAACGGTAAGAACAAAATCCATTGTTCTTGCTACAGAAGGTACAACCTCCCAAGTTGGTGTTAAGTTACCATTAACGACATCTGATAATTGTGGCATATAACGGTTAGGACTTTCTACAGGAAGCTTTGAACGAAACATAGGGCCAAATTGCCTTGTTGGTTGTGGAGTATCACTACTAAAAGGGTTTTCTGGATCGTTTTCTTCCCAACAAAATGAAATTTGGTCTCCTTCAGGATCACTTCCTGTGCCTTCTAAAATAAATGCTGTTGACATAGGAATCGTAAAATCGTTACCTGCGCTAACAATAGGAGCAGTATTAGTTAATCCTGTAAGTTGTGCACAAGAACTATCATTTATAGTCCACTGCGCAACATCTCTAATATCTACATAATTAAAATAATCATCCGGATTATCTTGTACGCTAGGTGAACAAATACCAGCATATCCCATTATAGAACTCCCACTACCTGGTTCTACTTCTTGAAGTTCATTAGAACTTCTACAATTTAAGGTACTTTGCACATGCCAGCCACCATATTGATGTCCAAACTCATGACTTGCAATTAAATTAAAATGATCAGAATTAGGGTTGCTATGTACTGTATATGCACTTCCTTTAGAACCTGTTGTACATACACAAGCAATACAACCTGCGTTTCCGTATATAGAACCTTCATAGGCAAATAAATGACCTATATCATAATTAGAATCACCAATAATTGTGTCTATTGTATTTTGAATTATTAAATTATCAACATTATAAGGATCTGTAAAAGTATCTAAGAAAATTATCGCATCATTATTTGAAATTAACTGCATAGTCACTCCAAAATCTCTTTCAAAAATACCATTGATTCTCGTTAACGATTGGTTTATTGCAGCTAACACCTTTCCTTTTCGTTCTTCATCTGTTGTTTCAAAACCATCAAGATAGAATTGCGAATATTCTCCAGTTGTTGATATAGCCGCTCTGTAAAGTCTTAAATGACTATCATTTGCATTTCTATTTGTTAAACCAGATGATGTTATTTCTCTTCTTGCCGATTCTATGGTGGTACATTCAAAATCTGAACTTGACTCATCCAATTCATTTCTTGAAAAAACAGCATAAACCCCATTATTATAATCTAATGGCTTTATAAGTGTTGTTGGTCTATCGAGATTAAAAATAGAAACGGATAATCCTAATGAAGGTGAATAACTAATACGCGCAGTAGCCCCATTATTTACACCTTTTCCAATGTATGATTTTATTTCAGGGTATTTTGCTTCTAGTTTTGGATGAAAATTTGAAGCTTCAAATAGTTGATAGCTATTTAATTCTCCTTTTTCATTAGGTAAAGAAATCACTATTTGAGATCTTTTTTGTGTTAAGCGGTTAGGAGCCTTTTTAAAAAGATTAAGCAGAGATGCAGTATTTAAATCAAACGCTATATGCTCTAAAGGAACTTCATCTTTTGTAATATTTGACTGTTTTGTTACGGTTTGAAACCAATAAGAATCTTGTGCGCTTATATTTATAGATAATACTATAAATACTATAAAAGCGAAGTAGTTTTTAGACATAAAAGTAGGAAAGGTTAGAATGGTGCGGGTTAGTTTTCTCTCAAATATAGGTGCTTTTGAAAAAAAATGCTTTCAAAAAAAGTTTATTAGACAAAATGCTTTATAAACAGACAATGTGCATCTTTTATATACATTACCTTATAATTTAATAACTTACAAGATTTAAGCACTACCAGTAGCTGTTAATTTATATCTATAATTATCCTATGAGTTACAAATTAATCCCTAATAAGCACACCTTAGAGCTAATAAAAACATTAATATGTGTATAAATTCGTATCAAATAGATGTGGTTTTCTATTTTTGCTAAATCGGATTTATATAAATGAGCTTTAAATATTCAAAAAAAGATAAATTAAAAAGCAAAAAGCTAATCGAACAGCTTTTTACAGAAGGAAAAGCAGTAACAGCTTACCCACTAAAATTGGTATATCTTAAAACCGAATTTGAAGATGGATATCAACTTAAAACAGGTGTTTCTGTAAGTAAGCGTTTGCACAAAACTGCGGTTTCTAGAAATCAAATAAAACGGTTATTACGCGAAGCTTACAGACTTAATAAACCATTATATTTTAACAATAGTTCTGCGTCTTTTGCGTTTATGATTTTGTACCTTAGTAAAGATGGAACAACTTTTGAGAAACTAAATGATAGTATGAAATTATTGTTTAGGAAATTTACCGACAAAACTTCTAACAAATGAAAAAACTCCTACATAAAAAAATAATACTTCCAGTGTTGGCTGTGCTTATATTTACTAGCACTACAGCATTTAAAAACGATTTTTTTGAAATTGCTAAGCAAATAGAAATATTTACAACACTTTTTAAAGAAATTAACATGAATTATGTAGATGATACTAATCCTGGAGACTTAATGGATACAGCCATTAAAAGCATGTTAGACGATTTAGATCCTTATACACAATTTTACAACGAACAAGATGTCGAGGCCTCTAGAATTAATAATGCAGGCGATTACACAGGTATTGGAGCAAAAGTATTAACCTTAAAAGATAAATTGGTAATCGTTGAACCTTACCAAGGTTATGCTGCAGATAAAGCTGGTCTTAAAGCTGGTGATGAAATTATTAAAGTAGATAAAGTTGCCGTAGCAGATTTTAAAGAAGATGCTGCAAATTTATTGCAAGGAGCTTCAGGTACTGAAGTTTCTTTAGTTTATAAACGTCAAGGAAAAACCAATACGGTAAAAATTATTAGAGAATCTTTAGAAATTAAAGCAGTCCCACACTACGCTATGGTAGATGAAAAAACGGGTTATGTTGTGTTAAGAAAATTTAATGATAAAGCGTCTTCCGAAACAATTAGAGCTATTAAAGCGTTAAAAAATCAAGGAGCTACACAGTTAATTTTAGATTTAAGAGGAAATCCTGGTGGTTTACTTCACGAGGCTGTTAACGTCACTAATATTTTTGTTCCTAAAGATCAGTTGGTGGTAACCACTAAATCTAAAGTAAAAAAATATAATAAAACTTATTATACCAAGCGCGAACCAATTGATACACAAATTCCACTGGTGGTTTTAATAGACGGAAGAAGTGCTTCTGCAAGTGAAATTGTATCTGGTGCTTTACAAGATATGGATCGTGCTGTGGTAGTTGGTACAAGAAGCTTTGGAAAAGGTCTTGTACAACGTCCAAAACCTCTAACTTATGGTACACAGATGAAGATTACGATTTCTAGATATTATACTCCATCTGGCCGTTGTATTCAAGCATTAGATTATTGGAATAGAGATGAAAATGGAAAAGCTACAAGAACTCAAAAAGAAAATTACAATGCCTTTAAAACTAAAAATGGACGCGATGTTTTTGACGGTGGAGGTGTACAACCTGATATTGAAGTAGAATTTGCAAAACAAACACCAATTACTAAAGCAATATCAAATGAAAATTTAGTATTCAACTTTGCAACCAATTATTATTACAACAATAAAGTTGAAAATCTAAACAGCTTTGAGTTTTCCGATTCTGACTTCAAAACATTTAAAAACTATATAAAAACAAGTGGTTTCAATTTTGAAACTAAAACTGAAAAAGCCTTAACAAACGCCATTAACGTAGCAAAAGAAGAAGAGCTTGACGCTGTAATTACATCAGAATATGCTAGCTTGACTAAAGCATTACAAGCCTATAAATCTAATGCTATTGATGAAAACAAAACGCAATTAAAATCATTACTTACAGACGAAATTATTAAACGTTATTTCTACAGTGAAGGTTTATATACCTATTACACTGCTCACAATGCTGAAATTAAAAAAGCCATAAGTATTCTTAATAATCCGCTACAATACGCAAGTATTTTGAGATAGAAATTTATTTTTTTTATATTTAACATCATAAATGTTTTCTGTAAGTAAGAAAATTATAATAAAATGAGACCCCTAATTATCCTTTTATGCCTATGCTTTCAATTCTCTTTTTCTCAAAAAGAAATGAAGCACGAGGTTTATTTTGAAACTGATCAACACGATATACCAGAAACAGAACACAGTAGGTTATTACTTTTTCTATCTACAATTGAAGATATTGATATAGAAAAAGTTACAATTTATGGTTTTACAGATGATAGAGGTAGTGATAATTATAATCTCGTCTTATCTCAAAATCGTGCAGATGCCATAAAAGAAGTGTTTTCTAATAACGAATTTGATGAGTCTAAAATGACTAATGTTGATGGAAAAGGTAAAATTTTAGTCAATATTATACGTGAAGATGACCTTAATAAAATACGAGGTTTAAATCGTAAAGTTGAAATCATTGTTACTCCTGTCTATCCTCCAAAGGAAAAAGAAGAAAAGCCTGAAAAGAATAATCCAGAAGACTTGTTAAAAGGAGATTTAAAAGAAGGAGATAAAATATTACTTGACAATTTACTATTTAGAACAGGCTATAGTTATTTAACAAAAGACTCGAAAAAAGTACTAGATAAAATTGCTGAAATATTAGCAGAACGTACTAACATTTATTTTACCATTGAAGGCCATGTATGTTGTACTCAAGGTAATAGAGATGCTGTAGATAGAAAAACAAAAAAACGTAATCTTTCTGTTGCGCGCGCTAAGTATATTTATGATTATTTAGCAGACAAAGGTGTAAAACACTACCGAATGAAATATGTTGGTATGCGACGTAAAGCTCCTTTGGGTGGTGAGCCTGAGTTAGATAGACGTGTAGAAATCTTAGTAACTAGAATTTACGATAAATAATAGTTTTCCTTAGTAAATAATTAAGAACGCAACATAGCAATATGAGGAATACCATCTTCTAGATATTCTTCTCCTACTTCCTTAAAATCTAAATTATTATAAAAACGTTTTAAATACGTTTGTGCAGAAATTCTAATGATGGTTTCATTATAATAAGTTTTAATAGCCTCTATAGAAGCGTTCATTATTGTATATCCATATTTATATTGCCGTTCTTTTTGTTCTACTACGACTCTACCAATACTAGCTTCTTTAAAATAATCTCCAGGTTTAAAAATTCTTGTATAAGCAACTAATTTTTCATTTTTATAACCTAAAACATGAAGTGCCTTTTGATCTTTACCATCAATGTCTTGATATACACAATCTTGTTCTACTACAAAGACTTCACTTCTTAATTGAAGTAAATCATATAACTCTACTATAGAAAGTTCGTTAAAAGCGCTTATTTTAGTTGTTAACATAGTTAATCTTGTACAATGACCTCTTTAGGGTCTTCTTTATTAAACTCTGGTTGAATGGTGACATGATTAATATTAAATTCATCATGTAAGACAGTTTCAATATCTAAAAGTAAATCATTAAACGCTGTAGTAGAAATGTTTTCTTTTAAATCTAAATGAGCTTCTAAGTGTAACTCATCGTCACTCAAATTCCAAATATGCACATGATGTAATTTACTAACTTTTGGTAGTTTATTAACTGTTCTTACAACCTCTTTAATGTTAATATCATCTGGTGTAAACAGCATTAGCATTTTAGTAGATGTCTTTAACAAATCGTAACCTACCCAAATTAAATACAATGCAATTAATAAGGTTAATAAACTATCTACCCAAAACAGTTGGTAGTATTTCATTAATAAACCACCAATTAATACTGCAACACTTGCTAACATATCTGTAAGTAAATGCAGATAAGCAGAACGCATATTAATGTTATTTTTAGCATCTTTTCTTAATAATAAAACGCTTAGACCATTACCTATAATGGCAACAACGGCTAACCAAATAACTAAACCAGATTCTATTTCTTGTGGATTTTTAAAACGTTTTACAGCTTCAAAAATTAAGATTATTGCTACAATAATTAACGTACTAGCATTAATAAAGGCAGCTAAAATTTCGGCACGTTTATAACCAAAAGTTCTATCAATAGATGCTTTTTGTTTCGATAATTTAGCAGCTACATAACTAACTATTAAAGAAATAACATCGCTAAAATTATGTAAAGCATCGCTGAGTAATGAAAGACTACCAGAAACAAAACCACCAATAACTTGAGCTACAGTAATAACAATATTTAGAAGTATTGAAATTAAAAGCTTTTGCCCCTTTAAGTCTTTAGAATTATGCGAATGATTGTGTGAATGACTCATTTAACATGATAATGGAATCTTATCTACACGGTTTTGATGACGACCACCTTCAAATTTAGTTTCTAAAAAGGTATCTACCATTTTTATAGCTTGCGGAATTGATGTAAAACGTGCTGGAATACAAATAATATTAGCATTGTTGTGCAAACGTGTTAATTCCGTTATTTCATTTGTCCAACAAACTCCAGCTCTTACATGCTGGTATTTATTAGCTGTCATTGCTACACCATTTGCACTGCCACAAATTAGTATCCCAAAATCTACTTTTTTAGCTTCAACATCTTTTGCTACAGGATGTACAAAATCTGGATAATCTACACTATCTAAAGTGTCTGTTCCATAGTTATTAATAGTATAACCTTTAGCTTCTAAATGCTTTACTATAGCAAATTTATAATCTGGTCCTGCGTGATCGTTTCCTATTGAGATTGTCATGTTGTGTTATGTTGAGTTAATTTAATACAACAAAGTTACGAATAAAAATAGCCCTATTGTTTTTGGATTAAGACTTCTTTGTAAGATTAACTGTAAGAATGAAACTTTCTTCAAAATTTAATATAAAACTTTAAAAGTTAAAGAATTTATGAATGACTGTCATAATTTTAATTACTATCCAAATAATCTATATTATCGCAATATTTTCTAGAAAGTTTAAATATTTCATCTCCTATTTCTACCGTCGTTGCAGTAGTTTTATTAATAAAAATTGGATTAATTGCAACACTTCTATTTATTCTAACAAGTATCTCTTGTGGAAAAATATCTATGAGATTACTTAATGATTCTCGGATTAGAAGTGTTTTATTTAAAAATATTAATTTGGAATAAACATGCTCCGATTTTACGTATAAGAGCTTTGTTAAGTCTATGTTATAAGTAGTCTTCCCAATGATGAGTTTAAAATTTTTAAAAGAATCTGTTTTAACAGTACTAAAATATAATTTTAATGCTGTAACAACATCAATCTCTTTAAATGGTTTTGATAAATAACCTACCGGTTTTGTTTTTGCTATTTCTTTTATAGTATTATTATCATTATAAGATGTTAAAAATATAAATGGAATAGTGTAATTACCATTTATATATGTCGCAATTTCAATCCCACTCTTATCTCCAAAAAGGGATACATCTAAAAAAATAAAGTCAATAGTTTTGGTTTCTAGAGCTACAATAGTTTCTTCATAATCTATAGCTATACCGCAACAATTAAAACCAGCGTCCTCTAAATGACTTTTTAAAAGATGAGCGATTAGTATTTCATCTTCAACAATTAATATATTTGGCATCTATAGTCTGGCTTTTAAAATCTTTATGTTATATTGAAATTCAGAAACTTTTAAGCTTCCTTTAAGTTGTTTAACCATACTTTCTATTATAAATAGGCCTAAACCACTACTTTGTTTTTCTATTTTAAAACTCTTACCATTATCAGAGTAAATAATTTTTAAAAATTCTTCTTCCTCAGAAATATGAATATTAATCTCTAATTCTTCATCTATAACAGCATGTTTTATACTATTTGATATTAGTTCATTTATAAGAATTCCTAAGGGTATAGCAACATCTAAAGAAACTTCTATATTAAGAATTTGAGGTTGAAATATGATTGTCCGTGGATCTAGTTTTATTAATGAATGTGCGATTTGATTGATATACTCCTTAATATTATGTTTATTATCTAAATTTGAATCCGATTTAAACATCATTTGTTTATGAACAATAGCAATGGCTTCTATACGTTGTTTCAAGGTTTCAAACCGAGACTTAAGTTTAGTATCTTTAATATCTATTGATTGAAAATTTATTAAACTTAAAATTAAAGATAAATTATTTTTAACCCTGTGATTTAGTTCTTTTAATAAAACTTCTTTTTCCTTAATCATTTCTGAAAGTTTCTTATTTGTATTAAAAATCTGAAGTTTATTTTCCCTAATAGTTTTATTTTTTTTCCATATAAATCTAAAAGCAATAGTTATCAATATTAACAAGGTTATTAAACTATAAATTAACATCTTTAATTTATAGTTGAACCTGCTAATTTCTTTATTATCTTTTTCTAGCTGTTTTTTATTGATATGTTCCTGCTCTAGTAAATAGTTATATTCTAATTCCCGAATCTTTAATTCCTGTTTATCTTCTAATAACTTAGTGTCTAATTTGTAAAAAATTTCAAAATTTCTGAGTGCAGAATCAGGCAAATTCTTTTTCTTATAGATATCACTTTTAAGTTTATAGGCATTAGCATATGCAAAATGATAAGGAAATTTGTTAGCATATTTAATAACAGAATCGCTTAAATCTAACGCTTTATTATATGCCTCTTTTTTGAAATATAATTTACCTAAATTGTAGAGCATTCCTGAAACACCTAACGAATCATTGTGCATTTTATAATTTTTAAGAGCGTCGTTATAGTAATTATTAATAGCGTCAAATTCATTTTTGGGTGTCAAAAAGCCTTTAAGCATATAGGCAACTGCTAATGAATTTATATAATTATTTTCTTTAGAAAGTGTAATAGATTGATCCACATAATTGTTTGCTAACCCGTACTTTTCCTGAACCCGATAAAGCGAACCGTATCTGTATAACAATTCGGCTTTTAATTCACTTTTTATAAACTTAGGTTCTGACAGAATTATTTCTGCATGTTTCAGTTCTATTTCACTCTTGTCAAAAATTTCAAGAATCTCATAAATCAATGCACGTCTTAAATGCGTGATAATCTTATATTTTTTTGATAAACGCGAATCATGTAGCAAGCTCTTTGATGTTTGAAGAGCAACATCGTACATATTTGCTTGAATTAACGGAAAAAGTTTTACAGTATTTAATGTTTGCTTCGAGGAATAATTTGAATTTTCAATTAAAAGACTATCTATATAATCTAAACTTTCTTTTGGGCTATGATATCTCACGTAATTATCAGTCTCATTATAAAAGGATGAAAATGACAAATTTTGAGCACTTATTTTAAATGGATACAACGCTAAACACCATAAAAAAGCAATAACTAATTTCAATATTTCTAATATTTAGTTATCAAATATAGAGCTTGAATTTTTTGTATGTTCCTATAAAATAAAAAAACAGTCAAGAATTTTATAAACAAACGCTTGACTGTCTTATAATTGTATTTTATTTTTTAATAAACTTTATTACTTTTTCTCCATCAAGTTTTAAAAAATACATACCAACTGGAAGCTTATCAACTAAGATGGATGTATTTGAATCAACAATTCCTTTTCTTATTTTTTTACCATATAAATCAATAATTTCAAAAGAAGTCGATATTTTCAATCCTTTAACGTATAATTCATACTTTGCTGGATTAGGAAAAAGCGTAAGTTTAACATTAGAATTTTGAGTATCAGATAAACCTAAACTAGCAACAGTAACGCAATCTGAAACCACACTACAACCTTCAATATTACTTATAACCACTTTATACTCTCCATTTGTAGTTGGCGTATATGTTTGATTAGTTTCTCCTGTTAACAAAGTATCTGGACATGCATACCATTGGTAAATCATGCCTGCTTCTGTTGCAGCCAGTATTCCATCATCTTGAGTCACTTCATTTAAAATTAATTCAGGTTCGTTAATCGTAACACTATCTGTTGCGGTACATCCATTAGCGTCTGTTACAACAACATTATATGTACCTGATGAAAGGTTTACCATATCTTCTGTCGTTGCTGAATTACTCCATATAAAAGTATAAGGTGCTGTTCCTCCACTTACTGTTAAATCTACTGTGCCATTGTTTGAACCATTACATGGTACATCCGTTGAGATTATACTCGTAATTATCGTAGCTGGTTCATTAATGGTAACACTATCTGTTGCGGTGCATCCATTAGCGTCTGTAACAACTACATTATATGTACCTGATGAGAGACCTACCATATCTTCTGTTGTTGCTGAATTACTCCACATAAAAGTATAAGGTGCTGTTCCTCCACTTACTGTTAAATCTACTGTGCCATTGTTTGAGCCATTACATGATACATCTGTTGAGATTATACTCGTAGTTATCGTAGCTGGTTCATTAATGGTAACATTATCTGTTGCGGTGCATCCATTAGCGTCTGTGACAACTACATTATATGTACCTGATGAAAGGCCTACCATATCTTCTGTTGTTGCTGAATTACTCCATATAAAAGTATAAGGTGCTGTTCCTCCACTTACTGTTAAATCTACTGTGCCATTGTTTGAACCATTACATGGTACATCCGTTGAGATTATACTCGTAGTTATCGTAGCTGGTTCATTAATGGTAACATTATCTGTTGCGGTGCATCCATTAGCGTCTGTGACAACTACATTATATGTACCTGATGAGAGACCTACCATATCTTCTGTCGTTGCTGAATTACTCCATATAAAAGTATAAGGTGCTGTTCCTCCACTTACTGTTAAATCTACTGTGCCATTGTTTGAGCCATTACATGATACATCTGTTGAGATTATACTCGTAGTTATCGCAGTTGGTTCATTAATGGTAACACTATCTGTTGCGGTGCATCCATTGGCGTCTGTGACAACTACATTATATGTACCTGATGAGAGACCTACCATATCTTCTGTCGTTGCTGAATTACTCCATATAAAAGTATAAGGTGCTGTTCCTCCACTTACTGTTAAATCTACTGTGCCATTGTTTGAGCCATTACATGATACATCTGTTGAGATTATACTCGTAGTTATCGTAGCTGGTTCATTAATGGTAACACTATTTGATGCGGTACATCCATTAGCGTCTGTTACAACAACATTATATGTACCTGCTACCAATCCTGTGGCTATGGCTGTAGTTTGATTCATTGGATCATCCCATTGGTAAGTGTAGCCCATTGTGCCACCTGAAGCCGATACTGTTGCTTCTCCGTTAGATGCTCCATTACATGCTAAGTCTTGTCCATTATAACTTGAGCTAACCATAGCACTGGCTGTTAGCATCGTTGGTTCGGTAACCGTTACAGAAGCATTCGCTGTACATCCATTGGCATCTGTGACAACTACATTATATGTACCTGCTACCAATCCTGTGGCTATGGCTGTAGTTTGATTCATT